>NZ_OZ181656.1:0-1417791 GCF_964263245.1 Spiroplasma endosymbiont of Polydrusus formosus
GTGAAATTGGAAATAATAAATATTATTTTATTTTATGAAGAGGTTTAAAAACAGATAAATGAACATTAAAAAAATATAAAGATGTTGGCTTAGCCAAAGATAATACTCTAATAGATACATCATATAATAATGCAAAACTTTATAGAGTAAGTCATGATTTACAAACTATTGCAGAAAGAGAATACAGTAGCTGGTGTACACCTTTCGGTTTTAATGATAAAGATGATGGATCTCATTTTAAATCAATATACCGTTGAAATTTATATACACAAGAACCTAATTTAATTTTAGATGAAAATAGTAATGTAAAAGTTAAAGGAGAATAAAAAATAGACATTAAATCTATTTTTTTTATTTTGGCTTAATTGTAAATTTTAATAGGGTTTTTACTTTTATTTATAATTCCTAAAACGTTTTGGTTAGAAACATCTATTGTTATATTTTTATCATTTTCTCAAGGGTATTAAAGAGTTTTTAAAGTACCTTTTAATTGAACTAATATCACTTTTTTCAAATATAATTTTAAAAAATGTTATTCCTAAATTTATGGGGGTCGGGGGTTACGGAAATATTTATTATATGGGGACATCAGCATTTCCTAAATCAGAAAATGGAAATATAATATTTAATACAAATAATGTAGAAATACATAATATTATAAATATATCTAATTATGATATTAAAATTACAATTAAGCCAAAATAAAAAAATAGATTTAATGTCTATTTTTTATTCTCCTTTAACTTTTACATTACTATTTTCATCTAAAATTAAATTAGGTTCTTGTGTATATAAATTTCAACGGTATATTGATTTAAAATGAGATCCATCATCTTTATCATTAAAACCGAAAGGTGTACACCAGCTACTGTATTCTCTTTCTGCAATAGTTTGTAAATCATGACTTACTCTATGAAGTTTTGCATTATTATATGATGTATCTATTAGAGTATTATCTTTGGCTAAGCCAACATCTTTATATTTTTTTAATGTTCATTTATCTGTTTTTAAACCTCTTCATAAAATAAAATAATATTTATTATTTCCAATTTCACTAAACGGTTTTTCTTGTGGTGCTATTCATTCTAAAATACCATTTTTTATTTTTATATTGTTTTTTTCTTTTAATTGTATTAATTCATCTTCATTATATTGTGGTGGTTTATTACAAGCAACTAAACTTATTATGCTTATTATTCCTACTAATGATATTGTTCATATTATACTTAATAATTTTTTCATATAAAATATTCTTTCTGTTTTTTTATACTTTAATTAAAAATGAAAATAAAAATTTATTTCCATTTTTATATATTTTTAATATTATCCATCGCCACCAAATCAACCATAATTCTGATAATCTTGTTGTTGATTATAACAATGTTTAGATGTTGCATCAACAATATCTTTTGCTACAACACTTTTTTAACATAATATGCTATTCCAGTTGTTGCTGCGGTCGCTCATACAACAGCACCTCGCTGTCTTTTATCTCTTTTTAAATTTTCTAAATTATTTTTTTGTGGGTAATTAATTTCACTATTTAATTTTTTTGATAATAACTAGCAGCAATCGTTGTTGGTGCCGTACTCCTGCTAATTGTTAATACATTTAATAAACTAAGTATTTTTTCATAATTGTTTTTCTCCTTTTCTTTTATCTTGAAACTTTTTATAAATACTCATTATTATATATATATATATATATATGCAAGAAAAATTATGAATTATTTTAAAATTTTATCTTTTAAAAATAACCATTATTACGTGTTTTAAGGGCTAGATTATAAATTAAATATATTAATATTAATTTATATTATTTTATATATATTTATATGTGCTGTGTTTTTTTGTTTGTAATTGTTTAGTATTAGTTTATAAAAAGTATTTTAATTATAAACTATTAGTATATAATTAATTTATAGGTTTAATCTTTTTCCGTAAAAAAGAGTTTACGCCGACTTGTTAATCGAACAAGGATAAAAAAAGAGGAGTTTATAAAATGGCACTTAAAAAGAGCAATTAATCGAATAAGGTTTAAGTAAATAAATATCAGAAAATATCTTAAATCAGTTTAATAATTAAGCAAAGCAAATTAGAGAAAATGTGCAAAACCGCGAAGATGTTATATCAAAAAGTTAAATATAAAAAAACAATTAATAAATTAAATAAATTAATGCTTATAATTTATCCAGTGTAACTTAATGATATTACTTATGAAAATTGAGCAACTATAAAAATAATTATTAGGAAATATAATATATTATACTGTATTAGTGATTATTAAATTAAAAATAAATTAATAATAAAGCATTAAAAATTAGTAATAAAGATATTATTTATACACAAATTGATAATGATTATGATATGAGTTGAGAATTTAAATTTATATCTTAAATTTGGTAATTAAGAACAACGTTTGGTAATATTTCATTGCCAACAAATTTAACTTAAATTTAAAATGATATGAAATTGATTAGATTAAAAGTTTAATAACTGACTATTTAGAAGATGAATAAGTAGATTATGGGGTGATAAATTATGAATAAAGATTACTTATTAGTAATGAAAAGTAAGTATGGTAGTTTAAAAACAAAATTCCTTTATACATTAGAAAAAACAAAATATGTCAATAATTTTGAAAATGAGTAATAATGTTCTTAATAAAAAATATTTTTTCAGTGAGTAAATATAATGTTAATCATCATTACATTTGTTGGGACAGCTTGAGAACATTAACTAAATTCCATTTTAAAAATATTTTTCAATGTTTACCGTTAATTCAAATGAATGCATGGTGTTTTACTATTTAATTATTAATTATAAACTAAAATATTATAAAAATTTTAGTTTATAATTAATTATCCTACAATCATTATTTAAAATAAATGTTGGAACTTTAATAAAATATATTAAAATTATATTATATAGGAGGAAAATGATTGTGACATATATTAAATTAATTGCTGTTGATTTGGACGGAACAGCTTTGAATTCAAACAGCGAAATGTCTCCACGTACTTTTCGGATTTTAAAAGAATTGGCTAGCAAAAATATTAAGTTAGTAATTGCTACTGGCCGACCATTATATCAAAGTAAAGATATTGCAGAAAAATTAGGATTAACTGATGATAATGATTTTACAGTTAGTTTGAATGGTTCAGTTGTAACAAATAATGCAACAAAAGAATTTTTATTTTGTGATTTTTTGAATCAAAAATTATTACGAGAAATTTATTTGGATGTTATTAACTTTGATTTAGAAACCTTAATTATGTTTGATGCTGATTATTCGTCGTTTAATAAGATGTTATTGCATTGTAAAGGGTTCAATGATACAACAACCAAAAATTATTTAGCAACTTTTGCTGAAGCTAAAGATGAAGTAACGGCTTGCATATATTCTACTAATTTTGATATTAATGTTAATAAGATTTATATTAGTAGCTATACTTCTGATGTGAATCGTTTTGTGGCGAAATGAGAAGGAAAGATTGAAATTTCACAAGAAATTCGTGGTGATCGCTCGTCGTTAGAAATTACCAGTTTTCAAATTAATAAAGCAACCGGAATTATCAAGATTTGTGAAAAATATCAATTAACAGCCAATAATGTTTTGGCGTTTGGAAATGAACATAACGATGTAGCGATGTTACGGTGAGCGGGCATTGGCGTAGCAATGGGAAATGCTTTGACTGATGTTAAAACAATTGCTGATTTAGTGACCGATGATAATGACCATAATGGAATTGCGAAGGTAATTGAAAAATTATTTTAAATTATGATAGTAATTCATCAGTTCTAATAATAATATTGTTACTAAATAATGTAGAAAAATAACAATATTTTCTAAAATAATCGTTTTTTAAAAATATTTTAGTGATATAATATTGTTGTTCATATGACAATCTAATAAATCTTCCTTTTTTTTCAGTTAAAATTTAAAGTATGATTTAAGTATTCATTTGAATAAGAAAGGAGGGCAACAAGAATGTATAATAATAGACCACAACACAACAAATTTAATAAAAAAGATGAACAATTTATTAACGATGTAAAATTCTTGCTAGCATCAAAACAACCACAATTAAAAACAGTTACTAGTAAAGATGGACAAACAAGAGATTTATGTGAATTTTGAGTTTTAGATAACGGCGAAGAAGTTCAATGCGTAGTATGAAATGATTTAGCAGAAAGATTAAATGCTGAATTTGATCTTGAAAACTTTAAAGCAATTACTATTACTTATAAAAATAATTTTAATGATTTCACTGGTAAAACTCGTTATAGTGTTCGTGATTTTGCTTTTACTAATTAATTCATTCTTTAATTTTGAAGTAAAACAATAAAAACCCGTTAACAAGGGTTTTTATTGTTTTTTATGGGAAAGGAATTTAATTGTCTTTTATTTTGTTAACAAAACTTTTTTATAATCCAAGTTTATATTGGGTCGTAAATATTGCTTTTTGATATCATAAATCTTGTTTTAAATAATACAATTAATCATTTTTAACGCGATTAATTGTATAAATAATGGGAATTAAACGACTAACATTTCTTTCGTGGATTTCAATAATAAGCTCTTATATTATTACTTTTGGATATTGTTGTTTTAATGCTGATAAAATTGTTTGCGTTTGATTGTCTTTAGTATGAAGATTTATGTATATTATTATTTTATTATTAAAATATTCTTGTAAATGGTGATATTTTTCATTTAGTTCTACCTAATTTTCATTTCGTTCGTAAGTTATTTGATTAATTAGTTCTTCTATTGAATAACTAATTTTTATCCAATTGTTTTGCGCGGTGGGCTCATTATTATTTGTTATATTTGAAGTTACTAACTGTAAAAATGGTAAATATTTCTAATATCGATAATATTATTATCATTTTGTTCCTTTCTTTTTTTCAAATGCCTAATTGTAAAGTTAAGTGCAAGTAAATAAAATTGCAATAAAATATAAATAATAGTTTCATAAGCATTATATCATTCTTAGGAATGGATTATAACTTAAAAATAAAAATTATATTATTCTTGTGAATAATGCAACGCATAAATGTTGAAAAATAAATCTTGTGCTTCAAAACCTATTTTTTGATATCAAGCAACTTGTTCCTTAATGACAACAATCCCAACATTTTCATAATTTGCTTTTTGTGCTTTATTTAATAAATGAATTAACATTTTTTCTTTTGATTCAGAATTATCTTCACTGTCAGCTACCCTAATTACACCAATTGTTGCTTCAAAAAAAAGAATCCCAGTTGTAATTGGTGCTTCATCTTTAGTTAATGTTACTGCGTAACAAAGATCGTTAACTTGATCTAGTGTGGGATTAGGTTGCGAAGTAGGTAAATCCTTTAATGGTAATTCAGCATCAGTGATAATTTTAAGATTTGGTGTCGTTGTTAGTTTTGCATTTTTTTTGTTGCAAAAAATTGAAAGATCAGTTATTTCATTAAATTTTTCATTTGCTAATTGTTTATTTTTGATAGTAAAAATTTTCAAATTCATCATCATGGCAGTTCTTGTTTGCAAATGATTTAATCCATTTTTTTCAAAAAACGTTCGTTCCGCTTGATTATTGTCAATCGTAATTGTATATCAAATAAATGGTGTTTTTTCTGTATAATATTCATCAATAATTTCCCCAGCTCTAGCAAATTGTTCTGATGTTGTTATATGCGAACTAATAACAATATTAATACTATTTTTTAATTGACGAGTATCAATTTGATAAAACAAAAGGCTACTGTCAAGTTTATTTTTTTGTTGCTCATTATCGTGTTTTGGGTCAATGGTATAGTTAATGTAATTTACAACCAACTGATTTAATTTTTCATTGTTAAAATTAAACATTTAAATCCCCCTTATTTAGTTATGATTTTATCACCTTTTGATGTTATAAAGAAAAAATTTTAAAAAATATAATTAAATTTACTAAAAACAATAAATTAGTAAAAAATAAAAATAAAAATAATTCCTTGCACTTTAATTTAAAAGATACTAAAGTTTATATTATATATATATTATACCTTTTAGGTTAAAGGAGTTTTGAGATGTTTAAATGAAATTATCGCGTATATTTTTATTTACGGCTTAGTATTTTAATTGTTATAAATTTATTTTTGCTACTTGATTTAATTAGGGCAACTTATTATTTGCAACCAGATTTTGTCTATTTAGGATGTTGGGAAAGAATTTTTAATTATTATTCTTTTTTTTACAACTCAGACTAATTATATTGTGGCTTTATATTTTTTTGTATTTATTTGAATCAAAATTTAAAAATACAAAACCACATTATATTATTCAATTATCGGTTACAACATATATTACGATTACTATGTTAGTATTTTGGATTGGGATTATTGCTCAAAAAAATCAAGCAGCGCAATATCGTTCTTATCACTTATCATTGAGTAGCAACAGTTATTTTATATTTAGTAACATTAGTTATTATGATTACAAGTTATGTTTGAACGGGCGGGGTTTGATCGTTATTATCACTATGATATTACCATAATAAAAAATATTTATGATTAATTAGGTAGTGAGAAAAAAGTTTAGGTTTTGGTATAAAAATTTTTTATTAGTATTATGTATCTAAAATATTGATAAATCAAACTTTTAAAAAATTTATTTAATTATTTTATTTATATTTTTTATAAAAAATAAACTTTTTTCTTACTAAAATTAATTATATTATATATGGATCTATATTTAATAATTGTTTTAGTTCGAAGAACTTATCGTCAGTTAGATGGAAAGGACGCAAGCACGTTGTAAATTATACTATGAAGTGTAGCGCTTTATTCAATTTCAATTTTAATTTCATTATAACACCAATAAAATAAATGTTTAATACAATTTATTTTAAAAATTAGTATAATGTACGATAAAGTAGAACAAAATCAACTATCTTATTAAGGAGTAAATTTTGTTATTTAAAAATTAACTATAAAAATAGTATCAAAGAAAGGACAACGCCTTAAAATTAGAGAAAAAACAAGTACACTTTGTAAATATTTCTAAGATATTTAATAAATATGTAACACAATTTAAAGAAGGCAACAAAAAGTTGCAATAAAAAGTTTCTATTTTAAGAATTTAAGATGCTGTTCTTTCTCTGAGTAAATTAATAATTTTATTTTATTATTCTTATTCAATTTTTGCGTTTTTTTCAAAAACCAAATCTTTTTTATACGACCTTATTGCTAAATATGAATAGTTATTATAACGTTTAGAAAACAGTTTTTTTATAAAAGAAGCCAAAATTAAATTATTAAAAGAGACAATTTACATTAATTAAAAATAATTAATAGGGTGTCATAAGTCAAACATTATGTAATAATATTGGTTGTAATATTGATGGAGATATATCAACATTACTGTAAGGGTGCTTTGCATTAAAAATGCAACTAACTTATCATGAAAAAACTATTAAAAATAAATTAAATACCGGTATGATGAATTTTAAAAATAAAATTAATTTATTTAATACTAATTAACCATTAGAAAAATAGAATTAATTATTCAGTTAATAATTTTGTAAATAATAATTTGCAATCAAACTTATATTTTTATTAGTTTTATATAATAAATTTAATAATTTTAATAAAAATGTATTTTTGTTGTTGAAAAATTTAAAAAAATACAAAAACATATTGACAATAAAATTAAAATTAATATACCTTAAATAAGGTATGTGGTATATTATTCAACAATTTTAAGATATTAATCAAAATCCTTAAATAATAAATACAACCTTTTTGTTGTATTTATTTTGGTATAATAAAATTGATTGGAAGCGTGGTGCTTTAATGGGATTAAAAATTAATAATTTAAAATATAAACGGTATAAAAAAGTTATTTTTGCAGATTTAAACTTTGATATTAATAGTCAAGAAGTTTTAGGAATTAGTTTTGAAGATAAGTTTTCACAGTCATATTTTTTAAAACTTTTATTGGGGAAGAAAAAACCCCGTAGTGGAAATATTTATTTAAACAATCGGAATATTACAGCTTTATTACCAAAAGAACAAAAAATTTGTTATGTTTCATCAGGGGCATTAAGATTGGCTTTTTTACCAACAAAATTATGTTTAGCTTATTATATGTTAAAAACACCAAAGTTTTTACATGATAGTTCATTAAAATATAATAAAAATAAATATTTTTATAAAAATTTAGTTTTTATTGGTAATGATTTAAACAAACAAGAGTTAATCTTAAAAACAGATAAAATTATTAATGAATATTTCAATAATTCAATTCTAATTAAAGAAGAATGAATTGAAACCTATTTAACCCAAATTAGTGAATTTCATAAAAAAGAAATTAGTAAAATTTTAGAAGATGATAAAAATTCTATTATAATTCAAAGTTTACATACTTATATTTATAAACGCGAAGAGATTCGGGTATACGAAGGTTATTTAGCTTTTTTACAAGCTTTATGAGATAAAATTTATTATATTTCTGATTTAGATTATTTGTGTGATTGTTATGAAATTGCTAAAAAAAGAAAACTAAAAGACAAAATTTTTTGCTTTATTGGTGCTAAATTAGTTTGTGAGAAGTATTTAAAAATTTTACATACGGAAATCACTTATGAACGTTATTTGTTAATTAAAGCGCGTAAAGCGTTTAAAAAATACCGTTTTAATGTTGTTAATGCGGTTATGAAAGATATCAAACGTAAAAGTATTATTAAAGGAATTTTAAATAAAAGTAATTCATCAAATATTGTTAATTGATCAAAATTGTCAGAAGATCAATGATTTAATTATAATCAAAAGCAAGAACAATTAATTGCCAATTTATTACCAGATGAGGCAACAATTGTAAAAGGAAAAGTTTTAGAATTTTTTCATAAATATCATTTGGAATTATTAGGTAATACATTAAAACCGCGAGAAAAAGATAATTCAATTGCTATTGCTGAGGCAAGTGAAAAAGTTGTGACAGTTTATAATCAAGCTTTTGAAGAAGTTAAAAAATTAATGAGTGATTTAGATATTAAAATGAATTGATTTAAATTTACCAAAAATTTGAGTAGTTTTGACCATACTAAAATTAGGTTAATCAATGCTATTTTAAGTAATAAAGAATTAATTGTTTTACATAATACTTTTGATAATTTAACACACAATGAAGCAAATGAATTAAATGATATTTTATTGAATTTGAAAAATTATAATCCCCAATTAACTTTTTTAGTTTTCTCAAAAAATGTTGAGAATATTAAAAATTATGTTACACAGTTATTAATTTTTGATAAAGATAATAATTATAAATTAATGTCAAAATATCATGCTGAATATTCACCAGATACTATTGAATTATATAAAGCAATGTATAATAGTTCGGAAAATGTTTTTGCAATGAAATATGTGGCAACAGAAAATACTTTAGCAAATGAGAAAATTAAAATTAAACTATCAAAAGGAATTAAATTAATTGACAAAAAGGAATATTGATTAACAATTAATCCAAATTTAATTACATTTAAAAGAACAAAAGACTTTAATAAGGATTTACATTTGGCATATAAAGGACATATTAAAACAATTAAAAAAATTGCTAAATCAATTGTTTGTTTTTTTGAAATTAATGATGATATTTTTTTTAAAAAATTAGTGACAGAAAAAGAATTAAATTTAAAAAGAATAACAACGATATATTTCGAAAAGCAAGCATTATTAGTTTATGATAAAGTTAATAGTAATTTAGTTGCTAATATTTAAGTGAGGAAAATAAATGCAAGATTTAAAAGGAACGATTTTACAAAAAATTAAAGAGTATCAAACAATTATTTGTTTAAGTCATGTTTCGCCAGATGGTGATGCATACGGTTCAGCGTTTGGATTAGCACAGTTTATTAAAGATAATTTTCCAAATAAAAAAGTATTAGTTGATGGTGAACCAAATGATTTTTTAGCTTTTTTAGCGACACCTAATCTTGTTCAACAAGAAGATTACCAAGGAGCATTAGTAATTGTGACTGATACAGCGAATATTGAACGAATTGATAGTAAATATTGGCAAAAAGCCGAAGAAGTAATTAAAATTGATCATCATCCTAATATTACACCTTTTGGTGATTTACAATGAATTGATGAAACAAAAATTGCAGCATCAGAAATGATTGCTGAATTAATTTTAACATCAAGTTTAACAGTAACTCACCAAGCAGCAAGGTTAATTTTTACGGGTATCGTAACTGATTCAAATCGTTTTATGTATAGTAAAACTTGTCAAGAAACTTTTATGTTAGCGGGGCAATTAGTTGCCACTGGGTTTGATTTACAATCAGTTTATCAAAAATTATATGAAGATTCGTGGGTTAATGTTCGTTTTAAAAATTATTTATTATCACAAGTAGTTGTTTATGATAATCAAATTAGTTATGTGAAAATAACAAACGAAATGCTAAAAGAACATGCGATGAATTATGAAACTGTTAAGCCGTGAGTTAATATTATGAGTAATATTAAAGAATTTAAAATTTGAATGTGAGCAATTGAAAATAAAGCGGAATGTTATATCAATCTTAGCATTTGTAGTAATGCTTATATTATTAATGGTGTCGCAGAAAAATATTATGGTGGCGGTCACCAGTTAGCAAGTGGGGCAAAAATTTACCAATGAGCAGATTTGGAAAAAGTTTTAAAGGATTTAAGTTATGTTATTAAAAATAATATTAAATATATGGAGGGTTAATAATTAATGTATTTTTTAAACAGTAATGTCCAAACAGGATGGGTCGAAGTAATTGCTGGCTGTATGTTCGCTGGAAAAACAGAGGAATTTATTTGTCGGTTAGTTCGTTTTAGTTATGCTAAATTTGAAATTCAAGTTTTTAAACCAACACTTGATTTTCGTTGTAACGAAAATCAAGTTGTGAGTCATAGTAAAAAAGCTGTTGAAGCAACATCGGTTAATAATTCTGATGAATTATTAGTCAAACTTAAACCTACGACAAATGTTGTCGGGATTGATGAAGTCCAATTTTTTGACAATAATATTGTTAAAGTTGCTGATTATTTAGCCGACAAAAGGATGGTTGTTGTTGTTAATGGTTTAGATAAAGATTTCCGGGGTGAACCTTTTCTTAATGTTGAACAATTAATGACCCGTGCCGATGAGGTTAAAAAATTACATGCCATTTGTGTTAAATGTGGAAATTTAGCAAACATGACACAACGATTAATTAATGGTAAGCCAGCTAATTATTGTGACCAAATTGTTCTAATTGGAGAAAAAGATAAATATGAAGCTCGTTGTCGTCATTGTCATGAAGTAACATATTAACTTAAGGAGCCAAATGTTAACAAAAGCAGGATTTAATGTAGGATCGTATTTTATTATTAATTATTAATAGTAAACCAAAAACAGTGAAAAAAGTTAAAGCTTATTTTATTGAAAATTTACTAATTAATTTTTAAAATTATTATTTTAGAAGATTTGTTAATTAAAGATAATGATAATGTGATTGTAAATGGGAGTGTTTTTAAAATTAGTCAAAGAATTATTAATAAATATTCCCATTTAAAAAACATTTGAAAGTTGTTAACATCGGTTAACTTTAGTTGATTAATTAAATAATTTGCCAAAATTTCAAGAATTAATTTCAAATTAAGCGAAAAAATCATTAATTATTAATTATAATGATTTTTTTATTTATAATAGATTAAATTAATTATTATTATTTAAAATATATTATAATTATTAGGTGTTTAAAAGAGGCGGGGCAAATGAACCAAAAAACAATTGAGCGATTAGAAACGATATTAAAGCGGTGAAATTTAATTAACGAAGAATTAACGAAATCAGAAATAATTAATGATGTGAAAAAATTAACTAGTTTAGCAAAAGAACAAACACAATTAGAAGATACGGTTGTTTTATACTTAAAATATAAAAATGTTTTAAATAATATTAATGAAGCGAAATTAATTTTAGAAACTGAAAAAGATAGCGAGTTAATTGAATTAGTAAAAGATGAATTAAAATCATCAGAAATTAGAAAAGAACAAATTACAGCAGAATTAAAAGTAATTTTATTATTAAAAGATCCTAATGATGAGAAGAATGTTATTTTTGAAATTCGTGGTGCTGCTGGCGGGGATGAGGGAAATATTTTTGCTGGTAATTTATATCGAATGTATTTAAAGTATGCGGAGCAACAACATTGAAAAGTGGAGTTAATTGAAGCTAATGAATCAGAAGCAGGGGGATTTTCAACAATCTCATTTATGGTTAAAGGCGAAGGAGTTTATTCAAAAACGAAGTTTGAATCAGGGGCCCACCGGGTACAACGAATTCCAAAAACAGAGAATAAAGGTCGCGTTCATACATCAACAGCAACTGTTGCTATTTTGCCAGAAATTGAAGAAGTTGATTTTGAAATTAAATCAGTTGATTTAAAGATTGATACTTATCGTGCTTCGGGTGCCGGAGGACAACACGTTAATACAACTGATTCAGCGGTTCGAATCACCCATTTACCAAGTGGGGTTGTTGTAACTTCACAAGATGGTCGTAGTCAACATGATAATAAATCATTAGCAATGAAACATTTACGTAGCAAGCTATATAAAGAACAGCAACGAAAAATTAACGAAGAACGGGGTACACTGCGAAAAGATGCTGTGGGAACGGGAGATCGTAGTGAAAAGATTCGAACATATAACTATCCCCAGAATCGGATTACTGATCATCGTATTAATTTAACATTACAAAAATTAGATCAAATTATGGAAGGTAATTTAGATGAAATTGTCATAGCACTAATTAACGAAGAACAAAGATTGAGAACGGAAGGAAACTAATGACAGTTAATGAATTAATTCAAAAATCAGAGGATTATTTAAAATATTCCAATAATGTTAATTATCTTGCCGATATTAAGATTTTAATAGCATTCTTTATGAAAACCTCATTAGCAAAATTATATGCAATTAAAAACGATAAAATTAATTTAAAGATTAATGATTATTGACAACATTTAACAGCATACCGTAATGGCAAACCAATTCAGTATATTACTAATTACCAAAATTTTTATGGTTATGATTTTTATGTTGATTATAATGTTTTAATTCCGCGATATGAAACAGAGGAATTGGTTGATAACATCAATATTATAATTGATGAAATTTCGCTTAATAATGTAAATAAACCGTTAACTTTAATTGATATTGGAACTGGAAGTGGGGCAATTGCTATCAGTTTAGGATTAGAAAATCAAGATTTAACAATTTATGCTAGTGATATTTCAAATGAAGCATTGAAAGTGGCAAAACGAAATATTAAGCAATTAAATTGTAAGAATGTTACCTTGTTGGAAGGCGGTATGTTAGAACCACTTATTAAAAATAATGTTAAAACGGATATTTTGGTTTGCAATCCGCCGTATATTCCAAATGATCAAATTATTAGTCATCGCGTTAAGAATTATGAACCGCATGTTGCTTTATTTGGCGATGTTGATGGTTTGTATTTTTATCGGGAAATTTTTAATAATTGACAGAAAATTGTTAAAAAAGATGGTATTTTATGTTTTGAACATGGCTATGACCAAAAAAAGGCTTTAGAAAAATTAGTAAAAGATTACTTCCCTCAACAAGAATATTTTTTTAAAAAAGATATAAATAAAAAGTGGCGAATGTTATTTATTAATATTTTGTAGTAAAATAAAACAAACTTAAGCGCGAGGTGTAGATATGGAAAATAAAGCTAAAAACATTAAAAGAACCGGCATTATTATTATTGCTTTTTTGGTTGTGTTATTTATTATGGTGCCGTATTTTACTTTTATTTTTGTTTCCCATAGTGATAAAATCTTAAAAGAATACCTTGTTTTTATTAAAAAAACTCCAAAAGATGTTTTAGAGTTATTTACAACGCCACATTTGCCAAATGAAGTCTTAATTTTTAATTTGCCATATGTTGCTTTAGGAACTTTATTAGGGTCAATTATTAGTAGTGTTTTTTATATTCATTATCAAAGCCGCTCAATTAATTTTAATAATAGAATGTTACTAATTGGAATTGTTGTTATTATTTCTTTTTTGTTTGTTGCATGTTTATTATTTTCCTTTGCTGAATATTATTATGATTTATTTACGGAGTGATGTCGTTCGTTACGGGGTGCTAATACCAGACAGGATTATATTAAAAACATTGAAAATATAATTCCAAACAATGTGTTAAATCGGACAGAAATTGTTAACACATTAATTAATTTGGCAACCGGGTCAGGAACAAAACATGAGTATCCATTAACATGAATTGGTTTGAATGCCGTTTGATGAATAACGGGTTTACAGATTATTTTCATTATTTTTATTATGTTAAAAGTTGGATTTAAATTAGAATGATTATTAAATAATAATATTAATCAGAACAAAAAAGATGAATTATTTGTTTTAAAAGATACCTTTAACCAAAGTCGTCTTAAAAAGTTTATTAGTTTATATTTAATTCCAAATGAATTTAATATTTCATTATTAGTTGTTTTTTTTTCAAGTATGGTTTTCATTCCCCAATTTGTTTATACAATTATCATTGGCAGTAATTTTACTGCAGCGAACCGATTTTTTTTATTTTCTTATTTCTATCCTCAATTAACGATTAATGTCATTATTCCCTGGACAAGTAGTGTTTTAGAGCAACCAAATGTTGACTATTTTAAAATGGCAATGAATATGCCAGGATCAGCAATTTTAATTAATATTTTTCCAATTATTTCATCAGCTTTAATTATTTCAATGTTGTTTGCTTTTGCTTTTGTGATGTTAAAAAAACCAAATTTAACAAAAAAAGGCTTCATTAGTTTTTATGTTAGTTTTTTAATTGTAACAGGAGGTTCTTTGGTAATGTTTTTAATTTCACAACATCAGTTAACACAAGCTGTTGATTACTGAAATAGTTGAGAAAATGAAAGTGGTAATTTCAAAGAAATGGTAATGGAACCAATTTTTAAAACAAAAAAATTGAATTACTTTTGATTACAAGGAAATGAATTATTGACAAGTGGGATTTTATTGTCGACCTTTATTATTGTTTTATCAGTTATTGCTATTTCACATATTTCTAAAATTAAAAGTAATAATGGTAATAGTGAACAAATTAAAACAAATTAAAAAATTTAAAAAAGGAGTTTATTCATATTATGAAAGTATATAATGTAAAAGATTACAAAGAGATTATTCTTGCTTATTTGGCAGAGAAAGTTATTATTGTTCCGACCGATACTATTTATGGAATGACATGCATTATTAGTTCACCTTCGGCAAAAGCAAGAATTTTTAAAGTTAAAGGACGATCAGAAAAAATGTATTTATCAGTTATTGTTAGTTCAGTTCGGATGGTAAGAAATTTCATTGATTTGTCACGAGAAGATTTAAAAATTTTCAAAAAAAATGAGACCATTACTATAATAGGTAACATAAAGGAAAATATTAATAATATTTATAATATTACTGAAGATAATACAATTGGCATTAGAATTACAAAGTCCAAGTGACTAAAAAAAATTATCAATAAAGTTGGTCCAATTTATGGGACAAGTGTAAATATTAGTGGACAGCATTACGCAAAAGAATTTAATGATCTTCAAAAATTTGATGTTGATGTAATTGTTGACTCTGGTTATTTAGATAACCGTCCTTCAAAAATTTATAATTATTTAAAGAAAGAATTTATTAGATAGGAAGATAGAAATAGCAAAAAACAAGAATAAATGAATATGATATCGAATTGTTAATGTTGTTATTTTAATAATTTTAATTATTTTAACAGGTATTTTTATGATTTTATTTGTTATGAACCAAGAAAAATATACTGTTGCTTTTTTAATTACAATTTTATTTTTAGAAGTTTTAATCATTGGATATTTTATGGGCCATTTTTTATATAAGCCTAATTGTAAAGTTAAGTGCAACTAAATTATTTTTCTAACCAAATATTCGATTGGTGAAAGATAATTTAGTATTTTTCTTGGTCTATGGTTTAAAGACAATATAAATTTATGAACTGCATTTTTCGTGGTATTTGAAAAATTAAATTTTTTAGGAAATTTTTCTCTAATTAACCCATTAGTATTTTCATTAGTACCTCTTTGTCAGGGTGAATATGCATTAGCAAAATAAATTTTCACATTTAAATTTTTTTCAAGTTGTTGTCAATTAGCAAATTTTTTACCTCTATCAAATGTTATAGTTTTAACAAGATTATTTGGAATAATTGATAAATAATGGCTAATGTTTTCGTTAATAACTTTAGTAGTTCTATTTTCAACTAACATTGCTAAAGTAAATCTTGATGTTCTTTCAACTAAAGTTATTAAACATGATTTACTTTTACCTCGCGATGATACTATAGTATCATCCTCTCAATGGCCAACAGTTATGCGATTATTAACATTAACATTTCGTTCTTTAATTGATTTACCATTAAATTTACCGCGATTTTCTTGAGATTTTCGTTTCTTACCTTTTCTTCTTAAATTTTTATTAGTAACCTTTTCAAGTAATCCAGAATAAATTCAATTGTAAATTGTTTTAAAACTAATAATTCATTCTTTATGAAAATTTTTAATTCTTCCATAAATTTGTTCAGGCGATCAACCTAATAATAATTTTTGTTGTACATATTTTACTAATTCTCTATTTTTAAACTTATGAAAATAAACATGTGATTGTTTTCTATTTTCTGCTTTATTTTGTGCAATTAATGAAAAATAATGATTATTATCTTTATTTCTATTAACTTCTCGAATAATAGTACTAATACTTCGATTAATATTTTTAGCTATTTCACTAATTTTTAATTTAAATTTCAATTGATTCTCAATATAAATTCTTTCATCTATGCCAAGATGTTTATATCCCATATAAAAAACTCCTTGCTTTAATTTTTCTAAAATAAACTTAGCATCATGAAATTTTTATATGAAATTTTTTGCAATTTTATTTACTTGCACTTACAAGTATAATTTAGCATAAATAAAGATAATATTCGTGTAGGGATACGAAAACTAGTTGACGATTATCTGAAAAAAGATGATGTTGATGACAAAACCACTAACATAAAGTAAAAAGGAATAAATTAAACGGTCATAATAAGAACTGACCGATTTTAAAAAAGGAGAAGATGAAGAGTGATTTTAGAAAAGCAAAATATCAACAAATTCCGTTTCATAATGCATTTTTTTTATTAGTTTTTTTAGAAATATGATATAATTTAAATATGAAAATGATGAAGGAGGGCTAAACAATGTACATCAATCAATTCGAAAGAATGAAAAATTTAAAATTAAACAATGATGAACAAAATACAATAAACAAGAAAAATAATAAGCGAAATATGAATTTATTACAAGGTAATAATGAAGAAGAAGAGCTGGTGAGGGGTTTTCTAAATAATAATCATAATACTAAAAATAAAGAACTTAAGATTGATGGAATTATATTATCAAGTTTTGAAATTATTCGTGATTTAATGAAAATATTTAAAGAAAAAAATAATGAAATGCAATTTTTCTTAACAGCTATTGATAAAAGAAATTGTGATTCAATGTCTGACATTGATACTTCATTTTTTTCAATGCCAATTGTTAATATTGATTTATTACGTATTGAATTATATTATTCACCCTTTTTATTTTTATTAAAAAAAATTATTAAAGAATTACCAAAGGTTAGTTTAGAAGATAAAAAAATTTTATGAGATCGTGTTAAATTATTTGCAAGAACTTTAAAACAAAATGAGATATCGAACCAAATTAATGATTATAATTGAATTATAATCATTAATGAACTAGAATTTGATGATCCATTAGATTATATTCGTAAAGAATTTGAAGAAATTTTACGTGCTTATAACATCACAGAAAGTATTGTAATCATTTTTAATAATATTGATTTAGTAGGATATGTGAAGTTTAAACAAATCTTTAGTTTAGTACAAGTTATTTTTAAAGGAATTTTACAATTTAAATTTATTGTTGGATTAAATCCCCTTTTAATTGAAACTTATGTAAAACAAATATACGGAAATTATGCAACAAATCAATTAATAGTGCACGAAGTAAGTGTTTATCATAAACGTTATATCATTAAAAATGAAGAAGGTGTTGCCACTAAAAAAGCAATAAAAAAAGAGGATGATTCTCATTGTCCAATGCCCTATTTTACTACCGCCAGTGAAGAAGAAGAGGGTGATAAAACAATTGGATTTGATTATTGAGCTATGCGTGGTGGAAAGTAAAATAGAGAAGTATAATTAAAATGTTTGTATTTTTAGTAACATTAGGTTGAATTATAATTATATTTGCTGAAATAGTCCAAATCTTTACTGCTATTTTAAATCTTCTTGTGGTTCAGGGTGTTGCACTTCCATCAATTTTAAAATCAATGAATGATATTTTTCAAAAATCAATATTTAAACAAGAACAAATTTTAAATCATTTAACAGGTAATATATGAATATATACAATTATTTCTTTAACAATTTTTGTGGCATTATTCGTTATTACATTAGTATCATTTCAACTTCATCGTGTTCGAAAAGGACAATTAATTACTAAACCATATATTAAAATTATTTTTATTACCTTAATTATTTTTTCCTTAATTTACGGAAAAGTAGCTGTATTAATTCTAGCGGCATTAATGTTTATTGGTTTATTATTTATTGAATCATCATTATTTGATGTTGAGTCTTTACAAAATTTTGTGGAGGAACGAAATATGATTGTTATTTATTACCAAAATAAAAAATTGGAAAGAGAGGTAAATAAAGAGGGAAAGTATCATGGAAGCGCAACTATGGCAGTTGACGCGACTATCGCAGGGATCAAAGAAATCGCAAAAAATTTCAAAAGCAATGATTACGCAAAAGAGGATGATAATAAAAAATTATCTGGTCAAAAATCAAATTCAATATTTTCATCAAATGATTTAAATTATTTTTTTAATGTTAAAAGAAATGATGTTGATGAAAATGAATTAGCAAATTTAATTAATTATATGACTAAAACTATGACAAATCCACAAAAATCATCAGTTGT
This sequence comes from Spiroplasma endosymbiont of Polydrusus formosus, assembly GCF_964263245.1. Taxonomy (NCBI): domain Bacteria; kingdom Bacillati; phylum Mycoplasmatota; class Mollicutes; order Entomoplasmatales; family Spiroplasmataceae; genus Spiroplasma; species Spiroplasma endosymbiont of Polydrusus formosus. Next base: position 19,085 of record NZ_OZ181656.1, read on the forward strand.
TGAACCAGAATTAGCAACAGCAGGAATGGAAAAAAGTGAAAACAGCATGGAAGAAGAATCAGAAGCACTATTTGCAGCAAATAGGGAAGAATTAGAAACAATTGCTTTAAATAATGAACCAAAAATTAAAACAACAGTAGTTTCTGCTATGCCAGTAATTGATATAACTGCTAATAATGAGCACAAGGTGGTTAGTTTTGACATTGAAGTTTTTGTTGATAAGACAGCTGTTTTGAACGAAGAAGGGAATGTTGATACACCAGTAGATGAAATTTCAACTTTTTCTTGTTTAGATAATGATATCTTTAATTCGTCATTAATATTAGAAAAAATAATTACAAAAAAACAAAAAAAACTTTACAATAAGTGAAATAAAATGTATCAACAAGCTCTTAAAATTAAAAAAATGGTTGAAGAAGAAGAAGTTAAAGGAACTAAAGCGACAACTAAATTAATTAAAAAGAAAGTTAAAATATATAATTTATTTGCCCAAGAGGTAAATAAATTAGTTAAAAAATTAAAGTTAAAGAAAGAACATGATTTAAAATTAATGCGAATTACGGAAATCTTTGGAAATAATTCACAAACAACTTTTGATTTTTTTAATAATCATTTTTTAGAAACATATGGTAAAATGATTAAAATTATTAATGATATCGTGGATGACAACATTATTAATATTGTAAATAATGACAAAGTAAAAAAAGAAATAGAAATTATGAATAACGATATTAAAATAACAAAACAAGCATCGCAAAAAACAGAAATTACTTTTATTCCATATGATCATAATATTGATAAGTTAAAAAGGGAATTATTAACCAATATTCAATCATTTGATGATACTGAAATGGGATCAAATCATGTACCAAATAATTATCTTGGTTATCATTTTAATGAATTAGAAGGATTAGATGATTTCCAAGGTGAATATGTTGATGCCGTTGCAAGCGAAGATCATCACATTGATGAAACAGAACCTGTTGAAAATAACGAACCTATAAAAGAATATTTCGAGTCATTTTCAATAGAGGTAATAACCACAGAACCTGCAGATTTGAGTGCAGTAAAAGAAGAAGAAATAAAACCTGAATTTAACTTTGTGTCAGATGATGAAATTAAAGCCGATGCAATTAATTTAGAATTAGCATCTGAACCATTAGCGATAGTAATACCAATTCCAGTTAAAGCCGATTTTATTAATACAATGATTGATGAGAAATTAGCAGATAACGAAGAAGTTAATGAAGATAAATTAGAAGAAAACAACGAAGAAAATTATCGAGATCAAACATTATTTAATAATGATGTTCCGAATGAAACAACTACTGTCTTACAATCAGAAATTAAATCAGTTTTAAAAGAAGAAATATCATATAGCTTAGATGAATTAGATGATAAAATTATGAATGGTGATTTTTCAAACCTCGATGACGAAGTAATTAAATGTTTTGATATAGAACAACCAGAACTAATTCAAGAACCCGAAGTTAAGTTTCAGGTAATGGTAGAAAATAAAAAATCATTGTCACAACAACCCCCTTTAAATAATTTTGAGTTTCGTTTTGAAAAAATTGAAGAATTAATTAAAAATTCAATTGATTCGTATACAGTTCACACCAAAACATTAGGAGAAATTCAAGAGTATTTAAAAAATCTAACGATAAAGATTGAAACATTAAAAACAAAAACAACCGATATTATCAAAAAAAATAAAGATATAAAAAAGAAAAAACATATTAAACATCATGGCGTTGTTCCAATTGACCAATTTTATAAACACATTAATAATATTAACTTAACATCAACGCGTTATAATTTATATAATAAAAAAGGATATTCAAATACATATAGAATTATTAATTCGAAAGATATTTCGTATGGTTTAGGGAGTTATTATCGTACTAATAATGGTTGTTCTTATCAAAATGTGATAACAGGAAATAATAGTCAATTTGTTGATTATAACCATTTTAATTTACATAGTATTTCAAAATACACTAAACAAGATATTACTTTCGAAGCAAATTGTTCATTTTGTAAAAAAAATAAATAAAAAACCAGTGTAATGGTATTTTTATTTATTTAATAGACGTTGTGTAGATACAAACGGAAAATTTATATCATGTTAAATTATTCGCCAGATAATACTTTTATTAAAAGGATTTATAAAAAATATCATTTATTTTGTGTAGGTAAAACAGTAAAAAATCTGTTTTTATGATAAAAGTTCTAAATTTAAAGATACCATCCGATCAATAATGCAAATAAATTTATGTTTTTTAATATAAAAATAAAAAACAATTTTTGTGAGATTGTTTTTGAGATTAATCTTACAGAACGCCATAGTATAAATTTTTAATAAAATATTATACCATAGAAAATTGTCAAACAGCCAATTTTGTTTTTTTATTATATTTTTATAATTATAATAAAAATATATAATTAAAATATCTACATTAATTAATGGAGGTGATATTATTGACCCATTTTTATTAATGTATTTATCAGTTAAAACCTCCAATAGATTTATGATAGCCGTTCCTGTAATAATATGAACGTTATTTAAATTGCATTAAAAAATCATTCGCGTTGGAAAATTGATTGATTAATGGTAATGGTTTATTTTGACTAGTAAAGTCATTTTTTAAATAATTTAATAATCAAAAGTTGATTACATAAAATTTATCACATAATGCAATATTTTATTTAGAAAGCATTTTTTCTTTTCATTCATTTAAAAATATGCTAAAATAAAATTAGCAATTAAATATTGTATTTAAGTTATTAAATATAATTATTTAAGTATGAAAGTAAATATTCAATTGCCGGATAAAAATTAATTAGAAATAAATTATAATTTATAATAAATAGGAGGGAGTAAACAATGAGGAAATTTCTCAGTTTTTTATAGCAACAACTTTATTTACTGCTTCGAGTTTTTCTTTTGTTGTCTGTTTAAAAAATATTATTTTGATAGTAATATTTTTGAGTTATTATCAATGCAGAAATTGTGACCGATGCATCGTTTAATGAATCAGTATGGGATGGTGCAAGTAAATATGTTGTTTTACAACAAGACGAAGAGGTTTATTTTTCAGAATTAAAAATAAGTCATTGACGAGCTAGTTATTTTGAACCAGCAAGTTCTCAAACACCATCTTATTTTAAAACAGCTTATGCAACCGCTCATATTGCTGGAGCAAAAACATTAATTTTATCAGGTTTTGTGCATGGTAATACAATTGGATGAGCGGCATAAATCGCAGATAATTTAATTTATGTGAACGGAATTAGTAAAGGTATTCATTTATTAATGGATCCGTGCAAGCCATTGACAAAAAATATTGTTGGTATTAGTTGTTAAGCGGAATCATTAGGGTTTTTTGACGTAATTGCAACAGTATTATGATTAATTAGTTAAATGACCCATCAAAAGACAGATATCCAAAAGGCTTAAAAATAGCTATTTATGAGGGGTGAATAATAACGGAGCTGTCTCAAACTATATGTTAGTATTTTTAGTAGCGTATGATATTTTTAATACAAATCATAAGTGATTGTAATTTCCTAAACTTGTTTAAGATTAATGATAGCGTTTTAAAACAAGTTCAGAAAATTAATCCAACAATAACAATGTTAGAAAAAATTGAAAAAGTACAAAATATTGTCAAAAATAATGAATCATGATTTTCGCAATAATTTTAAGTTCGGCATGGTAAAGATATTTCAGATTAATTACTTTTGCGTGGGGCAAAGTATTATTTTTCATGTTACCTGCTCACAAACGCAAGATAAGATTGACCGGATTAAATATAATAAATCAGCAGCTAAAATTATTGGTGTTGATATTGAACAATCGAAAATTTATGGTTAAGATATTATTGTCACAAGTGCCTTTTAAGAAATTACCACTTATATAGTGAAAGCTTTAAAGAATATTTATTATGATAAATGTGATTATCAATCTGATAATAATATGTGATATGATAGTAAGGTGACAAAAGAATGTTGAATTAATACTGATCAATCATTAATTTAACATCAGACTTGAACAGGAATTGAATAAACAAAATCAATTAATGAAGATACTGTTTATTTTATTAAAAATGAAACAGATGATGCCACTGTGACACCGTATTTGATAAAATTATTAAAAAAAGTATTGCAGGATGTTTATTATCACGGCATTTTCCCGATGCCACAAGTGACAAGCAAAAGCCTAACAATAACATTATCAAATACATGCAAAAGCGTTGATACCTTGAAAACTTATATTTTAAAAGCAATTTAAGCAGCTTTATAGAAGAAAGGACATATAATATAATATGGAAGAAAACAACAATGTGTATGCAATTGAAATGAATAAGATTACCAAGGTTTTTGGTGATTTAATCGTAAATGATAATATTACTTTAAAAGTTAAAAAAAAGGAAATTCATGCTTTAATTGGAGAAAATGGGGCCGGAAAATCAACATTAATGAGTATTCTATTCGGTTTGTATGAACCAACAAAAGGGGAAATTATTGTTAACGGGAAACCAGAATACATTAATAATCCAATTAAAGCCAATCAAATAGGAATCGGGATGGTTCATCAACATTTTAAACTAGTTGATATTTTTACTGTTTTAGACAATATTGCCTTAGGATATGAAGAACTAAAAGGAAATGTATTTTTAGATCGAACAAAAGAAGCTCGTGATATTGCACAAATTGCAATTAAATATAATTTACAAGTAGATTTTCGTGCTAAAATTACCAATATTTCTGTTGGAATGCAACAACGCGTTGAAATTTTAAAGATTTTATATCGGGGAGCTGATATTTTAGTTTTTGATGAACCAACTGCTGTTTTAACTCCACAGGAAATTGAAAGTTTATTTAAAATTATGTTAGATTTAAAAAAGGACGGAAAAACTATTATTTTTATTTCCCATAAATTAGATGAAGTTAAAAAAATTGCTGATTGGGCAACTGTTATTCGCCGCGGAAAAGTTATTGAAAATTTTGATGTCCAAGCTAAGAACGAAAAAGAAATTGCTGAAGCAATGGTTGGTCGTAATTTAGTTAAAATTAAAAATTATGGTCGAGCACCCCAACCAGAAGTATTGTTGAAAATTGAAAACTTATCTGTTAAGAAAAAAGGCTTAACAAACTTAATGACGTTAGATGACTTTAATTTAACTGTCCATGCTGGAGAAGTTGTTGCAATCGCAGGAGTCGAAGGAAACGGTCAAACAGAGTTAGTTAATGTCTTAACTGGATTAGATAAAGGGACATCGGGGGAGATAATTTTTAATGATATTAATGTCACAAAGAAAAGCATTTATGAACGTTATCAAAATGGTATGTCACATATTCCAGAAGATCGTCATAAACATGGTTTGATTTTAGAATTTAATGCCATTGATAATATTGTTTTACAAAATATTAATCAAAAACCATTTTCAAACTGTGGTTTTTTAAATAAAGGAGCAATCCAATTATATGCTCAACAGATTATTAATAAATATGATGTCCGTGGCGCAAATTCTGGATTTTCGATTACCCGAAGTTTATCTGGGGGTAACCAACAAAAATTAATTATTGGTCGAGAATTGTCGCGTCAACATAATATTTTAGTTGTTGTTCAACCAACAAGGGGATTAGATGTTGGAGCAATTGAATATATTCATAATAAAATTTTAAAAGAAAAAGCACAAGGGAAAGCGGTATTGTTAGTTTCATATGAACTAGAAGAAATTATGAGTTTAGCAGATCGCATTGTTATCTTACATAATGGTCGCATTAATGGTGAAGTTGTTGGAAATAAAGTTAAACGAGAAAAAATAGGTTTAATGATGGTAGGAAGATATCAACATAAAGGAATAAAAATTAATGAAAACACAAATTAAAAATTATGGGTGATTTTTAAATCAAAAAACAAAAATTTTCTTTCGTTCCAATGAATTTAAAACTAAAATGAATTATTTTAAAGCATCAATTTGTGCCATTATTGCTGGGACACTCATTAGTTTTATCATCATTGTAGCAAACGCATCAGATCCGTTATTATTTTTTAATTATGTTTTTCGATTAGCTTTTCATCCTTTATTGAAAGATCAAACATTAACTTATTGAGCAATTTATATTGTTGCGGGGTTAGCGGTTGCAGTTAGTTTTAAAGCAGGCCTATTTAATGTTGGAGTTCCTGGCCAAATGTTGATAGCGGGGAGTATGACAATTGTTTTAGGTTTAAAGAATCCCACAATTAGTCAGGGGGCCGGGGTGGTCGGATCCTTATTTATTTCAATACTTGTTGGAGCTGCTTTAGCCACTATTACAGGGGTTTTAAAGGCTTATTTCAATATTCATGAAGTAGTTTCCACAATTATGTTAAATTGAATTGTTTGATATGTCATGAGGTGAATATTTATGAATCCAGCTCATGGGATGTGGAATTCAAATCATAATTCAACAATTGATATTGTAACAACTGCCCCAAAATTTAATTTAATGTTGAATGGTCAAACATGAATTATTCCGTTTATTATTGCGATGTTATTATTAGGAATAATCATTTTTATTATGAATTATACGGTCCTGGGATTTCGCATTAAAGCGGTTGGAAAATCAAAAAATGCTTCGTTATATGCCGGAATCAATGTTAAAGCGTATACTATAATTTCAATGATCTTATCAGGAGGTTTATCGGGTGTTTTGGGAATGTTATATTATATGACCCAATCCACTGTTTTACAATTTACCACTGATGCCTTGCCTGTTGTTGGATTTGATGCGATTGCGGTTGCCTTAGTTGCTTTTACGAATGGGTTTTCCATTTTACCAATTGCCTTATTATGGGGAATTATTAAAACAGCAGCTTTACAAGCAACCCAACTACCTGATTTTCAAATGTCAAAACAAATGGGACAATTAATTTTTGGAATAATTATTTATATGACCGCCATTTCTGCTTTGTTTATTTATTTTAAACCAATCTTTTGATTACGACGTTGATGAAATATTCAACATCGTCCTGAATTAAAACAGGAGTATGATGAATATCACCATCAAATCAAAAATTATCAAAAACAAATTAAAGCGACAAATAAAGCATGCCGGATTAAAATTAAAGCATTAAAAAAAGTTGATAATAATAAGGAAGCAATCAAAGCCTATCGCAACGAAATTAACTATCAATTAACCTTATATGCCGGAAAAATTACCACTTTAAAAATAGAAATTCGTTTCTTTAAAAATTCAAAATATAAGGAAGCAGCATTAATTGGCCAACGAGGAATTAAAACAAGTTATAATTTAGCAACTTTTATTGCCCTTGGTTCAGCGCTTGATCATCTTGTCCAAGTAAGAAATGAGTATTTACTAAAAAAACAGGAAATTAGTTTTTTAAAAAACAATCACTATAAATCAGTGCGAAAAGCAAAAGGACAAGTTAAGCAAAAATTATCTCAATTTTATAATTTACCAAAAAAAGATTTATATATTAAATTAGTGCATTTGCAAAGTCAATATGGTGATTTAGTTTTAAATCAAGAAGAAGCAATTAAAAAATTGTGGGAAGATTATTATCTAGTTTATAATGAAATTCAACAAAAATATTTAAATGATTTTAAAACATTGCAAAAAAAAGAAGCAGTTGTTACAAAAAAATTAAATCAGGAAATTAACGCTTTAAAACGTTGTCAAAAACAAGAAATTCGTCAGTTTAAAGTGAAAAATTACCAAACAAAAAAAAACATTAAACACCAATTAAGAATAATTAATCGCCAGGTTAAAGTGGATGATAAGGTACAAAAAGAAGTGGTAATGTTGAAAAAAAATTTACAAACACAATTTAAAAAAATGCAACAACAGTTTAATGTTGAATATAGAGAAATGCGGGAAAAACATAAAACAAATATGCCACAATGAAAAAAGGAATTAAATCAAAAATTAGCGCATATTAGAAACGCTGTTTCGGAAGATAATAAAATCTTAAAAACAGAGTATCTTCGCTTAAAAAAAGCTTATCAAATGATAAAAAAAGGAGAGAAAAATTAATGGAAGCAATTTCACAATTATTTGCGAATGGTTCAGTCCTTTTTGCTGTATTATTAATTGCGGCGATGGCTGGTTTATATTCTGAACGAGCCGGAGTTGTTAATATTGCCATTGACGGAATTATGATTATTGGGGCATTAGTGCATTCCTTATTAGGAAAAGTATTATCTCAATATGGTAATTGAATGCAAATTATTGCTTTATTAGTTGCTGCAATTAGCGGGGGGGGGGGTGCCTTATTACACGGTTTTGCTTCAATTACTTTAAAAGCACAACAAGTAATTTCGGGAACAGCCTTAAATTTATTAGCAACTGGATTAGGATTATTTTTTGTAAGTATCCCCACCTTAACAACGGGAAATATGATTAAAACCGGTTTTAGTACAATCGGAATTGATTCGTACCAAATTGTTAATATTTTCTTAATTATTGCTATTGTTTTAGCCGGTTTTACCTTTGTTTTCTTCCACTTTACCAAAACAGGGATACATTATGTTGGTTGTGGGGAAAACCCAAATGCGGTTGATTCAGCCGGAATTAATGTTATTAGAACAAGATATAAAGCTGTGATTATTTCAGGATGTTTAGCGGGGTTGGCTGGCGCAATGTTTACCTATTATGTTTCAGGACAATTTCGTGGTGATGTTCAAGGACAAGGATATATTGCCTTAGCAATCATGATTTTTGGACAATGACGAATTCAATACATTACAGTAGGAGCTGTTTTATTTAGTTTTTTAATTGCTTTATCGGAAACATTATGACGTTTTACTGGTTGAAATATTGCCGAACCATCGAATCAATTATTAAAAATTCTCCCATTTGTCTTCGCGTTGATAACAATGGTTTCTTTTTCAAAATATTCGAAAGTTCCCAAAGCATCCTGTATTCCCTTTGACAAATCCTTACATTAAAAAACAACTATTGGTTGTTTTTTATTTTTTTTGTTTACATTTTTTATTTTTTCTTATAATTAAGATATTTTGATAATGTATTATGTAAAAAATAAGTGACTATGGTCTTATAAAAGATTATAGAATAAATTATAAAATTTAAAAAATTAGAACGCTTTAAGCGTTTCATTTACATTTTTATTTTAAATCAAACTGTTTTATTGTTAATATTTATCTCTTATATTTTTCATTTTTAGTATTTTTACACACTAAAAAATACCTTTTATTTAATTTACATTTTTAAAAGTAATAAATTAAAAACTAAATACTTAAATTTTGAACTTTAATAACTTTAACTAAATTATTTTTATTAACTACAATATTTTTTATTTCTTTATTATTTTTCATATTAGTTTCACTATTAGTTTTAATCATTGAAGCAGTTAATAAATTATTAAAAGTTCTTTACAATATATTTTGCTTCCTCTACCTTTAACACTTTTTACTTTGTGTGAAATATCACCCTCCATATGACAACCAATATTATTTCATAGTGTTTGATTTATGACTCTTTCTTCATTATTTTTAATTAATTTAATAGTTTTATTAAAAAAATCTAATTTAGCATCACTTATAAAGTATTTGCTATATTCTAATAATTGTAATAATTCTTCATATTTATCATTATAAAAATAATCAACGGCTTTATGATTTGTTTCTCTATTTTCCTTATTTTTATTTTGAAATGAATTTAATTTTTTAAATCTACTTTTAAGATGAATTTTATCTATTGTATGGTTAGTTTTATTTTTAGGAAAATATTTATACATAAAATTTTTAGTATTTTCAATTCATAATGCACCATCACCTAAAATCATAATTTCAATATTGGGGTGTCATGTTGTAATGAGTTTAAATTAAAGTAAATAATTTTATAAGAACTGGTTTTAAATTTGCCTCTTTTTTAAAGATAATCTGGAATATTATCCATTTCAAAAACACCTAATTTATTTGCAATTACAGGTCTTTTTAAAGTATATTTTTCTTCATCATATACAGAGTACTATGTATAGTAGATACTATCGTGTGTTTTTTTATCTTTTTTCTTCCTTGTTTTTTTGCATCTAACATTTTCAAATAAGTACTGTTCATTTGAATATATAAAGTATACGGAATATCTATTTTTTTATTAATTTTATTAACGTAATATTCTTTATATGTTTTTGCGTTTTTCATAATATTAAATATTGTCATTAAACTAATTTTTACATGTTCCATAGTATTTAAAATATCATTATATATTTTTTTATCAGTAATAAATTATAATATTTTTTTAACATCATTAGTTATTCTTTTTCATTTTTCAATTCCAACAATTAAATCTAAAAGAAAAACATATTCTTCTTTACCTATTTCTGGATTAATTTTAAAATATCTTCTTCTTTTAAAGTTATTTCTCCTTTTAAAATTATTACTGTTATTTCAATTTTGTTTTTTACTTTATATTCTTTTAAACTTTCATCATTCTTATAATTTTTAAAAATTAATTCATCATAATTTTCTAAATTTTGTTTAATCAAATTGATACTTTGTTTATCTAATAAAATATTAGAGTTGTTAAAAAAGTTTTCATCAATATTTATCATTTTTTACCTTTTTTTCCATAATTTAGGACTTTATTATAAAAAATAATAAAAATGCAAAAAAAAAAAAAAAGATAGTAATTTTTATTTATTATGTTACAATTTAATTGTTAATTATTAGCAAATTAATTTAACTGAAAAAAGTAAATTACTTTACTTTTTTTGTTTTGATGTAAAATGTAATTAATATAAAAGAACCACGATGGTTATTTTATATATTTCTATTTACCTTTTTATTTAATCATATTAAATCATATTTATTAAATAATAGTAACTTTAATATGCAAAAAGGAGTAAAAATGAAATAATTTAATCCAAAAACACAGCAAGTTTACGAACATTTGAGCGTAAAATAGAGCAGTTTTGACGTGATAAATTACTTATATAATATTTTTTTTTATTTATATACTTTGAATGATTTAACCAATAAATTCAACCTTTCTCGCAAGTTAAGATATGATAGTTACGCGAGTGAAAATATAATTTCTTTATTTGAAAAACAAGTTGATAAAATAGAAAGTGAACTTATTAAACAAATGGTTAAAACACCAGAAAGTACTAGGTTGTTATATTGACAGTGTGAATTTAATCATAAATATTCACTGCAAGAAAAAGAACTTGAAAAAGAATTAAACTTAAATAATCAACAACCAATAATTATTAATTTACAAACAGGTGTTAGAGATATTAAAAAAGTGATAATAATACTTAATCATTTTACTTATTTATTAGAAACTCCTTATTGGTTATTACAAAATAGTAGTATTGACAATAAATATCGCATTTACTAAAAAATATTAATTAGTTAATGAAATTAATCAAATTGGGACAGGATATAGCGGTAAGACTATTTCAAATATTAAAATGTTTGGTTAATTATTAAAAATTAGTTTATTAATTAAAGAGCCAATTTGTATAATTGCTAGTATGTATTGGAGTAAAGATTTAAAAGATAGTGTTTTTCAAAATATATGAAATATGTTAGATGAAAATAATATACCTTATAGTATTAATTTATCAAATTTTACTTTTACTTTATCAAATGATAGCAAAATATATTGTAAAGGTTTACATTCACAAAGTCGGAAAGAAAAATTAAAAACCTTTGCTAATTTGAATAAATATAAATTAGTTATTGATTGAAGAAAAGAATGTGACCAATTTCAAAAAAAAAAAAAAAAGATTTAAGTGATTTATAGTTTGTTATTAGTTGTTATAAAAATAAAATAACAATTAATACATGTAATCATGAAAGTTTAAAACGATATATTGTTGACTATTGTAATGAATTATTATCTTTTAATGAAGAAATAATTCATAGTAAATATGAAAAAATTAAATATATTAAAAAATAAAATATGAAAATTATTATTCATTATTCTAGTTGAAAACTTAATTATTAATTACCACAAGATAAAGTTAATGAGCGATTAAGATTGTAACAATTGGATATTGAAAGAACAAAAGTATGGAGTTGAGGATTGTCTGATAATGCTACTAGTCCAAAAGACATACCACTACTGCTAGTTTTTGATTATATAATATCATTTTTGATAAAAAAGCATATAAAATAGCAGAATATACTCATTCAAATGCTACACAGCAATTTAAAACTGAATTAGAACAAGTAAAAGATATTTTATAGTTTTTTATAACAATCAATTAAATCAATACTTTAATTTAATACAATAAGGAATATCAATTAATGTTGACAACAGTTCTTATTCAACATTACAAAGTTTAAATCAAAAGAAATATAATTACTCTTTTGGGCAATATATGACATTTAAACCAGCACAAAAACAGAAATTTAAAATAAGATATCGTATTGAAACATTTACAATGTTGATAAATACAAACCAATTAAAATGATTATGAGAAAAATGTTCTGTAAGTAAAACACAATATAAATTAATTAAATGATAAGATAAATCAAATGCCAGAGAAGAAAAATACTAGACACTTATATGGTGATATATTTGATAGTGATTTTTATACTTTACATTTTGAATTAATATCAATGGTTAAACATAATAGTTCAGCAGATTATAAATTATAACAACAAAGGGATTAAATAACTTAATTTAAAAAAGATATTTATGTAATATATGATGAGAGTGTAACAAATGCAAAAGACCATATATATCTGTTTGCGGACAAGTTAAAAAAGACTTTGTCAATAATTAAAAAAAGATAATATCGCAATATGTAAATTAAATTTATATAACAAATATATTAAAAAATATCAAAAAATTAAAGTATGTGTACAAGTTTTATCAAATGAGCCAAATTTATTAACAGTAAATATTATTAATTATGCATTTATCTTAAAATTAAAGAAGAAAAATAACCATGAATAATACTTTCCTTATTTTATAAAACTTAAATGATATTAATAGTGTTTTAAAATTTTATAATTATGATTGAACAATTAATTTAGCAAATATTATTACTAGCCATCAAACGCGATTAATAAATGGTAAAGATATTTTATTTAAGTCTCCATCGTAAAGACATTTTAGAAAAATTAAATTGATGATATGAAACTTATAAAATAAAAAAATTAGATAAAAATGAGTTAACAGCAAGTTTAATGAGTAAAACTATTTTTGGTTTATTAGAAAATAGTGATGGAAATATTGATTTATTAATCAACCATTTTAACTTCATATCACGCGTAAGTAAAATAAATGAAATTGAACAAGATGCTGATATTTGATTAAATTATCATAAACCAGATAGTGGTTTTATTTTAAATTTAATTTGTACCAAAGATAAAATAGTTATTAAGGGTTGACCTAAAAAATAACGATGTAGTTGTTGGGCAAAGTAAAACACAAATTAAAGATAATATTAGACCTGTTTTAGTTCGATAATTTAAAAATAAATTAGGTATAGTACCTTTTCTGAGAAAAGATAAATGAACCTAATCCTTTATTTTTATTAACTTCAACTACATTAAACCCTTGATCTACAATGGCAAATTGTTATAAATTACAATTTGATTTAGAAGATAATTTTAATATTAAATCGAAAGAAAGATGAGCATATCGTACACGCATTGATATGGTCAATTAGATGATAGTTTACTTGCTACTTATAATATGGGAAATAAAAATATCATCAAAATATTTTTGATGATATTTTTATTCAATCAAGTCAAACGGCATTAGATGAGACATCATCACAATATTTACAAGTAGTATAACAATATACACCAAAATTATAAACATATATCGAAGATCAAAAATCAATTATTGAACAAAAAAAATATATTTAGCATGTCATTTTTATAGTCCATTTGACGATAAATCAGATGGTGATCAAAATAAAACCCAATCATTATTAACTTAAAAACAAAAGACTTAGAAAAACAAGCCTATTTACAAGCATACCGTAAGCAATATTATACTAAAATGTTTGGTACTGTTTTAAAATATTATGGTTTATGAGATGGCACAGGCGAACGTCCTTATGGTTTTGATTTATTAGTGCTAGTTTAGTTGACCAAATGTGACAAAATTAATTAATTACTGCTAGATTAGATAATGGTACAATGGAACCAATAAGAGCCATAATTGAATATGACAACATCGATGAATTAGAAGCAACAAAATATTTTGAAAAAATAGAGGCATAACAAGATAAAATGCAAGCCAAAGAGATCGAACATAATAATAAATTAATGTAATATGATGAAATTGGTAATAATCAAAATGCTTTACAAGGTAGAACAGAAATTAAGGATAATTAAAAAATGAGTAGAATTAATCCAGGGATTATAGAATAATTAAGAAGACAGGCCACGATACTTTAATAAATATAAGAGAAAACATAAAAAATAATGGACATTGAAATGGTATTTTCTTTTAATGTTTATAGTTCGTATATCCCCGATAATAAAACAAGTTGAAAACCTAATAATGTTAAAACCAAGTAATTACGGTATTTATTCACGAATATTTGATAATACGGAAAGTACGATTGTTAAATGACAAAATAGTTTAAAAATAGTACAAAAATATAAAGGCGAAGAAATTAACATCTTAACAATTGATGATTTTAGTAAACAACCAATTAACTCAATTATGATCAAATAACAAGATACTTTTTGTTATAAAATTAAAAGATGAAAATAGCAATGTTTATTGAAAATTAATTGATGGTGAAAACATTTATGATATTAATATAATGTTATATTTATTAAATAAATATAAATTAAGTTATTTTATGAATAATGATAATAAAACTGATAATTTTTATACGAAAGAGGTTAAGGTTGGGTAAATATTGAGATGCTTATATGGTTGATGATAAAAGTTCAATTCAATTTGTGAAAGCTAAATTTTAACAAGTATTTACCAAGCAATCAACCGAAAGACAATACACTTTATTAAGTTTAGATGAAGATACAAGTAAATTAAATATTAATGATTATTATAATTTTTATAATTGTATTTAATGACCGTGGTTTAAATATTGGTGGTGGTGATATTAATTATGCACCCCAAGATAGACAATGATTATATATATCAAATGTTATTAATTATTATTAACCTTATGATGGTAGTTTTTTATGACAAGAAAATACTTTTTCAAGTATTAATAACAAAATTAGTAATAGTGGTTTATCGGTGCAACAATTTATTAAAACATCAGGCGCCCCCGGGAAGGTTATTGTTTTCCTAAAATAACTTATGATGAAAAACTAAATAAAGGCATTGTTAAATTAGATGAGATTTTATTTAAAGATCCCGGCGTTAGATCAATGACGGTTAAATTTTATGGGTAATCCGATCTTTTTTAATATGCCAGTTATTGATCGACCAATTATTAAAAGGTCAATTTAATCAAAAAGTAATTAATTATTGTGATTTATTAATGTATAGAATGTATCATTCTTGTCCACACGACAAAGTAAATACTTATGCTTCACCCAAAGTAAGTTTATATAACATTCAAGGGATTCAACCAATTATGATAACTGGTTATAAAGATTGAAAAACAGATACGGAGAGTAAATATGACTTTTTAAATCAAAAAAATAGTTAAATTATTGTTATAACTGATAAAACAAATTCAACAGCAACAAATCCCACTGTTGGCACAATTATTCATACAGAAGATAAGGATTCTAAATTTTATTGATCAAAAGATTGAAAAATAACACCACCAAACAAAATAAAAACAAACGGTGGTATAGTTGACAATATTATTAGTACTCAAGCATCATTGTATTTTAGAAGAAAAGATGAATTTGATAATACAGTTGATCAAGTTCAAATTGAATATAATAAAATGGGTGCATGTAATGTTTGGGATATTTTTTAAATATGAATAATTTTATTAATTGCTTAAGTTAACTGTATTATCTTTAAACTATACTCAAAAATTAGTATTTAATCCTTTTACAATAACCGGTGGAGTTGGTAAATTCTTAAACTTTATTTCATTTGGTATTCAATGATGATGAGTAATTAATAAAGATGAAAAAACTTGACCTAATTTTCAATGACTTAGTGGTTTTGTAAATGCTAATATTTATAATTTTTATAATGATGCTTTTTGATCTGAAAACTCAAAAGGTAAAGGCTATTTACCATTTGAAATATTTAGAGAACAAGGTAATATGATAAAGTTGGTGTTATTTTTGGAGCAAATGCTACTAGCCTAGGGTTTACTACTTTATTAACTGATAAATTAGTAAGTACTGTTTTAACTAAGGATGGTAAAACAACAAACAATATAGTTTATTAAACATATAATCTAAAACAATTAAACAAAAAACTAACCAAGTTTATCTAATTAATGAACGTACAAAAGCATTATATGCACAAGCACCCGTTGGTGATAGTGAAAAAGATAATTAATGCGAATTCTTACAAACACCAGATGGTACAAATTGTAGTTATATAATTGATATTTTTTCAATATACTATCCGTTTCACTGGTGGTAAGCGGTGGCGGTATATTATTAAATAATAGACAGTTGTTTTTATAAGGTAAAGCCAGAGAATTCTCTCTTCATCCGCGCCATTTCAGGTCAAAACGTTCAGTTTTTAAAATAAATTCACTTGCACTTTAAAGAGCCTGGTGCTGGCTTTGTGGTTTTTAAAACTGCTGCCACTTCTAAAAAGTAATATCTATCGCCAAATTTATTTATAAAGTTATCATCTCAATATTTATTGTGGTTTGATGTTGACCTTGCACTTATTACAACTATCACTTAGTTCTAATAAACTATCGTCGATTTACATATATTTCCTAATACACTATTTCAGCACTTGCATCGGGGCTGGCTGTGGGAATGAGTTTAAATTCATGTTCTTATGGAAGCACTTAATTATTTAAAATAACTGCCCAAAATTCATTAAATTGTTTTATAAAATCAAAGTTTAAAAGAACCAGTTTCTCAATCAAAGATAATTTTTGAATTTTCTAGTTTCTGATAAAATAGCTTTTGTTTTTTATCTTTTGTCTGATTTAATAAATCTTTATTTTTTTCACAAGTTCATAAAACTTTATTTAATGAAAACTTTTGGTAATTATTATTGATATTGATTTATAGCAATCATTAACACCACAAATTTGTTGTTGTTTAATTATTATTACCTCTTTTAAAGGATTTGTTTTATTTAAAAAAAAAACAAATCCTTTAAAAATAGTTGTTTTTTCCTATCTTATCCTTTATTATACAATTTATTAATTAATTTTTATTACTAATTATTAGCAATTGGATTCGACACTAATATGACAACCCCACAAACCGCGGAATTAATTGCCAAGAAGTTTTTATAAAAATTAACAAATACTGATCTTATTATTTTAATTGTGATTGATACTGACCAAACTTATTTATTTAATGTCTTGAAACATAACGACAAAACTTTACCATTGGATAATATTAAATTTATTTTTTAAAAAATTCACCGATTTTATAGACTAATTTAATAACAAAAGTGTTGATTATTATTAATGATCGTCGCAAAATGTATATCCACCAAATTATTTATAATCATTTATTTATTATTTTCAATGAAATTTTAACAATGATTAATTTAAAAATACTCAGTAATTACTGAGTATTTTTAAATGGTAAGATTATCATTTGTTGTGGTCAACATCTCAATTTTCTAAGACCGTATGGTTAATAAAACGAGTCATTCATTCATCACTATCAGGACCAGTTTGTAAGTTTCCAATTTCCTTTGTTTCAAAACCAACATATTTACCATTTTTAACATAAACATAAGTTGGTGTTCCGTTTAATCCTAATGAATCAATGGTAATTGTTTTATCAATCTCACCATTAATTTTATGGGCATTTTGTTCTTGAGTAACAATTCAATCCCCAATTTTAATTGCTCATTTTTCTTTTCAAACACCATTATAATTTTTAGCATTTTCGGTAATAATTAAACGGGTATTTTTAATTTTTTCTTGTTCTTCCGTGCTAATAGGATAAGTTTTTAAGGAAAATTGTTGACCAAAATCACCAGCTAAATATTTATCATATTTATTATTTCCATAACCATTTTTATTATATAAATCAGCAATTGTTGTGCTAATTGTATTTTCACAGTTAATACAATTTTGGGCGGAAACCATAAAAATAAAACTTTCGTTATTTTTTACACTATTCATAAACTCATTATAATAAGCCACATTACTATTTGAACAAGCTATTAAGCTTGTTTTTGATGCTGATACAATTATTAATGCCGCCAATGTGCTAATGCTAAGCAGTTTTTTCATTTCTATTCCCCCTAATAATTATTTTATATATGATTGTCTATTTATAACTATACATTATTTTTAACTTTTTTAAATAAAAATCTAAATTATTATTATTAAGTGATGGTGAAAAACAAATTAAAAAAATTTACAAAGCAATAAAAGAAAAATATAAAAATAATACTGTATCATCTAGTTTAGATATATTTTATTTAGTAAAAAAATTTAAATAATTATTTCCAAATTGTAAGAAAAATCGAATTCATAAATTAAATTATAAAATAATAAAAATATATTTTTTACCGGAAATTATGAAGCATTATTAGATTTTTTAATGTGCTATTTACCTTATGTTACTGACAATAAAAAAAATTTTTATTATAAACTATTGAATTAATTAAAAATAATAAAGAAGGAATTTAAAATCAAGCGTTATAATATAATATTGGTTGTTACACAGAAAGTGTTATACCACACTATACTAAGACTGTTAAAAGGTGTGGCACAAAAATATATTGTAAAGAAACATTTATTAATATGTTAATTGCTTCAATGCCAAGACTTATTGTAACCTATCAAAAAATTATTTTTTAGTGTGCCAAAATTAATAAATTTATAAATTATTTCTTAAATTAAAAATTAGTCGCATAAAAAAATAAGAGTTTTTATTTTTAAATTTTATTTAATTGGCGTTGTGTAGATACAAACAGCAAATTTATATATTGTTTAGTTAATAATAAAATATTTTTAATAAATTGCAAACATTTTTTAAAAAAAGAAAAAAATAAATTTTTGTAATTTCATATTATTTTAAATATATTTAAGCACGCTAAAAATAATTTATTAGTTTTTAAAATTAATAAATTATTTAATATTTTGTAAAAACATTGCCTTTACACTTATTCAATTCAAATACGATTGAATTTTATCATTTATAACATTAACTACTAAATCTATCATTTTTTTACTAACATTATTAAAATATGTTCCTTTAGGAAATCAATGTCTAATATATCTATTAATTATTTCAACTAGTGGTTTTTGAATAGGTGTTCCATCATCACAAAAACAAACATAGTACAAGCAATTTTTTTATTTCTTTTCAGTTACTAAATTATTTGCCTCAATCTGTTATTATTCCTTTAATTTTCCCAATTAAATTATTACTTATAACAATATCTTTAAATTTTGTTACAACTTCATTAGCAGTATGATTTTTAAATTTCACTGCAAAGTAATTATTACTTGATCGTTCAACTAATACCAAACACAAACTATATTAATGATCTTTATCAATCGCTATATACATTTGAAATCAACCAACAATATAAACTTTATTTTTAAAATCTCAAATTGATTTAAAATTAATTAATTTTCCACAATTATCAGGTTTTTGTTTTATTTTATATTTTTTACCATGATGGAACGAATTTTCTTTTCTTAACCCTAATTTTCCTAAGCGGATTCATTTATATAATGTTTTAACATAAGCAGAAAATTTGACACCAAATTCTATAAAATAACGATAAATCAATTGTTCGGGTGTATCGTGGTATTTATTAAATCTTGTTTTAATAAAATCTAACTGCTTTTTTGTAAATTCAGGTATTTTTTAAATACATTTTTTACGCTTTTGTTTATAATCTTTGTGAACATCTGATGGCTTATAATCTTCTATTTTTTTAAATTGCTTAATTTCTCTTTTAACAGTATTAATCTCGCGATCCATTTGTATTGCTATTTCAGACAAATTAACCGTACCATTTTTCTTTTACAAGCATCAGATAACAATAAATCCTTAAAAAATCTTCGTTCATCAAATTTTACATGTGTATAATTTTTTCATTTTTATACAAATTATCTTCATTTTTTCTTATAATGTATTATATATACAATAAAAAGATTAATAAATATGCAATAATTTAGTAAAGTTAACAATAAAAAACGAGTTAATAATTATTAACATTTAAATAAAAAATATAATTGCAATTTTAGTGACTATAATTTTGGTTTTGATTGAAAAATATTTAAAGATTTTGTGAGTGATAGTTATGCTCGATATTTTACTTCACCCTGTTTTTTTAAATTTGTTTCAGTTGGACGCGGGACTAATAAAACGCGGAATCATCTAGCGGAAAAATTATTTTTTGCTTGTAATTTTACCGATGATTCGTTGATCATTTTACGAAGATACACCAATACCCACGAAGAGATACGACATTTTGTGATACCATTTTTTTTAATGTCTGTTATATAATTACTTATATGATAAATATGGGGTTGATATCGAACCTGATAATGGAAACGGGGGTTAATTTTTGACCGAAAAATGTTAAAGAGGGTGGTGAAATTGTTTTTCCTAGTGGTATTCGCATTACTTTTGCGGGATATGCGAATGGCAATAAAATTATGGGGAAAGTCGGGAAAGGCAGTGGTATTATCTCAGCTTGAACTGATGAAATGATCCATGCCGAAGAAAAAGAAATCTTAACTGATAAATAACTCGATAAAAGATATAATAATTTAAGATTTTCAATGTTTCGTTCTAAAAATTTAAAAGTGTCTTATGAAAAATATACTGATGAAAATGGCAACGAACAATATAATTTAGATAATCCTATTCCTATCAAAGAATTATCTTGGACATTTCAAGAATGAAATAACACAGCAAAACAATATAAAACCGTAACAACATATTTTCATAAAACATATGCTAACCAATTTACTTTTAATCCTTTTGATAAATACCATGTCTTTTATGAAAAATTTGTCACGCCGTATTTACCGTTAAATGAACGAATAAAAACGCTTTTAAAAGAACACAATCAAGTATATTCCGAAAATAACCAAGCATTTAATGGTTTAGGTGTTTTTAATTTGCGTTTAACAATGGGGGCTGTTTGAAACAAAATTCCGGATATTCTTCAAAAACTTGTTTTAGCAAATAAAGAAGAACGTCCCGATTTATTTTAATTAGAATATTATGGTTTTGAATATAACGATAATGACCCGAGCATTTATGTTTTACGAAATTATCGTAAATATATCCAATAATATAACTTGCAAGATTTTTATAATTCAAATACAAAGCATTATCAATTTGATAGCTATGCAATTGGTGTTGATTATGCTAATGGTGGTGTTGATCATACGGTATTTTTATTTAGTGGTTATAAAATTAATGAAAATAATGAATATGATCAGTATTTAATTGTCGAAAACGTTATTACCCCCAAAAACATCATTAATTTAAATGAAATAGTCGAATATTACGGCCAATGAATAATTAATACTTTTGATAAATTTGATGGATTTGAAGCTTACCACATTTCATTATGATATTAATGCCCACGACTTTATGCAAAAATTACAAGAAGATATTGCCCCTTATTTAGGTTATAAAATTAAAATGTTTAAAGCCAAAAAAACACCAAACATCACTTAATAAAGAAGCAGGGATAATCAATCGTGTAATATGAATAAGAAAAATGTTTGTGCAAAGCAAAATCTATGGCATGTTAGATAACTTCCCATTTTTAGATAAGTGTGTAAGTGAATTAAGGTTTAGCGATAGAAAAACAAACACCCGATAGTAAAAAATGTACCATGACCATATAATGCTTTGTTTTATGGTTCTTATCCGTATCGTTTTAAAATGGGATTATAACTATTTTGTTTTTGGGCGAGCGGTTGATTTTATTAAATTTTTGTGATAAAGTGACTCACAGGTTAAAAAAGTTTTGAGATTCTTTCAAACAAATTTGGGAACCTTTAATAAAATTCTTCGCTTAACGCTTAGAATTTTTCCCAAGGATTTTGAAAATGATTGCAAAAATTTTTTTAAACTTTAAAGCATTTTTCGCAAACTATAGAAAATCCCGCGAGCCCAGATTTAATACAATATAATCACAAATAATAATCATTTAAATAACTTCCTTTCTCAAATATGCTTAAAAATTGCTTATATATATATATATATATATAATGTCAATAGATCTTGATAAAAAGTTTCAAGATAAAGAAAGGAAATTATACAAAATGAAAAAACTTTTAAATTTATTAAGTATATTAACCATTACCATAACTAGTATGCCCAATGTTATTGCTAAAAGTAATTATAAAAAAGAAGAAAAATTAGAAAATACTAAACAATAATTATCATTAAATGATTATTTAGAATTTAATGATAATTATATTGAAAAAATAATTGAAAAAAGTAATGTTTTTGTTATTGATAGTAAAGATAATGTTTATTTTTATTCTAAAAAATGAATTTTTTTATTAAAAAAAGAAAAAAACACCGATTAAAATTACTGAAATCTCTAATAATATTATTATGTTAAAAATTAATAATAAAAATATCCTATATTTTACAACTAATAATAATATTTATGTTTTAAAATCTAGGGAAACAACAGCAGAAAAAATAAAAGGAATATAATTAAGTTAGCCAAATTATATTAATAAAATCGAAGTAGATAATAAAAATAATATTTATGTTGCAGAAGAAAAAAGAATATATGAATTTTAAAACAAAGAGAAATAACTGCAACATAAATATTACAATTACCCAATTATATTGAATTTATTATAGTAGATAATGAAAATGATGATATTTACTTTGATAATGGTAAAGTTGAAATATATATAATGAAAATTAATGACTTAAAATCAATAAGAAAAATATTTAACAATTTTTCTTTTATTCATAAAAATAAAAATAATATTTATTTTCATAATAAAAATAATCTATATGTTTTAAAGAAAAAACCAATAATATCAAAATTAAAAAAATATTAGATAGTTTTTTCAATTGCAATTAATTCTAAAAATAATATTTTTTTATTATCATATAATATATCATATTTATTTCTACCCGATAATAATATTTTTCAAGAAATAAAATGAATAAACGGTATTGCAACTTCTATATTTATTGATAAAAATGATAATATTTATTTTGGAATAATTAATAATGGGGCCTATTTATTAAAAACAAATGAAATTACAGCAACAAAAATAAATATAATTAATGATCAGGTTATTTCAATTAATAACGATAGTAATAATAATATTTATTTTAGTACTTAGAAAATGGTATTTATATTTTAAAACATGATAAAATTATGCCAACCAAAATAAGTTGTAATAACGGACTTGATTTTGTATTGTTAATTAAAATTGATGAAAATGATAATGTTTATTTTCATACAGCTAATAATGGTGATTGTATTTTAAAAAATAATGAAATTATTACCACAAAAATTAATAATAATATTTTTAATAATGAAAAAAATAATATTAATACTATTTATGCTATTATTTCAAGTGTAGTTGATAAAAATGGTAATATCTACTGTATTACAATTAGTGATTTTTGATTTTTAAAAAATAAATTATTAATAAATTCTAATATTAAAAAATTAAATTTAAAATAAATAAAAGATAATAATGATGAAACAATTTTAAATAATTTAAATTATTTAAATCGTGAAAATAATTATTTTTTAAATTTAAATAAAATGGAAATAATTAATCAAATACCAAGATCAGCAACGATTATAGCAACAAAAGGAAAATATCGTGGTCAAGTTACTGTTAATTATAAAATTAAAAATAAAGATGAAATTAATAATATTTATTTAAATGATTTATTAAAAAAGCAGTCTATTTTGATTTTATAAAGAAAAAATTTTATTCTATTGATAAAATTAAAAAAATTAAAGAAATTAATAGTAATAATTTAAGTTTTTGAAATGCCGAAGTTACGAGAGATTAAAATTTGCTAAATAGCATTGATTTGAAATATCCGTGTTTTAACAAAACATTTATTAATATTTCTTCAAAAGATACACAAAAACGCAAAGTACCTAAATGTGATTATAGTACGAAATCAAAACTTTAATTTCAAATTATAATAGGATTAACTAAAATAAATTAAGAAAATAAATTAAATAGTTGAAATATAAATCTTGATTATGAAATTAAATTAAGTGACTTTATAAATATAAATAATAAAAATTATTAAATTATAAATATTTTATCAGATAATTTTGATTTATAAAATACAAATAAGCAAAAACAAAAAATGATTTTACAATCATTTAATGAAGATGATTGCGAAGTATCAATTGACCATAAAACTAAATTATAAATTAAATATTCTGTTCGAGAAATTAATTTTGAAACTATGTTAAACTTAAAACAAAAAATTAACGGAAATATTATTTTTAAAATAATTGATGATAATAATGAAGAACAAATAATTACTTTATCAATTAAAGAAGCAATGAAAATATTAGAAAAATATAGTTTATTACCAGATTAAATTAATATTAATTAAGATAACAGTATTTCTTTTAATAGAAAAGTCAAAATGACTTTAACACAATAAGCAGAACCAAAATTAATTACAAAAATTTCTAACATAAAAATATTATTTCTATTTTTTTTATAAAAAGGAGATAAAAATATGAAAAAATATTAAGTCTTTTAGGAACAATTACTCTAATTGGAACAAGTACAATAAATTTAGTTGTTTGTGATATAACACAAAAACAACAATATTCACCCGAAGAATTAAAAGAATTAAAATAAAAAAATAAAATAAATACAAAAAATGGTATTTTAGAATGAATAGCACAACAATAAAAACACTTTAGTACAGCAGATAATAATTATATTCTTATTTAGTTGTATGTTGTGGTACAACTAATGATAATAATAATTATTATCTGCTTATTGAAATGGTTTATGGCTTGGATAAACTTGTTTTCAATAATTTATAGATAGGAACAGGACCATTAGTAAAATTAAAATATAATGAATTTAATCGTACTTCACAATCTGAAAAATAAAAATATCCTTCTTCTAATCTATTTGGTTTTGAAATTAATTCAAAATAATAAGGGAAAATAATTTAACATCATCGTTATAACCCTTATTAATTGCATATTTACTATATGTATAATTTGATAGCATATAGATAATTTGTTTAAATATTTTGACAGAATTATCATTTAAAGATGTAAAATTATCTAATTTTTAGTTTTCAAATAAACCATCAATGACATCTTCTGGTTTTTGTCCTTCGAATTTTTGACGTAGTTCAGCTGATTTATTAGTAGGATTACCATTTTGATCATATTTTGCTCCTTGAAATTTTCTATCATAATTATAACGATATGTTAAATAATTTAATAAAACTTTTTCTAAACCGTTTTTATTTATTAAATTTAAAATATCAAAACCTTGAATATAGTTTTTGGCAATACTTCATGGTAAAAAACTTTCGGTAAATCAATACTGAAATATTCGTACATTAGGATTAGTTTCAAGGGGCATGGATAATAAAGGAACTAAACTAGCATTTTCAACGATTGATGATGGATAAGAATAAACACCGTCAACAGTACCCCCAGCATTTAACATTACCAAATAACATTGCTTTAGGGTATTTAATTTCAATCCCAGTAAAGACTGTATCTTCGGGCAATGATTTTTGTAAAACTAAATGAATGCTATTTTGATTTTTTCATTTAAAGTCAGTTATTTTAACTAAATGAGTAGATTTAATAATATCAAGACCATCGGGTGAATAAGGACGTTTATATTCTTCGATGATATAGCATTCATTTTTATTGTTTTCGCAAATTGATTCATTAATAGATATGATTTTTAATCATAAGATTCTAGAAATTCTTTGTCTTCTTTTGAAATATTATTAATTAAAATATCTTTTTCATCAATCATCACATAACTTGTGCTATTATCTTGGATTGTGGTGTTTTTGTTGTATTTGTAATTTAAAATTAAAATCACTAATTTCATAACCAGTTATTTTAATATATTCATCTTTATTAATAAAACCGATTTTAACACTATTTTGAGAGTAGTTTAAGGTTTGTTTTTGCTTTGTCTTAACAAATAATTATTAATTTTATAAATATACAAGGTTCTCGCGCGATCTTCTGTAAACAACTGTTCTAATTCAGGGTTGCTATATTGTGATTGACTTGTAAATTCCAAAGGAATACTATCAATTTAATAGTCAACCGGTTCATCATTTTCTGTTAATTGTGCTAACATTTTTTCGACGGTTTTAGCATTATGCTTGTTCTTCTTGCTCTTTATTAGGAATATTGATAATAGTTTCATTGTTTTTTAGTTGTCTGTTTAAAGTACCATTTACTGGTAAGCGAACATCAATAATTAACTCATCAATATTTTTAATATTAAATGTTTTACTGTTTAAAATCGTATTATCATATTTAATTAACTTAATAATAAACTCAGTTAGTTTAATTTCTCTAATATATATCATTTGTTCATAAGGGGCGTTTGTTTTAATATTTACACCCGCGGCAACTTCCGCTTGGGTTTGTTGTGTCCCTTTGTAATAGATGGTACATGATGGCGATTTATTTTATAGTAATTAGTTAATAATCAATCATATATTTTAGTTAGTTGTTCACCTTTAAAATTACCCGCAATATAATCGACTGGTTGAAAATTACTATCGGGGTCTCCTTCAATTAATAACAAGTCATTTTCAATAAATTAAACCAACATTTTACTAATTTCTTGGTCAACCACCCCAGTAACGCCATTAGTGTTAATGGTAAATTTACCACTATTTAATAGTGGGTCTAACATAATTTTTTCGGCAATAATATCTAAAATACTAGCAAATTGTTTGCCATAACGAGCAGAAGGTTCAAAATTAGGATTGTTAGGAATAATTTCAATTGGAATAAAATTAAGTGGTAATATTTCTTCTCTTTGTAAAGTTGTATAATTATTTTATTTAGCATCATTAATATATAAATCAGTAATAGTACTACATTTTTATTTTTAATGTCCTAATAACTTTAACTTGTTTAGTTATAGCATCAATTTTAAATTTTTTCAGTAATAAAAATACTCTGATCATTTTAATATAAGGGTCATAATAAAAAGTACAAAACACTAAATTACCTAATTAATAATACTGATCATTGTAAAAATCAATCGTAATAAAATTAAGTTTTGAATTATTAGCAAAAATAAAATAGGCACCTTTACCATATTTATTGATTTTATATTCGTTATATCAATTCTTATTAGTAAAGTCCTGCATTTTTAAAAAGTTATTAATTAATTGATAGTTTATTTTTTTGGTTAGTAACAGGATTATAAATGCTAATTTCTAAATCACACGGATTTAAAAAATTAGCATTATCTTCACAAATTATTTTTTTAAAATCTTATTATGTTTTTGAAAAATATCATTTTTATGATTAGTAATCGTTGATGCTAAATTAAGCTAATAACTATCAATATCATAACTATTTTTTAATTTATTTTTTGCTGATAACAATCCCGTTTATGTCAGACCCCCTTATTTTGTATTTTTTTAATAATATCTTCAATGCTATCTTGTTTTTGTTCTTTTTTATGTGTTTTGATAAATCTAATTGTTTCAATAATTAAAACAATTACCCCAAAACCATTAAGCATTGCACCAATAATTACATATGTAGGTCAACCAACCCCTAATTTAGTTGGTCCTATAAAACAAATAATAATTCCTGTAATTAAAAACAACGATAAAACTCCAAAAATTTTCAAAAACATAATTACATCTTTAAATTCTACTTTTGGCATAAAAACATCTTCTTTCTAGCTTACTTTTTTCTTTCAATAAACAAATCCCAAAGGTTTAAATGTTGCTTGACCATTAACTTCAATATTAATCAATCCATCAGTATTAATAGATAATGTTAAACAAGCACTATTAGTACTTATTTGATCATATATAACACCTATTGTTTGTATAAAAAACCACGCCTTGTTTGCAAAAACATTCCTTGACTTTTTAAATTTCCTTTATTGTCTTTTCTTGAGGCTCAAATTATGTAAATATATTTTTTTATCAAAATTAGGAATATTATATTATTTTTGACCGGTTCTAAAATTACTAGTATTAACTTCTTCTCAATCTGGTATAACAATTATTTTTTTAATTCTTCTAAAAGTTCTTCTTTTAATTTTTCAAGCTTATCATCTTTAATTTTTTCGATAAAAACCTTATCTAGTAATGCGTCGACTTCTAACTGGTTATATTATGCTTCTAAATCAATCATTATTAAATCAATGCCTTCTTCTTGAAAAGTACGAAACATTTTCTTTAAAGTTGTTAAATTAGCAAGTGACTTTGCATAAGTAGGTAATAAACCTTGTCATGTTGCCATCGGGTCATTTTGTGAAGAATGATTAATATCACCAACACTCATATTTGCTGAATTAAATAATTCAATTGGAATCCGGTTAAATGTTCAATGTTAAACCGTAATAAATACCATATTAATACAAATTTTTTAATAACGGGTCTTTAAATGTTTCAAATTTTAATTTTAAAAATGGATAGTTTAAATATTAATTAATTATATTTTGGGCTCTTAATGCAAAAGTTTTAAATCATAATTCGACATCACCTTTAAAGAATTTATTATAACGAACGGGAACTTGGATAATTTTTCCTGTTATTGGATTAAAATTATTATAATTTTCCAAAGTAACATTTGCTCATAATTCATTTAATATTTAATTATCTCCTTATCACTGCTTTCTTTTTGTTTTGATTTTATTTAAGATAAACTTTTTACTACTTGACATTGTTTTTGTTTTAATTATTTTGCTTAAATCTTGATTTGTTCTGAATTGCTTGTATATTTTAAATGGTATTCCATTACCTAATAAACTAATAAATGCGCTATCTTCTGGTGTTTGTACAAGTTTATATTTATTAAAGTTATTTTGCAATTGTTCTTGCAATTTTAATATATTAGCAATTGTTCGATATATTTTATAACTATATTTTATTACTTGTTGATAAGCGATTGAGGCAAAAGAAACTAAGTTTAACAAACTTTTTTTTAATTCCAACCAATAAATCACTAACTATGCAATATAATATACAAATGGTTCTTTTGTTAAAATAAACTGTTCTGCTTTGATTAACGTTGTCATAACATCAATTGAATCATATTTTATGATTTTTATAATATATTGTTAAAACAACTTCACCCGCAAATGATAAAGGAGTAATTTTTACTGCTAAAAAACATCAGAACCATAAGCAAAAGGTAATAATTAGCTCTTTTTAATAGCTTTAGTTTCAAATTTAGATAATATTTTTTTAGTTTGTTCGGTAATTTTACTAAGTACTTTTTTTTAATCGTAATTATTTGTTTTTCAATTGGGGCTAATAATTTTTAGTTACTTTTTGAAGATAAAAATTTGGGTTTAAATGATTTAAATTTTATTTAATTTAATTGGTGTTTGATGCAATATATTTAATAATTTATTATGATATATTTTGCTACCATGTATTAAATTAGCATTTAATAATAGGTTTTTACCAACACCTTTTTGATGAAGATTAGCCATAATGTTATATCATTCATTAGTACTAATTTTGCTTATTTTATCAATATTTAACTCGTATTCAGATAGTCATTTATTGGCGTTTTTTTCATTTATGCGGGGTATTTTTTGAACTAACGTCGGACTTATTTTTTGAATGTTTTTTTCAATTTTTAATAAATTATTAATTGTGTTTATTTTATAACCGTTAAAACCTTTATAAAAATCATTGCGGGCTAATTTTCCAATTGTATATAATAAAGTTTCATTATTAGCCCGCTTTGTAAAATCAAATATTAATTTATCCGATAAAACCTTTTGCCCCGCAACTTGTCTGACAACATCTTCTAAGTTATTAGTAGTTATGACCCCTAATTTTCCAGTAATTTAGTTTCTTTGGCTAATTTTAAAATTATAGTTGTTCGAGCCGCGCGCGTTAATTTACCAACCCCACACCAATTGCAGGCAACCAAATTTAAAGCGGTGCTTTTCGGGGTAACTTCTGAGGTTTAAACTATCCCACACACACAAACAATATATATATTGTGTTTGATTTACCGCGAAATTAGTTGTTATTTCTACTCCAAATGAGATAAAGGATGCGGCAAAATTAGATAATTTTGTTTCTAATCCAACATCCGAAGCAATCTCACCAGTTAAAAACGATAAACCAAGGGTTAAAACTTGTATTCCTAAAAATTCTAATAATTGTAAACCAAAACTTTTTATTGTTGTTTAGTAGATAATCTCGTTGGTATTTTTAAACAGCATAAATCATAGATGTTTTGCTTGCTCCAATTGGCATTTTTAGTACTAAAAAGTACTATTTTTTAGTACTATTAAGAATTTTAAATTACTACTTCAATTGACTTTGTTTGACCAGTAGCGTTGTTTTTACCTTCGATTTGAACTTCAACAATTTTATCATTTGTAATATTAATTGATCATTCTTCACCTTTACTTTCAAAAAAGTAATCAAAATCACCTTTAGTTAAAGAACTATTTACCGCTTTAACTGTTTTTTAAAAACATCTTTAAATTGTGGTTTTAATTATTCTGGTGTTGTACTTGTTGAGTTTGTAACATGAATTGTTAGTTTATCTAATTTATTAATTTTACTAATATCAATTTTTGCATATGTATGTTTAATAATTCCTTTATGTTCAACTACTGCTCCCCCTAAATATAAAACTCTTTCCATAATTAATGTATTACCCATGCCAGTTCCTAATGCCGCCGCACAACTCTTAACGGAGTATGGCCTTTTTTGTGTAAAATAAGAGGGTCATATTTTTTACTAAATTTAAAGGCAATTATATTAACACCATTTGATAATAATTCAATTGTTCTTTCTGAACCATCTTTATTAATAATTGGTAATTTTTATGAACAATATAATATGTTGTTCTTTCAATAGTTTTCATTGCCCCCGCTTGTTGCAATTACACTGTTTATTTGGTCATTTACTCCAAATTGTAGTTGTAATTTATCACGCGAATGCCACGAATAAAATCGGCCTAACCTAAAACAACCGTTTCTGATGGGGTACAGACGTTTTCATATACTTTATCCATAATTTCATCATGAATTTGTAAAGCGTTTGTATCATCTGCTTTTTGTCCTTGAATAGTTGTAACTGTTTCTTTGTTTTTGTTAATAATTTCTAAAATTTTATTGCGTTTATAAGCAACTTCGGTATCCATTGCTTGTTTTTTTTCAATATCAGCCGCTCAAAGATTGGGTTAAAATCACTTTCTATTGGGTTTAATTTACGAGCAAAAGTTAAAATAGTATCTAATTCAACAGTTCTATCTTCAAATTCAACTGTTGAGTATTTTAATAAATTATCATCGGTATTAAATATTTGTCCATTTTTTCCTAGACCTTCATTATATTGAATATTTTTCTTTTTCTTGTATGTTAAACCAAATTTATTGGCTTCTTTTCACGCAAATAATGCTTCTCAACTAAATTTTTGTTGATAAGTTTGTAAATATCATTGGTCAAATGCTTAACACTCTTTTTGTGTTGCTTTGTTAGCAATATCACCAAATATTCTTTGTGGATTTTGTGCCATATTTTTATTCCTTCCTTCTATTTATTAAATACATTGTCTGTATCGATAATATTGTTTTCTTTGTTTTCTACTTTTGGTACATCACCAGTATTAACTAACGGTTTGTACTTTAATTAATTTATCATAAACACTTTGCAATTGTGTTTTGATTACTTCAATATCATCATTAATATCATAAGATTTTAATAAGACATTTTTAAATTCCTCATTATCAGTTAAAGAATTATTAAAATTATTAATTTCAATTTGTTTTAATTGCAGCGTTTGTTGTTCTAATTGTGAAATTAATTCAGTATTTTTTGTTTGTATTTAGTTGATTTATTGATTGTTATTTTCTAAATTACTTACATTAAATTCTTCAATTTCAGCAGTATTTTCTAAAATAATTTCAGCAGTTTTAATATCCAAACTATTATCTTCATTTTTAAGAGGTTCATTATTTTCATTTATAAGAACATATTTTACATATTTTTAATACCATTATTTTTCCTCCTATTTTTTAATATTTGTATTTGTTCTTTCTCTAATCACCTTTTTTATAATTTCAAAACTATCGACTCGAAAAGATAAAAAATATCGTTTAGTTTTTAAATTTAACTGATTAAATATTGAGCCTTTAATTTTTACCTCATCATCTTTTTTTAATTTTAAAAAATCAAATACAACTGGTGGATTATATATTGATAATGTTGAATAATTTAATCCATTTTACTGACATTTTGCTTAACAATCATCAACTTCAACACCACCAGCAACCAGGGCTTTAATTTTGGTTTTAATTGGATTTTCATGTAATCTAACAGTTAGTTATAATTTATTAATTCTTTTATTTTTTGTTTTAGGTTTATTAATTATTGATTTTTTTGGTAAATTACTTTTGTTTGTACCATTTTTCAACTTCCTTTGCTAAAAAATATTGTAAATATTTTTTAGCATCTTATTCGTGTTCTGTCATTTTAACACTTCCTTTATAGCTATAATTTTTCTTAACAACTGGTGATTGTAAAATATATTTTAAATTAAATCGATATTTGTATAAAACTTTAAACCACCAATTAATTTAAGGAGTAGATAATGGTTTTTTATTTTTAATCCCCTATGAGGTTTACAACCTTAATTATTACAAGAACTTTATTTAAATAAAAACAGGTTTGCTTTTTAAATTCGTTTAATATTAAATAGATATTATTTATTGCTTATTCTTCATCTTTATAATTAAAAGTAATGTTATTAATTATTTTATTTTGCAAAACATTATAAATAACAATACCAGTTTGTCCAATTCCAGCATGGTCAATTGTAATAATATATTTTAATTTGGTGTATTTGATTTTTTTATCAATTTGTAACATTATTAAACAATCCGAAGTCAAATCTAAAATATCATTAATTTTATAATTTTGCATATATGAATTAATAAAATATCATTTATCTTCAAATAAATTTAAATATATTTTTGCTAATTATAAACATTGCAAATTATAATGCTTTTTATGATGAGAAATACAACAACCAACATCTTTGCAAATAACTCAATTAAATGATGTTGTTATTTTATTTTAATTTTTATTGATATATTTATTTTTATATTATTGCATAATATTTTATTCTCATTTATTTTTTAAATAAACAGAAAATTCCTTTGTTGTTTAATATTTTGATATTTAGTAAATAATGTATTTTATTTTAGTATTTATTCACTTCGCTGTCCTCTTCACTCTGGTGGTGAGCGGGCGGGCTGTGGTGTATGTATATATGTTGTGGGTGTGGGTGTGGGGGTTATTTAGACAGAGTTTACTCCCCATACGGGGGGAATAAACAAAAAATAGTTTATATTACCTAGTTATTAATTACGCTTCATCCATTCCTACACAACTTTATATAAATAAAATAACCTTTTGGAGTTACAACCATCTTGTTTTTTTAGTGTCCGATGTTGTTTTTTGATTTAACAGCACTCTTTTAATGAAAACAAGATAAAAAAACCCCGCGCTATGACATTTCGCAAGGGATTAATCTTGCTGAGAATTAAAGAAATAAATAGGAGTAAATCCATCTCTTTCACACTTTCTTTAATTCTTCGTGCCATAGATGAGTTATCAATATTTAAGCATTAAAATATTAATTTTGATAGTTGCATTATTGATCGAACAATACCTTTATTTGAAAGGATTTATAAAAAATATCATTTATTTTGCGTAGGTAAAACAGTAAAAAATCTGTTTTTATGATAAAAGTTTTTAATTTAAAGATACTATATTATTAATAATGCAAATAAATTTATGTTTTTTAAAAAGTTTAATTTTTTATAAATTTTGTTATCATTTATTTATAAGTTAATCATAATTTTTTCTAATTACTTAATTTTATTAAAAACCCCAAAATAATGTATAATCTAGTTTTCTTGACTTTTTTTAACATAGCTCCCATGTTAAAATGACGTGATACTGTCCCAATTACAACATTACACTCTGCGATAATTGTTTTGATCGAAACTTTTTTATCATTCATTAAAACTTCTTTTCAAAAATCAATTTTGTTTAATTACGGGACTAAATAGTAGAAATAACACACAATAAAGAATTACTGTCGTGATGATAAAATAAAAAGACTGAGTAAAATAAAAATGCACCCCAAAAAGTAAGTAAAATAAAAAGATTTTGCTAAATTTTTATATGGGGGCATTTTATATGGCAAGAAAATAACAAAAATATAACAAATATACATCATAATTTATAACAAAAATCATTGAGGAAATTAAACAAAAAAGTTGTTGAATAGCAGCAAAACAATGTAATATAAATGAAAATACAGCAAGATCTTAATGAGTAAATCATAAAAAAGGAAATTAGATATTCCTAAATGATCTAAAATATCTTTTACCAAAATAGTTTTATAATATTATAAAACAAGGTATGAGTTACTAAAAAAGCTCCACGACTTTTACAATTAAACAAATTAATAATCGTCTCTTTTATTAAACAAAATTGTCGTGAATATTCAATAAAATTATTACTAGAAATAACGGAGTTAAAACGTAGTTATTGAGATAAATATAAAAATTATGACAGTAGCAAAAAGATAAAAAATAAATGATATTGTAAAAGTCTATGAAAAAATTTAAAACAATTTGGATACCGAAGAATTACTAAATATTTAAAGAAAGATTATAATATAAAATATAATTCAAAAAAATTTTTTAAGGATTATGTGTAATAATCAAACACAACCTGAATATGTAAGAAAAATGAGAAGAAAAATGAAGTATAAACATAATAAATAAATAAAAAATTTTATTGCAATATCTTGATTTAATTAATCGTAAATTAAATGATATAAAAACAAGGTTTTTAATGCTATATACTGATGTAACATATTTAATTTGAAAAAGAGAAAGATATTATCAATCAACAATTATTGATTAATATACTAAAGAAATAGTTGATGTAAAGTGATCTAAATATAATGGCAATAAATTAGTAATGGATAATTTAAATTATGCAATTAAAAAATAAAATTAATAAAAAAAAGATCTGAATGGCATAATAATTCACCTCAGATCACGGATATCAATATAAATTCGCTATTTATCACAAATAAATGTTTATCTAACGGTATTATAATTTCAATAAGGAAAAATTACCACTATGCAGATAATATTGTTATAGAAAGTTTTTATTCATTACTTAAAAAAGCTACAATAAATAAGAAAATATATAATTCACATTAAGAATATATACAAGATGTTATTAAATGAAATAATTTATATTCAAACCGTAAAGAAAAAGATATACTAAAAAATAGTAAATACTTTTTGTTAGTACTTATTAAAACGAGCACACTTTTAAATTCTCATTTTTTAATATATAAAAATTGAAATAAAAGACCGGTGGCAACTCCAATATTAGAAAAATTGTATGATAAAATAACGAAATTTTTTTAAATATCTTCTGTCAAAAGCCTTTTTCTTTTGTTAATGAAAAATTATTCATTAAAATTTAATAATTTTGCAAATAATGTTCAACATTCATCGCGGGCAATTTTATTACGACTTGATGTTTTAATAAAATAATCACCATCAGCAAAATTAAATTTTGCTTTAATAATTTTTTCTTGTTTTTGAATATCATTCTTTTTTACCTTATCAAGTTTTGTTCCAATTAAAACTATTAAAGTATTAAAATGTTTTAAATATTGATACATTTCATAATCATCTTGTGTTGGTGGGTGTCGCAAGTCGACTAATAGACAAACAAATTTTAAATTATTGCGTTGTGTTAAATATTCCTCCATCATTTTGGCAAAACCAGCATTATGTTGATCGTTCAATCTTGAAAAACCATAGCCAGGAGCATCAACAATGTAAAATTGATTATTATTAATTGCAAAAAAATTTAACATTCTTGTCTTTCCGGGCGTTTGCGAAACTTTTGCTAATTGATGGTGATTTGTTAACATATTTAAAAAACTTGATTTACCAACATTACTTTTTCCTAAAAAAGCAATTTCCAATAAATCGCCATTAACTCAACCCGCCTTATTAACCGCTGAGGTAATATAATTTGCATTCTTAAACTTAAACATTATTTCTCTCTCCCATCTGGCGATTAATTTCATACATTAAAATTGTTCCTGCTTCTGCATCATTTAATGATTCAAGCTGAGGATTAATTTTAATTTGGACATTTTATATAATCACTAATCGCTTGCAAAGTAGTTGGAAAAGACCACACCCTTCATTTCCTAAGGCTAATATGTGGCGTTCATTTGTATTAAACCGACAATCTTGCAACAAAATTATTTCTTGTTTTAACCCCGTTGTAATTATTTTATACTGTTCTAATTGTAATGTTTTAATTTCATTTAAATTGATTTCTTAAATAGCCGTTTTAAAATAACGGCCTTGATTAGCTCATAAGACTTTGTCACTAAAAAGGTCAATATAGTGATTATATAAAATAATATTAGTAAAATCAAAACAAAAACAGTTCGCATTAATGTCCCTAAATTACCAGGATCTTTAATGTTTTCTAACAAAATAATATTTTGGTTGTTTTTACTTTTACTTAATTTCGCTAAAATTTTCTCAGAAAATATTTTTAATAAAACACTATTCAGATTTTTTAAATTTAGGTGATTTGTTTTTGTTTTTAAAATTTCAGCCAAAATATCACGCTGTAATACTTCATAAATAATATTTTAATCTTCAATTAAGGCTAAATTAAACTATTTCAGATATTTTTTTCTTTTTAATTTCTCTAATAATTTAATATGTTAATTTTTGGTCTAATTAATTTCGCGACAATACGTAGTGTCGTGTTATTTCTCTTTTAATTAACATACATAAAACCAACTAAATATTTTTTAGTTTTGGGATCATCCCATTTTTGTTTTGTTCCCATTGTTTCCCGCATTACTACAGCCATTGCCCGAGGGCGTTTTGGTGGGTCTTGCATTTTCCCTAATAAAACTGCTAAACCGGTTTTGTTAATAGCTTCTTTATTATAATCTTCAGCATCCTTAACACTAATTTGTTTCGCCATAATTTTAACCTTATTTTTTTCATATCATCGTTGAAACTTTTGATATTTTTCAAAAGGTCATTCTTTTTCTTCTCAAGTTAAAAAGATCCGTTCTTTTTTTTCATCTCAACTATCTAAATAATCGCGGAAATTGGTTTGGGCGGTTGGTCCCTGTTTCATCATTTTAAAAGTTTGGTCGATTGTTTCTTCTAATGTATAATTTCCATAACCAATAAAAACATTCCCAATTCAATGATGTTTATAAATTATTTTTAATGGATTAAGAGGCTCAGTAAAAGTAACTGCATATGATCAATACTTATCATCCGCTTTGCTACGAAAAATTTCATAACCAAATTTGTGGTGTTTAATTACAACCGAATCTTTTTTAACTTTACAAACCAAATGCTTAAAAGCTGTTACAATAACATTAATTTCTAACTCCGTTAAGGGTTCTTTTAATCTTGGTTGCTTTAATTTTAAAATTTGCTCTGTATAATATGACTGCATAAAATGAAACCCCTTTTATAATTAAAATCAATTACTATATATAATTTTATCTTGGATAATTTAGTAAGTAAAGGAATAATTCAAAAATTAATTAAGTAATAAAGAACTTATTTACTTTTAAATAACGAAAATTAGTTCGATTTTTCTTAATCATAATATTTACTTTACTTGAGCATTTAAATAATGTTTTAAACATTTTAATTAACAAACATTAACATTATCAATGCGCATAATTTTTTAAGGTTATCACATCGATAACAAACAAATGCTTTTGATTCATCTAAATGATGACTATAAGGTTGTCTCACCCTTATGAACTCAACATCCAGTAATTGTTTCGCCTAATAATTAAAAATTATGCCCATGATTATTAACAACGCTAGAAAAAGTAACTCCTTTTTCAATATCATGACCACATGTTGTTTTAATTAAAACATCTAAAATTTCATATGATGAATTAATAAAAAGCAAATTTTATGATTGATTTTCACAATTATAATTATCACAATTAATATATGGAATATTAGATAATGTCTGAATTTTTATAACTAATTCAGCAATTTTATCTAGTCATCTATTATTATATAACACTTTTGTACTCACCACTTACTTCATTACTTAATTGTTTTATTCAAATATTTTCACAAACACTCTCGTGAACAATAATAATTATTGTTCAGAATAAATGTTCATCATCTTGATAAAGTAATTTTTTACAATAAACACAAGCAACATTATTTTGCAAAACTTTAATATATTAATTGGTAATACCATTAATTTCATTACATTAATTACATAATTAAACAATAAAATGATCAATTTTTTCCATTTCAACATTAATTTTATCAAAATTAAAACCAAAGAAAAGATCATAAATATTTAAATCATCAACATCTTTCTCTGCTTGACAATTGTTGTAATAAAATATTTTTATTTTTCCAATTTTAATTATTTCTAATAAATATTTAAATAACTCATCTTTAAATTTTATTCAATAATTATAATGCTGTTTAACAAGTTTTTTATTATTTTCTTATATTTTTTTACGTTAATTGCTATATCTTTCACAAAACTGAGTATGATAATTATATCATAAATTAAAACAAAGAAAATTTTCAATTTATTGAATAATATTATTATAAGCATTGTATAAATATAATTATAACATCTTTGAAAGGAGGATATGTTATGAACAAAAGAATGCTAAAGACTACACCCCAAAAAAGTAAGTAAAATAAAAAAAAGATTTTACTAAATTTTTATAGGGGTGTAGTCTTATAAAGTTACTTTTATTCTTTTCAATTTGTAATTTTACCTGTATTTTTATTCATTTTTGGCGTTTCAGGTTCATTTACTCCATTTTAACAATAAATATGATTTAAAAAGCTATCCATATCCCATTAACAATATGATAAGGAACCCCACTATTATCTCAAATTGATTTATTTGAAAAATTAAATTTTATAATAGAAAAATTATCATTTTTTTTACAATTACAATATATCATTTATTATCTTTATTACGATTCAATTTGTCTAATTGAATTAACTTTAAATTACTATTTTATGATAGTTCTTGTTAATTTAACGGTTCTGTTTTATTATTCTCTCTGTTTTAGCTATTAATCTGATTTATTACAAACAATTATAGTTGTTATGCTTGTTCCCACTAACACAATAGCACCTAAAATGCTAAGTCATTTTTTTATTTCTCCTCAATTATAAAATAACTGCCTATAGTATTTTTTATAATTTTTCAACCATGATTATTACTAGAAGAAAAATGATTATTTATTTTTTTAAAATGATTGTAAATAAGTTTAATTAAAGTATCAATACCATTATCAAAAATTGATCAACCTCAACCACTATAATTTTATTTATAAAAATTAGTAATTTCTGATTTGATTTGATTTTTAAATTATTGATTATTATTTCTTACTAGCAATAAATATGTTGTTACCGTAGTTCAAAACAAATAACTATTATATAATGGTGCATTATACATATTATTTTCTCGTTTTTTATTGGAGTCTTGATTTTGTGTTTTACTAGTTCTTAGATGATCACTAACATAAATATTTGAATTACTATTATACCACCAGAACAATTTTTATTATTATAAGTAATAAGTGCAGTTGTTATATTAATATTTGTAACTTTAATTTTTTTAAAAAATATAACTTAGGATTTAATTCTTTAACATATTTTAAAATTGTTTGTTAAGAGTTATCGGCTATTTATCCTAAATTACGATTTGTAATAATAAAATCTCATAATTTAATTTCTAATAATTATTTTACTAATTCATTTTGTTTTTCTTTTGTTAAATTTCTTCAATTTTGGTTTATTTTTAATAATTCCTTTAATTATTTACTTTATTTAAAATATTTTTTTAATTAATTAATAAAGTTATTTTTAAATTGTTATTGAAACTCTTTTTAATTAATATATTATTCAGTTTTTTTAATAATTTCTTCAATAATTTTTTTGTTTTCTTCTGTTTCTTGTTTTTTTATATAATTTTTAATTTATTTTTGGTTTTTTTTAATTATTCTAATGCTTTTTTAGTTTTTTATAAACTTTTTATAATTTTTTTTTGTTTTTTATCTATAGCTTTTTCTAATAATTCATTACATAATTTTATTTTATTTTTCAATATGTTATCTATTTATTTTTCAAATTGTGTTTCAAATTTTTGTTAAAATTATTTTGAATTAAAATGTTTTTCCATTTCTTCTTCAAGGAAATTATAAATAATTTTTTAAAATTACTGTCAGTGTTAATTTTATGATGTTTTAACAATTATTCAGTAATTTGTGTTTTACCAAAAATTTCTGCAAAAACTAAAGGTGTTAATTTTATTTTTTATTAAAGATTTATATCAGTATCATATTTTTTTAATTTATCAAAAATTTCTACCGAAAATAGATTTATTAAATTATCTTTTTTAGCTATAGCATTAACATTTATTTTAGGATATTTTAACAATTTTCGAACAATTTCCATTACTACCAAATACTACTGATAAATGCAAAGGGTGTTATAGCATTAATAGCTATAAGATTAATATTAATGTCAGGATTTTTTAATAATTATTTTATAATTTCTATTTCATCCAAACGCACTGCATTGTGCAAAGGACTTGTATTGCAAAAAGGTTCTGTTTTATTTAAATTAATATTTTTATGTTTTGGTAATTCTTATACAATTTCTGTATAATGAAGATAAAGTGCTTATATTTAAGGGTAAAAAATTATTTTAATTGTCATTTATCATTTTTGATTTCGGAATTAAATTAATCAATAATTTAATAATATCTAAGTTTTTTTGATAAATACTTATAACTAAAAAAAATTTTCTTATTTCTATTTGTTTTTGTATGTAATTTAAAATTTCAACCTTAATTTTTTTATCAGAAAATTTTTTTGTTTTGTGATTTATAAAAAATATTTACTACTTATTAAATTATATTATAATTTTCATTTTATTTTATAAAAATTTCATTAATTATATCTTGATTATTATAAATAATATCATACATTTTTTGATTTTTATTATTTTTTTATTAATTTTTATAAAATTTCTATTCTAAATTTATTAAATTGTTCTGAATATTTTTTTTAAATCACCTCTTAATTATTATGTATAATCTTTTTAATTTATTGTTTGATTTTCAATAAATATTTTTTTTGAATATTTTTTAATATGTTTTGACTTTCAGTTATAACTTTTTTTAATTATTGAATATTTTTAAATTTTTTAATTTATATAAAATTTCTAATATTTTTTCATCACATTAAAATCTCATTGCTTTACTTGTAACAAAAATCAATCTTACTAAATCATTTTAAATGTTTTAATTTTGTTTATTATTATAAGTTGCTAAATTTGTAATTGCATTATTTAAAGTATCTTTTGAAATAATAATATCTTTTTCTTTAGTTAGTTTGTTTTTTTCTTTTATCACAACATCTAATTAACCTTCTGAATATGCTCCTGTATAATTTAAATTAATCTTTTGAAAATTATATTTTTCTGCTACTTTTGTATTTAGTGTTTTTAATTTTTATTTCCTTGGTTTTTAAATCTTCACCTTGTAAATTTTTAATTTTATTATCTAAATATTTTTTTATTATTATTATAATTTACATAAGAAATAGATATTAATATTTCTTCTTTTAATTTTTTTATTTTTTTTATTTTTTTCATTAATTTGTTGTTTATTTTTTTGTTTTTCTTGCTTCAATTAATTCTTTATTTAATTTATTTAAATCTTTTTCCATATTAATTTCTTCTTTAATTAATTTGTTAATATTTTTGATATTGTTTTCAATTTTTTTTATTTCTTCTGGATTTTTTTTTAAATTTTTACTTGTTATTTAAATTTATCTAATTCTTTTAATTTATTAAGTTTTTATTGAACTTATCATTATAAGTTTTTTTGATTTGATTTTTGTTTTTTTGATTAATTTATTAAGTTTTTCTAAATTGGTTTTTATTTTTTATAGTTTAGTAATTTCATTTTGATTATTTTGTTTTATTTTTTTAAAAGTTCATCATCAAAATGCTAAATTATACTTGTAAGTGCAAGTAAATAAAATTGCAAAAAATTTCATATAAAAATTTCATGATGCTAAGTTTATTTTAGAAAAATTAAAGCAAGGAGTTTTTTATATGGGATATAAACATCTTGGCATAGATGAAAGAATTTATATTGAGAATCAATTGAAATTTAAATTAAAAATTAGTGAAATAGCTAAAAATCTTAATCGAAGTATTAGTACTATTATTCGAGAAGTTAATAGAAATAAAGATAATAATCATTATTTTTCATTAATTGCACAAAATAAAGCAGAAAATAGAAAACAATCACATGTTTATTTTCATAAGTTTAAAAATAGAGAATTAGTAAAATATGTACAACAAAAATTATTATTAGGTTGATCGCCTGAACAAATTTATGGAAGAATTAAAAATTTTCATAAAGAATGAATTATTAGTTTTAAAACAATTTACAATTGAATTTATTCTGGATTACTTGAAAAGGTTACTAATAAAAATTTAAGAAGAAAAGGTAAGAAACGAAAATCTCAAGAAAATCGCGGTAAATTTAATGGTAAATCATTTAAAGAACGAAATGTTAATGTTAATAATCGCATAACTGTTGGCCATTGAGAGGGTGATACTATAGTATCACCGCGAGGTAAAAGTAAATCATGTTTAATAACTTTAGTTGAAAGAACATCAAGATTTACTTTAGCAATGTTAGTTGAAAATAGAACTACTAAAGTTATTAACGAAAACATTAGCCATTATTTATCAATTCTTCCAAATAATCTTGTTAAAACTATAACATTTGATAGAGGTAAAGAATTTGCTAATTGACAACAACTTGAAAAAAATTTAAATGTGAAAATTTATTTTGCTAATGCATATTCACCCTGACAAAGAGGTACTAATGAAAATACTAATGGGTTAATTAGAGAAAAATTTCCTAAAAAATTTAATTTTTCAAATACCACGAAAAATGCAGTTCATAAATTTATATTGTCTTTAAACCATAGACCAAGAAAAATACTAAATTATCTTTCACCAATCGAATATTTGGTTAGAAAAATAATTTAGTTGCACTTAACTTTACAATTAGGCTAATAAAAAAAATATTTTCATATATTAATTTATGTAAGGAGTTTTTACTTAAAACTAAGTCTTTATTTAAAGAGTTGATTAAAATCAACAGTTCCTAAATAATATTAATTATCAATATAGTGATTATATTCATAAAAATATTTGTGATTTATATTTTGAATATTATATTTTTAATATTGTAATAAACATGCCGGTGGTGTTTTATTTTTGTATTATAATTTTAAAAA
Organism: Spiroplasma endosymbiont of Polydrusus formosus; assembly: GCF_964263245.1. Classification (NCBI taxonomy): domain Bacteria; kingdom Bacillati; phylum Mycoplasmatota; class Mollicutes; order Entomoplasmatales; family Spiroplasmataceae; genus Spiroplasma; species Spiroplasma endosymbiont of Polydrusus formosus. The sequence goes on from NZ_OZ181656.1 coordinate 62,794, forward strand.
AGGAATTCACGGAGAATAATTAAAAAATAAAGTACCTAAAAATTTAAAAACATTTTTCGTTGGCTTAAAAAAGATGAGCGTTGATTAAAAATAAAAAATAAAATTAAAGAAATTAAAAGACAACGCCCAAGATATTAAGTTAAAGAATTAGGATTATTACAAATGGATGATAAATATTTTATGCCAAGTAAATTTCCGGTTGATAAAAATGTTATGTTTATTATTTTATTGATGAAATAATAATAGGAACATTTGGTTATATTTATGATAAATTAAGCACCAGGAGAAGTGCTATTGATGCTGTTAAAAGAGCAATAAATTGTTTTAAAAAAATATTTTGCATTAAAATAACATTAATTAGAACTGATAATGGTTCTTAATTTATTAATATTAATCGAAATAATCTAAAAAGTACTGTTAAAGAAACTGCTTTTATTTAATTTTTAATAGATAAAAATATTTTACATCAAACAAAACCAGTTAGTTATCTACAGTCAAACGGTAAAATTGAAAGATTTCATCAAAATTATAATAAGTTATTTGTATCTGATGAAAAAATATTGGATGCAGTTGGTTTACAAAACAAACTTAATGATTACTATTATTTTTATAATTTTGAAAAAGTACATAAATCTTTAAATTTTCATACACCATTTGAATTTTTAAATAATTTAAATAAATAATTTAAAAATTATAAAGTTTTATTTAAACTATTTTTAGTGTATCAATTTTATAAATTTTATTTAATGTTTTTTGTTTACAACCGGCTTTTTTTTGTTTTTATTACTATTTTCATAAATTTCAATTGGGTTTAAAACAACAATCAACATTTTATAAATTTTATGAACAGTTGTTTTATTTTGATTTATTTCATAAACTGTTTTTTTAATTTAATAATTAAAATTTTGATATTGTTGAATTGAATTAATTTTTCTATTGTGATTTTTTTGATACATTGTGTTATTTATCCTTTTTTAAATTTGGATTTTAACACAATATTTTTATTTGTTTAACTGTTTCATTTAATTTTACAATTCAATAATTTGAAACTAATCATAAAACTAATTATTGGTTAATTTGTTTTATGATTAATGCTTTATTTAATTTGTATTTTAATTCGGTGGTTATATTCGCCATAGCGATCATCGAATAGATGATACTTTTTTCCGTATTTTTTCTTAAATTTCTATGCAATAAATGGGTTGTAATGTTAGTGGTAGGAGCGGTGTTAATTTTTATCTTATGTACCTCATTTCAATATTTTTATATTTTAATGAATAACTTATTTTATTTTCGTAAAAAATTAAAGAAAATAATATTACCAAGTTGACCAAATTAAAATTATGTTAAATCTTAAACAACATCGTCAGTTAAATCACAAAAAGAAGACCGTAATGATTTTAGCAATTGTAATCGCGATTTTTAATATTATTTTTTCAGCGTTATATTATCTTTATCGCGATGTTTGATCAAAAATCTTAAATTATCCTTATCAAAAATAACTTGTTTTGTATTTTAACATTATTATTACTATCTTTAGTATCATTACCTTAGTTTTTGCAATTTTAAGATTAAAAGATTTTTATTAAGTACGAATTATTGTTGGTTTTCGTTCAATTGCCTTAGTGTATTTTAATTTAATTTGAATTATTGGACCGTTGTTTGATATTGCTATTGCAACATTTTATACTTAAATAATCATAAATATTCCAAAGCCGACTTATACGCTTGTTTAGTGAGAAACAAACATAAACAGCTATTTAAATACAAAGTTAAAATAACCTATAACCACAAGTATTACTTTTGATTAAGATGAAAATAATACTTTCTAAGGATTATTTTTTTGTTAAATTAAAATGCTCTTTTAAAAATTGATTATAAGTAGTGGCGAGCATTGTTGCTTTGTATTTTCTGGCAACCGTCTTAACTGTTTCACTAGCTCCTAATGGAAAGGAAAGGTGGTGTTTCGTTTCTAGTTCTTGTATTTTTATTAGAAAGTTTGCACGACTTAAAATAGCACTACATGCAATTACTAATGATTTTTCCTCTCCTTTGGTAATAAAAACAAGATTATCTTTAATCACCGGCTTTGTGTGTTGCAAATATTCAAAGTATTTTGTTTGATTAACAAATTGATCAATAAAGATTGTTTTATTAGTTAGATTATACTTTGTTAATAATTGTATCAAAGCTTGATTATGACTCAAAGCTTTAATAACATGGGCATTTTGGTATTTATCATACCATTTATTATAAATTTCATTATTAATAATAATCGTAGCGTTTTTAACTAATTTTTTAATTGTTGGTGCTAAGGTTAAAATTTGTTGATTTGTCATTTTTTTACTATCCTTAATTGGCAAGGATGCTAATTGATCAAAGGTGGCCTTGGGTAGATAAGTAGCGGTGACAACAAGCGGACCAAAAATGTCGCCAACACCAACTTCATCATTACCAATAACATCTTTTTGAAAATAATTTATTTCAATAATATTTTCTTCCTTTTTTTTTGGCAAATAACTTGTTAATGTTGAAAAAAACCGCTGGGCTTCTTTTTCAGCATGATAACCCTGGAATAAAACACTATTGGTTTTATAAATTGTAATTGTAATCCCGTTTTTGTTAAAAACATTAACTTTATTAATATCGGTATTGTTGATGGTATATGCTTGATAAGCAGTATTAATTGTTTTAATAATTTTGGAATTAACTTTTTTGAAACTAATATTATTCATATAAAGGCCCTCATTATTTTCTTTTATAAAATTATTATATCTTTTTTCCTACTTTTTTTGTTAAAATATTAATAATATATAAAATGGAGGAAAAAATTATGATTAAAAATGTTGGGATTGATATTGTTCAAAATAAACGAATCAAGTTATCAACCGCATTCGTTAAAAAATTATTAAGTCCAGTTGAATTAAAGCAATATACAACTTTTTTTGATAAAAATGCCCGATGCCAATTTTTAGCTGGACGTTGAGTGGTAAAAGAGGCATTAGTTAAAGCCCTTGATATTAGGGTAATTTTAAACGAGGTGACGATTTATTTAAAGGATGATAATAATTTATTGGTTGAAGGATTATCTTTAGCTCAAAATGAAATTGTGCATGTTTCACTTAGCCATGAACGTGATTATAGTGTAGGCTTAGCAATTTTTTCAATTTTTTAACAATTTACAAAAATAAAAAAAACATATTTACAATCATATCGTAAGCAATATTATACTAAAATGTTTGATACTGTTTTAAAATATTATGGTTTATGAGATGGCACAAACTAACATCCTTATGGTTTTGATTTATTAGTGCTAATTTAGTTGACCAAATGTGTGACAAAATGAATTAATTATTGCTAGATTAGATAATGGCACAATGGAATCAGTAAGAGTCATAACTGAATATGACAATATCGATGAATTAGAAGCAACAAAATATTTTGAAAAAATAGAGGCATGACAAGAGAAAATGCAAACCAAAGAGATCGAACATAATAATAAATTAATGTAATATGATGAAATTGGTAATAATCAAAATTCCTTACAAGGTAGAACAGAAATTAAGGAGATTTAAAAAATGAGTATAATTAACCCACAGGGGTTATCGAATAATTAAGAAGGCAGACCCACAATACTTTAATAGATATAAGAGAAAACATAAAAGATAATGGACATTGAAATGGTATTTTCTTTTAATGTTTATATTTTGTATATCCCGATACTAAAACAAGTTGAAAACCTAATAATGCTAAACCAAGTAATTACGATATTTATTCACGAATATTTGATAATATGGAAAATACGATTGTTAAATGACAAAATAGTTTAAAAATAGTACAAAAATATAAAGGCGAAGAAATTAACATCTTAACAATTGATGATTTTAGTAAACAACCAATTAACTCAACTATATTAGTCAATAATGAAATACTTTTTGTTATAAAATTAAAAGATAAAAATAGCAATGTTTATTGAAAATTAATTGATGGTGAAAACATTTATGATATTAATCTAATGTTAAAATACTTAAATCAATATAAATTAAGTTATTTTATGAATAATGATAATAAAGCTGATAATTTTTATACGAAAGAGGTTAAGGTTGGTAAATATTGAGATGATTATATGGTTGATGATAGAAGTTCAATTCAATTTGTGAAAGCTAAATTTTAACAAGTATTTACCAAGCAATCAACCGAAAGATAATACACTTTATTAAGTTTAGATGAAGATGCAAGTAAATTAAATATTAATGATTATTATAATTTTTATACTTGTATTTAATGACCATGGTTTAAATGTTGGTGGTGGTAATATAAATATAGCCCCACAAGATAGACAATGATTATATCCATCTAATGTTATTAATTATTATTCACCATATGATGGTAGTTTTTTATGACAAGAAATTACTTTTTCAAGTATTAATGACAAAATTAGTAATAGTGGTTTATCAGTGCGACAATTTATTCAAACATCAGCACCCGGTGAAGGTTATTGTTTTCCTAAAATAACTTATGATGAAAAAACAAATACATCGACTATTGAATTAGATGAGATTTTATTAAAAGACCCGGGTGTTAGAGCAATGGCAGTTAAATTTTATGGCAATCCTATCTTTTTTGATATGCCTGTAATTGGGAGACCAATTATTAAAGGTAAATTTAATAAAAAAGTAATGAATTCACGTGATTTATTAATGTATAATATGTATCCTTGTCCACCCAACAAAGTAAATACTTATGCTTCACCCAAAGTAAGTTTATATAACATTCAAGGGATTCAACCAATTATGATAACTGGTTATAAAGATTGAAAAACAGATATGGAGAGTAAATATGACTTTTTAAATCAAAAAAATAGTTAAATTATTGTTATAACTGATAAAACAAATTCAACAGCAACAAATCCCACTGTTGGCACAACTATTCATACAGAAGATAATGATTATAAATTTTATTGATCAAAATATTGAAAAATAACACCACCAAACAAAATAAAAACAAACGGTGGTATAGTTGACAATATTATTAGTACTCAAGCATCATTGTATTTTAGAAGAAGAGATGAATTTGATAATACAGTTGATCAAGTTCAAATTGAATATAATAAAATGGGTGCATGTAATGTTTGAGATATTTTAAATATGAATAATTTTATTAATCGCTAAGTTACTGTTTTACCTTTAAACTATACGCAAAAGTTAGTATTTAATCCTTTTACGATACCGGGTTAAGTTGGTAAATTATTAAACTTTATTTCGTTTGGTATTCCATGAGGTTGAATTATTAATTTATTAATCAAGATTTAAAAACTTGACCTAATTTTCAATGATTAAATGGGTTTTTTATGAGTGCTAATATTTATAGTTTTTATACTGATGCATTTTGAGGTGATAATGTGAAAAATAAAGGTTATTTACCATTTGAAATATTTAGAGAACAAGGTAATATGATAAAGTTGGTGTTATTTTTGGAGCAAATGCTACTAGCCTAGGGTTTACTACTTTATTAACTGATAAATTAGTAAGTACTGTTTTAACTAAGGATGGTAAAACAACAAACAATATAGTTTATTAAACATATAATCTAAAACAATTAAATCAAAAAAACTAACCGAGTTTATTTAATGCTAAATTATACTTGTAAGTGCAAGTAAATAAAATTGCAAAAAATTTCATATAAAAATTTCATGATGCTAAGTTTATTTTAGAAAAATTAAAGCAAGGAGTTTTTTATATGGGATATAAACATCTTGGCATAGATGAAAGAATTTATATTGAGAATCAATTGAAATTTAAATTAAAAATTAGTGAAATAGCTAAAAATCTTAATCGAAGTATTAGTACTATTATTCGAGAAGTTAATAGAAATAAAGATAATAATCATTATTTTTTCATTAATTGCACAAAATAAAGCAGAAAATAGAAAACAATCACATGTTTATTTTCATAAGTTTAAAAATAGAGAATTAGTAAAATATGTACAACAAAAATTATTATTAGGTTGATCGCCTGAACAAATTTATGGAAGAATTAAAAATTTTCATAAAGAATGAATTATTAGTTTTAAAACAATTTACAATTGAATTTATTCTGGATTACTTGAAAAGGTTACTAATAAAAATTTAAGAAGAAAAGGTAAGAAACGAAAATCTCAAGAAAATCGCGGTAAATTTAATGGTAAATCAATTAAAGAACGAAATGTTAATGTTAATAATCGCATAACTGTTGGCCATTGAGAGGATGATACTATAGTATCATCGCGAGGTAAAAGTAAATCATGTTTAATAACTTTAGTTGAAAGAACATCAAGATTTACTTTAGCAATGTTAGTTGAAAATAGAACTACTAAAGTTATTAACGAAAACATTAGCCATTATTTATCAATTCTTCCAAATAATCTTGTTAAAACTATAACATTTGATAGAGGTAAAGAATTTGCTAATTGACAACAACTTGAAAAAAATTTAAATGTGAAAATTTATTTTGCTAATGCATATTCACCCTGACAAAGAGGTACTAATGAAAATACTAATGGGTTAATTAGAGAAAAATTTCCTAAAAAATTTAATTTTTCAAATACCACGAAAAATGCAGTTCATAAATTTATATTGTCTTTAAACAATAGACCAAGAAAAATACTAAATTATCTTTCACCAATCGAATATTTGGTTAGAAAAATAATTTAGTTGCACTTAACTTTACAATTAGGCAATTAATGAATGTACAAGAGCAGTAAATGCTCAAATACCAGTTGGTCGTAGTGAAAAAGATAATGATTGTGAATTATTACAAACACCCAATGGAACAAATTGTAGTTATATTATTGATATGTTTTAAATACAAGCATTATATAAAGATAATTTTAAAATTATCTTTTATGCTGATAATTCATATACAAATAATAAATAATATTATTTATGATTATCATTATAAAATTTTCGTGGAAAAATAAAAATTACAATAAATAATTATTTACGCGATATTACAATTAATTATAAAACTAGTTTTTTGTTACTACACACACGATTATGAAATACCAACATTTAATTACCTTGAATATGTATTACTACCAGTACCATATAACTATAAAACTTATACCAAAGATATTATTCAGGCTAATGCAAAATTACCCATTAACTTTAATTTTACAGTTCAACAACAATGTAAAGTCGGATTAAGTAGTTGAATTGATTTATCTTATTATATATAAGAATATACAGGGTATTATAAAACTGAAATTGATTTAAAAGAACTTGACCAAACAATTCAAAGTGTTAGTAAATTTCAAGATGCTTATAAAACGATTGAAATAAGTAATCTTAATAATTTTTCTATTACCAATAGTGCAACTAAAATAGCAAATTATGGTTACTATATAATATAGAATTATTTATAGAAAGAGGACAACGTAATTTTAGTGTTGGTGAAATATTTGATTTTAATTTTGAAGAAGATGGAATCAAACAAAAAACAAATGCTAATTTTTATCAAAATAAAATTATTAAAACAGATGAAATTTCAACATAAATTAAAACAATTTGTTATAAGTAAAGTAGATAAATTAGTACCGGTTTCTTTTTCAAAATATAAAACTAAATATCAAGACCAAATAATATTTATTTTTAATGCAAATTTTAGATACTAACCTAAAACCCATTAATAATATTCAAAATGTATATTTACAAGCATACTATACTAATGATGTAAAACTAAAAATTAGATTTACAAATATTATATTATCAAGGTTTGTAGGAGTCGCTGGTTATCTTAATCGAGGACATAATGCTAATTTAACTTTTTCAAATAGTTCTTATTATTTAAACTTTACCTATAAAAGTAAAAATCAAGTAAAAATTACAATTAAATCAAATTAAAAAACGGAATTATTTAAAAGCGCGCCCCAAAAAGTAAGTAAAATAAAAAAGATTTTACTAAATTTTTATATGGGGGCATTTATATGACAATAAAATAACAAAAATATAACAAATATACATCATAATTTAGAAAAAAAATAATTAATGAAATTAAACAAAAAAGTTGTTGAATAGCAGCAAAACAATGTAATCTAAATTAAAATACAGCAAGATCTTGATGAGCAAATCATAAAAAAAGGAAATTAAACAATCTTAAAGAACATAAAATTTATTTTGGCAAAAGAAATTTTTAATATTATAAAACAAGGCATTAATTATTAAAAAGTTCCATGACTTTTATAATTAAGCATACCAATAATCATCTCTTTTATTAAACAAAATTGTCGTGAGTATTCAATAAAATTATTGTTAGAAATAACAGGGTTTAAACAACGGCGTTATTTGTGACCGAAAAACGTTATTAAAGAAGGGTTTGTGTGGTGTAAAATTGTTTTTCCTAGTGGTATTCGCATTACTTTTGCGGGATATGCGAATGGCAATAAAATTATGGGGAAAGTTGGTAAAGGCAGTGGTATTATCTCAGCTTGAACTGATGAAATGATCCATGCCGAAGAAAAAGAAATCTTAACGGATAAAGAACTAGATAAAAGATATAATAATTTAAGAGTTTCAATGTTTCGTTCAAAAAGTTTAAAAGTGTCTTATGAAAAATATACTGATGAAAATGGCAACGAACAATATAATTTAGATAATCCTATTCCTATCAAAGAATTATTTTGAACATTTCAATAATGAGATAATATGACAAAAAAATATAGCACCGTAGCAACATATTTTCATAAAACATATGCCAACCAATTTACTTTTAATCCTTTTGATAAATACCATGTCTTTTATGAAAAATTTGTCACGCCCTATTTACCGTTAAATGAAAGAATGCAAAATATTTTAAAAGAACACAACCAAGTATATTGCGAAAACAAACAAGCATTTAATGGTTTGGGAATTTTTAATTTGCTTTTAACAATGGGGGGCTGTTTGAAACAAAATTCCGGATATTCTTCAAAAACTTGTTTTAACAAATAAAGAAGAACGACCAGATTTATTTGAACTTGAATACTACGGTTTTGAATATAACGATAATGACCCGAGCATTTATGTTTTACGAAATTATCGTAAATATATCCAAGCGTATAATTTACAAGATTTTTATAATTCAAATACAAAGCAGTATCAATTTGATAGCTATGCAATTGGTGTTGATTATGCTAATGGTGGTGTTGGACCATATGGTGTTTTTATTTAGTGGTTATAAAATTAATGCAGATAATTAATATGATCAGTATTTAATTGTTGAAAACGTTATTACCCCAAAAACATCATTAATTTAAATGAAATAGTCGAATATTACGGCCAATGAATAATTAATACCTTTGATAAATTTGATGGTTTTGAAGCTGCCACATTTCATTATGATATCAATGCCCATGACTTTATGCAAAAATTACAAGAAGATATTGCCCCTTATTTAGGTTATAAAATTAAAATGTTTAAAGCCAAAAAACAGCAAACATCACTTAATAAAGAAGCAGGGATAATTAATCGGGTAACATGAATAAGAAAAATGTTTGTGCAAGGTAAAATTTATGGCACATTAGATAATTTCCTGTTTTTAGATAAGTGCATTAGTGAACTAAGATTTAGTTACACAAAAACAAACACACTTGATAGTAAAATGTAACATGATCCATGTGATGCTCTATTTTATAGTTCCTATCCATATTGTTTTAAAATGGGAATATAAAAAGGTTTTTAAACCTTTTTATATTTATAAATTTTATTTACTTTTTATTTATTAAATAATTGGTATTTTGTAAATTGTAAATGCAATGAGAAAAAATTTATATTTTTATATAAACATAAAAATATAAACTGTAATATTAAATTCCTTAAATTTTGATATAATATAGTATATCCAAATATAAGAATTATTTGAAAATTAATAAAAAAACTATTATTAATGTTGTTTATTATAAATTTGATGGTGATGAAAAAGCAATATTTGCTTAAAATTAATTATTGAATAGTATTTTTAATTATAAAGAATAATAATGATAACATGGTTAGAAAAGGATATATTATGAAATTTATTGATGTTGCAACAATTAAATTATTTGCAGGAAAAGGTGGTGACGGGGCCGTCGCTTTTCATCGTGAATTGTATGTCCCAAAAGGTGGTCCTTCTGGTGGCGACGGAGGTAATGGCGGTAGCATTATTTTTGTTGGTGATGAAGGAATTAATACCTTATTAGATTTAAAATATCAACGTGAAATTAAAGCTGCCGATGGTAAAAATGGAATAATTAAAAATATGCATGGTAAAAATGCTTCTAATAAATATATTAGAGTCCCATTGGGTACTTTAATATATAATAATCAAACAAATGAAATTATTATTGATATTACAAATAATCAACAAAAACACGTTTTAGTAAAAGGTGGTCAAGGAGGGCGAGGAAACGCTCGCTTTGCAAATGCAAAAAATAAAGCGCCAACAATCTTTGAAGCAGGCGATTTAGGTGAAACAGTGGAGATTCGTTGTGAATTAAAAGTTTTAGCTGATGTTGGTTTAGTTGGTTTACCAAATGCAGGAAAATCAACTTTATTAGCAAAAATTTCCAAAGCAAAACCACAAATTGCTGATTATCCATTTACAACATTAACCCCACATTTAGGAGTTGTTCGGGACCAAAACCAATATATTTTTGTTGTGGCTGATTTACCAGGTTTAATTGCTGGGGCCGCTGCTGGGAAAGGGTTAGGGCATGATTTTTTACGCAATATTGAACGTTGTAAATTAATTGCCCATGTGTTAGATATGTCTGGAAATTATGGAACCGAAGATGTTTATCAAAATTATTTAAGTGTTAAAACCGAATTAAAAAATTATAATTATAAATTAGAATTACGATCAGAGATTATTGTTGCAAATAAAATGGATATTGAAATGGCAACCGAAAATTTAGTTAAGTTTAAATCACAAATGCCAGCTGTCAAAATTATTGAAGTTAGTGGTTTAATGCAACAAAATTTATCGTTGTTAGTAAACGAAATTGGCACAATACTGACAAAAATTAAAGACAATAAAGCATTATGGCAATTAGATGAACCATTAGTTGAAGCAGGGGATTATAAAGTATATACTTATAACAATCCACTTGAAACAGAAGTTGAAGTTGTTAATCTTGGGAATGGGGTTTTAAAAGTGTCAGGGGATGCTGTTTATAAGGCCTATCATAAAACACCAATTACAACTTATGATAACTTATTATTATTTAATAAAAAATTACAAGATTTAAAAGTTTTTGAAATATTACGGGCAAAAGGGGCCAAAGCAGGAGATACTGTTCGGATTTTTGATTACGAATTAAAGTGGGATGGATAATGATGCAAGATTTAAAGCAATATTTAAGTTATTTAGTAAAATGAATTAAAACAGAGATAACAAAAGCCCGATGTGATGGGTTTGTTGTTGGTTTATCGGGGGGGGTTGATTCTGCTGTTGTTAGTTTATTAGCGCAGCAAGCTTTTCCTGATCATCATTTAACAGTTATGATGCCTTGTCATTCTGACCAATTTGATCAAGAATGTGCCCAACTATTAATTAATCATCACCAATTAAATAGTCATATTGTTGATTTAACATCGACTTATGATAATTTAGTGGCATCTTTAGGTTTTGAAAGCCATCAGTTGGCATTAAGCAATATTAAACCACGATTGCGAATGACAACATTATATGCATTAGCGCAAAGTCATAATTATATGGTATTGGGAACCGATAATGCTGATGAATGATTTGTAGGATATTTTACGAAATATGGGGACGGTGCGGCTGACTTAGTTCCAATTATTCATTTGTTAAAATCAGAAGTGCAACAAGCAGCGCAATTATTAGGAGTACCATCTCAAATTATTACCCGTCCACCAACGGCCGGATTGTGAGATAATCAAACCGATGAAAAAGAAATGAAAGTTACATATCAACAATTAGACCATTTTTTACAAGAAAAAGCTGTTCCCGGGTCTATTAGCCAAATAATTAAACAACTACATCAAAGATCTGAACACAAACGCCATTTACCAAAAGCACCGCCATCTGTTTTTAGTTCGTTAATATCTAATATCAAATATTAAAATAAATTGATATTTTGAAGGAGAAGTAATATAATATTTTGTTTAATTAAAAAAACTTTTAGTAAAAAAATACTACTCAAAATAACAAAATTAATTTTAAAAACCCTGGATTAAATGTTAAGATTTATTGAAATTTAAGTTGTCTTTTTTTAAAAATTTTATTTATAATTTTCGCAATATTTTTTAGATTTTATTTTGCCAGTTTTCTTTATGATAGTTTTCTTTTTTTGTTTTGTGCAAAGTTTATAGTGATCAAACCAATTTAATTAAGATTGAATATATTTTATTAGCTCAAATGATGACGGGGATTACCAGTTTATCAACTAATCTTGCTGAATGAAAAACTTCAATTTTTTTAAAACAATTATACGTTATGGCAATTAAAAACAATTGTTTTTGTTAATTTCAATATGTTTTTATTTTATTATTTTTTTGGGTGCAACATTGTGATTATTGTTATGAACAACTATTCTTAACTCAATTAATCCTTTTACTTTTTTACCAAGTGTTAGTTGGAGGTATTTTATGTGGTTTCTACACTATTTCCTTTAATTAAAATATTAGGTTTTCCAAAACTATATTAATTATATAGTACCATTATTAAATCTTGTATTTGAACAATTATAATTATTGTTTCAAACAAATTTGTTTTTAAATGAGGGGTTAAAAATTAAAAAATAAGTTTATTCAATATTGATAATTTGTTAGAAAGAATAATTGGTCGTATAATAAAAGTAGGGTAAAAATATAAAAGTTATAAATTAATTAATGCAAAAGCAACACCACTTTTATGTAAGTGGTGTTTTTTGTTTTTAACAATAAATATTTGAAATAGTGGAGGGGGCAATATCTTTTTGATTAGCTTTAAGCATTTCCGCTATTTCAAAACACTTTTAAAAATTTAACATTACACTAGTTTTATATTATTTTAGTTAATTTAATATTTTGTTTAATAATTAACTGTTCTTTAAAAACTTAATAGTATTTTTAAGTGTGCTATTTTTTTATTATTTTGCATATTTTTAATATTCCAAAATTTATTTTTACTATATATTTAATATATTTATTTAAAAGACAGAGAGGTAAATAGATAAAAAAGAAAATATTAATATTTTTCTCACTATCTCTCATAAATAATTAGTTAATAACAAAATTAATATATTTGTTAATAAATAAATTAGAGTAAAAGTAAGTAAAAAAGTATTAATAATATATTTATTTCAATTTCTATCATAAACAAACAATATAAATATATTAAATTAAATATTTTTGATAAACATATCTTAAAATTATATATAAAAAATAATGTTAAAAAAATATTTAATAATTTTATTTTAATAAAATACAAAAAATAGGATGATAATTTAATGAAATAATTTAAGACTAATTTAAGTAAGTTAATAAATGATGATGTTTTATCTTTTGTCAAAATATCATAAAATGATAGCGTTAATTTAATATTAACTAATCCACCTTATTTATATGATTTACCAGCAAGAAAAAAAGAACAAATAAATTCCAATGAAATATCGCCTAATTGTAAAGTTAAGTGCAACTAAATTATTTTTCTAACCAAATATTCGATTGGTGAAAGATAATTTAGTATTTTTCTTGGTCTATGGTTTAAAGACAATATAAATTTATGAACTGCATTTTTCGTGGTATTTGAAAAATTAAATTTTTTAGGAAATTTTTCTCTAATTAACCCATTAGTATTTTCATTAATACCTCTTTGTCAGGGTGAATATGCATTAGCAAAATAAATTTTCACATTTAAATTTTTTTCAAGTTGTTGTCAATTAGCAAATTCTTTACCTCTATCAAATGTTATAGTTTTAACAAGATTATTTGGAAGAATTGATAAATAATGGCTAATGTTTTCGTTAATAACTTTAGTAGTTCTATTTTCAACTAACATTGCTAAAGTAAATCTTGATGTTCTTTCAACTAAAGTTATTAAACATGATTTACTTTTACCTCGCGATGATACTATAGTATCATCCTCTCAATGGCCAACAGTTATGCGATTATTAACATTAACATTTCGTTCTTTAATTGATTTACCATTAAATTTACCGCGATTTTCTTGAGATTTTCGTTTCTTACCTTTTCTTCTTAAATTTTTATTAGTAACCTTTTCAAGTAATCCAGAATAAATTCAATTGTAAATTGTTTTAAAACTAATAATTCATTCTTTATGAAAATTTTTAATTCTTTCATAAATTTGTTCAGGCGATTAACATAATAATAATTTTTGTTGTACATATTTTACTAATTCTCTATTTTTAAACTTATGAAAATAAACATGTGATTGTTTTCTATTTTCTGCTTTATTTTGTGCAATTAATGAAAAATAATGATTATTATCTTTATTTCTATTAACTTCTCGAATAATAGTACTAATACTTCGATTAAGATTTTTAGCTATTTCACTAATTTTTAATTTAAATTTCAATTGATTCTCAATATAAATTCTTTCATCTATGCCAAGATGTTTATATCCCATATAAAAAACTCCTTGCTTTAATTTTTCTAAAATAAACTTAGCATCATGAAATTTTTATATGAAATTTTTTGCAATTTTATTTACTTGCACTTACAAGTATAATTTAGCATCAAAAAGTATAAATAAATATATTAATGTTATTTATGATAATAAATTACATAATTAATTTGATATAAATACTTATTTAGATGAATTTTATCTAATTTCAAAAAATAAATTTATGTTAATTTGAATTAATATAAGACAAATTAAAGATTACTTATAATGAGTTTATAAAAATAATATGAATTTTGATTTTTATTTTTGAAAAAAAACAAATTCGATGCCAATTAATAATTTTATTTTGCAAGATAAAGAATATTGTATGATTATTTATTCTAAAAAAGATCCAATACCAAACTATATAAAAACATATGAAAATAAAAAAACAATATTTAAAAAACCAATAGGTTAATAATATAAAAAACATAACACCAAACAGAAAAACCATTAAATATATTTGGTAATTTTATTAAAAACATAGCAAAGAAAATGATTTAATTTTAGATCTTTTTATGGGCAGTGGTACAACCGCATATTATTGTGAACAATTAAACCGAAAATGACTAGGTTGTGAAATAAATAATAATTACTTTGCAATTATAGAAAAAAGAGTAAATAAAATACAAATTAAATTAAATTTTTAAAAAATGAATAATTTTCAATTAATTTAAAAAATAATTTATTTTTTTAAAACTTTTGTAAATTGTTTCAGCCCCAGCATTATCATAAGGATAGCCCCCTCTTCTTTATTGCTTAATGATTGTTTGGTGTTAAAAGTACTTAAGATATTATCAATTATTTTATTTTTAAATTCATTGCCCCAGTCAGTATGAAATAACGTAATTTGTTTTAATGGTATTGTAATTGAATAAAAGGTTTATTGCTCTAATTGTACTATTTTGTTTGTCTCGACACACTATAGCCAATTATTTCACGATTAAACAAATCAATTAACAAACAAAATAATGTCATTTAGTACCAACTTGAACATATGTTAAATCATTAACAACAACTTCATTGGGTTGTTTATTATTAAATTCATGGTTTAAAACGTTGCTAATTTTGTTGTTATTAAAAACCAACTTATGATTACAATTGTTTTAATTTGGTGCATTTAGATACTAACTGATTTTTAATCATAATTTGGTGAATTTTTCTTCGCGATAAGATAATATCTTTTTTAATTTAAAAAGCTTTAATTTTACAAGATCCATAAATTTTTCGATTATCATTGGATGCACTGATGACTTTTTGTTCATAATTATTAACATCAACAATAGCCACATTTATTAATTTGATAGTAATATGTTGATTTTGCTATCTTTAATTTTGATCCTATTTGACCAATTTTTCGCACAGAATATTTTTCTTTATTATTGTTAATAATTTCTATTTTTTATCAACCATTAGCACCGCTTGCTTTAAAAGGTTGTTTTTCCATTCGTAATTAGATTAATTCTTTCCGCAAGGCAATCAGTTAATTTTTTCAACAGTGCGATTATTTTTCGCTTTAAAAAATCCAGAATTATGAATTTTTTCAATTAACTGATATATAGTTGATTTTGACACCTTATATTATTTAAAAATTTCAAGAATGTTTTGCTATTTTGATAAAGTAAAACAATTTGTTTTTTTTAAATTCATCGGTATATGAATTTCTTCCTATTTTTATATTTCTACTTTTTTCATAATTATATTTTATTTGAAAGTCCACATAAATATGGTCCAACTTATTGTAAAGTATCCATAATAAAAAAGAGGAGTTTATAAAATGGCACTTACAAAAGAACAATTAATCGAATAAGGTTTAAGTGAAGAAATTGCAGAAAATATCTTAAATTAGTTTAATAATGAAGAAAAGCAAATTAGAGAAAGTGTGCAAAAACGCAAAGATGTTATATCAAAAGAAGATTTTGTTAAATTATCTAATGAATTAGATTAATTAAAAGCCTTTAAAGATGTTTCGCTACTAAAATTGAAGATATTAAAACTAATTTAAATAAAGTTAGTGGTAGTTCTTTAACTGTAAAAATGCAAACTTTAAAATAATTAAAACATGATTTGTTTATGCAAGAATAACCATCATTTTCACTAACTAATTTAATTAAAGATATGATTGAAAAATCGGTTTAAAATAAGAATGATTAAATTGAAATTATTAAAGAAAAAGGAGCATATACTTCGGAAGATATTAAAAAATTAACTGATTATACACTTAAAAACCTTGGATAATAAGGAAGGGAGTGAAATATTATGGCAACAATTAATTTGCCACAAATACCTTTTGCGTTAGGGGGTAATACAACAGATCAAAAAGCGTATGTCGATATGGTTAATGCTTTATTTTGAGTGGACTTTTATATAACGAATATGCAAGTATTATGCAAAAATATGCAATAGCAACTGTTAAACGAGTTGTTTGATTACCTAACGCAGGACAAGCAATATATAAAAAAATTTAACTCATCGTTGTGGTATGACAAGATGAGATTATGCATTACAAAACGGTGGGACAACTCACAAACTATAGGATTAACAAGAATTTCGGTTCTGATTGATAAAAAATTTAATTTAAAATTAATGAATGAGGCTTTTTATTTAGCAATGATAGAACAAAATATTAAAAATGGTGTTATTGTTGACGATATTTCTGGTGTTGTGCAGAATAAATTTGTTAATTTATAATGTGAATTAATTCAAACTATTTATGATTATTATTTAGCAGATGGTCAATATGAAGTAATTCTATTTCGTATAGTTATACAGCCGATAATGCCGATGATGCAAATAAAGCACTCTTTACATTAAATGTAACTTTAATTGAGTTAACAAATCAAATTAGTAATTTATATTTTGGTTTGCCAATCGATAAAATGTTTATGTTTTTAGATCGAAGAGCCTATTTAGGGTTAACACCTGCTTATTTAAAAGTAATTTGTTAACAATCCTGATTAAAAGCAAAGGTTAATTGTGAATTATATGAAAATATCGCAATGGGTATTCCTGTATCAAAAAGTTTTAATTTAGAAAAAACATATACAAAAGGACAAGTTAACCGAGATAAAGGTTATAATTTTAATAATATAAATGGTTTACTTATTAATAAACAAGTATGAACATATTCAATTAATATGGATGCTATTCAACAAGTTTTAAATAATGATATTGTTAACCCTAAATTAATTGGTGAAGTGTGCAATTTGCAACACCAACTATTTTATATCCAAAAATATGTAAAACTGTTTTAGAAAAAAAAAACAACACAAGATGAAATTAATCAAGCAATTAATAACTTAAATAAAAATTATCATGTATCTATTGGATTATATTAGAACAATAATTACATAACCTAATTTATGAAAAATTACAATGTCAGGAGATACTTCTGATGTTTCCGAATTAGAAACAGCAGTTAAATCAAAAAATCATAGTTATCAAAATGGAGATTTTATATTAGAAAATATAAAATCTCCTATTGTGTTGGTAATTGCTAATCCAAATAAATATAGTGGAACAGTTAAATTAAGTTATTAAAAATAATTAATTATGAATTTATTAATATTACGATTTTTAACTTTATTAGTATCTAATTTAGAAAATAAACCTTTAATAAGTAAATTTGTAAATTTAATTAATATAGTTAATAAAGTTAAAAATAAAGTATTAAAGTAAATTAATTATGTTACTGATAAATGTAATAAAATTACAAATAAAATTGAAGATATTTATCAACGATTAAATCCTTATACTTATTTAGATTTAATTAAAAAATTTCATAAAAAGAAATACAACAAATATTAAATCAATTATAAAAAGATAATAATATTAAAAATAGAGAATAATTTAAAAATGAAAATTATCTAAATACTAATTGGCAACCTTTAAATAGTAGTTGATTTGATAGTGGTATGTTTAATATAACAAATAAATTAACTTTAACAGGTAATTTAACTATTTTAATATATACAAAAACAGTAAAACACCCAAAATTTTATGGTCCATATGTTTATCCTGGTATTCCAGTTGAAATTTGAAAATCATTAAGTAATGCTGTATATAATGCAGGGACTTTATTTTGGTGTTATTGATTAAGAAAATGATTGCCTAGTCATTTAATAAATTAAATTAAAAAAACGATTACCACAATAATTAAAAGAAAAATACTCAAAAGGAAATATTAAATTAACATTACCAACAGTTCAAAAATTACAACAAATTAAAAAATTTATTAATAATTTAAATATTAAGCATTTTAATTTTGATTTTGCTGGTGAAATTAATAATAAAAAATGATATCGATAGCAAAAAAGTGATGTTAAAAACATTAATAATTTATATAAAATACCATTTAAAGTATGTTTTATAAAACTAATCAGGCTATTAAAATAAATAAAAAAAGTACAAAGAAAAGTTAATGTTTATAAACCATCTAATTTAAGAAATAAATATCGTAATCAATTAAGGGGTGTTTTGTATAGGAAATAATTTAAATAATTTATTATTTATAACAGTTGAAGATATAAAAGAAAGTAAAATTTGACAACCCATTAATGATCATAAGCAATCTGCTTATAATGATAATTTAATTTAAAATGCTATTTTAAAAACTAGTTTATGAATGGATAGATTATCAGGTGGCACAATTTAAGATAAAATAAATAAAAAAGATTTATTCCCATGAGTAAAAAAAGATAATACTGTAATAATTGAATATGATAAATGATTAAGTTATATTCAATCTGCCTGTTTATTAGCAGTTATGAATTGATATTTACCAAAAGGAGTTAATGATTTAACTGATAGTGCATTATTTTCACAAGGTGGGGTTGCTTATTTACAAACTAATAACCGAAGAAAATAAAAATATTACTTGTGATGTTAAAAATTATTTAAAATTAGCTGGTGAATAATTGATATTATATCTAGTAAAAACAGTATCTAGACCTTATAATTATAGTTTAGATAATTAAACTCATCCATGATAAGAATAATATAAACATATTAGTAAAAAAACTTTTTATCCAAAATTATTATTTTGATTAAAAGAATTATTACAAACAGATAATTCAATAAATATAAATTATCCTATTATTAATGATTTTTCTAAAATTAATTATAATGAGTATATTAAATTAATATAAATGATTAAGAAATTGTTGACACTAGTGATTTAGATAATACAAGGTTTGATTATGAAATACAAAATTGAGATAAAGAAAATTATAAATACAATATTTGAATTAGAACAAGTATGCAAAATAATTATTATTTATCAACGTACAAAAATTTTAAGGGAAAAATAACTTTTGGATCATTTGATTTAGAAAATAAATTTTCTCATCGTGTATAATTAGAAGATGATAGAATTATTTCTATACGTACTGGTGGGACAGATGGAACGATTACTGGTTTACACATTGAAAGAAAAAAAGTAAATCAGAAAAGATTTTAATTAATTAAACAAGATAAAACAACTTTATTATAAGGGGTTCTTTTTACTTTGAAATTGATTTAAAAAAGACCCTATTTTAACTTATAATTAATTTAACTCATAAAGATATTAGAGAATGGGAAATAAAATATAAAATTCGTAGTTGGGTAGTTAGTTTTTATACATTAATATTTTTAGCATTAAATTGTTAATTAAAATATAGAATGATTGATGGTATTAAAAATAAAATTGATTGATATAATTATGGTCAATATTGAGGTAATGGCATCGCTATTTTATTAACACCCTTATTTACCCATGGAATTCATGGTGTATTTGTTGTTAGTAGTAAGCCAAAAGTAGATATGAAAATTGATATTCCACGATTAAAAGTTTCTAAAATAGGATTAGTATTTACAATTTTATCTTTCATTACTTTAATAATTTTTTTAATTATTATTTGAATTGATAAATCAAAATGAAAAAGACCATTTAAGACATTGTTTAGATTGTTGGATTAATCAGTGTGTTATTCAATCAAGAATAGTAAAACAATGAAATAATTTAGATTGTATAACAGAAGAAATATTTAAAAATATACAAAATTAAAATATTAAAAAACAAAAGCAAGAAAATAACCAAGAAATAAATATAAACAATAACTCTTAAAATAATATATAATTATAGTAAGGTTAACCAAATATAAAAAATAACTATAATTTTGTTCTGAAAGAATGAATGGCCACTGTTTTAGTAAGGATAAGAAAGAAAATATAAAAAAATTGGAATTAAAAGTAATTACTAATTAATTACTTTACTTATTTTAGTAGGCGCAGGAGAAGTGGATAGGCTTAATATTCTAGGATTATCTGCTAAAAAAGTTAAAAAATATAAAGCAGAAATTATATAATTAATAACTGCTGTTATTGCCCATGAAAAACATTTATGGATACCTGATTATGCAACAGAATTCTCCCTTAAAACAGGTCAAATTAAAAATGTTAAAAAAACAAGTAAAAATAAACGATAAAAAACAAACAAAAAAGATGCTATTAGAAAAATAACAAATAGTATTTAAAAAATAACCAATTAAGGTTATTTTTTATTTTTATTTATTGTGTTTTATATAAAAATTAATAATATATTATATTCGTTGCGAATAAGTATCAAAGTTAGATAATTGATTTCAAACTTTTTCTTCATTTTAATTTAAGTAAACATTAACATTTCGAATTTTGCAAGAATAATATTTTTATGTTTTTTGATTATATGAATGTTTCATAATATTATCTCTCATAATTAGTTATAATAATGGTATCTCATAAATGATTACTTATTTTATTATTATTATATTTTCAACCCTTATCATATTAATAAGTTAAATTAACATCTTTTTCATATTTTTAACAATTGATTTGGTATGTTTTGGTGATACTCAATTAATGTTGCGCACTTTTTTGTATTGTATTTAACTGTTTTAATTATTTTTAATAAATCATATCTATCTTTGCTCGCATTGGCAGATGTATATAAACAATCTTCAATATTAATAATTGCATCTGGTTTTATATTAAGGCTGAGTTTTTTGCTTCGATGCGGTTTAAATCGTCCTTTGTTTGCTTATGATGGATTTTAATGTTTAATTGATCTAAGTAATCATCATTAAAATTAATTGCTTTTGTTGTTTGTTCTTACACTGTTTAATCTTTAATCCATCCGTAATTTTTTACTAGTAAGAGTAAGTATAGGGTTAGGGTGAAGGAATATTATTATGATCCCCTACTTAATCTTATTATTTATTACCAATGACAGCAGCTCGTAGACAGGCAACTTTAGCTTTAATATCATTTTCATCGACACCAATGCTTTTGCTACCTTCATATTCTAACCATAGTTTATTTTTAATATCATCGTTATTTTTTTTAGCGTTTGCTAAAATATATTTAATTGTTCCTTTTTCATCTTTTGCTGTTTTATCAGGTTCGTTATTATTAGTTAGATTTAACATTCGATTAATTTTAGCTTTAATTTTATTTTCTGTTGCACTTAAAATTGCTTTATTACTATTTTCCGGACATTCATGAATTTTTAAATGAATTGGACAAAATATTGGTATTCTCATTATTAATTCCCTCTTATTTCACAACGTTTATATAATTATAACTTAAAAAGTGAATAAAACTAAGAGTTTTATATTGTTGTAAATTTAAATGTCACATTTTATTTAATTTTATTATAACACAAAAAATAATTATTAAATATAATTTTATTTTTAAAATTATTATATTTTTATCTTAAATTTATGAATTTTGGCATACTAAAAATAATTTAATAAATTATTTGATTAATTCAATAAAAAATTATTAAATATATGATAATAAATTTAAAAATAATTGTTGTGAATTTAATCGCTGTAAATAAAGCCTTGGTTTATTATTAATAATATCAATAATTAAATCTATTTCTTGTTGCGTAACATTATTAAAATCTGTTCATTTAGGAAACTAATGTCTAATATCTATATTATTTTTTCAACTAATGGTTTTTATGTGGGCTTTCCAGCATTAGCAAAATAAACTTTTATTTTACAAATATTTTCAAGTTTTTTCACTTGCTAAATTATTTGATCGCATAAAATAATTGGTTTGTGGGAATTTTCCAAAAAATAATAAAAAGACAGAAATAAAATTATGTCTTTTTTAATTATGTTAAAATTATTGTTAACTTTGTTTAGTTTAATAAAATAACAGCAGAATAAACCTAATAAAACTTCCCTACTTGTAATGTTGCAAAAACCAAGCAACAACAAGTGAGGATAAATAATATAGAGGGGGGCGTAACTACTATGACCAATAAAAGCAATTATTTTAGGCAATATAAAAGAGTTATCATGGTTTTGAAATAAATATTTAACCCGCAATGGTTAAAATGTTAGTTAGTGTTCCACAATAAAAAAATTTTATAAATATTACTATTTATAAGTAGGTTTTGAAAGTGTCCCTAAAAGAACTTTGTTGAAAAGAGTTAAAAATTAAATTATAAAATAAAACAATATTGATTAATAAATGTCAGTGTTATATTAATGAATACTTTACAAAATTAATCAAAAACAGAAAAGGTGTTTGATGTTATAAAAAATATGTTTGTAATTGTTTAGCGATTTTATAATTTATTAATAAACAAAAAATAAATGCTAACTTTTGATTTTTAACTTTGCAATGCCAAAATAATCATCAAATTCTTAAAAAATTAGTTTTTTTAAAAAATAAATGAAAAATTATTAATATCAAAAATTAGGAAAAATAGATATATATTATATATAGATTTAAGAAATTTCACAAAGTGATCAAGCTGGAACACTAAAAAATAAACGAAGAGGGAGGAATATATGATAAGATTAATCAATTATAATTAAATTAGTACTGCACAAGGCATAATAGTAGTTGCAAGTGATTAATCAAACCAATGCCTAAGGGAAAATATACCTAAAAGAGGATGGACAATAAAGTTATTTAACAAATAACTAGTGAAAAATAAAAGAAAAGAAAGATAGTAGCAAGGTTGTATAAAAAAGATTGGGTTTTTGAAAAAACTTGGAAATTGAATAAGAATAATAAACTAAACCATTTACTAAAATGGTTTAGTTTATTTGTAAAATAAAAATTATTAATTGATTTAGAGAAAGGACAGTATCTTAAATATTTACATAAAAACTATAATAACTTTTTGATACCACCTTTAAGTTATTTACACATTTATTAAATATATTAAAAACTTTTACAAAGTGTACCTGTTTTTCTCCAATTTTAAGGTGTTGTCCTTTCTCTGTTTAAATTAATTAATTTGGCTAATAAATAAAAAAACTCAATATCAAAGAAAGGGATGAGTAATGAAAATTAATAAGCAACAAACAGTATGTGGTGTTGATAATTACTATAAAGCAATATCATTCATTATCGAAGAATTTTTATCAAATAAAGTTTTATGAACTTGTGAAAAACATAAAGATTTATTAAATCAGACAAAAGATAAAAAACAAAAGAGATTTTATAAACGTTTAGAAAATTCAAAAATTATCTTTGATTGAGAAACTGGTTTTTTAAAACTTTGATTTTATAAAACAACTTAATGCAAGTGTGGAACGGTTATTTTAAATAATTAAGTACTTCCATAAGAACATGAGTTTAAACTCATTACCACAGCCAGCCGAGGCAAGTACTGAAATAGTATATTAGGAAATATGTAAATCGACGCAAGTTATATTATTAAAAATAACTTGCGATAGTGGCGATAAGTGCAAGATCAACATCAAACCACAATAAATATTGAGATGATCACTTTATAAATAAATTTGGCGATAGATATTACTTCTTAGAAGTGGCGGCTGTTTTAAAAACCACAAAAATAGCACCAATCTCTTTAAGGTGCAAGTAAATTTATTTTAAAAACTGAACGTTTTGACCTGAAATGGTGTGGAATAAGAGAGATAATTATCTGGTTTTACCTTATAAAAATAACTGTTGATTATTAAATAATATACAGCCACCGCTTACCACCAGTGAAACGGATGGCGTAGTAAATAAATAGATAAATACTTATATAACTAATTCTCTCGCTTTAGAACTTTCACTTGGGGAGTAAGTTCCAGCGAATTAAAAATAGGAGGAAAAAATGACAGAATATAAAAGTTTGTATATTAATAAAACTTGAAATGAAATAACAATATCATTTGATTGAGTTAATTGTCAACATTTTAATTGTCGTATTTCTCATCATAAAAATAATTATGATTTACAGTGTTTATACTTTGCAAAAATGTACTTAAATTTATTTAAAAATAAATGAGATGTTATTAATTCATATATGCGACATTACAAAATTAATGATATTTTAGATTTGTCATTAGATGGTTGAAAAATATTACAAATTGATAAAAAATAAATCAAACAATTTAGGAGATTTATATGAAAAAGAAAATTTGTCTTAAACAAAGATATTGAGATTATTTTTTTAAATGCAATAAATAAAACAAATTACAAAAACTAATTATTAGAAGTTATCCAGTATCACAATAAGATATTACTGATGAACATTGAACATTAAATACTAAAAATAATTAGGAGGAATAAGAAAATGTCATATTGTATTAGTGATTACTTAAATGAAAAATGAATTAATAATAACGCATTAAAAATTACAAATAAAGATATTATTTATGCGGAAATTGATAGTGAATATGATTTAGGTTGATAATTAAATTTATATCTTAAATTTGGTAATTAAGAACAACATGTAGATAATGTTTCGTTTCCAACATATTTTAACTTAAATTTAAAATGATATGAAATTGATGGGGTTAAATGTTTAATAATTAACTATTTATAATATGAAAAAACAGATTATGGGGTGATAAATTATAAATAAAAGATAATTATTAGTAATGAAAAGTAAGTATGGTGGTTTAAAAACGAAATTCCTTTATACATTAGAAAAAACAAAATATATCACTAATTTTGAAAATGAGCAAGAATGATTAACTACAATTATTTATTTATAAAACAACAACATTAAATAACAAGTAACTGAATAATATGTGAAAAAATGAAAATTGTTCTGTTTATACAGAAGATGATTTATTTAATATAAGCACTTGAAAAATGTCCTTCAGAAGAAAGTGCATATTAATATATTGATAATTTAATTATGAATATGGAATTAGATGAAATTTAATTATGGCAAATTTAAATTTAAATAATCAAATTAAAAATATTACTTATTCATTTTATTTAAAAGGTAATGATTTTTAAGAATAATGCTTAAAAGCATTACCGATTAAAAATTTAATTTGATAATCATGGTTAATAATTAACAGAGTTTATCTATCGTCATCTTAATCACTATGCATTAAATAGTTATAAAGATATACATTTAAAAGATATACTCAGTGCTATTAGTAAAATTGATTTTGTTTTTAGAGAACCATTTTAATTAATAAAAGATTTTAAAAATTAATTAAATCGAATTAGAGTTAACATTATTAATTTAGAAAAAGTATTTCAAAATAATAAAATTAAAATTAAAAATATTCTAATACAAGTTCTATATTTAATACAATAACAGTTTATTTAAACTAAAAAACAAAAACAAGAAAATATAGTTTAATATGTTAATAATTTAACATCTGATATAGGGTTAGACATGGATCAAATTTAAGATGAACAAATTCGTGCTATGGGAAGATGTAACAAAAATTGAGTAAGAATTAGAAAAAAATACTAGTAAATTTCGGAAAGAAAAATTATTAGTTAAAGATATTAATATATTAGATATTAATGATGATTTTTTACAAGAAACCGATAAATTATAACTTATTAATCTTATTAAAAACTATTTAATTATTGATGAACAAATTGTTAAAAACGAAATTAAAAAATAATGAGATAGTAATAAAGATATTAATAATATTGGAGTTAACGGAATTAAATTTAAAATAAATAAAGGAGAAAAATAAAATGACAAATTAATTACAACGGTATATTAAAGGTGCAATTATTAAATATGAATTAAAAGTTAATGATAAATATGTAAAAGAAAATATTTTATCACTTGAATAATTAAAAATGAAAAATTTGAATGTGATACTATAAATTATTGCTTAAAAATTCATGAGATTAATTTTAATGCAAATACCAGTGATTATAATGAAATTATTGGTGCTTATGCTTTCGGTGTTAATCGTTTAACTGGTGAAATAAAAGGAATTTTATTAAGAAAAGCCGATATTGACCGTTTAAAAAATAGTAGTCCAAGTGGAAATAGTGAATATTCACCTTGAAATAAATGACCAAAAGAAATGGTTGAAGCAAAATTATATCGTAAATTAGCCCAAGAATTAGTTATATATATTACTGACATTGATTTAGATGAAAAAGAAATAAAAGAAGATGGTAATTTTGATTATATACCTTTTAATGATATTACTGTCGCCAAAAATAAGGGGCAGATGAGTGATGAACACTTGTTAAATAACCCCCTCCTTTTCTTCCGCAACAATCTTATACAAAAGAAATAGCGGACACAAACAATAATGTAGTTAAAGAAGAAGATATTTATAATTTAGTACCAGTAGTTAATAATAACAACGATGAGGATTGAGTAACTTGATAAAAATAGGTGTATTTACCAGTCAGGAACAGGCACTACCGATATTGTTGCTTTTAAAAATAATAAATTAATTGATAAATCCGAATATATACATCGTTATTTAATTACACAAGATGTGTTAAGACCCATTGGTTTTTGCATATCACTAGCAATTTTAGATAACGATTTATTATAAGAAATTATAATACTATTTGGCAAACCGATTTGTTGAAAAACATTTTGTTGCATGTCAAATTATAATTGTTTCGCCGTTTCGCTGAACCATATTTTAAATAAATATCAGTAATATCAGTATAACATTTATTAATTGATGTAATTTTAATTTGATCAGTATAATTCACACTAATAAAGTCAAAAAGCTTTTGGTAAAGTCAACATATAATCAAAATCCTGTTTAACAATTTATCTAAGTTATGGCAAATTTATTTTGCTTGATATAGCGACATTGGATTGTTAATTCATAATTGGTTGTGGCAACAATTGCACACGATGTGATGAATTAGTAACAATCAGTGACTTATCTTGTAACTGTGGGTTAGCAACTTAATGACAACTAACAAAAAACTATTCATATCAATATTAAAAATAACTTTAATTATAACTACCCCGTTCTGTTACAATCCAAATGGTCCGGTGTATTTATAAATCTTTTTAAAAATAAAATTATAACCAAATAAATATGTAAACTGAATAATACGCGAATAATTACGAGCAATAATTCAATCATCGTATAATTCCGGAAATTGTTTTTTAACAAATGGTCGCATTTCTGTTTCATATAAATTTTCTAAATTTTGTTTAAAATGACCATTAAAACCTAATAAAATTAAATATGAAGCAATAATAAAAATTAATAATAAATTGATTATTGAATAGCGATCAATAAAAGCAAATAATTTAATACCTAATAAACTAGGATTAGTTTTGACTAATGTAACAAAAATAATCGTAAATAAAGTGACAATCATAAATGATAGTAGTAATAATGGCGGGGCAAGATATAATAATAAATGCATTGTTCGGACATGTTTATTTTTTAAATGTAATTGCGTTGCAAAAAATGTTCGTCCTAAAACATAATCTAACCCTGTTCCCGATAAAAAATAATACTGATTAAATAATTGTAAATCATTAACATAAAATGTTTTCTTTTTATAAGACTTGGTAACTAAAACTGGTTCTGGTTTACGAACAACTTTTAAGTCAGTAATTTTCTTTTTAATTAAATAGCGATCAATAACTTCTAATGATGTCATTGTTTGACTATGAGTATTATTTAAATTTGGAATTGGCACTAAAATATTTCGATAAGACATAACTAAAAAAATCAATATGATAACATTAATCGCAATAAAAAATCCAATTAAAATAAAGGCAATTTCATTATTTTCTAATATCATCGTAATCATTCTCCTTACTAATTATAAATAATAAATAAACTGATATTCTTCATATTATAACTTGAAAGTTTCCATATTTGTAGGTTATTTTTTTTTAAAAAGTAATTTTTTTATTATCTTTTTTAATTAATTTTATTTGTTAATGCTACCTCTTTAATCTATACATTTAAATTTTTTGTAAGCGTTGGGTTATCAACCATTTTTATAACATTTTTTATATGGACTGTTGTTTTATAAATTCAAAAGGTATTAAATAATTTAAACTACCATGAATTCAAATATTGTTATATCAATGCACAAAGTTAAATAATTTGTATTTTAATTGGGTTAAATTTATAAATTTTTGTTACTTGACAAATTATTTTTTAAAACTTTTGTAAATTGTTTCAGCCCCAGCATTATCATAAAGATAGCCTTTATTGCTTAATGATTGTTTGGTGTTAAAAGTACTTAAGATATTATCAATGATTTTATTTTTAAATTCATTACTCCAGTCAGTATGAAATAACGTAATTTGTTTTAATGGTATTGTAATTGAATAAAAGGTTTCTTTGCTCTAATTGTACTATTTTGTTTGTATCGACACACTATAGCCAATTATTTCACGATTAAACAAATCAATTAACAAACAAAGATAATGTCATTTAGCACCACATTGAACATATGTTCAATCACTAACAACAACTTCATTAGGTTGTTTGTTTATTATTAAATTTATTAAATTAACAGTTTAAAACGTTGCTAATTTCGTCGTTATTAACCACCAAATTATGATTACGATATTTTAATTTGGTGTATTTAGATACTAACTAATATTTAATCATAATTTGGTGAATTTTTCTTTGTGATAAGATAATATCTTGTAAAATTAAAGATTTTTTAATTTTACAAGATCCATAAATTTTTCGATTATCATTGGATGCACTGATGACTTTTTGTTCATAATTATTAACATCAACAATAGCCACATTTATTAATTTGATAGTAATATGTTGATTTTGCTATCTTTAATTTTTGATCTATTTGACCAATTTTTCGCATGGAATATTTTTCTTTATTATTGTTAATAATTTCTATTTTTTGCCAATTATTAACACTGCTTGCTTTAAAAGGTTGTTTTTCATTTATAATTATATTAATTATTTTCGCAAGGCAATCAAAGTTCATTTTTTCAACAGTGCGATTATCTTTTGCTTTAAAAAATCCAGAATTATGAAATTTTTCAATTAACTGATATATAGTTGATTTTGACACCTTATATTATTTAAAAATTTCAAGAATTGTTTTGCCATTTTGATAAAGTAAAACAATTTGTTTTTTAAATTAATATAACGATGAATTTTTTCCTATTTTTATATTCTTACTTCTTCATAATTATATTTTATTTGAAAATTCACATAAATATGATCCAACTTATTGGAATCTATCCATTGATTGTTTGTAAAAATCATCTATTTTTAAAATATAAATATCATTAATGTTATCTTTTAAATAATAATTTTGTTGTTTGATGAATTAAAAGTTATATTAATTTTTTTATTTTTGATATCTAATTCAAAAGTTAAATAATTTCTTGTTTGGTTAAAAATAATTTTATAAAGATCAAATAAACTTATTTCTGATTGATTATTTTGTATAAATGTATATTTATTACTATTGTCTGATTTATTAGTTAATATTAAGTTATTATCATTAAATTATTTTAAGGAACTATCTTTTTAAAATAAAAATAAAAATTTCTATATAAATTATTTAAAACAATTTCATTTATATAATTGTTAATTAATATTTTAAAATAAAAATATTCCAATTATCATCTTATAACTAACTATATAAGATTTATTTTATTAAATATTTTCGATATTTGTTATTGTTCCTAAATATATTTTTTGATTAAAATTATTGATTATATAAGCATAATCACCAATAATGTTGTTTATATTATTTTTATTTAATGTAAATTTTGAAACTTGTAAAACATAAATATCTTCATAAATATTATGATTTTCAACAACACTATATATTGATAATGTTGAATAATTTAATCCATTTTACTGACATTTTGCTGAACAATCATCAAACTTCAACACCACCGGCAACCAGCGCCTTAATTTTGGGTTTTAATTGGATTTTCATGTAATCTAACAGTTAGTTCTAATTTATTAATTCTTTTATTTTTTGTTTTAGGTTTATTAATTATTGATTTTTTTGGTAAATTACTTTTTGTTTGTACCATTTTTTTCAACTCCCTTTGCTAAAAAATATTGTAAATGTTTTCAAGCGTCGTGTTTGTGTTCTGTCATTTTAACACTTCCTTTATAGCTATAATTTTTCTTAACAATTGGTGATTGTAAAACATATTTTAAATTAAATCGATATTTGTATAAAACTTTTACACCACCAATGAATTTAGGGATAAATAATGGGTTTTTTTTATTTTTAATCCCCTATGAAGTTGATAACCTTCAATTATTACAAGAACTTTATTAAAATAAGAACAAGTTTGCTTTTTAAATTCATTTAATATTAAATAGATATTATTTATTGCTTATTCTTCATCTTTATAATTAAAAGTAATGTTATTAATTATTTTATTTTGCAAAACATTATAAATAACAATACCAGTTTGTCCAATTCCAGCATGGTCAATTGTAATAATATATTTTAATTTGGTGTATTTGATTTTTTTATCAATTTGTAATATTATTTAACCATGCGAAGCCAAGTCTAAAATATCATTAATTTTGTAATGTCTCATATATTAATTAATAAAATCTCATTTATTTTTAAATAAATTTAAATACATTTTTGTTTATTATAAATATTTATAAATCATAATGCTTTTTATGATAATAAATACGACAACCAACAGCTTTACAAATAACTCAATCAAATGATGTTGTTATTTCAT
This sequence comes from Spiroplasma endosymbiont of Polydrusus formosus, assembly GCF_964263245.1. Classification (NCBI taxonomy): domain Bacteria; kingdom Bacillati; phylum Mycoplasmatota; class Mollicutes; order Entomoplasmatales; family Spiroplasmataceae; genus Spiroplasma; species Spiroplasma endosymbiont of Polydrusus formosus. The sequence continues at coordinate 94,324 of NZ_OZ181656.1, forward strand.
TTCAAATTTTATTAATATACAAACTTTTATATTCTGTCATTATATTTTTATCCTTTAATTTTATTTTTTAAATAAACAGAAAATTCCTTTGTTGGTTAATATTTTGATATTTAGTAAATAATGTATTTTATTTTAGTATTTATTCATTTCGCCACCTGCTTAACCACCATAGTGAAGCGGGGCGGCGGCTATAAAGTTATTTAGACATAGTTTATTATCCCCCGCGGAAGTAAAAAAAAATTACTCAGTTATTAATTACGCTTCATCCATCCCTAGACAACTTTATATAAAGAAAATAACCTTTTTGAGTTACAATCATCTTGTTTTTTAGTGTCCGGTATTGTTTTTTTGGTTTAACAACACTCTTTTTATGAAAACAAGATAAAAAAACGCGATCTGACATTTCGCAAGCGATTAATCTTGCTGAAGAATTAAAGAAATAAATAGTAGTAAAATTAGTTTCGCTTTCATACCTTTTTAAGGCTTCGTGTCATAGATGAGTTCTTCGTCTTTCATCATCAAAATATTAAGTTTAAGAGTTGCATTATTGATCGGATAATACCTTTATTTAAGGGATTTATAAAAATAAATTTTATTTTATGTAGAAAAAACAAAACTTAATCTATTTTTATGATAAAAGTTCTAAATTTAAAGATACCATCCGATCAATAATGCAAATAAATTTATGTTTTTTAATATAAAAATAAAAAAAAAAAACAATCTCACAATAATTGTTTTTTGCTGGTTAATCTTACAGGACACCTTTTATAAATAAATATTTATTAGAATAAGATATCATCAAACGAATAATTTATTACCTCCCGTCTCATATTAATGGCTGTTTCTTTTATTCATTTAACTAATTTGACAACAAACACCAAGACAATAGCCTTGTGGTTTTACTTTAGTAACTTTCATTTTTTTACAATTCCATTCTTTTTTATTAATTAATAATATTTTTTTATTAATAATATTATAATTAAAAATTCCTTATTTTATCATTTTAAAATAATCACAGAAAATGTTCATTAATGATCATAAATTTGATATAATTATGCCGTCTATTTTAAGGTAAAGTTTTATTTTTTTCTTAAAATATTACAATTATCTTAAATAATAAATTCAATTTGGGATAAAAATTATTTAATATAAAAAGCTAATGATTAATATTATTTAACATTAGCAACATTGATTTGATTTCATTATGAAAGGAGATTACATATGCCAGTAACCTCAAAAGCTAAAAGCAAAAAAATGCCTTCAGCTAAAAAACCAACATCAAAAAATGCGACAGAAGAAAAATGATTATTCATTAAATCACAAGCAGTTATTGATTCAACGATAGCAACGAAAAGATCAATTAATCGCTCGGTAGGAGATGTTTATACAAAAACCGCAGCAGATTATCGTGCAAAAGATGGAATGGCTATCACTATTGCTATTACAGCAGAAAGATTAATTGCAGAACGATTAGGCAAAAAAACTAATCAACGTAAAGTAATTGAAACAAAAAATATTAAAAAATCTATGGAAAAGGTAACGGTTGGTGAAGCGAAAGCACCCGCTAAAAACAACAGGAAATAAAACTTTATCAAAAAAATAATAACAAAAAATAAGTAATGTTAACAATAACTAGATTTTCTAGCTATTGTTTTATTTAAAATTTTTATTAATATGTTTGCTGTTTTTATAAACCTGAATTGTAAATATATTTGGGACACTTTATTAAATATTTTGTATTAAATCCAATTAATTTTTATAATTTAATGATTTTCTTAGTATTAAATTTATTTTCAATGTTATTTTATTTAAGTCATCTTGAAAAATATTAATAAATCTATTCCTTTTGGTAAACTTTGTCTCAAAATTTCATTATTATTTTCCTTTAATCCTCTTTGGCCAAGACAACCAGTATCAGTAAAATAAACTTTTATTTTATAAATATTTTCAAGTTTTTTTCACTTGCTAAATTATTTACTACGAGGCGTCCTATAATATTAACCAGCAAAAAACAATTATTATAAAATTATTTTTTTATTTTTATATTAAAAAACATAAATTTATTTGCATTATTGATCGGATGGTATCTTTAAATTTAGAACTTTTATCATAAAAACATATTTTTTACTTTTTTTCCTACACAAAATAAACGATATTTTTTATAAATAATTTTAATAAAAGTATTATTTGGTGAATAATTCAACAAGATATAATTTGACTTATGTATCTACACAGCTCATCTCATTAATTTTATAATCACTAAATAAAAATACCATATGATCAAAACACCACCATTAGCATAATCAACACAAATTGCATAACTATCAAATTGATAATGTTTTGTATTAGTATTATAAAAATATTGCAAGTTATATTCTTGGATATATTTACGATAATTTCGTAAAACATAAATACTTGGTCATTATCGTTATATTCAAAACCGTAATATTCAAGTTCAAATAAATCAGGTCGCTCTTCTTTATTTGCTAAAATAAGTTTTTGGAGAATATCAGGAATTTTATTTCAAACAAAACCCCATTGTTAAGTGTAAATTAAAGATTCCTAAACCATTAAATGCTTGGTTGTTTTCTGAATATACTTGGTTGTGTTCTTTTTAAAGCGTTTTTATTTGTTCATTTAACGGTAAATAGGGCGTGACAAATTTTTCATAAAAGACATGGTATTTATCAAAAGGATTAAAAGTAAATTGGTTAGCATATGTTTTATAAAAATATGTTGTTACGGTGCTATATTTTTTGTCATATTATCTCATTCTTGAAATGCTCAGGGTAACTCTTTTACTGCAATAGGATTATCTAAATTATATTGTTCGTTGCCATTTTCATCAGTATATTTTTCATAAGACACTTTTAAACTTTTACTCCGAAACATTGAAACTCTTAAATTATTATATCTTTTATCTAACTCTTTATCCGTTAAGATTTCTTTTTCTTCGGCGTGGATCATTTCATCAGTTCAAGCTGAGATAATACCACTGCCTTTACCAACTTTTCCATAATTTTATTGCCATTCGCATATCCCGCAAAAGTAATGCGAATACCACTAGGAAAAACAATTTTACACCACACAAAACCCTTCTTTAATAACGTTTTTCGGTCAAAAAAAACAATGCCCGTTTTCATTATCAGGTCCGATATCAACCCCACATATTTATCATATAGATAATTACAGACATTAATATGGTATCACCAAATGTCGTATCTTCGTGGTATTGGTTTATCTTCGTAAAATTATCAACGAAGCATCAGTAAAATTACAAGCAAAAAATAACTTTTCTGCTAAATGATTTCATGTTTTATTAGTACCACGCCCTGCTGAAGCAAATTTAAAAAAACAGGGTGAAGTAAAATATCGAGCATAATTATCTCCCACAAAATATTTAAATACTTCTCAATCAAAACCAAAATTATAGTCACTAAAATTGCAATTATATTTTTTATTTAAATGTTTATAACTATTAACTCGTTTTTTATTGTTAACTTTACTAAATTATTGCATATTTATTAACCTATCCAATTATTCATGATTAACCAACACAAATTATTCATCGATATTTTATAAAATTTTGTGTCAAATTTCTTGCTTTGTGTTAAAACATTATATAAATGAATCCGCTTAGGAAAATTATAATTAATAAAACAAAATTTGCCTCATCGTGGTAAAAAATATAAAACAAAACAAAAACCTGATAATAGTGGAAAATTAATTAATTTTAAATCAATTTGAGATATTGAAAATAAAGTTTCTTGTGTTAGTTGATTTCAAATGTATATAGCAATTGATAAAGATCATTGATATAGTTTGGGTGTTTAGTATTATTTGAACAGTCAAGTAATAATTACTTTGCAATGAAATTAAAAAATCATAGTGCTATCGAAATTATAACAAAATTTAAAGATATTGTTATAAATAATAATTTAGTAGGTAAAATGAAAGGAATTATTACAGATCAAGGCAAAGAATTTAGTAAATGAAGAGAAATGGAAATATTTACTGAAACACAAGTTTATTTTTGTGATCCTAGTAAATCACAAACAAAAACCATTAATTGGATATATGAACTATGAACTTATACATTGGTTTACCAAAGGAACAAATTTTAATAATGTTATGCAACAAGAAATAGATTGGGTAGTTAATATTATAAACGATAAACTTTGACCCTGTTTAAACTGATTAAGTTCAAAAGAAATATTTTGTAAAAATATTAAGTAAATTTTTATTAATTTTAAAATAGTTGCATTTATTTTTAATAATGTTGTTATCAATTTAACAAGAGATACAAATTTGGATCTTGTATCTACACAATGTCTTTTAATAAAAATGTATTTTTGTTATTGAAAAATTTAAAAAAACAAAAAAATATATTGACAATAAAATTGAAAGTAATACAATCTAATTAAGTAAGTGATATATTATTCCACAATTTATAAGGTATTAGTTTAAGACATCAAAATAATTTATACGACCACAACCATTAAGTGAACTGATGTTACAGTAATTTTGTCAGATCTAACACAAATTAACAATAAGAGATGTTGAAACGGTGTTAACCACAATAAAAAAATTATATTTGAACTGATTTAAAAAATACCACAAAATTTAAAACAATTACTATCGATGAGCTCAACATCCAATACTTAGAAAAACCGTCATCTAAAGAGGAAGTAACTTATAATAATAACAAATAATAACATTTTCAACCACAATAATGCAAAGAAACAATTTTAACGAAAAAACTAAATAATCAGATAATCAAAATAACTAGAAAAGAAGAACAAAGCAAAGGCCAAAAGCCAAATCATGGCTTTGATCAAGACAAAGATCATGGTAAAGATTATGAAGAAAAAATCCTAGTAAAGATAAAGACCTAAATAAAAGTCAAAATCCCAATGAATACAAAGATCAAAATAAAACTGATATATCACAAGAAACTATTAAGTGAGGTTGATTAAGTTTAAATTTAATTAATAAAAAATAATTAACTGATTATTATGTTTAATATACAATGAAAAAAGTAAATTAACGAATCTTATTCAATTTATTATAAAATAAAAAATTTAAAGAGCTTACGCCAAGTTAGTTGGATATTTAAGTTTTATAAACCATAATTGAAGAAGAAGTTGACATATTTTTTTAAAAAACAATCACCCTCACCATCACAATGTAAGGCAATAACTTCGCTGGAAAACTACTAGATAATCAAACAATTAAGTCAATAAGTGGGTGTCAAAATTATTGAGCAACAATTATATAAAGTAATTAAGACTACTTCGATAAATAAAATTAAGTATCGTTATTATGATGAAGCGCAAGCAATCGAAATTAAAAAGGGTTTGAAAAAACAAATCATAGTTTATACTATTCAAAAATTAATATTAAAAATATTAATAAAAATATATTATTAAAATTAGGACCAGCAACATAATTTTCAAATGATGAAAACATTTCTTCTTGAAAAGAAATAAAAATTAAATTTAGTTTTTACTATTTATTTGGATAAATCTAAAATTAGAAATTAATACTCTAACTATAATAAAAAAAAATCAACTCTCTTATGGTTGATTTTTTTTATTTTTAAACTATCCATATACATATTTTTATTAGTTTTTTCCAGCAATTAAAATATTATATTTATTTAACAGATAGGTATCTAAATCTATAATTGTAAATGGTCCATCTGTTATTTCTGGTTGGGTAATATACATATCATTATCACCAAGTTTTGCCACCGGCACATAGTCACTACTATAATTAACCATAGTTCTTGTCATTGGGCCATGTTCATTACTATAATAATTATAGTTATTTTCATAATCTATTACTTGTTTATAAGGAGAAGTATAATTTGCTTCTTCAGTTAAAGCGGTTTCGTTTTGAATAATAAAATTCATAAACTTATAAGCTAAATCAGGATGTTTCGCATTCTTTGCTAAAACCATATTATCACTTCAAATATTAGTTCCCTCAATTGTTGTTGGTGTTCATTCAATTGTTGCTCGTGGTCGGGTAATAATTAATTTGGTGGCACTAGCTTCTTTGCGACTGTTAGCAAATAATGTATCAGCATAAATTGCATCACCATTATACATAAAGGCAAAATCAAAGTTCCCATCCCCAACAGCGTTTATTAATTCATCATTCATTAAGGCAACATTATTATGTTTTAATAATGTTGATAATTCCTTATAACCATAATCAATTTCGCTTTTTGTTGTTGGCACTGGTTTAAAATATTTTTTTTCAGTAGTTAACATAAATAAATTTCGCGGAGCATTATTAATTAAAACACGTTTATTTGTCGCTGCTGCTCGTCATAAAATATCTCATGAAATTCCATTTGATTTAACACTATTATTATTATTTACCACATTAATAAGTTTAATTTGATCACGGCCAGAATCAGTATTTCACTTTGCTCGTTCATAACCAAATTGCCCTTTTACTGATAATGATAAAGTTTTATTTGCCTTTGCAAAAACATCTTTTAAGAATTCTAAATTACTTGCTGTTGGATTAACTACTAACGAAACTTCTCCTCAAAAATAAGGTAAACTATAATTTACAATTGTTTTTTCGCCATTTACTTTATTTTTATTTAAAACATTTAATAAATCATCTGCTAATGATGCTGCATAACTTTTATCAAAACACTTTGATGTTTTTTGGTCTAAATTAGATGGCACAATACAATTTTGGTAAAATTCTGGATTTATTTTTTTCACTGTTGTAATATCAACATTTAAATCATTAAAATATTCATTTCCAATTTTTCGTTCTGTCATCTGTTCACCATGATAATTTGAATTTGGTTTAATAATGTTAAATCTTTTATCAACTTCACTTAATTTTTGATAATCAATTTCTTCTAAACGATCTTCTTGTGCTAACTTATTAACCATATAATCACTTGGTACCATAATGTTATAATGTGTTGTATATAGTTTGTTGTATAATGTTTCATTGCTATCATAAACACTATACTTAACTTTCGCATTATATTTCTTTTCAAAATTACTAATTAAATCAGCAGTAATATAGCCCCCCCAGTTCGCTACGGCTAAATCATAAATATTATTAGTAATATAAACCCCTGTTAATAATGTTGTTGATCCAACAACAATAATTGTCAACGAAACTGGTTTTCAACTTTTTGCCAATCAACGTAATTTTTTCCTAGACATTTTATTCATATTTTCTTTTATTTCTTGTCGTTCAACAAAACTTTGTTTCTTATTTTCGATTCATAAAATACTTTTATCATATTTTTTTTCTAGTCTAATAATTTTTCAACGTAAACGTTCTTTTTGTTTTTCATTATCAAATTGCTTACTATTTAATTGATTATTTAATTGATGATAAAGAAAGGATAATTTCTTTTCATAATGCAAAACATCTTTGTCTTTATAAGTTCCTTTTAACATTTCCTGATAAAACTTATTATAATTAATTTTATAAATATTTCAACCATTTCAACCAATAATAACAATTCCAATAATTGCAATACAAATTGTTCCAAAAGCATTAATAAATGGTTTAATGCGTTTAACAGTATAAATGAATGTTGCAACGTTAACACCATCACCACCCGTAAAATAAGAAATGATGAAATCATCAAAACTCATCGCAAAGGCAATTGCCGCCGCGGCAATAATAGCTGGTTTTAAAATTGGTAAAATAATTTTTCGTAATGTTTGTGATGGCTTTGCCCCCAAGTCTAATGACGCTTCAATTAATTTTGGATCCACTTTTCGTAATCGTGGTAACACCGTTAAAATAACATACGGAACATCAAGTGAAACATGCGCTAAAACTAATGTTAACATTCCAAAATTTGATCCTAAGGCAATAAATAACATCATTAATGATACGGCTGTAATAATATCAGCATTAATTAATGGAATGTTTGTAATTGATAAGGTCATTTTTTGGGTAATTCGGCGTGCTCGACTTAAACCAATCGCCGCTAATGTCCCAATGATAACTGAAACAACAGTCGAAATTACCGCGGTAAAAATTGATACAATAATACTTTGCAAAAAAGGTTGTTCACTTGCAAGTTGTTTATATCAACGATCAGAAAAACCATTAAAAATGCTCATACTATCTCCGTTATTGAAGGAAAATAAAATTAAAATCATAATTGGAATATAAATGAATAGCATGATTAACGCCATATAAGATGACTTAAAAAACTTTCTCATTTCGACGTCCTTTTCTTGTTTCAAAATATTTCGATAATCAATTTGATAGCACAATAATTAAAAAGACAATAAGCGCTAAAACAACTGATATCGCTGCTCCAATTCCAAAATTACCCCCTTTAAAGAAATATGCTTCAATTACATCAACAATTAGATTAATGCGACCATTCCCCATAAATTTTACAATGATTAAAGATGTTGTGGCTTGAACTAATAGTAATGTTCCCCCCGCAATAATGCCTGGAATTGATTGACGAAAAATAACTTTTCAAAATGTTTTAAAACAATTTGCTCCCAAATCTTTTGAGGCTTCAATTAATGAATTATCAATTCTATCTAAACTATTATAAATTGGTAAAATGACAAATGGTAAAAAAGCATAAACCATCCCAATAACAACTGAAATTGGCGTTCCTAGTAACTCTGGAGCAATAATATTAAACAATGTTTGCAACCCAATAATTTTTAATAACATATTAATTCAAATTGGTAGTGTTACTAAAATTCAAATGTTTTTTGATAACAATTTTGATTTACAAAATGCCATTACATATGCAACTGGATAAGCAATCACAATCGTAATTATAGCCGCAATTAATGAATACTCCAATGCTAAAAACAAGGAAATAACAAAATTCCGTTCTGAAAAAAATTTTACAAAATTTTTAAAATTAATTTCAAATACCAAACTATTTCCTGTTGGTTGAATAAATGAATATAGTAAAATAATTAATAATGGTACAACAATTAATAAAATCACAATAATAATGTATGGTCATAAAATTGGATTTAAACCTCTTTTAAATCATTTACTTTGTTTTGTGTGATAAGAAATGTTTAAATATTTTGTGCGGCATCAAGCATAAAATTGCTGGCTATTTGATTTAATCCAACTACCGTGTTTTTTAAATAATTTTTTAACTTTTCCTGGTGGTTTTGCTTTTGGTTTCCATCATTCTTACTCCTTAATCATCAATTTCTTTTCACATCACATGAATATCTTCAACATTTCACGAGATATCAACTTGATCACCTTCTTCAACTTTATCTGTTGAATGAATTAAATATTTTCGTTCCTTACATTTAAAAATAATTTCTCAATGAACCCCTTTGAAGCTAACTCTTTTAACTGTTCCTGTAAAAAATCCTTTCCCCACTGGAACAATATCAATATCTTCGGGACGAATAATAATATCAATGTGATTTTCATTTTCTTTAAAACCACGGTCAGCACAAATAAATTTTTTCCCATCAATTTCAACTAAATTGTCTTTAATAAAAATTGCATTTGAAATAATATTTGAATCACCGATAAATTGGGCTGTTCATAAGTTTTCTGGCTCATTGTAAATTTCCGCTGGTGTTCCAACTTGTTGAATTGCCCCGTCATTCATTACAATAATACGATCGGACATTGTCAATGCCTCTTCTTGATCATGGGTTACTAAAATAAAAGTAATCCCAATTTCCCCCTGCAAAGTTTTTAATTCTGTTTGCATTTTTTTTCGTAATTTAATATCTAAGGCTGCCATTGGCTCGTCTAATAATAAAACCTTTGGTTTATTAATCAAAGCGCGGGCTAACGCAACCCGTTGGCGTTGTCCTCCCGACAACTGCTCAACTGATTTATCTTCAAAACCTTCTAATCCCACTAACTGTAGAAATTTTTTAACTTCAGTTTCAATAATGTTATATTTATTTCGTTTAATTTTTAAACCATAGGCAATATTGTTAAAAACAGTTAAATGAGGGAATAAGGCATAGTTTTGAAAAACAGTATTAACTTCGCGTTTATGAACCGGCGTTTTTAAATAATCTTTTCCTAAAAATAATAATTCACCACTATTTGGTTGTTCAAATCCAGCAACAATTCTTAATGTTGTTGTTTTACCACACCCTGATGGCCCCAGTAATGTGACAAATTCTCCCTCTTTAATGTTTAAGTTAATTCCTTTCAAAACAACCTTTCCTTCATATTGTTTTGAAATGTTCCGTAATTCTAAAATATTTGTTTCCAATGCCCCCACTCCTTTTCTAAATTTTTAAAATATTGGTGGGGTTGATATTCATAGTATTTCAACCATTTCATTTGTTTCATTTTTTAAATAATGTTGGTTATTACCATATAAATAAAAACTATCCCAGGTATGGGCTTCTTGTCCTTTTTGCCCGGAATAAACTACGATTGGTCCTTTTAAGACATAACCAAAAATCTGACCTTCAAAAGGCAATACCCGTTCCGATTCGCCGCGAGGATTAATTTGAATTAAAATTGGTTCTAGTTTATTTACTTGGGCATTAGGAATTAATCATTCAATCCTATAATTATCTTGTTTAACCTCATAGTGTTCTTCTTTGACATAAACAAATTTCTTATTTTTTTCTTGTTTAAAAAAATCTGCTAAGTTGGTGCCTAAAACTTCTAAAATACTTTCTAGCGTTTCAATACTTGGAGAAGAAATATCGCGTTCAAGCTGACTAATAAAACCTTTCGTTAATTCACAACGGTTTGCCAATTCTTCAATTGTTAAATTGTTTTTTTGACGTAATAATTTGATTTTTTCTCCCAGTAACATTGGCACCCCGTAATTTTGTTTAGTTATACTAAACTTTTTGTTTTTAATTTATGACCACATTAATTATAAAAAAAACAATAAAAAATATCAATAGTTTTGATGATATTTTTTATTTTTTAAAATATTTATTAATTATTTTTGCTACTCCCGAACGACGATAATATGTGTTTGTATCATCTGAAATGTTTTTAAGACGGTTTTTGACATTTCCCATTGCAATACCAACACCAGCTCATTTTAACATTTCATAATCATTTGAACCATCTCCCATTGCAATAACTTCTGATGGTTGAATATTATAAATTTTAGTCAGATACTCTAAAGCATCTTTTTTGTCACTTCCTTTTTGACTAATTTCTAAGTTTAAACTTTGATTTGGTAAGTACGACCAATTAAAAATATTAAATTCATATTTTACTAAAATTTTTGTTTTAAAGTTTAAAACATTTTCTTTTTTACCACTAACAACAAATTTATAAGCCCGGTCTTGCAAAGTAGATGGATTGTGAATTAATTTTATTTTTTGTTTTGTGTGAAAACTCATTCATTTAACCATTAAACTATGTTTTGTATTAACATAAGATAAATGTTCATTATCAACCGAATAAGCCCATAATTGTGCTTTATATTTATTAGCCATATTAAAAATATTAATTAATTCGGCATTTGAAAAAACAGTTTGTTTCAGAATTTTCTCTTTTGTAAAATCATAAATTAAGCCTCCATTGAAAGCAATTACAGGCATCTTTTTTTCAATAATACCTAATTTTTTGGCAACTTTGCGAACTGCACCAATGCTACGGCCAGTAGCAATAATTACTTTAATCCCTCTTGCCATTGCTCACTTAATTGCCGTTATATTTTGGTTTGAAATTCGATTTCTCCTTGCTGTTGTTCCATCTAAATCAAGAGCGATTAACTTATATTCCATCAGTTTTTCTCCTTTTTTTCTTGTAGATTAATTATATCTAAAAATTAAACAACTGGTAAATATTTTATTAAACTTTGAATTTTATCCAATTTCTCCCATGGTAACTCTGTATGATAACGTCCAAAATGACCATAAGTTGCTGTTTGTTGATAAATTGGCTTTTGTAATTCTAGTGTTTCAATCATTGCTTGTGGCCGAAAATCAAAATTTTCTTTGATTGCTTTTAAAATAACATCATTCGGAACAAAATTAGTACCAAATGTTTCAACAAAAATGGAAATTGGTTCCACAACGCCAATTGCATAAGATAATTGAATTTCACATCGTTCTGTTAAGCCAGCTGCGACAATATTTTTTGCAACATATCGCGCCATATAAGCTGCTGAGCGATCAACTTTTGTCCCATCTTTTCCTGAGAACGCTCCACCACCATGTCTAGCATAACCACCATAAGTATCAACAATAATTTTTCGTCCCGTTAATCCAGCATCACATTTTGGTCCGCCAACAACAAAACGACCAGTTGGATTAATTAAAACTTTAAAATCTAAATTTAATTTAAACTCATGGGCAACTGGTTTCATAATTTCGGTAATGACAAACTGTTTAAATTTTGTTTCATCAATATCTTCATCATGTTGAATTGACATTAAAATTGTATCAATATAAAGATGTTTCATATTGGTTAAATCTAATGTTACTTGTGATTTCATATCTGGTCGGGCCCCAATAAAGACTGCTTTTTTCCGCAACATCGTTGCGCGTTTTACTAAAGCATGGGCAATTGAAATTGCCAATGGCATATAATTATTTGATTCGTTTGTCGCATAACCAAACATAATTCCTTGGTCCCCTGCTCCTGCTTTATCAACTCCTATTGAAATATCGGGTGATTGTGTTTTAATTAAAACTTCAATTTCACAAGTTTCTCAATCAATGCCTCATTCGGCATTATTATATCCTATTTCTTTTAAAACTTTGCGAGCTACCGCGACATAATCAACCTTGGTTTTTGTGGTAATTTCACCACCAATAATAACACGGTTCGTTGTGATAAAGCACTCACAAGCAACACGAGCTAATGGGTCTTCCCTTAAACATGCGTCTAAAATAGCATCCGAAATTTGATCACAAACCTTATCCGAATGACCTTCCGATACTGACTCTGATGTAAATAAAATGCGATCTTTTTCCATTTTCTATTCTCCTTAATCATAAATAAAACCACATCAGAATAATGTGGCGTTAATAACGATATTGTTACATATAAATTAATAGTTAACTTCTTTTCAATAACTAATAAACATTATTGGTAGTATAAATCATTTTTCTCTGATAAAAGCACCTTATAGTTAAATATAGGGTTGCTGGTGGATCATCGTTTAGATTAACTAACCAACTTTCTTAATAAGTTTTATGTTGTTATTTCACAACATTTATATTTTAATTTAAAATTAATTAATTTTAAATTAAATTAATAATTTCTGTAAAAATTATTGCGTTAATATTTTCATCAGTAAATAAATAATGTTTGGCTGTTGAGATTTTTACTATTTTGCCTTTTTCTTCCTTAATTAAAGCCGCTGTTTTTGCGTTATAAAATTTATCCGCTTCTGCTTGCACAATTAAAATTTTCATTTTGACATTATTAATTTGTTTAACTATCTTTTTATTAAGATAGTTAAATTGTAACACTTGATTTAAAAAATAAGATTGTTTATCTTGCATCATCAAAGTACAATACTTTTTATTCTGGCTTAAAAATTGATAGTCAATTGAAATATTCATAATTTTATTTAAATTAAACAAAAAACCAAACACAATTACAATTTTGCTAATCATTGAAAAATGCATTCCCTTTTGATTAGTGATTGGATTAACAAAAAAAACTTGGTTAATTGTTGGTTTTTGCTTTAATATTAAATTAATTAAACACCCAGCAAAACCTTCTAACAATATAATAACTTTCTGTTGTTCATATTTATTTTTTAACGCGGCAATGACATCAATAATGTCATTAACTAACATTCCGACATTCTTAATATCCGTTGGTTCATTGTTCCCAACATTACGCTGATTAAAAGCAATTACCGAAACTTTATTTTTAACTAAAATCGCATTATTAATTAAACCCCGAAAGTTTTCTTTTTGCCCGTATAAATCATGAACTGCTAAAATAATATATTCCCCAGTTTTATCAATTGTTCCTAATGTTGTTAATTGATATTGATCAGCAGTAATAAAATATTTATTTTCAATATACTCTGGTAATTGAATTTCTCTATGTTTTGTTTTTGTTTTTAACAAACGGTAAAAACGATAAAAAAGATAACAACACAAAAAAATACCTATGGTAATACAAACACCAATAATAATTACATTCGTTTTAATTAAAATAGCCATTTAATAGTCTCCTTTATTATGCAAAAAAATTAGTTTCATTTTCCGGACGAATTAAAATCCGATCAATTTTAATTGCTTTATTTGTTTTATCATCAACTTGTAATAATGCTGCTGAAAAAATCAATCGATCATTTTCAGTTGCTGGTTCAAACCGCGCTGGTAATCCCGTCTTTTCTTTAATAATAATTTCATCTGGTTTAGACCCAATAATTGAATCATAACTACCACACATCCCAACATCGGTAATATATCCGGTTCCTTTTGGTAAGATTCGATTATCAGCAGTTTGAACATGGGTATGGGTTCCAAAAAAACCAGTAATAATACCATCGTAGTTTCAAGCAAAAGCTAATTTTTCAGCACTAGCTTCGGCATGAAAATCAACAAAATGATAATCACTATCATCATTTGCAATAATTTTTTCAAAAATGGTATAAGGATTGTCAACAGGATCCATAAAACTGCGGCCCATTAAATTAGTAATGCGAACTTTTTTATTATTAACATTAATAACAACGGTACCTTGCCCAGGGGTAAACGAATTCATATTGGCTGGTTTTAATAAATCACTTACTTCCTCAATATATTTTAAAACTTCGGGATTCCGAAAAATATGATTACCCGAGGTAATAATATTAATCCCCGCTTCTTTTAACTCATTATAATGATGCTTTGCTATTGACTTACCGTGTGTTGTATTTTCACCATTGGCAATAATTAAATTAATATTATATTTTTTTATTATTTTTGGTAAGTATTTTTTGACAGCTGTACGACCAGCTTGCGCATAAATATCACCAATTATTAAAATATTCATGTTAGTTTCCCCTTAATCACCATCAATTTTTTTTAATTTTTTGATTAATCCAACACATTCTTTAATGTTTTCAAATTATTGATAAATAATATCCCCGCTGATGCTGTTTAAATCCTAATTGTAAGTTATTTTAAAATTTTTGAAAAGCACTTGTAATTTTTACCAATGAATTATATACGGCGTTTCGAGAAAGAATTTTTAAACCGTAATTTAACTTAACGAGTAATCATCAAAAAAATATAATTCAAAATATTATTTTTGCTTTGTTGTTAATAATTTACTATACAACTCATATAAAATAATTAACTCATTTGATTTTTCTAAATCTTTCATTATTCTGTTTATGTTTCATTCTGATTAAATAAATTCTTTGTTAAATTATAAATATATTGTTCAATATCAAATTCTTGTAAATCAGTTGGTTGTTCACCTAAACAAATTAATTTAACCGGAATATTTAGTTGTTCTTTAATAGCCAATACAACACCACCTTTGGCTGTTCCATCCATTTTTGTTAAAACAATTCCGCTGACATCTGTTACTTCAGAAAAATTCTTTGCCTGGGAAATCCCATTTTGACCAGTAACCCCGTCAATTACCAATAATGTTTCATGCGGAGCATCCGTAATTTCTCGTTTAATAATACGATTAATTTTATTTAATTCGTTCATTAAATTAACTTTATTTTGCAAACGCCCAGCGGTGTCAATAATAATAACATCAACACGGTGTTGTTTTCCTTTAATTAGGCCATCATAAATAACGCTAGCAGGATCCTGACCCTCTTTTAATGGTTTAACAATGGCAACTTGTAAGCGTTCTGCTCATTGGTTTAATTGTTCAACAGCCCCTGCCCGGAAAGTATCACCAGCAACCAATAAAACCTTTTGTTTTTGGTCAATAAATTGTTTTGTTAATTTAGCAATTGTTGTTGTTTTTCCAGATCCATTAACACCAACCATTAAGATAACATTAACACGATTATTCTTAATATTTAACTCATTTTGTTTACTTTTTGGGTCATTATATAAATCCATTATTACTTTTACTAAATAATCATTAGTGTCTTCAATACTTCACCCTTTTTGAACTTTCTTGCGAATTTTGTTTGTAATTCGCAAGACCATATTCATTCCCATATCACTAGCAATTAAAATTTCTTCTAATTCTGCTAAGTAATGATTATCATATTCTTTATACTTATGTGATAATTTTTTAATATTATGAGAAAAAACTAAGCGTGTTTTTTGTAACGTATTTTCTAATTTAATTTGTTTTTTCTCTTCACACTTTGCTTTTAATTTTTGAAAAAAACCCATTTCTTTTCTTCACCCATTTCTTTTGCTGATTATAATTTAACAACAACCTTTAAACTATATTTATCCATAAAAGTTTTATATGCTTTTAATATTTCATTTTTATTAAAAATATTTGATACTAACTGTCGCTGAACAATTTCTTTATTTTAAATTTTTGCTACTAATTATTTTAAAATATAGGCATTTAAAATCCCCATATTAACAGTAATATTTTGACTTCATAATTGTTGCAAATTAAATACGACTGGTTTTTAAAAAACACCAATTATAATAATTGTAACATTAAATTTAATCATTTGTTGTTCTTGTTCAAAAGTACCATGGTCATTGCCAACATATTCAATAACTAAATCATATTTAATATCTAATGTAATTAAGGTACTATCATAAATTTTATGTGTCTTTATTTTTTTAAAATAATTTAATTTTTGACTATGACTACCATAAATATCAATTTTTTATTATATTTTTAATAATAACAAGAGCCTCCCAACTCAATTAGCCCATCATCAACAATAGCAATATTAATAGCAATATTTATTAATTTGTTTTAAATTAATTTTTTTAATAATTTGTCCTGTAAGATAAACAGACAAAAAAATTATTGTGAGATTATTTTTTTATTTTTATATTAAAAAACATAAATTTATTTGCATTATTCATTGGATAGTATCTTTAAATTTATAACTTTTATCATAAAAACAGATTTTTTACTGTTTTACCTATACAAAATAAACGATATTTTCATAAATCCTTTTAATAAAAGTATTATCTGGCGAATAATTCAACAAGATATAAATTTGCCGTTTGTATTTATACATTACCTAATATTTTCATATCCCATTGATAAAACATCACCTATTTTTAATGCATCATTTAAATTAATTGTTTTGGGAATTTTAACAATGCTATTCTCACCACAAGTAACATAGACATATTATGGGATATATATATATGCATGAGTTCGTTGATTTTAGTCCCCACCAGGCAGGGTAAATCAACTTTTAATACAAATTACAAAGGCTTTTTGTTAACATCATTCACAAATATTACAATGGATAGATAACACAACCAATAGCAGCAACCCGATCATCAATTTTAAGTTTTTTGATAACATCCTCACCAATTGCGGTAATAATACCACAACTCTTTCATGCCTCATCATAATTGTGTTAAGATCGACATTAGTTAGCATCTTTCCTTAAATAAGAACGATAATCAGCATGTGAAAAAGTAAATCATTCAATTTTAACAATAATATCGATTGATAA
Organism: Spiroplasma endosymbiont of Polydrusus formosus; assembly: GCF_964263245.1. Taxonomy (NCBI): domain Bacteria; kingdom Bacillati; phylum Mycoplasmatota; class Mollicutes; order Entomoplasmatales; family Spiroplasmataceae; genus Spiroplasma; species Spiroplasma endosymbiont of Polydrusus formosus. The sequence goes on from NZ_OZ181656.1 coordinate 111,866, forward strand.
TACCGGTTGTATCTTTAATCATTGGCTCGTTATTTTCAGTTCATTTAATTTTATTTTTTCTTTCAAAAATTAATGCTTGTATTTTCTTCCATTTCACTTTCTACCTATTATTATACCGAAATAATAATGATATTAAAGAAAAAAGAACAAGACAAAATAACCCTTAAAACGCTTATTTTTATTTTATTATTCAATTTGTAACGTTCCCTTGTTTAATTTCTAAATCCACATTAGGGGTCAACTAAATCCTTAAATAATCGCTGATGGGTAATTCTTAAATTAAAATATTGTCAATATTTTTTCGAATTAATTCTTGATTCCCGTTAGTTAAATTAATAAAAATCCATGCATCAGTACAAACCGTCAAATTATTAAATATAATAACTTTGGCCGCATATGTCTCAGTTAACTTAACACTATCTTTCACTTTTTTATCAAAAGGAACAATGAAACTATCATCTGAATCATTATTTTTATCATCTGACGGATCATTGGCAATCCCAATTCCAATTATAACTTTCGAATTGTTTGATATTTTTCATATAACATATAATTAATAATTTTAATAGTGGTATTAATATAATTTGTAATTTCAATTAAATAATTTAAATTACCATCATCTTCATATAAAAATAAATAAATATCTTCATGACGATGAATACCAACAATACCTTCCACTATTTGTAATGAACTTAAAATGGTTTCTTCTAAACTATTAACAATTCATTCATAAGTTTTTTTATCATATGTTTTTTAAATTTCTTTCTCATTAATAAAATGAACAACAATCGATGAAACTGATTTATTTTTATCCTCTTTTTAATAAAAATATGGTAATTGTAAATTTGATAACGCCACATGATTGTGATATTAATCAAGTCGATTTTTACTATAAACATATTATTTTAAAATTTTAATCGTTTGTTGTGGACCCCATTTCATATTTACTTACCCCTTATTAAAATTTACTATATTAGTTAATAATAACATAAAAACCCTTAAAATAAAAGTGATAAAGACATTCAATAGCAAATAAACAAAATTTATAATGCAACTTAGTTATTAATATTTTTTGCGTAATCGTTCATTGTCGCGTTGTTTAATTGCTTCGCGTTTATCATAATTATTTTTACCGCGGCCTAAGGTAATTTCTAATTTGGCATAGTTATTTTTAAGGTACAATTTTAAAGGAATTAATGTTAAACGTTCTAATTTAATTCGTTGAAGAATTTTCTTAATTTGTTTATTATGTAAAAGCAATTTTCGAGTCCGATCAGCGAGAGAGACATAGGCCGTAGAAAATTTATATTGAGCAATTACCATATTAATAATAAACGCTTCATTATTACGGATAATAATAAACGCTTTATTAATTGAGACATCTTTATTACGAACTGATTTAATCTCACTGCCCGTTAAAACAATTCCGGCTTCATATTTTTCAATAATTTCATAATTGTACCGTGCTTTTTTATTAACTGTAATTGTCAACATTAATATTAACCCCTTCCCTTACTCAACTAATTCAAAATCAATTTGGCGTAATTTTTTGCTTGCTTTCTTAACTCTAATTCGAACTTTTTTCCCCAAGAAAAATTCTTTTCGTTTTCGTTCTCCAATTAATTTTAAATTTTTTTCATCAAAAACATAATAGTCATTTTTTAAATCAGTAATATGGATTAATCCTTCAATGGTATTTGGTAATTCAACAAAGATACCAAACGAAGTAACCCCCGCAATAATTCCACCATATTCACAACCGACTTTATCCTCCATATATTCGGCTTCTTTCATTTTATCAACTTCGCGTTCACATTCCATTGCTCGTAATTCTGCTAACGATGACTTATGACTAGCATAACTAACAAAAAAACGAGTTTGTTCTAAATCAGAAACTTGAACTTTGCCTTGAAATAAATACGCTTTTAATAACCGGTGTACAACTAAATCTGTATACCGACGAATTGGCGAAGTAAAATGTGTATAACACCATGATGCCAATCCAAAATGGCCATCATTAATTGCACTATATTTAGCCTTTTCCACACTTCGTAAAACAAGCGCAGAAATAACTTTAAAATTTTCCTTATCTTTTAATTTATTTAAAATTTGTTGTAAGTCTTTTGAATGAATATTTTCTAATTTACCTTTAATATTTAATCCTAAATAAGATAATTGAGTATACAAATCAAATAATTTATTTGGTTTTGGTTTATTATGTATCCGATAAATAAATGGTAAATCCATTCAATAAATTGTCTTAGCGACTGTTTCATTAGCTTGAATCATAAAACTCTCAATTAATTTTTCAGCGTCTGCCCGTTCACACGTAACAATATCTTTAATTTTCCCATTTTTATCAACAATAAACTTTGGTTCATCTAAATCAAAATCAACAACACCATCTTGATTTTTTTTTCGAGCTAGAACTTGATATAATTGTTGCGCTAGGAAAAGCATTGGGGTAATTGTTGATGAAATTTGATTATTTTCTCGACGAAATAATTTGTTAACTTCATAATAAGTTAAACGAGCTTTAGAAATAACAGCTGATTCATAAATGCTGGCATTAACAACATGCCCTTGGTTATTAATTTCCATTTCACAAGTTAATGTTAATCGTGGTTCATTTGGATTTAAGGAACAAATCCCATTGCTTAATTTTTCTGGTAACATTGGCACAACTCTGTCAATTAAATAAACAGAGCATCCTCGTTCAATCGCTTCTTTATCAAGATAACTATTAGCTGGAACATAATGCGATACATCCGCGATGGAAACCATTAAGATATAATTACCATTTTTATTTTTTTTAACTAAAATAGCATCATCAAAATCTTTTGAATCATTACTATCAATTGTAACAAATATTTCTGTTTGTAAATCACGGCGTGATTGATTGGCTAATATCATTGGAATATCAATATTTTGTTTAATTTGATTCGCTTCATCCAATGTTTTTTCATCAAATTTAGTAGGCAAATTAAACTCATACAAAATTGCTAAAACATCAACACCAACTTGATTAATATCACCAATAATATCGATAATTTTAACTTGCATTAAATTGGTTTTACTATTAATACTGCTAATAATCCCTTTAACAATGGTATTTTCAATTGCATCGGGTGAATTAATAATTTCAGCTCGATATTGGGTTAATTTATTATTTAAGATTTCTAAATATTTTTGCTGATAACGATTTTTTTTAATAACCCCCACTACATACTCATTATTTCGTTTTAAAACTTTAATTACTTGAGCCTCTGTTTTTTTAAGACCAGTTAGTTGCTTCTGCTTCTTTAAAATAAATAAAACTTGGTCTTTATCTAAAGCATTATTTAAATCTTTTTGTTTAACATAATATTCCTCTTGACCCTCACTAATTTTAATAAAACCAAAACCTTTTTTATTAACACTAATAATGCCCCGTAAATAAATTTTTGGATCAAAATAATAAAAACAATGTTGTTGCGTTACAACAATAATATTATCATTCTCTAATTCAATCAAAACTTTTAACATCATCTTATTGTCATCAATTTTATTAATTGCTAATAATTGTGCTAATTGAGTTGTGTTAATTGGTTTTGCTTGTTTTTTTAAAATAGCTACAATCCGATCGTGCATATACTTTTTCCCCCTAAATGAAAAAAGAGACATTTTTAAATATCTTTTAAATTAATGATATTTTTAAAAACTTAATTATTACAATAAAATTTTCGTTAATAAACTTATTAATAATGTAACAATTAATAATGTTGAACCAAATCCTAACATAAAAATTGATAATGTTCAATCTAAACCACGTTCTTTATTATTAGCAAATAGCTCATCATTACCACCATTTAAAGCACTTAATCCTGTCTGTGCTTTTTTGTTTTGTAATAAACCAATAATAATCATAATAATTGAAACAACTAAGACGATCATTTCAAAAACGTAAATAATTGTATTAACTATTTTTGGTTCAACTGTTAAAAACATTATACTTAATAGGTTCATTAAAACATTCCTCTCTAAAATAATTTATGTTCCTAATAATAATACTATAAAAATCATAAAAATTAGTGAATTTTTAAATGAATTTTAATTATTTTTGTGGGAAAACATCTTAATTTTAATAAGTTCTGACCCCCATAATCTAAATATCTTTTTTATTGTTTTTTTCAAGTTTATTTAAATAATGATAAATTCCCCTGCATTATTACTGCCAGCAAAATCATAATCTAATTTTAAAATAGCGGGCGGGCTATGTTCCATGGCGATTGCATAAGACAAAATTTCAAAGGCTGAATAATCATTATAATTATCACCAAAATATAAAACATTATCTAGGATAATTTCGCTTTTTGTTGTTTTATTTAAAATAGCAATTAAATGTAAAATTGCCTGGCCTTTACTAGAATTAACATTAACAATATCACACCCACAATTCGATAATTGTTCAACATTAATAGTGGGAATTTGTTTTAATTTTGCATACATTTCTTGAAAAATAAGTTTTAATGAATGCTTTGCCACAATTTTATTTGCCGGTATAATTTCATCCTCTTGAAATTCTTTCACTTGTTTAATTCCATCTAAAAATGCCCCTGGGGCTGATTTAATTTTTAATAATTATTCCCCATGCAATATAATGTATCTTCATTTTCATATGAAATTGTAAAATCACACTAATATTTTCGTAAAATTGCAATTACCTCAACAAGATCAACAATCGGCATTAAATTAGAATAAACTGTTTGATTATTCTTAACATCATACAATAACTAACCGTTAGCTCCAATCACATATTGTAAATAATCTTTAATTTTTAATGCTATGGTATAATTATTAAAACCAAGGGCATTCGCCCGAAGCAATTGAAAGATAAATCCCATTTTTTTGCAATGCAGTTAACTTATTCTGGACAATTGTTGGTAACTCTTGATGATATCTGTAACCAAGGTACCATCCACATCAGTAATAATTAATTTAATTTGATTCCCATTAATTTTCAACACTGCAGTTTCCTTTCTTATTTTATAATTGTTTTATAAAGATAATCGGCAATTCCAGCTCGATTATTATCTTTCGCTGTAACCGCGAAAGCAACTTCTTTTAATTGCGTAGTTGAATTAACCAAAGCAATAATCCCCCTTATATTGGGCATTCTTAATCATTTCATAATCATTCATTTGATCACCAAAACACATTATTCGTCAGCATCAAGATGAATATTTTCCTTATGTTTCAATACTTCAATTAATTTTAAAATCCCCTGTCATTTATTAACATTTTTCGGAATAATTTCAATAAAGTTATAACCGTCACTTCTGTTATTAATGTTTTACTAACTGCAATTTGTTGTCGTAATCAATTTTTTTATTTTCATCATAACAAGAAATAACAACCTTGCGCATTTTGGGAATCTTATTTCAGTCCAAAACCTTTGGTTTAATGCCGGTATTACGAAATAAAAAAAGATCATTATCAACAACACTTAACTGTGAAATATAAGCTTCTTGTTAATTTAAAGGTGCTAAACAAAAATCATGTCCAAATGCTTTTACAATTTTCATTGCTCATAATGTATCAGGATAAGAAACAATTTCATTATAGACATATTTTTTGTTTTTAAATTTAAAATAGTCCCTCCATTAGTCCCAATCACATATTGGCAATTATCAAGCATCCCCAAGATCTTCACATAATCATATAAACTACTAGGAACTCGCCCAGAAGAAATAGTAACCAAAGCACCATTATCTTGGTCTTTTTTTAAAACTTCAATATTAGTTGATGGAATCATTTTTTCTTTATCAGTTACTAAAGTTCCATCAACATCACAAACAATCATCTTTACTATCGTTGAAATTCCTACTTTCTTTTAATAACACTTATTTTATAATTAGAATCTAATGTGATTATTTTATCATGTTTTTATCCTATATATATTATGATAAACAAATTTTAATTAATCTTATTTATATAATTTTTAAGATTCCTATATATTATAAATATAAATTGCAGTAAATTAATTAATTAAATAATAATATAAATTAAAAAATAAGTTCTTTATTTTTTTATACGGTGTCCTAAAAAGGATTGCCAATCCAAGTATTTTAATTAAAACTAATAAACCTAATCATAATTTATAATTGTTTAACAAAGACAATGAAAAATTGGCCACAACTAGAGCAAAAAATGTTAGATGTTAGAGTCCCTGTGCTCAAAAATTAATTATGTTTATAATCAATATTATTTTGATAATATTCGTTTTAATTTTTTTTAAAATGATGAATTCCACAAATGATTTTTTTTTGATAATCCAACAAGTTATATTAGTTTTTATTACAGTAATGAGCATATTGATTATTAAAAAGTAATTATCATTCATCATTATAACCATCAACAATTATATTGGGCATGAAAAATTACTTTATAAAGGTTGGAAACCTTTTGGTGATACTATTTTGTCCTTAAACTTGTTATAATTATATTAATTTATAATAAGAGAAGACGGGGGATTTTTAATGAATGTGTTAGGTGAAATTAAAAAAGTTTTAAAAGAACAGGGAATTTCAAAACCAATTGAATTAAATACTGAGTTTAAATCATTAGGATTAGATTCATTAGACTTAATGGATTTAGTAATTGAAGCGGAGAAAAAATGTGGTATTCAAATTCCTGATGATAAATTAATGGATATTAAAACATTAGCAGATTTAGTTGATATTATTAATGAAATTAAAAAATAAAGGAGATGTCACCAATGACATTATCACATGACGGTATTGTACAGTTATTAAAAAGTAAAAATTATCGAATCACTGAAATTAGGTTAGCAATTATTAAAATTCTAACAGAAAAACAACATTTGACTTTAACCGAAATTGTTGAATTATTAGATAAAGGATTTAAAAATGTTAATTTAATGTCAGTTTATAATACAATTGATTTATTAATTAATGAGCATATTGTTTTTACTAATTCTTTTGATGGCAAGCAAATTTGATATGATTTAGCAGATAACCCATCCTTTCATATGGTTTGTGATATTTGTAAAAATGTTGTCCATATTAAAGATAACAATATTTTACAAGAAATTAAATTATCTAATTTAAAAGAGGTAATGACAAATATTAATTGAGAGCCGGTTCATTTTAAAATTGAAGTACATGGGATTTGTGAACAATGCCATAGTAAAAAGCATGATCCACTTCATTTTGAAGATAATTTTAATGATGAAAATAAATAAAATTATTTGTTATTTTTAATTATTTTTTTTAAAATGATTAAATATCAATTTAGTTGCTTAATTTACTTTGTCGGGGTATAGTTCAAGTGGTAGAACATCGGACTTCAAATCCGAGTGTTGTGGGTTCAAGTCCTGCTACCCCTGCCATAACATCATAAAAAGATGAAAGTATGAAAATACTTTTTTATTTTTCCATATTTATATTATTATGTTATGTATTATGTTATGATTAAAAAAGGATTTAGGGGTATAGTTCAAGTGGTAGAACATCGGACTTCAAATCCGAGTGTTGTGGGTTCAAGTCCTGCTACCCCTGCCATAACATCATAAAAAGATGAAAGTATGAAAATACTTTTTTATTTTTCCATATTTCTATTATTATGTTATGTATTATGTTATGATTAAAAAAAGGATTTAGGGGTGTAGTTTAATGGTAGAACAGCGGTCTCCAACACCGTACGTTGTGGGTTCAAGTCCTATCACCCCTGCCAGTAAAAAAGTGGAAGTATACCCAAGTCTGGTTGAAGGGGGCGGTTTCGAAAACCGTTATATGGAGTTATCCATGCAAGAGTTCGAATCTCTTTACTTCCGCCATTCAAATTAAATAAAAATAAAAACCATTTCTAAAATAGAAATGGTTTTTATTTTTATTTAATTTGAGGAATTGCTACAAAAGCAATTGTATTTAATCCTGCATGGGCAACAAAAATATTAGCTAAATTTTCGGTTTGATATGTAACTTTTAATTCATCTAATTTTTGGGTAACATTGTCCCAAACTTTATTATTACATGCACTTGTTTTTAAAATAAATAATTGAAAGTTTAATTTCGCTGTTTTCTTAAATTTTTCTCAAGTTTCAACTAATGTTTCAATTAAATTATTTAAAGTTCGTGATGAGGTAATTTTTTTTGGATGTTCACCCCATTGAATTAAAATTTTGATTTTGAATATATTAATTAATGATAATAAAACTTTTCCAACACGACCACCCTTTGATAAACGATCTAGACTGCCAGGAATCATTGCCATGTATGTTTTTTTTTCAAGAGCGCTTGTTTTAGCAATGATTCCTTTTACGCTAAGATTTTGTTTTGTTAATTCATTAGCATAAATTACTAATGCTTTTAAAGCAAAAGCTGCTGTATGATTACAAACAACATGAACTCTACAAAGATATGCTTCATTTTGACTTAAAGTATAAGCTGTTGCATATTGACTTGAAAGTTTTTCATCGATTGGATAATGAATAATTTTATCATATTTTTTTAATATTTCATCATATTTTTCCATCAATTCACCAGTTGAAGCTTGGCTTGTTTTTGTTGTTCCAGTTTTAACAATTTCATAAAAATTATATTTTGTTGTTTCTTTTTCAGTATCTAAAATATCAGTTTCATTATTTAAAATAATGTGTAAGGGAATGACATGAATACCGAATTGTTTAATTTCTGCTGTTGTAAAACCTGCGGATGAATCAGTTAAGATTGCAATTTTTTTACTCATTAGTTGTACCTCCTTTTATTGATCTCAACATACTAGCACGATCGTATTTACTCCTGTATGAGCTGCGATAACATTTGGCAAAATGTATGTCGAATTAATTTTAGCACCCATATCGTCAATAATATTATAAACTTCTTGCAAAGTTTCATCGTCAGTTTTTGAATGTAATAAAATAATATTTTTTCAATTTTGCCGTTCTTTTTTAATTTGTTGGAAAGCTGTTTCGACAGCTTTTTTAAATGTTCTAGTTTTATCAAATTTATTAATGCGACCATCATATTTCAAAACAGGTGTTATTTTTAAAAGCGACGCTAAGGCTGCGGCGGTTGCTGTAATTCGTCCTCCACGTTTTAAAGTTTCCAAACTTTTTGGGATAATGAATGCGCTAACCTTTTTTTTAATTAAATCAAGTTTTGGTTGAATTTCTGTTAATTTAACTCCTTCACCAATTCATTGATAAACTAGATCAATCATATATACTAATAATTGACTTACACCATCAGTATTAATAACAAAAACCTTGTCTTTATATTCATCACCTTGTGCTAACGTTGAGATATTTTCATGTTGGCCAGATAATCCTTTTGATAATCCCATAAAAACAATGCCATCATATTTTTTTAACAATTCGTTTCAAGTACTTAACATTTTTCCCATTGGAATCTGACTAGTTTTAATTACTTGATGTTCTAAGATATCATAAAATTCATTAAAAGAAATGACATCTTCATCATCTTCAACTTCACTACCATCTGAGAAATTTAGTAATAATGGTAACAAATAGGTATCTTTGTGTTTTTTTAGTTCGCCTTTTTTAATTCCTGACGATGAGTCGATTATTAATGCAACTTTGCGCATACTTTTCCTCCATATATTTTCTATAATTTTAAGTATAATTGAATCTAAATTAATATATTGTTAAAGTTTTAACAATATATTAATTATAAACTTTGATATAATAATTTCAAGAATGAAAGGAAGATAATAATGAAAATTAGTGTGGAAAAACAAAAAATGTATGAAAGTATTTTACAAACATTGAGTCCATCTATATGTTAATATAAATTTGTTACATTATTAAAATAATACTATAAAAAATATACGTCATAAATAATTCAAGATAACTTAAGGGAGTTGTTTTGTTGTCATCCAAAATAAAAAGGGATTACAAATCATAAAAAAGTAATGTTAATGGCACACAGTGATGAAGTTGGTTTTATGGTTAGTCAAATTAATAGTAAAGGGTTAGTTCGGATTAAACCTTTAGGTGGAATTTGAGAAAAAACATTATTAGCTAAACGAGTAAATTTGTTAAAGATGATGGGTCATTCTAATGTAGCAATTTCAGTAATTGCACCGCATTTATTATCGCCAGAAGCGCGATCAAAATCAGCATCAATTGTTATAACATGTTAGTTGATTTTGTTTTTTATACGCAAGCATAAACATATGGGGCAAGAATTTGGGAAGGTAATTTTGTTATTTGTGAAAATGGTCAACAGTCTTTTTAAATGATAAAAGATTATTATCTAAAGAAATTGATAACATGATGGGAGTTATTTTAAGTTTAGAAGTTCTAGAACAAATTAAAAATAAAAAATTATATTATGATTTATATGTTGGTTTTATTGTAAAAGAGGAAGTTGGAACAAGAGGAGATAAAACAGCAACAACATTAATTAATCCTGATTTTGGCATTGTCACAGATGTTTCGTTAGGACAAGATTATGAGTCATCAACAACTTTTGGACAATTATGATAAAGGATAATGTTATGTGAAATATATAATTGTTATATTACCAGGTATAATTTAATTTAATATCAACTTAAATTAATGCAAGATCATCGGATTAAATATCAATTTTATATTTCACCAAGAGGAACAGATGATGGGGCCGTTTATTTATCAGGAGTGTGGGTGTGCCAACAATTCAAACCTGTTTTATTACGCGTAATTTGCACACAATTAGTGAAGTATTGTTGATTTAGATGACTTTATTGAAACAATTAAGTTAGTAACAACTATTATTGCGAATTTAGATGAAACAAAAATTAAGAAATTTAATTGAAGTAGTAATGAGTAAAAATTGAAAAAAACAATTGGTTTATTTTATAATCAGGACTTTGATGTTTTAATTTGTTATCAACCATCAGCAACATCGACCCGTCATGTTATTAATAATGATTATGTTTTATTTTATAAAAAATTGTATATTGTAAACCAAATTAAACACTTTATTAATAAGTATTTAGCAACAACCCCCTCTTTTTTTCTCTTTATGGTTAAATATTAATAGTGATAATAATGGATTTATTAGCTGAATTAGGAACTATTTTTTCAACAAAAAGATTGTTCTTTTAATAATATTAATGAAGAACCATTGATGAAGAACCGTAATTTGTTGTTGAAAAATTATTGAGTGATAAAAACATCATATTATGATAAACTAATTATTTGCCAAGTAAAAATTTGTTTAACAACATAATAAATTATTTGTGGTACGGATAATTGTAATTCTGGGCAATTAGTTGTTGTTTGTATCGGGGGATTATTATGCCGTAAACATTGCAAATTGTTCCCATTGAGTTAGATGAGTTATTTTGAATGGGATGATTTGTTATGAACGATAGTTATGTTTAGAAGTTACTACTATTGAAAAATTATGTTATTGCCAGAAAAACAATATAATCTTGGCAATAGTTTTTGAAAGGAATATTATAATGAGCAAAATTAAAGCAGGATATTATAGTGCAGTCTATTTTTTAAAAACAGCAAATATTTTAAAACATGAAAAGCCGAATGATATCGTAACAATGCAATTTTTTCAAAGAGAAGAAAATGTTATCTTAGCCGGAGTTGATTCGTGTGTTGATTTATTAAAAACAGAATCTTTTAATTCAGAAAGTTTAGGAATTGTTGCCTTAACAGATGGTGATTTAATTCAAGCAAATGAGCCTGTTTTAAAAATAACAGGACACTATTATCAGTTTGGTCATTTAGAAGGTATTATTGATGGAATTTTAGCACGACAAACAAGTATTGCAACTAACTGCCATCGTGTTTTGCAAGCAGCAAACAATAAACCAGTCATATATATGAATGACCGCAGTGATTATTATTATAATCAAGAAAATGATGGAACAGCCGCTAAAATTGGTGGCATAACTAATTTTGTTACTGCTTCGCAAGTAACAAAATTAGAAGATAATTATAAACCAACAGGAACTGTTCCGCACGCTTTAATTCAAGCTTTTAATGGTGATTTAATTGTTGCATTAAAAGCGTATCAAAACTTTTATCCAACTGATAAATTAGTAGCTTTAGTCGATTATAATAATGATGTTATTACTGATACGTTACGAGTAGCGCATCATTTTTCAAATTTATATGCAGTTCGTGTTGATACTTCAAAAGCATTAATTGATAAATATTTTGTTGGAAAAGAGAGTAAATATCCGGCAGATGAAATTAATGGTGTTAATAAGCATTTAATTCGAGTTTTACGACAAGTTTTAAATCATGAGGGATATCAACATGTTAAAATTATCGTTTCCTCAGGTTTTAATGCTCAGAAAATTGCTACTTTTGAAAAAGAAGGTGTTCCCGTTGATATTTATGGTGTTGGTGAATCATTGGCAAAAATTAATATTAGTTTTACTGGTGATTCGGTGCAATTAAATGGTGTTGATCAAGCAAAAGTTGGCCGTCATAATATTGTTTCAAATCGACTAGTTAAAAAATAAGAAATATTTTATAATAAATGTTTTATAATATAGGTACATAAATATAGGTACTCAATAAATATAGGTATATAAAAGGTTTTCGTAATGGGTGTGAAAATAAAAAACAAAAAATAGAGTCTTATTATAATCATGATGATGCTTATTATCGTTTAAAACATGAAAACAAATAATATAAAAAATAAACCAAACAACAAATGGTTGAAAATCATAATAATAAGAATAAATCCCTTTTAACAACAATATGTGAAGTTATTTTCCCATTTATATGAGAAAAAAGTTATATGGTGTTAATGAGTTTAAAACCAATATTAATTATTTAAATAAACAACAGAATGAAAATAAATTAGCAATTTCGATTAATGATATTATTAACCATAAAGTTAGTGATAAGAAATCTGAATTGGTGAAGAGCTGTATTATTGAAGAAAAATAATTATTTTTGAACGATGATAAGATTGAACCATACTTTCGAAAATATGACCCAGTTACAAATAAAGAAATTATGCCATAAACTTTAAAGACCAAGAATAAGTTATCATAGTTAACAGCTCAAAAAGTTTTTTTTTATTAAAACCACGAAAATTAGCACAAATATTTTTGGTGATCGAACTACTTAATTAAAAGTGGAACTAGATCAAATGAAATAAAAAATCCGTAATCCAATACCACATTATAATAATCTATGCTTATGAACAAACTACTATGTTTGAAGGAATTGAAAAACAAAGATAGATTAATGAACAAATTCACAAAGCAATGACTGAAGCTTATAATATTGATGATAATTTTTCATAATATATGCCATTATAACAACGTCGTCGTTTAATTCAACATAATTAAGCAAAGGCGGAGATGTTATATTTAAAACCTTTCTTAATTTACAAAAAAATAATTTAAATAATCAGTTTTTGCGTCTACCAAAACCATTATCGCAAAATTCATCAGGATATCATAAAAAATTACATTATTTGTGAAAAACAAATGCTGATCCAGAAATAGAACATGTTAAATAATATCATAATAATCGTAATTCGTATTTATCATAAATGCTGGGGTTGGAAGAACAAACAACACAAGAAGCCGAAGAAAAACGTCGTGATTGCATTAAAGCACAAATTAATGAAATGCAAACTGACGATGAAAATAATAATGATTATAAAATGTTAATAAACCAGGAATTATAATTTAAAGAATAATAGGGTAGTTAAAATAATAAATAGGTGGTTAAACAATTTTTTGTTTGCCATTTTTCTTGAAAGTTAATTTAATATCACCAAAAAAATAATTTTATTTAATATTTTACTGAATTGTAAATATATTTGGGACACTTTATTAAATATTTTGTATTAAATCCAATTAATTTTTATAATTTAATGATTTTCTTGGTATTAAATTTATTTTCAATGTTATTTTATTTAAATAATTTTGAGAAAATATTGATAAATCTATTCATTTTGGTAAAATTCGTCTCAAAATTCCATTATTATTTTCGTTTAATTATTTTTGGATAGAACAACCAGTATCAGCAAAATAAACTTTTATTTTATAAATATTTTCAAATTTTTTCACCTAATAAATTCTTTACCACGATCAAATGTAATTGTTTTTATTGTGCTAGGTGGTTTTTGTTTAAAATAAATTTTATTATAATTTCTATGACATCTTTGCTTTTGCTACTATTAGTTACTAGTGGGATTGATGTTTTAAATAATATATCAACCAAAGTTATAATTGCTATTTTTTGGTTTTTACCAACTATAGTATCTCCCTCTGGATGACCAAAGACATTTATTGCTTTAATATTTGGAAATTCAATATTACGTTCAACAATTGTTTGACAATTATTAACTTTTCTATGGTTTTCTGTTTTATTATGTGGTTTATTTTTATCTTTTCGTAATAAATTTTCTTTATTAAAATTATAACGATAAAAGTTAAACATAAATAAATTCTTTGAACAGATAAAATCTTTGTCAATATTTCTTATTATATTTGTAATAATATCTGGTGAAGTAGTGTTAATAATTAACTAAATAATTAATAATTTAAAGGTAAATTTTATTTAATGTTTTTTTGTGACCAGCTTTTTTTGTCTTTATTACTATTTTTATAAATTTCAATTTGGTTTAAACCGGAGCCAACATTTTATAAATTATATGGACAGTTTTTTACTTTGATTTATTTCATAAGCTGTTTTTCTAATTTAATAATTAAAATTTTGATATTGTTGGATTGAAATTAATTTTTCTATTGTGTTTTTTGATACACTGTGTTATTTATCCTTTTTTAAATTTGGATTTAAAAAAAATATTTTTATTTATTTAAATATCCCATTTAATTTTACAATTTATGATAAAAAATTTTATTGATAAATTGAAATTTTAATAAAAAATGATTAAATTGATTTAATAATGTAACTATGAAAACTAAGTTAATATTATTATGAAAACTAATTTTTTGATAAATAATGAAAATATTAAAAAAAGGTAGAAATTAAATAAATATAAAAGCCAAAGTAATTACTGAAAATATCTTGTTATTTTAGCATCAGTAGTGGCTGTTGCCGGTACTGTGTTTGGTGTAAGAAGTATTAAAGGTGATTTAAAAACTGAAAAAAGTCAAATATGAGAAGTGATAAAATATACACCATAAGATACTGATCATGTCGTTTTTATTAATTTATTTGTTGAAAAAAGTATCGTCAACAAATATTTATATTAAATTGTTAAAGGTAAATTTTCAGTTGATATTATTTGTAGTTATGCGGCATTTTGTTGTGTCAAAGATGAGCAATACCGAATTGTCAAATATAATCATCGGTTTTAAAATAAAAAAGCTAATATGATTAATAAAACTTACAAATCGTCGCATATGAAAACATATTTTTGATTTAATGATAAAAAAGAAATTATTCGTTTTTTTATGGGTAGTGTGAATTATATGGATAGGTTACAATAAGTTGGATCATATTTATGTGGACTTTCAAAAAAAATATAATTATGAAGAAAGTAAGAATATAAAAATAGGGAAGAAATTCATCGATATATGAATTTAAAAAACAAATTGTTTTACTTTATCAAAATGGCAAAACAATTCTTGAAATTTTTAAATAATATAAGGTGTCAAAATCAACTATATATTAGTTAATTGAAAAATTTCATAATTCTGGATTTTTTAAAGCGAAAAATAATCGCACTGTTGAAGAAAATTGACTTGATTGCCTTGCGAAAAGAATTAATCCAATTATAATGAAAAACAACCCCTTAAAGCAAGCAGTGCTGATAATTAGCAAAAAATAGAAATTATTAACAATAATAAAGAAAAATATTCCATGCGAAAAATTGGTCAAATAGGATCAAATTAAAGATAGCAAAATCAACATATTACTATCAAATTAATAAATGTGGCTATGGTTGATGTTAATAATTATGAACAAAAAGTTATCAGCGCATTTAATGTTAATCGTAAAATTTATGGATCTTGTAAAATTAAAGCTTTTTAAATCAGAAAGATATTATCTTATCGCGAAGAAAAATTCACCAACTTATGATTACGATATTTTAATTTGGTGCATTTAGAGATACTAACTAATCTTTAATCATAAGTTGGTGATTAATAACGACGAAATTAGCAACGTTTTAAACCGTGAATTTAATTTTAATAATAAACAAAAAAACACAACCCAATGAAGTTGTTGTTAGTGATTTAACATATGTTCAAGATGGCGATAAATGACATTATTTTGTTTGTTAATTGATTTGTTTAATCGTGAAATAATTGGCTATAGTTCTCGAACAAACAAAATAGTACAATTAGCGCAATAAATCTTTTATTCAATTACAATACCATTAAAACAAATTACGTTATTTCATACTGACTGGGGCAATGAATTTAAAAATAAAATCATTGATAATACCTTAAATATTTTTAACATCAAACAATCATTAAGCAATAAAGGCTGTCTTTATGATAATGCTGGGGCTCTGAAACAACTTACAAAAGTTTTAAAACATAATTTATCAAGGAACAAAAATTTATAAATTTAACCCAATTAAAATATAAATTATTTGACTTTGTGCATTGATATAACAATATTCGAATTCATGGTAGTTTAAATTATTTAATACCTGTTGAATTTAGAAAAACAATAGTCCATATAAAAAGTGTCATAAAAGGGTTACCAATTCATTTTCAGAAAGTGCGTTATTTAAAATCCTATTTTATAAGGAAGTATTATACAATATTACAAATTATAAAGGTCTTGGTCATAATATCTTTTGTGATATAATTACCGTAATTGGTCATACCGATATTGCTCATATTAATAAATTGCACCAAATAAAATTGTGCTTTTCTTTAAGCGTATATTTCCCTGACTGATGGGGTTGCTTTATCGTTGCTATTGAATTCAGCACAATTTTATGAAATTTTTTAAAGCACATAAAACCAATGATAAAATGAAAACAGCGAAAGATTGTTAATCTTAACTGGCAACAGTGGAACTGAAGTTATTAAAAATTATTTAGATAAGACGCAAGATGATAATATTAATTTAGATGTTTTTATTCATAATACTGACGTTGGGTTTAAATTAGATCTTGAAGAAAACTTAATAAAAGATGAAAAATATATTAATTGATTGAATATTATTCGTGAAAATCCAAAAACTAAAAAAAGTAAAGATTTTGCATTAGTTAGAAATACTGTACCGAAAACACATACTAAAATATATGTTTGATATAATGATAAAAATGAAATATCAGTTTTTTGATCAGTAAGTGATAATTTTAGTTATAATGGAGTTTAAAATAATTGTGCATTCTGTGAACTTTTATTTGAAGTTTATTTACAATAACGAAAGTGAAAAATTAACTTATTTGTGTTATCGTTAGAGCCTTTTAAAAATAACCATCGCAACTAATTCAAGATTTTTGTGCAAATTAAAGATTTAACATTAGGTTGTTAAATCTTTTTTTTATTTATTGAGTTAAATAATTATTCTAATATTATGTAAAATACATTATAAAATAAGTTATAATGTAAAAGTAATATTTAATATGGTTATAAAATGGGTGGGAAAGAATGATATATATGTTAGCAATAAATGATAATTTATTAATTTCACAAACAATTTTTATCATTATTTTAATTTGTTTAGCAATTATTTTTTGCTATTATGTTATTATTGCTGATCGAAAAGTTGATATTTCTGCAAAGAAATTTGAAATAAATTTGATTATTTTGTTGAGGACTTAATTTATAAATCAGAAATTTTAAATTATACTGTTGATACTGTGATAAAAGTTTAAAATTATATTGATGTTTTTGAATATTTTGCTAAAATAAATGTTAAAATGTGAGTAAAAATCATTGCCCGTAATAAGGACATTGCTTATCTAATTGTTGATAAATTAAAAAACTTTGCTAATTAGGATGAAAAGTAATAATTATTGCATTTAAATTTGTTAAAAAGCCGGTAGTGATTGTCATAGGAGTGTTGCTTGCTCCGAAAAAGGATCAGGATTACGACAAGATTTCATTAATTTAGTTAAAAAATATAATCACCAACTAAAAAGGTTAATAAAATTGAAATTGTTTGAAAGAAATTACAGGGATTGAATCATACGAAATTGCTGCTGATATTGAACTACGGATTAAAAATGGCAAGGGAGTAGTTGAAATTTTAGATTATGTTTCAATAAAATAAATGGATTATAAAACATTAAATAAAATTAATGCTGGAATTTTAAAAATAATAAAAGCAGCGGCAAAATATCAAATGTTTGTGCAGTAGCAAAAGACTTAGCAAAAATAACGGTTTCGGCAATGGATGATGGAATTAAGATAACAGAGGATTTGAAAACACCAGCTTCAATTTCTTAAAAAATTATTGAATAAGAGAAAAACCAACCCCAACTAAAAAGATGCAAAAGTTGATAAGAAATAACTATAATAATTTAGAATTATTTAAATAACAAAGGAGATAAATTGTGGCAAAAAATATTTTAGAAGAATTAAAATGAAGAGGTTTATTAAAACAAGTAACTAATGAAACAAAATTAATTAAAGCACAAGAATTAAAAAAAGGAGTTTATTGTGGTTTTGACCCAACTGGTGATTCATTGCATGTTGGTCATTTGATTCAAATTATGTTATTGAAACGTTTTGAAATATTTGGCTTTCAACCTATTGCAATTATTGGTGGTGGAACCGGGATGATTGGTGATCCTAGCGATAAAAAAGCAGAACGAATATTATTAGATAATAAAACTATTAAGCATAATGTTGAAGCCATCAGTCAACAAATGAAGCAATTAATTGGAACAAAGATTAAAATAGTGAATAATGCCGAATGATTACAAAAAATGACACTGATTGATTTTTTGCGAAATGTTGGAAAAGATTTTAATATTAGTTATTTGTTAGCGAAAGAAAATATTGCAACTAGAATTAAAGTTGGTTTATCATATATGGAGTTTGCTTATACGCTATTGCAAGCTTATGATTTTTATCAATTATATCTTAATTATGATTGCGCTGTTCAAATTGGGGGTAGTGATCAATGAGGAAATATTACTTCAGGGACCAATTGTATTTATAAACAAGTTGGCGAAGATAATTTAGCGTGTGGTTTAACAATGAATTTATTAACAAAAGCAGATGGTTCAAAATTTGGCAAAACAGAATCAGGAGCAGTTTGGTTAGACGCCGCAAAAACTTCACCTTATGAATTTTATCAGTTCTTTTTTAATCAAGATGATCAAGAAACAGGTAAATTATTACGTTATTTAACAATGCTATCAGAAACAGAAATTATCGCGCTTGAAGTAGATCACAAAAAAGCACCAACGCAACGAATTGCTCAAAAAAAATTAGCGAAAGAAGTAACCTTATTTGTTCATCAAACAACAGGATTAAAAGCAGCCCAAATTATTAGTGAGGCTTTATTTAAAGGTAGTTTACATGAATTTTCAGAACAACAGTTAGATCAATTGAAAAATAGTTTACCTAATCTTCAATTATTAGACCTTGATTTACCAATTCTTGATTTGTTAGTGAAAGCAGAAATTGTTACTTCGAAACGAGAAGGTTGTGAATTTTTAGAACAAGGGGCAATTACTGTTAATGGTGAAGTTATTAAAACAGAGACTTGAACTGTAACAAAAGATAAGTTTTTATTTGATAAATATTTAATTATTCGTCGTGGCAAACGTAAATATCATTTAATTTCTTTTGCTAATCACAAAAAATAAAAAAGTAATCGTTTTTCCGAAATAATAATATTGTTTTAGTAAGCGGTTCTTTTTATTTTCTTTTAAAATTATTTTAATTCTATTGGTTTGTTTTTAGTTGATTTCTTTTTATTTTTAAAATAAACACGAGTATAATAAATGCCTTGTACTAATAATATAACAAAAATATTAATAAACGCAAATAAACGACAATGCTATGGTGTTTGTGATAATGCAAAAACAGCAATTAATAATTGATAATGTATAAGCATTTAAGATTATCAAAATTATAATTTTATGTCATAATTTTAATTCTTTTTTGACCTTTTTTAATATTTGTGACCTTTCTGTTAATTTTTCCATTTAAATATGTGTTAAATTACATTTAATGTTATTTTAATGGCGCTTTGTAGATACAAACAACAAATTTATATTTTGTTAAATTAATAATAAAATATTTTTAATAAATTACAATCATTTTTTTAAAAAATATTTTTTTGTTATTTTATTTCATTTTAAGTACATTTAAGCACACTAAAAATAATTTATTAAAATTAACTAATAAATTTATTTAATATTTGGCATCGTTTACGATTAAGCTCCAAAAAACAACTCTTGTTAAATAAAAAAACTTAATATCAAGAAAATGAGCAGATAATGGAAATTAATAAACAACAAAAAA
Organism: Spiroplasma endosymbiont of Polydrusus formosus; assembly: GCF_964263245.1. Lineage (NCBI taxonomy): Bacteria > Bacillati > Mycoplasmatota > Mollicutes > Entomoplasmatales > Spiroplasmataceae > Spiroplasma > Spiroplasma endosymbiont of Polydrusus formosus. The sequence goes on from NZ_OZ181656.1 coordinate 132,272, forward strand.
TATGCGATATTGATAATTACTATAAAGCAATATCATTCATTACCGAAGAATTTTTATCAAATAAAGTTTTATTAACTTGTGAAAAACATAAAGATTTATTAAATCAGACAAAAGATAAAAAACAAAAGCTATTTTATCATAAACTAGAAAATTCAAAAATTATCTTTGATTGAGAAACTGGTTTTTTAAAACTTTGATTTTATAAAACAATTTAATGCATTGTGGGCAGTTATTTTAAATAATTAAGTGATTTTATCATAACATGAGTTTAATCTTATTCCTACAGCCGGGGGGGGCCGAGGCAAGCGCATTATTAGGGCGTGAGGAAACATGTAAATCGGCGCTGGTTATATTTAAAATAAGCGATAGTGGTGATAAGTGCAAGATCAACATCAAACCACAATAAATATTGAGATGATAACTTTATAAATAAATTTGGCAATAGATATTACTTCTTAAAAGTGGCAGCGGTTTTAAAAACCACAAAGCCAGCACCAGGCTCTTTAAAGTGCAAGTGAATTTATTTTAAAAACTGAACGTTTTGACCTGAAATGATGTGGAATAAGAGAGATAATTATCTGGTTTTACCTTATAAAAATAACTGTTGATTATTAAATAATATAAAGCCACCGCTTACCACCAGTGAAACGGATGGCGTAGTAAATAAATAGATAAATACTTATATAACTAACTATCGCTTTAGAACTTTCACTTTAAAGTAAGTTCCAGCGAATTAAAAATAGGAGGAAAAAATGACAGAATATAAAAGTTTGTATATTAATAAAATTTAAAATAAAACAACAACATCATTTGATTGAATTAATTGTCAACCTGTTAATTGTTGTATTTCACATCATAAAAATCATTATGATTTACAGTGTTTATACTTTGCAAAAATGTACTTAAATTTATTTAAAAATAAATGAGATGTTATTAATTCATATATGCGACATTACAAAATTAATGATATTTTAGATTTGTCATTAGATGGTTGAAAAATATTACAAATTGATAAAAAAATAAAACAAAAAATATAGATCCAATTTTTAATAAAAATGACTAAATATATTATTGCAATTGATCCTGCCGGAATTGGAAAAACTGGTATTATTATTTATAAATTTTTGTAAAAATTTATAAATAATAATATTACTTTTTCTTCTAAAAATGAAGAAGACGCAATAAATAATATCTATTTAATATTAAATGAATTTAAAAAGCAAACCTGTTTTTATTTAAATAAAGTTCTTGTAATAATTGAAGATTATCAACTTCACAAAGGTTTAAAAATAACAAACCCCTTATCTACTCCTAAATTCATTGGTGGTGTACAAGTTTTATGCAAATATCAATTTAATTTAAAGTATGTTTTACAATCACCAGTTGTTAAGAAAAATTATCTTTATAAAGGAAATATTAAAATAACAGAACATGAATACGATGCTTGAAAACATTTACAATATTTTTTAACAAAAGGAGTTGATAAAAATGGCACAAACAAAAAGTAATTTATCTAAAACAACAGACATTCTTAAAAAGACAAAAACAAAAAATAAAAGAATTAATAAATTAGAACTAATTGTTAGATTACATGAAAATCCAATTAAAACCAAAATTAAGGCGCTGGTTGCCGGTGGTGTTGAAGTTGATGCTTGTTCGGCGAAATGTCAGTGAGACGGATTAAATTATTCAACATTATCAATCTATAACCCATTTATTTTAACTAAGTTTTTGAAATTAAAAAAAGATGATGAGATAAAAATTAAAGGCTCAGTATTTAATCAGTTAAATTTAAAAACTAAACGATATTTTTTATCTTTTCTAGTCGATATTTGGATATTTTACAATAAGTTTAATCATATTTATGTGGACTTTCAAATAAAATATAATTATGAAGAAAGTAGGAATATAAAAATGGGGAATAAATTCATCGGTATATGAATTTAAAAAACAAATTGTTTTACTTTATCAAAATGGTAAAACCATTCTTGAAATTTTTAAATAATATAAGGTGTCAAAATCAACTATATATCAGTTAATTGAAAAATTTCATAATTCTGGATTTTTTAAAGCAAAAGATAATCACACTGTTGAAAAAAATTAACTGATTGCCTTGCGAAAATAATTAATCTAATTACAAATGAAAAACAACCTTTTAAAGCAAGCGGCGCTGATAATTAGCAAAAAATAGAAATTATTAACAATAATAAAGAAAAATATTCTGTGCGAAAAATTGGTCAAATAGGATCAAAATTAAAGATAGCAAAATCAACATATTACTATCAAATTAATAAATGTGGCTATAGTTGATATTAATAATTATGAACAAAAAGTTATCAGCGCATTTAATGCCAATCGTAAAATTTATGGGTCTTATAAAATTAAAGCTTTTTAAATTAGAAAGATATTATCTTATCGCGAAGAAAAATTCACCAAATTATGATTAAAAATTAGTTAGTATCTAAATATACCAAATTAAAATATTGTAATCATAAGTTGGTGGTTAATAACGACGAAATTAGCAACGTTTTAAACTGTTAATTTAAATAATAAACAAACAACCCAATGAATTTGTTGTTAGTGATTTAACATATGTTCAATGTGGTGCTAAATAACATTATCTTTGTTTGTTAATTGATTTGTTTAATTGTGAAATAATTGGCTATAGTTCTCGAACAAATAAAACAATACAACTAGTGAAAGAAACCTTTTATTCAATTACAAGACCATTAAAACAAATTACGTTATTTCATACTAACTGGGGTAATTAATTTAAAAATAAAATCATTGATAATACCTTAAATACTTTTAACATCAAACGATCATTAAGCAATAAAGGCTGTCCTTATGATAATGTTATGTCTGAAACAACTTACAAAAGTTTTAAAACATAATTTATCAAGAGGCAAAAATTTATAAATTTAACCCAATTAAAATACAAATTATTTAACTTTGTGCATTGATATAACAATATTCGAATTCATGGTAGTTTAAATTATTTAATACCTGTTGAATTTAGAAAAACAACAGTCCATATAAAAAGTGTCATAAAAATGGTTGCTAATCCATTTGCAATCTTATTGACAGTAATTGACAGTATTAATAATAATATCTTTACCATACTTTTTCACTAACGACCGCAAAAATTAAATATTGCTTTGTTTGCATAAATTCCAATCCCCTATTTAAAATATTAATAAAATTTATTTTGTAAAAATGTAAATACCAAAAATATAAAATGTTTGGAGTTTCTAAAAAAGTAATTTTAAAATTACTTAATTTATTATTTACTAAACAGTTAAAACCTTAACCTTATATTGTTCTTGAATTCCTTTGATTTAAACTAAATCACCACCTTTTTCCAATAATTGTTTTTGCAATTGGTGATTCATTTGAAATTGTATTTTCAAAATGATTCGCTTAAACCACCCCAACAATTTTAAGTTAATATTGTTTCTGAATTATAAAATTAAATGGGATATTTAAAGCCTAATTGTAAAGTTAAGTGCAACTAAATTATTTTTCTAACCAAATATTCGATTGGTGAAAGATAATTTAGTATTTTTCTTGGTCTATGGTTTAAAGACAATATAAATTTATGAACTGCATTTTTCGTGGTATTTGAAAAATTAAATTTTTTAGGAAATTTTTCTCTAATTAACCCATTAGTATTTTCATTAGTACCTCTTTGTCAGGGTGAATATGCATTAGCAAAATAAATTTTCACATTTAAATTTTTTTCAAGTTGTTGTCAATTAGCAAATTCTTTACCTCTATCAAATGTTATAGTTTTAACAAGATTATTTGGAAGAATTGATAAATAATGGCTAATGTTTTCGTTAATAACTTTAGTAGTTCTATTTTCAACTAACATTGCTAAAGTAAATCTTGATGTTCTTTCAACTAAAGTTATTAAACATGATTTACTTTTACCTCGCGATGATACTATAGTATCACCCTCTCAATGGCCAACAGTTATGCGATTATTAACATTAACATTTCGTTCTTTAATTGATTTACCATTAAATTTACCGCGATTTTCTTGAGATTTTCGTTTCTTACCTTTTCTTCTTAAATTTTTATTAGTAACCTTTTCAAGTAATCCAGAATAAATTCAATTGTAAATTGTTTTAAAACTAATAATTCATTCTTTATGAAAATTTTTAATTCTTCCATAAATTTGTTCAGGCGATCAACCTAATAATAATTTTTGTTGTACATATTTTACTAATTCTCTATTTTTAAACTTATGAAAATAAACATGTGATTGTTTTCTATTTTCTGCTTTATTTTGTGCAATTAATGAAAAATAATGATTATTATCTTTATTTCTATTAACTTCTCGAATAATAGTACTAATACTTCGATTAAGATTTTTAGCTATTTCACTAATTTTTAATTTAAATTTCAATTGATTCTCAATATAAATTCTTTCATCTATGCCAAGATGTTTATATCCCATATAAAAAACTCCTTGCTTTAATTTTTCTAAAATAAACTTAGCATCATGAAATTTTTATATGAAATTTTTTGCAATTTTATTTACTTGCACTTACAAGTATAATTTAGCAAATAAATAAAAATATTGTGTTTAAATCCAAATTTAAAAAAGGATAAATAACACAATGTATCAAAAAATCACAATAGAAAATTAATTTCAATTCAACAATATCAAAATTTTAATTATTCAATCATAAAAACATTTTATGAAATAAATCAAAGTAAAATAACTGTCCATAAAATTTATAAAATGTTGGCTGATGGTTTAAACCAAATTGAAATTTATGAAAATAGTAATAAAAACAAAAAAAAGCTGGTCGTAAAAAAACATTAAATAAAATTTACCTCGAAATTATTAATTATTTAGTTAATTATGAACACTATTCACTAGATACTATTACAAATATAATAAGAAATATTGACAAAGATTTTATCTGTTCAAATACCTTATATATAATATGTTTAACTTTTCTCGTTATAATTTTAATAAAGAAAATTTATTACGAAAAGATAAAAATAAACCACATAATAAAACAGAAAACCGTGGAAAAGTTAATAATTGTCGAACAATTATTGAAAGTAATATTGAATTTCCAAATATTAAAGCATAAATGTCTTTGGTCATCTGGAAAGAAATACTATAGTTGGTAAAAACCATAAAACAGCAATTATAACTTTAGCCAATATATGATTTAAAACATCAATCCCGTTAGTAACTAAATAATAGCAAAAGCAAAGATGTCATAGAAAGTATAATAAAATTTATTTTAAACAAACCACCTGGTACAATAAAAACAATTACATTTGATCGTGGTAAAGAATTTAATAAGTGAAAAAACTTAAAAATATTTATAAAATAAAAGTTTATTTTGCTAATGTTGGTTTTTCTATCCAAAAATAATTAGAACGAAAAATAATGAAATTTTGAGAAAAAGTTTACCAAAATTAATAGATTTATCAATATTTTCTTCAAGATTATTTAAATAAAATAACATTGAAAATAAATTTAATACCAAGAAAATCATTAAATTATAAAAATTCATTGGATTTAATATAAAATATTCAATAAAGTGTCTCAAATATATTTACAATTCAAGATATAAAAAGTGTTGCATTTGAATTTACAATGTATATAATAATATACATAATAATAAGTAATATTAGAAATAATACTAATTGGATTATTGTAAAGAAATTCTATTAAAAATAATTTATATAAATAAATAATGTCTCTAAATCAAGATTAAAAATATCAGTCTTAATAACTTTTTAAGTTTTAATCTTTAAATTTTACTGTTAAGTATTTTATTAAATCCGAATCAACTTAAACATAGACAAGTTTATTTGCTTTTGCCAAAATATAACTTGTTAAGGCTCCCATCCTGGGACCAATTTCTAAAATATTTGTTTTTGATAAATTAAAGGCATTGTCAACAGTTAAATTAATAAAATAATGATTTGTTAAAAAATTTTGCTATTTACTTTTCTTGACAACAATACCATCTGTTTGCATTTCTTAATTTTGTTTTTCCATTATTTTTCCTCTAAAATATTAATTAAATATTGTATTGTAATATTCATATAGTTTAATCATTTAAAAGTTGTTTTATTATTTAGTTGGCATTAAGTTATAATATTTAATAAATTTATGATTTTATCACATTTACTCTTTTTAAATAAACCAAATTAATATAATCATTTCAGCATAAGGTAGCAATTTTATTGCTTGGTAAAAAAAACTAATTAAATTATTAATACTATTTTTAATTGTTGTTTGAAACGTTTCAGCAACGCCAAGTTTTTACCCTTTATTGCATCGCTTTTATTAGCATCATTTTTATTAATAAAAGCATACATATAATTGTTATCAAAATAATCATCAATAGTTTGGCGTAATTTTTGGCCAGGATAATCCGGGTCAGTAAAAATAATTACTTTATTATTTAAACTAATTTGTTTAATAAATGATAATTTTTCAGTTGTGATTCCATTACCACTAGTTTCAATTGTTTTAATTTCCGGAAAAATACTTTTTAATTTTGTTGTATCAGTTTTTCCTTCAACAATAATAAATACTGCCACCTTGGCATTTTACCCCTATAAACACTTTTTTGATTTTACTTAATTATGATTTTATAGTATAATTATATTGAAATGTTATATTAAAATAATCATAAATTTTAAATATAGGAGTAGGAGGCAAAAGAAAAATGACTAATTATAAATTTGGAAAAGACTACTCATTTTTAGCCTTAGACCTAGGTACAGCTAATACAGTGGCATATGTATCACAGGCCAAGGAATCGTTTACAATGAACCTTCTATTATGGCGTATGATACTTTAAGTAACTCATTAATTGCTTTAGGAAATGAAGCATACAAAATGGTTGGAAAAACCCACGACCACATTAGAATGGTAACACCATTAGTTGATGGCGTTATCTCAGATATGGAGGCTGCACAAGATTTATTAAAACATATTTTTAGTAGATTAAAATTATCAGGAATTTGAAAAAATTCACTAGTAATATTAGCGTGCCCAAGTGGAGTTACCGAATTAGAACGTGGTGCTTTAAAAACTATTGCAAAAGATATGGGCGCAAGTCATGTTTTAGTTGAAGAAGAAGTTAAACTAGCAGCCTTGGGAGCAGGAATTAATATTGGTTTAGTACAAGGAAATTTAGTAATTGATATTGGTGGCGGAACAACTGACATCGCAATTATTTCAGCAGGTGATATTGTAATTTCAAAATCAGTTAAAGTTGCTGGAAAACACTTAGATCAAGAAATTCAAAAATATATTCGTGCTGAATATAACGTCTTGGTTGGTATTAGAACTGCTGAACAAATTAAAAAAGAAATTGGATCATTAGTTAAAATAATTAATGAAAAACCAGTTCGTGCTTTTGGTCGTGATATTATTACCGGCCTACCACGTGAAGTATTAATTAAACCAGAAGAAGTTAAAAACGTTTTATTAACTCCATTCTCAAGAATTACAGACCTACTAGTAGAAGTATTAGAACAAACACCACCAGAATTAGCTGGAGATGTTATTAGAAATGGAATTACAATTTGTGGGGGGGTGCTTTAATTCGTGGTATTGTGAAATATTTTGAATCAATTTTCCAATTAAAAGTAAAGACTGCAAATGATCCATTGATGTGTGTAATTGATGGCGCGAAAACATACGAAAAAAATTTAGGTGCTGTAATTGAAATAATTCAATTAATTAATGCAAATGAATACAAGATTTCATAGAAAAAATATATTTTAAAAAAGAGCGCAGTCTTGTGTACTTTTTTAATTTCTTTTTGTCATGTAATAATTCCATTTATAACACCTCTTTATTTTGTTTCTTATTTTTAATAACATCTTCAATGCTATCTTTATTTTGTTATTTTTTATGTGTTTTGATAAAACTAATTGTTTCAATTATTTATTGAAACAATTACCAAAACCACTAATCATTGCATCAATAATTACATATGTAGGTCAAGCAACTCCTAATTTAGTAGGGCCCAAAAAACAAATAATAATTCCGGCAATAAAAAACAAGGATGAAACTCCAAAGATTTTCAAAAACATAATTACATCTTTAATAGTTGCTTTTGACATAAAATCATCTCCCTTCTAAATTACTTTTTTTCTTTGAATATATAATGATTGAATTTTAGCGGGTGTTCCGCGTTTATCTTTATATGATATAATTCTCCCTTGAAAAAATGATACAAAAAAATATAATCCATCATTTGTTTCAATTGGGACTTTAACATAAAATGGAAATTTATGATGTGTTTTCTGTCTTTATGATAATGCTGGGGCTGAAACAACTTACAAAAGTTTTAAAACATAATTTATCAAGAGGCAAAAATTTATAAATTTAACCCAATTAAAATACAAATTATTTAACTTTGTGTATTGATGTAACAATATTCGAATTCACAGTAGTTTAAATTATTTAATACCTGTTGAATTTAGAAAAAAACAACAGTCCATATAAAAAGTGTCATAAAAAATGTTGCCAATCCATTTTATAATGATATAAAATAAAGCGCTACACTTCATAGTATAATTTACATTTGAAAGTCCACATAAATATGTTTCAATTTATTGAAACCCACCCAGAAAGCAAAAGAGAAAAATAAATAAAAAAATAATTTTTAATAAAAAAAATAAATATTATGGTATAGTTAAATTATCGTTATAATAATTAGAAGAAAGATAATTAGGGTAACAAGTTACGCGTATTTCAAGAACTACTTGCTAATGACAATAACTATAAAAATTAAATATATTTTTTTGGTTCGCTATGATTGAAAAAATATTTTGTAAATAGTAAATAGTGTGTTTTATAAATTTACTATTTAAATATTATAGTTAAAAAGTTAAAATATAACTTAGGAATATCGAAAAAATATAATGTTTTATTAAATAATAATCAATTAGTTAAAAGTCATTAGTAAATAATAAATAAGAAAAAAGGAGATAAAAAAAAATGAAATGAGAATTCACATGTCCTAATTGTGGATATATTATTACAGAAGAAGATTTTAGTAAAAATGAAAAAATTTTAGCTAATTTAAAATATATTTTTGATAAACATAAAGATATTTATATTCAAAATTTAAGAGAAAAATTAATTATTGATTTACAAGAACAGCAAAAAAAAGAATTATCAAGAATTATAGCTGAGAAAGAGAATCAATTTAATAAGATAAAGCAAGAAGAACTTGATAAACTTAATCAAATTATTACTAATCAAATTATTGAATTAAGTAATAATAAAGTTAATTTAGAAAAATTATTGATTGAAAAAGAAAATTCAATTAATTTGGCAAAACAAAAAGAAATTGATGATCTAAAAGAACATATTGCTAAGTTAGGTAGTCTTATAGAAAATAATAAAATTGAATTAGATAAAACATTGGCTGAGAAAGAGAATCAATTTAATAAGATAAAGCAAGAAGAACTTGATAAACTTAATCAAATTATTACTAATCAAATTATTGAATTAAGTAATAATAAAGTTAATTTAGAAAAATTATTGATTGAAAAAGAAAACCAATTAATGAACAAACAACAAGAAATAATTTTAAATTATGAAAAAGAATTAAGAGTTCTTAATTATCAAGTTGAAGAATTAAAGATTGCCAACGCTACTAATAAAATTATCCAGAATAAAACAAAAGGAGAAAACTTTGAACACGAAGTATACGGTGAGTTATTAAAAGTATTTGAAGATGATAAAGTTACTAAAATTACTTCACAAGATAAAAAAGCAGATTATTTACAAGAAATTATAACTGATAATAAAAAAATAGGAAAAATAGTTTATGAAGTAAAAAATGCAGAATGAAGTAATTCATGAGAAAAAAAATTAGTAGAAGATATGGCTAAACAAGGTTCAAAATACGGAATCCTTGTTACAACATCATTCAATAAAAAATATCCAGGGATTCCATTTAAAAAATCTGATGAAAATCCAAATATTTATCTATGCGATGCAGATAGTTTTATTTTTGTAGGACAAATTATTAGAAGTATGATTAAAATTGAATATAAATTAGATTCTCAAAGACAAATAACGAATTATGATGAAAAAATAAAATCATTTACTTCTTGAAAAGAAGTAAATTTACCAAAATTAATTAAAATGTTTGAAGATAATTTTATGGGAATTAAAGAAGCAGAGACAAGCATTACTAAAAAAGTGGATGAAATTAGAATCGCAAGAGAGAAGATGCATAATAATGCATTACACAATATTAGAGAATTTCTTGAAGAATTTAATTTTTAAATTGGCATCGTGTACGATGAACCTGAAAAAATTTATTGTGAGATTGTTTTTTTATTTTTATTTTTATATTAAAAAACATAAATTTATTTGCATTATTGATCGGATGGTATCTTTAAATTTAGAACTTTTATCACAAAAATAGATTAAGTTTTGTTTTTTCTACATAAAATAAAGTTTATTTTTATAAATCCCTTCAAATAAAGGTATTATCCGATCAATAATTCAACTCTTAAACTTAATATTTTGATGCTGAAAGATGAATAACTCATCTATGACACGAAACTTTAAATAAAGTATGAAAGCAAATGGATTTACTTTTATTTTCCTGAATTGTAAAAATTCATTGGATTTAATACAAAATATTCAATAAAGTGCCCCAAATATATTTACAATTCAGGAAAATATTAAATAAATTTATTAGTTAAAATTTACTAAATTATTTTCCTCTATCTGTTATTGCTCCTTTAATTTTTCCAACTAACCCATTGATTATAATTAAATTATTCAAGTTTTTTTAAACTTAATTATTAGTATGTTCTTCTAATTTCATAGCAAAGTATTTTTTACTTGATTTCTTTACTAAAAATAAACAACTAGATTTATGGTTTTTTCCAACCACCGTATTCATTTCAAAAAATCTAACATCACTATCTTTATTTTCAATATATTATATTGATCTAAATATTTCATCTAATTTTCCACGATTATTAGGTTTTTTCTTTGTTCTATTTCTTCTTCCGCTATTCATTAAATTTTACTTTAACAAACCAAAAAGACCTAAATAAATTCATTTATAAAATGTTTTAAGGCAAGAAGGGAATTTGATATCAAAATTTATTAAAAATCGCTGAATAATTTTTGGTGGTGAATCGTAAATAATATTAAATCGTAAATTTAAAAATTATTGTTGTTTTTCTGTAAATTCGGGTGCTTTTAATATACTTTTTTCGTTTTTTATAATAATAATTATGTGTATCACGGGCATTACAATCTTCTATATTTTAAAATTTTTTAAGTTCTCTTGAAATTGTGTTTGGAATTATTTCCATTTCCTTAACAATTTTTCTAATACTAACTTTCTCATTTTTCTTTTTACAAGTATCAGATTTTAATAAATCAACTATTGTTTTTTTTATCATATTTTAGATGACTATAATTTTCCACGCTATTAACTCTTCTCGTTTTATTTATAACATTATTTTAAAAAAAATTGACTTATATTTTAAGTTGATGGTATGATGGTGTTGTAATTGTAAGCAAGATGTTAATTTTTCCATTTTTTTCTAACTTGTTTAAAAATTACTAAAAATAAAGACTTAAAAAATACTACATCAATTTTAGTAAATAATAATAAAAAGTATTTACTATTTTTTAGTATATCTTTTTCTTTACGGTTTGAATATAAATTATTTAATTTAATAACATCTTGTATATATTCTTAATGTGAATTATATATTTTCTTATTTATTGTAGCTTTTTTAAGTAATGAATAAAAACTTTTTATAACAATATTATCTGCATAGTGATAATTTTTCCCCATTGAAATTATAATATCGTTAGATAAATATTTATCGTGATAAATAACGAATTTGTATTGATATCCGTGATCTAAGGTGAATTATTATGTCATTCAGATCTTTTTTTATTAATTTTATTTTTTAATTGCATCATTTAAATTATCCGTTACTAATTTATTGTCATTATATTTAGATCACTTTACATCAACTATTTCTTTAGTATATTAATCAATAATTGTTGATTGATAATATCTTTCTCTTTTTCAAATTAAATATGTTACATCAGTATATAACATTAAAAACCTTGTTTTTATATCATTGAATTTACAATTAATTAAATTAGGATATTGCAATAAACTTTTTTCTTTATTCTGTTCATACTTCATTTTTCTTCTCATTTTTCTTACATATTCAGGTTGTATTTGATTATTACACATAATCCTTAAAAATTTTTTTAAATTATATTTTATATCATAATCTTCATTTAAATATTTAGTAATTCTTCGGTATCCAAATTGTTTTAAATTTTCTTCATAGACTTTTACAATATCATTTATTGCTTTTTTATTTTTTTTGCTACTGTCATAATTTTTATATTTACCTCAATAACTAAGTTTTAACCCTGTTATTTCTAGCAATAATTTTATTGAATACTCACGACAATTTTGTTTAATAAAAGAGACGATTATTAGTTTGTTTAATTGTAAAAGTCATGGAGTTTTTTAATAATTAATACCTTGTTTTATAATAGTTTAAATCTTTTTTTCCAAATGGTTTTTTTGACCCTTTTGTGTATTTAAAATTCCTTTTTTATGATTTGATCATCAAGATTATAATGTATTTGCATTTAGATTATATTGTTTTGCTGCTATTCAACAATTTTTTTGTTTAATTTCTTTTATTGTATTTTTTCGAAATTATGCAGTATATGTTTTAAATTTTTGTCCTTTTCTTGCTATATAAAAATGCACCTCCTATAAAAATTTAGCAAAATCTTTTTTATTTTACTTACTTTTTTGGGTGCACTCTTAAGTATTTCTTTCTTCTTTTTCTTCGGCATGGATCATTTCATCAGTTCAAGCTGAGATAATACCACTGCCTTTACCAACTTTCCCCATAATTTTATTGCCATTCGCATATCCCGCAAAAGTAATGCGAATACCACTAGGAAAAACAATTTCACCACCCTCTTTAACATTTTTCGGTCAAAAATATTAACCCCGTTTCCATTATCAGGTTCGATATCAACCCCATATTTATCATATAAGTAATTACAGACTGTGGGGGGATAATTATCACCAAATGTCGTATCTTCGTGGGTATTGGTGTATCTTCGTAAAATGATCAACGAAGCATCAGTAAAATTACAAGCAAAAAATAACTTTTCTGCTAAATGATTTCATGTTTTATTAGTACCTCTTCCAGTGGAAACAAACTTTAAAAAACAATTAGTTGTAAAATATTGGGCATAACTATCCCTTACAAAATCTTTTTTATTTTACTTAATTTTTGGTGTGCACTTTTTATAACTATTTTTTATTTTTTTAAATTTATCTTTAGATTAATAAGTGTTTTAATTGTCGCATTTGTTTTCAACAATTTTTATTTTGGACAAAATAGAACCCAAAATAACAACAAGAAACAATTAATGCAAATGTTATATAAACAACCATTGTTTGAACAATCATTGAAATTTTACCATTTGTATAACTAGCTTTGGGGTTAGTAAATTCCATAAAATCATAAGGAAAATAACCGGAGAATGACATATCTGGCATTGGCTTTCAACTATGTGTTGCTTTTAAAATATAACCTAGAATGGTAAATACTAAGAAATATCCTAAAATCGTTGATAAACTATATCATCACCAACGTAACATTGTTGTTTTATTATAAGTTAAATTATATTTCTTATAACAAGTAAAGTAATAAAGAACCCCTAACAACGGAATTAAAGAATGTTGTAAAAACATACTCATTCATTGTATTGGTAATCACTTTTTAAAATCACCAGTAATCGGCAAAGAGATATTATAAAAGAATAAAGTAAAACAAATAACAACCATTGTTAATAATCCTATTTTACTATTATCATATCGTCCTTGTCCTTCCCTTAAGGTATTAAAAGCAGAATTAAGAAAAAATGTAGAAAAAATAAGGGTTGAATATGAAGTATATAATGTTAAATTACGAAAAATAACCATGAAAATAATACTGACATCTGATCAACTTTGTAATTCTTCCAATCTTGTGTCATATTTTGAAACCCAACTCTTCGGAAAAACACCATGATGTTTACATCATAATGTTAATGATAAACTAACAATAATAAAAATAATAATTGAAATAATTGGTAAAATTCCAATAATTAATTTAAATCAAAATTGTAAGCTTTTAATTAAAAGTTTAACATTACTTTTCAAAATCCAATCTTTGTTATTATTTTGTTGTAATATCGCATTTGTGTTTGTTATATTGCTCATTTTCAAATCCTTCTTAATAGTATATCAATTATTTTATCTGTTTTTAATCAGGAAATCAATATAAATTATTGAAATGAATTTAATGGTTGGAATAAAATAAGTATTTGTTGCTAAATTATACTTGCACTTACAAGTATAATTTAGCATATTATCATTTATATTTTTTATATCTTCTACTTTATATTAATGTTTTTCTTGTTGTGGTTTACCACAAACATTTAAACTTGTTGTGCTTGTTGTACTTGTTCCAATTAGAGTAATTTTTCCTAAAAGACTTAATAATTTTTTTATTTTTGTCTACTCCTTTAATTTTATTAGTTTTAGTTCCATTTATAATATTTATTTTTTGCTGGTTCATCTTATATAATGTCTTTTTAATTTATGCAGTTGGAAAAGCAAAATTTGTAATAGCATTAACGATTAAAGAAAATGCTATTGTTATTGATGTTGGTATTAATCGGTATGAACATAATAATTTATGTGGCGATGTTGATTTTGAAAACGGTTTACCAAAAGTAAAAATGATTACCTCCGTCCCCGGTGGGGTTGGGCCAATGACAATTTCTTCATTATTAGAAAATATCTTATATCTTTACCATATAAATCAAACTGAAAGTTAAAATAAAAAAGCGGGTAACCCGCTTTTTTATTAGAGTTATTGTTATTTTAAATTTTGTAAAATTGATTCAATACTATTAGCATTATCTAATGAATGATCAAAAATAAATTCTAAATCAGGACAACGATAAATTTCTAATTTATGCGCTAATTTACTACGGATTTCACTTTTGTAATTTTGTACAATAGGATTAAGCTCTGCTTCTGGTTTATTTAATAATGGTGAATAATAAACCTTGGCATGGCCTAAATCATTTGATAATTTTACCGCATGCACTGATAAAGTATTTAAAATATCATCGCGAATTTCGCGTTGCATAATAATTGTTAAATCACGAGCAATCAAAGATTGCATTCTTTCAACTTTAATTTTATTTACCATTGTCTCACCTTTTTTCTAACTTATTAATATTATAGCAAAGCATTTCATAAAAATAAATAATTTTATTACTAAATAAAATTATTTTAAAACGCTAAATTATACTTGCACTTAACTTTACAATTAGGCAAACAAAAAAAGGATCCAACGGATTAGTTAGATAACATAACTAAAAAATTTTTTTATGATAATATGAAAATATATTACGAAGGAATTACGAAACGTTTAAATTATCGAATTTAATAGAAAGATTATCTTTGATGTTATAAAGCAACAATTGCTATCTTAGCTTTTGATTTTTTAACTTATGGTTTTTATATGGATATTTTTAAATAATTTTGATATCTTAAAGGAAGAAACCCTACCAGTTTACAAAATTAAAATATCTTATTAAGTTTTTATTCTATGAAAGTTAATATTATAACGATTGTTTGATTAGTATTAGCCGTTTTTAATCATCATCGTGAACAAAAAAAGTTGATTTTTCTCCACCAATGCAAAATTGAGTATTATAAATTGAAACTTATTAATGTTTTTTATTTTTTGAATTGGAATTATCATTGATTACAAAAACGGAGCAGTAACAATTGCTGATTATAGTAAAGATAAAATTAGTTGTACAATTGTTAATCATTTTATTATGTCAATTATCATGCCAATTCTCTTTTTTTGGTTATACTTTCTTGTCATTTGATGATCATCGTTTGAATTTAACAAAAGAATTTTTGCAAAAAGACTGATGAGTTATTTTAAGTTATCCATTTTTTTATTTAATGTATGTTATTGTTCAAGCGGCCGCTTGAACACAAGATGTAAATATCGATTAGGATTTATTATCCTTATCCATTATTAAATATTGATAATAATCCAATGATTCCAGGCGCATAGCGAGCACAAGCAAACGTGATTTATTGCTTTTATTTCATTGTTGTTTTCACTATTTTTAACGCTGGTTTACAAAGTTTTAACAATGCAATGTATAGAGTTTTTAATCGTTATCAAGACAAAACACTATTATATGAAAAAGGCTACCAAAGCAAAAATAAAAAAACAATAAAATAGCGATAAATAAAGTTATTTATTTATCGCTATTTTCGTTTTGCGGTTGTTATAAAATTGATTATCGCCGTTAAATATTCAGTTGGTTTATGATATATGCCCCGCACATGATCACAATCAAATACAATTCGGTGAATAATTTTCTGTTTTTCATATTTTCGTTTATTTTGATAAGCTTCGTAGCCCATTACATATGGCGTGGTATGGTCGCGCTTATTTAAAATATATAACACCGGTAATTTTGCTAATGGTTCTAAATTTTCCCCTGGATTAATTTGTTCCGGATCATAACCCCGGGTTTCAATCGCATAGTGTCGAATGGCATAATAATGTTCATAATAATTAACTTTTGTTTTTAACATATAATAACGATATAAAACATTCAAATTACTAATTGTTGAATCTAACACAACACTGTTAATTAATTTATTTTTTTCAAAAGAAAACTTTAAATATTCCATAATAATAAAAGTCCCCATCGATCAACCATGAAAATTAAGTTCTTTTATTTTTGGGTCAATTTTATCTTGTAAAAAATCAACAACGGTCGCTAAGTCATATTTTTCATAATAACCCATTGTCGTCATTTTAGTCGTTGACTCGCCATGATTACGTTGGTCAAAAACAAAAATGTTATAACCTAAACGCAAATAAATTAAACCAAAAAATATTGCGCGGAACTTATGTGAATTTAAACCATGGACAACAACAACTCATTTTTTATTGTTATCATTTTTTACTCAGGAGCGAATTGAAACTCCTTTTAACATAACATTTTCATAACCATGAATATCATATTCTTCAATATCTCATTTCTGGTCTAATTCATCTGGTGTTAATGACATTGTTTTAATATATAATCGTTTTGTTAAATCCATAATATATTTTTTACAATATGCTTCTAAATCATTATTAGTTTTCTTCCATCAACTATGATGCGTTAATAAAAATCGCTTATCATGAAAGTGATAAAAAATCTTAATATAAATTGCATTATTACGCATATACTCTGGTAATTTATAATCATCAACAATTCGATAACTGCGGTCAGTAATTAAATCTTGTTCTGATGTTAATGCAAAATGTTCTTCATTATGATACTTTTTAGCCACAATATTATTGTAAATCCTCTTTTGTAAAAGCATATGGCAATAAATTTTTGATTGTTAAAATATATGATTCACCTTTTTGATTATAAATTTCAATTGGAATCTGTTGATCAACTAACTCTCATAAAAATTGTTGTCACATTCCACAAGGCGAACTCAATTGTTTACTATCTGTATATAAATAAAATTTTGCAATATCGGTTTTACGATAACATAAGGCATAAACTTGTGATAAAGCTGTTCGTTCAGCACAAATTGTAATAGTATATGTGGCATTTTCAACATTAACACCAGGAACTTTACTCCCATCTTTTAAAAGACAAATGGCACTAAAATGAAAGTTAGAATATGATGCATATGCTCTCTTACTTAGTGCTTTTAACTTTTCAAAATAAGTTATCATCTCACCACTCCTTTTTTAACTAATATGTTAATATAGTTTAATAACATCTACTAATGGTATTAAACTATATTAATAATTCCAATCATAATTGCTAGAATTGAATTAATTAATGTTGCTGCCGTATAGATATCTTTAATTTTTTAGCTCTAATATTATATATCAAACGATAATAAATCAACAAAATTTTCAACCATCGTATTAATTAACTCAATGCCAATTATAACCAAAGACACAATAAAATGAATAATTAAACTTGATTTTTCTTTAATTGCAGTATAAATTCCCTGAAAATCATTTGAAAAATTATTCTGTAATTTTAAAAATGATTTTTCTTGACTGATGATGTTTTTGTTGTTGTTCATCCCTTCTTCTTTCTCTTTTTATTCTATTTTAATTCTTTTAATTTGTAAATCATTTAATACTTTTCGTTGTAAATTAAACATTTTTTTTTCATCAGGTGATGTTTGATGATCATAACCTAAAATATGCAACATTCCATGGGTAAATAAAAAAGCAAATTCACGTTGAGGAGAATGGTTATATTCCGCAGCTTGCGCAAGTGCTTTTTCATAACAAATGAAAATATCCCCTAAACTACGTAATCCTATTAATTTAAATAAATCAACCTTACTTTCCTCTTCTAAGGCAAAGGTAATAACATCAGCAACATAATTTTTTTGTCGATATTGCCGATTAAGTTTCAGTTGCTTTTGATCATCAACAATAATTAATGATAATTCTAATGGTTCAGTTATTTCTAATGTTGTTTTAATTTTATGAAAAATTTTATTAAAATCATCTTGATATGGTTTAATATCAAAATTTGTCTTATTGTAAATTACAAAATCATCATTCATTTCTTCGCCATAACCTTCTTTTTTTATTATAACAAATGTAAATTGTAAATTCAAATAGAATAAAAAGAGAAAGAAGAAGGGATGAACAACAACAAAAACATCATCAGTCAAGAAAAATCATTTTTAAAATTACAGAATAATTTTTCAAATGATTTTCAGGGAATTTATACTGCAATTAAAGAAAAATCAAGTTTAATTATTCATTTTATTGTGTCTTTGGTTATAATTGGCATTGAGTTAATTAATACGATGGTTGAAAATTTTGTTGATTTATTATCGTTTGATATATAATATTAGAGCTAAAAAATTAAAGATATCTGTACGGCAGCAACATTAATTAATTCAATTCTAGCAATTATGATTGGAATTATTAATATAGTTTAATACCATTAGTAGATGTTATTAAACTATATTTACATATTAGTTAAAAAAGGAGTGGTGAGATGATAACTTATTTTGAAAAGTTAAAAGCACTAAGTAAGAGAGCATATGCATCATATTCTAACTTTCATTTTAGTGCCATTTGTCTTTTAAAAGATGGGAGTAAAGTTCCTGGTGTTAATGTTGAAAATGCCACATATACTATTACAATTTGTGCTGAACGAACAGCTTTATCACAAGTTTATGCCTTATGTTATCGTAAAACCGATATTGCAAAATTTTATTTATATACAGATAGTAAACAATTGAGTTCGCCTTGTGGAATGTGACAACAATTTTTATGAGAGTTAGTTGATCAACAGATTCCAATTGAAATTTATAATCAAAAAGGTGAATCATATATTTTAACAATGGAATCGTGTACTATTAACCTCCAAAAAACAACTATTTTTATTTAACAATAGTTGTTTTTTTATTTGTAAAACCAAAATTATTAATTGATTCAGAGAAAGGACAGTATCTTAAATATTTACATAAAAACTATAATAACTTTTTGATACCATATTTAAGTTGTATTATACATTTATTAAATATCTTAAAAATCTTTACAAAGTGTACCTGTTTTTCTCCTAATTTAAGGTGTTGTTCTTTCTTTGTTTTAGTTAATTAATTTGCTATAAAAAACTTAATATCAAGAAAAGGAGCAGATAATGGAAATTAATAAACAACAAAAAATATGCGATATTGATAATTGCCATAAAGCAATATCCTTCATTATTGAATAATTTTTATTAAATAAAGTTTTATGAACTTTTGATAAACACAAAGATTTATTAAATCAGACAAAAGATAAAAAACAAAAGCTATTTTATAAAAAATTCAAAAATTCAAAAATTATCTTTTATTGAGAAACTGATTTTTTAAAACTTTTATTTTATAAATATTTTCAAGTTTTTTCACTTGCTAAATTATTTACAACAATCAAATGTAATTGTTTTTATTGTGCTAGGTGGTTTTTGTTTAAAATAAATTTTATTATACTTTCTATGACATCTTTGCTTTTGCTAGTATTTAGTTACTAACAGGATTGATGTTTTAAATCATATATCAACCAAAGTTATAATTGCTATTTTATGGTTTTTACCAACCATAGTATCTCCCTCTAGATGACCAGAGACATTCATAGTTTAATATTTGAAAATTCAATATTATATTCAATAATTGTCAAACAATTATTAACTTTTCTGTGTTTTTCTATTTTATTATGTGGTTTATGTTTACCTTTTCGTAATAAATTTTCTTTATTAAAATTATAACGAGAAAAGTTAAACATATTATATATAAGGTATTTGAACAGATAAAATTTTTGTCAATATTTCTTATTATATTTGTAATAATATCTAGTGAATATTGTTCATAATTAACTAAATAATTAATAATTTCGAGGTAAATTTTATTTAATGTTTTTGTTTGCAACAAGATTTTTTTGTCTTTATTACTATTTTCATAAATTTCAATTGGGTTTAAACCAATAATCAACATTTTATAAATTTTATGGACAGTTATTTTACTTTGATTTATTTCATAAACTGTTTTTCTGATTGAATAATTAAAATTTTGATATTGTTGAATTGAAATTAATTTTTCTATTGTGATTTTTTGATACATTGTGTTATTTATCCTTTTTTAAATTTGGATTTTAACACAATATTTTTATTTGTTTAACTGTCTTATTTAATTTTATAATTCAGAAACAATATTAACTTAAAATTGTTGGGGTGGTTTAAGCGAATCATTTTGAAAATACAATTTCAAATTAATCACCAATCGCAAAAACAATTATTGGAAAAGGTGGTGATTTAGTTTAAATCAAAGGAATTCAAGAACCATATAAGGTTAAGGTTTTAACTGTTTAGTAAATAATAAATTAAGTAATTTTAAAATTACTTTTTTAGAAACCACAAACATTTTATATTTTTGGTATTTACATTTTTACAAAATAAATTTTATTAATATTTTAAATAGGGGATTGGAATTTATGCAAACAAAGCAATATTTAATTTTTGCGGTCGTTAGTGAAAAAGTATGGTAAAGATATTATTATTAATACTGTCAATTACTGTCAATAAGATTGCAAATGGATTAGCAACCATTTTTATGACACTTTTTATATGGATTGTTGTTTTCTAAATTCAACAGGTGTTAAATAATTTAAACTACCGTGAATTATAATATTGTTACATCAATGCATAAAGTCAAATAATTTGTATTTTAATTGGGTTAAATTTATAAATTTTTGTTACTTGACAAATTATTTTTTAAAACTTTTGTAAATTGTTTCAGCCCCAGCATTATCATAAGGATAACCTTTATTGCTTAATGATTGTTTGGTGTTAAAAATATTTAAGGTATTATCAATGATTTTATTTTTAAATTCATTACTCCAGTTATTATGAAATAACGTAATTTGTTTTAATGATTTTATAATTGAATAAAAAGTTTCTTTGCACTAGTTGTACTATTTTATTTGTCTCGACATTATAGCCAATTATTTCACGATTAAACAAGTCAATTAACAAACAAAGATAATGTTATTTAGCACCACATTGAACATATGTTAAATCATTAACAACAACTTCATTGGGTTGTGTGTTTATTAATTTTTTAAATTAACGGTTTAAAACGTTGCTAATTTCGTCGTTATTAACCACCAACTTATGATTACGATATTTTAATTTGGTGCATTTAGATACTAACTAATTTTTAATCATAATTTGGTGAATTTTTCTTCGCGATAAGATAATATCTTTTTAATTTAAAAAGCTTTAATTTTACAAGATCCATAAATTTTACGATTGGCATTAAATGCGCTGATAACTTTTTGTTCATAATTATTAACATCAACAATAGCCACATTTATTAATTTGATAGTAATATGTTGATTTTGCTATCTTTAATTTTGATCCTATTTGACCAATTTTTCGCATGGAATATTTTTCTTTATTATTGTTAATAATTTCTATTTTTTATCAACCATCAGCACCGCTTGCTTTAAAAGGTTGTTTTTCATTATAATTGGATTAATTCTTTTTGCAAGGCAATCAAGTCAATTTTCTTCAACAGTGCGATTATTTTTCGCTTTAAAAAATCCAGAATTATGAAATTTTTCAATTAACTAATATATAGTTGATTTTGACACCTTATATTATTTAAAAATTTCAAGAATTGTTTTGCCATTTTGATAAAGTAAAACAATTTGTTTTTTAAATTAATATACCGATGAATTTCTTCCCTATTTTTATATTCCTACTTTCTTCATAATTATATTTTATTTGAAAATTAACATAAATATGATCCAACTTATTGTAACCTATTCAACTTCTTTTTGATTTGATTTTTTTCACTTCATATTACAGATTATAATTTAATAAAAATTAAAGAAACTTAAAAAAATAATTATTAAGTCATAAAAAATATAAAAGTAACATTTACTTAAACATTCTATATTTATAAATTATGTTAAATTAAAAGAATTAAGTTCTCCTTGCTCTAGTTTAACTTAATTATCAATAAATTTTATTTTTAACGAATTGATAATTCTAATTTTGTTAAATTATTTTTAATTTGTTCAAATTGTTTATTAATTTCTGCTTCTGTTAATTGTTTTGTCATACCATTAAAAGTAAAACTAATTGTTAAAGCACTATAGCCATCTTTAAATTTCGGATCAAAATATTGATCAATAACTTCCATCTTAACAACATTTTTTACCCCAGCTAAAATTTTCTTTTTAATTTGCTCATAGCTCACCGTTGTTGGCACTCAAATTGAAATATCACGGTTACTTGCACTAAATTTTGAAAGTGGCGTAAAAAATGTTTGTTTTTTATTCGAATAATTAAAAATTAATTCGAAGTTAATTTCACCAAAATAAGTAGCTCCTTTTAAATCAACAGAATTTTGATAAGCGGGGTTAATGACCCCAATCACGGCTAATAATTGCTTCCCCAATAGAACACGACTTGTTTGATAAGGATGATAAACTTTATTTTTGGGATTAGCTTGATATGATAATTCATTAATATCAATTTGTTCACTTCGCAAATAAGCTTCCAACAAACTTTTGACATAGTAATATGAATTAGCTAGTTTATCACCTGTTACTTTATTTTCAACAATTTCCGCTTGACTGACAAAAGCCCCATGATAATAACTTTCTCCCTTGTTAGCATAAATCTTTTCAACTGTAAATAATTTAATATTTTTATTATTTCGTGCATTATTATACACCACACTATTTAGTAAACTATTTGTTAAACTTAGTCGCATTACTTCATGTTTTTTGGATAATGGTGATAATAATTGATGTGGTTTTTGATAATTAAAAAAGTTAAAGTCCTTAATTTCTTGTTGTTTAACTAAAGCATATGTTTTTGCTTGATAAAAGCCATTATTTAACAAGAAAGTTTCAAAATTCTTGATTGTTTTCTCCGCTGGGCGGTTTTCTTTAGCCAAATTAGGTAAAACTGGTGGTTCTGAAACAATATTGTTATAACCAAATAAACGCGCAATTTCTTCAACTATATCATCCTTTTGAAAAATATCCGTGCGCGCGACTGGTGGAGTCACAAGTAAAATTTCCGCGGCCTCTTCAAAATGAAATGCTAACGGTTCTAACAAAGCTTTAACTTCTAATAAACTAAAAGGATGCCCAATTGTCTGGTTAATTTCATTTAATGTGATCCGAATTGGTTCAACAGTTTTATTATATTTTTTAATAAAATTTAAAACTGACAATTCCGCTAAAAAACCATTAATCTTTAATAAATATAAATAACGCGATAATCCTAACCCAACCGTTGCATAACTAAGAGGATTAATATAACGTTGTAAATTAATATTACTAATTCCAACTTTCCGTTGTTGCTGACGATGACGCATTAAAATATGATTTAAATGTAAAGCTAACACAGTTATTTCGGTTGTTGTTGAAGTAATAGCATAAGCCGGATTTACCTTAATTCCAATTAATTCCACAAATTTGTTATTGTTAATGACAACTAAATCCCCTTTTTTAATATTAAAATCCTTATTTTCATAATTATCCGTAATTTTTAAAGGACCCTTAATTTTATTAAAATCATATAATAATAATGGTTGTCCGGTTTCGATCGCTGTTTTAATTGCTAGATCGCCAAATGGATCAGCGCTGTTTGATTGATATTCATTAATTTTTAATCAAATTCGATCGGCTAATTTTAATGGATTTTTTTCAGGTGTTAACTTTGCATTAGCACTAATTGCTGATTCAACAACCATAGTCTCAATGCTAACTTGCAAAGGGTTTTGATATCCTTTTAAATTTTCCGTTGATTCTAATTCTAATGGAAATAATTCTCGTTTAAAATAACGCGCTAATTCTCGGGCTAATTCATAAGCACTTAAACAATCACTGCGATTCAATGTTAAATCAATGTCAAATAAATAATCGGTTAACTCAATTTTCGGTAAAATATCTTCAGCATCAATCATATCATAAGAAACTTCTTTATCATTAAAAGTTAAAATAATTTTATCTTTTTTGACTGTTGTTAAACATTTCTTGGAAATTCCCAGTTCGTTTAAATAACATATCATTTCTTCTGACACATATCCTTTAATTTGTTGTTTTGTAATTTTAGTGTCACCCGCTAAAATTGTTTCTGGACTAGCAACAATAACATACTCATTTTTCACAGGATTACTAGCTTCGCAAACAATCGAATCAACTAATTCTTGCCCTTTAGCAACTAAATAAAACTTTAAATTCGTATCGAGAATTTCATTGACAATTTGTACCCATCCAAAAACAACATCGCGATTATGATCAAAATTATGTGTACGCTTAACTTCAAATCCCAAATTATTTAAAGCAACCACAATATCGTCATTACTAATATCGGTAAAATCAATATATTTATCTAATCATTTTTTTGTAATAATCATCTTTAACACCTTCTAATCAAATTTCTTAAATTGTTCTAAAAAACGAACATCATTAGTATAAAAACGACGAATATCATCAATTCCATATTTTAACATTGCAATCCGTTCAATCCCAATCCCAAAAGCAAACCCCGTTAAGGTTGGATCTTGACCACACGCTTTATAAACAAGTGTGTTAATCATTCCGGCCCCCATAATTTCAATTCATCCCGTTTGTTTACAAATTGAACAACATTTGCCTTGACAATTAACACATGTTACATCAACTTCGACTGATGGTTTGGTAAACGGGAAAAAACTTGGTCGTAACCGAATTTGTGTTTTTTCACCAAACATTCTTTGACAAAAATATTGAATTGTTCATTTTAAATTAGCAAAGGTAATGTTGGGGGCAATTAAAAAACCATCAATTTGCATAAATTGATGTGAATGTGTAGAGTCATCATCATCGCGACGATAAGTATTTCCTGATGAAATCATTGCAATGATTTCATTGTTATTTTTCATTTGGGAAATTGCGTGAGCTGTCATATTGGTACAATGTGTTCGTAATAAGGTATTTTTTGTTAAATAAAATGTATCTTGCATATCACGAGCTGGATGCCCTAATGGTAAATTTAAACGTTGAAAATTATATTCATCATCATCAACTTCTTTTCCAAATAAAATATCATATCCTAGTTCTTGAAATAATTGTGAAATCTCATCAATAACTTGATTTAATGGATGCTTTGTTGCTAACGTTAAATTATACCCTGGCAATGATAAATCAATTTTCTCTTGTTCAATGGATGTCATTAATAACGAATCTTCCAATTCAGATTTTTTATTTTGGCATAAATTAGTTAATTCCGCCTTAATTTTATTTGCTTTTTGGCCAACTATTAACCGTTCTTCATAACTTAAATTCTTCAATTTTTTTAATAAATAATTTAACAATGATTTTTTTCCTAAATATTCTAATTGAAGCTCATTAAGTTTCGCAACTGTTTTTGCTGCAGTAATTTTTTTAATTGCTTGTTTAAATAATAATTTTAATTCTTTTTCCATCAGTTTATCCTTTCTTGTTTAATCTTAATTAAATTATAAAAATTATGGTAGTATTCATTATTCTTAGGTTTTGAATAAAATTAAATAATTAGAAACAAATTAGTATTCGCTTATATTTAAATGATAACAAAATTTATAAAAAATTCAACTTTTTTAAAAATATAATTTTTAGTTAAAAAATATTTTCTAAAATTATTAATTTTGACAAACTAAAAAACACTTTTTAAAGTTATTACCAATTTTAAAAGGTTTTTTTATTTATAAAGATAAAAATTGATTTTGTGATTGATTTAAATTAAAAATATTAAATTCAATTTTTTCTTCATTAGTTTTATTAACTTTTTTCATCAATTATACCATTAATTCTTAACATTGAAGAAATTATCATATTATTAAATGTTTCTTTACAATATATTTTTGCCCACGCCCCTTAATTTATTTAATATAATGTGAAATATCTCCTTTAACGTGACAACCGATATTATATTATAATGCTTGATTTTTAACGCCTTCTTTATTGTTTTTAATTAATTCAATAGTTTCTAATAAAAATTTCTTTTTATTTTCAATAACATAAAATAAATGACATATTAATAAATTTAATAATATTTCATAATTTCCAACAAAGAAATATATTTTTGCTAATTTATATTTTAATATATTAATTTAATTTATATTTCGATATAGGAATAATTCTTTAAATATTTTTAATAAATGAAATTTATCAAAAATATAGGAGGTAGTGTTATTTTTATATTTTCCTTTTATTGCTTTGTAAATTTTTTTAATTTGTTTTTCACCATCACTTAATATTAATATTTTAGTATCTTCATTAATATCATAAGTATTAATTAATTTAGAAATTTTATCAATAAAATTAATAATATTATTTTTTGTCATTTTTATTAGCAGTTTTATTTATCATTTCAAAACATCCTTTTTTATTTTTAATTACTGGATTGGTAACCCTTTTAAGACACTTTTTATATGGACTGTTGTTTTCTAAATTCAACAAAGTATTAAATAATTTAAACTTACCGTTAATTCGAATATTGTTATATCAATGTACAAAGTTAAATAATTTGTATTTTAATTGGGTTAAATTTATAAATTTTTGTTACTTGACAAATTATTTTTTAAAACTTTTGTAAATTGTTTCAGCCCCAGCATTATCATAAAGACAGCCTTTATTGCTTAATGATCGTTTGGTGTTAAAAGTACTTAAGATATTATCAATGATTTTATTTTTAAATTCATTACTCCAGTCAGTATGAAATAACGTAATTTGTTTTAATGGTCTTGTAATTGAATAAAAGGTTTCTTGCTCTAATTGTACTGTTTTGTTTGTCTCGACACACTATAGCCAATTATTTCACGATTAAACAAGTCAATCAACAAACAAAGGATAATATCAAATGTCATTTACCACCACCTTGAACATATGTTCAATCACTAACAACAACTTCATTGGGTTGTGTGTTATTATTAATTATTAAATTCACGGTTTAAAACGTTGCTAATTTCGTCGTTATTAACCACCAACTTATGATTACAATATTTTAATTTGGTGTATTTAGATACTAACTAATTTTTAATCATAATTTGGTGAATTTTTCTTCGCGATAAGATAATATCTTGTAAAAATTAAAAAGCTTTAATTTTACAAGATCCATAAATTTTGACGATTGGCATTAAATGCGCTGATAACTTTTTGTTCATAATTATTAACATCAACAATAGCCACATTTATTAATTTGATAGTAATATGTTGATTTTGCTATCTTTAATTTTGATCCTATTTGACCAATTTTTCGCATGGAATATTTTTCTTTATTATTGTTAATAATTTCTATTTTTTTATCAACCATCAGCACCGTTCTCTTTAAAAGGTTGTTTTCCATTCGTAATTAGATTAATTATTTTTGCAAGGCAATCAGTTAATTTTTTCAACATTTCGATTATCTTTTGCTTTAAAAGATCCAGAATTATGAAATTTTTCAATTCACTGATATACAGATGATTTTGACACCTTATATTCCTTAAAAATTTCAAGAATGGTTTTGCCATTTTGATAAAGTAAAACAATTTTTTTAAATTAATATAACGATGAATTTCTTCCTATTTTTATATTCTTACTTTCTTCATAATTATATTTTATTTGAAAGTCCACATAAATATGGTCCAACTTATTGGAACCTATCAAATTAATTGCTATTTCTAAACCAACGATTTAATTTAAAATTTTATAACCTTATTATAATCTATTTTACTCCGTTAATTCATTTATTTTCTGTTTTTTTAATAAGTACATTGATAAAAATCATGATAATGATAAAATAAGATTAATAATAACACCAACTTTAACTGGTGTTTGTCAATTTAATGGTAAATTAATTACAAACTTAAAATGCTGTAAAATAATATTAATTGCAAAATGCCAAATTAAAAAGGAGATAACATAAGCTAGAACAAAAGTAAATAAAACCCCCAACACATAATTACCAATAACAATAAAGTTTACTTGGTGTGGTTTATATCCTAATGCTCACATTGTTAAAATAATTTGGCTAGCTTCATAAATCACTGACGAAGTAATAACTGCTAAAATGATAAAAATAATAATCCCGTTTAACATTTGTAAAATTAATAATGAATCATTTATCATTCCCAGTCCGGCTTTTGCTAATATTTTTTTTAAGGTAATTAATTCAGCATTATCTGGACTAGTAAAAACACCAATATCACCACCAGTACTAGTTAAAGTTAGAAAAATCTTTTCTAAATTATCCATAATATCATGATTAAAAATATTAATTGTTAAATTTTGTAAGGTAATTTTATAATTTTGTTTTCCGGTTAATAAATCTTTAGGGTTAATCTTATCATAAATCATTTTTTCTTTTGAAATTACACCATCATATAAATATTCCACTGGCTTTCCTTCAATGTCACAAAATATGAACCAAATGTTAGCGGCATTAATAAAAATATTACTTCTTATGGTATCATTTTTATTAATTTCTTGTACAATAATTGTTAAATTATAAGGCGTTACCGTATTTTTAACCGTAAGTTCAAACGAATCACCAATCCCTAAATTATTTAACTTTGCTATTTTTTCTGAAATAATCGCCGGGATGTTTGTTCTTGTTAGGGGCGCCGAAAATAAATTATTAATAACTATAGGATCAACACCTTCAATTTGATAAAATTTACTTCAAGTTTGTGTTTCAATTCCCCGCAAACTAAGATCACTAATTACTGCTGTCTCCCGATTGCTAGGGGTTACCGCTAAATTAATAATTGGTAATTCTGTTTGTGGATGATAATATAGGGTATTAAAACTAACAACAACTTTAACTTTCGTTTGGTCAATTAAACTGCTTAAATTAAGAATATTTTTTGCCCAATTAGGGATTTTTATCTTATTATGATTTATATTTGTTAAATCTTTGAAAACTTGAATTAAATCAGTTAAATAAACTGACTGATAAATTGGTTTATAAATAGCAAGTTCTTCTCATAATTTAATATTTGCTGGTTCTTGATGAATCGCGGTTGCTAATTTGTTAAATTTAGTTAATGAAACAACTTGCGTTTGTTCAATATCACTAGTTGGTAACACACGAAAATGATTTGTATTGATTAATTGTAATTTATCTTCCCCGCTAGGATTTTTATAACTTGTGGCCATTGTTAATGTATTAGGAAATTGAAAGAGATGGTCAACATCTTTTTGATAAGTATTACTAAATGCTTGCACAATATCACTAAAAATATCCGATGCATTAAATTGAATAATAAATATTAAGGAAGAAACAAAGAAAATAAACATTACAATCACTCATTTTCAAAAACCTTTTAAGGTAAAAGCTAATTGAATTCGAAACAAGAACGTTGCTTTACTAAAAATCTTTTTAATTCCAATCATTAAACCATAAAAACGAAATTTTCCACCACTATTAATTAAAACTAAACTTGGTTTTTTCAAATAACTAATGGTTAATAAAAAGGATAACGCTGTAAAAAAGATTGGAATAACGAAAAATAAAATAAACATAAATCATCATGATACATAAATTAATTTAAATGTAATTAATAAACCTGTTATATATAAGGTACTAACATATAACTGAATTGGGATACTAAAGCAATATCCGATAACAATCCCAAAAATCATGGTAACAAAAAACTTGGTAGAAAAAATTCACGATAATTCTACCGATTGATAACCAAAGGCTTTAAAAATACCAATTTGACGACGCGTTTTGTTCATTTCTTTTTTCATCGTATAATTAATAAAAAGAAATCCTAAAAATAAGAGAATAACCCCAATTGCGCTATATAAAATAATTTGAATGTTAATATTTTGCGTTTGCAAAGCAATATAATTATCTTCATATGGAACTAATATAGCAGTCGGATTAATATATGCTTGCCCCAAGTTTTCTTTTAAAATTAAAGTTGCATTAGAATGATTTAATTTAATTAAACTTTTTTGGGTGTTGTTCAATTTAATTGTTCCTAATTCCCCTATAACATTATTATCTTGAATTATAGCTTGAAACTCTGCAGTTGTAAATAAAACACCATATTTTCGAATATCATTATTGTTAGTTATTTTTAAATTTGTACGCTTAACAAAATTATCTAAATTATTCCCAATACCAACTATTTTTAAATCAAATTTTGGTTGTTTGGGAATAACTGGTAAAATATCGCCAATTTTGAAATTATTTTGTTCCGCAAATAAACTACTAACAACTGTTTCATCTACTGCAAGTGGTAACCTTCCCTGGTATAATTTCAATTGATTAAAATTAACATTTCCGGTCTTTTCTAAATTTTTAACAACAGCTGGGGTAATATTTAAAGTATAATTTTTACCAGTTTCTTGTTTAAACGAGATTGTTTCAAAAACGCCGGGACTATAAGTGGCCGCAGGTCGCTGACTTAATAAGCGCGTTGTAAGTTCCTTACTCCAATTATAATTATATTCTTTAAAATATCACAACATAATTGGATTAATACCATCGATATGTTGATTAATTCCTCGACTCGTTTTTATTTTGTCTAATTTAATAATAATTTGTCGTGTTCGACAAATTATTTGCATTTCAACACTTGGGAGAGTCGTACAAACAGCTTGAACTGATCTTCATCAGCCACTATTTCTCGCTAAAATTGCTTGGTTGGTCCCTGTAATATTAATTATTTGTTGATTTTTGTTAACAAATTTATTATTTAAATAATAATCTTCCAAAAAATTATTTTTATAATCTTTTGCCTCGCCTATTAAATAATAATCTCATTTCTTCGAAGTATAAATTAAATCATTATATTTTATTTTATATTGTAATGCGCCTGATAAAATCCCGGCAATTGTGGCAATAATAATGATAATAAAAAAAATTAAACCTCCCGCTTCAATCCAATTTTTAAAATATGATTTTAAATAACTCTTTAAAATTTGACGCACCGTTTTTTCTACCCCTTATGTTAATCTATTATATCAAATCTAAAAAAATAAAAAATAGATGGATTATCTATTTTTTATAACTGCAGATTATCATCATTGCCAATTAGTTCAGATAACAAAAAACCAATTTGGTTAATAATATTAATTGATAAAACTGATTTTTATACTGAAATATTTCATCCTTATTTAAACAGTATAAATAAGTTCCAACAATTGCTGCTTTAAATAATTCAATAACCTTGGTCGATTAAACTAGCAATTAAACAAATTAAAGTATTCCTCATTATACTTACAGCAATATAAGATGGTTACCAGTACCATTAACATAAATAATATTTCAATCGGTAATAAATGACCGGTATCATTTTAAAACAATAATAATTTTATATTTATTAGCAAATTATTTCGCAATATTAATCCAATTACTTAAATTTTCTGTAACACTTTTATTGATTAAACGGCGATAATTATAACACATGTATGGTTAAAATAGTAAGACCGCGCAACTTGCTTAACAACGGTTGATCTAATAAATTAATTCCGTTGGTATCAATAACGATTTAACATTTTATAATTATATAAAATATAATTTAAAGTATTATATGTTCTTTCAGTCTCTCCCTTTCTCATCTCACAAGCAATAACATTAAATTTATTATTTAATAAATCTATAATTCTAACTTGATCAGAAGCATTATAAAAAGTAATTTCTGGAGCAGTATTATTTGTCTTTCCGAGCAATTAGAGAGAAAGGGTTTGAATATTACTAAGCCAACCCCGACATTTAAAGCTATATTTGTAACTAATGTTCCATAATTTAAATATTATAAACTTGAAATAAAAATAAGTAAATTACCATAAATACCCTTATGTGAAATTAGCGAACATTAATATAAATGAATACTATCACTATAAAATAATTTATTATCAATTAATTTCGCACAAAGAGCATTAATATCATTGTGATGAAAACCTAATTGTAAAATAATAATTCGTCCTAAATAAGGAATAATATCGCAATAATAAAGATGATTTATAAGTAAAAAAGGTTATTGTTTCATTTGCTTCAATTACAATAGTTGGAATTTAAACAGTATAATTTTCAATTACATCAGGAACATCAAACGTTAAAACATATTTTTGACTTTGGTTAACTTTTACAATAATTTCCGCAATTGCGGGAGGCATTTATATGATAAATAATTCCAAAAATACAATCAATAATAACGTCTGTCCACATAATTACTTACTTAATATCATCATCTAAAAAAGAAATTGTGATATTATGGACCTTTTTAATTAAGGAATAATAATTAAAAAATGCCACTTCTATTGTTTTGGTTGTTTAAAATGTTCTTTTATCCATAAAAATATGAACATAAATCTTTTTTGTGCCATAATTGTGCCATAATATTCACTAATTAATTTTGCTAAACAAAGACCAATGCTACCATTATTTCCAATATTGCTTAAATTTAAAAAACTATTAACAGTGTAAATTACAACGATGAAATAACCCCTCGGCAGCTTTTGCAATAAATTTAATTGGCGTAATTTCAAATTAATTAAGGATATAAGGTCTTTAATATTTTTACTATCTTGTTGATTACTAATATAAAGCATATATAAATTATATTTTTCATTTCATTACTTAGTTAAAATATAAATTAAAAAGAAAACCATTTTAAATTCCTGGTTTTTTTAAAATTTCAACCTTTTCGCGATAATTTGGCATATATTTTTCAACGTGATATCAAAATGTTTTTGAATGATTATGATGAACTAAATGGGATAACTCATGAATAATAACATATTCTAATACCGTTTGGTTAAAATGAATTAATTTGGTATTTAAAACAATTTTTTTAGTTTGGGGATAACAAACACCTCATTTGCGAATCATTGTTTTAATTGTTAAATTTTTATAAGACAAATTCATCGTTTTTGCTCATTTATTTAATAATTGTTCAAATTTACAACTAAATTTTTGTTTTAAAAAACTATGTAACTTTTTAACATTTTCATCATAACTACCAGCGTCTTTTAATAAAAATACTTGATGATTAATAATTTTTGTATTAACATTTTCTTGGGTTAATTGCAATGGATATTTTTCATTAAAAACATAAACATAATCTGTGTCATCAGGAGGGTTGTTAATAACAATTTTCCGATAATTATAGTGAACATTAATTACTGTAATAATTTTTTTAATATTTTTATAAATTAAAGCTTCAATTTCTCAATCATGCGCATAGCTAGGGGCTGATATTTTAATTTTGCCATTATTAATATTCAACACAATATTTTTTTGTTTTTTAATAATTAAATCATACTTAACTAAATTGCCCTGATACGGTAGCACTTTTTGCAATGCCATGCTGTTCCTCTCTCTATCATAATTTACCTTAATTAATGATTATAATCTATTTTGTCATTATTTTCATTATAATCATCAAGATTATCATCTAAATTTGATGATTGAAAAGAATGCTTCGTTGTTGGTTTTTTAATAATATCTTCGCGATATTTTTTTCCGGCAGTTCAAATTTTATCAATATCACCTAAAAAAACTTTCCCATAATATGAACTATCAACACGCGCATTTGGATTAATTCGTTGTTTTCCGCTTGGTTGTGGCGCTGAACTAATTCGTTCAGCTAATTCTGTTGTATTTAATAGCATATTTTGCTCTGATTTTGGAATAATAATTGAACTATGCAAAGATGAATTTTCTTTTGATGATCATTTCCCTTCACCAAAAATTAGCAATGAATAATCGTGGTGTTTAATAATATCGTCTTTTTGTACAAAATTACCTTTTTTTTCAAGCAATAAACCTGCTGGTGATTCATCAATAATTTTTTCTCCATCTTTAATTGTACGTAAATATTGGCCCTCTTTGTCTTCAACGCGCATTGCCTCATTTGAATTATGAATATTACCATTATTTTCTTCCTCTGAGGTAGAGGTAAGATGGGTCCCACCTTCTTCATGTAAAAGAACATTACGAACAATCTTCGCTTTCAATAAAGCCATCTTCGCTTTTAAATCATTCGTTGATGAAACTATTTTATTAACCACTGGTGTTCGTTTTCCAATGGCAGAAAGTTCATCAGAACTTAACCTCTTTTTTTGCGGTATTACGTTACGTGCTCCAATTTTATCAGTTTTTAAATTAATTGTTGACAAAATATTTTGTTGATCTTCGGTTAATAATTTCGTTTTTTGAAATTTGCCATAACAAACTATTGCTAAAACACCACCAATGAAAGTTAAAACTGGTCCAATAAATAATAAAATAATTCCCGTATTAAAGTTACTACCTAATTTAAAAATATTTAAAACTTTATTTAAATTCTCTGGTTGTCCAGCAAGAAAAACAACCATTGATAATAAAATAACACTTACTATACCAACAAAAAAAGCTAAACTAGATCCAAATTTTTTATAATCACTATTTTTTCTTAAATAATTTGTAATTAAATACATTGACGCTAAAAAAGCAGAAATTGTTATTAAAATACTACCGACTAACCCTGGTTTTTTCATCATATTATCATATACTCTTATATTTGAAAATTGCAAAATTAAACGCCCAACATCTTCTAATAACATGTATGTGGCATCATAAATAAACATTTTACTACTAATTTTATTTTTTAAAATAATTAATAATCAAAATAGTAATGTACTAAAAATTCCTCCAATTGTTAAGAAAGTTAATGAAATTATTCGTAATTTCTTCATTTTTTCACCTATCTTTTAATCATAACAAACCATACATATATTTTATTAAATATATATCGTAATTATACCTTATTTCTATCAAAACCAATAATAAAATATAAAAATTATCTGAATTAACAACCATTTTTATGACATTTTTTATATGGTCTGTTTTTTATAAATTCAACAACAGGTATTAAATAATTTAAACTTACCGTTAATTCGAATATTGTTATATCAATGCACAAAGTCAAATAATTTGTATTTTAATTGGGTTAAATTTATAAATTTTTGCCTCTTAACAAATTATTTTTTAAAACTTTTGTAAATTGTTTCAGCCCCAACATTATCATAAAGATATCCTTTATTGCTTAATGATTGTTTGGTGTTAAAAATATTTAAGGTATTGTTAATGATTTTATTTTTAAATTCATTGCCTCAGTCAGTATGAAATAACGTAATTTGTTTTAATGATTTTATAATTGAATAAAAAGTTTCTTTGCACTAGTTGTACTATTTTATTTGTCTCGACATTATAGCCAATTATTTCACG
Organism: Spiroplasma endosymbiont of Polydrusus formosus; assembly: GCF_964263245.1. Classification (NCBI taxonomy): domain Bacteria; kingdom Bacillati; phylum Mycoplasmatota; class Mollicutes; order Entomoplasmatales; family Spiroplasmataceae; genus Spiroplasma; species Spiroplasma endosymbiont of Polydrusus formosus. The sequence goes on from NZ_OZ181656.1 coordinate 168,174, forward strand.
ATTAAACAAGTCAATTAACAAACAAAGATAATGTTATTTAGTACCACATTGAACATATGTTAAATCATTAACAACAACTTCATTGGGTTGTGTGTTTATTAATTTTTTAAATTAACAGTTTAAAACGTTGCTAATTTTGTTGTTATTAAACACCAACTTATGATTACAATATTTTAATTTGGTGTATTTAGATACTAACTAATCTTTAATCATAAGTTGGTGAATTTTTCTTCGCGATAAGATAATATCTTTCTGATTTAAAAAGCTTTAATTTTACAAGATCCATAAATTTTGCGATTAGCTTAAATGCGCTGATAACTTTTTGTTCATAATTATTAATATCAACTATAGCCACATTTATTAATTTGATAGTAATATGTTAATTTTGCTATCTTTAATTTTGATCCTATTTGACCAATTTTTCGCATGGAACATTTTTCTTTATTATTGTTAATAATTTCTATTTTTTTGCCAATTATCAGCGACGCTTGCCTTAAAAGGTTGTTTTCCATTCGTAATTAGATTAATTATTTTTGCAAGGCAATCAAAGTTAATTTTCTTCAAAAGTGCGATTATCTTTTGCTTTAAAAGATCCAGAATTATGAAATTTTTCAATTAACTGATATATAGTTGATTTTGACACCTTATATTATTTAAAAATTTCAAGAATAGTTTTGCCATTTTGATAAAGTAAAACAATTTGTTTTTTAAATTCATCGGTATATTAATTTCTTACCGTTTTTATATTATTATTTTATAAGCTAAATTATACTTGTAAGTGCAAGTAAATAAAATTGCAAAAAATTTCATATAAAAATTTCATGATGCTAAGTTTATTTTAGAAAAATTAAAGCAAGGAGTTTTTTATATGGGATATAAACATCTTGGCATAGATGAAAGAATTTATATTGAGAATCAATTGAAATTTAAATTAAAAATTAGTGAAATAGCTAAAAATCTTAATCGAAGTATTAGTACTATTATTCAAGAAGTTAATAGAAATAAAGATAATAATCATTATTTTTCATTAATTGCACAAAATAAAGCAGAAAATAGAAAACAATCACATGTTTATTTTCATAAGTTTAAAAATAGAGAATTAGTAAAATATGTACAACAAAAATTATTATTAGGTTGATCGCCTGAACAAATTTATGGAAGAATTAAAAATTTTCATAAAGAATGAATTATTAGTTTTAAAACAATTTACAATTGAATTTATTCTGGATTACTTGAAAAGGTTACTAATAAAAATTTAAGAAGAAAAGGTAAGAAACGAAAATCTCAAGAAAATCGCGGTAAATTTAATGGTAAATCAATTAAAGAACGAAATGTTAATGTTAATAATCGCATAACTGTTGGCCATTGAGAGGGTGATACTATAGTATCATCGCGAGGTAAAAGTAAATCATGTTTAATAACTTTAGTTGAAAGAACATCAAGATTTACTTTAGCAATGTTAGTTGAAAATAGAACTACTAAAGTTATTAACGAAAACATTAGCCATTATTTATCAATTATTCCAAATAATCTTGTTAAAACTATAACATTTGATAGAGGTAAAGAATTTGCTAATTGACAACAACTTGAAAAAAATTTAAATGTGAAAATTTATTTTGCTAATGCATATTCACCCTGACAAAGAGGTACTAATGAAAATACTAATGGGTTAATTAGAGAAAAATTTCCTAAAAAATTTAATTTTTCAAATACCACGAAAAATGCAGTTCATAAATTTATATTGTCTTTAAACCATAGACCAAGAAAAATACTAAATTATCTTTCACCAATCGAATATTTGGTTAGAAAAATAATTTAGTTGCACTTAACTTTACAATTAGGCATTAATAATTATATTTTATTTGAAAATTAACATAAATAGATTTCAACTAATTGAAATCTATACAAACAAATGAAATTAAAATAACATAAGTTAAATTAAAAAGGACATTGTCAAAGACAAAATTATTAACTGGATAAATAATTCCAATTTCTCAAAAAAAGAAAATATAAAACAACAAACCTAGTAAAAATGAATTAAGAAACTTATAATAAAAATTGTTAAATTTTGAATGTATCGTTAGCACTTTTACTATCAACTTATCATCTTTTAATGATTAAACCGCTTTTTAAATTACCTGAATTGTAAAATTAAATGGGACAGTTAAACAAATAAAAAATATTGTGTTAAAATCCAAATTTAAAAAAGGATAAATAACACAATGTATCAAAAAATCACAATAGAAAAATTAATTTCAATTCAACAATATCAAAATTTTAATTATTCAATCAGAAAAACATTTTATGAAATAAATCAAAGTAAAATAACTGTCCATAAAATTTATAAAATGTTGAATGCTGATTTAAACTCAATTGAAATTTATGAAAATAATAATAAAAACAAAAAAGCTGGTTGCAAACAAAAAACATTAAATAAAATTTATCTCGAAATTATTAATTATTTAGTTAATTATGAACACTACGCACCAGATATTATTACAAATATAATAAGAAATATTGACAAAAATTTTATCTGTTCAAAGACTTTATTTATGTTTACCTTTTCTCGTTATAATTTTAATAAAAAAATTTATTAAGAAAAGGTAAACATAAACCACATAATAAAACAGAAAACCGTGGAAAAGTTAATAATTGTCGAACAATTATTGAAAGTAATATTGAATTTCCAAATATTAATGCATAAATGTCTTTGGTCATCTAGAAAGAAATACTATAGTTGGTAAAAACCATAAAACAACAATTATAACCTTAGCTGATATATGATCTAAAAAATCAATATAGCTAGTAACTAATAGTATCAAAAGCAAAGATGTCATAGAAAGTATAATAAAATTTATTTTAAACAAACTACTTGGTACAATAAAAACAATTACATTTGATCGTGGTAAAGAATTTAATAAGTGAAAAACTTAAAAATATTTTTAAAATAAAAGTTTATTTTGCTGATAACGGTTGTCTTGGTCAAAGAGGATTAAACGAAAATAATAATGGAATTTTGATACGAAGTTTACTAAAAGGAATAGATTTATCAATATTTTTTCAAGATGACTTATAAATAAAATAGCATTAAAAACAAATTCAATGCCAAGAAAATCATTAAATTATAAAAATTCATTGAATTTAATACAAAATATTTAATAAAGTGTCCCAAATATATTTACAATTCAGGTTAATAAAAAATTGCCAACCATATAGCAATTAATCATCTAACTTTAATACCGCTACAAAAGCTTCTTGTGGCACTTCAACCGATCCAATTGCTTTCATTCGTTTTTTTCCTTCTTTTTGTTTTTCTAATAATTTCTTTTTCCGTGTAATATCTCCACCATAACATTTTGCTAAAACATTTTTTCGCATTGCTTTAATATTTTCCCGAGCAATCACCTTATGATTAATTGATGCTTGAATTGGAACTTCAAAATTTTGGTGTGGAATAATTTCTTTTAATTTAGCACATAGTGCTTTTCCGCGCCCGTAAGCAAAATCACAGTGAACAACAATTGATAAAGCATCAATAATTTCATTATTTAATAAAATATCCATTTTAACTAATTTATTTGGACGATAACCAATAAAATCATAATCTAATGATGCATAACCTTTACTAATTGATTTTAACCTATCAAAAAAATCAAAGACAATTTCATTTAATGGCATTTCATAAGTTAAAATTCGACGGGTATCATCAATATATTCTAAGTTAACATATGTTCCCCGCTTATTTTGACATAATTCCATTAAAGCACCGATATATTTTTCAGGGGTCATAATTGTTGTTTTAACAAAAGGTTCTTCAATCCGGCTAATTTTTTGCACGGCGGGTAATTTACTTGGATTATCAATACTAATCATTTCTTTATTTGTTAAATAAACACGGTAAATTACAGAGGGAGCTGTTGCAATTAATTCTAAGTTATATTCCCGTTCTAATCGTTCTTGAATTACATCCATGTGTAATAATCCTAAAAAACCACAACGAAAACCAAAACCTAAGGTTTGTGATGTTTCGAGTTCATAAACAAGGGACGCATCGGATAATTGAATTTTTTCTAACGCTTCTTTTAAGTCCTTATACCTAGCTGAATCAATTGGATATAAACCACAAAAAACCATTGGATTCATTTTTTTATAACCAGGTAATGGATGCTGTGCTGGTTTTGCAACACTTGTAATCGTATCTCCCACTCGAACATCGCTAACCATTTTAATTCTTGCTGATAATCAACCAACTTCGCCGGATACTAACTGGTCTTTTTTTATTTCTTTCGGTGTTTTAATGCCTAATTCCATAACTTCATAAATAGCCCTTGTATTCATTAATTTAATTTTTTCACCAACGCGAACAGTTCCTTGTTTAACACAAATTAAAACCATTACCCCGCGATATTTATCATAATGTGAATCAAAAATTAAAGCTTGTAACGGATTATTATCATCAGCATCTAATGGCGCTGGAATTTCTTTCACAATTGTCTCTAAAACTTGTTCAATATTCAAACCAGTCTTGGCGCTAATTAAAGGAGCATTTGTTGTTGGAATCCCAATTAAATTTTCAATCTCTTTATTAACTCGTTCTGGATCAGCTGATGGTAAATCAATTTTATTAATAACCGGAATAATTGTTAAATTATTATCAATTGCTAAATAAACATTAGCTAATGTTTGCGCTTCAATTCCTTGTGTCGCATCAACAACTAAAATAGCCCCCTCACAAGCCGCTAAACTACGCGACACTTCATAAGTAAAATCAACATGTCCGGGAGTATCAATCAAATTAAAAATATACTCTTGTTGATCTTGCGCACGATATTTTAACTGGACTGAATTTAATTTAATCGTAATCCCGCGCTCACGTTCTAAGTACATTGAATCTAATAATTGTTCTTGCATTTCATGTTTTTTGACTGTTCCTGTTAACTCTAAAATCCGATCTGCTAAGGTTGACTTCCCATGATCAATATGAGCAATAATTGAAAAATTACGAATTATTTTTTTATCCATATTAAAATTAAAACCCTTTCTATTTAAAAAGTTACTTATTTATTCCTATTAATTATACATAATTTTAACAAAATAACTTGAAATAACATTTTTAAACCAAGAAACTTGCAAATGATAAGAAATATTAATTCTAATTATAATTAGAACTATGTTAATTGAATTTTTAAAATAAATAAGATAAAGTACAAAGTACAATTTAAAAAATGAAACTACGAAACAATTATTTTAGAGATTTTATTAACATTTTTTATAGTACGAAATGAATGGTTGTATTGAATAAGAATTTTACAGAATATTACAATAAGTTAATGTATTAAGTAACTTTAATCACTAATTTTGAAAAAATTAGTGATACAAAAAATTGATTATATACTTTGTAAATTGTAAAAACATTTAATATAAAACAAATTAAATTACAACAACATTAGGGGATAATTTATCAAATTATATGGGTAATTAGTTAGAGCACTAAATTTATTCATAATCGCATTATTAATGTATTAAATTAATATCTAAAATTATATCGTCAACATTTTAAAATTAACTTAAATATTTGCCAAGAAAATATTTAAATTTTTGATTATTATGAAAAACAACCACAAGATACTTATGGAAAAAAACTAAAAATTTGTATACTTTAAAATATCCAGTATGGAAATATGTTACTATAAACATGTTTTTTTTAATTTTTTATATTTTGTTAAATTACTAAAATAATCATCAACACCGGTATATAAATATAATGTTTGAACATTGATTTTTTCTGTATTTGTTTTTAATTTTTTTAAATAATTTAGCAAGATCAACCTCTTTATTAATATTTGTAATTGACATATTAGAGATATGCTTAACTTTGGAAAAATATATATAATTAATATCTTTTTGTCTTTTAGCACTATTCATTTCTTTTCAAATTGATATTTTAACAATTAAAATAATTGTTTGATTATTTTTTAAACCAATTTATTTATTTAATAATGTTGTTGTTTAAATTTCTTTTTTTATCATAATAACGAAATATGGAAGCTTTAATTGTAATTTTATTAAAAGGGGTTTTCGTTGTTTTATTCTTTTTTCCTCACAAAATATAACTGTTTTTGCCATTACGATTTTGTCTTTTTTAATTATTGATCAAGGTTTTCATATTTTTATTTTAATTTTTGTTTTTCTATGAAATTAACATTAATATTTACTTCTTCAACAAAGTTTATATCTTTTATCAAACTATTTAAAAACATATAAATTTCTCTTATAAATCATCATTGCATGATAGTAAGTATTTTATACTGCTTCAAATAATTTGTCAGCAGTCATAATCATATTTTTTATTGATAGAAAAAGAGCAATTAAACAATCTTTTTTCCCTTTTTTTCTTTTTATTTTTAACTAGTTATTTATTAAATAACTTTATTGTTTTTCCTATTTTTAGACAGAGTTTCTTTTAGGCATTGGTTTGATTAACCACTTGCGACTACTCTTCTGCCCCCCCGCGTAGTACTAATTTAATTAGTTGATTAACCTTATCAGATAGCCCTTTCACTTCGTTTATTTTTTAGTGTTCCAGCTTGATCACTTTGTGAAATTTTTTTACATCTATATATACTTATTTTTCCTAATTTTTGATATTAATAATTCATCATTTATTTTTCTTAAAAATTAATTTTTTAATAATTTGATGATTATTTTGGCATTGCAAATTTAAAAATCAAAGTTTAGCATTTATTTTTTGTTTATTAATAAATTATAAAATTGCTAAACAATTACAAACATATTTTTTATAATATCAACCACCCTTTATGTTTTTGGTTAATTTTAAAAAGTATTCATTAATATAACACTAACATTTGTTAATCAATATTGTTTTATTTTATAATTTAATTTTTAACTCTTTTCAACAGAGTTATTTAAAAGACACTTTCAAAACCTACTTATAAATAGTAATATTTCTAAAATTTTTTTATTTTGGAACACTAACTAACATTTTAACCATTACGGGTTAAATATTTATCCCAAAACCACGATAACTCTTTTATATTGCCTAAAAGAATTGCTTTTATTGGTCATAGCAGTACGGCCCCTCTATATTATTTATCCTCACTTGTTGCTTGGTTTTGTAACATTACAAGTAGGAAAGTTTTGTTAGGTTTATTCTGCTGTTATTTTATTAAACTAAACAAAGTTAACAATAATTTTAACATAATTAAAAAAGACAGAATTTTATTTCTGTCTTTTTATTATTTTTTTGGTAAATTACTTTTTGTTTGTACCATTTTTTTCAACTCCCTTTGCTAAAAAATATTGTAAATGTTTTCAAGCATCGTGTTCATGTTCTGTTATTTTAACATTTCCTTTATAGCTATAATTTTTCTTAACAACTGGTGATTGTAAAACATATTTTAAATTAAATCGATATTTGTATAAAACTTTTACACCACCAATTAATTTAGGAGTAAATAATTGATTTGTTATTTTTAAACCTTTGTTAAGTTAATAAAAATGACACAAACAAAAACATTTTACCCAATTATTAATTACGCTTCATCCATCCCTAGACAACTTTATATAAAGAAAATAACCTTTTGAAAGTTCCAACCCTCTTGTTTTTTTAGTGTCCGATATTGTTTTTTTTTGGTTTAACAACACTCTTTTTATGAAAACAAACCAAAAAACCCCGCGATATGACATTTCGCGAGGGATTAATCTTTCTGAGAATTAAAGAAATAAATAGGAGTAAACTTCATTCGCTTTCAAACTTTTTTAAAGCTTAGTTTCATAGATGAGTTTTTCATCTTTCAGTATCAAAATATTAAATTTTAAGAGCTGTATTATTGATCGAATAATAACCTTATTTGAAAGGATTTTATAAAAATATCGTTTATTTTGTGTAAGGAAACAGAATAACATCTGTTTTTATGATAAAAGTTTTTAAATTTAAAGATAATATCCGATCAATAATACAAATAAATTTATGTTTTTCAATATAAACCTGAATTGTAAAACTAAATGGGATATTTAAATAAACAAAAATATTGTTTTTAAATCTAAATTTAAAAAAGGATAAATAACAAAGTGTATCAAAAATCACAATAAAAAATTAATTTCAATCCAACAATATCAAAATTTTAATTATTAAATTAGAAAAACAGCTTATGAAATAAATCAAAGTAAAAAAACTGTCCATATAATTTATAAAATGTTAGCTGATGGTTGAAACCCAATTGAAATTTATGAAAATAGTAATAAAAACAAAAAAGCCGGTTGCAAACAAAAAACATTAAATAAAATTTACCTCGAAATTATTAATTATTTAGTTAATTATTAACACTACTTCACCAGATATTATTACAAATATAATAAGAAATATTGACAAAAATTTTATCTGTTCAAAGACTTTATTTATTTTTACCTTTTCTCGTTATAATTTTAATAAAAAATTTATTAATAAAAGGTAAAAATAAACCAAATAATAAAACAGAAAACCACAGAAAAGTCAATAATTGTCGAACAATTATTGAACGTAATATTGAATTTCCAAATATTAATGCATAAATGTCTTTGGTCATCTAGAAAGAAATACTATAGTTGGTAAAAACCATAAAACAACAATTATAACCTTAGCTGATATATGATCTAAAAAATCAATATAGCTAGTAACTAATAGTATCAAAAGCAAAGATGTCATAGAAAGTATAATAAAATTTATTTTAAACAAACTACTTGGTACAATAAAAACAATTACATTTGATCGTGGTAAAGAATTTAATAAGTGAAAAACTTAAAAATATTTTTAAAATAAAAGTTTATTTTGCTGATAACGGTTGTCTTGGTCAAAGAGGATTAAACGAAAATAATAATTAAATTTTGAAAAAAAATTTACCAAAAGGAATATATTTATCAATATTTTCTCAAGATGACTTAAATAAAATAGTATTGAAAATAAATCCAATGCCAAGAAAATCATTAAATTATAAAAATTAATTAGATTTAATACAAAATATTTAATAAATTGTCTCAAATATATTTACAATTCAGGAAAAATAAAAATAAAAAACAATATTACAAGAATTTTTTGCCGATTAATCTTACATGACGCTTTTGTTTTAACGAATTTTCAACCGATACAGCGGAATAAATTGCTTTGCTAATAACATGGTTAAAGAAACAAAAAATTCCGTTTGTAATTAATAATACTTATCATTTGGGAATTAAAGGTGATCTATTGTTACTTAAAACTATTATTGAACAAACAGCAAAACCTCAGCAATATCAATTATTGTTTAATCCAACAATAACTTCTTTTTCTGATAAAATTAAAATTATTTGTGCAAAAATTTATCAAACATAAGAAATTACTTTTAGTCCATTAGCACAAACAAATTGCCTTTTATCAGCAAAATGATAAATATAAGGATTGACCAATTTGTATGGTAAAAATCATCAAACAATTTTTGGTAATAAAAATGCTAATGATAACAAAATTATTATTTGCGAATTAAAAATTAATTATGGCGCGTAATATTTTATTGCTTATTTAGCAGATATTATTACAATGCTTGGTTTAAATAAAATTTCAAATGCAATTGGCATTTATGTCATGGATAATCAGATGTCGTGAATAATCAGATTATAAATATTAAGTAATTTTTGTTATAATGGTATCAACTAGAAAATAGGAGTGAACTTGATGCAAAAGAAATTAAAGTTTTTAGAATTTAATAATATTGTTAGTAGGCAACTTAATTTAGCAACTAATATTCGAAAAAAAATGCAAGAAGTTTTTAATATTTATCAAAAAAGTTTTCAAAAATTATATTATCAAACAGTTGTATTAGATGAATGTGGTTTTAAAACATTAACAAAATATGACAAGTTAGAACTATAAATAACAATCATTTAATATCCGCCCTAAAAATAAAACTGGATTACAAGAACGAATGTTTCAAACAATTTTAAATGAAATCAAAAATAATTTTAAAAAAAGAACAATAATTAAATATAGTCAAAATGAGGGTTATTTGGAATATAAAGTTAATGATGAAATTAATTTTATTGTTCGGATCATTCCTTTTTATTATAATAAAAATTATGAATGTGAAGTAGTATATATTTTTTGATGAAATGGCATTGAAAAAATGATAATGTTATGCAAATTATGCAAGCTTTTAATAAAGCAAATAAAATTTCGAATAATTTATTAAGGTCATTAATCAAGGTGATTAAATATATTCTTAAAGTTGATTTTACATATTATTATATTTTATATAATTTAAATTTACGGTGGTTTTATAAATATTTTACGAAAAAATATGATAATTATTTACAAAAAATTGATGAAAGTAAACTAATTGAAAACCAGGATTTAATTAAATATTGTGATATTAATTTTCAAAAAAATTGTTTTTAAATAATATTGTTATGGAAGAATTAATTTTTTATATTTTAAAAAGGTTCTGAAAAAACGAAACATATTATTTCTGTAAATTTTAATTTATTTAAGAAGAAATTTTTGAATCAATTTCTTGTTTATATTTGTTATACTAATAATTAATTGTTTTTTAACACCGTATGATTATTATATTGATTTTAAAATTTATAATATTAAGGAATTTAATGATTTAAATTATGTTAAATCATAGTTTAAAAATGCTAATTTTTCGCGAATTCAATATGATTATTGTGGTAATCATTACTTAGGAATTTATGTAACACCAGTTAAAATTTTAGAGACAGTTGATTTTATTGATTATGCGATTAATTTTAAACAAAAAGTAACAAATTTATTTAAAAAATTAGATCCAGCGAAGCGAAAAGATACGATAAGTGTTAATCAATGTGAAATTATGTAAGAATTAAATTTAATTGCCCATAAATGATTAACAACCTATTGTGAAAAATTAACTTATAATTAACCTATAATTAAGGTTTATTTTGATAAAAAATATCCAATTATTTCATTGTCAAATTACCATATGCGCTTACAAGCAATTATGATTTATGTTGATAATTTTAAAAATGATGATTATATAATGATGATTATATAATGATGATTATATTATTGGAAATGATAATCAAAAGATAAAAGAACTATTTATCAAGGGATACCTAGGCAAGTTTTTAATTAAAAATTGTAAATTGTAATTGTAAAGGGGCATGAACAACAAGATGAAATTATTAATTGATATTGGTAACACCGCAATTAAATTTGCTATTCTTAATCGGCAAAAAAAAATTATTGTTTTTTTAACAATGTCTAGTTGTAAATTAGCGGCGGAAAAAAATTTTCACCAAAAAATAAATACTGCTTTAAGCAAAATAAACTGTAATTTAACTGATCTTACTTTATTGGCATTGTTATCAGTTCGACCAATGTTAGATAATTTAATTTACAAATTAGCGTTAGATTTAAAGATTCCTTTTTATCAAGTTAAAAAAAATTTATTAACCGATCGGTTAATAACAGATATTCCTAATCCTCGTAATCTTGGGGCGGATTTAATTGTTTGCTCTTATGCAACATTAAATTTATTTTCAAAACAAGATGTTATTTTAGTTAATATGGGAACTGCAACAACGATTTCCTTATTAAAAAAAGGCATATTATTAGGAACAATTATTATGCCTGGTTTAGAAACATCATCTGAAGCTTTATTTGAACGGGCTCAATTATTACAAAAATTTGATTTTTATTATGAGAATGTTATTTTAGGAAAAAATACTAAACAAGCAATCAATATTGGGTTAGTCAATGGTCATTTGTTAGCAATAACCGGATTTGTTAATCAACTTGCCAGCGAAGTAAGAAAACCACAAGTCATTTTAACAGGTGGCAATGCTGACTATATTAAAAAATTAGTTGATTATCATTATGATAAGGATTTAATTTTTCATGGTTTAGCTGCTATTTTACAAGATAATAACCTAATATAAAAATAGAACTTTAGTTCTATTTTTATATTTTTTATATATTTTATTAATTGTAAAGTTTACTCAGGTTTGCTGGTTAATCTTACAGGACACCAAATTTAAAGATATTGTTATAAATAATAATTTAATAGGTAAAATTAAAGGAATTATTACAGATCAAGGCAAATAATTTAGTAAATGAAGAGAAATGGAAATATTTACTGAAACACAAGTTTATTTTTGTTACTCCAGTAAACCACAACAAAAACCATTAATTGAACATATGAACGACGAATTTAGATATTGACTTCCTAAGGGAACTGATTTTAATAATGTTAGTCAAAAAATAATAGATTCATTAGTTAATGTTATAAATGATAAACTTCGACTTTGTTTTAATTGAATAAGTTCAAAAGCAATGTTTTTACAAAATATTAAATAAATTTATTAGTTAAAATTTAATAAATTATTTTTAGCATTCTTAAATGTACTTAAAATAAAATGAAATAACAAAAAAATATTTTTTTGAAAAAATGGTTGTAATTTATTAAAAATATTTTATTTTATTATTAATCTAATCGATATATAAATTTGCCGTTTGTATCTACACAGCGCCAAAAATATGAAAATAGTTTAACATTTTTTAGATATAAATTCTTTAAAATTGTAAACTATTTTTTCTAACAGTGAGGAGTGTGATTGTGAATTGGTACAGGGATTGTATTATATAAGGAATAAATAAAAATTATTATCAAAATAAAAATAATACTTAAGACTGCACCCATTTTAGTAAGTACTAATAAAAAGTATTTACTATTTTTTTAATTATATTTTATTTGAAAATCAACATAAATATGGTCCAACTTATTGGAACCTATCAAAATAACAAGATCTTTACCATACTTTTTCACTAACAACCGCAAAATTAAATATTGTTTTGTTTGCATAAATTTCAATCCCCTATTTAAAATATTAATAAAATTTATTTTGTAAAAATGTAAATACTAAAAATACAAAATGTATGTGGTTTCTATATTTTTTCAATAAAATTACTTGTTTTGATGAACAAAAACAAATTATTAAAATATTTTATAAATCCTTATCACCATTAGAAAAAGTTTTTCGCTTATGATTTGCTGGTGAAAATATTTACAATATTCAGCGTTTGTTAGGACTAAATTATCGGCAAGTTGATAGTGCAATGCAAAGAATTATGCAAAAAACCAAATATTTTTACAAAAATAATTAATTAATTATATCAATATTATTATTAATATAATATAATCAATTATGGTGAGAGTATTATGCGTGAAAAGATCATATTAGTGTGTTCCGAATGTTTAAATAGAAATTATACAACGTTTAAAAACAAAATGACACAAAAAGAACGTTTAGAAGTAAATAAATTTTGTAAAACATGTAATAAACATACTAAACATAAAGAAACGAGGTAAGTGTTCGGAATGGCAAAAAAGGAAAAACCAAAAAAGGAAATTAAAATTGCTTTAACAAAAGAAGAAAAAAGATTTTTAAAAATTAAAAAGAAAAATGAAAAAACAGTTTTAATTTTTCAAAAAAAAGCAAATAGGGTAGCACCAATTCAAGTTGGAACGAAAAAAGAAATCATAGCCCCAGCAGTTGACGAAAATGGTGACCCAATAAAAAAAGGTTTTTTCAAACGCAAAAATTTAATTAAAAATAAAAAAACTAATTGAAAATTAGCTTTCCGTGAATTTCCTGTTAAAATGGCAAAAGAAGTTACAAGAATTCGTTGAACAAGTAAGGGTAGTTTGAGGCGCAAGTTTTTAATCACAATTTTATTTATTATTGCTTTCGTGGTGTTTTATTTAGTATTAGATTTATTTTTACATCATTTACTAACTTTTGCTCGCATTATATAATAATTAATAAATAAGATTTAAGGGAGTAAAGTAATGTTAGGGAAAAATACAATAACAGATGAAGTCATTTATAATGATAAAACGAATGATAAATTAGATAGCAGTGGTAATTTAGAGGATGTGACAAAATATCCTGGGAAATGATATGTAATTAATTGTTATTCTGGTCATGAAGATCGCGTTCGTGATGACTTAATCCAACGGGTAGAATCATTAAATATGAAAGATGTTGTTTTTGATATTAGAGTTGTCAAAGAAATGGTTCCAGCAAAAAAAGGAAAACCAACCGAAAAGAATGTTTATTCAGGATATATTTTTATTAATATTATTATGAATGATGAAGCTTGATATATTGTTCGGAATACAACAGGCGTTACTGGATTTATTGGTTCATCAGGACGAGGAACAAAACCATTTCCTTTAACTAACCAAGAAGCAAAAACAATGTTTTCAAAATCAATCGCTACAAAAAAAGTGGCATCGCAACAAAAGAAAAAAGTCAAAAAAGTATTTGTGACAAACTTTAAAGTTAACGATTATGTCCGGATTATATCCGGAACTTTTATCGAAATGGAAGGACAAGTAACAAAAATTGACGCTTCAAAAGGGATTGTAACAGTAAATTTAGAAATGTTTGGTCGTTTAACACCAACTGAAGTTGAATTTGACCAATGCGAAAAAATAGGTTAGCATAACAAATTAATATTAATTTTTGTTATGCTTTTTAAAATAATAAATTTAATTCGTTTAGAAGATGAGACCTTTTTTACGCAAAATGCGGTACTTGTTGCCCGTGAATTAATAGGAAAATATTTAGTCCGAGTTATTAATGGAAAAAATATTATTTGTAGAATTATCGAAACTGAAGCTTATAATGGTCCTGACGATGATGCTAATCATGGTTTTAACAACAAACGTAGTTTACGCAATGAAACGCTCTTTTGAAAAGGGGGGTTTGCTCATATTTTTATGATTTATGGAATGTATTATTGTTTTAATATTGTCACTGATCAAGAAGATTATCCAAGCGCAGTTTTATTACGGGCAGGTAAAATTGTTACGGATGAAACAGTTCCTAATTTTGTTAGTATACCCAGTTTAGCAAATGGGCCAGGAAAGTTATCCCGATATTTGCAAATTACAAAAGCTGATGATGGTCTTGCTCTTTATAAAAGTGCAACCTTATATCTTGCTCAAGATACCATCCCAGGTGAATTGGAAATTACAACAACGCCACGGGTTAACATTGATTATGCAACAAATTTTAAGTTAAAACCATACCGCTTTTATATTACAAATCATAAGGCGGTTTCCAAAAGATAATAGGTTATAATGAATAAAGCAAAAAATGTAGAAATTTGAAAAGTTCACCCATAGTTTCCTTATCTTGAAATTAGTAATATGAGCCGAGTTCGGAATATTGTAACAAAGAAAGTTAAAGAGTTAAAAAAACCAAAAAATAATAATTATTATTTAATTATTTGCCGTGAAGAAGGCAAAACAAAGACCATCACATAAGTTGTTGGTGGAATTATTTATTGGTTCCGTTCCCCCAAATATGACAATTGACCATATTAATGGTAATCATCGCGATAACATAATTGAAAATTTATAAATTGTTTCAAAACAAGAAAAAACAATTCGCCAAATTTGAATGTGGTCGCATCCACATAGTTTTTATAACTACGATTTAGTTGAATCCCATAGTTAAAAACTATGACTGTATCGGGGTGAATTATATAATTTAATTGAAATTTTAAAATTACTTCATGCGAAAGGAATTATTTATTATCAAGTTAAATGAAAAGAAAGCACGAAAGGGATGATTGGCCAGTTACCTAATGGTTAAACAATTATGCTTGTTAAAAATATTAATTATGACGTTGATAATGATGACTTTTTAAAAAGCTATTATTGTTTATTCACAATAGTTTTTTTAAAAAGTAAGTTGTGATTACAATCCAACAGTAGCTGTTAATTCAACAATTCCGTGATATTTTAATTTAATTTTATCAACAAAGGTTGATGAAACATAAATATTAAGAGCAACACCAACAATAACAAGATTAGTAGCATGATGCTTTTGTAAAAACTCATGTAACCTATTGGAGGTTTTATCATCACTAAAAAACCACTATAACTATGAACCTCTTGTTTTGTTACTTTTAAAATAATGTGATCAAACCGATCAACAGTTAACTTATAAAATTCCACTGCCAACCGAACCGTATTAGCAATACAGTATGGTTTTCATTTCGTAAATAAACAATGATTATCTGGGTTAAAATCTTTTGTTGCAATAACTAAGTAGTCATTATTATGAAATGTTATTATTAATTCCACTATTTTTGAATATAATTTTTCGGTTCCTAAAACATATAATGCTCCGTTATGATCAACAAAATCGTTTTTGTAATCAACAACAATTAAAGCTTTTTTATTCATTTTGTAATCCCTTTAATTATTTTTATTAACTATCCATATATTATATATTATAATTATATATTATCAAATATATTGTTATAATGTTAACGAAATTAAAAGTTATGAGGAATATCGATGATTAAATTAATTACAACAGCGTTGCCAGAATTAGCAATTACACTAGAACAAACAAAACAATTACAAATATATTATCAATATTTGATAGCGCAAAATCAAGTGATGAATTTAACAACAATCACTAACGAAGAAGAAGTTTATTTTAAACATTTTCTTGATTCGTTATTGTTATTGAAAGAATTTACTTTTTCTGAAGCGATGAAAGTTAGCGATGTTGGCAGCGGCGCTGGGTTTCCAGGACTAATTTTAAAAATTTTTTGTCCAACAATTAAATTAATAATTATTGAAGCGTTAGAGAAACGATGTTTATTTTTACAACGACTAGTGGCGAAATTACAATTAACAGATGTTGAAATTGTTCATGCACGAGCTGAAGAATATAGCTGTGATCATTCTGAGACATTTGATGTTGTTGTCTCGCGTGCTGTTGCGAATCCGGGAATGTTATTAGAATTGGTTGTGCGGATGGTTAAAGTAAATGGAATGCTGATTTGTTATAAAGGGCCACATGTTAAGGAAGAATTACAATATTTGCAAAAAACATTGCCAACTTTAAATTTAAAATTAACAAAAATTCAAGAGGAAAAGATTAATCAACTTGGGAAACGAAATATTTGTTATTTCACTAAGACAGCCGCAACACCAGCAACCTACCCGCGACGCTTTAATAAAATAAAAAAATTTCCAATTGGATAAAGTGCTATATAATATAATGTATAAATTTATTAGATGTAACAGAACAGAAAGGACAATTATGGGAAAAATTATTGCAATCACCAACCAAAAAGGGGGTGTTGGTAAAACAACAACTTCAATTAATTTAGCAGTCGGCTTAGCTCGTACTGGACGGAAAGTTTTATTAGTGGATATTGATCCCCAAGGAAATGCAACAACAGGGACCGGAGATAATAAGGAAGAAATTCATGAGAGTATGTATGATGTCTTAGTTGGGCAAATTCCATTAAAAAATATTATTATCCATAATATTGTAACTAATGTTGATTTAGCACCAGCGACAACCTCATTAGCCGGGGCTGATATTTACTTAATGGAAAGAACAGAAGACAACCAAAGCATTTTATTAGATCGTATTAAACCGGTTCGTGATAAATATGATTTTATTTTAATTGATTGTCCGCCTTCGTTAGGTTTAATTAATCGAAATGCATTAGCTTGTGCTGATTCTGTTTTAATTCCAATTCAAGCAGAGTACTATGCCCTAGAAGGGCTAGCGCAGTTATTAACAACAATTCATTTTGTTCAAAAAATGTTTAATGAAAGTTTAGCGATTGAGGGAATTGTATTAACAATGTTTGATTCACGGACAAAGTTATCTTTTGAAGTAATGACTGAGGTTAAAAAATATTTTAATGAAAAAGTTTATAGGACACACATTCCAAGAAATGTTAAAATTAGTGAGTCACCATCTCATGGTTTAAGTATTTTTGAATATGATAAGGGTGGCGCAGGCGCTGTTGCTTATGAAGAATTAGTTAGAGAGGTGTTGGCAAATAATGGCAAGTTACAGTAAAAATCGATTAAGTTCAAAAGGGTTGGATAAAATATTTGGTGAAGGAATTAATGAAGTAATTAAGGGAATTGAAAGTAATGAAGAATTAAAAGCAACCGCAAATAAAATTACTTTAACTGAAATTTTCCCTAACCCTCACCAACCCCGAAAAAATTTTAATGAAGAAGAGTTGGTAGAATTAGCACAATCAATTAAAAAATATGGTTTAATTCAACCAATTATTGTTAAAAAAACTAATAATGGTTATTATCTTGTCGCAGGAGAACGTCGTAGTCGTGCAGCAAAAATAGCAGGCTTAACAAAAATTCAAGCAATTGTGGTTGATTTTAATGACCAACAAATGAAAGAAGTTGCTTTAATTGAAAACATTCAACGAGTTGATTTAAATTCAATTGAAGAGGCTAACGCCTATAAAGAATTAATTGAATTACTAAGTTTAACACAAGAAGAGTTAGCCCAACGAATTGGGAAATCACGTAGTCATGTGACAAATACGATGCGATTATTAAATTTACCAACCGAAATTCAAACTTTATTATCGGAAAATAAATTAACAATGGGACAAGTTAAACCATTAATTAGTTTAAATGTTGATCGCAGTGAATTAACAAACATTATTAATAAAATTATTAGTTTAAATTTAAATGCCCGACAAGTGGAATATTTAGTTAAAGAATATAATCAAAAAGGGTCAAAACCTTTGTTAGAAAATAATGAAAAAGAGATTTCAAAGCGAGCTATTAATGAGTTTTTGGAAAATAAAGTAATGCATAAATTAGGAACAAAAGTCGTAATTGATAAGAATAAAATTATGATTAAGTACTCAGGAATTAAAGATTTAAACCGAATTTTGGAATTATTAGGTTTAATAGATGATTAATTAATAGTTAAGGGAGAAAACGATGGCATTAAAAATGGGAATAGTTGGTTTACCAAATGTTGGCAAATCAACTTTATTTAACGCAATTACAAATTTACAAGTTAAAGTTGCTAATTATCCGTTTGCAACAATTAATCCTAATATTGGAACAGTGGAAGTACCTGACGAACGAATGGATACTTTAATTACTTTATGTGAACCGCACAAAGCAAACCATAGTACTTTTGAATTTTACGATATTGCCGGATTAATTGCTGGTGCTAGCAAGGGTGACGGGCTGGGGAATGTTTTTTTACAAAATATTCGGGAAGCAGATGCCATTTGTATGGTTATTCGTTGTTTTGATAATAAAGATATTACCCATGTTGAAGGAACAATTGATCCAATTCGCGATATTGAAATCATTAATTTAGAATTAATTATTTCTGATCAAGAACAGATTAAAAAACGAATTGATAATGTTGTCAAGAAAGCTCAAAGTTTCAAACAAAAAGAAGGTGTTTTTGAATACGAATTATTGATAAGGTTAGCAGCGACCTTAGCTGAAAATAAATTATTAAAAGATATAACATTATCGGATGATGAATTAAAAGTAGTCAATAATTTTAATTTATTAACAATTAAGCCATTTATTTATGTTGCGAATGTTGATGAAGCTGACCTTAATCAAATCGATAATTTGTATGTTAAAACAGTTAAAGAATATGCTAGTCAACAACAAATTGAGGTTGTTGTTATTTGCGCTAAAATTGAAGAGGAGTTGTCAGCTTTAGAAGAAGAATCGGTAGATCGCGAGTTACTAATGGCTGATTATGGCATTAAAGAAGCTGGCTTAAGTCAACTAATCAAAAAATCGTATGCTTTATTAGGATTACAAACATTTTTTACAGCTGGTAAGCAAGAAGTACGGGCATGAACTTTTAAAAAAGGCGCAACCGCGCCAATGTGCGCCGGGATTATTCATTCAGATTTTGAACAGGGGTTTATTCGCGCAGAAGTTTATTCATATGCTGATCTAGTGAAATATGGCAGCGAAAAAGTAGTCAAAGAAAATGGCCGCTTACGAAGTGAAGGAAAAACCTATGTTATGCAAGATGGCGATGTTTGTTTTTTTAAATTTAATGTTTAGGGATAAAAATAATGTGAGTTGGTAATATTTATGATTTACATAATTTAACAGAGAAAACTTGTTTTTATTTTTGGGAAATTTTTATTATCCCTTAATACCAAGTGGGAGCTATTTTAGATGGTGATATTTTGTTTCATACAATTAGTGAGGCAATTATTTGCGTCCTAGGATTAGGCGATTTAGGGAATGGTTTGTTCTATCAAACCAAAAGCTTGCTTCGTCAGTAATTTTAGAAAAGCATTTGACTTAATGACATCATAAAATTATCAAATTGGCAATATTGATTCAACAATAATTGTTTATTAACCACCCTATTTACAAGATAATAAAAAAGCAATTAAAGTTAATTTACAAAAATTATTGCAAATTGATCATGACAAAATTAATTTAAAAACAATGATAACGGAACAAAATTTTCCAAATATTATTCAAAATTATACAACATTATTATTTTTGCCTAAAAGTAACGAAACAAAAAGGTAGAATGAGGGATTAAAATGAATCAAAAAGTTAGGTTACGTTATGCCCCAAGTCCAACGGGGTTTTTACATATTGGTAATGCGAGAACAGCATTATTTAATTATTTATTTGCGAAGCATTATCATGGTGTTTTTGTTGTGCGAATTGAAGATACCGATCTTAAACGGAATGTGGAAGGATCGGTTGCTTCACAATTAGATAATTTACTATGATTAGGAATTGAGCCAGATGAAACAATTGATAAACCAGGGGCTTATGGCTCATATCGCCAGTTAGAACGGTTAGAACTTTATCAAAAATATGCACAAGAGTTATTAACAATGAAAAAAGCATATTATTGTTTTTGCACGCCCGAAGAACTTGAAAAAAATCGGGAAGCGCAATTATCAAAAGAGCATCTTTCACCACACTACAATCGGAAATGTTGGAAATTAACACAAACCGTGATTGTAGAGAAATTATCACAGAAAATACCATATAATTTACGATTTTTTGTTCCTGATGAAGCAACCTATAATTTTAATGATTTAGTAAGGGGTGCTGTTCATTTTAAAGGAAAAGATTTGGGGGACTGGGTTATTTTAAAATCAAACAGAATTCCAACTTATAACTTTGCTGTTGTGATTGACGATATGTTAATGGAAATTAGTCATGTTGTGCGGGGAGAGGAACATATTTCAAATACGCCAAAACAATTAATGATTTATGAGGCATTTAAGGCCCAACCACCTGTTTTTGCCCACCTAACTTTAATTGTTAATGAACAACATAAGAAGTTATCAAAACGTGATGGTCATTTAATGCAATTTATTAGTCAATATCGGACATTTGGATATTTACCAGCGGCAATCTTTAATTTTATTAGTTTATTAGGTTGATCACCAATCGATACAACAGAAATTTTCAGTCACGATGAATTAATTAAAATCTTTGATGAAACCCGTTTTAGTAAATCACCAAGTATGTTTGATGTTAAGAAATTAACTTGAATAAATAATTATTATTTGAAACAAATGAGTGATGAAGAATATTTAGCTTTTGTTCGACCATTTTTAGCAGCGGAATATGACTTAACAAAAAAAACAGCTGCCTGAATAAATATGTTATTATTAATATATAAAAAAGAGTTGCAATATGGTACCGAAATTGTGGCTTTAGCAAAACCATTTTTTGAACCAATAACAAAGTTATCATCAGCGACGCAAGCAATGTTAACTAAATTAAGTGGTTATGAAGCAATGATAACAACTTTTAAAACAGGTTTGACGGATATTGCTGATTGAACAGAAATTAATATTAAAGAACTAATTACAAAAACGGGCGATCAATATGTTGTGAAAGGAAATAATTTATTTATGCCAATTCGAATTTTTACTTCTCATCAAGAACACGGACCAGAACTAACGAAGATTATTTATTTATTAGGGAAAGAACAAGTAATTAGTAATATTACTAAATTACAATAATACAACAACGAAACTACCACTAACAATTAGGGATAGTGTTCATGGCGATATTGAAATAAATGAAGAAATTACAGTTAAATTAATTAACACTCCCGAATTTCAACGATTACGACGTGTTAGCCAATTGGCTGGAGGACAATTTGTTTTTCCAAGTGCTTCTCATACGCGTTTTTCACATTGTATTGGTGTTTATCATCTTGTTGGTCAAATGTTGGAAACAGCAAGTTTTCAAGAAATGTATAATAAGCATGAACAATTGTTAGTTAAATTAGCAGGCTTATTGCATGATGTTGGCCACGGTCCTTTTTCTCATACCTTTGAAATAATTAATAAAGTAACAAAACAACACATTAGTCATGAAAATTATTCATCCTTATTAATTAAAAGTCCAACAACCAAACTTAATCAAATTTTAGCAGATGAATTTAGTCCAGAGGAAATTAATGAATTATGTATGATTATTGAAGGAAAACATCCTGATGGTGTTTTATCATCTTTAGTTTCTTCCCAATTAGATGCTGATCGGATGGACTACTTATTACGAGATGGGCAAATAAGTGGTGTTGACTATAGTCGTGTTGATACACAATGAATTATTCGTAACTTGTTTATTAAGGATAATAAAATTGTTTTCCCAGTAAAAGTCCAATATGCCATTGAATCATTTTTAATTGGTCGTTATCATATGTATAAACAAATTTATTTACACCCATTAGGAATTGGGTTTGATTTAACTTTTGAAATGATGTTTAAACGGTTATATGATTTGTATCACAGTAAACATCAGTTTAAGAACAAAGCAATTATTACTTTGTTAACACCGCTTTTGCAAGGTAAGATGATGAGTCCTAAACAATATTGTTTGTTAGATGATTATACTTTATTTACCTATTTAAAAATGTTAGAGAGTGAAAATGATGCGATTTTAGGTACTTTAATTAAAATGTTAACCAACCGGACATTTTTCCAAAAAATAAACCATGAGAAAAGAAATTTAGAAGAAATTAAAAATAATTTTATAAAAAAATATAAAAACCATTATAATTACTTTATGGTTGAATATAACTTAAAACCAGTTAAATTATATGATAGTTATACAAAACAAATTTATATTGATACATCATCAGGAATCAAATGCATTATGGATGTTTCGGAAGTCTTATCATTTAAAAATAATAGCAATAAGGCAACAACAACAATTTGATTTTCAATTAGGGAAAAATACGAAAACGATTAATAGGAAAGGTTTAAATTAATGAACAATAGTATAGAATTATTAAAATTAGTGTCTTTATATTTAAAGAAGAAAAAAAGAAGTGATACTTTTGAAAATATATGAAATGATATTGCATCAAAAAGTTATGTAACAGTTCATGGGTCAAGTAAGGAAGATGTTATTGCTGAATTATATACTGATTTAGTTTTAGATAATCGATTTGTTTTAACAAGTAAAGGTATGTGAGGATTGCGTGAGTTTTTAAAATACGATGAAATTAAAAAGCAATATGATTATACTGATAAATTTGAAACAACAGAAGAATTTGAAGATATTGATTTAAACAAAGAAGATGAAGAGGAAAGTGATAATGAAGAATCATTGATTGATGCTATTTATTTTGATGATATATTAGACGAAGAAGATAATGAGGAAGATGATTTTGTTGAAATAGAAGTTGAAAACGATTTAATTGCCAATGATTGTTTGATTTACGATGATGATGAAACAGTAGCATCTAAATTGGATATTACAGAAGAAATTAATTGAAAAGATCTTGAAGAAGAAATGGAATAAAATAATTAATACCAAATATTAAATAGTGTTAGAACTGACAATTACGTTAATTTCTAAACTCTTTTTAATTTAGGGACGAAAGGATGATAAAACAATGGCAAAATATATTTTTGTAACTGGCGGAGTTGTAAGTGGTTTAGGGAAAGGCATTACAGCGTCTTCAATTGGTGTTTTATTAAAAGCAAGTGGTCTAAATGTTTTTATGCAAAAATTTGACCCATATTTAAATATTGACCCCGGAACAATGAGTCCTTATCAACATGGGGAAGTTTTTGTAACAGCGGATGGTGCTGAAACAGATTTAGATTTAGGACATTATGAACGTTTTATTGATGAAAATTTAACAAAAGAATCAAATATTACCTCGGGACGAATTTATAAAAATGTGATTGAAAAAGAACGTCGTGGTGAATATGATGGGGAAACCGTACAAGTAGTGCCTCATGTTACGAATGAAATTAAAAAGAAAGTTTATCATGCAGCAGCAACATCAAAAGCTGATATTGTTATTACGGAGATTGGTGGTACTGTTGGTGATATTGAATCATTACCTTTTATTGAAGCAATTCGACAAGTTCGAATGGAACAAGGACGTGAAAATGTTATTTATATGCATGTTTCATTGGTTCCTTATATTGCGGCATCAAAAGAATCAAAAACAAAACCAACCCAACATTCTGTACGGGAATTATTGTCATTGGGAATTCAACCAGATATTGTTGTGGCCCGGGCAGAACAAGTTCTTGATGAAAATGTAATCGAAAAGATTGCTTTATTTTGCAATATTGAAAAAAGTAATGTTTTAGTTGCAAATGATGTGGCTAGTATTTATGAAATACCATTAAAGATGTATGAGCAAAATGCCCAAATAGTAATTGTTAAATTATTAAATTTAAAAATTACCAAAACGGATATGACTGCCTGAAACCTTTTTGTTAAAAAAATTAACCAGTCAAAACAGAAAATTGAAATTAAAATAGTTGGGAAATATATCGAACTTCCCGATGCTTATTTGTCGGTTAGTGAGTCATTACGAATTGCTGGTTATGAAAATAAAGTTAAAATTAAATTTGACTGAATTAAAGCAGAGAAAGTAAATAAAAATAATTATCAACAATTATTTAAAAATGCGCAAGGGATTTTAGTTCCTGGTGGTTTTGGCGAACGTGGCTTTGAAGGTAAAATCTTAGCTTGTCAATTTGCCCGTGAAAATAACATTCCATTTTTTGGGATTTGTTTTGGGATGCAAGCGGCTGTTGTTGAATTTGCACGAAATGTATGTCGCATTGCAGATGCTAATTCTTCGGAATTAACAGAAACAAAAAATGCTATTATTGATATTATTCGGTGAAAAGATAAAACCGATGAATTAGGAGGCACATTACGCCTTGGGAATTATAAGACAACATTAATAGCAAATACTTTAGCGCAGCAATTGTATCAGGGGAATGATGTGTTAGAACGCCATCGTCATCGTTATGAATTTAATAATTATTATCGTGCGCAATTAGAAGCAGCAGGATTAGTATTTAGTGGTTTTTATAAGGAGAAAAACTTAGTGGAAGTAATTGAACTTCCCCACCATCCGTTTTATTTGGCAACGCAATATCATCCCGAATTTACTTCCCGTCCAAATAAACCAAACCCATTATTTAATGGTTTTGTGCAATCAGTAATTAAAAATAAATAAAATGAAAAATTTGAAAAATTAGGTTAATTTATATTAAGATTAAACCGTAGAAAGATTGGAGATAAGTTATGAGTGGTATAAATTATCGAACACTAGCAGTTGTTGGTTGTCAATGAGGAGATGAAGGGAAAGGAAAAGTTACGGATTATTTTGCACAACAAGCTGATGTGATTGTTCGTTGAACTGGCGGTGACAATGCTGGCCATACAATTGTTATTAAAGGTGCAAAATATAAATTAAGTATTGTGCCATCAGGTGTTTTCAATAAGAAATCAATTAATGTTATTGGAAATGGTTGTGTTATTAACTTACGAAAATTAGTCGGTGAAATTAATTATTTGCAAAAATATGGTTTTGATTGTAAAAACTTACGAATTAGTGATAGGACCCATTTAATTTTTCCATATCATATGAAAATTGATGAGTTACAAGAAGAATATCGGCAAAAAGATTCAATTGGGACAACTAAAAAAGGTGTCGGACCGTGTTATCAAGATAAAGCCGAACGAATTGGGATTAGATTAGGAGAGCTGTTTGATGAGGAGGAATTTTTACGCAAATTAGAAAATAATTTAAAATTTAAAAATGAAGTTTTAATAAAAGTTTTTAATAGTGAGGGTTTCGATCCAAAAGTAATTTGAAAAGAATATTTAGCCTTATTTCAACAAATTAAAACTTTAGTAATCGATACTTCAATTTTAGTTTCTAAGGCAATTAATATGCATCAAAAAGTGCTATTTGAAGGAGCCCAAGGGGTAATGCTTGATTTAGACCACGGAACTTATCCTTTTG
This sequence comes from Spiroplasma endosymbiont of Polydrusus formosus, assembly GCF_964263245.1. Taxonomy (NCBI): domain Bacteria; kingdom Bacillati; phylum Mycoplasmatota; class Mollicutes; order Entomoplasmatales; family Spiroplasmataceae; genus Spiroplasma; species Spiroplasma endosymbiont of Polydrusus formosus. The sequence goes on from NZ_OZ181656.1 coordinate 194,322, forward strand.
TTACTTCATCAAATCCAACGGCGGCTTCAATTCCTGTTGGAGTTGGGATTGCCCCCTGTTATATTAATAATGTGTTAGGAATTGTTAAAGCATATAATACTCGGGTTGGAACAGGACCATTTCCATCGGAAATTTTCGGGGAAGTTGAAACATATATTCGTGAAAACGGACATGAATATGGAACTGTCTCAGGACGAGCTCGTCGGATTGGTTGGTTTGACGGGATTTTAATGAAACATTCATTACGTATTAGTGGCTATACTAGCATAGCAATTATGTTGTTAGATGTTTTAAGCACAATTAAAGAATTAAAAATTTGTGTTGGTTATGAATATAATGGTAAACAAATTGATTATGTTCCAAGCACGATTAAAGAATATGAAATGTGTAAACCAATTTTAATTACGATTCCTGGTTGAGAAGAAGATATTAGTAATGTTATCACCTTTGAACAGTTGCCTCCTAATGCGCAACAGTATTTAATGAAACTAGAAGAAATTGTTGGGGTTCCGATTAGCTTATTTTCTGTTGGTCCTGATCGTGAACAAACTATTTTAATGAATAAGGATATTTTCTAATGATTGAACGTTATTTTGTTCCAGAGATTGGCGCAATTTGAAATGATGATAATAAACATAAGATTTGAGCAAAAGTAGAATTATTAGTTTGTGAGGGATGGGGGCAGGTAGGATTAATTCCACACGATGATATTGCTAAAATTAAAGCTAATTTAACAATAAATTTACCCCGAATGGCGGAATTAGAAGCAGAAACAAAGCATGATGTTGTTGCTTTTACCCGAGTGTTATCTGAAACATTAGGACCAGAAAAAAAATGAATTCATTATGGTTTAACATCAACTGATATTGTTGATACTAGTCAAAATTATTTAATGAAAGAATCAAACAAAATTGTTGAAAAATATTTATTAGAATTAAAAGCGATTTTAAAAGAAAAAGCTTTGGCTTATAAAAATCAATTAATTATGGGGCGTACACATGGAATGTTTGCTGAACCAACCTCGTTAGGATTGAAGTTTTTACTTTGGTATGCGGAATTAGAACGAAATATAATTAGGTTTCAAGCAGCTTCCACGGGAATTGCTGTTGCGAAAATATCGGGATCTGTTGGTAATTTTGCCCATGTTGAAGTGGGAGTAGAGGCATACGTTGCGAAACAATTAGGTTTAAAGATTGATTCAATTACAACGCAAGTAACATCACGAGATTACCATGTTTCATTATTTACTAGTTTTGGACAAATTGCAAGTTTACTAGAGAAAATGGCGCTTGAGTTTCGGCATTTCCAACGCTCAGAAGTTAGTGAAATTGTCGAAGGATTTAGCAAAAAACAAAAAGGGTCATCATCAATGCCTCATAAAAAGAATCCTATTAGTGCTGAAAACATTGCTGGATTAGGTCGTTTGATTCGTAGTAATATGAATGTTACTTTTGAAAATAATTTGTTATGACACGAACGTGATATTTCCCATAGTAGTAATGAACGAATTATTATTCCTGATACATATCACTTGGTGGTTTATCTCTTGAAACGGGTGATTGGAGTTATTAATGATTTAGTTGTTATTACTGATAAAATTATTGAACATTTACAACAAGCTAATAAAATTTATTTTAGTCAGGTTGTTTTAACAAATATTTTACAAATAACAAATTATTCTCGCGAAGAAGTCTATGATTTTATTCAAAAATGTACTTTAATTACACAACAACAACAAACTGATTTTAAAGATGTTTTAATTGAAAATAATGTGGCAAAATATTTACCATTGTCAAAATTAGAGAAATTATTTGATAACAATTATTTTTTGCGGAATGTTGAAAAAATTTATCAAAGAGTGTTAAAGTAAAAAGTAGCGAAATTATGAAGTTAATTGTGGGTTTGGGTAATAAAAGTAGGGAATATACTTATACAAGACATAATATTGGTTTTTTGGCAGTTGATAAATTGGTGCATAAATTTAATTTAGTAAAACAGAAAAATGCTTTTAATGCTTTTTTATGAGAGACAACCATTAACAATGAAAAAGTTATTTTTTGTCAACCACAAACATTTATGAATTTAAGTGGGGTTGCGGTTAGTCAAATTAAACAATTTTATAAATTATCTTATGAGGATATTATTGTGATTTATGATGATAAGGATCTTCCTTTTAATACTATTAAGTTAAAAAAGAATGGTTCAAATGCCGGACATAATGGAATTAAAAATTTAATTCAAAAATTAGGTAGTGATAATTTTTACCGGATTCGCTTAGGAATTGGGAAAGATTTCCAAATTACAACCCGGAACTGAGTTTTAGGGAAGTTTCCTACTGACCAATTAACGGTTATTGAGCATGATTTGTTAGAAAGGGTTTATATAATTATCGTCCAGCATTTAATTAAAGGCGATAATTTTGATAAATTAATGAGTCTTTATAATGGTAAATAAATGATAAACAAAATTAAACAATATAGCTTTAAAAGTAATAATCCAAAACTGTATTTAATTGCAACGCCAATTGGTAATTTACAAGAAATGACCCCGCGAGCAATTGCTGTTATTAAAAATGATGTTCAAAAAATTTATTGTGAAGACACCCGTAATACTCTTAAACTATTGAATTATTTTGATTGTAAAAAGAAATTAGTTTCTTTAAATAAAGAAAATGAAATGCATCGTTTAACCGAAATGTTGGATGATTTAGCTCAAAATTTATCAATTGCAATTATTAGTGATTCGGGTTATCCATTGATTAGCGATCCGGGATACTGTGCTGTTCAACATATTATAACACATTATTCCTCCTCCTATGATGTTGTGCCGGTTAGTGGAGCGAACGCGGCGCTAAATGCCATTGTTAGTTCAGGTCTTAACCCCCAACATTTTTTGTTCTTTGGTTTTTTAAATAAAGCAAAAGCAAAAAAAGCTCAGGAGTTAGAGGAATTAATATTATTTCCATATCCAGTTATTTTTTATGAAGCACCACACCGATTATTAGTAACGCTAGCTCTTATGAAAAACGTTTTTGACGATCGCCAAATTGCGGTGGGAAAAGAAATTACCAAAATTAATGAACAATGATATCGCGGTCTTTTAAGTGATGTTATTGTTTTTTTACAACAAGAAGAATATTTAGCTTTTGGAGAATATGTGATTGTTGTTGATGGTTTTATTGCCCCTGTACAAGCAGTGGTGGCAGATGAAATTTTAATTGCTGAAATTGAACAATTAATTATCAAACAAAATTATCGGGTTAAACAAGCAATTGATTTGGTTGCCAATAAATATAAAATTAGTAAAAATATTTTATACAATAAGTATCATCAGCAGAAGGAGTAAGATTGCACAAACAGAATGCATTAAACATTTAATTTTTTATAGGATTATCTTTAATTTTGAAAAAATTAAATTACTGTTAAATTATTTTTTATAGTTTATTTTATTATCAATTTAATTGGTTAAATTATTTATGATATTTTGTTGGTTGATGAATTTTCCAAACTGATTTTTTTAATTTATATTTTTTTCCTTAAGGGGATTAATTTATTTTACAAAATTAAGATTTTGTCGCTTTGTTACTAATCATCTTTTCTTATTATACATTTTATTTGCTGCTTTGTTAACATTTTTATTTTTTACTTTAGGAATGGTAATGGGTGACTATAACAAGAGGTGCTGGTAGTTGGAATAATATGACAATTTATTGAATTAGTACGGTTGCTCAGCGCTGATTTTGCTCTATTATTTTTTTGTTTTATTTTTGTATTTTAAGGGAAAAAGAATTTACAATTTACAATTTTATTAATAAAACTTTTAAATAACATAATTATCAAGTTATTAATACATAGCATTCATTATTATAATGATGTATCAGCACTAGATACCTTCTGACCGTTGCTTGCAATAAATCCTAAGAAAAAATAATATTTTGTTTCATAATAAACTTAGTTTTTGTCAGTATTATCCTCTATGTTATGCCGTTGAAAAACATTTAGTAAAAATGGTGTTGTATTAGTATGGTTACTGATGGTTATGACCAAAGGAATTAACGGAAAAAAATTTTTATAATTTTATAAAAGGCATTGTGTAGATACAAACGGCAAATTTATATATTGTTTAGTTAATAATAAAATATTTTTAATAAATTGCAACCATTTTTTCAAAAAAAAAAAATAAATTTTTGTAATTTCATCTTATTTTAAGTACATTTAAGCACGATAAAAATAATTTATTAATTTTAAACTAATAAATTTATTTAATATTTTGTAAAAACATTGCTTTTGCAATTATTCAAGTAAAACACGATTCAAGTTTATCATTTATAACATTAACTATTCAATCTATCATTTTTTGACTAACATTATTAAAATCAGTTCCCTTAGGAAGTCAATATCTAAATTCGCTGTTCATATGTTCAATTAATTGTTTTTGTTGTGGTTTAACCAGGATCACAAAAATAAACTTGTGTTTCAGTAAATATTTCCATTTCTCTTCATTTACTAAATTCTTTGCCCTATCGGTTATTATTCCTTTAATTTTCCAAATTAAATTATTACTTATAACAATATCTTTAAACTTTTCTACAACTTCATTAGCAGTATGATTTTTAAATTTCATTACAAAGTATTTTTACTTGATTGTGTTCAATTGTTCAACTAAAATTAAATTACTAAATTGATGATCTTTATCAACTACAGTATCCATTTTAAATAAACCAACATTAGAAATTTTATTTTCAATATCTCAAATTGATTTAAAATTAATTAATTTTCCACTATTATCAGGTTTTTGTTTTGTTTTATATTTTTTACCACGATGAGGCAAATTTTCTTTTATTAATTATAATTTTCCTAAGAGAATTAATTTATATAAAATTTTAACACAAGCAGAAAATTTGACACCAAATTTTATAAAATAACGATAAATCAATTGTTCGAGTTTATCGTGGTATTTATTAAATATTGTTTTAATAAAATCTAACTGCTTTTTTGTAAATTAAGGTATTTTTTTAATACATTTTTTTACGCTTTTGTTTATAATCTTTGTGAGCATCTGATGGTTTATAATCTTGTATATTTTTAAATCGCTTAATTTCTCTTTTAACAGTGTTAATTCCACAACCAATTTGTCTTGCTATTTCTGATAAATTAATCGCACCATTTTTCTTTTTAAAAGCATCAGATAACAATAAATTCTTAAAAAAATCTCGTTCATCAAATATTAAATTTTTAAATTTTTTCATTTTTATACAAATTCTCTTCATTTTTTCTTATAATGTATTATATGTAAAATAAAGAGGTTAATAAATATGCAAGAATTTAGCAATATTAACAATAAAAACGAGTTAATAGTTATAAACATTTAAATAAAAAATATAATTGCAATTTTAGTGACTATAATTTTGGTTTTGATTGAGAAGTATTTAAATATTTTGTGGGAGATAATTATGCTCGATATTTTACTTCACCCTGTTTTTTTAAATTTGTTTCAGCAGGGCGTGGTACTAATAAAACATGAAATCATTTAGCAGAAAAGTTATTTTTTGCTTGTAATTTTACTGATGCTTCGTTGATCATTTTACGAAGATACACCAATACCACGAAGATACGACATTTGGTGATACCATATTAATGTCTGTAATTATCTATATGATAAATATGGGGTTGATATCGAACCTGATAATGGAAACGGGGGTTAATTTTTGACCGAAAAATGTTAAAGAGGGTGGTGAAATTGTTTTTCCTAGTGGTATTCGCATTACTTTTGCGGGATATGCGAATGGCAATAAAATTATGGGGAAAGTTGGTAAAGGCAGTGGTATTATCTCAGCTTGAACTGATAAAATGATCCATGCTGAAAAAAAAGAAGAAAGAAATACTTAAGAGTGCACCCAAAAAAGTAAGTAAAATAAAAAATATTTTATTAAATTTTTATAAAGGGTGCATTTTATATGGCAAGAAAATAACAAAAATATAACAAATATACATCAGAATTTAGAACAAAAATCATTGAGGAAATTAAACAAAAAAAGTTGTTGAATAGCAGCAAAACAATGTAATCTAAATGAAAATACAGCAAGATCTTAATGAGTAAATCATAAAAAAAGGAAATTAAACAACCATAAATGATCTAAAATATCTTTTACCAAAAGAGTTTTTTAATATAATAAAAAAGAGTATTAATTATTAAAAAACTCCATGACTTTTACAATTAAACAAATTAATAATCGTCTATTTTATTAAACAAAATTGTTGTGAATATTAAATAAAATTATTACTAGAAATAACAGGGTTAAAACGTAGTTATTGAGGTAAATATAAAAATTATGACAGTAGCAAAAAAAATAAAAAAGCAATAAATGATATTGTAAAAGTCTATGAATAAAATTTAAAACAATTTGGATATCGAAGAATTACTAAATATTTAAATGAAGATTATGATATAAGCTAAATTATACTTGTAAGTGCAAGTAAATAAAATTGCAAAAAATTTAATATAAAAATTTCATGATGCTAAGTTTATTTTAGAAAAATTAAAGCAAGGAGTTTTTTATATGGGATATAAACATCTTGGCATAGATGAAAGAATTTATATTGAGAATCAATTGAAATTTAAATTAAAAATTAGTGAAATAGCTAAAAATCTTAATCGAAGTATTAGTACTATTATTCGAGAAGTTAATAGAAATAAAGATAATAATCATTATTTTTCATTAATTGCACAAAATAAAGCAGAAAATAGAAAACAATCACATGTTTATTTTCATAAGTTTAAAAATAGAGAATTAGTAAAATATGTACAACAAAAATTATTATTAGGTTGATCGCCTGAACAAATTTATGGAAGAATTAAAAATTTTCATAAAGAATGAATTATTAGTTTTAAAACAATTTACAATTGAATTTATTCTGGATTACTTGAAAAGGTTACTAATAAAAATTTAAGAAGAAAAGGTAAGAAACGAAAATCTCAAGAAAATCGCGGTAAATTTAATGGTAAATCAATTAAAGAACGAAATGTTAATGTTAATAATCGCATAACTGTTGGCCATTGAGAGGGTGATACTATAGCATCATCGCGAGGTAAAAGTAAATCATGTTTAATAACTTTAGTTGAAAGAACATCAAGATTTACTTTAGCAATGTTAGTTGAAAATAGAACTACTAAAGTTATTAACGAAAACATTAGCCATTATTTATCAATTCTTCCAAATAATCTTGTTAAAACTATAACATTTGATAGAGGTAAAGAATTTGCTAATTGACAACAACTTGAAAAAAATTTAAATGTGAAAATTTATTTTGCTAATGCATATTCACCCTGACAAAGAGGTACTAATGAAAATACTAATGGGTTAATTAGAGAAAAATTTCCTAAAAAATTTAATTTTTCAAATACCACGAAAAATGCAGTTCATAAATTTATATTGTCTTTAAACCATAGACCAAGAAAAATACTAAATTATCTTTCACCAATCGAATATTTGGTTAGAAAAATAATTTAGTTGCACTTAACTTTACAATTAGGCATAAAATATAATTCAAAAAAAAGTTTTAATAATTATGATTCATAATCAAATATAACCTGAATATATAAGAAAAATGAGAAGAAAAATGAAGTATAAACAGAATAAAGAAAAAAGTTTATTGCAATATCTTGATTTAATTAATCGTAAATTAAACGATATAAAAACAAGGTTTTTAGTACTATATACTGATGTAACATATTTAATTTGAAAAAGAGAAAGATATTATCAATCAACAATTATTGATAAATATACTAAAGAAATAGTTGATGTAAAGTGATCTAAATATATACAACAATAAATTAGTAATAGATAATTTAAATTATGCAATTAATAAAATAAAATTGATAAAAAAAGATCTGAATGGAATAATAATTAACTAAGATCACGGATATCAATATAAATTCGCCATTTATCACGATAAATGTTTATCTAACGGTATTATAATTTCAATAAGGAAAAAATACCACTATGAAGATAATATTGTTATAGAAAGTTTTCATTCATTATTTAAGAAAGCTACAATCAATAAGAAAATATATAATTAACACGAATAATATATAAAAGATGTTATGAAATGAAATAATTTATATTCAAACCGTAAAGAAAAAGATATACTAAAAAATAGTAAATAATTTTTATTAGTATTTAATAAAAAGGTGCACTGTTATAAACTACTTTTTATTTTTTTATTAATTTTTATTAGTTTATTTATTTGATAATAAATCATGATTATTAGGTAATAATTTAAAATTTGGTTGTTTTTCTTCTGTTTAATTATTGTCATTTTTCAATAATTTTGGACGGCAATTTTTATAACTTAATTTAAATATGTTTACTAACTGAATCAAAATCTAGTATTTAAACTTCAATTTCATCATCAACATCAAAAAAATCTGATGTCTTTGATAAATAAATTGGAAAATTAACTAATATGAATTAAATCTACCGCATATTTTATTTCACAAAAAGTACCAAAGGGTGTTATATTTGCTATTTTAACAATAACTTTGCTTTTTTATTATACATAATATTTTTTTCTCTTTTTCATTGCTATAATTTTTTTATTAAAATACTAAAAATCATTTGCTATTTTTAAAAATTTATCAAAATTTACAAATTATTAAAAATTATCATCTTAATGTATTATTATTGTTATTATCAAACAGATTATATTATAAATTATGATAAAATAAAACAAGAAAGGGAAGATAATCATGGCAAATAAAGTATTAGTAATTTATGGAACAGTTATACCAAATGAAAAATCATATTCAAGGACTTTAGCAGCCCGTTTTATTAAATATTATAAAGTTGACAATCCAAAAGATGAAATTATTAATTTAGATCTAAATGATGATCCAATGGCTGTTAAAACACTTACACGAGATAACTTTGGAACTTTTTTTAATACAGAGGATACTGATGTTTATATTAACCAATTAAAAGAAGTCCAAAAAGTTATTGTTGTATGTTCAATGAATAATTTTAATGTTTCAGGCTTAATGAAAAATTATTTAGATCACGTGTTAGTTGTTGATAAAACATTTTCTTATAAATATTCGAAAAAATGGGGTGCAATTGGGTTATTACCCCATTTAAAAGTTCAAATTTTAACAACCCAAGGGGCACCTTTTGGGTGATACCCTTGAGGAAATTACACTGAATATTTAAAAGGAACATGAGAATTTGTTGGCGCAAGCGTTAATCAACCAATCCTTGTAGCAGGAACAAAAGTGGCCCCAACAAACTCTCTAACGCCAGATGAATTAATTGACCAATATGATGAAGAAATTAAAAAAATTGTTAAAACTTTTTAATAATAAACAAATAAAAACTCAACAACATTTGAGTTTTTATTTGTTTATTTTAATCAAAAATATAAAAACTAATATAATAACCTGGCAGTATTGTAAATAATAAATTTGGGTCTTGTCTTATTTTGATAAAAAACTAATAATTTATTGTACTCAAACAAAAGTTATTATTTGATGAACCACTTTGATTAAATCAATACCAACACCATCGCTTTGATCATATGATGGAATATTTCAAACACATCATTGTGAAATTAATAATGAAGCAACAATTCCAACGAAAGTTGCAATTTCTGGAATTTTACTCAATAATGTTACTATAACTCCTCCGACTGATCTTAAACCACTTTTAACTTTTGCTAACAAATTATTATTTAAGTATAAGTGTGAATAAACAAAATAATAATTTTTAGTCATTTATTCCATCTTTTAAGGTTTTAATACGTACTAGATTCGTTTTTTATTTGTTATTATTTTGATAAAATTTTTGATATGTTATTCTTACTTTCTTTATAATTATATTTTATTTGAAAGTCCACATAAATATGATCCAACTTATTGTAACCTATCAAACCATTATAGTTTAAAGCATCATTTTTAATTTTTTTATTAAAAGCATAATTTTATTTTATACGCCTAATTGTAAAGTTAAGTGCAACTAAATTATTTTTCTAACCAAATATTCGATTGGTGAAAGATAATTTAGTATTTTTCTTGGTCTATGGTTTAAAGACAATATAAATTTATGAACTGCATTTTTCGTGGTATTTGAAAAATTAAATTTTTTAGGAAATTTTTCTCTAATTAACCCATTAGTATTTTCATTAGTACCTCTTTGTCAGGGTGAATATGCATTAGCAAAATAAATTTTCACATTTAAATTTTTTTCAAGTTGTTGTCAATTAGCAAATTCTTTACCTCTATCAAATGTTATAGTTTTAACAAGATTATTTGGAAGAATTGATAAATAATGGCTAATGTTTTCGTTAATAACTTTAGTAGTTCTATTTTCAACTAACATTGCTAAAGTAAATCTTGATGTTCTTTCAACTAAAGTTATTAAACATGATTTACTTTTACCTCGCGATGATGCTATAGTATCACCCTCTCAATGGCCAACAGTTATGCGATTATTAACATTAACATTTCGTTCTTTAATTGATTTACCATTAAATTTACCGCGATTTTCTTGAGATTTTCGTTTCTTACCTTTTCTTCTTAAATTTTTATTAGTAACCTTTTCAAGTAATCCAGAATAAATTCAATTGTAAATTGTTTTAAAACTAATAATTCATTCTTTATGAAAATTTTTAATTCTTCCATAAATTTGTTCAGGCGATCAACCTAATAATAATTTTTGTTGTACATATTTTACTAATTCTCTATTTTTAAACTTATGAAAATAAACATGTGATTGTTTTCTATTTTCTGCTTTATTTTGTGCAATTAATGAAAAATAATGATTATTATCTTTATTTCTATTAACTTCTCGAATAATAGTAATAATACTTCGATTAAGATTTTTAGCTATTTCACTAATTTTTAATTTAAATTTCAATTGATTCTCAATATAAATTCTTTCATCTATGCCAAGATGTTTATATCCCATATAAAAAACTCCTTGCTTTAATTTTTCTAAAATAAACTTAGCATCATGAAATTTTTATATGAAATTTTTTGCAATTTTATTTACTTGCACTTACAAGTATAATTTAGCTAATAAAAAATTTTAAAAATGAATTAAATCTAATTAGAATTAACATTATTAATTTAGAAAAAGTACTTAAAAATAATAAAATTGAAATTAAAAATAGTTTAATACAAATTCAATATTTAAAACAACAACAGTTTATTTAAACTAAAAAACAAAAACAAGAAAATAGGGTTGAATATGTTAATAATTTAACATTTAATCTGATATGGGTTTAGACATGGATCAAATTGAAGATGAAAGTTTGTGTTATGGGAAGATGTAACAAAAATTGAGTAAGAATTAGAAAAAAATATTAGTAAATTTCGGAAAGAAAAATTATTAGTTAAAGATATTGATATATTAGGTATTAATAATTTTTTTTTGCAAAAAACCGATAAATTAGAACTTATTAATCTTATTAAAAACTATTTAATTGTTGATGAACAAATTGTTAAAAACGAAATTAAAAAATAATGAGATAGTAATAAAGATATTAATAATATTGGAGTTAACGGAATTAAATTTAAAATAAATAAAGGAGAAAAATAAAATGACAAATTAATTACAACGGTATATTAAAGGTGCAATTATTAAATATGAATTAAAAGTTAATGAGAAATTCTTAAAAGAAAATATTTTAGCACTCGAAGAATTAAAAATGAAAAAAGGACAAAGTTATTTACAATTAATTAATAATGCAGATAATGTTAAAATTACAGCCTTAGGAATTATTAAATTAAGTAATAAAGGTTTAATTTTTGGAAAAGATTTTAATATTATTCCATTTAAAAATAAATTAACTACTATTATTGACAGTAAAGTTTATTGTAAAATAATTGAAGAAGCAGGATATAGTCCAAGAAAATCTATTATATTTAAAAATGAAAAATTTGAATGTGATACTATAAATTATTGCTTAAAAATTAATGAGATTAATTTTAATGCAAATACCAGTGATTATAATGAAATTATTGGTGCTTATGATTTCGGTGTTAATCGTTTAACTGGTGAAATAAAAGGAATTTTATTAAGAAAAGCCGATATTGACCGTTTAAAAAATAGTAGTTCAAGTGGAAATAGTGAATATTCACCTTGAAATAAATGACCAAAAGAAATGGTTGAAGCAAAATTATATCGTAAATTAGCCCAAGAATTAGTTATATATATTACTGACATTGATTTAGATGAAAAAGAAATAAAAGAAGATGGTAATTTTGATTATATACCTTTTAATGATATTACTGTCGCCAAAAATAAGGGGCAGATGAGTGATGAACACTTGTTAAATAACCCCCCTTTTTCCACAACAATCTTATACAAAAGAAATAGCGGACACAAACAATAATGTAGTTAAAGAAGAAGATATTTATAATTTAGTACCAGTAGTTAATAATAACAACGATGAGGATTGAGTAACTTGATAAAAATAGGTATTTACCAGTCAGGAACAGGCACTACCGCTATTGTTGCTTTTAAAAATAATAAATTAATTGATAAATCCGAATATATACATCGTTATTGAATTACACAATCCGATATTATTTTAGATGTGTTAATATCAGATGTAATTATTAATATTGAAGATTGTTTATATACATCTGATAATGCGAGTAAAAATGGAGACCGATTTATTAAAAAGTAATTGGAACAGTTAAATACAATACAAAAAAGTACTCAATATTAATTGAGTATCATCAAAACATACTAAATCAATTGTTAAAAATATGGAAAATTTAAGTAAATACAATGATAGTTGTATATGATAATTTGATAAAGATAGTAATTTAATTTATCAATATGGTAAAGATTGAAAATATAATAATGATAAAATAAGTAATCATTTACGAGATGCCATTATTATTGCTAATTATGATGGTTAATATTATGAAACATTCATATAATCAAAAAACAAGAAAATATTATTATTGCAAAATTCGAAATGTTAATGTTTTCACTTAAATGAAAATGAAGAAAAAGCTTGAAATAAATTAAATTTTGATACTTATTCGCAACGAATAAAATATCTTATTAATTTTTATATAAGTCACAGCAAATAAAAATAAAAAATAACCAATTAAGGTTATTTTTTTTAAACACTATTTGTTAGTTGTCTAATAACATCTTTTTTTGTTTTTTGTCGTTTACTTTAACTTGTTTTTTAACATTTTTAATTTGACCTGTTTTAAGGGCCAATTATTTTGCATAATCAGGTCCTTGTAAATGTGTTTTTCGTGGGCAATAACAGCCGTTCTTAATTCTCTAATTTCTGCTTTATATTTTTTAACTTTTTTAGAAGATATTCCAATAATAACAATACTACCCATTCCTACTGCACCCGCTAACACAAGTAAAGTAATTAATTAGTAATTACTTAATTCCATTTTTATATTCCTATTTTCTTTATAATTATATTTTATTTGAAAATCCACATAAATATGTTTCAACTTATTGAAACATATCCAAATTGTAGCTTTTTTAAGTAATGAATAAAAACTTTCTATAACAATATTATCTGCATAGTGATAATTTTTCCCCATTGAAATTATAATATCGTTAGATAAATATTTATCGTGATAAATAACGAATTTGTATTGATATCCGTGATCTGAGGTGAATTATTATGCCATTCAGATCTTTTTTTATTAATTTTATTTTATTAATTGCATAATTTAAATTATCTATTACTAATTTATTGTCATTATATTTAGATCACTTTACATCAACTATTTATTTAGTATATTAATCAATAATTGTTGATTGATAATATCTTTCTCCTTTTCAAATTAAATATGTTACATCAGTATATAGTACTAAAAACCTTGTTTTTATATCATTGAATTTACAATTAATTAAATCAAGATATTGCAATAAACTTTTTTCTTTATTCTGTTCATACTTCATTTTTCTTATCATTTTTCTTACATATTCAGGTTATATTTGATTATTAATCATAATCCTTAAAAATTTTTTTGAATTATATTTTATATAATAATCTTTCTTAAAATATTTAGTAATTATTCGGTATCCAAATTGTTTTAAATTTTCTTCATAGACTTTTACAATATCATTTATTGCTTTTTTATTTTTTTTATTTTTTTGCTACTGTCATAATTTTTATATTTACCTCAATAACTATGTTTTAACTCCGTTACTTCTAATAATAATTTTATTGAATACTCACAACAATTTTGTTTAATAAAAGAGACGATTATTGGTTTGCTTAATTGTAAAAGTCATGGAGCTTTTTAATAATTCATACCTTGTTTTATAATATTAAAAATCTTTTTTACCAAAAGAAATTTTATATTTTTTAGGGTTGTTTAATTCCCCTTTTTTTATTATTTTCTCATTAAGATTTTATTATATTTGCATTTATATTATATTGTTTTGCTACTATTCAACAACTTTTTTGTTTAATTTCCTTAATTACTTTTTTCTAAATTCTGATGTATATTTGTTATATTTTTGCCTTTTCTTGCCATATAAATGCCCCCCTATAAAAATTTAGCAAAATCTTTTTTATTTTACTTACTTTTTTGGGTGCAGTCTTTGTGATGGTTTTTTATTAATATATATTTTTCGCAATGTTTGGTAAATTTTTGTTTTAATAATTTTATTATTACAATAATTATATAAATAAACACCACCAATTATAATTTCTAAAATAACAAAAAAGGCAATGATAAATCAGACATATCCGGGTAAGTTAAAAGGGGATGCGTGGATATTCAAAAAGAAGTAAGGATATAATCGATTTTTAACAACACCAGGAGTGCTTATTGATCAAGTTAAAATGATCAACAAAAACACACAGGGATGTAAAACCCAATCATTGTGTGTGCACAATAGTCTAATAAGACAAACAAATATTTTCAAAAGTTTGTTATAAAAAATTATTTTAAGTTAATTTCTTGTTTATTTTCCATAAAAAATAAAACATAAATAACAAATGCAGTTTGATTTGTCATATGGTCAATAGTTGTTGTAATTCATCCAAAAGTACTATCGGGTAAAGGTTATGTTGGTAGTAATATAAACAGTTGTTTATAATTAATAAATGTAATATTAATATAACAAGCTGATGTTAAAGCAACTGAATATTATTGACTTTTGTTTTTATTTTATTGGTGATGGCGAATATCGCTAATTAAGAATCAAAACATGATTCTTAAGTTTGATAAACGTGTGAAAGTTGTAAAAAATCTAGCGTATATATGGTATAATTTTTCATTATAATGGTTTATAATATCATTTTGATTAAAAAACGCATTGATAAGTGTTTCACCTTAAGATAACAATACCAACCAATAATTACAAAAAAATAACTTATAAATCTGCTTTCAAGCTAATTTAATTTTTAAATTAATACTATAATTATGTCTCCTTGTTTTAGTTGTGTTGTATTAATTTTAATTTCCTGTAATTATTACTATAGTATTGTAGCTTTGAATACTTCAAAAGCGATTTTTCTTAGTTATAAAACTTGCCCGAAAGTAATGTTTTTGGTTAAAAAGATATACATTTGTTGGAAAATTGGGTAAGATAATATAAACCTAAAATTATAAAAGGTTTATTAGAAGAGGTGTAATTATGTCAAAAAAAGAACTAGCAGCTCAAATTGCAGGAGAATTTACTGATTTATCAAAATCACGTGCTGAAGAAATTACAAATTTTATTTTTGATAAAATTAAAGAAACTTTAATAAAAGAAGATGAAGTATCAATTGCGGGATTTGGTAAATTTGTTGTAAATAAAAGAGCAACAAGAGATGGAAGAAATCCGGCAACAGGGGAAACAATCAAGATCTCAGCTTCTAAATCAGCTAAATTTAAACCAGCTAAACAATTAAAAGATGCATTAAAACTAATTAACAATTAGGAAAGATTTAATTGTTATGTTAAATAATTTATTTAACAAAGGCAGCATTAATAAGTGACGTTTTTTGTTAAGTTATTATAAATTAATAAATTTGTCAGAAGAACAGTTAGTTTTAATCATGTTGATTATGAACCGTTCTTCTTCTGATAAAAGGTTTATTGTGCCGTTAGAGATTGCAAATTATTCTAATTTTACCGAAGCACAAGCAAAAAAAATGTTAGATCAATTGAAACAAGATGGTTTCATTGAAATTAAGATGAAAAAAGATGTTTTGGAAATGGATTTATCACCAATTTTTAATAAAATTATTATTTCACTTGAAAACTCACAGTTAAACGTTGAAAAAAATATTTTATTTGATCAAGTAAATGAAATTTTACAACAACCGCTTAATGACCAAGAAAAAGCTACCCTGAATACTTATTTAGAAAATAAAATTTATAATTTTCAATTAACCTTAATTATTAATAGTCATCAAGAAAAAAAAATAACTTTTAAAGAATTATTGAAATTTATTGATAATTACCTTAAAAATAAACCAAAATCATTAACTAAATATAATTGATTAATTGATTAAGTATTGGTTCAAAATCAAGAAAATTAGGAAGAGTCAAAAAAAAGTTCATAACCATTTTCAACAAAATATGAAAGCGTTATTTGTTTTGTTGGCATTAATTTTATTAATTCTGTTAATTTATGATATGATGAAATAAAATAAAAATTATAGATACGAAAATAAATAATAATAGAACTAATTATATGATAGTTGTGAATCAAAGCTAATTGTTGTAATTAATGATTATTAATATTGTTTAAATTAAATTTTTATTGGTTGGTTTCTTTTGTTTAAAATTCAATATAATGGTATTAATAAATTCCATAATAATCACAACCTAGCTTTTGATTTAAAATAACTTTTTGTGATTAAATATTGCTGTTTTTTCACTGAAAAAACAGTTACTGGTCGTTTTAAAAAGAGACCAATATTATTATCATAATATTTTTGAATATTATAATTAAGTAAAGATTATAAAAATATTCCACGATTATTTAATAGAATTATTGTTTTTTTATCTTTCAATAATTTAATTATGAAATAACGTAATTTGTTTCTTGCAAATGAGGTGCAAAAATGAAAGCAATTAAATTACGAGCAACCGATATTATTAATAAAGAATTTAAAGTTGATTATCAGGGTTATGATCCAAATGATGTTGATATGTTTTTGGATATGATTGCCATTGATTATCGAATTTTTGAGTACATTACAAATGATTTTAATAAAGAAATCAAGTATTTGCGCCAACAATTAAATGAGTTGCAAGATAAAAATGATGTGTTACGCGCTCAACTTGATGAAACAAAAGTACAAAAAGCGCGCTTAGAAGAAGAAGGATATTCAAAGGCGGATTTAATTAAACGAATTCATAATTTAGAGGGTAAAATAAATAACGATTAGATTTGTTTAATTAAGAGCGAATATACAGTTATAATAATTATGAGTTATAATATAGATAGTTGCTATTAACATTTTGTTAATAGAAGAAACTCCACGCTTGTACAGTTTGTTATGATTGTAGTGTTTATGCTAATTTAATTAATAAAATTAGGAATAAAGGTAACTTATGACGGATAAAAAAAAATCCTACGTTATTATTAAATAATATGGAGTTTTTTATAAAAGTGCCAAAGAAACGAGTTTTTAAAAAAATTTAAAAAATGGAAGGGGTAAACCCTATAAGCAAGAAACCTAAATTTTGATAAGGGAATTTCTTGTTTTTAAGTAGAAGAAACAAGATGATCAATTTAATGATTTATAGATAAATAACTGGTATTTTATTTTAAGAAAATAAAAACATAATGTTGGTTATGATGTTGTAACTTTGTTAATAAAAATAGATATTAATCTTTTTTTATTTTTATTTAAATTAGTTATAATTTATTTTTATAAAAATAAATTATAGTTTTTATAAATAATAAAAAAAAAAATAATAAAAAAAAAAAATACTAACGGTAATTTAACAGTACAAAATAATAATATTTTAGCACGAATTTAAAAATCATTTTTTTATAAATAATTATATAATCAAAGTTCAATTACTTTTAAAATTGTTACTTATGCTATTTTTTAACAGTGGCGGTTGGATTAAACTTATTAGAATTTTTTAATGTGTCAACTCCTTGGGGACAATTTTTGGGTTACGTTTTTTGATACTTTAGTAATTTATTTATTCAATTTCAATTGTTGGGTTAGGATTTGATTTACTAGAAAGAGTATCCTTAACATTAATTCATAACTTAATTGATGGGTATCATACCTGAATTGAAATGGCGTTTTTTATGATTTCTAATATTTTAGTTGTGCTTATAACATGATTTGTTTATTATATTTTATTCAATGCTTACGCAAAAATTACGGTGTCAGAAAATGTGACCGATCATAATATTCATGAGTATCATCATGTTAAAAAAGCTCATAATCATCATCATAAAATTAGTAACATTAATTGCGTAAAAAAATTTTTACTATTTATTATTATTATTCCAATATGTGCTTTAATTGAAGCAATTTCATTTATAATAATTGTTGTAAAAATTTTAGTAAATATAGGTAATACTGATGTTGGTCAATATCGTGGCCATGATATTGACGGAATGGCTTCGATTTTTGAATCATGACAGCATACTTTAATTTTTATCGGAATTTTCTTTGGAATTTTTACCGGGAAATATATTGTCAATACTACTTTATTTTTATTATTAGAAATACAAAAAGACAGCTGGTTGATTGCTATGGAGTATATGTCTAAAACTTTTTTAAAATTTTAAAAAAGTTTTATTTTTTTTTTTGATATAATACATTGATACAAGAGAAAATATTATGATCGCATTTTTTAAGAAATGAGGTGAGGTTATGAGGAAAATCAAAGAGTTAATTGATATTAATAAAATTGAGAAGAATTTACATTACAATGAGTTACCTGAAAAAAACAAAACTAATAATCAAGAAACTCCATTAGAAATGATGAAGCGAATTAAGACACATCGCATTAGTTTTTTTAAGTTAGTTGCTATTTATTATCGTCGTTATATTTTACGTTCGTTGACAATTTTACTAACATTGGTATTGAGTTCCACTTCAATTGTTATAACGACTTTTTTAATTAATAAGTTAATGAGTGAAATTTTATATGAATTTAATGATGACCCAACGGCAATAACAACCGGATTAAGATGATATATATGATTAATTATTATTGGGGTTGATTTATTAGTAGCCGTAATAACGACTAATGTTCGAGAACGAGTAGGTGGGATGTTAGGACGGAATATTGAAATTGATGTACGTAATGCGGTGTTAAATAATTTAGTTAATTTAAACATTGGCTATTATTCTGATAAAAAAATTGGAGAAACAATGACAAAATTAATTAATGATACCCAAGTAATTGGTGATGAATCACAGTTAACGCCAGCTAACTTAATTAGTATTCCAATTATTTTTATTGGTAGTGCTATTTCCTTGTTAAATATTGATTGAAAATTAGCATTAATTTGTTTAGGATCAACAGCATTATTTATGACTGCTGTTGCCGTAACTTTCCGTTCACAAGCAGCAGAAACAGAAAATGTTCGTGCTAAAATTACCGATGTTAATGGGGATGTAACAGACCGTATTGCTTCAATTGCTTTAATTAAATCAACTGGAACAGAAGAATATGAACGTGTTCGTTTTGAACAAATTCATAAAGAATATTACCGTGTTAATCGTCGTTTGAATCGGATTCAAGCTCGTATGACAACAATCATTATTTTATGTTCTTTGAGTTTAACGGTTATTGTTATTTTAGCAAGCATTATTTTATATGGCAATAAAGGAGCGGAACATACTAACAGTGTTATGAAAATTTTACCAGCCTTCATTACTGGAGTTAATACATTAGCTTTTCCAATTTGAACACTGACAGGGTTAGTTCCTGGATTAGCACGGGCAACCGCTTCAACAAAAAGAATTATTCAATTAATTCGTGTTTATACAACAATTGAACCAAACCGTAATGCCCCATCAGTAAAAGAAGTTAAAGGAGATATTATTTTAAAAGATATTGTTTTTGAATATCCTGAAAAACCCGGGGTTATTATTTTACCAAAAACAACAGTTACTTTTGAAAAAGGAAAAAGTTATGCTTTTGTTGGGGAAACAGGAAGTGGTAAATCAACAATTTCAAAATTATTATTACGTTTTTATGACCCAACAAGTGGCGAAGTTATTGTTAATAATACTAATTTAAAAGAATTAAACTTATCAAGTTATTTAACGCATGTTGGTTATGTGGAACAAGAACCAAAAATTTTATTTGGAGATGTTGTGTATAATGTTAAATATGGAATGTTTAATGCTACGGATGAAGAAGTTATTGAAGCTTGTAAAAAAGCTAATTTGTATGAGTTAGTGATGGGTTGAAAAGACGGTTATAATACCATTTTAGGAGAACGTGGTTTCATGTTATCTGGGGGACAAAAACAACGATTAGTTATTGCTCGGATGATTTTAAAAAATCCCCAAATTCTAATCTTAGATGAAGCGACAAGTGCTTTGGATAATATTGTTGAAAAAGAAATTCAAGTGGAATTAGAAAAAATTATGGTTGGCAAAACAACAATTTCAATTGCCCACCGATTAAGTACAATTAAAAATGTTGATCAAATTTTTGTATTAGGAAAAGGGCAAGGAATTATTCAAAATGGAACATATGATGAATTAATTGCGATTGATGGCCCTTTTCGTGATTTGCATCGCGCTGGCCACCAAGGAAAGTAAAAAATGTTAATATAAAGACTGCACCCATTTTAGTAAGTACTAATAAAAAGTATTTACTATTTTTGCATTTTGGTAATATTAATCAATAAAAACTTAGTTAAATAAATTTTTATAAAAATTTATTGTATAACTTATTTATGTATTGTAAAAATAAGGTGATTGGGTTAAAAAAGAAATTATTTTTCAATTAATTGAAGAGATGGTAAAGATGAAATTTTAAAAAATATAAACATACCTTACGGGATGGAATTTAATTACAAATGTATAAATGAAAATCAGAAGATGACAAACATATTAAAAGGTTTTTGACCACAATTAATACATGGTAGTGCATTAATAAATATATATGCCTTGCATTATGATAATTTTGCAAAATTTTAATAACAAATAATTATGTTGGTTGTATGTATTATTTAAGGGCTAAGATTAATATCTTAGAAGTTATGGAATAATATAACACCTAATCACTTAAATTATATTACTTTTAATTTTATTGTCAATATATTTTTATATTTTCTTCAATTTTTGCCCCTTGATAAATTATGTTTTAAAGGCGTCATATAAGATGAACCAGCAAAAAACAATTATTATAAAATTATTTTTTTATTTTTATATTAAAAAACATAAATTTATTTGCATTATTTATTGAATAATACCCTTATTTGAAAAGAAATTTATAAAAATATCCTTTATTTTTTGTATGGAAAACAGAATTTAATCTGTTTTTATGATAAAAGTTTTTAATTTAAAGATAATATCCGATCAATAATGCAACTCTTAAAACTTAATATTTTGATGCTTAAAGATTGATAACTCATTTATGACACGAAACTTTAAATAAAGTGTGAAATCAAATGGATTTACTCTTATTTTCCTGAATTGTAAAAATTCATTGGATTTAATACAAAATATTTAATAAAGTGTCCCAAATATATTTACAATTCAGGAAAATATTTAATAAATTTATTAGTTAAAATTTAATAAATTATTTTTAGCGTGCTTAAATATGCTTAAAATAAGATGAAATTACAAAAATTTATGTTTTTTGAAAAAATGATTGCAATTTATTAAAAATATTTTATTGTTAATATAACAAGATATAAATTTGCCTTTTGTATCACACAGAGCCTCTTTAAAAGTTTATTGATATAGTTTTGTAAAATTTTTAAATAATTCACTATATGATTTTATATCACAATCAATAAACTTAATTAATTTATCATCAAAATTATTTTTTATTCAACAATCAATCATATTATGTAAACATACTCCATGAGTTTTTGCTAATTATAAAATATTATCATCAATATGTGAAAAATCTTTTGGTATTAAAATATTAACAATTTCACTAACACTGAGAATAGAAATACTATACTTATGTAATTCATCATTATAAATATATAATGGTTTAATCTAATTTAATTGTATAATTATCACCAAATAATTCTTTAATATCTTCTGAATTATAATTTATTTGTTTTTCTAAAATAATTTCATTTGGTTTTTCAGATAATATTATATTTTTTTTGAATCATTATTTGTATGTAATAATTAATAATTAGATACTTATACTATTCCTTCGTTTTTATTATCTTTATTTTTAAAAAATTGTAAAACACCAATAATAGCAATTTTACTTTCTTTTTGACAATATTTTTGTAAAACTATTGCTTGTTTATTAAAAATTCGACAAAGAATAAAATCAGTTTTTTTGTGTTGAATATGGGGCGAGTAACTGCTAAATTAAATACTGCATATTCTTTCCTATTACTTGTTTTTTAATTTCAATATCTTTTGTTGTTCTACAAATTAAAATAAATTTATTAATTATTATATTTCTTTAATTTCATATCCATAATTAAATTATCAACATATTAATAAACACTCTCTTATGAATAACATTTTTATAATGTTATATTAAATAAGTTTTCTTCTGTATAAACTTTACCATCTTCATCTTTTCGCATATTATTCATAATTTATCACCTCGTAATTTGCTTTTTCATCTTCTAAATAATCACTAATTAAACTTTTAACCTCATCAATTTCATATCATTTTAAATTTAAGTTAAATTCTGTTGGCAATGAAATATTACTAAATATTGTTCTTAATTACCAAATTTAAGATATAAATTTAATTCTCAACATAAATCATATTCACTATCAATTTGTACATAAATAATATCTTTATTTGTAATTTTTAATGCGTTATTATTAATTCATTTTTAATTTAAGTAATCACTAATACAATATGACATTTTCTTATTCCTCCTAATTATTTTTATTGTTTAATGCTCAATGTTCATCAGTAATATCTTCTTGTGATATTGGATAACTTTTAAGCATTAATTAATTTAATTTATTTTCTATATTGCATTTAAAACAATAACCTCAGTATTTTTGTTTAAGACAAATTTTCTTTTTCATATAAATATCCTAAATTATTTGATTGATTTTTTTATCAATTTGTAATATTTTTTAACCATCTAATGGTAAATCTAAAATATCATTAATTTTGTAATGTCGCATATAAGAAACAATAAAACATTATTTATTTTAAAATAAATTTAAATACATTTTTGATCATTATAAAATTGTAAATCATAATGATTTTATGGTGGGAAATACGACAACCAACAGCTTTACAATTAACTCAATCAAATGATGTTGTTATTTTATTTCAATTTTTATTAATATACAAACTTTTATATTATGTCATTATATTTCCTCTTATTTTTAATTTGATGATACTCACCTTAAAGTGAAAGTATAAAAGTGATAATTAGTTATATAAATATTTATCTATTTATTTACTACGCCATCAGCTTTACTGGAGGTGAGTTGTGACGGTATATTATTCAATAGTCGAAAGTTGTTTTTTATTGATTACGCCAGAAAATTCTCTATCTTCATCCGCGCTATTTCAGACCATTATATCTTTAAGTTTTTAAAATAAATTAACTTGCACCTTGAAGAGCCTAATGCTAGCTTTGTGATTTTTAAAACCGCTACCACTTTTAAGAAGTAATATCTATTGCCAAATTTATTTATAAAGTTATCATCTCAATATTTATTGTGGTTTGATGTTGATCTTGTACTTATCACCACTATCGCTTAGTTCCAATAAACTAGCGTCGATTTACATATTTCCTCATAAACTATTTCAGTACTCGCCTCGGCTGGCTGTGGGAATAAGATTAAACTCATGTTATGATAAGATAAAATCACTTAATTATTTAAAATAACTGCTCACAATGCATTAAATTGTTTTATAAAATCAAAGTTTTAAAAAACCAGTTTCTCAATCAAAGATAATTTTTGAATTTTCTAGTTTATGATAAAATAGCTTTTGTTTTTTATCTTTTGTCTGATTTAATAAATCTTTATGTTTTTCACAAGTTAATAAAACTTTATTTGATAAAAATTATTTTACAATAAATGATATTGATAATTGTTACAAATCAATATCACATATCGTTTCTTGCTTATTAATTTTCATTATCTTCTTCTTTTCTTGATATTAAGTTTTTTATAGGTTAAATTATACTTGTAAGTGCAAGTAAATAAAATTGCAAAAAATTTCATATAAAAATTTCATGATGCTAAGTTTATTTTAGAAAAATTAAAGCAAGGAGTTTTTTATATGGGATATAAACATCTTGGCATAGATGAAAGAATTTATATTGAGAATCAATTGAAATTTAAATTAAAAATTAGTGAAATAGCTAAAAATCTTAATCGAAGTATTAGTACTATTATTCGAGAAGTTAATAGAAATAAAGATAATAATCATTATTTTTCATTAATTGCACAAAATAAAGCAGAAAATAGAAAACAATCATATGTTTATTT
This sequence comes from Spiroplasma endosymbiont of Polydrusus formosus, assembly GCF_964263245.1. Lineage (NCBI taxonomy): Bacteria > Bacillati > Mycoplasmatota > Mollicutes > Entomoplasmatales > Spiroplasmataceae > Spiroplasma > Spiroplasma endosymbiont of Polydrusus formosus. The sequence continues at coordinate 218,915 of NZ_OZ181656.1, forward strand.
TCATAAGTTTAAAAATAGAGAATTAGTAAAATATGTACAACAAAAATTATTATTAGGTTGATCGCCTGAACAAATTTATGGAAGAATTAAAAATTTTCATAAAGAATGAATTATTAGTTTTAAAACAATTTACAATTGAATTTATTCTGGATTACTTGAAAAGGTTACTAATAAAAATTTAAGAAGAAAAGGTAAGAAACGAAAATCTCAAGAAAATCGCGGTAAATTTAATGGTAAATCAATTAAAGAACGAAATGTTAATGTTAATAATCGCATAACTGTTGGCCATTGAGAGGGTGATAATATAGTATCATCGCGAGGTAAAAGTAAATCATGTTTAATAACTTTAGTTGAAAGAACATCAAGATTTACTTTAGCAATGTTAGTTGAAAATAGAACTACTAAAGTTATTAACGAAAACATTAGCCATTATTTATCAATTCTTCCAAATAATCTTGTTAAAACTATAACATTTGATAGAGGTAAAGAATTTGCTAATTGACAACGACTTGAAAAAAATTTAAATGTGAAAATTTATTTTGCTAATGCATATTCACCCTGACAAAGAGGTACTAATGAAAATACTAATGGGTTAATTAGAGAAAAATTTCCTAAAAAATTTAATTTTTCAAATACCACGAAAAATGCAGTTCATAAATTTATATTGTCTTTAAACCATAGACCAAGAAAAATACTAAATTATCTTTCACCAATCGAATATTTGGTTAGAAAAATAATTTAGTTGCACTTAACTTTACAATTAGGCATAGCAAAATTAATTAACTGAAACAAAGAAAGAACAACACCTTAAATTAGGAGAAAAACAGGTAAACTTTGTAAAGATTTTTAAGATATTTAATAAATGTATAATACAACTTAAATATGGTATCAAAAAGTTATTATAGTTTTTATGTAAATATTTAAGATACTGTCCTTTCTCTGAATCAATTAATAATTTTGGTTTTACAAATATAAAAAAAACAATTTTAATAAAAGGTTTATTATTCTTATTTAATCTATAATTTTTTTCAAAACCCTTTTTTCATGCGACCAATAAAATAGTTATTGTTAAGTTAAATTATTATTTACTTTAATTGTTGAGAAATTATGTTTTTATTTAAATAGCAACTTTATTAAAAATATCAAAAAAAACCTTTATCTTTTCAAGATAAAGGTTAAACAATTATCCTGTTTTTTGATTATCATATTTTGGTTTCATTGTTTTTTTGTTAAGTTCTTTTTGTGCTTTTGATGCTTTTTCTGTTTGTTTTACTAACTCTTCTTTTTTATTAAATTTAGATTTAAATCTTTCAACACGGCCAGCTGAATTAGTAAACTGTTGACTACCTGTATAGAAAGGATGGCACGAAGAACAAGTATCAACTTTTAATTCTTCTCCTTTAGTAGAACCACTTATGTACTCTGTTCCACAAGTTGTACACATGATTTTAGTATCAAAATATTTTGGATGGATTCCTTCTCTTGCCATATAACTCACCTCACTTTTAATAATATGACCGCATATTATTTGCACGTAATTAATGGTAACACATATTTAATTAAAAATAAAGATTATTAAATAATCTTTGCAAATTCATTAAAATCAATTATAACTCGTTCTAAACGTTTTGATAAAAATTCAGTTAAAGTTAAATAAGAAGAAGTAGTTCCGTAATAAACATTACACAACTAGCATTTTTTACTTTTTATTGGTTTAATCCAAACATTACTTCATCAATAAATTGCTTTCTCAATTCATGATTTGTAATGTTAATAACATTCATTACTTCAATCCCTATTGAATAAGGTGCTAAGTAATCCGCTTCCAAAATTACTGTTAAGTATCCATTGTTATTTTTTTTCACTATTATATTTTTTAATAGTTTTTCGTCAATTAATTGCATTTTTTACTGTCATTTAATTATTATTATCTCCTTTAATTATTACTATTCATTAATTTTTACCAATACAATATTTAATACATCAACATTTTTTGCAAAAGGCGGCGAATATGGTGAATCTAAATGTTCAATTTCCTTAATTTTAGTTTTTATCCAAATAATTGGAAATTAAAGCGGTTGATTCTTAAACCAACCTTATTATAACTAAATTTGTTAACCAACAATATTTTTATTTTTTTTAATTATGTAAATTGTAAAACAAATGCATTAATAAGTTCCAATAAGTTGGATCATATTTATGTGAATTTTCAAATAAAATATAATTATGAAGAAAGTAGGAATATAAAAATAGGGAAGAAATTCATCGGTATATGAATTTAAAAAACAAATTATTTTACTTTATCAAAATGGTAAAACCATTCTTGAAATTTTTAAATAATATAAGGTGTCAAAATCAACTATATATCAGTTAATTGAAAAATTTCATAATTCTGGATCTTTTAAAGCAAAAGATAATCGCACTTTTGAAGAAAATTAACTTTGATTGCCTTGCAAAAATAATTAATCTAATTACGAATGGAAAACAACCTTTTAAGGCAAGCGTCGCTGATAATTGGCAAAAAATAGAAATTATTAACAATAATAAAGAAAAATGTTCCATGCGAAAAATTGGTCAAATAGATCAAAATTAAAGATAGCAAAATCAACATATTACTATCAAATTAATAAATGTGGCTATGGTTGATGTTAATAATTATGAACAAAAAGTTATCAGAGCATTTAATGTTAATCGTAAAATTTATAGAGATTGTAAAGTTAAAGATTTTTAAATTAAAAAGATATTATCTTATCGCGAAGAAAAATTCACCAAATTATGATTAAAAATCAGTTAGTATCTAAATGCACCAAATTTAAAATATTGTAATCATAAGTTGGTGGTTAATAACGACGAAATTAGCAACGTTTTAAACCGTGAATTTAATAATTAATAATAACCACAAAAACCAATGAAGTTTTGTTGTTAGTGATTTAACATATGTTCAAGGTGGTGCTAAATGACATTTGACATTATCCTTTGTTTGTTGATTGACTTGTTTAATCGTGAAATAATTGGCTATAGTGTCGAGACAAATAAAACAATACAACTAGTGCAAGAAACCTTTTATTCAATTACAATACCATTAAAACAAATTACGTTATTTCATAATAACTGGAGTAATGAATTTAAAAATAAAATCATTGATAATACCTTAAATATTTTTAACACCAAACAATCATTAAGCAATAAAGGCTATCTTTATGATAATGCTGGGGCTGAAACAATTTACAAAAGTTTTAAAAAATAATTTGTCAAGAGGCAAAAATTTATAAATTTAACCCAATTAAAATACAAATTATTTAACTTTGTGCATTAATATAACAATATTTGAATTCATGGTAGTTTAAATTATTTAATACCTGTTGAATTTAGAAAAACAACAGTCCATATAAAAAGTGTCCTAAAAAATGTTGCCAATCCAAAAACTTCTTGATAATAATCCAATAAATTCTAGGGCGATCATTACCTGTAAATGTAATTTTATTATAGTCAAATTCTAAATCTTTTGCAACAGTTTCAATCATTATGGTTAACGATAATGCTAAACTATAAACATTAATCACATTCAAACCTTGGAAACATGATTATGCTAATCCGGTTGGTTTTAGTGCATTAACATCAGCAATAACTCCTGTCCGCAAAACATTTGTTACTAAAGCAATATAGGTTGGTTGTTTTTTTGGCATTATCTATCATAAATCTCAACACAATCACCAATCGCAAAAATATTATGGTCTGATGTTTTAATATATTTATCAAATTTGATGACATTATTTTTATCCAAATCAATAACGTCGGATAAAATTTTATTTGCTGATTTTAAAACAACTGGTCAAATTACTAAATTAGTATAATATGTACCTTTACCTGTTGCTGCTTTTGTTACTTTGTTATTATTACTTTTAAATTTAACAACAATTTTAACTACCACATAAATTAACACCCGCTTTACACATGGCTACTTCAAAATCTATCAAGTAAAAAAGCTTATCGTAATAATGTGGCATAATGCGGTCGGAAATATCAAATAAAGTAATATTTTTCAATTTTTGGTGAAAAGCATCAATTAATTAAATACCAATTTAGCCCGCCTCACATAAAACAACGTTTTTAATATATTTTTATCATCATTTGCTTTCTTTATTAATTAATCATGTTGGTATCATTTAACAATACAGATCCCTTCTTGTTTAATTCCTTCGATTGGCCGAATAATAAGTCAAGAACCAATATTTGAAATTAATCTATCATAAGTATCATCAAATTAATTACTATTTTTTAAATTTTTTACCCGAATTTTTTGATTTTTATTGTAAATTTATAATACTTCATACTCCATATTTGCTTTAATACCTTAGTTTTTTAGTATCTTTTGATAAGCATAAAATAAACCATTTTGATCTTTTACCTATCCTGTGAAATTAATAGTGCAATTCCACATCCCAAAAACGAAATATTGTTATTTTTTTATCATAAGTAACAATTTGTGTTCTTGGTTCCAGTCTTCTTAAGGTTCTATCAGCAATCGTACCCGAACGGTTAGTTCCGACTACAATAATTTTAATTTTTATATTTCCCTTTTCTATTCTTAGTAAGATTAATAGTTATTTCGATATAACTAACTAAATTTTCCCATAGTTATATTTTTACTACGGCACTTATTCCTGTAAAATTAAATCATACCGTATTACTATTATATACCCCATACAAAAAAGAAAAAAATGAAAAATAGAAAAAATTTATATTTTTCACAACTAAATTTAACATTATTTTTCAAAATGTTTTAAGAATCAGCGTCCTTCAACTGATAATAGCCGTTGTGTTTGTTCATTAAGTAACGTTTTTGATAATTCTTTATCAATTCGGTAAATTCGCGCATCTAAATTATCTAAAAATGATAAAATTTCGGCTTCTAATATGTGTGGTTCAATTGGGGAACCATATTCTAATCGTCCATGACTAGCTAAAATCATATGTTCCAACAAAACAATCTTTTCTGAATTTAATTTATTACTTTGAACAAGATGATTTAATTCATTGGCCATAATTGAAATATGTCCAAGCAATTTCCCTTTAAACGAAAATTCATTTGTTGTTCCATTTGTAATTTCAATAACTTTACCAAGATCATGTAAAATAACACCACAATATAATAATTCGGCATTAATTAAACGATCTTGATAAACATTAACAACATTTTTTGCCATTTGTAGCATTGTTAAACTATGTCAGATTAAACCTGATTTTATTTCATGATGATTACGAATTGCCGCTGGTCAAATTTTAAATTGTTCCCCGTATTTGGCTAAAATTAAGGTCATAATTTCACGGTATTCTGGTGTTTTCATTTTTTTTACGGTTGTCATAATTTCTTCATACATTTTATCTAGTGAAAGTGGTGCCACTTCAATAAAATCATCCAAATTAATACTTTCATTGTCAATGACATCATAACTATTAATTTTTGCTTGTAAAACTTTGCGATATTCAATAATATTAATATTTACTTTATAACATTTACCTTTCACTAAACATTCAAGGTCACTTGGGCGTGCATCTCATAATCTTGCTTCAATCGTCCCTGTGCGATCTTTTAATGTTATTGATAAATAAGTGCTTCCATTGGAAGCTGATCCTTGTGTTACTTTATCAGCAATCACATTTAATTCCACATTATTAACTTCTTTCGTTAAATCTTTAATATTCATTTTTTCTCCTTCTAAAAATAAAAAAGTACGTAATAAAAAATATTACTTTTTTTGTTTTGTAAATTGTAAATTAAAATGACACATTTTATTTATTTTCATTATAACACAATAAAATAAGTATCTAATATAATTTTAAAAATAAAATTATATTAGTTTTGTTTTAAATTTACAAATTTTGGTACACTAAAAATAATTTATTAAATTATTTGATTAATTCAATAAAAAATTATTAAATATGTTATGATAAATTTAAAAATAATTGTTGTTAATTTAATCACTATAAACAAGGCCTTGATTTATTGTTAATAACATTAATAATTCAATCTATTTCTTGTTATGTAATATTATTACAATCTGTTCCTTTAGGAAATCAATGTCTAATATCTCTATTAATTATTTCAACTAACGGTTTTTGAGTAGGTTTTCCAGCATCACAAAAATAAACATTAGTACAAGAAATTTTTTCTATTTATTTTTAGTTACTAAATTATTTGCCTTGATCTATAATAATTCCTTTAATATTTATGTTTTTGAAAATCTTATTATTTAAAATTTTTTTAATTACTTTCGTAACTTCTGATCTCGAGTTTTCTTTTAATTTTTTACAAAAAATTTTTTGCTTAATTATTATGTTAAGACTAAACAACTAAACCGAAGATCTTTACCAGCTAATGTATCCATTTTAAATCAACTAAATTTATATTTATTGTGTTTTGCTTCTTTAATAATTCTATAATTAGCAATTTTACCACGGTTATCTTTTCTATTTTTTGTTTTAAATCTTTTACCATGAAAATATAAATTTTCTTTTGATAAATTTAAAAAATCATAATAATTATAATTATATAAAGTTTTAACACATATAGGAAATTTAATACCAAATTCTTTTTCATAGTTTTTACAAATTTGTTATGGTGTATCATGGTATTTATTAAATCTTTTATCTAATAATCTTAATTATTTATCTGAAAATATAATGTGTTTAATACATTTTTTTTCAATAGCCATCATCTGCTAATTTAGAATCGTAATTGTTGTTTTTTAATCTTTTTATTTCTCGCCTAATTGTATAATGGCTTTTATGCAATATTTTTGCTATTTAAGATAAATTAAATTAACCATTTTTTAAATGAATCAAGTTATAATAAATTTTTTAACATTATACTGCACCCCAAAAAGTAAGTAAAATAAAAAGATTTTGCTAAATTTTTATATGGGGGCATTTTATATGGCAAGAAAATAACAAAAATATAACAAATATACATCAGAATTTAGGACAAAAATCATTGAGGAAATTAAACAAAAAAGTTGTTGAATAGCAGTAAAACAATGTAATATAAATGAAAATACAGCAAGATCTTAATGAGTAAATCATAAAAAAGGAAATTAGATATTCCTAAATGATCTAAAATATCTTTTACCAAAATAGATTTATAATATTATAAAACAAGGTATGAATTATTAAAAAGCTCTATGACTTTTACAATTAAACAAATTAATAATCGTCTCTTTTATTAAACAAAATTGTCGTGAATATTCAATAAAATTATTACTAGAAATAACGGAGTTAAAACGTAGTTATTGAGATAAATATAAAAATTATGACAGTAGAAAAAAGATAAAAAAATAAATGATATTGTAAAAGTCTATGAAGAAAATTTAAAACAATTTGGATATCGAATAATTACTAAATATTTTAAAAAGGGTTGCCAGTTCATCGTACATGACATCAATTATAAAAATTTATTGGCTTTAATACAAAATATTTAATAAAGTGTCCAAATATATTTACAATTAAGATTTATATAAAAATGTTATTATTGATGAAAATAAGAAATTTAAATTAATTTATGATAATTTTGAAATTAATTTATAATATTAATGTTAAGACACTAGATAATATTTTTGTTAGTCAATTAAACCAGCAAGTTAAGTATAATGATCGGGTTAGTCAAGAAATCCGCGAAACAATTACCTTTGGTTAAATTGGGAAGAAGCATTAATGCGGTTAATTTTATGAACCATCAGAACAGAGAATTATGGACAGTCCCATAAACAAGAGGATATTGTTAATTATCAACCAGTTCTTTTAGTTGGTGAATGTGTTAATCTCGTCAGGTTAACAATGGTCAATTTTGTTGCCACGTATAAAAAAGTTTACCAATCTTTAATGTTAGTCATAAACATATGATGACGTCAGCTAAGCTACGTGTTAATCTAAATTTTATTTCTCAACTACATGGACTGCCATTATCGGGCACATTAAAAATAGATGGGAAAAATTTTGAAAGTAACATTTTAATTAGTCGGCAAGGTTTAGATACCGAGCTAATGAATTTTGAAAAATTATTGTTGCTTTCCATAGGTGTTATCAAGTTTAAATTAAAAAGCGTAGTGGTTTAATACAATATTAATACAATATAATGGTATTAGTTTTAAAAATACTAGTGTATTTCATGTTGGCTATGAATTGTTAACAAAGTTTAAAAATAACGTTAATAGTGCTAATGCAATTTTTAACACATTATAAACGAAGTTTAAAAAGGAGAGGATGCAAAAAGATTAACAGATTTGAAACTATTTAGTATTTGTAATTTAGTTAATGATAAAATGGTATGAATTGCTACCAAAAATAACGATAAAAACATTCACAATCGAATTGTTTTTAATTATAAAATAAACCTTTATTTTATTTTGCATTTACCTTTGGCTTAAATAAGTTTAATTAAGTTTTATATTCAGCATATGGTTCAAATACTGGTAAGATTGGTGTTCACTATGGCTGATGAGCACGAATTTTAATTGACAGATAATACAATTTTACAACTTAGTTATTTTTTACTAAAATTAAAGATAAAATAAGGAGGATCAAAAAATTACAAATTTTAATCCAAAGTGTTTTAAATGTATTGCCGAACAAGAAAACAAGGTGTTGGTGGCAGTGCTTCCGGTGTTTTGTTTGACAAAATGAAAGCATCAATGGTTGGCGTTGTTGACGATGAAATTTTTATTTGTGATCGTCATAAGTAAATATAAATATTAAAGGAAGAAAAAGCAGGTTTTGTTTTTTACTTATTGCATAAATGAAAAAATGGTAAAATTAACAAATTAAATAGTAAAAATAATTGACTTTTATATTAAACCAGTATAAAATTTGTAAGCGTGTATTGTGAAAAGTGAGGTTAATAATTAATGACATTTAAAGAAAAAGAATTTGGGCATTACACTAAAAGAATTGATTATACAAAAGTAAGTGGGAATTTGGATTTACCAAACTTAATTGAAATCCAAACTGAAACATATGATTGATTTAAAAAAATAGGAATTAATGAAGTATTTGGGGAGGTATTCCCGATTATTGAGTATGAAGGTAATATAGTTTTAGAGATGTTAGATTGAGAATTTAGAGAACCACGACGAACTATTTCTCAAGCAAAAGATGAATCAAAGATTTTTGAAGCACCAATTTATTCAAATTTAAAATTAACAATTAATTCAAAAAATTTAGAAGTTGAAAAAGCAGTTGTTAAAGGTGAACCAGAGTTAATTAAAGCATGAATTGAAGAACGTGTTGGACATATGATCACAATTTTAAAAAAATCAACTGATGTTATTTATTATGATATTCATTCGGGTGATGAAACAGCAACATGTACCGTAACAATTAAAGAAAGATTAGATGATAAACTAATTGTTGATATTACAATCGAAAAAGAAGGCGAAGTCTTTTTTGGTGATTTTCCATTAATGACCGGAAAAGGAACTTTTATTGTTAATGGTTCAGAAAAAGTTGTTGTTTCACAATTAGTTCGTTCACCAGGAACATATTATAAAATTGATTTAAATCGTAAAAACGGGGAAAATGTTTATTATGTTGATTTAATTCCATCAAGAGGAACATGATTAGAATTTGAATCAGATCATAAAAAAATTAAAGTTGGTAAAGAAGAAAAATTTGAAAATGTTTTTTATGTCAAAATTGATAAATCTAGAAAAATATCAGTTGCTAATTTATTAACAGCGTTAGGAATTATTAAAGGAGATGCACTAGATATTTTTGATGATAATAAATTAGTAAAAAGTACTTATGAGTTAGATCCACACACAGGGGACATTTTATATGATCAAAGTATTGCTGTGCAAGAGATTTATAAAAAAATTCGTTCAGGTGAAACAGCAACTCCGGATGGAGCGACAAAATATTTATATGGATTATTATTTGATAAACGTAAATATGATTTAACAAAAGCCGGACGTTTTAAATTAATCCAAAAATTATCTGTTGGGAACCGTATTTATAATAAAGTATTAGTAGAAGACATTAAAGATGTTCAAGGGAAAGTCGTTTTTTCCAAAGGAACTTTAATGGATAAAAAAGCTATTAATAAGTTAAAAGGAATTTTAAAAGATGGCGCTTGTTTAGAAGAAGTTAAATTTAGTGATGAAATTATTTGTTCTAATAAAATCCAAAAAATTAAAGTTTATGTTGATAATGAAGTTCGTTCACGAGTAGCCAGTGTGATCGGGATTGATCCTAATGCAACGGATGAATATGTTACTGTGCCAGATATTTTAGCAACTTTTTCGTATTTATTAAATCTAACGGATGGAGTTGGAGAAGTTGATGATATTGATCACTTAGGAAATCGTCGTGTTCGAACAATTGGTGAATTATTACAAAATCAATTTCGAATCGGATTATTAAGAATTGAAAAAAATGTTAAAGAAAAAATGTCAACTTCAAATTTATTTAAAATGAAGCCATCAAATATTATTAATAATAAACCATTGTCAGCTATTATTGGTGAATTTTTTAATTTATCACAGTTATCACAATTTATGGATCAAACAAATCCTTTAGCGGAATTAACAAATAAACGTCGGTTAACAGCATTAGGACCAGGGGGGCTTTCAAGAGAACGTGCTGGTTTAGAAGTGCGGGATGTTCACTACTCACATTATGGTCGTATTTGTCCAATTGAAACACCAGAGGGACCAAATATTGGGTTAATTAATAACTTAGCAACCTATGCCAAAATTAATTCATATGGCTTTATTGAAACACCATATCGTCGTGTCAATGATTGTAAAGTTACGATGGAAAATGATTATTTGACAGCGGATGAGGAAAAAAATTATGTTGTAGCGCAAGCTAATATTCGTTTAAGTGAAAAGGGTCAAATTTTAGATGAACAAGTAGTGGCTCGATTTCAAGGAGAGAATATTATTGCTGGACGAAATGATGTTGATTATGTCGATGTTTCACCAAAACAAATTGTCTCAATTGCCACAAGTTGTATTCCATTTTTAGAAAATGATGATGCTAACCGTGCTTTAATGGGGGCCAATATGCAACGTCAAGCAATCCCGTTAATTTCTCCAAATTCACCATATGTTGGGACAGGAGTTGAATATGCCGCTGCTCGCGACTCGGGGTTAGCTGTTGTTTCACAATATGGTGGGACAGTTTATTTTGTTGATGCAACAAGAATTGTTTTAAAAACAAAAGAAGGCTTAAAAAATTATAATTTAGATACTTTTGTTCGTAGTAATCAAGGAACATCATTAACACACGTGCCATTAGTAAGACGTGGTCAAAAAGTTGAAAAAGGACAAGTTTTAGCGGATGGACCATCAATTGATAAAGGAGAATTAGCTTTAGGACAAAATGTTGTTGTCGCTTTTACAACATGAAATGGGTATAACTATGAAGATGCTATTATTATTTCAGAACGATTAGTGTTGGAAGATGTTTTTACTTCAATCCATATTGAAGAATACACAATTGAACGTCGTCAAACAAAACAAGGGCCCGAGGAAATTACACGTGAAATTCCGAATATTTCAGAGAATGCGCGGAAATTTTTGGACGATGATGGTTTAGTTATTATCGGAACCGAAGTTAAACCAGGGGATATTTTAGTTGGGAAAATAACACCAAAGGGACAAACCCAATTATCACCAGAAGATAAATTATTACAAGCAATTTTTGGGGAAAAATCAAAAAATGTTAAAGATAATTCATTACGAGTACCAAATGGAGGCGAAGGAACTATTCAAACAATTAAACGTTTTCCTCGGGAAAAATATGAATTATCAGCGGATGTTTTAGAAGTTATTAAAATTTATATTGTTCAAAAACGAAAAATCCAAGAGGGAGATAAAATGGCCGGACGCCATGGGAACAAAGGGGTTATTTCGAAAATTTTACCATTAGAAGATATGCCACATTTAGAAGATGGAACTCCAATTGATGTTATGTTAAACCCATTAGGGGTACCATCAAGGATGAATATTGGACAGGTTCTAGAAATTCATTTAGGAATGGCAGCTAAAAAATTAGGACAAAAAATTTCAACACCCGTTTTTGATGGCATGACAAATGAAGAATTAATTGAAATTATGGACAAAGCGAAAATGAAAAACTTCGGGAAAGAAGTTTTAATTGATGGTCAATCAGGAGAAAAATTTGATAATCCCGTTTCAGTCGGAGTAATGTATATGCTGAAATTATCACACATGGTTGATGATAAATTGCATGCCCGAAATGTCGGACCATATTCATTAATTACCCAACAACCATTGGGAGGAAAAGCTCAAAATGGAGGGCAACGTTTCGGAGAAATGGAAGTATGAGCGCTAGAAGCTTATGGTGCAGCTCATACTTTGCGGGAAATTTTAACAATTAAGTCGGATGATATTAAAGGAAGAACGCGTGCTTATGAATCAATTATCAAAGATAAAAAGATTCCTGAACCAGGAATTCCGGAATCATTTAATGTTTTAACACGTGAAATCCAAGGTTTGGGATTTAATATTAATATGATTGATGAAAAAGGAAATATTAAAAGTATTAAAAGTTATGATGAATTAGATTATGTTGATGAAGATTTATTAACTGATAGTAATGAATTTGAAGATGAATTTGACATTGATAATTTTATTTTAAGTGATAATAATTGTGATCGACAAAAAAGTAATAATTTAGATGACTTTACTAAAATCGAAGATAGTTTTGATTTACAAGATAATTTAGATGATGAAGATTATGAAGTTGAATATGATGAAAACGAAGTTAATGATTTAGATGATAAAGACTAATTAGATTAAGGGGGAAGAAAAAATGATTGATAATAATAAAAAAAATAATCGAATGATTAAAATTGGTTTGGCAAAGCCTGACGATATTAGGAGCTGGTCATTTGGGGAAGTTAAAAAACCAGAAACAATTAATTATAAAACATTAAAACCAGAACGCGACGGATTATTTGATGAAAAAATTTTTGGGCCAACCAAAAATTTTGAGTGTGTTTGTGGGAAGTACAAAAAATCAAAAAATAAAGGAAAAATTTGTGAACGTTGCGGGGTTGAAATTACCGAAGCAATTGTTCGTCGTGAACGCATGGGACATATTGAATTAGAAGAACCAGTTACCCATATTTGAATGTTAAAAGCAGCACCAAGTCGAATTGCTTTAATTTTAGATATGAAAACAAAAGAACTTGAAGAAGTTGTTTATTTTGTTTCGTATATTGTTTTAGATGATGGTGATGCCAAATCATTAAAACAAAAAATGGTTTTAGATTTAGGAAATGCTAAAACTTCAGCTGCAACTCGTCAACGCTTAACAAAAACATTACGAGAAATTTTAGATACATTAGAACCCGGGACAATTGCTTATGAGGCTGGCGAAACAATGATTGAAGATTTAAAAAATACTTCGTTACCATTTTCAATGGATGAATGTGCCCAATTTATTAATCGTCATACGAGCGCCTGTTTTGGTATTGGGGCTGCGGCGATTGAAGTATTATTGAAAAATTTAAATATTGATGATGAAATTGAAAAAATTAGACAAGATTTAAAAGACAAAAAAACACAATTAGACCAAAATAAATTAATGAAACGATTAGAAGTTTTAGATTCATTAAAAAAATCAGGGTCGCACCCAGAATGAATGATTCTTCGTGCGGTGCCAGTAATTCCGCCAGATATTCGCCCAATTATTCAATTAGATGGGGGTCGTTTTACCACTTCAGAAATTAATGATTTATATCGTCGAATTATTATTCGAAATGAACGATTAAAAAAAGTTAAAACAATGGGAGCCCCAAGTGTTATTGTTAATAATGAAAAAAGGATGTTACAAGAAGCTGTTGATGCATTATTAGATAATGAACGAAAAGCTCGCCCTGTAACCGGGAAAGATAAACGCCCATTAAAATCATTGACAAGTATTTTAAAGGGGAAACAAGGTCGTTTTCGTCAAAACTTGTTAGGGAAACGGGTTGATTATTCAGGACGTTCGGTTATTGCGATTGGACCAGATTTAAAAATGTATCAATGTGGTTTACCACGGGATATGGCAATTACTTTGTTTAAACCATTTGTTATTAGCAAATTAGTGAGAGATGGTTTAGCAGCAAATATTAAAGTTGCTGAAAAATTAATTTTAAATCAAGATGATAAAGTGTGAGAAATTTTAGAGGATGTTATTAAAACACGCCCGGTCTTATTAAACCGCGCACCAACTTTACACCGATTAGGAATTCAAGCATTTGAACCAAAACTAGTTAAAGGAAAAGCAATTCGATTGCACCCCTTAGTAACAACCGCTTTTAATGCCGACTTTGATGGTGACCAAATGGCGGTCCATGTGCCAATTACCGATGAAGCAGTTGCCGAAGCGCGTAGTTTAATGTTGGGAAGTCGTAACATTTTAGGGCCAAAAGATGGAAAACCAATTGTTACTCCAACCCAAGATATGGTGTTAGGGAACTACTATTTAACACATGAAGAAAAGGGGCAGTTAGGTGAAGGAACAATTTTTAAAGATTTAAATGAAGCAGTGATTGCTTGTGAAACCGGGGCTGTTGCGCTCCATGCCTTAGTTGCTATTCCAGTTTCTTGTTTTACGCATAAAAAATTTGCTCCCGAACAAATGAATGATTATATTATTACGACACCAGGAAAAATTATTTTTAACCAAATTTTTAAAGAGGAATTCCCTTATTTAAATGAGACAAATATCGAAAATTTAACAGCTTTACCAGCGCGTTCGTTAATTAAGGATAATGTTAATTTAATTGAATACTTATCCACATGAACGGCAAACGTACCGTTTAAGAAAAAAGATTTATCAAATATTATTGATCGTTATTTTAAAATATATGGTGCTAATAAAACAGCTGAAATGTTAGATAATATGAAAAACCTAGGATTTAAATATTCCGGAAAATCAGGGGTAACTGTTTCAGCGGGCGATGTTAAAGTTTATTATAAAAAACAAGAAGAATTTAAAGTAGCTGACCAAAAAGTAAAAGAAATTAATAATTACTTTAAAATGGGAATGCTAACAAGCCGAGAAAAACAACATCTAATTATTGGTGTTTGATCAAAAGTAAAAGATAATATTCAAACTGAATTAGAACATGTTTTACGTGAAGATCCTAAAAATCCAATCTTTATGATGGCTGATTCAGGAGCAAGGGGGAATGTGTCAAACTTTACGCAGTTGGTTGGGATGCGGGGTTTAATGAATAATCCAAAAGGAGATATTATTGAATTGCCAATTAAATCTTCCTTCCGGGAAGGTTTAACCGTGTCTGAATTCTTTATTTCAACCCACGGGGCTCGAAAAGGGATGGCTGATGTGGCTTTAAAAACAGCCGACTCGGGGTATTTAACAAGACGGTTAGTTGATGTTTCGCAAGAAATTATTATTACAATAAAAGATTGTAATAATAATCGTGGTTTTGTTGTTTCAGATATTATTGAACAAAAACACGCTAATATCATTGTGCCGTTATTTGACCGCCTAGTTGGTCGTTATAATTTAAAAGATATTAAACTAAAGAATCGTGAAGTTATTCTAGCTAATACATTATTAACAGAAGAAGATAGTCGCAAAATTATTGATAATGATATTAAAGAAGTTATTATTCGTTCAGTATTAACTTGTGGAGCTGAAAAAGGGATTTGTCAACGTTGTTATGGAAAAAACCTGGCAACAGGTATGGAAGTTGAAATTGGTGAAGCTGTTGGAACAATTGCGGCGCAATCAATTGGTGAACCTGGAACGCAGTTAACAATGCGGACATTCCATACCGGTGGTGTTGCTGGTGGTGCTGATATTACCCAAGGGTTACCACGGATTAAAGAATTATTAGACGTTACCACTCCTAAAGGATCAATTGCGGTAATTTCCGAAATTGATGGGGAAATTAGCGATATTCGTGATGAGAGTGGGATTCATACTATTTATGTTAAATCAGATAGTGATGAACGAAAATATAAAACCCAATATAATGCTGTTTTAATAGTTAAGATAAGAGATAAAGTTGTTAGTGGTCAAAAATTAACTGAAGGTTCAATTAATATTAAAGAATTATTAGAAGTTGCCAAAATTGAAGATGTTTATAATTATATTTTAAAAGAGGTACAACGAGTTTATCGTTTACAAGGAATTGAAATTTCCGATAAATATATTGAAATTATTATTAAACAAATGTTGAATAAAGTTAAAATTATTGATGCAGGAGATACTAAATTGTTGCCAGGAGAAATTGTAACAATTAAACGTTATCGTAATGAAACAATTAATGCTGTTCGCTCAATGAAAAAACCACCAACAGCGAAACATGTTATATTTGGAATTAAGAAAGCGCCATTAGAATCAGAGTCATTCTTATCATCAGCGTCTTTTCAAGATACAACCCGTGTTTTGGTTAAAGCAATAATTAAAGGAAAAGTTGATAGTTTGGAAGGCTTAAAAGAAAACATTATGTTAGGTCACTTAATTCCGGCTGGAACAGGATTAAAAAATTCGAAAGATATTATTATGGCTGGAATTGTTGCCAAATCTGAAGAATATTAGAAAAATCTTGTGGTTTTTCTTTTGACAATATTTATTATTAAGTATTGACTTATTTTGCTGTTTTATGTAATATTATGTGTGGATTGTATTATTTGATACACTAGGATATGTGAAGAAGAAAGGAGAAAGTTTAATGCCGACAATTAATCAATTAGTTCGTAAACCACGAAAAGAAAAAGTTTGGAAAACAAAAGCACCCGCTTTAAATAAGGGTTTAAATTCTTTACAAAAAAAACAAACTAATGAAACCGCACCACAAAAAAGAGGGGTATGTATACGGGTAGCAACAATGACACCCAAAAAACCCAACTCAGCTTTAAGAAAATATGCTCGTGTTCGTTTAACAAACAGAATGGAAGTAACAGCGTATATTCCTGGTGAAGGACATAATTTACAAGAACACAGTGTTGTCTTAATTCGTGGAGGAAGGGTTAAGGACTTACCAGGGGTTCGTTACCATATTATTCGCGGAACATTAGATACCTCTGGAGTTAATAAACGTCAACAAGGACGTTCACTATACGGAACAAAAAGACCAAAATATGCCAAAACTTAAGTAAATAGAAGGAGAGGGTTACTATGCGTAAACGTCAAGCAGAAAAGAGAAATGTTTTATCAGATCCAATTTATGATTCAAAATTGACAACTCGTGCGATTAATAAAATTATGATCAACGGAAAAAGAGGAATTGCGCAAACAATTTTATATGGTGCATTTGATATCGTTAAAGAAAAAACAAAAACTGAACCATTAGAAGTATTTAACAAAGCAATTAAAAATATTACCCCACATTTAGAATTAAAAATTCGACGAATTGGGGGAGCTAATTATCAAGTCCCAATTGAAGTAAATGAAGATCGTAAAGTTACCTTAGGGTTACGTTGATTAATTAATTATGCAAGATTACGAAATGAAAAGAGCATGGTTGATCGCTTAGCAAATGAAATTATTGATGCTTCAAACGGAATCGGGGGAGCAGTTAAGAAAAAAGATGATACACACAAAATGGCAGAAGCTAATAAGGCTTTCGCACATTATCGTTGATAAAAAATAGAAAGAAAAAAATAGATGGCGAGAGAATATTCTCTAGAAAATACGAGAAATATTGGAATTATGGCGCATATTGATGCCGGAAAAACAACAACAACTGAGCGTATTTTATTCCATACTGGTAAAATTCATAAAATTGGGGAAACACATGATGGAGCTAGCCAAATGGATTGAATGACCCAAGAACAAGAACGTGGAATTACAATTACTTCTGCGGCAACAACAGCGTTTTGAAAAAATATGCGTTTAAATATTATTGATACTCCAGGACACGTTGATTTTACCGTTGAAGTGGAAAGATCATTACGTGTTTTAGATGGTGCAGTTGCGGTGCTTGATGGACAATCAGGGGTTGAACCACAAACAGAAACAGTTTGACGACAAGCAACAACTTATGGGGTGCCAAGAATCGTTTTTGTTAATAAAATGGATAAAATTGGAGCTGACTTTTTGTATTCAGTAAAAACAATTCATGATCGCCTGCAAGCAAATGCTCATCCAGTCCAAATTCCAATTGGATCGGAAGATCAATTTAGCGGAATTATTGATATTATTGAACGAAAAGCTTATCATTATGATGGAACAGAAAAAGAAGAATCACAAGAAATTCCAATTCCAGACGATTTAAAAAATTTAGTTGAAGAATACCGCATGAAATTAATTGAAGCAGTGGTTAACTTTGATGAAGAATTAATGTTAAAATATTTAGACGAAAATGAAATTCCAATTACAGAAATTAAAAGCGCAATTCGTGTCGCAACATTAACAGGTGATTTCTTCCCTGTTTTTTGTGGAAGTGCTTTTAAAAATAAAGGAGTTAAATTAATGTTGGATGGGGTAATTGATTATTTACCTTCCCCACTTGATATCCCATCAATTAAAGGAGTGCTAGAAGACGGAATGGAAACAGAACGTCGTGTTGATGATAGTGAACCATTCTCAGCCTTATCATTTAAAATTATGACTGATCCCTTTGTTGGAAAATTAACATTTTTCCGAGTTTACTCAGGAGTATTAAAAAAAGGAGGTTCTGTTTTAAACTCAACAAAAGATAAATCAGAGCGAATTGGTCGTTTATTAAAAATGCACGCTAATAATCGTGAAGAAATTGAAACAGTGTATGCTGGCGATATTGTGGCAGCCGTTGGTTTAAAATTAACCACAACGGGAGATACTCTTTGCGATAAGAAAAACAAAGTAATCTTAGAATCAATGGTATTTCCAGAACCAGTTATTAACCTAGCATTAGAGCCAAAAACAAAAACTGACCAAGAAAAAATGAGTTTAGCATTACAAAAATTGGCTGAAGAAGATCCAACATTCCGAACATGAACAGACGAGGAAACAGGTCAAACAATTATTGCTGGAATGGGAGAATTACACTTAGATATTTTAGTTGATCGAATGAAACGTGAATTTAAGGTTGAAACCAATGTTGGAGCTCCCCAAGTTTCATACCGTGAAACATTTAAAGATAGTGCTGAAGTGGAAGGGAAATACATTAAACAATCAGGAGGACGTGGTCAATATGGACACGTATTAATTAAATTTGAACCAAATAATGATAGGGGATTTGAATTCGTTGATGAGATTGTTGGTGGAAAAATTCCAAAGGAATTCATCGGTTCTATTAAAAAAGGATTAGAGGAATCAATGCAAACAGGAAAATTAGCGGGTTATCCGATGATTGATATTAAAGCGACTTTATTTGATGGGTCATATCATGATGTTGATTCATCACAAATGGCTTATGAGTTTGCAGCTAGTTTATCATTAAAAGAAGCAGCAAAAAAATGTAAACCAGTTATTTTAGAACCAATTATGGCGGTTGAAGTTACTGTTCCTGAAGAATACTATGGGGATGTAATGGGGAACTTGTCATCACGCCGTGGTCAAATCGAAGGAAATGATCAACGTGGGAATGCCCAAATTGTTAAAGCAAAAGTTCCATTATCAGAAATGTTTGGATATGCAACTGATTTACGAAGTTTTACAAAAGGTCGCGGAACTTATACAATGTTGTTTTCACATCACCAAGAAGCACCAAAATCAATTACTGAAGAAATTATTAAAAAAGCTGGAAAATCAGCCGAATAATTGAATAAAAATGGTTTAATTCACCATTAGAAAAAAATGATTATAAAGCAAATAAAATTAATTTAAAATAATTATGACATTTGTCTATTAATTAAAATATAGGAGGAAAATATTAAAATGGCAAAACAAAAATTTGATAGAAGTTTACCACACGTTAACGTTGGAACAATTGGACACGTTGACCACGGAAAAACTACTTTAACAGCGGCTATTACAACAGTATTAGCCAAAAAAGGATTCGCAGAAGCCCAAAAATATGATAGTATTGATAAAGCTCCTGAAGAAAAAGAACGTGGAATTACAATTAATACTTCACATGTTGAGTATCGTACTGAAAAAAGACACTATGCGCACGTTGACTGTCCAGGGCATGCTGATTATGTTAAAAACATGATTACTGGTGCTGCTCAAATGGATGGGGCGATTTTAGTTGTTGCAGCAACAGACGGACCAATGCCTCAAACAAGAGAACATATCTTATTATCACGCCAAGTTGGAGTTCCAAAAATGGTTGTTTTCTTAAATAAATGCGACATTATGGATGACGATAATGAAATGATGGATTTAATCGAAATGGAAGTTAGAGATCTATTAAGCGAATATGGTTTTGATGGAGAAAAAACACCAGTTATTAGAGGGTCAGCTTTAAAAGCGCTTGAAGGTGATGCTAAATGAGAAGAAGAAATAATTAAATTAATGTCTGCAATTGATAAATGAATTCCAGAACCAGAAAGAGATACAGCAAAACCATTCATGATGCCAGTTGAAGATGTTTTCACAATTACAGGACGTGGGACAGTTGCAACAGGACGTGTTGAACGTGGGATTGTTAAAGTTAATGAAGAAGTTGAAATTATTGGATTAAAAAGTGAAACTAAAAAAGTTGTTGTAACAGGTTTAGAAATGTTTAGAAAATTATTAGATGACGCTAAAGCTGGGGATAATGTTGGGATATTATTACGAGGAGTAGATCGTAATGATGTTGAACGTGGGCAAGTTATTGCAAAACCAGGTTCAGTTAAACCACATACAGAATTTAAATCACAAGTTTATGTTTTAACAAAAGAAGAAGGAGGACGTCATACACCATTCTTCGGAAACTACCGTCCACAATTTTACTTCCGTACCACGGATGTTACTGGATCAATTAAATTACCAAGTGGTGTTGAAATGGTAATGCCAGGGGATAATGTTGAAATAACAGTTGAATTAATCGCACCAGTTGCTATCGAGGAAGGAACTAAATTCTCAATTCGTGAAGGTGGTCGTACCATCGGAGCTGGAACAGTTGTTTCAATTAGCAAATAATAACATTTTAAAAAAATCTTTTTGGAGTTATTTTTTTATTATCGATAATTAATCTTGTTTTTATCTTTTTTTCTTATTGTATATTTTAAATTAAAATGTAACATTTTATATATATTAAAACTTTTTATGGATATGTTACAATGAATTTTACTATATTTATGTGGACTTTCAAATAAAATATAATTATGAAGAAAGTAGGAATATAAAAATGGGAAGAAATTCATATACCGATGAATTTAAAAAAACAAATTGTTTTACTTTATCAAAATGGCAAAACAATTCTTGAAATTTTTAAATAATATAAGGTGTAAAAATCAACTATATATCAGTTAATTGAAAAATTTCATAATTCTGGATTTTTTAAAGCAAAAGATAATCGCACTGTTGAAGAAAATTAACTTGATTGCCTTGCAAAAAGAATTAATCCAATTATAATGAAAAACAACCCTTTAAAGCAAGTAGTGCTGATAATTAGCAAAAAAATAAAAATTATTAACAATAATAAAGAAAAATATTCCATGCGAAAAATTGGTCAAATAGATCAAAATTAAAGATAGCAAAATCAACATATTACTATCAAATTAATAAATACGGCTATGGTTGATGTTAATAATTATGAACAAAAAGTCATCAGTGCATCCAATGATAATCGCAAAATTTATGGATCTTGTAAAATTAAAGCTTTTTTAATTTTACAAGATATTATCTTATCACGAAGAAAAATTCACCAACTTATGATTACAATATTTTAATTTGGTATATTTAGATACTAACGATGGAATAAAATATTCGTTTGGTGATGTCTTATTTTTAATAAATATTTTATCTATTAAAATAAAACTAACTAAGGAAAAGACAAATTTATCTTTTTTAACCATCTTGATAATAACATAAAATCACAAAATTACAAAACAAAAATAATAATTTATAAAATTATTTAATAAATATTTATTGAATTGTTTTATATTTTAAATAAACACGCTTGCTTGTTGAGAAACATTTTTATTTATTAAAAATTGGTGATTAGCGTTATTTTTGAAATAAAAATTATGCTCTTTTTGTAGGTGATTAGCATCATTTTTGAAATAATAATTATGTTCTCTTTGCAATTTTTTATTTAACTTATTAAGATAAAACTCAATTAAATTAACCCCGTTTTCTTTCGCCATTTTCATTGCAATCATATTTTTGAAAACTTTTTCACTATATGATTTAGAGCCATATCCTTTTAATCATTTGACATTATGTGAAATTTGTGATTCAGTGCAAGACCCTTTATATCAATCTTCTTTATAAACCTTAATTCCATCTTTTCTTTTATTAATATAATTAATAAATTTTTTTATATCTTCTTTTTTATCTTTCAAAAATGGATGTTCTTTAATGTTCTTGATTTTTATTAAATTTTTTAAATATTTTATTGCTTCATCAGGGTCGCCACTTTTCAATAATTTATTCATATCTAAATAAATTTGTTTTCTTATTTTTTCGTTATCAGTTAAATTTTTGGTAAGTTTTCTTCTTCGATAAGGAACTATTGTTTTTAATTCTTTCATTAAGTGAAATTCATCTAAAATATAAATTGCACCAATTTCATTAGCGAATTTTTGAATTCATGTTGCTCCATCACCTGCCAGCGTTAACTTACAATTTTCAATATTAAAATTTTGATTTAAAAAATGTAAAAATTCTTTTTTATATTTTTTAATAAGATAATATTTATTTTTTACTGATTTCATAACAATAAAAATCTTTTTATCTCTTAAAACATTTTTGTTTTTAGTACTTTTTATTTCATCATATCCAGTATGGAAATATGCTACTCTAAACATGTTTTTTTCTATTTTTTTATATTTTGTTAAATTACTAAAAGAATCGTCAACTCCAGCATATAAATATGGTGTTTGAACATTTATTTTTTCTGTCTTTGTTTTTAATTGTTCTTTAAATAATTTATCAAAATTAACCTCTTTATTAATATTTGTGATTGTCATATTGGATATGTTTAATTTTGGATACGTATCCTTAATATCTCTTTGTCTTTTAGCACTATCCATTTCTTTTCAAATTGCTATTTTAATAAAAATGCTAATTCTACTTCATTTTTTTCTCCCAATTTTTTTATCAAATAAAAAAAAACAAATTCATATTTATTAGTATCTTTATTGTAAAAACGAAATAATGTTCTATAAAAAGTAATATCGCCATACTCTGTTTTTTCTGTAAAAGGTCTTTTCCCTCACATAATATAACCATTTTGACCATTGCAATTTTGTTTTCTTAATTCTTGATCAGTGCTTTCTCATTCTTCTAATATTAATCTTTTTCCTACTTCATTAACATCAATATTTACTTTTTCTCTAAAATTAATAGTATTGAAAATATTTAACATATACTTATATTCCTTTTAAATCATCATTGCATGATAGTAAAATTTTATACTGCTTAAAATAATTTGTCAGCAGTTTTATTACATTATTTTTATCGATAGAAAGATAGAAATTAATTAACCTTCTTATCCTTTTTCTTTTTATTTTTCACTAGTTATTTATTAAATAACTTTATTGCTTTTTCTCATTTAGGTAGAGTTTCCCTTAGGTATTGGTTTAGTTAATCACTTGCGACTACTCTTCTGCCCCATGTAGTACTAATTTAATTAGTTGATTAACCTTACAGATATCCTCCCACTTCGTTTATTTTTTAGTGTTCCAGCTTGACCACTTTGTGAAATCTTACTATTTATAAAAAATAATTATTCCTTTTCAGAATAATTATTGGTTTTCTTGTCTTTTGATTAACTCTGTTTCAAGGTTTTTAATTTTTTGTAAAAGTAAATTTATCATTGTTTTATTTTGAATAGATTTATAGTTTGTTTTTTCATATTCTGTTAATTGGATTTTTAAATTATTAATATTTGTTGTAATTTCTTCTGTTGTTAAATTCGCAAATTCATTAGTTTCATTTTCTTTCATTTCTTTTTTATTATTTTTAATATCATAAAAATATTCTTTATTAAAATTGATATATTCAATTTCTTTTAATTGAAATGGGTTTGTTTTTTCTGATAACTTTAAATCTTTCCATAGTTTTAAAGTTATTTTCATTGGGTTATAGCGTGATATTTTAACAATTCCTTGTCCTTGTTTTAAATTTGCTAACTCACTAGTTAACATTAACGGATGGCTTTTTAAATTTTTTGAAACACTAATATTGCTTTTATTTTCATTAATACTAATTTGTTCGATTGTTTTTGTTCCAAATAATTCGCTATAATATTTAATTGTTTCTAAATCGTTGGTATGTAAGAAAATGTGCATCCCACAGTTATTTAAAATAATTTTTGCTATTGTATCACCATAATTTAATTTTAATTGGTTGATATCTTGTAATATTAATTGAAAAAAGATGTTTCTACTGCGTGAAATACTAACTCATCTTTCAAAATTATTTATTTTTGTTAAATTAGCAAATTCATCTAAAATAAAATATACTGGTTTTTCTAGTTTTTGCTCGATTGTTTTACTTGCGTGATTTGTTAAAAATTGATAAATTTGACTAATTAATATTGCTATTAATTTATAGTAATTATCATTTTCATCACTAAATATGATGTATAGAACTGTTGGATATTCGATAAAATCATTGTAATTAATATCATTTTGGGATGTTAAATTACGAATAAAATCACTGTTAAATATTTCTAAACTTTTTGCAACAGTAATTAAAATACTATCTAGTGTCCTATTTTCTTTACTATCAACTAAAGCCTGGCTTGCGGTAATTTTGGCAATGCTGGTATTTTTTCGATTATTTAGTCATTCAACTAAATCTTTTTTAAAACTAGCGATTGCTGCTACTGATGCCATATTAAATTTGTTAAAAAATAATTCTTGGTTTAAATTTTCTTCGATTTCTGATTTTTTACTAAATTTATTTATTTTATCTTCATAATCTTCTAATATTGCCAAAATAATTCCTTGAACAATCATGCTTGTTGATTCGTTTCAAAATTCATCTTCAATATTTATATTTTTGTTAATTAACATACGACTAAGTGATCTAATTTTATCTTGATATTTTATTTTTCACTTTATTTTTTCTTTTTCATTATCTGTTATCATCATTTTAATAAAGTCATCGTAAATTATTTTTAGTGGGTTTCAAGTATTTCCTTTCTCTAAATTACGAAAATCAATAACTTTTATTTTATAACCATTTTCTTCTAAAAATCCACTAGTTAAATTATATAATTCTCCCTTGGGGTCGGTTATGATCATAGTTTGTTTAGCGGTTGATTTTCCGTTTAAATAAATTGTTGGTAATACTATTCCTTGTGTTTTTCCGCTTGCTGTTGAGCCAACAATAACACTATGAATATTATTTTTTAAGTTAAACAATAAATCTTTTTTATTTTTATTACAGTTAAAAACAAAACCAGTATTTTTATAATTATCTTTGATATTAACTTTATCACCAATATCATCAATTTCTTTTATACTTAATCATTTACTATCCCCAAAATCTATTTTATCGGTTGTTTTAATTGCAGTTTCTTTACTCTTCACTTTACTAAATAAAACAAAATAAAAAAACCAGCAATAAAAAGCTAAACTTAATCCAACTGTTATTAATAATCCGTATTCACTTTTAATTATATAATTTCATCATGATAATATTTGAAATTGCTTAATTTCGTTGATAAATATTGCCATTTGTTTTCAATTATTAAAAATTGAATAACCTATTCCAAATAATGTTAAACAAAAAATAAAAATTATTGGAACAAAACATAAACCAATTAATAAACTTATTTTTTTCTTTTTAATTTTATTTCACATATTTTTATAACTCTCTTTCTAGACTGCTCACCAAATCATAACCTTTTTGCATAATTGGATTGATTTTAAAAACCATTTCATTAAATTCTTGTTCAATTAAACTCATATTTTTAAAATCTGATTTTTTTGGGTTAGTGATAGTAGTGATAATCTTGTAGTATTTCATTTTTTCTGCTAAATCTAAATATTTAGTTAATTGATTTATTTCATAATCTGTAAAATTATTTTCATATATTAAATATTGTTTAATTTCATAAATTAAACTATCATAATCATCATTAATACTTTTAATTTTGTTAAATTCTTTAATATTGTCTTTGGTAGACTTGTATTCATCAAATAGATTATTAATTTCATTTTCTAATTTATTTCGTTCAAATTCTTTAACTTCTCGAAAATTCATTGCATTATAACTACCTTTACCACCAATTTCACCAGGCTCTATTTCATAACCTGCTTTTGTTAAATAATTAGCATGATAATTATGAAATTTTTGTATTTGTTTTTTACCACCAAAAATCCTATTATTACTAATTATGTATCTTTCTTCATTAATTTTTTTTGAAAAAACTTTACTAACAGGAATAAAACCAAAATGAATATGGGGTGTTGTCTCGTCCATGTGAACTACTGAATACAAATATCCCATATCTGTTTTAAGATTATTTTTCATTCATTGTTTCATAAAATTTATTTCAATATTAACTCATTCATTTAATTTATGATAGTTTATACTTTCAGGGATTAATTGTCCCATTTTACGCGTATTTGTTTTTTTGTCTCATACTTTAATATCTGTAAATTGACATATTACCATTTTTTCAAATCATTCTTGTCTTGTTGCTGGCAAAACAACCTCTATGTAAGTATTATGTTTATTACAAAAATCTTTAAAAGTTGATTTTTGTGCTTCACTATATTTTTGTTGTTGCTTATTTCAATCTTCTTCTATATTTTTTAATAATTCAAATCTTTTATTATTTGCTAACTCAAAACCTTTATAATTTATAATTTTTTCTTTTTTATCACCAACATAATAAAAATTATATTTTGTAAATTCAGGGTTGACATTTTCAGGTACTTTAATTCTAAAATTATGTCGTATTAATTTGTCGACTGTACCACTTTTATATTTTTTAAAAGTTGCAATCGGTGGTGATGACTTAAATTTATTTTCTTTTTCCATCTTCTATTCCTCCTTATTTTGGAAATTTTTACCCTTTAAAATTTGTTAAATTTAAAAAGCCAAAATTACTACTCATTATACATTTTGGCTTTGCCAAAATATTTCAAAAATTTTATTTTTATTTTGTCTAATTAATCATCTTTTTTCGGAAATTTATTACCATTAAAATATTTTAAATTTTCTTGGTATATTTGTTTTTGCTCCGCTTTTTTAATTAAAACTCGCTTATCCATTTCTAATAAAAGGGGGTGTAATTTTTCTCAACTAATCTCACCCTCAATTTTTCCATCTTTATTTTTAATATAAAAGTTTTGATTTCTAAAAATTATAATAAAACAATAATCTTTGTTATATTGTAATTTAAAATATTTAATATTTATATTAATTCTTACATAAGGATACAATAAATTTTTTATCCTTAACTCAATTCATTTATTATCTTTAATATCATAATAAGGTTTTGTTAAAATTAAATTATTTGTCATAACTTGATAACTTATATATTTTTCTGTTTCTTTCATTTTGATAGCTCCTTTCTTTTTAGTTTTTTATTTTAATTATCTTTTTTTCCAAATCCGGCTTTTTCTTTTTTGTTTGCTTGTATTTCAATCCGATATCTTTCAAATCCTGAAACAAAAAATAGTCCTTGTCCTTTTACACTACGAGCAATATAGTCTTTTTCTGTTGATGTTAATCCCCCATAACTTTTATATAAATTAATTACTTTTTCTAAGTCATTGGGTTTTAACCCCATAATAAATGAATATTGACTATTATTTATAATTGCTGTTGTTTTCTTTAAAACGGTTTCATTTTCTACAAAATCAGCGATATTTTGCGTTGCCACAACCAAAGCACCATTATATTTTCGAATCCTTTTTGTCATTTGGTACATAAAATTTAAAGCAACTGGATTATCTTTATCGATTGCTAAATGAGCTTCATCAACAATTATTACTATTTCATTATCATCTTTGAAACGATTTTCTTTTACTTCTTTTTTAATAATATTTAGCATTAAAATTAATTGTGCTGCATTTGTTTTTTTGTCATCTAAGTCAAACAAATTATAAACATCATAAACAACAAAATTATTTTTAAATTTTATCATTGTATGTCCATTTCAAAGTGCTTGATATTTTCCATCATTTAAAAAATCTGTGGTAATTAAATCCATAAACTCTTTTAAAAGTTGGTTTTTATTATTTTTATATTCTTTTTCTAATAAGTCATAAAAATCACTCATAATTGGAAAATCATTGTTATTAATTTTGTTAATATCGCTATTATTTGTAATGTTAAATTGGTGATATAATAATTTCAAATATTTTGTTAATAAATTAATTTCTCGCCCGTTAAAATCAGGATAAAGCGTTTTGAATCATTGTTCTAAAAATCGTAAATGATTTGATAGGGGCGATGAATTGGTATTTTCTAATTCATCAATAAAGTTATTATCTAAAATTTGTAGGGGGTTTATTTTGCCTATCGAAGCATCTCCTGCATCAATTCAATTTCCATCATAATAAATGCATAATGGTTGGTATTCTCGTTCGGGATCAATAACAATCACTTTACGCCCCGTCTTAATATGATGACTTATTATTTTTTTTAACAAATATGTTTTTCCCATTCCCGATGTTCCATTAATAAACATATTATGGTTTGTTCTTTTACTGGTTTTTTTAAATTGATCTCATAATACGACATTTCCCATATTGTTTGCCCCTAATCACATACCTTTTTTATCATGTAAACCACTATCAATAAATGGAAATGATGCTGCCAGGGTACTTGTTGGCATTTCTCGGCCATATTTTTTAATTATGACCTTATTGTTATATGGTATAAATCCTTTTAAACCATCAAATTGTTGATATCACAATGAATTAATTTTGATATCCATCTCTTTTAATGATTTTGCTAATCGTGTTTGTGCTTGTGATAATGTTTTTTTATTTGTTCCATAATTTAAAAATAAAATATTAACATTTTTTAATAATTCACCGCCACCATTAACTTCATTAATTAAATGATAGTATGTTTCTAATTCATAGTTATTTTCATTTGTATTAACATATGATTTTGTCATCACTTGTCTTGTTTTAGTTGTTTGAATGGCGCTGTTAATTGCTTTTTTTGTTTCATCATAATTTAGAGGATTTATATTTCAAATAATAGTTTGTTCATTTGAAAATAAACACGCTCCTCATAAATCGTTAATAAATAAAGGATAGTCCTGAATAGTATTAATTGAATAATATAAATCATTTGCTATAAAATAATTTTTTTTAATATTTAGGTAGTTGAATTGCAATAATTTTGCTAAATTATCTTTATTTTTATTAAAATCTGTTTTATTTAATGGCTTTTCATATGGATTTCACATTAATTTTAAGATTTTTGTTATTTCGTAATTAGATAAAATATTACAATTAATTTTTCCTTTAAATAATTTATCTTCTAAAAATAATATTTTTTCGTTTAAATCTTGTTCACTATTTCCATACACAAAAATAAAAAAACATTTTTCAGTTTTAATTTCATCGTTTATTTTAATTAATTCTTTTTTTAAAAAAGTAATATTATTTTTAATTTGTTTTGTAATTTTTACAAATTGATTAAAACTAATTTCTTTGTTTTTATAACGAATTTTTGTTTTGTTAATTTGTTTTTGTAAATATTTAATATTTTCATCAAAATTTAATGGTAGTTCTAACTTTAAAAAAGTTATTGGAAAATTAGCAAATTTTAAAATATCTTGTAAATCTCTTAATCTTATTATTTGTTCCTCACCACTTAATAAAGTAATATCAAATCCTTTTATTTTAATTGTTCCAATTAGGGTCTTTTTTAAAGTACCTTTTAAAATTCCGTGAGTTGTAATATAGTTATTACCAACAACTTTATTATATGGCACCAGTAAGCTGGTTTTGTTTTTACTATATTTCTTACAACTAAATAAGTAATTAATTTTATAATATAAGCATTGTCACCCTTTTAAATTAGTTTTTTTATTTGTAATAATTAGTGGTAAACTAATTAAAATCATTATTGATGATGATAATAATTTTATTCATAGTTTTCATTGAAAACCAAATATAAACATAATTGTTAATCCAACTCAAATGGCAATTATTAAAACATCTGTTATTGTTATATTGCGTCAAAATCGATATTTGGCGTCTTTTAATTTTTTTGGTATTATATTTTTCATATTTTGCACCTCTTTCTTTTAAATTAAAAACGACATTTAAAATGCCGGTTTAAAAACTATTTTTATATAATTTAATATAATAAAATAACTTTAATTGCTAATTTGCCCCTTAAAATGCTTAATAAGGATATTAAAAATAAAAGGGGAATAAATAGATATTTCATTAAAATAATTAACTAAATAAAATTATAATCGCTATTGTTAATAGTATTTGTATTAAAACAAAAGTCCAAAAAACAAAATCAAATTTAGTTTTCTTTTTCATTTTTTTATTTTTCATATTTTACACCTCTTTCTTTTATTTTTTGATATTATTTTAGTATGATATTGATAAAAGAATTATGATTTTGGTTTGTTATTGGCTTTTTTATTAATTTTTCATCGTATATTATACATAACTTAATTACTTTTTTTATTTATAATTTAATAAAAAATAAAAAAATGAGATTTCAATTTGAATAACTAATCATTTTAAAAAATATTGTATTAAAATATGAAAAAAATTGGTATGTCTGTTATATTAAATTTTGGTATTATGATTATAATATTTATTATTGAGTATTTATTGTTATACTCTATTTTAGAATCAATTAAAACAATTAGTCCTAATTTTAATAAAGATATAATTTATAATAATTGGAATAATTTTCAATGAATAATTATTAATTTTCTAAAAATACACATTGTTGAATTTTGAATTATTTCTATTGCTTTACATACAATAATACATTTTGGGCTTATTTGATATTTATATAATAAATATTAAATTGTTCCGGATAATAAAATTACTAAATTTCCACCAAATTCAAAATATAATAATGTTGTCAATATACCAACTAATAAAAATTTTTTCAATTTATACTTTCAGAGATTAATTGTCCCATTTTTCTTCCTGTTTTTAACCGGCCATTTTCAAAATATAATAACAATTCCTAAATGTAATAATATAAATAAAATAATTAATATTGTTTTCATAATTAATTAACAATTTACTTTCTTTTACATAAAAAACAGCATTTAAAATGCTTTTTTGTTGTGTTTTTATATATTTATTTTAAAAACTATTTTCATATTTATAATATATTATTATATATTTAAAATAAAATAATTTTCAGTGCCTAATTTAACCCTTAAAATGCATAATAAGGGTATTAAATAAAATGGAAATAAACAGATATTATTTATTGTTTTTTATTTTCTTTTTGTTTTTACTTTTTTTTATTTTCTATTTTGCCACCAATTTTTTTATTTAATTGATTTTTAATGATAATTCAAGTTATAAACCCACCAACTATCCCACAACTAATCAATGTCATAAAAAATAAATTAACTGGTTTTTTTAAAAACTTTTTTCATCCTGTTTCATTATTTTCATTAGGCTTGGGGTCTATTGGTTTGTTTGGTTTTTCTGGTTTATTTGGATTATTATTCTCTCCATTCCCATTATTTCCATTGGGATTATTAGGATCCATTGGTTTATTGGGAATGTTAGGTATAATTCCCTCTGTTGGGGGAATTTCATTTGGTTTATTAGGGGTATTTTCTGCTATTGGGTTATTTATTAACTTATATGAAACATTCCCAATAACTTTTAAACTATTATCCAAAGCATAAATAGTAATTTTTAGCTCAGTATATTTATTTTCTTGAATCTTTTTCATAAATTCCTGTAATTCATTATCATTAATGTTAATTTTTTTACCATTTAATCCTTGCGATGATATTTGATAATCAACATCTTGTACTAATATTTCATCTAATTTATTAATCTTAAAACCTTGTTTAATATATTCCATAATATAATTATTAAAAATATTATCTTTTGTTTTATCTTTAAAATTATATTCTTGATTTTGATACTTAATTTTACTTAAATCAATGACTTTATTTTCATCATAATTTAAGCTGTTAATAACTTTAAATTGGTTTGTTTCCCCGATTAGTATCATTGATGTATTTAGTGCTTTAATTTTTATTATTATTTCTTTTGTTTGTTCTTCTTGATTAGTTATTAATTGGTTTAAATCATCATCAGTTAATTTTTGTCATTGGCTATTTTTATATATTTGAATAATATAATCTTTGTTTATTGTTGCTAATAAACTAAGTTTATTTATTTTTTGTCAAACAAATTTTTCAATTTTATTTCTAATAGTTTTAATATCTTTGACATTCATTTTTAAAGCACTAATATTTAAATCATTTAATGCCTTAAAATTATTTATACTTTCATTGACCGCTAAATGATTGCGAATATCTGAAACATAATCTCGCCAATATGATAACACTGCTTCATAATTTAATTTTGCTAAATCATTGTCTGTGTTTCACTTTTTATAGTTAATCATGTAATCTTTCAGATGTCTTCCTTGTGTTGTGTTTCAAAAATAACTAGCATTTTTGTTATCAACTGAATTTAAAAAATACTGATAATTTGAACTTTTATTTTTATCAACATAAATAAATTTGTGTTGATAAAATGGTGTTTGCGTATTTCCTTTTAAATCATTAAAGCGTTTTTGCTGAATAATAAAATGAAATCACCCAGCACTAGTATTAACATCATCAGTTTTGTTTTTTTCTAATTCGTAGCCATTTTCAAATTTAGTCTCTAAATTTTCATTTGATAAATAACGAATAACTTTTTCAATGTTGTCATTATTGTAAAAGTTTTCAAATCCCGCTCCGACCGCACTTGCTTCTGCTAAATAACCAATATCATAATCATTAATATTACTACTTTTTATTAAATTTCCATCTCTGTTAACTGGATCTAACGGAAATGGGGTGTTAGATTGATGTTGAACTCATATTAATTGTTTTTTTGTTCCTGTTTCTTTATTAATTTCTTGATCATAATTGGGGTTTTTAATTGTTTTATTTTCATTACTAGGGTCTTTAATAAATTCACTTGTTAGTTTTTCGTAGTCAATATTTTTTGGCCCTCATCCCATTAATTTTAGTTGTAATGATGGAGTAATTGTTTCAATTAAAATTGTTAACTTAAAATTACCACCAACATCTCCCTCAATTTTAGGGTTTGGTTCGTGGATAATTTCAATTTCATATTTATTAACTTTTTCTTTATCATCAAAAGTATATGTGTATAAACCATTAACAGCGTTTAAATTAACTCCATTTATTTTAACAATATCATAATCAGGATCATTGTTATTTTCCTTTGGTTCGATATATTGAAAAAATGTTGTTGTATGATATTTTATTATTCCTTTATTGTATTTATTTTCCCTTCCCTCACCGTTATTAATAACTTCTTCGATATCATTAATCATTGTAACCCCATTTTCATCACTAATTTTTCCTGGTGTTATTAAAATTCGTTCTTGTAATTTACTTTTTCAATATTTTGCACTTAATGAGAAAATTGAGTTTTGTTTTAAAAACTCAATTTTCTCATTGTTCTGTTAAATGATTAAAAATATTAAAACTTGTTTTAAGATAATAATTATTACTTTCTGTTATTAAGGCGTAATTTGGTTTAATAAGTTTTTTTCATTCAATTATGCTTCCTTTTTTGCTTAAAACATTAAATATTTTATTATCTAAGATAGTTTTAATTGCATTTCAATTACTTTCATCTAAAATATTGGTTGATGTATCACTTTGATAAATAATTGTTTGTTTTAACTCGTTTTCTATTCTATTTTTGGCATTAGCAATATTATAATCGCTATTAAAATTTAAAGGTGTTTTAAATTCTCATATTTCAGAATTGCCATTTTGATAATTTTCAATATTAAAACTTGTTTTAAGATAATAATTATTGTTCCTTTTTTCTAATTGATAATTTGGGTTTAAAAATTCAATTCATCCCTGTGTATCATTATTATCATTTAGTGCTTTTCTGATTTTGCTATCCATTTTTGTTTTAATTTGGTTTCAATTATTAGCGCTTTGTGGGTTATTATCAATATTAGAATAATAACTAAGTTCTTTATTTAGTTCCCTTGTTAAATTACCTTTCATCTCATTAAAACTAAAACTAGTATTAAAAAACAAACTATTAACTTTTAATCATGTTTTAGCTCATGTATTATGAGAATTTCATCCGTTTGCGGCCCTGGCATAAACTAGAAAATCAATTTTAATGCGATCATTATTTTCTAATTGATATCTTACATCCGCTCATCCTCACTCTTCATTTTGGGTATAACCTTGATAGTGGTGAAAAATCTGGGATGTTTTTGCCATACCACTTATTTGACTTAGATTGAGATAATGGTAAGCATTATAATCTACCTTATCTGCTTGGTTATGATCAACATAACCCTCATAATCTATTTTAATCTGTTTATACTTATTTTTAAAATCATTTCAACTACTAGCATAATTGAGTATATTAACATAATAATATGGTGATTCTACTTTTTCTGTATAATCACTACCCCAAACACCACTTGTTTCAGAATAAATATCATTATTTCAATTAATATTTTTTGTAAAACTTGGTGATGTTGGATTAAAACTTTTCTTTGCATTTTTGCTAATAACTTGTTCTTGTTTTGCGATTGAAAAACTATCATTGCTGGATGATTTGACAATAAGTGGTTCATTTACACCTATTAGTGATATTAATAAACATGATAATATAGTTTTTTTCATAACATATAAAACCTCCTTTCTGTTTTAAAAAGTTTAAAAATGATAAAATAAATTTATAAGGATAATTAAAAATGTTTTTTTGAATTAATAAAAAATGAAATATTTTTTAATCGGATTAGGGATGAATTTTACATTAATTATTTTTTATTTACTAATTGCGATTCTATACGGATTTACTTACAATACTTTTAATTTTATTTTTAATATAAGTAAAATTAAAAAAATAAGAAGTTTTTGTAGTTTAATATGTGTTAAATTAATTTGATTATGAGAAAAAATTTTAAATAATCAAATGTTATTAACACAATTAATAAGTTTTATTTTTATCTTAATAATTTGATTTTGATCTATATTTGCTTATTATAATGCAAAAAGTTTTATTTTAGTTCTTGTTAAAAAAATAATTAAATAATTTAATATATGTATTTAATTATTTTATATTCAAAAATATAAATACAAATTATAAATATTAATGTAAATATTGTTAAAAAACATCATGTAATTCAAAATGAAGGATTAGAATATATAAAAATAATCGATAAAATACATAAATAAAGTAAAATAAAAAAAATAGGGGTAACAAACATAAATAAAATAATAAATCATCATTTTCTTTTATATTTATTACCTCATTTTTTAATTTTTAAAAATTTTTCTTTTTTCAAATTTTTCATCCCCTTTCTATTTATTAATATTGATTAAGAAACAAAACATAAAATAATTTTTATAATATTTATAATTAAAATACTAAAAATAAAAAAGAAAATTGATGATGTTAATAAAATAAATAATTTTTTTTGAATCAATTTCTTTTTTATAACCTAAAAATCCAATTATTATTTGTCATACAATAGTTATAATAAATAGTACAAATATTGTTATAAGTTCAATTTTTCAGTTCATTAAATCATTCCTTTCTATTTTTTAAAAAATATAGTTAGATAAAACTTTTAATCTTATATAAGATGCAATCTATGAAATAAAAAAGTATTAAATTAATTGGCATAATAAAAAATCAAATTAATCATTCACTCATATTATAATTTTTAATTAAATATATTGAATTTGTTGCGAAAAAGTATATCCCAGTTAAAAAATTGCCAATTCGAAAAACATATATTAAAAATTTTCCTATTCTTTTCATTTTATTTCAAAGTTGGATATATTAATCCAAACCATAGCCCAATCACTAACAAAAACAACGCCAAACAACCTATACTAACATAAAATATTATTTGGAAAGTTTTTTTATATTTGGTTAACTCAATTTGTTTTTTCATTTTTTGTAATTTAATGTCAAGAAACTTTCATAAACAACCAAATAAGCCGATTACGGCGATTGTTCCCATCATTCCAATTATTGTGTTTAACATTATTATTTACACTTCCTTTCTTTTTTATCTCTTATTTGTGGTAAATAACTTGTAAAGTATTCGTTTCAAAATGCTCATATTTTTGTTTGCATATTTTGTTTTGTTAATAACCAATACGCAAATCCCTCTGCCAATAACTCGTCATCATCACTCAATCCATAATTACTGTTGGCAAATATCTTTAACACTTTTTCTTTGTCTAGTTCTGCAAACTTATTTAAGTTATTAATTTTCTGTCCTAAAAATTGCTTTAAATAAAAAATATGATTGATTTTAAATGTTTCTCAATCATAAAAATAAAAGATATGTCCTAATTCATGGATTAAAATATGCAGAAAGTTATTGGTTGTAAATTGTCCTTTGTGTCATTCGCTATTTATTGTTTTTTCAAACGCACAAGATAAAATCTTTTTATTTATTAAAATAGCTTGGTGATTATTTGTTTGTCCCCAAACATTATCATCCCCATCAATCACATTTTCAATTTCTATTTTCCTTAAAATTGAATTAATCATTGTTTTATTTCAAATATTTGAAATAAAATTATAAAATAATAAGATAAGTTGTTTTAAATTATCTTGGTATTTTTGACAAATATTATTAAGTAAATTTTGTCAGTAATTTTGTTGTTCTATTTTTAGATAATTTTGTAGTTGTTCATAAGTACTAAATTCTGTTTTAAATTTAATTGCTAAATTATTATCTGCTTTGCTTAAAAAAACATTTGTTAACCGTTTGATAGTATCTGTCTTATATTGATTAAAGAAAGTTCCTTTATAACCTCGTTTTTGCATTAAAATAGGGTGGGATAAGTATCTTTTTTCTAAATCAATATTTGTTTCTAAATTAATTTTTAAATTATTTTTAAAATTATTTGGCTGTAAATGTGGTTTGTTGGTATCAATATTACCACAACCAATCAACGTCATTGTGTTTGCACATGACAACGAAAATATTACCAACAAACTAAGTAATTTTTTCATACATTTTTTATCATCCTTTCTATTTTGCCAAAATAAAAAATGGCAATTTAATTAAATTGCCATTTTAAATATTTATTTATTAAAATTTTTCCTATTCCTCTTCAATCATAAAATAACTACCAATTGTATTTGTTACAATTTTCCAGCCATGATTATGATTATATGAAAAATGATTGTTTATTTCTTGAAAATGATTGTAAATAATATTAATTAAAGTATCAATATCATCATCACTAATTGACCCGCCCCAACCACTATGATCTTCTTTATGAAAATTAGTAATTTCTGATTTGATTTTATTTTTAAATTCTTGATAATTATTTGAATTTTCTTGATAAATTTGTTTAATTTTATCTCATTCATTAATATTAATATCTAATTTTAATTGATCATGAGCTAAAAATTTATAGTATTTTTCAATTTCATTATATTGATTATGTGATTCGTGTTTAGCTGCTGTATGATCAGAATTAATTCATCAAAGTATCCCAGTTATAGAAATCGCTAAGCCCGCAATCACCAATGATAAACCTAAAGTTTCAAGAGATAAAGCTGTGGCAGCACTAGCTTCGACAGTAATTGTTTCTGCAGTTGCCAAACCTTCTGTTGTACCAGATGATAAAAGCGGGGTCATTTCTATTGCTTGTGTACCTGCTGCGGATGCCGCATTAACACCAGTGGCCGCAGAACTAGAAACAGTTATTTTTGCTCCTACACCAATCGTTCCTGCTCCAAATGCTTGTGTACCAATCATTTTTAATTTATCTTTAAAGGTCTTTTTATCATTTTCGGATAATGTTTGATAATGATTGTTTATTTCATTTAATTTTTGTTGCTTTTCTTTTTTTGAAAGAGAGTTATATTTATTTATTGCTTTTTTAACTGTTGTTTGTGAATTTACAATATTTGTACTTATTTGTTTATTTACAGGCACACTTGCTGTGCCGCCACCAGCAGATTGATTTGAAATTACTGTTGCGATTTTTTCTTGTGAATTTATAATGCTCTCTTTAATTGTGTGTTCTTGATTACTTGATATATTTTCTAGATTATTTTGTGTGGCAATTATAAAACTAATTATTACACAACCACTATAAATATTTTCGTCATTGGAAACAATAAGTGCAGTTGTTGATCTAATATCTGTAACATTAATTTTATCAATATTTAAATTAGGATTTAATTCTCTAGCGCGATTTAAAATCGTCTGTTCTTGATTATCTGATATTTTATCTAATTTATTTTCTGTAACAGCATCCGTTAAGTCTTGTTGTGTTTTGTTGTTGTTATTTATAGATTCAATTTCACTATTTGTTGATGATATTTGATGTGAGATATCAAAATTATAATGATTTCCGTTAACATGAAATATATTTATGGTATTACTTGAATTTTGATTAATTGGTTGATAAGGACTGTCATTATTTACACTAATATTAACATTTAAAAGATTACTCATTGCCATTATTTCTGGAGTATCACCTCATGAATTATTTTCTCTTATTCTTTCTAAATAATTAACATCAATTTCATTATTTTCTTGAATAAGATTTCTAAATGTTAATTCACTACCGTGATTTGAAATTGTATCTAAATTTCTTTCAATATAATCAACAACGCGATTACGAAATACAGTTGTTACTAAATTATTTGCTATTTGATCTTGATATCATAATTGATTTAAATTTCTGTTATTTTCTAAATCATATTGCTTTAATAATTTTTGAATAGGTTGTAAATATTTTAAATTTTCTTCACCAAATAATTGAATAAATCTTGTTTTAAATTTTTCATCATTATTTCTTCTTACAGGCAATAAATAAGCTGTTGCAACAGATCAAAACAAACAACTACCCTCTCCAGGCACATCATACATAGTATTTTGTTCTCTTTGATTATAATTTTGACCTTGTGTGCCAATTGTTTTATCTTTTTTACTATCAGAAACAGAAACATTTGAATTATTTGTGTTATAAGGTTGATTTGAAATTACTTGACTTCCTTTGGGGCGTGCTCCTAGCTTTTTATATTCATCTTCTGTAATTATTTTTTTTGTATCATTTATATTACTTGGTTTTTTACCAAGTGTAAATGTAACTTTTACTGTATCATCAGTATATATTTTATCAATTGATTCAATACTTGCGGCAGTATCAGTAATGCTATTCTCTTGTATTTTAACTTGACTAATATCTAAATTAGGATTTAGTTCTCTTAGTCTATTTAAAATAGTTTCTGGACTATTATCTGATAATTTCCCTAAATCAGTTTCTGTAATAATATCTGATAATTCAATTTTTAATAATTTTACTATTAATTGTTTATATTGTTCTTTTGCTTTTTTAGATGCTTTTGTTTTTAATTTATTAAATTTATTAAATTTTTCTAAAAGTTCTTTGATTTTTGTATGATTTTTGTTTTCGTCAATTTTAATTATTAAAGCGGTTTGAAGAATATTTTTAGTTAAATTATCAAAAGTAATATTACGCTGTTCTAACTGTTCTAATAAATATTTTAATAATAGCTTCACAATGGCTATATGACCATTAATTGTCGAACTATGTAAAGAATTAATTTGATTTCTGTTTAAAATATCAATATTCGCTTTATTTTCGAGCAAAAATTTAACAACGGCTATATTACCATTAATTGCCGCTTCATCTAATGGTGTAACTCATGGATCATCATTATTTATTGCATTAATATCAGCCCCATTTTCTAATAATAATTTTACAACATTAAGATAACCATTTTTAGCAGCGTTGTGCAATGGTGTATTTCCATCATTATTTCTTGCATTAATATCAGCTCCATTTTCTAATAAAAATTTTATTAATAAATAATTATTTTCTCTTTCTTTTTTATTATCTATTTCTGGTTGATTATTTAATATATTATCAATATTTTCTATATCGCCGCCTCGTTGTTGTGCTCAATTAAGAAATTCTCGTCCGTTTTCTTTATTATCTTCAATAAAATTACAAGCAAAATGTAAAGGTGTATCACCAGTATTGGTTGGTTGGTTTATTAATTCTTTTTTTCTTAAAATCAATAATTTTGTTATATCTAAATTATTGATTTTTATAGTAACATGAGCTGGTGATAATCCCCGCATTTTATCTAAAACAATTTTTAGTATTTGATCTCTATTTTTAAATGGCGTGGTTTCGGCCTCTTTTAAAATACTTAAAATATTGGCAATTCAAATATTTTTGATTTTAATTTTAATATCATCAATATTTTTTTCATCTATTTTTTTAAAAATTTCATTAGTTGCTGAAAATAAAATTTCTTTGTTTAATTTTAATTCTTTTTTTAAATTATTTAAAAAATAATCATGTATTTCAAAATATTCTAAAAGCGCCCTTAATTCTTTAAAAATTTCTTTTCTTTTTTCTTCTACATATTTACTTGATGCTATTCATCCACCTATTAATTGTTCAGAATAATTTTTTCATTGAATTTTGTCATCATTTTTAGAATTAATAATATTTTGAATATCTTCTGGAATATTTTTAAATTCAACTTGTTTTCCATTTTTTTCATAATTAAAATATTTAATATGAGAGCCAAATCTCATTGCCTCACTTGTAATAAAAATAACTTTTGCTAAATCATTTTTTGTTGTTTGATTTTGATTACTTTCATTGTTAATTTTTTCTAAATTTACAATTGCATTATTTAAAGTATCTCTTGAAATAATAATATCTTTTGCCCTATTTGGTTTGCCTTTTTCTTTTATTACAACATCTAATCCATTTTCTGAATATGATCCTGTATAATTTAAATTAATCTTTTGACAATTATATTTTTTAATTACTGCAGTATTTAAACTTTTAATTTTTTGTTCATCAATTTTTAAGCTTTCACCTTGTAAATTTTTAAGTTTCTTATTTAAATTACCTAATTGATTTTTATTTGATATTTCTTTAATTTGGTTTTTTAATGTTTCGATAGCTTCTTTATTTTTTTGTTTAACTTTTTCTACAAGTTCATCATCAAAATAAAAATATTGATTTTGATTATTAATAATTCCCAGTAAATAAAAGTTATTTAAATTAATTACTAATTTTATTTTATTGTCATTTTTATTTTTTAAAGTTAAAACTAAAATTCTTATTTTATTTGCATCAAATTTTTTTAATTCTAAAATTTCATCTAATTTTTCTATTATTTTAATATTTTCATTGCGTTCTTTTATATTTTGGTTTGTTTCAAAATAATCTGTTCTAACAATTCCTTCATTATTTATCATTCTTAACGGATCAATATAATTTTCATTAATAAGTTCTTGTAACATTATTTGAATATTATCAGAATAATTTTCATTTAAAGTAATTTCTTTTTCAATAAATTCAACTTGATTATTTGAAGTTGCTAAAAATTGAGATTGTTGGTCATCTTGCGTTTTTGGAGTAGTTGAGATATTTTCATTATTTTGTCTTTTTTTTCGATTTAATATTTCTAGAATGTTCTTAATTTTATCGTTATTGTTATTAGACTTATTTGCAACTAGTGGCACGGCCGTATTACTAGTTATCATAATTGTTCCTAATAATCCCAAAAGTTTTTTCATTTTTATTTGTTTCCTTCTTTTAATTTTAGTTCCATTTCTAAAATTTCTTTTTTTAATCGTAAATTTTCATTTTCAAGTGATACATCGGGTTGTATTTCTTTTTTTGTTTGCATTTCTTTTGCTTTCAACAATTCCAATTCTGCTTTTAATTTAACAATTTCTGCTTTTTGTTTAGTAATATTTTCTTCATAGTGTTTTATTAATTTATGTGTTGTTTTAGATGGTTTATTTCTTTTATTTCACTTTGTTTTATTTTCACTTTTTTTTCATATTTCATAATATTCTATTTCTTGTTTATAAAGAACAAATTTATTTTCGTCTTCTTCCAATTCTTTTTCTCTAATTTGAATGCGATATTCAAGAAAAGGAATTGCTCCTTTTTTATATTCGTCGTATCATTCTCACGCTTGATCTCATTTTGGTTGTTGTACTGCATTATGTTTTTGTTTTAAATATTCATAAGGATCAAGATATGATTTTGATAAAAATGAGTACCTTTTTAAATCAGGGACTTGACGACCAAACTTTTCTAGCACTCACATGACATTATTTTTGTCATCATTATTTAATCTATCAATGCTTAGAGGAATATTATTAGTTCCCCCCCTCGTGAGTTAATAATTGCACCGTGAATTTCAGTTGCAAGACCTCTGTCTTGCATTCTGGAAACGCGTTCTCAATTGACTTCGCCGCCCAATAATCGTCATAATCCCATCATTTATCACTCCTTTTTATTTATATTATATCGTATTTTTTGTTTTTGTCAGGTGGTTTTTTAAATTATGACTTTTTCTTTTCTGCTTTTTTGGCCGCTTTTTCATCCCATTTTTTGTTTCTAGCATTTTGTTTTGTAATATGGCTACCAATATTTTTATTAAGTTTATCTTCTTTTTCGATAAGACTATAAACTTTTTTAACTGGTTTATTGTGTTTTGCTTGTTGTTTATTTTGTGGATTAACAAAAACAAAACTATTATTTGGAATGTTTAATTTATCTTTTACTTTATTTATTTTCCCTAGTTTTTTGTTTAAAGACTCAGATTTTCAATCGCTAGATTTTGTTGTTTTAAAATTATTGGTTTCATTACCACTATTTG
The DNA here is from genome assembly GCF_964263245.1 of Spiroplasma endosymbiont of Polydrusus formosus. Taxonomy (NCBI): domain Bacteria; kingdom Bacillati; phylum Mycoplasmatota; class Mollicutes; order Entomoplasmatales; family Spiroplasmataceae; genus Spiroplasma; species Spiroplasma endosymbiont of Polydrusus formosus. The sequence continues at coordinate 261,847 of NZ_OZ181656.1, forward strand.
CAAGTTGTGGATTAAATCTTTTTCCAATTGCTTTAAATGGCGTTGCAATCCCAATTCCAATTTGGCGGAAGAATCCTTTTGTTCCACCTCCGCGTGCTGCTCCAACTAGTTTACTTGTTGCCAAGGTTGTGACACCAAGCCCAAATCCCGCTAAACCAACAATGCCAGCTCTTGAACTCATTCCCTCGGTGGCGTGTCAGAAATGGCGAAAGTCTAGTGGTTTTTCTTGGCGAGATTGACCACTTGCTGTTTCGTTATCCCCTCAATCACCACCAGAACCCATCGCGTTCATGGTTTTATCTGCCATACTAGTACCACCCATTGCCATTGCTCGTTTGGCTCTTTTGCTTTTAGCAAATCCAAATGCTTTTCCTGCCATTTTAGCAGCCCCCATTGCCATCATCCCACCAGCAACAGTCGATTTCATCGAACTCATACCTTCACGAACACCAGCTGCTTCACCAATTAAGTTGGCAACAACATCCGAAAACGCCATTACTGCCAATCCGCCACCACACATCATCAGAATAACAAACAATGATTTTCCAATTCCCTCAATTCCTAATCCTGCTAAATTAGTGCTTAAAATTGTTTGAATTGTTGTCATAAAAATAAAATATCCTGTTAAAGTGGCAGTTGATGCTAGAAATTTTGCAATTACCATATCTTTTCAAATAAATGCTCCTTTACCATTGTCAATAGTCATGGCAACCATTACTCATGGTGAAATAATAAATAAGAAAAACAATTCGATTATTTTTTGTACCAAAGCAATTCCAATCATAAACATTGCAAATAACATAAATCATACTCCAAAAACTTCGGCAATCATATTAAAATCACCAATATTATCAGGATAGGAATAATTTCTTGGTATATTATCGCCGCTCCCATCTCAATTGGCATTTCCAATATTGTATAGATAATTGGCAATATTTCCGTTTTCGCCCCCAAACCCTGATGTAATCATTTTGGAAATATGTGCAATTGCAAAATTTGCCAAAAAGAAAAAGATTGGAATTAAAAAGATAAAAACAAATGCTTTACTGCCGTTTTGTAAAACAACAATAAATTTTGTTTTTGTTTCGGTGGCATCTTGAAACAAAATTTTAATCATGGTAATTGTAAATATTAAGGAAAATAAACACAAAGCCGTAATGAAAAAATATCAGAATGCCATTGGGATATTTTGAAAACTAAATTCTTGTTTTGATCCAAACATTAAATCACCAACCACTCCACCTGTTAAATAATTTAGTACGGTGTTAAATGATGCGATTAATTGCAATGGCCCTTGTACAAAAATTGATCACATTAGTTTATAAAGTGCATTAACTATCATTTTTTATCAACTTCCTTTCATTTTTATATAAATTATCCGCCAATCGCGGGATTATATCCTTTATAAGCTTGCAGAAAAACATTAATTATGGCAATTACTACCAAAGAACCAATAATTCCGACAATTGGTCATTTTAAAGCACCTAGATCATTTGCTCGTGCCTCTGGATTATCGGCATTTCGCATTATTGAAATTAAAATAATAATTAATTTTCAACCTGCAAAAATAACTTGCAATGTTAGAATAACTCCCAAAACAATATTAGTTCACATTATGGCAACATCAATTATTCCGCTAAAATCTGCTGTGTTGTTTGTTTTCATATTTTCATCCTCCTTTGTTATTTAAAAATTTTTATTTTGTTAAATTTGTTTCTTTTTTGATAATATATATTTTTCTTTTTTTGATAGTATTGTTGTTTATTATTAAAGTAATTTTTAATATTGTTTTTCTTAGCCATTTTTTTCTTTCCTTTCGAAAGGTAGAAAAAATAAATGCAATAATAAATCACCTAATATCAGATCACAATCAATTCCTAGTGCAATTAAAAACAAAATAGGGGAAATTACTAGCAACAAAATTCCGATTATAATTGTCAAAGGATATAAAATCCATTTTCATCAAACTTTTCTCTTATTTTGCATCTTTAATTTTTCCTTTCTATTTGAAACATTGCTGTAAAAATTCTTTCTAGCACATCCACAACAATACTATTGCCAGCTTGTTTATAAAGTTGGGTTTCTGAAACAACTTTACTTGCTTTATCAAAGTCTTTATTACTAAACCCCATTAATAATCAACATTCTTTTGGAGTTAATACTCGCAAAAAATATTCTTTTTCATCAATTAAAAAAGATAATATTTTACTACTATCTTGTTGTTGTAATTTATGTTTATCAACGATGATTTTATTGATATTACTTGCTGCGATTGTTCCCATATAGTTATTTTCTGTTTTTCAAAACCGATTATATGAACCGTTAACTAGTAAACCATCTTTTGCTCGTGGTAAAACAATAAAATTTCTATAATTTTTAATTGGAATTGCAATTTTTGCTGATTTTGAATTTGTAGTTAATGTATCTAGATATGTATTTTCATTACTAGCATCATATACTCTACTTTCTTGTTTATAAGAATTAAAGTCTATTTCCATTTTGCCACGAGCATTAAATTTTATATCATTGGGAATTGCAATAATTCCAGCGTTTCCTCATCGCATTTGTTTTGTTGTAATTGTATAAGCACATTGTTCAATAATTTTAAGTTTATTGTTTTCAATTGCTTTTTTCATTGATTCTTGTCTAATAAAATATTTTTCATTTACATTATTTTCTAAAATATCTTTTACTAAAAATTTTAAATTACAAGGTTGGGGATATTGAAATTTAAAATTTTGCTTTAATGTTGAAATCATAAACAATCTTTTCCGATTTTGGGGAATTCCATAATCTTTGGCATTCATTGTAAAATATTGGTTATAATATCCTAATTCACCAAGTTGATTTTGAAGATTTTGAAATCCGACAAAAAACTTTTTATTTAATAAATTTGGTACATTTTCCATTAAAAGATATTTTGGTTTTGTTGGCATTGTTTTTATTAAATCAACAACTTTGTAAGCTAAACCACTTCGCTTGCCATTTAATCCTCGCCCATTATTATTGGCATTTGATATGTCTTGGCATGGAAATGATCAAGTTATTAAATCAGCATACGGTAAAGTTTCTAGTTTAGTAATATCTCCTAAATTTTGTGTGTCATAATCATTAAATATTGCTCGATATGATTTTTCAGCGTATTTATCGTTATCACAAAATGCAATTACTTTGTGGTTAATTCCAATCTTTTCTAATGCTTTTCTTTGACTTCCAATCCCAGCAAATAATTCAATTATTTTAAGCATAACAAACCATCGTTCTTCTAATTTTTCTTTTATCTAAAATGATTCATGGATTGGGATGCCTATAAGAACAAAAAAATAATATTTGGGTATTGTTTTCATTATAAATATGATGGACATATTTACACAACGGACAATTTATCATTTCGGCACCTCTTTCTAAAAAAACAAGATATTAGTTATCTTGTTTTTGTGTTATTTTTATTATTTTTGTTTTGTTTTTTATTTTCAATTAGTTCTCAAATACAAAATAACAAATCAAATATTATTTTTCCAATAAAAAGAATATCCACAACAACAAGGATAATGTATATAATTAAACGGAAAAAAGCAATCTGTATTCCTCATTCGTTATACTGAAAACTAGATCATGGCCATATTTTAAAATAAAAAACAAAAATGTTGTTGTTATTGTTATCAATAAACTCGTTAAACAAATTTTAAAAATATCATTTTTTCCTCCTTTTTTAAAAAATTTTTTCACATTAAATTTATTCCTTTCTTTTAAAATTTATATATAATTTATTTAGATTTATATTTTAGTATTTTATTAAAATCAAATTAATGGGGTAAAAATGAAAAAAAGTACTAAGCATTTGTTTGTTTGAATTTTATATTGTATTTTCATATTTTCGAGTTTTATTATTATTGCTGTGCCTTTGTTTTCTATCTTATTTTCTTTATTATTATTAATTTCAAATTTTTTAATTAAATTAGAAAATCAAAATTGATTATTATATACTATTTCAATAGGAATTCCATTTTTTTCAATATATTGTTGGTTTATAGTAAAGAGTAATTTTGGATTAATAATTGCTAATAAATTTTGAATATTAAATAATCATAAAATATTAACTATTAAACATTTAGATATGTATATAGAATTAAAAAATAAAATAAAAAATCAATGTATAGAATATGAAATTAATATTGAAAATCATTATTTTTTAAATAAAATAGATAAAATTATAACTAACTATTTAAATTTTTTGAAATAAAATAATTACTTATCTTGTTTTATTTTTTTTGTTGTCTATAAATTCTGAAATTTCACTCAAAGTAAATACTATAAACAAACCAACAAAAGCAGAATTATAACAACAGAAACAAATATATATTGAAAAAATTAATAAGTTTTCACTTGAATATCATTCTCTACATAAAATTAAAACTGTGGTCATTAAAACACACATTATAATTGATATGCAACTAAAAAATAATCTTAATTTATTAATTTTATATTTTTTCACATTAAATCATTCCTTTCTTAATTGTTTTTAATTTCATCTAAAATAATTTTTGTATTTTTAAACTTTGTTTGAATTTTTTCTAAATCTTTCTGATCAAAATCACTATTTTTAATTTCGTTTAGTAAATTTAAAGCACTATTTAAGTTGTTAATTTGGTTTTCTAACAACTTAATTGCTTGTTGTTTTTGTTCCTCAGTAAATTTGTTTTATTTTTGACATAGTAAAATTTGATACTCACAATTATTTAGTTCAGACATTTTAATAAATTTTTCTGCTTGTGTTTGTTTTAGTTCTGTTTGATAATCTGTTTCGTTTTCATAATCATTTTTACTATTTTCAAATTCTTTAATTATTTCATCATATTCTTTGGTTTCTGCTGTAATTTCTTGTTTTAATTTTTCATAGTAAAAAACATCTTTTATTATTGGTTTATTCGGTTTTTTTGGTGGTAAATATGGTTTGTTATTTGCAATATTACCACAACTAATCAAATTCACCGTGTTTGTACACGATAACAAAAATATTGATAACAAACTAATTATTTTTTTCATATTTGTTGTATCCTAAATAAAAACCATTATCTCAATAATTGGGGTTATCAATATTTTCTAAATCTTCTAGTAATTGTTTTAATTGTTCTGATGTTAATTTTTGTTGTGTTGTTTTATTATCATAATGATTGTTATATTCATTTAGTAAATCATTATTAGCATAATTTTTGCTTTGTAAATTAAACTGTTTTTCATTTTCTTGTTTTAATTTTTTAAAATATAAAATTAAATTTTTTCCCACAATATTACCATTTTTATTATTAACCCTACTATGAACCATATAATTTTTATTTTCATCAATTTCTAAACTAAAATAATTTTGATAACTTGATAAACCTAAACAATTTTTATCTAAAACAACGCAATCTTTTTGTTTGTTTATTAAAATGTGTGTTTTATTATTTATTTCTTGTGAAATTATATTTTGGTTTAAATAAATTTTTTTTATCATATTTAATACCTCACTTTATTTTTTACATTTTTGGCATTTATAGAATTTATTAAGCGTTAATCATTATGAATTTAAAATAGCGAACTCTTGTTCACATCTAATACAGTCAATAATTATATTTCCATTTAATTTTGCTTTTGGTTTTGAATAATCTTTTTTATGATAATCACCTCGCTTTTTTGCTTTTAATTTTATTTTTCCTAAAATTAATATCCAATAGTAGTTTAAAAATAAATAATTAATTAAACCATAGAACCGCTTCATAACTAACTGGTTCTATATTTTTGTCTGGATCTTTTTTCAATTAATATCAGATAAATGATTTACCACTGTATAACCAAATTTATCTTCAACATAATTTTCTATAATTTCATTTCACGATTTTTCTTGTAATTCTTTAAACTTTTTGGTTAAATATTCATCAATATCTTTTATATTATCTATTGTTCCACTTGATCAGCAATATCTCCTGTTCAATATTGTTCTAAAACAAATTTATATCAAAAGTTTGCTTTTTCTTCATGATCGGTATTTTTTGAAATTAAATCCGTTATTTTATAATGATCTTTTATATTATCTGAATCTTTTATAACTAAATACATGTTTTATCCTCCTTACTAGGTAATTTGTCATATAATGAATTATCTTTTAATTCTCAAGTTGTGAAGCTTGTATGACCTTTGGAACTAAAACTGGTATTTGCTATTTTCTTAAAATCTTCTTTAAACAATCGTTGTTGTTTTAATTCTTCAATTTCACTACCTAAATTTTGGTTAAAATTATGTGCCATATCTATTTGTTGTTTAAAACTATTTATTTCTTGCTCTTTTTCAGCAAGTTCTTTTAAAAGTGTTTCGTTTTCTTCTTTTAGTTTGTCAAATTTAATTGATTCTGTTATATTCATTATTTAAAATCCCCATTTCCAATATAATTATTTTTCGAAAAAAAATTATTGCTGTATCATAAATATTTGCAATCAACGCCTATTTTATAAGATATTAAGTTTTAAAAATAAAAATTTTAATATTCAGTATAATAAACATCTTCAAATCATTTTGTTTTTTCACGATGGTTAACTTTGTGAAACTGCTTTGGTGTTCCACATTTTTGGTATTTAATAAAAGTATTTTCAGACATATTTTTCATCTCCTTTATTTTTTTATTTATCAGAAATAAAAAACCAACTATTTATTAAAATTAGTTGGTTTAATTTTTTTATCTTATTTGATTTAAGATATTTTCAATATTGTTAACTTTGTCAATTAAAGCTTCCATAATTTGTTCTAAATTGCTTAAATTGTTTTCTGTTGTTGTTTTAATTTCGTTAATTAAATCACTAATTGTATTTTTGATATTATTTTCGAGCATATATATTTTCCTTTCCTCATTTATTTTTTTGTTATATAAAAAGAGAGAGAGTAAGACAATTGTTTACTCTCTCTCTTTTCTTTTTTGTTTATCACTAGTTATTTATTAAATAACTTTATTGCTTTTCCTCATTTAGGCAGAGCTTCCCTTAGGCATTGGTTTGGTTAATCACTTGCGACTACTCTTCTGCCCCGTGTAGTACTAATTTAATTAGTTGATTAACCTTATCAGATATCCTCCCACTTCGTTTATTTTTTAGTGTTCCAGCTTGACCACTTTGTGAAATTTCTTACATCTATATATATTTCCTAATTTTTGATATTAATAATTTTCCATTTATTTTGTTTAAAAATTAATTTTTTAATAATTTGATGATTATTTTGACATTGCAAAGTTAAAAATCAAAGTTTAGCATTTATTTTTTGTTTATTAATAAATTCCAACCTTGCCAAACAATGCCGAGCATATTTTTTACAATATCAACCACCTTTTCTATTTTTGGTTAATTTTGTAAAGTACTCATTGATATAGCACTGGCATTTGTTAATCAGTGTTGATTTATTTTTTACTTTAATTTTTAATTTTTTTTGACAGAGTTCTTTTAAAGACACTCGCAAAACCTCCTTATAAATAATAAGATTTCTAAATTTTTTTATTGTGGAACACTTACCCTTTGACCATTGCAGGTTAAAGATTTATTCCCAAACCACGATAACTCTTTTATATTGCCTAAAAGAATTGCCCACATTGTGTCGTAGCGGTACGGCCACCCCTATATTGTTTATCCTCGCTTGCTTGGTTTAACGACATTCCAAGTAGGAGAGTTTTATTCGGTTGGTTTTGCTATTATTTTTTTAAACTAAGCAAGGTTAACGACAATTTTAACCTAATTAAAAAAGACTTATTTTATCTCAGTCTTTTTCTTAGTAGTTTTTTTAAAATTATCACCAAACGATTTCTTTATGCGGTCGATACTAACTAATTTTTAATCATAAGTTGGTGGTTAATAACTACGAAATTAGCAACGTTTTAAACCGTGAATTTAATTATAATAAACAAAACAAACCCAATGAAGTTGTTGTTAATGATTTAACATATGTTTAATGTGGTGCTAAATGACATTATCTTTGTTTGTTAATTAACTTGTTTAATCGTGAAATAATTGGCTATAGTGTCGAGACAAATAAAATAGTACAACTAGTGCAATAAACCTTTTATTCAATTACAAGACCATTAAAACAAATTACGTTATTTCATACTGACTGGAGTAATGAATTTAAAAATAAAATCATTGATAATATCTTAAGTACTTTTAACACCAAACAATCATTAAGCAATAAAGGCTGTCTTTATGATAATGCTGGGGCTGAAACAATTTACAAAAGTTTTAAAAAATAATTTGTCAAGTAACAAAAATTTATAAATTTAACCCAATTAAAATACAAATTATTTGACTTTGTGCATTGATATAACAATATTCGAATTCACAGTAGTTTAAATTATTTAATACCTGTTGTTGAATTTATAAAAAAACAGACCATATAAGAATGTCCTAAAATGGTTGTTAATCCATTATTTCCTGAATTGTAAATATATTTAGGACACTTTATTAAATATTTTGTATTAAATTCAATGAATTTTTATAATTTAATGATTTTCTTGGCATTGAATTTATTTTCAATGCTATTTTATTTAAGTCATCTTGAAAAAAATATTGATAAATCTATTTATTTTGGTAAACTTTGTCTCAAAATTTAATTATTATTTTCGTTTAATTCTATTTGGCCAGGACAACTAGCATCAGCAAAATAAACTTTTATTTTACAAATATTTTCAAATTTTTTACTTGTTAAATTATTTACCAAGATCAAATTTAATTGTTTTTATTGTGCCAGATGGTTTGTTTAAAATAAATTTTATTATACTTTCTATGACATCTTTGCTTTTGCTATTATTTAGTTACTAGCGAGATTGATGTTTTAAATCATATATTGGCTAAAGTTATAATTGCTGTTTTATGGTTTTCACCAACTATAGTATCTCCTTCTAGATGACCAAAAACATTTATTGCTTTAATATTTGGAAATTCAATATTACGTTCAATAATTGTTCGACAATTATTAACTTTTCTGTGGTTTTCTATTTTATTATGTGATTTATTTTTACCTTTTCTTAATAAATTTTTTTATTAAAATTATAACGGGAAAAGTTAAACATAAATAAAGTCTTTGAACAGATAAAATTTTTGTCAATATTTCTTATTATATTTGTAATAATATCTGGTGAATAGTGTTCATAATTAACTAAATAATTAATAATTTCATAGTAAATTTTATTTAATGTTTTTTGTTTGCAACCGGCTTTTTTTTGTTTTTATTACTATTTTAATAAATTTCAATTTGGTTTAAACCAGAGCCAACATTTTATAAATTATATGGACAGTTTTTTACTTTGATTTATTTCATAAGCTGTTTTTCTAATTTAATAATTAAAATTTTGATATTATTGAATTGAAATTAATTTTTTATTGTGATTTTTTGATACACTGTGTTATTTATCCTTTTTTAAATTTAGATTTTAACACAATATTTTTATTTATTTAAATATCCCATTAATTTTATATTACCTGAATTATAAAATTAATGTTAATAAATATTAATATAACAATCATTTTCATTAACAACTTACTTATTTTTTGTTTATAAAAAAGTAATGTTTTTGAGATGTGCCGATGATTCTATTTACATTTTTTTGTTTTAAGTTATAATTAATGAGGTTATTTATATAATCAAATATGGCGGTTGTGGCGAAGAGGTTAACGCTCCGGATTGTGGCTCCGGCATTCGTGGGTTCAAGTCCCATCATCCGCCCCATTTTTAACTACGAGATAAGTATTTTTTTTTATTTTTAGATTGATAATTTAAATAAATATATAGATTTATAATTTTCAAAATAATTTATTTAAAAGAAAAAAATTTCTAATTAGTTAAAAACCGACCGTTTAATTAATAAATACAACTGATATAATAGAAATGTTGACGTATTTAAAATATAATTTTATTTTAAAGTAATTAATATCAAAATAAAATTATATTTTATGGCAATTTAATAAATTTATATGATTTTTTATTGTATTATTTTTAATCGTTTTTTACTGTAATTTTAAGAAATCAATTATAGAAGGCAACGTGTTATGGATTCGTTACAAGTTTGAAATAGTGTATTAGTACATAATTATAAACAAAAAAAATAATGGCTCAGTTTACCAAAATTGATAATCAACGGTTGTCTTCTTATTATAAGAAGAATATATTGCATTAGTAAATTAAGATGTTAATGTTACATAATTAAATGGTAAAAAGTTAAAAAATGAACCAGCAATTTGGATTTTTTAATCGAAAAAATTGGAGTAATATTATTTGTATGTTTAAAGATACTGGAACTGGGATAAATTACTATTGTAATGTTGCATTGCCATTTATTATGGATCAATATATTAATTATGATTTAGATATTAAATTTTTTGCTGGTGGTAGTTATAAAATTTTAGATTTAAAATAATTTAATTGAATTGCTTGAAAATATAGTCGTGATATTGTTAATGCAATTTGAACAGAAATTGATAATTTAAAATATTTAATTAAAAATAAACTTTTTATTTTCGAACATAGTCAAGCCCAATAGTTATGGAAACAATATTTGAAATTAGAAGATAAAACAAATAAATAAAAATTATTGTTTTTTTGTATTAAACACTATAATGTAAGTGTCTTTGGAAGAGATATTTCTAATGATACAGTATAATTTTAAGAAAAATTTTTTATGAGAGAGCCCCCTCCTTTATAGTTCACAAACAGGAAGTGCTTTTTTTTTGAAAATGGAAAATTTGTTTCAAATTGAGATCATTGATTTAAGTTATAAAAAATATTGCTTTTTTAATTAGTAACCTTATTTAAATGATTGTTATCATTGTTATCAATAAGATATTAAAATTGTCAAATAATTAAGTTTTAATTCATTACTAACATCAATTAAATGAACACACCTAATTCCTTGTGGAAAACAATTAATCCAAAAGGAGTTGAATTTTACAATAATGTAATTAATGAAATGTTAAATAATAACATTAAACAAATTATTAATTTATTTCATTTTGATATGTTGTATTGATCACAACAAAAAGGTGGTTGACTATCAAAATAAGTATTTTACGCTTTTGTGTTTTATGCAAAAACTTGTTTTGAATTATTTGGTGATCGTGTTAAAATGTTTACAACATTTAATGATCCAATTGTGGTAATTTAAGGTAGTTACTGATATGATTGATATTTTATAAATGAAATTAATATACAAAAAGGGGTGCAAGCTCAACACAATATACTTTAACTGCTTTTAAATGAGCAGTTAAAGTATATTGACAATTAAAATTAAAAAGATAAATTGGTTGTATTTTAAGAATTTAACCATATCCCCAATTTATCATAATCAAAATAAGGCTGATTTACAGAGGCGTTAAAATGACACGATTTATTTACAACAAATTATTTTTTAGACCCCGTGGTAAAAAATACTTATCATGAAGAGTTAAAAAAATTGCCCAAAAAATATCACTTACTAGCTATATGAAACGCCATAACGACTTCTTAATCTATACCAGGGATGAGAAAAAATCTTTACAAAAGCAATTTATTTAACATTAATTAATTTAAAATAACATTATAATAATATTCCTGTTTATATTTCAGAAAACGGGATGGGAGTTAAAAATAAATAACGCTTTTTAGAAAAGAGGACTATTAATTATCAATACCGTATTTATTTTGTGGGAACATTTAGATTTAATTTATCAAACAATTAAGGGAGGTTATAATTGTTTTGGTTATCATTTTTGAGCTTATATTGATAATTAGTCATGAGTTAATTTTTATAAAAATCGGCATGGATTTGTTCAACTATATTTAATTAAAAATAGGAGATAATTTTAAAAAAATCAAAAAGTTTTATTGATGAAGTTTCTGCAACCGGTACTTTAAAATATATTATACATAATTTTAATTTAAAAGTTTAAGATATAAAGATTACCAATCCATAACGCTTAATTGCATTACGAAAAGAGTATAAAATGATTATAAACCACACAAATAAGAGTTTAATTAATAGTTTTTTATGTGCTTCACACTATACCGCGAAGCATCCAAAATTTTAAAATTAATTCACAGTATTAAAATCAAAAAACCTTTACCAAAAAACTTTTCATATGTTATTAACAATGTTAGCTCAGGATATTAAACCCAATCTAACATATGTTGATTTATAAAATTATATGTTTTATCATGCTGGAACAAAGGATAAAAAAACGATAAATTAATTTGTCCTCTTTTAACAAGAATGACGAAGTATCATTATAATGATTTACAGCGTAAGCTTGAATTAGTAATAATTTCCCGGTTTTTTAAAAAAGGGCCAAGCAACGAAGATTATTTATTTAGAAATTATTAAAAGCTTAAAAACAAAAACAGTTTACTTGGAACAAATTATGTAAAATAATTATATTAAAGCATAAGTTATTCGATTTGATATGCAAATGTATCAGTTAAAATATAAGTTAGATTTATTATATCCTAAACAATTAGTTAATTATCAAGTGAAGATTAGTAAATATAAATAATGTTTAGCGACAATTCTCTTGTTTTATTAAATAAAATATTTTAAACAAAACCAACTGGCAAAATAAAAACAATTACATTTGATCTTAGTAAATAATTCAACAAGTGAAAAAAACTTTAAAATATTTGTAAAATAAAAGTTTATTTTGCTAAAATGTTGGTTGTCCTGATCAAAAATAATTAAACAAAAATAATAATGAAATTTTGAGACAAAGTTTACCAAAAGGAATAGATTTATCAATATTTTCTCAAGGTGACTTAAATAAAATAGTATTGAAAATAAATTCAATGCCACAAAAATCATTAAATTATAAAAATTAATTGGATTTAATAAAAAATATTCAATAAAGTGTCTCAAATATATTTACAATTCAGGTTATATAATATATTAAGTACATATGTATAGTATCCATGGAGTAACAAAATATAAAAATAGTAGCAAAATGTATATCATTAATAAAAACAAAATTTTAATTTAATAATTAATAATTCGTAATGTTAAATTTCTTTGTTTCGCTAGTTACGTTCAAACTGAAATGGATGTTATTAACAACTTTTTAAATAAATATAAAGATAAAAAAGGCAAACCATAATGTTATATGCATATATCGGGTCGATGATAAACGATAAAAACATTTATAAAATTGATAATGATAAATCACGAAATATTAATGGTAAAACAATCTTATAAAACATTATTGAAAAAAATTTAACAAATATTATTATTTTAGTTTTTCGATATTTTAATTAAATTTACAATTTACCCAAATACTTAATTAAAAAATGATATGCAATAATTACTTGCATTATTCTAAATTATGCCCAATTATAAAAAATTAATGAACAAATTAAAATTGAAATATTATTATGGTTATTAAACTAGATATTTTTAATATTTTTACGAAATCTTTTAGTTTTTAGACAAAAATAAAATAAATATTGTATCTAGATTAATTTATCGTAGATACTTATAATTAATTATTACTATAATAATTAATCGCACTAACAGTGTTTTAATTTAATTAAATAGTTTAATTATTAAAGGAAAAATTTATAGTTATAAAATTTTAAAAAATTAAAAATTAATAAGATTTTTTTATGATAATGTAATTAATTCTGGTGACTCTAATATTTCTTTTGATCTTGTTAAAAAGATTCCCGCTTCCGCAGCGTCAATAATTCGTTGATCGATTGTTAAAGAAAGATTCATTATCGAGCGAATTACTAATTTATCACCTTTAATAACAACTGGTTTACGAACAATGCGACCAATACCAATTACAGCTGAATTAGGGTAAAAGATTGTCGGTGTTGCATTAACTGCTCCAACCATTCCATAGTTTGCAATCGTAATAGTGCTTCCTTGTAATTCATAATCATACAATTCACCTTGACGTAAACGTTCAATTATTTCTTGAATATTAATTGCGATTTGTTTTAAACTCATTCGTTCAGCAAATTTAATAACTGGGATTACTAATCCTTCGCTAGTTTCTGTTGCTAAACCAATATGTTGAGAATTTTTAATTACAATTTGATTTGTTTTTGAATCATAATATGAATTTAATTTTGGATATTTACTTAAAGATAAAGAAACAGCTTTTACCAAGAAACTCATTGTTGAAAAACGAACACCATGATCAATATTAGCATTTTTTAATTTTCGTTGTTGGTCAATTATTGATGACATATCAATATCACCATTAATTGTTAATGGTGGAACATGTGTTTGTGACATAATCATTGATTTAATTGCCGGATATTTTGTTGATTTAATTTCTTCTCTTGTTTCTAATCCTTGTGATTCAATTTTACTATTAGTATTAATAATACTTAAATTATCGTTTAACGGTTGCACTAAGTTTCCATGCACATTCGAAGTTATACTTTCTTCTGTATTAAATTTTTTAACTTGTAAATTATGTGCTCCCTCGTTATTTTCATTGCCTTTTTTAATATTTTGTCTATTATTGATTTTAAACTCTTTTAGCATTTCTTTCAAAATCGGATCTGGTTCATTTATTGTTTTTAACATTTGTTGCATTAACATATATTGCATCATTTTATCAAAATTTGTACCATTATAATTATCACTGTTATTACTATTTTTATTACTATTATTTATCTGTCGTAAACTTTTAATTTCTCTCAATAATTCATTTTGCTTATTATTTTGTTCTTGATTAGCTAAACGCTCTTTTAAAATTGCTAATTCAATCATAACATTATTATCATTTATTCCTGGTTGGAATGATAATGGATTTGGTTCACGATTATCTTTACCATTATTTTCCTTTGGTTTGAATTGTTTTGATAATTGTTGTTGTTCATTTGCTGAACCTTGTTGAATTGCATCAATAGTTACTTTATTTTGTTCTGAATTATGACTATTATATTTATTATTTAACATTTCATATTGTGACTCAATTTCTTCAAAAGAAGGACGACGATAATTACTAATTCCACCTAAGACTGAATCAACCTCAACATTTGATTTTGCAATTTGTTCCATTCTTTTCTTAATCAACTCTCGTTGATTTTTTGTTTTTAAAATTTTTTCTCGTTGATCATTATCATTTAATTTTTCATATAAACGATCACGATAAGATTTTAATGGCGAAAAATTGCCTGTTTTTTTAATTTTTGCTTGTTTTTCTTTGCTTGGATCAATTGTATAACCATCTGATGAAATATAAATTTCATCAGATGGTTCATTCTTTTCATCCGCTTGAAGCGTATTAACATTAGAGTTATAACCACTATTATAACCACCACTTTGTGTTTCTGGTGGTGATATGTTTCTTTTAATTAAATCATTAATTCTTCCTTGTACAATATTACGCAAAATTTTAGGACGACCATATTCATTTAAAAAGTCTGTTGAGCTTTTTGAACTATCCGCTTCTAACGATAATTCGTGAAAATCATTATTATTATGCAATTGCTCACGACGTTTATTTACAAGATTACGAAAACTAGCATTTTGATTTTTACCACCCAAAAATTCTGCGGCATTTACTGGTTCTTCGTCTTGTTGTTTTGTGGTATTAACTAAATATTTATCATATTCTTTTGTTTGATTTTCTTCTATTAATTTTGTTTGGCTAATTGGAACAGCGTTAGTAACAATGATTTGTGGCGAAAGTGATGGTGATGGTGGTTGGTTTAAACTATTATTTTGTGCTTCAAAATTACTTTTTTGAAACATATTATTATTTAAATTAGGAATATTAACCATTGTTGCCTTTACATCCCCCCTTTTTTTACCCTGGTACATTGGGTTATTAACTGTGTCAATTGAAGGGATTTTCTTCTGATTATTAATAATATAATTATCATCAATATTCAAATTTTTAAATGACAAGCTTCGAGTTTTCTTAAAGCCGAATGATAGTCCTGTTTCATCTCAACGTTTCTTATTTTGTCCTCTTGTTGTAATGGGTTGTTTAAAAGTTTGATCTTGTTGTAATATATTATTTTGTTGTTTAAAATAAATTGATTGATTTTTGTCCGGATTTGGTGAAAGGTAAGGATCATTATTAATAATAATTCCTTTGGGTAAAAATTCTTGCTCATTATTTTGTTTAAAAATTTGAGGCATTATTTGATTATTAAATGGTTGCTCATTAATTAATGTAGTTCTTGATTCAATTGCCGTTTCTTCATTATTATGAAATTGTTGTTGATTTAATAACGGTGGGGTGAAAGTTGGATGTAATGTATCTTCATTTGTGACACTAATTCCTGAATAATCATCTTTTTCAATGTCTTTTCATTTTGTTCCAAATTGACCATTTTTTGTTGTTGAAAACTTTATCCCTTTTTTATTTAAACGTGTAGATTCATTATTCGCAAGACGCTTAAAATAATACTTTTCAATTTCATCTTCAGTTGTTAACAAATAAGCAATAATAGTATTACTTTTAATTTTACTGCCTTCTTTAATTGGTTTAACAACAATTCCATTTATTGGGGCTGTAATGATTGATTGGCCGTTTTCACTTTCAATTAAAGCAATTTCTTCACCTGATTTGACCTCTTCATTTTGATTTAGGAATTTCTTTAAAATTCCTCTTTTTTCTAATGTTAATACTCTAATTTTTTTCATTGTTTCTGATTACCCCATTCAAAAAACTTAATTTTTTTATTAAATTTAGTTTAACCACTTTTATACCAATTTTATTACAAAATGATTATATCATATTTTTTCCTCTTTTGGGCATAAAAATTAAAAATAACATTATACACAAAAAATAAAAAAAATGCAAAATTTTGCATTTTTTTTATTTTTTTTATTTTATTATCAAATTCAGTAATATGCTTGGTCTATGTTAAATTTTTTACTAATTTTTTTGTTTTAAAATAATTAATGTTCAAATCGTTTTTAAAATGTCAACTGGTTACATAATTAAAACAATGTAAACAATATCTAAATTAATGTAAAATGTAAAATTGCTAATAACGGTACCGGATTAATTATATAAATAAAGCATCTAAAATAAAAGCATTTAGAACAGCGTCCCAATTTTAATAATTGAATAACTTGTGGCAACAATCATTATATAAGGAGGAATAATCATAAGCCACAAGCAAAAGTATTCAATGGGCAATTTGGAAGGTATCGCTGGTATTATTGGCAAACAATAACTCTGGTAATAACTCGTTCTCCGTCCATCGGCAACTAAAATTAACTCCACAATAATAACTACTATAAACGATAAAATAACTAAATTTGTTTGGTCATATAAATTATTTTGGGGTCTTAAATTAATACCTTAAAAATTGTGGAGTGATATATATATATATATATATATATCACTTACTTAATTAGATTGTATTACTTTCAATTTTATTGTCAATATATTTTTGTATTTTTTTTAAATTTTTCCACAACAAAAATACATTTTTATTAAAATTATTTAATTTATTATATAAAACTAATAAAAATATAAAATTGGTTGTAAATTATTATTTACAAAATTATTAACTGAATAATTAAATTTATTTTCTTCTAATAGTTGTTCATTGCTATTAAATAAATCAATTTTATTTTTTAATCCCATCCATACTAGCATTTAATTTATTTCTAATAGTTTTTTCACTATAAATAGTTTTTTTGATCATAGTACCTTTTTTTAATAAATGAGAAATATTACCCCCATATGACAACTAATATTATTTTATAGTGTTTGATTCATGATTCCTTCTTCATTATTTTTAATTAATATAATTGTCTCTTTTAATAATTTAATTTTTGCTTATTTTATAAAAGAAGTACTGCTTTCTAAGCATTCTAATAATTATTCATATTTATCATTAAAAAATAATCAACGGTTTTATGATTTGTTTCTTTATTTTGTTTATTTTTAATTTGATAGGATATTTTTTTTAAAATCTACTTGTAAGATGGAAATTTATCTATGGTGTAATTAACTTTATTTTTAGATAAATATTCTTTAATAAATTTTGCAATATTTTTAATTTAAGGCGCATCATCTTATAAAATCATAATTTCAATATTGTCATTAATATCATAATAACTTGTAATTAATATAAGTAATTTACTAACAAAATTAGTTAATTTACTATTTTTTTTAATATATTCTGGAATATTATCTGGTTCTATAACACCTAATTTATCTTTAATTACAGGTTTTTTTTAGTTTATTTTGCTTTATTAAAGCCAGTATGAACAGTTGAAAATATACTATATTATTATTTTTTTTATTTTCATTTCACATTTTTAAATAAGTTCCATCAATTTGAATATATAAAATATGCGAAATATCTATTTTTTTTATTAATTTTATTAATGTAATATTATTCATCTGTTTTTGCGTTTTTCATAATATTAAATATTGTCATTAAACTAATTTTTAAATGTTCCATAGTATCTAAAATATCCTTATATCTTTTTTTTCAGTAATAAATAATAATATTTTTTCTTTAACATCATTAGTTACTCTTTTTCATTTTTCAATTCCAACAATTAAATCTAAAATAAAAACACATTCTTCTTTACCTGTTTCCTGATTAATTTTATAATATTCTGTATAGGTTCCGATAAGTTTGACCATATTTATGTGGACTTTCAAATAAAATATAATTATGAAGAAAGTAGGAATATAAAAATGGGAAGAAATTCATATACCGATGAATTTAAAAAAAACAAATTGTTTTACTTTATCAAAATGGCAAAACAATTCTTGAAATTTTTAAATAATATAAGGTGTCAAAATCAACTATATATCAGTTAATTGAAAAATTTCATAATTCTGGATTTTTTAAAGCAAAAGATAATCGCACTATTGAAAAAAATTAACTGATTGCCTTGCGGAAAGAATTAATCTAATTATGAATGAAAAACAACCTTTTAAAGCAAGCGGTGCTAATGGTTGATAAAAAATAGAAATTATTAACAATAATAAAGAAAAATATTCCATGCGAAAAATTGGTCAAATAGATCAAAATTAAAGATAGCAAAATCAACATATTACTATCAAATTAATAAATACGGCTATGGTTGATGTTAATAATTATGAACAAAAAGTCATCAGTGCATCCAATGATAATCGCAAAATTTATGGATCTTGTAAAATTAAAGCTTTTTTAATTTTACAAGATATTATCTTATCGCGAAGAAAAATTCGCCAAATTATGATTAAAAATCAGTTAGTATCTAAATGCACCAAATTTAAAATATTGTAATCATAAGTTGGTGGTTAATAACAACGAAATTAGCAACGTTTTAAACCGTTAATTTTAATAATTAATAAAACCCAACCACAACCCAATGAAGTTGTTGTTAGTGATTTAACATATGTTTAATGTGGTGCTAAATGACATTATCTTTGTTTGTTAATTAACTTGTTTAATCGTGAAATAATTGGCTATAGTTCTCGAACAAATAAAACAATACAACTAGTGCAAGAAACCTTTTATTCAATTACAAGACCATTAAAAAAAATTACGTTATTTCATACTGACTGGGGCAATGAATTTAAAAATAAAATAATTGATAATACCTTAAATATTTTTAACATCAAACAATCATTAAGTAATAAAGGCTATCATTATGATAATGTTATGGGTGAAACAACTTACAAAAATTTTAAAACATAATTTATCAAGAGGCAAAAATTTATAAATTTAACCCAATTAAAATACAAATTATTTAACTTTGTGCATTGATATATAACAATATTTGAATTAATGGTAGTTTAAATTATTTAACACCTGTTGAATTTAGAAAACAATTCATAAAAAAGTGTCCTAAAAATGTTTTCCAATCCGTTCTTTTTATTATTTTAAAAGTTATTTATCCTTTTAAAATTATTACTGTTATTTAAATTTTGTTTTTTACTTTATATTATTTTAAACTTTCATCATTCTTATAATTTTTAAAAATTAATTTATTATAATTTTCTAAATTTTGTTTAATCAAATTGATACTTTGTTTATCTAATAAAATATTAGAGTTGTTAAAAAAGTTTTCATCAATATTTATCATTTTTTACCCTTTTTTCCATAGTTTAGGA
Organism: Spiroplasma endosymbiont of Polydrusus formosus; assembly: GCF_964263245.1. Classification (NCBI taxonomy): domain Bacteria; kingdom Bacillati; phylum Mycoplasmatota; class Mollicutes; order Entomoplasmatales; family Spiroplasmataceae; genus Spiroplasma; species Spiroplasma endosymbiont of Polydrusus formosus. The sequence continues at coordinate 281,916 of NZ_OZ181656.1, forward strand.
CTTTATTATAAAAAATAATAAAAATGCAAAAAAAAGATAGTAATTTTTATTTAGTATGTTACAATTTAATTGTTAATTATTAGCAAATTAATTTAACTAAAAAAAGTAAAGTAATTTACTTTTTTTATTTTGATGTAAAATATAATTAATATATAAAAGAACCGTGATGGTTCTTTTATATATTTCTATTTACTCTTTTATTTAATTATATTCATTAAATAATAGTAATTTTAATATGCAAAAAAAGTAAAAAATGAAATAATTTAATCCAAAAACAGCAAGTTTACGAACAATTTATCATAAAATAGAAGAATTTTGGTAAGATAAATTACATAATATCCCCTATACTTTGAATAATTTAACCAATAAATTAGCGCGTAAAATATTCGGTTGGTGGGAATTTCCCAAAAAATAATAAAAATACAGAATTTTATTTCTGTCTTTTTTAATTATGTTAAAATTGTCATTAACCTTGTTTATTTTCAGAAAATAACAGCAAAAACTAACCAAATAAAACTATTATACCTGGAATGTCGTTTAACCAAGCAAGTGAGGACAAATAATATAGAGGGGGCCGTAGTACTGCTATGACCAATAAAAGCAATTATTTTAGGCAATATAAAAGAGTTATCATGGTTTTGGGATAAATATTTAACCCGTATAATGGTTAAAATGTTAGTTAGTGTTCCACAATAAAAAAATTTTAGAAATATTACTATTTATAAGAAGGTTTTGAAAGTGTCTTTAAAAGAACTCTGTTGAAAATAGTTAAAAATTAAATTATAAAATAAAACAATATTGATTAATAAATGTCAGTGTTATATTAATGAATACTTTACAAAATTAATCAAAAACAGAAAAGGTGTTTGATATTATAAAAAATATGTTTGTAATTATTTAGCGATTTTAGAATTTATTAATGCTAAATTATACTTGTAAGTGCAAGTAAATAAAATTGCAAAAAATTTCATATAAAAATTTCATGATGCTAAGTTTATTTTAGAAAAATTAAAGCAAGGAGTTTTTTATATGGGATATAAACATCTTGGCATAGATGAAAGAATTTATATTGAGAATCAATTGAAATTTAAATTAAAAATTAGTGAAATAGCTAAAAATCTTAATCGAAGTATTAGTACTATTATTCGAGAAGTTAATAGAAATAAAGATAATAATCATTATTTTTCATTAATTGCACAAAATAAAGCAGAAAATAGAAAACAATCACATGTTTATTTTCATAAGTTTAAAAATAGAGAATTAGTAAAATATGTACAACAAAAATTATTATTAGGTTGATCGCCTGAACAAATTTATGGAAGAATTAAAAATTTTCATAAAGAATGAATTATTAGTTTTAAAACAATTTACAATTGAATTTATTCTGGATTACTTGAAAAGGTTACTAATAAAAATTTAAGAAGAAAAGGTAAGAAACGAAAATCTCAAGAAAATCGCGGTAAATTTAATGGTAAATCAATTAAAGAACGAAATGTTAATGTTAATAATCGCATAACTGTTGGCCATTGAGAGGATGATACTATAGTATCATCGCGAGGTAAAAGTAAATCACGTTTAATAACTTTAGTTGAAAGAACATCAAGATTTACTTTAGCAATGTTAGTTGAAAATAGAACTACTAAAGTTATTAACGAAAACATTAGCCATTATTTATCAATTCTTCCAAATAATCTTGTTAAAACTATAACATTTGATAGAGGTAAAGAATTTGCTAATTGACAACAACTTGAAAAAAATTTAAATGTGAAAATTTATTTTGCTAATGCATATTCACCCTGACAAAGAGGTACTAATGAAAATACTAATGGGTTAATTAGAGAAAAATTTCCTAAAAAATTTAATTTTTCAAATACCACGAAAAATGCAGTTCATAAATTTATATTGTCTTTAAACCATAGACCAAGAAAAATACTAAATTATCTTTCAACAATCGAATATTTGGTTAGAAAAATAATTTAGTTGCACTTAACTTTACAATTAGGCAATAAACAAAAAATAAATGCTAACTTTTGATTTTTAACTTTGCAATGCCAAAATAATCATCAAATTCTTAAAAAATTAGTTTTTTTAAAAAATAAATGAAAAATTATTAATATCAAAAATTAGGAAAAATAGATATATATTATATATATATTTAAGAAATTTCACAAAGTGGACAAGCTGGAACACTAAAAAATAAACGAAGTGAAAGGGGATATCTATAAAGAGGTTAATCAACTAATTAAATAGTACTACATGAGGCATAAGAAGAGTAGTCACAAGTGATTATAATTAAACCAATACTTAAAGGAAACTAAACTATACCTAAAAAAGAACAAACAATAAAATTATTTAATAAATAACTATTGATAAATAAAAGAAAAGAAAGATAGTAAGTAATAATGTACCCATTTTAGTAAATAATAATAATAAAAAGTATTTACTATTTTTTTAATTATATCTTTTTCTTTACGATTTTAATACCATGTATTTCATTTTACAAAATCTTTTATATATTATTCGTGTTAATTATATATTTTATTATTGATTGTAGCTTTCTTAAGTAATGAATGAAAACTTTCTATAACAATATTATCTGCACAGTGGTAATTTTTCCTTATTGAAATTATAATACCGTTAGATAAACATTTATCGTAATAAATAGCGAATTTATATTGATATCCGTGATTTTAGATGAATTATTATTCCATTCAGATCTTTTTTTTATTAATTTTATTTTTTAATTGCATCATTTAAATTATCCATTACTAATTTATTGTCATTATATTTAGATCACTTTACATCAACTATTTCTTTAGTATATTCATCAATAATTGTTGATTGATAATATCTTTCTCCTTTTCAAATTAAATATGTTACATTAGTATATAATACTAAAAACCTTGTTTTTATATCATTGAATTTACAATTAATTAAATTAGGATATTGCAATAAAATTTTTTATTTATTTATTATGTTTATACTTCATTTTTCTTCTCATTTTTCTTACATATTCAGGTTATATTTGATTATTACACATAATCCTTAAAAATTTTTTTTGAATTATGATATAATATCATAATCTTCATTTAAATATTTAGTAATTCTTCGGTATCTAAATTGTTTTAAATTTTCTTCATAGACTTTTATAATATCATTTATTGCTTTTTTATCTTTTTTGATACTGTCATAATTTTTATATTTACCTCAATAACTATGTTTTAACTCCGTTACTTCTAATAATAATTTTATTGAATATTCACAACAATTTTGTTTAATAAAAGAGACGATTATTAATTTGTTTAATTGTAAAAGTCATGGAGTTTTTTAATAATTAATACTCTTTTTTATTATATTTAAAAACTCTTTTGGTAAAAGATATTTTAGATCATTTATGGTTGTTTAATTTCCTTTTTTTATGATTTACTCATTAAGATCTTGCTGTATTTTCATTTAGATTACATTGTTTTGCTGCTATTCAACAACTTTTTTTGTTTAATTTCCTCAATGATTTTTGTTCTAAATTCTGATGTATATTTGTTATATTTTTGTCCTTTTCTTGCCATATAAAATGCCCCTTATAAAAATTTAGCAAAATCTTTTTTATTTTACTTACTTTTTGGGGTGCAGTATAATCATGTCCTTTTTTAATTTAATCATTATCATTTTATAACTTTCTTATTTTAATTTTTCTAGGTTTTTGTAAGGATTGTTTTAAACCATGATGTCATCAAAAATAACAAGCATCAGTTATGATAATTATTGTCACTGGAATCATGGCCATCGCTAAACACGATGGAACAAAATATCAGTTGCTTAAATTATATACTTCTAAATCATTTAAATTTAAAACCTTATTATTAATTCAAGGAATAAACAAAATAATGGTATTTAAGAAAACAGCTACCACGGCAGCGTAAATTAATGGGCGATTAATAATTGGTGTAAAATGTGATTTTATTTTTCAATTAGTTAAAGTAACAGTATTGACAAACATACTTGGAACACAAGTTAGAGCAATAAAAATTCCGGTACGACCAAAGTCAGAAATTTGTAATTTCATATCAATCGTAATATTCGGATCACTACTTCGTAAAAAATCAAAAACTGTTTGATAACCAAAAGCTTCATATTCTTCCGCTGTGACAAAACTCATTCCAAAATAATAAGCCCCAATACAAACTCCGGATGTTAAGAGGGTAATTCGAATCATTGGTCCTCAAATATTCCGAAACAAAGGATTCTTATTTTGCACCGGTTTAATTGTCATTAAAGTATTATCATTATCAGCCATCCCGATACAAATTGCTAAAATTGATTCAATAACTAAATTCATTCATAAAATATCGGTTGCTTCAACTGATGAAACATGATTAATTAACGATAAAATAAAAATTGATAATACATTTGCTAAGTTAACCCCAATAACAAAAGTGATGGCGCGTCGAATTTTTTGGTAAACATTACGGCCTTCATTAACCCCTTTAATAATTGTTTCAAAATTATCATCGGTTAAAATAACATCTGATGCTTGCTTTGCAACATCCGTCCCCGTAATTCCCATCGCTACCCCAATATCTGCTTTGACTAAACTCGGGGCATCATTAACCCCATCGCCGGTCATTGAGACAAGATAACCCTTTTGTTGTAAAATGCTAACAATCCGCACCTTATGTTCCGGGTTAACGCGGGCAAACACTTTAATATTATCGACAATCCGAATCAATTGTTCATCTGACATTTCATTTAATTGTTCTGAAGAAATTACTTCATATTCCAAATATGCTAAATCTAATTCCTTGGCAATTGCCAAAGCCGTTGTGGCATGATCACCGGTGATCATAACAACTTTAATTCCGGACGCATGGGCTTTTTTTACAGCTTCAATTGCTGATTGCCGTACAGGGTCAATCATTCCAACAGCTCCTAAAAAAATTAAATTTGTTTCTAAAGCTTCTGAATCTTGTTCATGATCAAAATTAGTATTGTAAGCAAAGGCTAATATTCGTAATGCTTGGGCTGATAAATCATCAGCTAATTTTAATAATTTATATTTATCTTTTTTGGTTAAGGTTAAAATTTCATTTTTAATCATAATCTTGTCACAGTGCTCTAATAAACTGTCTAAAGCCCCTTTGGTAAAAGTTGTGCTAACCCCTTCAATAACATTTAATGTTGACATTAGTTTTCGTTCTGAATCAAAAGGAACCTCATCAATTCGTTCTCATTTATCACGAGAATCTTGTTCATCATAAGCAAATAATTCAGCATAATCCACCAATGCTAATTCGGTTGGATCGCCAATTCGTTCTTTATATTCCGTAACACTATCATTACACAACACTAATGCTTTTAAAAATAAATCCTGGTGCTGATCAAGATGACCACCAATGTACTGATCAGCATTAATAACATTGTTATTCATAATTACTTTTTTAACAGTCATCTTATTTTGTGTTAAAGTTCCCGTCTTATCAGTACAAATAACATTTACACTTCCTAGTGTTTCCATACTAGTTAGTTTTTTTACAATTACATTTTGCTTCGCCATTCGTTTCGTTGAAAATGATAAAGTAATGGAAACAACAGCTGCTAATGATTCTGGAATAATACCAATTGCTAAAGTAATCGCAACCATCAAATAACTAGTTCAGCCATTCTTATCAACACTAAAGTATAATGCTAAAAAGATAACAACAGCAATAATAAAACTTAATCCCGCAATTCAATATGAAAACTTTGTTAGTTTTTTTTCTAAATTAGTTGCTGTTTCTTCTGTTTCATTAATTGTTGTGGCAATTTTACCAATCTCAGTTTGTTGACCAACCTTAATCACAACACCAATAGCACGACCAGCAGTAATAAAAGTTGACATAAAAGCAATGTTTTTCATTTCGGATAAAATTGTTGTTGGTTCAATTTGGAAAGCTGTTTTATGAACAGGAACACTTTCACCAGTTAAAATTGCTTCATCAATAAAAACATCTGATTGTTCAATAATTCGTAACTCCGCCGGAACATATTTTCCGGATTCTAAAATAACAATATCACCGACCGTTAATTCATTCGCTGGAATTTCTTGTTGTGCATCATTCCGAATGACAACCGCTTTGGGTTTCGATAGCGACTTTAAAGAAGCCATTGATTTTCGTGCTTTTACAGTTTGTATTGTTTCTAAAATTGCATCAAGAATAACAATTGCTGCAATCACCGAAAAATCAATAAAACACTCCCTTTTAATTTGTCAGTTATTACCAATCATAGGAGCAATAACTGAAATTATCGCAGCAACAATTAAAATTAATTGAATTGGTTCAAGTAATGCTTTTCCAAAGATAACATATCATGGTGTTACTTTACTTTTTGGTAATTCATTTTTACCATATTGTTTTTGCCGTAAGATCACTTCTTCATAATTTAAGCCAGTTTCAAAATTAGTGTTTAAAAAAGTTTCTAAGTTACTATTACTTTTGGATATATATTCTTCCATCATTAATGACCTTTCTGCTCTTTGGTATCGTGTAGATACAAACGACAAATTTATATATTATTAGATTAATAATAAAATATTTTTAATAAATTGCAACCATTTTTTCAAAAAAAATAAATTTTTGTAATTTTATCTTATTTTAAGTACATTTAAGCACACTAAAAATAATTTATTAATTTATTAAATTTTTCAAATAAATTTATCTAAAATTCTCTAAAAATACCTCTTTTGAAGTTCTTCAATTTAAACACGATCGAAGTTTATCATTTATAACATTAAATATTCAGTCTATTTTTTGTTGAGTAACATTATTAAAATATGTTTCCTTTTTTAATAAATGTCTAAACTCGCTATTTATATGCTCAATTAATGTTTTTTGTTGTGTTTTACCAGAATTACAAAAATAAACATTAGCATCAGTAATATTTTACATTTCTTCAAACTTACTAAATTATTTTTCTATATCTGTTATTATTCCTTTAATTTTCTCAACTAAACCATTAATTATAACCATATGTTCAAGTTTTTTAAAACTTCACTTGAATTATTTTTTTCTAATTTCATTGCAAAATAATTTTTACTATTTTGTTCAATTAATACTAAACAACTAGATTGATGATCTTTACTAACCGCCGCATCCATTTTTAAAAATCCAACATAATTTTTTTATTTTTAATATCTCGTATTAACTTAAATTTATCATCTAATTTACTATGATTATCATATTTTCCTTTTCTTTTGTAATTTTTACCGTGATGTCGTAAATTTTGTTTATTTAACACTAATAAATTTAAATAAATTAATTTATATAAAGTTTTTTTATATTGAATAGGTTACAAGAAGTTGAACCATATTTATGTGGACTTTCAAATAAAATATAATTATGAAGAAAGTAAAAATATAAAAATAGGAAGAAATTTATATACCGATGAATTTAAAAAACAAATTGTTTTACTTTATCAAAATAGCAAAACATTCTTGAAATTTTTAAATAATATAAGGTGTCAAAATCAACTATATATCAGTTAATTGAAAAATTTCATAATTCTGGATTTTTTAAAGCAAAAGATAATCACACTGTTGAAAAAAATTAACTGATTGCCTTGCAAAAAGAATTAATCCAATTATAATGAAAAACAACCCTTTAAAGCAAGTAGTGCTGATAATTAGCAAAAAATAGAAATTATTAACAATAATAAAGAAAAATATTCCATGCGAAAAATTGGTCAAATAGGATCAAAATTAAAGATAGCAAAATCAACATATTACTATCAAATTAATAAATACGGCTATGGTTGATGTTAATAATTATGAACAAAAAGTCATCAGTGCATCCAATGATAATCGCAAAATTTATGGATCTTGTAAAATTAAAGCTTTTTTAATTTTACAAGATATTATCTTATCGCGAAGAAAAATTCACCCAAATTATGATTAAAAATTAGTTAGTATCTAAATATACCAAATTAAAATATTGTAATCATAAGTTGGTGGTTAATAACGACCAAATTAGCAACGTTTTAAACTGTGAATTTAATAATATTAATAATAACCACAAAAACCAATGAAGTTTTGTTGTTAGTGATTTAACATATGTTCAAGGTGGTGCTAAATGACATTATTTTTGTTTGTTAATTAACTTATTTAATCGTGAAATAATTGGCTATAATATCGAGACAAATAAAATAGTATAACTAGTGCAAGAAGCCTTCTATTCAATTACAAGACCATTAAAACAAATTACGTTATTTCATACTGACTGGGGCAATGAATTTAAAAATAAAATCATTGATAATACCTTAAATATTTTTAACATCAAACAATCATTAAGCAATAAAGGCTGTCTTTATGATAATGCTGGGGCTGAAACAATTTACAAAAGTTTTAAAAAATAATTTGTCAAGGAACAAAAATTTATAAATTTAACCAAATTAAAATACAAATTATTTAACTTTGTGCATTGATATAACAATATTCGAATTAACAGTAGTTTAAATTATTTAACACATGTTGAATTTAGAAAAAAATAACAGTCCATATAAAAGTGTCCTAAAAATGGTTGTTAATCCATATGCTGGAAATTTAACATCAAACTTTTTTACAATTTACAAATTTCTTTTTAAATTATCTAATTTAAAATTTCACGGCAATCATTTGGATATAATTTTACTTTAACTTTTTTCCCATATTTTTTATATAAATCAGTAGTTTTCATAACCATTTTTCCATATTTTCCAACCTAATAATCCGCCCCAGCAAATAAATAACAAACGGTAATGTATCGGTGGTATTTTTAATATTATTTTTATTTGTAATAAATAATAATCCTGTAAACATATCTTTAAAAGCGCTTTTTTTAAAAACTTGTCCGGTTAATGGATCATTTGCAAAAGCTTCTTGTGCTGTTTTTATCTGTTGATAATCTCACACACATTCGCTGCCTAATTCCCTTCGTTTTTATAACGAGCGTTTAGTAGTGCATAAGAGAATTTATAAATAAAATTATCTTTTGATTTTTGTCCCTTCAATTTTTATCCAATTTTAGCCATTCGAACCCAATATTTTAACAATCATTTTGAATAATGCGCTGTTCCGCAAATAACTAAATCTTAAATATTTGTTCCATATTTTATTGCATAATAGCGAACCATCAAAGAACAACCCATTGAATGACCAAATATTACAATTGGTTTATTTAGAGGATAAAGCTATTTGAAATAAGTTGTTGTTTTATATAAATCATCAATAATCTTTTCTTAACCTTCATAATCAACAAAAAACCAAGGTATTCAAACAAAAGTGCAGTTTTACCATGCCCACAATAATCTTCCATAACAATAATGGTCGCATGAAAAAGGGTTTTGAAAAAATTATAGATTAAATAAGAATAATAAACCTTTTATTAAAATTGTTTTTTTTATTTGTAAAACCAAAATTATTAATTGATTCAGAGAAAGGACAGTATCTTAAATATTTACATAAAAACTATAATAACTTTTTGATACCCCATTTAAGTTGTATTATACATTTATTAAATATCTTAAAAATCTTTACAAAGTGTACCTGTTTTTCTCCTAATTTAAGGTGTTGTTCTTTCTTTGTTTCAGTTAATTAATTTTGCTATAAAAAACTTAATATCAAGAAAAGAAGAAGATAATGAAAATTAATAAGCAACAAACGATATGTGATATTGATTTGTAACAATTATCAATATCATTTATTGTAAAATAATTTTTATCAAATAAAGTTTTATTAACTTGTGAAAAACATAAAGATTTATTAAATCAGACAAAAGATAAAAAACAAAAGCTATTTTATCATAAACTAGAAAATTCAAAAATTATCTTTGATTGAGAAACTGGTTTTTTAAAATTTTGATTTTAAAAAACAACTTAATGCATTCACGGTGCTTAAATTCGCTTAATCATTTCTAATGGTGTTTCTTGCTTATTAGTTTGGTTTTTTAATGTAACTCATTGTAATGTAAATTCTTCTCAATTTTGTTAATATCAATTAACTCTTTGATTTTCCTCATAACCTCACCTTATTCTTAAAAAATGCGATCATAATATTTTATCTCGTAGCAATGAATTATATCAAAAAAACCTTTTTTAAAATTTTAAAAAAGGTTTTATACATATATTCCATAGCGGTCAGCCAGCTGTCTTGTTCGTCTTTCTAATAATAAAAATAAAGTAGTATTAACAATATATTTCCCGGTAAAAATTCCAAAGAAAATTCCGATAAAAATTAAAGTATGCTGTCATGATTCAAAAATCGAAGCCATTCCGTCAATATCATGGCCATGATATTGACCAACATCAGTATTACCTATATTTACTAAAATTTTTACAACAATTATTATAAATGAAATTGCTTCAATTAAAGCACATATTGGAATAATAATAATAAATGCTAAAAATTTTTTTACGAAATTAATGTTACTAATTTTATGATGATGATTATGAGCTTTTTTAACATGATGATACTCATGAATATTATGGTCTGTCACATTTTCTGGCACCGTAATTTTTGCGTAAGCATTGAATAAAATATAATAAACAAATCATGTTATAAACACAACTAAAATATTAGAAATCATAAAAAACGCCATTTCAATTCAGGTATGATACCCATCAATTAAGTTATGAATTCATGGTAAGGATACTCCTTCTAGTAAAGCAAATCCTAACCCAACAATTGAAATTGAATAAATAATTACTAAAGTATCAAAAAAACGTAACCTAAAAGTTGCTCCCCAAGGAGTTGGCACATTAAAAACTTCTAATAAGCTTAACCCAACCGCCACTGCTAAAAAAATAGCAGAAGTCGCAATTTTAAAAGTAATTAAACTTTGATTATATAATTCTTTATGAAAAACTGATTTTTTAATTCGTGCTCAAATCTTATCATTTTGCACTGTTAAATTACTGTTAGTATTTTTTTTCATTATTTTTTCCTTTCTTATTTATAAAAATTATAAATTATTTTTTAAATATGGGTCAAGTTAAATAATTTATTTTTATAAAAATAAATTATAACTAATTTAAATAAAAATAAAAATAGATTAATATCTATTTTTATTAATAAAGTTACAACATCATAACCCACGTTCTGTTTTTATTTTCTTAAAATAAAATACTAGTTATTTATCTATCAATCATTAAATTAATCATCTTGTTTCTTCTGCTTAAAAACAAGAAATTCCCTTACCAAAATTTAGGTTTCTCGCTTGTGGGGTTTACCCGTTCCATTTTTTAAATTTCTTTAAAAACTCGTTTCTGTGGCACTTTTATAGAAAAAACTCCATATTATTAAATAATAACGTAGGATTTTTTTCAGCCGTCATAAGTTACCCTTATTCCTAATTTTATGAATTAAATTAGCACAAACACTACAATCATCACAGACTGTGCGAGCGTGGAGTTTCCTCTATTAACATTTTGTTAATAGCAACTAGCTCTGTCATAACTCATAATAATTATACTATATCTTCGCTCTTAATTAAACAAATCTAATTGTTATTTATTTTACCCTCTAAATTATGAATTCGTTTAATTAAATCCGTCTTTGAATACTTCTTCTTCTTCTTCTTCTTCTTCTTCTTCTAAGCGCCGCTTTTGTACTTTTGTTTCATCAAGTTGAGCGCGTAACACATCATTCATCTTGCAAACTCATTTAATTGTTGACGCAAATATTTGATTTCTTTATTAAAATCATTTGTAATGTACTCAAAAATTCAATAATCAGTGGCAATCATATTTAAAAACATATCAACATCATTTGGATCATAACCTTGATAATCAACTTTAAATTCTTTATTAATAATATCGGTTGCTAGTAATTTAATTTTTTTCATTTTTACACCTAATTTGTAAGGAACAAATTATCTTTTTTGATAATTAAATTATTGAAGGAGAAAAACAACAATGCTACTACTAAATAATTGTGAATTATTTTTATAATCTTTACTTAATTATAATATTAAAAAATATTATGATAATAATATTGGTCTCTTTTTAAACGACCAATAACTATTATTTCACTGGAAAAACAGCAACATTTAATCACAAAAAGTTTTGTTGTAAAATTCTCTTATAAATTTGAAAGTGCTCGTTATCGTCTATAATGGCTTCAAAAAGGGGTTTTAACCTCCATTACATTCCGATTAATTAACGGGATCATTTCTTGATTAATTCATATTTTACAATTAATAATACATCCTTGTATTCATAAAGCAAAACGTTTGTCGGGACCTTTGATGGTGGTAAATGAAACAAAATGATTAAAATTAATTAAATTATTCATCTTTTATTTCAAACAATATTCACAATATGTGAACCATTTGCTTGTACTAAAATTGTTTGTCTAGGTCGTCCAGGTTTAAATTTATTTTGATTGGTAAAAATAAAGATACTTAAACCATCAACAAGATGTTTTTCAATATTATTTAATAAATCACGCCACTTTTTTATCATCTGTATCTTGAATAATAATCGGTAAAATATCTGGTAAATTACCAAATTTCAGGTCAACTTTATATTTTTCTTTAACTGCCGTCTTAATTGGTTGTAATTTTTGGGTAATTAATTTCGCTTTAAAATTAGTATCTTTAATAAAATTAAAAGGAATAATATTATTTCCAATTCAACCTAATAATTCTGGTTGTTTAAATTAAATTCGAAAATGATCGGATACTTTTTTGAATAAATTTCTTTTTAATTTCCAAAAATGGTAAATTATCATCAATTCCACTTGCTCCAATATTAGAGGTCATAACAATAAATGAATCAGAGAAAGCAACCGTTTGACTTTTATTGTTCGTTAAGCGTCCATTTGCTAAAATTTGTAAAAATTTATTTAAAATTCACGGATGTGCTTTTTCGATTTCATCAAATAATAAAACACTAAAGGGCTTCTCTTTAATAACATTGGTTAATTAACCTCTTCTTCATAACCAACATAACCCGGTGGGGCCCAATTAATTTTTGATCATTCGCTTCTTGATTACATTACGACATATCAAAACGAATACAATATTTTTCATTCCCAAATAAAAACTTCGCCAACGCTTTTGCTAATTACGTTTTCCCAACTCCGGTTGGGTTGGTCCAACAAAAAAATATTCCTTTTGGTTTTGTTCGTTTTTTTTTCGAATATTTAACCCTGATAATCTGGTAAACGCTTTGTAAACAATTTTATTAACTTTTCAATTGAACGATTTTGCTCAATAACCGTTTTAAAATTATTCTTCAATTGTTGATAATTTTTCATAATTAATTTCTTATAATAGTTAAACATTATCCTTATATTGATAAGGATTTAATATTTTTTTAAACGGTAATTTTAAATGTTCCTTAATACTATTTGAAAATTTAATCAATTGATAAATTTATTTTAAAGTTCATTCCTCCATCGTTTCATAAATATCTTGCAATTTTAAATTATACGTTGCATCGTGTAGATACAAGTTCCAAATTTTTATCTCTTGTTAGATTTATAACAACACTCTTAAAAATAAATGCAACTATTTTTTAAAAAATAAAATATTTGTAAATTTATTATATTTTAAGTATATTTAAGTACACTGAAAAATAATTTATTAAATTTTTCAAATAAACTTATTTAAAATTATTTAAAAATACTTGTTTTGATGTTTTTAAATTCAAAATAGGCCTTAATTTTTCATTTATAACATCAACTACTCAATCTATTTCTTGTTGCATAACATTATTAAAATCAGTTTTCTTAGGAAATAATTCTCTAAGTTCAAAATTAATATACTCAATTAATTGTTTTTGTTGTGGTTTACCAGGATCACAAAAATAAATATTATAATCAGTAATCTTTTCCATTTCTTCAAACTTACTAAATTCTTTTCCTCTATCTGTTATTATCCCTTTAATTTTTCCAACTAAACCATTAATTATAACTATATGTTCAATTTTTTTTAAAACTTCACTTGAATTATTTTTTTCTAATTTCATTGCAAAATAATTTTTACTATTTTGTTCAACCAATACTAAACAACTATAATGATGGTTTTTCCCACAACAGTATCCATTTAAAATCAACCAAAACTAGAAACTTTATTTTCAATATCTCAAATTGATTTAAAATTAATTAATTTTCCACTATTATCAGGTTTTTGTTTTGTTTTATATTTTTTACCACGATGAAGCAAATTTTCTTTATTAATTATAATTTTCCTAAGAGAATTAATTTATATAAAATTTTAACACAAGCAGGAAATTTAACACCAAATTCTATAAAATAACGATAAATCAATTGTTCGAATGTATCGTGGTATTTATTAAAACAAGATTTAATAAATACTAACTGCTTTTTTGTAAATTCAGGTATTTTTTAATAGATTTTTTACGCTTTTGTTTATAATATTTGTGAGAGCATCTAATGGCTTATAATCTTGTATATTTTTAAATCGCTTAATTTCCTTCTTTAAACAGTATTAATCTCGCGGGTCCATTTGTCTTGCTATTTCTGATAAATTAATCGCACCATTTTTCTTTTTAAAAGCATCAGATAACAATAAATCATTTAAAAATCTTCGTTCATCAAATTTTACATGTGTATAATTTTGCATATATTTGTATTTCCATTTCTTTTATTTAAATTCATTTATAAACGAATTTTTTTTAAAAGGTATTGACAAATAACTTTAAAGATATATTATTATAATGTAACAAGTATCGAATTTGTATCTTTTTATGTCTGTATACTAAAATAAAAAGTAAATTTCTTTATTTTTTTTAGTTTTGATGTAAAATATAAATAACAAAAAATAACCGCGATGGTTTTTTGATATATTTTTATGTATAGTTTACTCTTTTATTTAATCATATTCATTAAATAATAGTAATTTTAATATACAAAAAAAGTAAAAAATGAAAGAATTTAATCCAAAAACAGCAAATTTACGAACATTTGAGCGTAAAATAGAGCAGTTTTGACGTGATAAAACCTAATAATATCTCCTATACTTTGAATGATTTAACCAATAAATTAAATCTTTCTCGGGAGGGCAAAAAAGTGAAGATATGATATTTACGCGAGCGAGAAGATAGTTACTTTACTTGATAATAAGTATTCACTACAAGAAAAAGAACTTGAAAAATAATTAAAATTAAATAATCAACAACCAATAATTATTAATTTACAAACAAGTATTAGAGATATTAAAAAAGTGATAATAATACTTAATCATTTTGCTTATTTATTAGAAACTCCTTATTGATTATTACAAAATAGTAATATTGGTAATAAATATCGCATTTATTAAAAAATATTAATTAGTTAATGAAATTAATCAAATTGGGACAGGATATAGCGGTAAGACTATTTCAAATATTAAAATGTTTTGTTGAATTATTAAAAATTAGTTTATTAATTAAAGAACCGATTTGTATAATTGCTAGTGTGTATTAGAGTAAAGATTTAAAATATAGTATGTTTAAAAATATATGAAATATGTTAGATGAAAATAATATACATTATAGTATTAATTTATCAAATTTTACTTTTACTTTATCGAATGATAGCAAAATATATTGTAAAATTTTACATCCGACAAAGTCGGAAAGAAAAATTAAAAACCTTTGCTAATTTGAATAAATATAAATTAGTTATTGATTGAAAGGAATAATGTGACCAATTTAAAATAAAAGATGTAAGTTATTTAAAGTTTGCTATTAGTGGTTATCAAAATAAAATAACAATTAATACATGTAATCCTGAAAGTTTAAAACGATATATTGTTGGTTATTGTAATGAATTATTATCTTTTAATGAAGAAATAATGCATAGTAAATATGAAAAAATTAAATATATTAAAAAATAAAATATGAAAATTATTATTCATTATTCTAGTTGAAAACTTAATTATTAATTACCACAAGATAAAGTTAATGATCGATTAAGATTGTAACAATTGAATATTGAAAGAACAAAAGTGTGGAGTTGAGAATTGCCAGAGACAAACACTAGTTGATCAATCTTTGCAAGACATATTTATATTATGCAAGTAACCGATATTATTCAACCAACGAAATTATTGGGTGGTGTTGATATTGCTAATGCTAATAATCCAAAAAAAATATACAACATCAGCAATTTTTTGATTATATAATTCATTTGATAAAAAAGCATATAAAATAGCAGAATATACTCATTCAAATGCTACACATCAATTTAAAACTGAATTAGAACAAGTAAAAGATATTTTATAGTTTTATAATAATAAATTAAATCAATACTTTAATTTAAATACAGCAGGGTAGTATTAGTCTAAATGTATATGATAGTACTTATTCAACGTTACAAAGTTTAAATAGAGAAAAATATAATTATTTTTTTGGGCAATATATGACATTTAACCCATCACAAAAACAGAAATTTAAAATAAGATATCGTATTGAAGCATTTACAATGTTGATAAATAAAAACCAATTAAAATTATTATGAGAAAAATGTTCTGTAAGTAAAACACAATATGAATTAATTAAATGATAAGATAAACCAAATGCCAGAGAAGAAAAAACGCTAGACTTATATGGTGATATATTTGATAGTTATTTTTATACTTTACATTTTGAATTAATATCAATGGTTAAACATAATAGTTCAACAGATTATAAATTATAACAACAAAGGGAGTAAATAACTTAATTAATTAAAAAAAGATATTTATGTAATACATGATGAGCGTGTAATAAATGCAAAAGACCATATATATCTGTTTGCGGACAAGTTAAAAAAAACTTTGTCAATAATTAGAAAAAGATAATATCGCAATATGTAAATTAACTTTATATAACGAATATATTAAGAAATATCAAAAAGTTAAAGTGTATGTTTAAGTTTTAGTAAATGAGTCAAATTTATTAATAGTAAATATTATTAATTATGCACTTATCTTAAAATTAAAGGAGCAAAATAACCATGAATAATACTTTCCTTATTTTATAAAACTTAAATGATATTAATAGTGTTTTAAAATTTTATAATTATGATTTAACAATTAATTTAGCAAATATTATTGCTCGCCATCAAACGCGATTAATAAATGGTAAAGATATTTTATTTAAGTCTCCATCATAAAGACATTTTAGAAAAATTAAATTGATGATATGAAACTTATAAAATAAAAAAATTAGATAAAAATGAATTAACAGCAAGTTTAATGGGTAAAACTATTTTTGGTTTATTAGAAAATAGTGATGGAAATATTGATTTATGAATCAACCATTTTAACTTCATATCATGCGTAAGTAAAATAAATGAAATTGAACAAGATGATGATATTTTATTAAATTATCATAAATCAGATAATGATTTTATTTTAAATTTAATTTGTACCAAAGATAAAATAGTTATTAATGTTGACCCAAAAATAACGAGGTAGTTGTTGGACAAAGTAAAACACAAATTAAAGATTATGTTAGACCTGTTTTAGTCCAAGAATTTAAAAATAAATTAGGTATAGTTTCTTTCTGAGAAACGATAAATGAATCTAATCCTTTATTTTTATTAACTTTAACTACTTTAAATCCATTATCTACCATGGCAAATTTTTATAAATTACAATTTAATTTATAAGATATTTTTGATATTAAGTTGAAAGAAAGATGAGCATATCGTACACGCATTGATATGATCAATTAGATGATAGTTTACTTGCTACCTATAATATGGGAAATAAAAAAGTATATCAAAATATTTTTGATGATATTTTTATTCAATCAAGTCAAATGGCATCAGATGAGACATCATCACAATATTTATAAGTAGTAACAATATACACCAAAATTATAAACATATACCTAATACCAAAAATCTATTATTGAACAAAGTATATTTATCATGTCATTTTTCTAGTCCATTTGACGATAAATCAGATGGTGATCAAAATAAAACCCAATCATTATTAACTTAAAAACAAAAGACTTAGAAAAACAAGCCTATTTACAAGCATACCGTAAGCAATGTTATACTAAAATGTTTGATACTGTTTTAAAATATTATGGTTTATGAGATGGCACAGGCGAACGTCCTTATGGTTTTGATTTATTAGTGCTAGTTTAGTTGACCAAATGTGATAAAATGAATTAATTACTGCTATATTAGATAATGGTAAAATGGAACCAATAAGAGCCATAACTGAATATGACAATATCGATGAATTAGAAGCAACAAAATATTTTGAAAAAATAGAGGCATGACAAGATAAAATGCAAGCCAAAGAGATCGAACATAATAATAAATTAATGTAATATGATTAAATTGGTAATAATCAAAATGCTTTACAAGGTAGAGCAGAAGTTGAGGAGAATTAAAAAATTAGTATAATTAACCCACAGAGGTTATCGAATAATTAAGAAAACAGGCAACGATACTTTAATAGATATAAGAGAAAACATAAAAGATAATAGACATTTAATGGTATTTCCTTTTAATGTTTATAGTTAATATGTCCTTGATATTGAAACAGGTTGAAAACCTAATAACGCTAAACTAAGTAATTACGGTAGTTATTCACAAATATTTGATAATATGGAAAGTACGATTGTTTAATGACAAGATAGTTTAAAAATAGCACAAAAATATAAAGGTGAAGAAATTAATATCTTAACTATGGTTGATTTTAAAAATCAACCAGTTTAACTCAATTATGATCAAATAACAAGATACTTTTTGTTATAAAATTAAAAGATGAACAAATAGCAATGTTTATTGAAAATTAATTGATGGTGAAAACATTTATGATATTAATAGAAATGTTATAATACTTAAATAAATATAAATTAAGTTATTTTATGAATAATGATAATAAAGCTGATAATTTTTATACAAAAGAGGTTAATATTGATAAATATATAGGATGCTTATGTGATTGATGATAAAAGTTCAATTCAATTTAGATAAGCTAAATTTGAACAAGTATTTACCAAGCGATCAACCGAAAAACAATACACTTTATTAAGTTTAGATGAAGATGCAAGTAAATTAAATATTAATAATGATTATTATAATTTTTATACTTGTATTTAATGACTGTGGTTTAAATATTGGTGGTGGTGATATTAATTATGCACCCCCAAGAATAGACAATGATTATATATATCAAATGTTATTATTAATTATTATTAACCTTATGATGGTAGTTTTTTTATGACAAAGAAATTACTTTTTCAAGTATTAATAACAAAATTAGTTAATAGTAGTTTATCTGTTATAAAAATTTATTAAAACATCAGGCGCCCCGGGGAAGGTTATTGTTTTTCTAAAATAACTTATAATGAAAAAATAAATAAAGGCATTGTTTAATTAGATGAGGTTTTATTTAAAGACCCTGGTGTTTAGATCAATGACGGTTAAATTTTATGGTAATCCGATCTTTTTTGATATGCCAGTTATTGATCGACCAATTATTAAAGGTCAATTTAATCCAAAAGTAATGAATTATCGTGATTTATTAATGTATAACATGTATCCTTGTCCACCCAACAAAGTAAATATTTATGTTTCACCCAAAGTAAGTTTATATAACATTCAAGGGATTCAACTAATTATGATAACTGGTTATAAAGATTGAAAAACAGATATGGATAGTAAATATGATTTTTTAAATCAAAAAAATAGTTAAATTATTGTTATAACTGATAAAACAAATTCAACAGCAACAAATCCCACTGTTGGCACAACTATTCATACAGAAGATAAGGATTCTAAATTTTATTGATCAAAAGATTGAAAAATAACACCACCAAACAAAATAAAAACAAACGGGTATAGTTAACAATATTATTGGTACTCAAGCATCATTGTATTTTAGAAGAAAAGATGAATTTGATAATACGGTTGATCAAGTTCAAATTGAATATAATAAAATGGGTGCATGTAATGTTTGGGATATTTTAAATATGAATAATTTTATTAACCGTCAAATAACTGCATTACCTTTAAACTATAATCAAAAATTAGTATTTAATCCTTTTACAATAACCGGTGGAGTTGGTAAATTCTTAAAATTTATTTCATTTGGTATTCCTTGGGGTTGATTAATTAATCAAGATTAAAAAACTTGACCTAATTTTCAATGATTAAATGGGTTTTTTATGAGTGCTAATATTTATAGTTTTTATAATGATGCGTTTTGAGGTGATAATGTGAAAAATAAAGGTTATTTACCATTTGAAATATTTAGAGAACAAAGTAATATGATAAAGTTGGTGTTATTTTTGGAGCAAATGTCACTAGCTTAAATTTTACAACTTTATTAATCAATAAATTAGTAGGTACTGTTTTAACTAATGATGGTAAACCAACAAATAATATAGTTTATTAAACATATAATTTAAAACAATTAAACAAAAAAAACCGAGTTTATTTAATTAATTAACTAACCAAAAGTGGTAAATGCTCAAATACCAGTTGGTCGTAGTGAAAAAGATAATGATTGTGAATTATTACAAACACCTGATGGAACAAATTGTAGTTATATTATTGATATGTTTTAAATACAAGCATTATATAAAGATAATTTCAAAATTATCTTTTGTGCTTATAACCCATATACTAATAATGAAGAAGGTTATTTAAGATTATTGGTATGAAATTTTCGTGAAAAAACAAAAAGTACATTAAATAGTTATTTACGCGATATGACAATTAATTATAAAACTAGTTTCTTATTACCACACGACTATGAAATACCAACCTTTAATTATCCACAATATGTTTTTTATCCCACCATTATCATATAATTATCCAGATTATACAAAAGATATCTGAGCCGGCTAATACAGTCCAGCCATTAAAAACTTAAAATTAATTCACAAATAAAATGTTCACAAACAGATAATTATCCAATGAATTTATTTTCTGATTAATTTAATTCTGCTTATTGTGAAATAGAAATTAACTTAAAACAAATTGACCCAACAATTCAAAATATAAATAAATTTATTAGTTCTTATAAAACAATAGAAATAAGTAATCTTAATAATATACAAGTATAATGTGGACAACCAGATATAGAAGATTTTATTTCTAATAGAAATATTGATTTATATGGTGGAGTTAAAAATTGTAATAATTTATTGTTTTCATTATTAGATTTGTCGTTACAAAAAGATGGTTATTCACAAAATGATAAAGTTAATTTACCAAATACTTTTTTACAAATAAAGGATACGAAAGAAATACCTATAAATGATGTTTAAACATTTATTACTGCTTATACTGACGGGGATTTGATGATAAGATTTATTTTAATAAATATAAAGCACCAGATATTAAGTATAAAGTATATTTTTCAACACAAATAACAAAATGAAAAAATAAAGACAATGACAAAATTAGAGAAACATATTTACAAGCATATTATACTAATTATATGAAATTAAAAATTATATTTTAAAAAACATACCTTATTAATTTATCAACAGCAATTATATATAATACTAGATGGTTTTGAGGTAATAAAAAGTCAATTATTTTAGATGTTAATAATTCTATTTTAGGTATTAGAAATAAAAGTGATAATCCCATTAAGATTGCATTTAAACCAAGATAAAAATAAAAAAGATATTTAATTGATACTATCATTAAATATCTTTTTTCTATTCACCCTCAACTTTTATATTACTGTTTTCATCTAAAATTAAATCAGGCTCCTTAGTATCTAAATTTCAACGATAAACTGATTTAAAACGATATTTATTACTAATTCATGGCGAAACAACACTTTTAGAACGGATAAAAAGTGCGTTAATTATATCATTTTGTTGATATCATTCTAAATTTAGTTTATACTCTTCATCTTCATTTTTACCATTAAGTTCTCTATTTGTATGTAATCTATCCACTAAAATATCATTTTTAAACTTGGTAATATTTCAATTTTTACTTTTTCATACAACATAATATCATTTATCATCAACTTTATTAAATGGTTTTTCTTGTGGTGCTATTCATTCTAAATTGTCTTTAATTTCTTGATTTTTTGTATTTATTTTATTTTCTTCTTTTAATTTTGCTAATTCTTCGGGGCTATATTTTTGCGATGTATTACAAGCAACTAAAATTATTGTACTTGTACTTGTTAATGATATTGCGCCAATAATACTTAATAACTTTTTCATTTTTATAATTCTATTATTTTATATTTTGTTAATTTAATTAAAAATGGTAATAAATAATTATTTAGTTCCATACAATTTATAAATTTATTAAATTTTATTTTTTAAACAATGTTATACTTCCGTTGTTAAATACCCATTTATATTTATTCCATCTGTTGTAGCAAAATGTGTATATATAACTTTATAAACTAAACGTAAAAATAAATTATTACCATTATTACTTGGAATAAGTTTAATAGCAGAAATATAAACACTTATTTTACTAAAAGCTAGTTTATTAGGTAGTGTTTCACTAAATAATTTTTCTGAATTTTTATTAAATGGGAGTTCGTCTGATCTTTGCGCTTCATAACTACTAAATCCCCTGCCATTACTAAATTGCAATGGTGGTAATTCTCTATAATTATAATCATGCCTTAATTAACTAAGTGAAGAAATATTAATATCTTTTGGAGTTAATACAAATCCAGCAATTCCACCAACACCATCTTTACGACTAAATGTTATATTAGTAGACCCATTAAAACGAATAAAATTAAATTTTTTAGTAAATTCATTTCAATTTTTAATATTTGTATAATTTGTTACATTAATATCAGCAAATTCGTAAAATGTAAAATAAAATTTCCTAATAAATTAACTGATAAATCGAGCAACCCGCCATCAGGATTAAAATCAACAGTAGTTTTATTCAAATTAATAATAGTTTCACTATTATTTTGTCTTTTATCTCTATTTAAAGTTTCTAAATTATTTGTTTGTTGATAATCAATTTCGCTATTTTTTATAGTTTCTTGTTTTTGATAATGACTAGAGGCAATTGTTGTTGGTACAGCAGCTCCACTAATAGTTAATATGATTAATAAACCAATTAACTTTTTCATACTTGTTTTTCTCCTTTTTTTATCTTGAAACTTTTTATCAAGATCTACCTGCATTATATATATATATGTATATATATACAAGCAAAATTAGGAATTATTTTAATAATTTTATCTTGTTAAATACCTATTATTACACGTTTTAAAGGGCAAATTAGCAATAAATTATATTAAGTTTGTTAATTTATAATAATATTTATATATATATATATATATATATATATATAAATAATAATACATAAAGTGTTGTATTAGTAAAATAATAGTATATAATGAAGTAATAGGTTTAATCTTTTTCCGTAAAAAAGAGTTTACGCCGACTTGTTAATCGAACAAGGATAAAAAAAGAGGAGTTTATAAAATGGCACTTACAAAAGAACAATTAATCGAATAAGGTTTGAGTGAAGAAATAGCAGAAAATATCTTAAATCAGTTTAATAATTAAGCAAAGCAAATTAGAGAAAGTGTACAAAACCGCGAAGATGTTATATCAAAAGAAGACTTTATTGAATTATCTAATTAATTAGATGAATTAAAAGCTTTTTAAGATGTTCCATCTAATAAAATTAGATATATTAAAACTAATTTAGATAAAGTTAGTGGTAATTATTTAACTGAAAAAATGCAAACTTTAAAATAATTAAAAACTGATTTGTTTGTGCAAGAACAACCATCAGTTTCACCAACTGATTTTATTAAAGATATTATTGAAAATTTGGTTGAAAATAAAAGTGATGAAATTGAAACTATTAAAAAGGGAGCATATACTCCGGAATAAATTAAAAAATAACTGATTATACACTTAAAAACCTTAGATAATAAGGGAGTTAAAAATATTATGACAACAAATTAATTTGTTGTCATAAGTACCTTTTACATTACAAGGTAATACAACAGAGCAAAAAAGCCTATGTTGATATAGTTATTGCTTTATTGCGTGGACTTTTATATAATGAATATGCAGCAAGTATTATACAATATACAACAGAGCAACAGCAGAGCAAGTTGTTTGATTACCTAATGCAGGACAAGTATTATATAATTTAAACCATTATGTGGTGTGACAAGATGATTATGCATTACCAAATGGTGGAGCAACTCAAAACTATGGGATTAACAAGAATTACAGTTCTGATTGATAAAAAATTTAATTTAAAATTAATGAATGAATCATTTGATTTAGCAATGATAGAACAAAATATTAAAATGGTGTTATTGTTGACGATATTTCTGGTGTTGTGCAGAATAAATTTGTTAATTTAGAATGTGAATTAATTCAAACTATTTATGATTATTGTTTAGCAAATGGTCAATATGAAGTAATTCCATTTCGTAAATTATACAGCAGAAAATGCCTATGATGCAAATAAAGCATTCTTTACATTAAATGAAACTTTGATTGAATTAACAAATCAAATTAGTAATCTATATTTTGGTTTGCCAACTGATAAAATGTTTATGGTTTTAGGTCGAAGAGCCTATTTAGGGTTAACACCTGCTTATTTAAAAGTAATTTGTTAACAATCCTGATTAAAAGCAAAGGTTAATGGTGAATTATATAAAAATACAGCAATGGGTATTCCTGTACCAAAAAGTTTTAATTTAGAAAAAACATATACAAAAGGACAAGTTAACCGAGATAAATGGTACAATTTTACTAATATCAATTTTTGCATATGTATGTTTAATAATTATTTTTGGTTCAGTTACAGCACCATCTAAATATAAAATTCTAAAATTCTTTCCATAATCAAAGTATTACCATTCCAGTCCCTAATGCCGTAGCACCAATTATTAATAAAGATGGTCTTTTTTGCGTAAAATAAGCGGATCATATTTTTTGCTAAATTTAAAGGCAATTGCATTAACACCTTCTGGCAATAAATTAATTGTTCCCTCTGAACCATCTTTATTAATAATTGGTAATTTTTTATGAACCATATAGTTGGAATAATATAATATGTTGTTCTTTCAATATTTTTCATTGCCCCACTTGTTGTTATTAAACTATTTATTTGGTCATTTGCCCCAAATTGTAGTTGTAATTTATCACGCGGAATGCCAAGAATAAAATCAGCTGAACCTAAGACAACTGTTTCTGATGGGGTAAAGCCATTTTTATATATTTTATCCATATAATTTCATCATGAATTTTTAAAGCATTTCTATCATCTTCTTTTTGTCCTTGAATAGTTGTAACTGTTCCTTTGCTAATAATATTTAAAATTTTGTTACGTTTATAGGCAACTTTGGTATCCATTGCTTGTTCAATATCATCCTCTCAAAGATTAGGATTAAAATTACTTTTTACAGGATATAATTTACGAGCAAAAGTTAAAATGGTATTTAATTCAACAATTCCATCTTAAAATTCAACTTTTTAATATTTCAATAAATTATCATCGGTATTAAATATTTGTCTGTTTGCTCCTAAACCTTCATTATATTTAATATTTTTATTTTTCTTGTATGTTAAACCCAAATTTATTGGCTTCTTTTCACGCAAATAAAACTTATCAACTAAATTTTTGTTGATAAGTTTGTAAATATCATTGATTAAATGATTCACACTCTTTTTGTGTTGCTTTATTAGCAATATCACCAAAAATTCTTTGTGGGTGTTGTGCCATAATTTATTTCCTTCTTTCTATTTATTAAATACATTGTCTGTATCTAAAATATTGTTTTCTTTGTTTTCTACTTTTGGTACGCCACCAGTATTAACGGTTTGGACTTTAATTAGTTAATCATAAACACTTTGCAATTGTGTTTTAATAACTTCAATATCATCAGTAATGTCATAAGATTTTAATAAAACATTTTTAAATTCTTCATTATCAGTTAAATAATTAATAAAGTCAATTACTTCAATTTGTTTTAATTGTAGCGTTTGTTGTTATAATTGTGAAATTAATTAATTGTTTTTGTCTTTAGTTATTTGATTTGTTGATTACTATTTTCTAAATTACTTGCATTAAATTCTTCAACTTCGGTAGTATTTTCTAAAATAATTTCAGCAATTTTAATATCTAAACTATTATCTTCATTTTTAATAATCTCATTATTTTCATTTATAAAAACATATTTTACATTTTTAATACCATTATTTTTTCTCCTATTTTTTAATATTTGTATTTGTTCTTTTTCTAATCGCCTTTTTTATAATTTCAAAACTATCGACTCGAAAAGATAAAAAATATCGTTTAGTTTTTAAATTTAACTGATTAAATACTGATCCTTTAATTTTTACCTCATCATCTTTTTTAAATTTCAAAAACTCAAATACAGTTACTGGATTATATATTGATAATGTTGAATAATTTAATCCATTTTACTGACATTTTGCTGAACAATCATCAAACTTCAACATCACCAACAACCAGCGCTTTAATTTTGGTTTTAATTGGATTTTCATGTAATCTAACAGTTAGTTCTAATTTATTAATTCTTTTATTTTTTATTTTATGTTTTTTTGTTACTTTTTTTTGACAAATTACTTTTTGTTTGTACCATTTTTTTCAACTCCCTTTGCTAAAAAATATTGTAAATGTTTTTAAGCGTCGTGTTTGTGTTCTGTCATTTTAACACTTCCTTTATAGCTATAATTTTTCTTAACAATTGGTGATTGTAAAACATATTTTAAATTAAATCGATATTTGTATAAAACTTTTACACCACCAATGAATTTAGGGATAAATAATGGGTTTTTTTTATTTTTAATCCCCTATGAAGTTGACAACCTTCAATTATTACAAGAACTTTATTAAAATAAGAACAAGTTTGCTTTTTAAATTCATTTAATATTAAATAGATATTATTTATTGCTTATTATTCATCTTTAGAATTAAAAGTAATGTTATTAATTATTTTATTTTGCAAAACATTATAAATAATAATATCAATTTGGTCAATTTCAGAAGGGTAAATTGTAATAATATATTTTAATTTATTTGTTTTATTTTTTTATTAATTTGTAATATTTTTCAACCTTCTGTTGCTAAATCTAAAATATCATTAATTTTGTAATGTTGCATATTATAATTAATAACATCTAAATTTTTTTTAAATAAATTTAAGTATATTTTTGCTAATTATAAACATTGCAAATCATAATGATTTTTATAATAGGAAATACAATAATTAACAGGTTCACAATTAACTCAACCAAATTAAGTTGTTATTTCATTTCAAGTTTTATTGATATATTTACTTTTATATTTTTCCATAATATTTTCCTCCTTTATTTTTATTTTTTTAAATAAACATAAAATACATTTGTTGATTAATATTTTGATATTTAGTAATAATATTTATATTTTGATTTAATTAGCTTAATTAGCCATCCACCTCGCTTCGGTGGTGAATGATGATGATATTAAAACTTTATATTTAGACAGAGTTTTATCCATCACATGAGTAAAAATTTACCCAGTTATTAATTACGCTTAATCCATCCTTAGACAACTTTATATAAAGAAAATAACCTTTTGAAAGTTTCAACCCTCTTGTTTTTTTTAGTGTCCGATGTTGTTTTTTGATTTAATAGCACTCTTTTAATGAAAACAAGATAAAAAAACCCCGCGCTATGACATTTCGCGAGGGATTAATCTTGCTGAGAATTAAAGAAATAAATAGGAGTAAAATCCATTCGCTTTCACACTTTATTTAAAGCTTCGTGTCATAGATGAGTTATCAATCTTTAAGCATTAAAATATTAAGTTTAAGAGTTGCATTATTGATTGGATAGTATCTTTATTATTTTTTATCTCATTATCTTTTTTTAATTATTTGTTTATTAAATGTATTTTTTAGTAATATATTTAATAATTAACTAATAAATAAGTAAAACAACTACTTAAAAATTTTTAATAAAAGAAAGGATGGAATTTTTCAGAAAAAACATATTTTATTAAGTGTGAAAGATACTATCTAACGATTAATTAAAAATAAAAAATTGCTCTAATAATTAATTAATTAATTTTATTTTTATTATGTTATTTATAATTTTTATAAAACCTTAATTTTTTCTTACTACCAAAATAAAAATTTAAACTTAAGCATTTAATTTTTTTGGTAATTATACATTACTTGTTCAATATTCATACTAATTATTTTAACAACTATTATAACTAACTATTGCAATTTCCTTAATTCATTTCTGATTTTTATTATCATTTTGTTAATTGTGGGCTTTATAACAATATAAATATAATACTAATTCGTGATAAAATTCCATAAGTTGTTTATATTTATTCTTATCAAAAGCACATATATTAATATATTATTGGAACTTACTTTCAGAATTAAAAATATTTTTAAAATTAATTTCTTTATATTTTACTTATAACTGCGATAGCGAATAAAGCAGTTGAATTATTAATTGGTTAACATGATTAATATTTTTACACTGATCTTTAATAATCGTAACTTTATCCAAATTTCTTGTCAATGAAGTTGTAATCAACTTGTTTCGCGTTTTTTTTATTTGCTAAATTATACTTGTAAGTGCAAGTAAATAAAATTGCAAAAAATTTCATATAAAAATTTCATGATGCTAAGTTTATTTTATAAAAATTAAAGCAAGGAGTTTTTTATATGGGATATAAACATCTTGGCATAGATGAAAGAATTTATATTGAGAATCAATTGAAATTTAAATTAAAAATTAGTGAAATAGCTAAAAATCTTAATCGAAGTATTAGTACTATTATTCAAGAAGTTAATAGAAATAAAGATAATAATCATTATTTTTCATTAATTGCACAAAATAAAGCAGAAAATAGAAAACAATCACATGTTTATTTTCATAAGTTTAAAAATAGAGAATTAGTAAAATATGTACAACAAAAATTATTATTAGGTTGATCGCCTGAACAAATTTATGGAAGAATTAAAAATTTTCATAAATAATGAATTATTAGTTTTAAAACAATTTACAATTGAATTTATTCTGGATTACTTGAAAAGGTTACTAATAAAAATTTAAGAAGAAAAGGTAAGAAACGAAAATCTCAAGAAAATCGCGGTAAATTTAATGGTAAATCAATTAAAGAACGAAATGTTAATGTTAATAATCGCATAACTGTTGGCCATTGAGAGGGTGATACTATAGTATCATCGCGAGGTAAAAGTAAATCATGTTTAATAACTTTAGTTGAAAGAACATCAAGATTTACTTTAGCAATGTTAGTTGAAAATAGAACTACTAAAGTTATTAACGAAAACATTAGCCATTATTTATCAATTCTTCCAAATAATCTTGTTAAAACTATAACATTTGATAGAGGTAAAGAATTTGCTAATTGACAACAACTTGAAAAAAATTTAAATGTGAAAATTTATTTTGCTAATGCATATTCACCCTGACAAAGAGGTACTAATGAAAATACTAATGGGTTAATTAGAGAAAAATTTCCTAAAAAATTTAATTTTTCAAATACCACGAAAAATGCAGTTCATAAATTTATATTGTCTTTAAACCATAGACCAAGAAAAATACTAAATTATCTTTCACCAATCGAATATTTGGTTAGAAAAATAATTTAGTTGCACTTAACTTTACAATTAGGCATTTCCTTAGAATATTTAATATAGTCTTCAGCATAACCATATAAATTAACTAATAATTTATTATTTTTTTTAATGTTACATAGTTTATTATTTCAAATAATTCACGATGAAAATTATCATTATTAATTGTAAAAAGAAATTTATTTAAAATTCCAAAAAGATTTTGATTTAAAATTTTTTCAATAATTGTTGAATTCGTCATATTAGTTAATGATAGCAACTGAATTAATGAAAAATTATCTTTATGATAAAGTTATTGCAACATATTTAAAACGTCTTTATTTGATAATAAATTATTATTAGTTAGTACTTTATAAGTTTTAATAATATTTTTTTGCAACATTTCTTCATGTTTCATCACCGCAATTAACGCTGCATGTATCTTTGTACTATAATTTGATTTTAAGTTGAAATTATCTAAAATTTGTTCATATTGATATAAAACATTAATTTTATTATTAAAATAATGCTCGGTAATAATTTTTTAAAAAATCATCAAAGGCTGTTTCATTATTATTTATTAAATCTCTTAACCTCCATAAAATCTTATTAAATAAAAGTTAATTATACTTCGGTAAAAACTTTTGAGATGTAATAATTTTATGATTTAACGTAATAAGTTCTGTTGCTTGCAATCCATAAAGTTCTGTTTAATTTTTATTATTAATAAACAACGTTAAAAAATTATCATTAATTGGTAACGTTGTTTTACTTAAATAAAGGATTGGAATCGGGCTACTGCTATCATACACAGTGTTTTCTTATTAAACATTCACAAAAATAATATAACTAATATTATCATAATAATATTTATTAATTAAAACTGCTTAAGGATCAACATTCACAAAATTAATAACTATTATTATTGGATTAACTAATGTTGAAGTAACATAACTCGGATCTTGTTGATAATCAATCTATAATAAATTTTATATAATTTTGAGAATATTTAAATTAAAGTTATTAGTTAAAGTTTTTGTCATATCAGTTAAAAAATAATCTAAAATTTTTGTTTTTAAATTAACATTATCCTCAATAACTTGTTGTAATTGATGATCATTGAAAACATTAATTTTAATATCTTTAAATGTTGTTAATGATAAAATAACTTCTTTTTTTCATAAACATTATTAAATAAATTATTAATTTGATAAATATTTTGATCACTATTTTATTATAGTTAATTTTTTATTTCTTAGTACTAATTGCCGTAAATGTTGTATCATCAGTAAACATATTATTTTTGTGAACAATATTTTACACGCTCAATTGCTTTATTGCTATAAAAAATTTTTAATCCATCTTCATTTTTAACAGTAATATAATGTTGTTTTTTCATTATTTTGATTATCTCCTTACCCTCTAGTTATAGTTAATTTTCATAAAATACATTTACAATACGCATAATATTTTCATAACTACGATATTGATCAACTAAAATTTCTTTTACTGATTCATCACATTTTGAAATAATTTTTTAAACAATGAATTAGTTAATAATTCTAAAAAATCATTATAATTATAATTATCCTGATACATTTCATTAATTAAAATAACATCTTCTTCCTGGCACAGAATAAGTGGCGGTAATTAGCGATAATCACCAACTAAAATAATAGCTTTATCATATACTAAAGTCATAAAAATTTCCATTGGTGTTAATTTACTTACCTCATCAATAATAACAACATCAAAGCCAAACTTTTTAATATCAATGTCATCAATGTTATAATCACATAAAATTTTATTTTTACTTTGAGCATACGATTGATTTGAAGTTATCATAATTGCAACAACATTGACACTATTTTGTAAAAATTGGTTTGCATAATTAATTGTGTCACGTTCAGTTGCTGCGGTAAAATAATTATTTTTAATATTTTCTTGGGTTAAAAAATCACCGATTTTATAATTTTTGTTTAAAAAAGTAATCATATTATTTATAAAATTAAATTTTGTATCTTTTTCATTGACCATTAAATTCAAATTATGTTTAATGTTATTAATTGCTTTATAAATTTCATTAATTGTACCGATAATATCTTTTACTAATAAATTTAAATTAAAAATGGTATTAATACTATCAACAATATTTTTAACTTCAATATTTAAAGTACTAATTTTATTATTTAACATTCCTGTTTCAGGTTATAAGTCATAAATTTATTGATTATATTTATTTTAATCACTGACATTAATATTTTGTTGATTAACCTTAATTTTTTCTTAATATTGTTTTAATAATTGCAAAAGACTATTTTTAAATACTACTTGTTATTTTTGCACAGCAACATTTTCCTGTTTTAATACAAGTTGATTTTTAATTATAAAATTTTATTTTGCATTTCATATAATTTTTCAATTCAATCATTATCTAGTAATTCTTTGCTAACTTGTTTTAATCTTTCTAATTATAATTATTTCTCTTTAAATAACTTATTATTAGCTGGGGTTGATAATAATCTTTATATGTTTTAGTTAACGAATACGATTCATCAAATTGGAAATCAAGTTTTTATTATAATAATTTATCAAAATTATTATTAAATAATTTAACAAGAGCTGGCATTGATATAATCATTCCTTATCAATTCAAATTATCTAAGAAGGCTAGTACATTTTGAATATTGTTAATATCAACAGCTAATTTACGATTATCAGTTTGATATTTCAATTTCTGATTAATTACTGTTTTTCGTTCAACAATTAAGGTGTTTATCTTTTGCATATATTAATTATAATCAATAATTTATTTATCTAACATTTTCACATTTTCTTTTAACTTTTGTAATTCATATTTTTGATTATTATAATCATACTCAATTCTATTTAATTTTGTTAAATATTGTCTTAACAAATGTTAACAAATAAAGCGATAACTATTAAAAATTAACTTATCCGGATTAAAATCATAAAAACAGATTTTTTTTCGAACTTCTTCTCATGTTAAACGCAACTAAATTAGCAATGGCATTTTATACAATATTGTCAAAAAATTATCAATTGCGGTATTATTTTACGATGAAATTAAAACCTTTTTCCCATCTTTTTGGCATATTGATAAACTTAATTCAGTAATAAATTCGGGTATTACCAGTGTCAGGTGGTCCTTGTAATAAAAAAATATCTTGATAATTTAAAGCTTTTTCTATTGCTTTTTTTGATTTAAATTTAATTTATTATAAGCAAATGTTAATTATTCTAACATAATTAGATCAAATTGTAATTTTAATTTAATATCGTCAATATTAAAAATTTAATTAATTAAATATTGATTATTAACATCGTTTTTACTAATCATTATTAAAATAATATTACTACGCCGAATTAGTGTTGAATCAAATCACTATTACCAATATAAGTTAAATAAAAATCATATGATGGAATTGTTTTGTTTAATTAACTAAATGATATTTCATTATCATTATTTATTTCATAAAAGCAATTAATAATTTGATACTGATCTAATTGTTTAATAATTAATTTAATTGTTTCTTGATAAATATAGTCTTCTTGATTAATGTTATTTATTAATGTTATTTTCAAGCATATAAATTTTCATTAGTTTTTTAAAAAATCATAGTTCCCTTTTGTTTGTTGTTATTTTGTTTCTGCAATATTAACTCCTAAATCATAAATATTTGTTTCCTCTTGAGGATAACTATAATTAAATTTAAAAGTAAATAATGATAATGGTGTTTCTTTTTGATATGTTCGATTAATACCAAACTAATAATGTGCTTAGTTTAGTTAATTGTTTTAAAACTAAATATCTATTCAAATTGTCTAATAATAGTTCTAACTCAACGATAATTATTTCTTCAAATAAATTAATAATTGTTAAATTTTTAATAAAATAATTTTTATAAAAATATTAAAAATTATGCGCTAAAAATCGAGCATCATTATTTTTTCTCCTATATAAAATGTTTTAGGAATTTTAATATACTATGTTAATTTTTGTTTTAAATATAAACAATAATTATTCCGTTTATATTATAAATTTTTAGCTTGAAATTGTAAATATTGTAATCATCGTTCTTTTTAATCCACAAAAAAATTAAGTTAAAAATCCCATATTCATTATTGTATTTTATGAAAAAATTCGAAAATTATCCGAAATCTCAAAAACAATTCCGATTGCTAATGTTTCAAATTATTATTTTTCTTTTTCCATTGCTGTTAAAAATATTTTTTAAACATTTACAATCCCAATTTTAGGATCAATATCCCAGATGATTGTTAATGATAAATTTTAATTTAACATTTTATCTAATAAAATAATCAATTTGAAAATAATCAAAATATCATAAAGTTCCTTTTATTCGCCTTTTTGTCCTTTTTTGATTTTTTATTGATCAACCATTAATTAAAGCAACAAAAAATCAGCAATACATATATTAGTTTTAAAAAAAGTATCTAGGCTAGGGCTTGCATTGTTGTAATGTTTTTTATGTGAAGATTATTAACATCTTTATCAGTAAATTTATTTTTTGCATTTGTTAAAAAATAAAAATTTAATAATAAATTATTACCTGATATTTTTTCTTGAATTGTAAATTATATCATTGTTATTACCTCACCATCTTATCTACATAATAATTATACTAAACTTATGGTATATGACAAATTAAACATAATAATTCAAAAAAAGAGCATTTTGCAAAGAAAAATGCTCTTTTTTTGAAATCTATCTTTTTGAATATTGTGGTGCTCTTCTAGCTCCGTGTAGCCCATATTTTTTACGTTCTTTAATACGAACATCGCGAGTTAGCATGCCGGCATGTCTCAATAAAGTTTTATAATCTTGTGATGATTCAACTAAGGCTCTCGCAATTCCTAGTCTTGTTGCACCAGCTTGCCCGGTAAAACCACCACCAGACACTTTAACACGGATATCAAATTCTGATTTTGAACCAGTAATACTTAAGGGTTGTTCCAAATCTTGCACTAATGTTGCATATGGAAAAAAATTTAACGCCGGTTTCCCATTAACAACCACATTCCCTTTGCCGGGAGTTAATACAACTTGGGCAATAGAAGATTTTCTTCTTCCGGTACCACGATATATAACTTCTTGTTTTTTTGCCATATTTTCTCCTTTTATTTATTAGTTAATTCTAATTTAATGGGTTGTTGTGCTTCATGTGGGTGTTTATTACCTTCATAAACAAATAAATTACGGAATAATTTACTTCCTAAGATATTTTTTGGTAACATCCCTTTAATTGCGTGTTCAACTGGATAAATTGGTTTTTTAACTAACATATCATTTGCTGTTGTTCGTTTTAATCCATTTGGATGTTGTGAGTGATGATAATATATTTTACCATTTAATTTGTTCCCGGATAAGATAACTTTATTAGCATTTATAATAATAACATTATCGCCACAATCAACATGCGGAGTATACGCTGGTTTATTTTTTCCTCTTAAGATAATTGCAATCTTACTTGCTAAACGTCCTAAAATTAGACCTTGAGCATCAATAACATATCATTTTTTATCAACTTTAGCTGAATTTAAGATAGTAGTCTGTCTCATATAACTTCCTCCTAACATCGTTCCGTACCAGGGTCTAATGTATAAAGCAACAATATTATAACTAAAAATTACAGAATAATCAATCTTTTAATCTGATATTTTGAAATTTAATTATTTTTGTAATGTTCAATTTGTATAAATTGGAAAATCTTTTAGTAATTTTTGGACTTCTTTTTGATATTTTATAACATTATCATCGGTTGGTTCTTTTAAAACATGATAAATTATTTCCCCAATTTGTTGAAATTGTTTATTACTAAAACTACGTGTTGTCATTGCTGCTGTTCCTAGGCGGATTCCACTAGTAACGACCGATGATTCTTTATCAAACGGAATTATATTTTTATTACAAATAATACCAATTTTTTGTAAAATTTCTTCCGCCATTTGTCCTGAAATTCC
This sequence comes from Spiroplasma endosymbiont of Polydrusus formosus, assembly GCF_964263245.1. Classification (NCBI taxonomy): domain Bacteria; kingdom Bacillati; phylum Mycoplasmatota; class Mollicutes; order Entomoplasmatales; family Spiroplasmataceae; genus Spiroplasma; species Spiroplasma endosymbiont of Polydrusus formosus. The sequence continues at coordinate 317,465 of NZ_OZ181656.1, forward strand.
TAAACTACTTTTAACATCAACCATTAATAAATGATTATCGGTTCCATTAGCTACTAAGCGTAGATTTTTGTCCTTTAATGTTGCTGCTAATACTTTGGCATTTATAATAATTTCTGCTTGATATTTATTAAATTCCGGTTGGAGTGCTTCTATGAAACATTGAGCTTTAGCAGCAATAACATGTTCTAATGGCCCCCCTTGGTTGCCTGGAAAAATAGCACTATTAATTTTTTTAGCCCACTTTTGTTTTGATAAAATTAATCCCCCACGGGGTCCTCGCAATGTTTTGTGTGTTGTTGAAGTAACCACATCAGCATATGGAATTGGTGACTGATGTAGTCCAGCAGCAATTAGCCCGGCAATATGTGCCATATCAACCATTAACAAGGCACCAACTTTATCAGCAATTTCTCGGAACTTTTTAAAATCAATCTCACGTGAATAAGTACTGGCCCCCGCCACTATTAATTTTGGTTTCACTTCAATTGCAATTTTTTCAATTGTGTCATAATCTAACATTTCGGTTTTTGAATCAACTTGGTAACTATGAAAATCATATAATCGACCAGAAAAATTAACATTATGTCCATGGGTTAAGTGTCCGCCAGCCGCTAAATCCATTGCTAAAATCGTATCACGTGGTTTTAATAAAGCATAATAAGCCGCTGCATTAGCTTGACTACCTGAATGAGGCTGAACATTAGCATGCTCTGCTTTAAATAATTCTTTTACCTTATCAATTGCCAATTGTTCAAGTTGGTCAATATATTCACACCCCCCATAATAACGGTGAAATGGATACCCTTCAGCATATTTATTTGTCAAAATTGATCCGGTAATTGCTAAAATTGCTTCACTAACATAATTTTCTGAAGCGATTAACTCAACATGATCTTGCTGACGTTTTAATTCCAAATTAATTAGTTCTTTAATTTGTGAATTAACTTTCATTATCTTCATCTCCATTCTATAATTTCTAATATCATTAGATAAATATAAAACAAAAAAATAAATTAATTGAAAATTGTTATTTATTGTTTTTAATATTGTAAATTAACATTAGTATCTTTATGAATTAATGGTGAAACAGCTCGATATGTAATGTAAATAATCGCTGAATTAAATAATACTTTTATTGGGGACATTGCTAATCTTGTAATCATCGTTACTCCATAACCGTCAGTTTCAACATTCTTATTCTGCGAAACTGTTAGGAAAGCAATATCCCCTCAGGCGGATATCAGCGTGGTAACTCAATACTCATTAACAACAGCAAGCATAATAATTGCCACTAAATCTCAATAACGTTTTTTTGTTTTATCAAAATGACAATAAACAAACATTATAATTCAAATAATAACAATTGTTCCTCCTGCTCCAAAACCAATAATATAAAGTAATATAATTTTGCTAACTTCTAAACCCACGAACAAATTAATTGTTTCTAACGGTGAATATCAAGTCATTACCCCTGCAAAAGTTCCAAAAATTAAAATAAAAACATTTGTTAACATAAATAAAATTAATTTATGTTTACCAACGGCACGATTAATTGAGAAAGCACAACCCGATAAAAAACCATATGAAGCAATTACAATAATATATGCAACATGAACATAAGACGGAACAAACAACATTACAATTAAGTCAGTAACAACCCCAGATAATAGGCCAACAATTGGTCCAAAGATAAAACCACTAATTTTAACCATTAAACCTTCAAAAGCAATCCGGACGGGTGGAAAAACAGTAATTGGAACTGTTATTGAAATAATAATTGTAACTGTTGCCGAAACTGCTGATAGCATTGTAATATAAGCAATGTTTTTAGTTGTAAAACGAATCCCATGGTAGCGGTTAGGATTAATTAAATAATATAAGCCATTATAAACACAATAAATAATAAAAAGTGCACCGATAACACCGCTAGCAATATATGCCATTTTATTATTATATAAGATTTTTGATATATCACTAAATGTTGTTATTAGAATCATAATATCCCCGTAATCTATTTTTATAAAATATTTCCTTTTATATAGTTAGTATTTTACATATAACAATTATACATTACATTTTCCAATCAATTATTTTTTTTTTGTTTTTTAAAAGTAAATAATTAATTTTTAAAAAAAATTGCTGATCTTTAAATAAGCTATAACTAAACGGTGACGGATGTGCTCCCTTAATAATATTATCTTTATTAAAAATATATTTACTATATTGTTTAGCGTAATTCCCTCATAAAACATAAATAATATCATCGCGAATCTCATTTAAATAAATAATTAAATTTTGGCTAAAAGTAGTTCAACCAATATTTTTATGACTTAATGGTGTTTTGGTAACAACACTCCCAATTGTATTGTATAAAAAAACACCATTTTTAGATCAATGGTCTAAATTACCACTATCATAGTGGTCAATCTCTAAGTCTTTTTTTAATTCATGAAAAATATTAACTAAACTTGGCGGGTTTTTTATTCCATTATTAACACTGAATGCCAATCCATTTGCTTGACTTGGGCCATGATAAGGATCTTGACCAATAATGACAACCTTAATATTTTTTGGTTCAATTAAGGTAAATAAACGAAAAATATCTGTTTTTTTTGGATAACAAATTTTACTTTTGTACTCTCGATCAATATTTTTTAGCAATTGTTTAAAATACGGTTTTTTAATTTCATTATCAAAAAATTCTTCTCAACCAACTGCACACTTTATTAACATTATAATTTTCTCCTATTACTTTTATTATATTAATATATTAATTTTAGTTTTTTATAAAATAATTATATCAAAAAAAGATAAAATAATATAATCAAGATAAAATAATTATCATAAAAATAGGAAAGTGAAAAATGCAAGAACTAAAGAAAAAGATACCGATTGTTAATGAAATTATCATTAAAAAATCACGCTTTCTTTATCTCCTTCAAAAAGGAACTTCCAAAAATAAATCTCTTAAATTTATTAAAAAAATCAACAAGATAATGCAACCCACAATTGTTATGCCTATATTATTGGAAAACACCAAGACATTATTCGAAAAAGTGATGATCGTGAACCGATCAATACTGCTAGAAAACCAATTTTATATATTTTATTTCATCATAATTTAACTAATGTTGTTTGTTTAGTTATTCATTATTTTGGTGGTATTAAATTGGGCGCTGAATGCTTAATTCGGTGTTTATTCGAACATTGTTAAAAGAACTTTACAAAAAATCGAATTAATTCCTTTTTTTATAAACAAAAAATGTTATTATTAAATTCCTAATTACGAAAATTAAACTTGTTGATGAATATTTAACATATCATTATCAAAATTTAAAAATTAATAAAAATTTTACCAAAACCATTAGTTACTAGTTTAAACTTCCTAGTGAGCAAATTAATACCCTCACTTTGTGAACTAATCATAATAAAATTAACCTAACTATTTTTGAACATATAAATAATTAATATTTTTACCAAGTTTAACAAAGCGTTGTTCATATTCAGTTGGAATATTATTAACAAGGTATGAACTATGATATAAATCTGTTGTATAATCAACAATTTTTCAATTATTATCTAAGAAAGATGTTAGTGAGTATTTAAATAATTGATCATTATCTGTTTTAAAATGAATTTCACCCTTATCTTGTAAAATAATTTGATAAAAATCTAAGAATATTTTATTTGTTAATCGGCGTTTTTCATGTCGTGCTTTTGGCCATGGATCAGAAAAATTTAAATATATTTTATTAACTTCTTTTGGCGCAAAAACACCGGTTAAAAGTGCCGCATCAAAAACAATTATTTTTAAATTATGTAAATTTTCAGCAATAATTTTTTTTAAAGATAAAACTAACACCGACGGATAACGTTCAATTGCTAAAAAATTTTGATCTGGATATTTCTTTGATAACGCGATAATAAAGTCTCCTTTCCCTGTTCCAATTTCAATATTTAAGGGGTTATTGTTCTTGAACACATTATTCTTTCATTGCCCCTTATAATTTTTAGGGTTTTGAGTGGCAAATGTCGAGTTTTCCATAATATAGTCTTTTGCTCAAGGTTTATTTCTTAATCTCATTGTTTAGTCTTTTCCTACTGTTTTTTAATAATAATAATTTTATCTCACTGTTAACTTTGGGTTGAGGTTCATCATAAGTGTATACTGTAAAACTAGTTGGATAAATAATAAATAACTTTTGTTCAAGATAATTGTCTAACTTATGAAAATTATTAATATTTAGCGCTGCATTAAAACCTGTTAACATTGTTTAATGTACAATTTCGCCAAAAGGACTGCTATTATTTGCAAAAATTAAGTCACTATTTACACAATAAACTAAATTACTACTATAAATGATATAATAATTTAAGTTTATCATTTACATTAACAATTAGTTAATACAAACTAACGATTTTTTATAAATGAATATGTTCATTTAATGCTAAAAATACTACGTTTTTGATTTGATAACCCTTTAATATTTTCGGGATCAATAAAAATAATTTGGTTTGAATATTCAATGCTTAACCAATTATCCGCTGTAGCAATGTTATATTCTTTTAATTTATTCAAATTGTTTGATTGTAGACCATACAGGAATCATATTATTGTAAATATATTTAGGACACTTTATTAAATATTTTGTATTAAATTCAATGAATTTTTATAATTTAATGATTTTCTTGGCATTGAATTTATTTTCAATGCTATTTTATTTAAGTCATCTTGAAAAAAATATTGATAAATCTATTTATTTTGGTAAACTTTGTCTCAAAATTTAATTATTATTTTCGTTTAATTCTATTTGGCCAGGACAACTAGCATCAGCAAAATAAACTTTTATTTTACAAATATTTTCAAATTTTTTACTTGTTAAATTATTTACCAAGATCAAATTTAATTGTTTTTATTGTGCCAGGTTGTTTGTTTAAAATAAATTTTATTATACTTTCTATGACATCTTTGCTTTTGATATTATTTAGTTACTAACGGGATTGATGTTTTTAATCATATATTGGCTAAAGTTATAATTGCTGTTTTATGGTTTTTACCAACTATAGTATTTCTTTCCAGATGACCAAAGACATTTATGCTTTAATATTTGTCAAATTAATTTTACGTTCAATAATTGTCAAACAATTATTAACTTTTTTGTGGTTTTCTGTTTTATTATTTGATTTATTTTTACCTTTTCTTAATAAATTTTTTTATTAAAATTATAACGAGAAAAGGTAAACATATTATATATAAGGTATTTGAACATCGTCATGTACGATGAACCGTAAAAACAATTCTTGTGATATTGTTTTTTATTTTTATATTAAAAAACATAAATTTATTTGCATTATTGATCGGATAGTATCTTTAAATTTAAAAACTTTTATCATAAAAACAGATTTTTTACTGTTTTCCCTACACAAAATAAAGGATATTTTCATAAATCCTTTCAATAAAGGTATTATCCGATCAATAATGCAACAAGATATAAATTTGCCGTTTGTATATACGCAACGCCAACAGATAAAATTTTTGTCAATATTTCTTATTATATTTGTAATAATATCTGGTGAATAGTGTTCATAATTAACTAAATAATTAATAATTTCGAGGTAAATTTTATTTAATGTTTTTTGTTTGCAACCAGCTTTTTTTGTCTTTATTACTATTTTCATAAATTTCAATTGGGTTTCAAACAACATCAACATTTTATAAATTCTATGGACAGTTTTTTTACTTTGATTTATTTCATACTTGATTAACAACCATTTTTAGGACACTTTTATATTGACTGTTGTTTTTTATAAATTCAACAGGGTATTAAATAATTTAAACTACCGTGAATTCGAATATTGTTACATCAATGCACAAAGTTAAATAATTTGTATTTTAATTGGGTTAAATTTATAAATTTTTGCCTCTTGACAAATTATTTTTTAAAACTTTTGTAAATTGTTTCAGCCCCAGCATTATCATAAGGATAGCCCCCTTTTATTGCTTAATGATTGTTTGGTGTTAAAAGTACTTAAGATATTATCAATGATTTTATTTTTAAATTCATTGCCCCCAGTCAGTATGAAATAACGTAATTTGTTTTAATGATCTTATAATTGAATAAAAGGTTTCTTGCACTAGTTGTACTATTTTATTTGTCTCGACACTATAGCCAATTATTTCACGATTAAACAAGTCAATCAACAAACAAAGGATAATGTCATTTAGCACCACCTTGAACATATGTTAAATCACTAACAACAAATTCATTGGTTTTTGTGGTTATTATTAATTATTAAATTCACAGTTTAAAACGTTGCTAATTTGGTTGTTATTAACCATCAACTTATGATTACAATATTTTAATTTGGTGCATTTAGATACTAACTAATTTTTAATCATAATTTGGCTAATTTTTCTTCGCGATAAGATAATATTTTTTTAAATTAAAAAAGCTTTAACTTTACAATCTCTATAAATTTTGGCGATTAGCTTAAATGCGCTGATAACTTTTTGTTCATAATTATTAACATCAACTATAGCCACATTTATTAATTTGATAGTAATATGTTGATTTTGCTATCTTTAATTTTGATCCTATTTGACCAATTTTTCGCATGGAATATTTTTCTTTATTGCTAAATTATACTTGTAAGTGCAAGTAAATAAAATTGCAAAAAATTTCATATAAAAATTTCATGATGCTAAGTTTATTTTAGAAAAATTAAAGCAAGGAGTTTTTTATATGGGATATAAACATCTTGGCATAGATGAAAGAATTTATATTGAGAATCAATTGAAATTTAAATTAAAAATTAGTGAAATAGCTAAAAATCTTAATCGAAGTATTAGTACTATTATTCGAGAAGTTAATAGAAATAAAGATAATAATCATTATTTTTCATTAATTGCACAAAATAAAGCAGAAAATAGAAAACAATCACATGTTTATTTTCATAAGTTTAAAAATAGAGAATTAGTAAAATATGTACAACAAAAATTATTATTAGGTTGATCGCCTGAACAAATTTATGGAAGAATTAAAAATTTTCATAAAGAATGAATTATTAGTTTTAAAACAATTTACAATTGAATTTATTCTGGATTACTTGAAAAGGTTACTAATAAAAATTTAAGAAGAAAAGGTAAGAAACGAAAATCTCAAGAAAATCGCGGTAAATTTAATGGTAAATCAATTAAAGAACGAAATGTTAATGTTAATAATCGCATAACTGTTGGCCATTGAGAGGATGATACTATAGTATCATCGCGAGGTAAAAGTAAATCATGTTTAATAACTTTAGTTGAAAGAACATCAAGATTTACTTTAGCAATGTTAGTTGAAAATAGAACTACTAAAGTTATTAACGAAAACATTAGCCATTATTTATCAATTCTTCCAAATAATCTTGTTAAAACTATAACATTTGATAGAGGTAAATAATTTGCTAATTGACAACAACTTGAAAAAAATTTAAATGTGAAAATTTATTTTGCTAATGCATATTAACCCTGACAAAGAGGTACTAATGAAAATACTAATGGGTTAATTAGAGAAAAATTTCCTAAAAAATTTAATTTTTCAAATACCACGAAAAATGCAGTTCATAAATTTATATTGTCTTTAAACCATAGACCAAGAAAAATACTAAATTATCTTTCACCAATCGAATATTTGGTTAGAAAAATAATTTAGTTGCACTTAACTTTACAATTAGGCATTATTGTTAATAATTTCTATTTTTTTATTAATTATCAGCACTGCTTGCCTTAAAAGGTTGTTTTCCATTCGTAATTAGATTAATTATTTTTGCAAGGCAATCAAAGTTAATTTTCTTCAAAAGTGCGATTATCTTTTGCTTTAAAAGATCCAGAATTATGAAATTTTTCAATTAACTGATATATAGTTGATTTTGACACCTTATATTCCTTAAAAATTTCAAGAATGGTTTTACCATTTTGATAAAGTAAAACAATTTGTTTTTTTAAATTCATCGGCATATGAATTTCTTCCCATTTTTATATTCCTACTTTATTCATAATTATATTTTATTTGAAAGTCCACATAAATATGATTAAACTTATTGTAAACTATCCATAAGCTGTTTTTTTAATTTAATAATTAAAATTTTGATATTGTTGAATTGAAATTAATTTTTCTATTGTGATTTTTTGATACATTGTGTTATTTCTCCTTTTTTAAATTTGGATTTTAACACAATATTTTTATTTGTTTAACTGTTTCATTTAATTTTACAATTCGAGATTTTTTAAAACAAATATAGTATTAACTTGGCGTAATAAAATCTCAAATTTTTTTAATAAATAAGTTTATGATCGTATTTTACTTTATTGTGTAATAAAACATTACTAATATCTGGTTTTTCAACTTTCTCAAAAGGAAAAAATATCAAAATGATTTAAACTTGCTTTAAAAAATAACATGTTTTGGTCTTTTCATAATATAAAAACTTGGTGCGGAATAAAGTCAATAATCTTATTTTTAACATTACTACTTAAAAATTTATCTAATTTTTCAATTTTATTTATCATAAAAGTAAAATAAATTTTCTGACGAATCTTATTTTAATGAATTAAATTATAAATATCATCATGTTATAAAGTTTCATAGATATAACTATTTCAATCATATTTAATGATATTTTGTAATTTTATCGCATGAACATAAATTAGTTCAACAATACCACAAATACTATAATATAAATAACTCATTGCAATTAAAACCAAAAAATATAATTTACTTACTAAATTTTTCGAAACGGGATTATTTCTGATTAAGATAAAACAGTAACTTAGGCTGTAATAAAACCAGTTAAAGTCAATAAAGATCAACTAATAATTTTTTTTAAAAAATAAATTTTAAAAAAAATTATTAGTGTTAAAACATAAAAAACTGAAATCATAATAATATTAGAAATCCCGGTTAAAGGTATATAATAGTTATTAGTTAAAAATAGCAAAATCCCAAATAGAAAAAGCAAAATGATATTACTATATAAAATTGTGGCAAAACAAGAAATAAAAACTCCAATCATTTAACAAATTATTATTGGTAGAAAAATATTGATTGTAATCATTGTATTTGTTTCGCTCACCTTTGGGGAACAAAAAATGGAATTAACTCTTGATGCAATAATAACTAAAATTACAAAAAAACCACCAATAACTACTTGATAATAAATTTAATAATAAATTTAAAAACGTGCAAAATAATTACGAAATAACCATCATGTAAAAATATAAACTACCGAAAAAAAATAATTATAAATAATAAATATACAAAAATAATATTTAAAATATTGTTAACTTATTTTCATCTAATTTAACAATTGTTGTATTTTTATTATTGTACCATTCCTTTTTAAAATGTTTTTTAATTAGAAAAAAACTAAAATTATCATAAATAAATTACAAACCTCAAATTATTATTTATGACAATATAAGTTTCTTTTAGTAATTAGTTTTTTGTTAATAAGCAAAAGTTCTTAAAAATAAAAAATGGTGGAGATGGCGGGAATTGAACCCGCGTCCACAAATAACTTTCTAATACCTTCTACAGTTTAGTCTAATCATCTTTTTTTTATTATTTAATAGTAGGATTAGACAACTAATTAAATAACTAGATAATAAGATTTTTCAAAATTCTAACATTATCAATTAGAACTTCTATTAGATTAAATTTTGAGATACGATAATAATTAATAACCTACAATTAATCATTACTACGGCTAGCAATCCTCTAACAACAAGGAATTAAGCTGCTAACATTGGTATACCTGCTAATTGATTATTCATCAAGAAAGTAGGAATTTCAACTTTTTCTTCTGTTTGTTTTTTGTTTGCATTTCTTCAAACCTAATAGCATTATAGTTTGCCAAACTACTGCCAATATTAGTAGATTATTCCTGTCGAAACCATAACATCCCCCTACAAATAATTATACTCTTAAATTATTAAACAGTAAATAAAAACTGTTACTTACATTTTCTTTGCAATAATTGGCGTCGTGTACTATGCACAGGCAAAAAACAATTATTGTAAGGTTATTTTTTATTTTTTTCTTAAATCACATAAATTTATTTGCATTATTCATTGGATAGTATCTTTAAATTTATAACTTTTATCATAAAAACAGATTTTTTACTGTTTTACCTACACAAAATAAACGATATTTTCATAAATCCTTTTAATAAAAGTATTATCTGGCGAATAATTCAACAAGATATAAATTTGCCGTTTGTATCTACACAGTGTCACATATGATCTAATGATCTAAAATATAATTTATTGTTAAAAACAATGCTAGAACACCAAATTTCTCCATTTACTATAATAACAAATTTTTTGTTGTTATGTAACAGGATCATATTAATAAACACTATAATATAATTAAATCTAATTATCAAAAATATACTTTATTATTTAAAATAATTCCATTAGTAGAAATTCCTCCATTTGTTATAATAACAATTTTTGTTCTATTTATTTTATTATTTTCATTATTATTTAATTTTTCTTTTTTTCATAAGAACTATCAGCAATTATTGTTGGTACAGCAGTTTCACTAATTGTTAATACACTTAATAAACTTAAAAGTTTTTTCATTTTCTATAATTTCCTTTATTATCTTGAAAATTTTTATTTAAATTTTTTATCAAGATCAAGATCAAGATATATTGATATTATATATGTAAGTGTTCTTAAATATTTTTAAGAGATTATTTATAATAATTATTATTTGACCATATTGTACTTATATAGGCTCGCGGGATTTTCATAAGTTTTGTGAAAAATTACTTAAAGTTTAAAAAAACTTTTGCGCCGCTTTTCAAAATCCTTGGGAAAAATTCTAAGCGTTAAGCGAAGAATTTTATAAAGGTTACCCAAATTTGTTTGAAATAATCTCAAAACTTTTTAAATTGTAAGTAATTTTATCACAAAAATTTAATAAAATAAACCGCTGCTCGTCCAAAACACCATAAAGTATAGGCTTTATATTCCCATTTTAAAACGATAAAGATAAGAACTATAAAACAAAGCATAATATGGGTCATGGTACATTTTTTTACTATCGGGGGTGTTTGTTTTGCTATCACTAAACCCTAGTTCGCTGATACATTTATCAAAAAATGGGAAGTTATCTAACTTGCCATAGATTTTGCCCTGCACAAACATTTTTATTATTCATGTTACCCGATTGATTATCCCTGATTCTTTATTAAGTGATGTTTGGTGTTTTTTGGCTTTAAACATTTTAATTTTATAACCTAAATAAGGGGCAATATCTTCTTGTAATTTTTGCATAAAATCGTGGGGGGCATTAATATCATAATGAAATGTGGCATCTTCAAAGCCATCAAATTTATCAAAAGTATTGATTATTCATTGTCCGTAATGTTCAACTATTTCATTTAAATTCATGGCGTTTTTTGGGGTAACAACATTTTCTTCAATTAAATATTTATCATATTCATTATTTTCATTAATTTTATAAGCTACTAAACAAAAACCGAATAGGTTACAATAAGTTGTACAATATTTAATTTGTGAAAAGGAGAATTATGTTACATCAGTATATAGTACTAAAAACCTTGTTTTTATATCATTTAATTTACGATTAATTAAATCAAGATATTGCAATAAAATTTTTCTTTATTCTGTTTATACTTCATTTTTCTTCTCATTTTTCCTACATATTCAGGTTGTATTTGATTATTACACATAATCCTTAAAAATTTTTTTTGAATTATGATGTTATATCATAATCTTCATTTAAATATTTAGTAATTCTTCGGTATCTAAATTGTTTTAAATTTTCTTCATAAACTTTTATAATATCATTTATTGCTTTTTTATCTTTTTTTTGATACTGTCATAATTTTTATATTTACCTCAATAACTATGTTTTAACCCCGTTACTTCTAATAATAATTTTATTGAATATTCACAACAATTTTGTTTAATAAAAGAGACGATTATTAATTTGTTTAATTGTAAAAGTCATGGAGTTTTTTAATAATTAATACTTTTTTTTATTATATTTAAAAACTCTTTTGCCAAAAGAAATTTTATATCTTTTAGGGTTGTTTAATTTTCCTTTTTTATTATTTGCTCATCAAGATCTTGCTGTATTTGCATTTAGATTATATTGTTTTGCTGATATTCAACGATTTTTTTGTTTAATTTCCTCAATGATTTTTGTTATAAATTATGATGTATATTTGTTATATTTTTGTCCTTTTCTTGCCATATAAAATGCCCTCTATAAAAATTTAGCAAAATCTTTTTTTATTATTTTACTTAATTTTTGAGGTGCAGTTTACGTCATTCTTGTTTTATATTTCCTGAATTGTAAATATATTTAGGACACTTTATTAAATATTTTGTATTAAATTCAATGAATTTTTATAATTTAATGATTTTCTTGGCATTGAATTTATTTTCAATGCTATTTTATTTAAGTCATCTTGAAAAAAATATTGATAAATCTATTTATTTTGGTAAACTTTGTCTCAAAATTTCATTATTATTTTCGTTTAATTCTATTTGGCCAGGACAACTAGCATCAGCAAAATAAACTTTTATTTTACAAATATTTTCAAATTTTTTACTTGTTAAATTATTTACCAAGATCAAATTTAATTGTTTTTATTGTGCCAGGTTGTTTGTTTAAAATAAATTTTATTATACTTTCTATGACATCTTTGCTTTTGCTATTATTTAGTTACTAACGGGATTGATGTTTTAAATCATATATTGGCTAAAGTTATAATTGCTGTTTTATGGTTTTTACCAACTATAGTATTTCTTTCCAGATGACCAAAGACATTTATGCTTTAATATTTGGAAATTCAATATTACGTTCAATAATTGTTAGACAATTATTAACTTTTCTGTGGTTTTCTGTTTTATTATGTGGTTTATGTTTACCTTTTCTTAATAAATTTTTTTATTAAAATTATAACGAGAAAAGTTAAACATATTATATATAAGGTATTTGAACAGATAAAATTTTTGTCAATATTTCTTATTATATTTGTAATAGTATCTAGTGAATAGTGTTCATAATTAACTAAATAATTAATAATTTCATAGTAAATTTTATTTAATGTTTTTTGTTTGCAACCAGCTTTTTTTGTCTTTATTACTATTTTCATAAATTTCAATTGGGTTTCAAACAACATCAACATTTTATAAATTATATGGACAGTTTTTTTACTTTGATTTATTTTATAAGCTGTTTTTCTAATTTAATAATTAAAATTTTGATATTATTGAATTGAAATTAATTTTTTTATTGTGATTTTTTGATACATTGTGTTATTTATCTTTTTTTAAATTTGGATTTTAACACAATATTTTTATTTGTTTAACTGTCCCATTTAATTTTACAACTCAGGATTATTAATCTTTGGTAATTTGACTGGTTTTGCTAAAGTTGCTAAATATTCTTCTCGTTTTCGTAATTAATTTATTCTAATTTGTTATAAATCACGAAGTGCTACGGCATGTTGCTGTTGCGCTTGATGTAACAATTTTTTCATTAAAATATTTTTGAATTAACTCCACTGGTGATAATATTGTTTTTTAAAATTATCATTGTTATTTCTTCACCATTTTTTCGTTTCAGTTGCTTCAAAGTTTTAATTATTAGTTGCATCAATTAAAAACCATCAACAACTTTTTTCCCTTCCGCACGATATTTATTAATTAAAACTTGTGGTAATGATTTTGGTTTAACTTTTTTATTATTAAATTTTTTGATAACGCCGTTCTTTGCGCAAGTTTTTTTTAATTAATTTTTGTTTTTCTAATCGTTCTTGCAATTTTTTAAATTGTCGACAATGGATTTTTCTAATTTCCCAGGGATTATAACTATCAAAAGTATATTGCATTTTTGTTAAATATACCGTTAAATCTGGTGTTTTTGATGAATCAGCATAATTAATTTGATAATCTTTTAAGTTTTTGCGAGTATATAATTTTAAATTGGTTTCTTTTCTTTTTTCAAAAACAAATTTCTTCTTAATCATTTCATTAATTGTTTGTTTGTTTGTTATTTTTGTCGCAAAAACTTTATTATTATTTTTAGCATAATCATTCCCATATTTTAATTTTTTTAAATTAGGACGTTTTTTCAGATCAACATTTGAAATATATTCCTTTTTTTCTGGTTTTTGATGAATTATTTATTTCATCATTTGTCTTCATTGTTGTCTTAGTTGGAACACTATTATGAGCCACACCATTTAAAAATAGTTTGTTTTGTTTACTACTAATATCTGTGGCAAACGTTAAATTTGGCACAATTGGATCAATTTTTAAAGATGCTGTTTTTGTTTTAATCTTATTTGAAGTTTTTACAGCTAACTGATTAATTTGTCTTGTAATATCATTATCTAAATAAATATCTGTTTTAAAAATTGGTTTTCGTTTTTGTTCTTCGGTTAGAAAATTACGAATATATTTTTCCAAATTTGTTTTTTGGTTTTTTCTAAACTCCACGATAAGGAATCTTTAACCATCTGATCACATTTCTGAATAATATGTTCAGGGATAATCACTACTGTTGCTTTTATTATTATCTTTCTTCATTGTCACTTCCTTTATATGTTGTTTCCATTCCGAAGGTTGATAATTTCGCTGTGATAATAGTTATAATTGATTTTTACTTAAATTCATTTGGTCTTTAATTTCATCTAATGAACGAGATTTTAAATCCCGATTTGATAGGTAATAATCATCTTCTTGTTGATAACACCTCTTCTCAAGTACGATTTACATATTGATAACCACAGTGTTTACTGCTATCTCTACGGGATAATAACTGCAGTTGATTTTAATTTAACCCTCAATTAGTGGCATGTTATTAAACTTGTTCATTAAAGTATTTTAATTAATCAATTTTCGTTTCATCGGAATTATTATTTTGGATTATTTGAGCTTGTGTTTGGAAACGGCCATAATGATTATCTCGCTGACGAATTAATCGTTGTTGATTTGGATTTAACTTACTAATAATATTTTCTAACTCTTCTGAGCTTGAATTTGTTTCCAAATTATTTATATTTTCATCTAAAAGGTTTGTTTTTCATCCTTAACTTTTGTTTTGACATTTAAAATGGCTAAAATAGCTTCATTATTATTTAAAAAATATTGACGAGGTTGTTGTAATTCCATTTCAATTGCTTCTTGTGATTCTTGATAACCACGAATAATCCGTGATGGAAATAAGTCTTCAATCCGGGACAATTTTCACTTTGTTAACAATCTTAATTGACTAGGATTTAAACCTATCATTTTCTTTTTGATGATAGTTTCTTTTTTGATTAATTTTTTAGATAATAACGACTCCTGTTTGGGTATTTTTGTAAATTTTGCTTCTTTTCCTAATAACAATTTAACAAAATTTTCATATTCTTTCTCATAACGTTGATTTAAATCAATTGAATTATTTACATTTAAAGTTTGGTATTATTTCATTAATATTAAATATGGTTCTGATTTTTTCAAGACTTTGTTAACATTTTAACAAGGATTGTTTAATTAACATTTATTTTTAAATTATTATTAATTTCTTGTAACTGTTTTGTTTCATTTAATTTCTTACTAGTCATCATCTTACCTCAAATTTTAAATTATAACTATCAATAAATTCTTTAAAATTATATCATTTTTTATTGCTTTTGATATTAATAATTGTACAGTTAATAACTAAAAAAATAAAAGAGAAAATATCTTTTATTTTTGTTGTAAATATGTCTCTAAAATTAATTGCGCAGCTAAACTATCTTTCTTTTTTTTTCGTTTTTGACGAGAAAGATTTGCTTCTAACATAATTTGATGAGCTTGATGGGTTGTTAATCGTTCGTCAACCAAATGAATTGATATAGTAGTTGAATCTAATAAAGATTTTAATAAAGTAACAAAATCATCAACCATTAATGCTCGTAAACCAATGGTATTATTCATATTTTTGGGATATCCGATGACAATATCACTAAAATATTCCTTTATAATTAATTCCGCTAAATAATGTGCTGCTGCTAAAAAATCGTTTTCGGTAAAAAAGTGAACACAATACGCTGTTGCAATAAGACCACGACTTGTTGCTAAACCGACGGTTTTTGTCCCTAGGTCAACGCCTAAATAATATTTATTCATGTTGTTTTAAAAATTCCAGAGGATCAATTAATAACTTCGTTAAAATATCACTATTTCGATTTTTAAAACCACTTTGTGCCACACTGTTATTGCCACCCCCCTTTCCTTCTAATAACGGATTTAATTGCTTAATAATTTGGCTAGCTTGGTAACGATCATGTAAATCATCACTAACACCAACAACTAATGTTGCTTGATTATCATCACCCATTGCAACTAATAAAATTACTAAGTTATAATAATGCGCTTTATAATCATCAATTAATGCTTTAAAAGCATTAACATCAACTTTTGTTGAAAATTGATTAGTTAAAATATTAAGGTTATTTTTTTTTTGTGGTGCTAAGGTATTATGCTGTTTAACAAATTGTTGGATTAAACTATTTTTATAGTGTTTTTGTCATTGTTTAAAAATTTCTTTAAATTGCCCAACTAATTCTTTTAATAATTTCCAGTTTACTTTTGACACTGTTAAATTACTAATTTTATTTCACATTTTTTCTAAATTATGATCAGGTAATTTGGTTTTTCCTTGATTATATTTATTATATTTATTAAAATAATTTATTGCTTCGGTTTTCTCTTTTAAAAACTGGTCATTTAAATAACTAGCAATCGTTTTATTGGATGTAATAGCATGAATACGAATTGTCCCAGCCCCTTTTGATTCAAGGCCTGTTACTAATAAATCTTCAACATCTCGGGAATTAGCAACATGCATTCCCCCACATAGCTCACAAGAATAATTGCCAAATTTAACAATCCGTACTTCCGCATCATATTTTTCCGTGAAAAAAGCTAAAGCGTGATGAACATATAATGCTGTTTGAATGTCAGTATAAATTATTTCACAAGGAATAGCCGCTTTAATTGCCTTATAAACTGACGTTTCAACCGCCGTAATTTCAGCTTGAGTAATTGGTTGATTATGGGTAATATCAATCCGTAATCTTTCATCATCATTATAAGAACCCATTTGCATAACATGAATCCCTAAAACTTCCCGTAACGCTGTATGAATTAAATGCGTACCAGAATGATTTTTTCGCGTATAAAAACGACGATTACTATCAACATAAGCATTAACGACATCGCCAACCTGTAAAATTCCTTCTACTTTAACAAAATGTAAGTGTTGTTTATTAGGTCCTTGTTGCACATCAAGCACATAAGCTGTTGTATTGTCTTTTAAAATAAGGCCATGATCCGCCGCTTGTCCACCTTTTTCAACATAAAATGGTGTTTCTTGCAAAATAATATAACCTGTTGTATTTATTAACTTTGTAACTAGTTTATCATTTGCAAACATAAAGACAATTTCCGTATTATTAACTTGTTCATGTTCATAACCAACAAATTGACTAACAACATCTAATTTGGTAAAAAGTTCATTTTGCAGTTGAATTGCTTTAATATCTTTTCTATTAGTCCGTGAAATTGTTTTGGCATTTTCTAATAATTCATCAAAACCAGCCCGGTCCACTTTAATCCCCGCTTCACGAGCTTCTTCTTCAATTAATTCAATTGGAAAACCATAACTTTCAAATAATTGAAAAGAATGTTCTTTCGAAATAATACCATATTTGTTTTTAACTTCGGTAAAAAGTTTGTTTCCTTGTTCTAATGTTTTTAAAAATTTATTTTCTTCATCTAAGACAGTTTGTTCAATAATTGGTTGTTTTTCCACTAAATAAGAATAATATTCTTGCATAATTTTAACAACAATTGCTACTAGTTTAAATAAAAATGGTTCTTCTAACCCCAGTTTTTTTCCATATAAACTAGCACGACGAATCAAACGACGAATAACATAACCACGATCTTTATTACCAGGAAAAGCCCCATCTGCAATTGCAAAAGTAACTGCCCGTAAATGATCGGCAATCACCTTAAAAGCCGTATTAATTTTTAATTGTTGCACATCACCGCTAAACAATGCTGTTTCATTATAATGAAACCCTTTTTTTACTAGTTCTTCAACCACTTTAATAATTGGCATAAATAAATCAGTTTCAAAATTAGTTGGCATTTCTTGAATAATTGAAGTAATTCGTTCTAATCCAGCCCCTGTATCAATATTCTTGCGGGGTAAATCAGTATACGTACCATCACCATTATTATTATATTGTGAAAAAACAATATTTCAAACTTCTAAATAACGATCGTTTTCTAAATCCTTTTGTAATAATTTTAATCCTAAATGGCCAGGGTCATACTTTTCACCCCGGTCATAAAAAATTTCTGTATTTGGGCCACAAGGTCCCTCTCCAATTTCTCAAAAATTAGTATCTTTATTTCCTTTTATAATTCGGTTATCACTTAATCCAATAACATTATGTCACATTTCATATGCTTCCTTATCATCTTTATAAATTGTGACATATAATTTATCTGGATCGAAACCAATTCATTTTTTATCTGTTAAAAACTCTCAAGCATACATAATTGCTTCTTTTTTAAAGTAATCACCAATCGAAAAATTACCAAGCATTTCAAATAAGGTATGATGACGAGCAGTATAACCAACATTTTCAATATCATTAGTTCGAATTGATTTTTGTGAATTTGTTAACCGTGGTGAGGGTGGAGTTTTACGACCATCAAAATATTGTTTTAAAGTTGCTACACCTGAATTAATTCATAGTAATGATGGATCATCAACGGGAATTAACGATACGGCCGGTAATTCACAATGGTCCTTACTACGGAAAAAATCTAGCCACATCTTTCGAATTGTATTTGCTGTAAATTTTGTCATTTTAATATTCCTTTCCTGTTCATAATTAATTAATAGGATTATAGCATATCAAACGATAAAAACTTCTTTGAAATAAAGAAGTTTTTATTCAAAGCTTATTTTCGATATCCACGCACCAATAAATAAAACGAACCTAATAAAATATTAACAAAAAAGAATGTGGTAATGGCTGGGACTACCGCTGGATATTGAAAATATTGTTTAAATAATGTTCACATTAAAATTTGTCAAAATAAACCAATTACTAATCATATTAGCATTTGAACAAACATTAATAAATTATATGAAAATTCTTGCATACGTGCTAAACAAAATAACATAAAATACAACGGAATAAAACTAACGACCATTAACACAATTGCAACACTTAAAATAATTCAATTTGCTGCTACATATCTTGTTGTCGATGTAAAGGCGGGAAAAATCATAATCACAACAAAACCAAGCATTAAGACAATCATGCCAACGTTACCTCATAATCGTTGACGTAACTCTCGACGCGAAGAAATATTAATATATCCTAATCATTGGATAAGGTTAGCACCAAAGCAACCGCGAAAACCAGATGATGATGGTAATAACAATTTAATCGCAATGCTAATTGATAAACCAATCACAACACTAGCAACAGCAAGTGGCATCACAAAAATAATTAATCCAGCCCCAGCTTGCATTACGCCTGGTGTTTGGGCAAAAAATGGTCCTAACCCTTCTTGATTAATCATTAAACCTAAAACAGAAAAAACATTTGGTTGAAATTGGACATTGTTCATTCATGTTACTAACACTTGATCTTTTAGTAAATTAAATCAACGACTTTCTTGTTCTTGAACAAAAGAAAAGTCATCTGCAATTGCAATTAAAAATAATCCTAAAAATAAAGAAGTATATAAAATAAAACTGCCAATTATTGTTATTCATTTTCCAACTAATAAACGAATATTCCATTTTCAATGGGCAGTTGTCGTATGTGTTAATAACACAGCAACAAAAATTGATGTTGGAACAGCAAATAATGTAAAAATTGGGACAAAAATATATAAATCAATTACTCAAAACTTAAAAAGAGCAAAACCATTTAAACTAAAAATTGCTTTAAACGATCCATATGATAATAAAAAATTTAAAATATTATAAGCACTATCGCCTCTCAAACATTCTAACGGATTGGTAATAAAATTTTTAACACTTAATGAATTAATAATTTCTTGTTTTAGCGCCGGTACTTGTTGATTTAAAGTTGGTACAACAGCTCCAGCAATAATAATTACAATTCCTACTAAAAATCAAATAATACTAAATTTTATTCAAGACTTTACTGTCATAGTTTCCTCCATTTTTCTAATAATAATAAGTACATTATACCAATAAAAAAGGAAGATGAAACTTTATTTGTTTTATGTGATATTTTACATCACAATGCGTTCAACAACTTTAATGTCGGGAATCGCTAATAATGATGAGCGAATTTGTTGTAAACTATCAGCACTACTAATTTTAATAATTGTCTTAATTGTTAAATTAATTAAATCATTCGAAATATTAGCCGTCATCATTTGCACAGAAGCATTTAAATGACTTAACACTTTTGTCACATCAACCAATAAGGCTGGTCGCTCAATCGCTTCAATTATAATGGCACAATCATATTGTTTATTTTTACAAACAGTTTCGTTTCAACTAATTTCAACTTGTCGATCTTGTTTATAGTTGCTTTGAATATTACGACATGTTTTTAAATGAACCTTAATTCCTTCTGCTTTTGTAACATAACCCGTAATATCTTCATAAGGAATTGGTAAACAGCATTGAGAAATAACAACCTTAATGTTCGAAATTCCTTGCACAATAATGTCATCTTTTAATTGAGCTTTTTTATATTGTTTATCCTGTAATTTTTTAAGAATTTTTTCATTTTGACTTGTTTCACGGTCAAGATAAACTAAATTAATTGTTTCCTCCAAAGTATATTCATCATTAGCAACATCTAATAAGAAATCTTCAATATTATTAAAATTAATAGCATGTAGCCGTTTCAATTGCGTTTCTGCATCAACTAGTTTTCATTTTAAATCTTTTTTGGCAATATACTCTTCAATTTGCGCTTTAGTTTGTTTAATTTTTTCTAAATTAATTAACTTACTATCGTTGCTTGCTGCAACTAGTTCTTTTTTTAAATATTTTTTAATTTTTTGTAATGCTGATGATGTTTTAGCAACTACTAATCAAGAATGATTTGGTTTCTGGGTCGCTGCTGTTTTAATATCAACAACATCTCCCGATTTTAAGACCGTTGAAATTGGTGAAAATAATCCATTAATTTTCGCTCCAATTGTTTTTTCGCCAATTTCAGAATGGATTTTATAAGCAAAATCAAGAACAGTTGAGCCAAACGATAATGTCACAACTTTCCCATTTGGTGTTAGCACATAAATTAATGATGAAAAAATATCGTTTTGAATTATTTGCTCCATTAAGTGATCTGTTTTATAAACTTCTTGCTGAATTTCATCGCGTTCTTGGACCGAGATATTTTCTAAATCTAAAATACGTTTAAAAATATCTAAGCGATCATCAATATCTTTTTGTTTCTTCGCAATATCATAATTTTCACCCTCTTTATAACGTCAGTGGGCGGCAACCCCTTGCTCTGCTAATTCATCCATTTCCTCAGTTCGAATTTGAATTTCAAAAATAAGACCATCTTCAGACGCAATTGTAGTGTGTAATGATTGATATAAATTATGTTTTGGTGTCGCAATATAATCCTTAAAACGATTATTTAAGGGGGTATAATGCTGATGTACAAATCCTAACACCTTATAACAATCATCAACACTGTTCGTAATAATGCGGACTGCTAAAATATCATGGATGTCATCAAAGTTTTTTCCAAATTGATTCATTTTTCGATAAATCGAATAAATTGATTTACTACGTCCATAAACTTTAATTGACATCTTTTTTTCAGTAATCAAAATTTGTTTTAACTCTTCAATCTTTTGATTAATAGTATTTTCTAGTTCTTTATTACTTGATTCTAATAATGAAACAATCTTATTATATTGTATTGGATTAATAATTTTAAAACTAATATCTTCAATTTCTTGTTTAACCGCTGTCATACCTAACCGGTGGGCAATGGCAGAATAAATTTCTAAACTTTCACGAGCAATAATTTGTTGCCGTTCTGGTATTAAATAATCAATTGTTTTTAAATTATGTAAGCGATCGGCCAACTTAACAATAATAACACGAATATCTTTCGCCATTGATAAGTATAATTTTCGTAAATATTGAGCTTTAATTTGGGTACGATTTTCTTTCGCGAAATAACTAACCTTTGTTACTCCTTCAACTAAATTAGCAATTTCAATCCCAAACAAATTTTGTAATTCTTCAAATGTGGCTGGAGTATCTTCTAAGACATCATGGAGAAGACCCGCAATTAAGGTTTTTGGTCCCATTCGTCATTGTTCCAAAAAAAAAGTTGTTCATAAAGGATGAATAATATACGCTGCTCCACTATTACGAACTTGACCATGGTGTTTTTCTTCGGCGTATTCATATGCTTTCTGAATTTCCTTTAATGTTGTCTCATCTTTAATATATAGCTTAATTTGAGCTAATACTTCCCCATATTTAATATCTTGATCCATTACAAACAACCCCTTTTTCTTATAATTATTGTAATTATATCGCGTTTAACATTAATATTCAATCAGGGTTTTAATTGGGTATGAAACTAAACCTTTTTTTATTTAAATATGTTAAAATCAATCACAAACGCTAACACAACAACGGTTTTGCTTTTTCTTGCGTTACAAAGTTAATATATTGCGCGAGCTGTTCCTTTTGATACTAAAATAAAAAACATCATCAACAATTAACGCGCGATAATTGGGTTGTAAATTACCACATGAACGTCTAATGATTAGCCGCATATTCATAACTATATTTCACATTAATAACTTGTTGTGGTAACTTTCCATAGCATTTCGAACAGGAATAAAAAGCAAGTTAATAGCATAACTTAACAGCGCCCCGCGAGACCAAAGATAAATCTGCGCACCTTAGGAGCAAATAATAACAGTTAATTTTTGATCCAACGAATAGGATGCTAATTGATCAATCACAATTTTAAAAGCAGCCGCATTATTTAACAACGGCTTAATATCACAAAAAATTACAACTGATTTGGGATAATTATGAATATCCAACAATAATTTTTTTATATACATTTTTAAAAATTACTTTCTTGGTTAATTAATCATTAATACCAATGACAATTTGTTCATCAACTTCAACACGTTGTGAATCTAAGTAATTTTTAACACGGATTTTATTTAAAGCACGATATTTTTCTAATGCTACTCAAATTGGAATTGTAACAAATAATGTTGCGAACATTCCCATAATTAATCCAATTAAAACAACAACATTAAAGCCAAATAATGTTCCTGAAAAAGCTGCTAAGGTAATTAATAAGACCGTAAACATAATTCCTAAAGTTAGACAATGTTGTAGCATTTGTTTAATTGTAACATTGGCAACTTTTTGTAAAAAGTTATGTTCATAATTATAAATTCGAAACTCTTTGCGAATTTCTAAAATTATTTTATGATTTTTACTTTTAATATCTTTTGCAACCATTTTAATACAGTGAAATTGATCATGATATTTTTTTTTCAATTCTTTTAATTTTAAATTAGGATGTTTTAATGCTATTTTTTTTAATTCCTCTTGATAATAAAATTTATGTGCATGACGTAAGTGCTTAATTTGTGCATGATGCTCTGACATATAGGTAAAAAATGTTTCATACTCTCGAATGTCAATTGCTTTTTTATTTTGTTTCGCGCGGACCATCACCATTGTCCCGAAGGCAATGGAAAAACCAAAGATTGTTAAAAAAGCAATTGACATTTCAAATGTAATTAAAATATGCGTAATAATAGCAATATCAATTGTAACAATTAAGGTAAAGACAGCAGATAACACTACACCAGCAAATTGAGCTCAATCTAAACGGAATAAAGTATAAACAAAAATACATGCTAAGCCAATTGCCAAACTAATTGCCGCCACTTTTAAAATATAACCCTCCATAACTGGATTTGTTCGTTGCAAGGACAATGTCGGATCCTCCGGGTTTGCGCTATAGAATGTTGCAATAATTGCTTTTAATTCTCTTTCATAAGTTCCTTTAGTAATATTTGTACTAACAACTAAAATACGACTACTTGCGCCACTTTCTTGTTTCTTAATAATATAAATATTAAAACTAAAACTATAATTTTTGGTTTGACGGAAATTATCTATATGAGTTTTTAACTTTTCAATAGCTACTTCATCGATAACTCGCCCAGATCCACTAGTTCCTCATAACTCCTCACTAATTGTAATATTAACCCCTGGTTTAATTGAATTAGCAATATTAGTTTTTCCTGCAAAACCAATTGTCAAGGCAACGATTAATAAAATAATTCAAATAATTGGGGTTCATTTTGTAATATTATAAAATGTTAATTTACCATTCTTTACTTTTTTGTTTTTTTTATCTTCTATTGTTAAGATTGGTTCTGTTGTTCCAATGGTTGGTTTATTAGGATCTCCTTCTGAACTAGGAGCCATTGTTGTATTTAAAGCTGTTGTTTTCGATAGCAAGGCGGATGATGTTGCGCGTTTTTTCAATAGGAATGTTCATAATGAAAAGCGTGAAACATCTAATCAACAATATTTCTCTTGTCAATGTAACTTAATTACAATTCAGTACATCAAACGAGCAACAGCAAAAGCCATAATAATAGCAATAATTAAGCCCACTAATAAAATTGTGGCAAAAGATTTAATATTATTAGTTCCTGCTCAAAATAAAGATAATCCTAAAATCGTTAAAACAACTAAAGCATCAACAAACACTGTGATTGTTTGTTTATTAGCAATTTTCATCGCCGGTTCAAACCGAATATTATTTTCATAGCGTTCCCGTTTATAACGAGAGAAGAAGAGTAAATTTCCTTCTAATGATAAACCAAGGACAATAATTAAGACCGCAATACTTTCTGGGGAAATTTCGACCTTTAATAACGATGAGAAATACAATGTTGCAATAATTGTAAATAATAACGTTAAAACAGCAATTAAACCAAACAAACGATAATAAATTAATAAAACAACAAAGATAGCTAAGACTAATAATCCTAAAATAATCATTGAAATTTTAAAGATATTGCCTGATACAACAGGTGGAACAAAACGGTATCCATTAATAACAAATTCTAAACCACGCAATCCACCATTAATTAAATTACTAATTTGGCGGGCTTCTGTTTCGGTTGATGTTAAAATTTGGTTTGAATTTTCAGCTGCCCCTTCGCCACTTTTAATTGAACTTCAATTAATAATGTGTTTTTTATATGTTTCAGTTAAAGTCTTATCATACCCAATAATTGTTTGTAATTGTGGGCGTAACGGGTCAATGTATTCATTTGTTGTTGCTGCTTTATCATTTGGGTCAATTAATAATTGACTTTGGGGTACTGTGGTAAAACGAAAGCGAGCATCTTCCATTCATTCTCTAATTTGTAAAATTGGTACACCAAACTTATCTAATAAGTTTCCTGATTGCATTTGAGCAGAACTTTGATCATAATATTCCATATCAAAAATTTTATTAATTTTTGTTCAATCACTTGAAGAAGCGCTACTTTTAATCTCACTATTAAATAAGATTTGAATTGATGACATATTGTCAATATCATGACGTAAATCATCAATCATTTGGTCAATATCAGTTCAAATATATAATAGCTGTGCTTGGCCGCCTCGTTCTGACGGTTTTAAACCATTAATAATACTATATCATTTTTGTTGATCTTTAATTTGTAAAGTAATAATTGGTCGACGGTTTTGGTTAACCCATGTTGTTGAACTAGAAATAACATCACTTAATGGTGTTCGTTCTTTTGTACCATTATTATAATTAACTAATAAGTCATTTCCTTTACTATCAGTTAAATAAATTGCTCCTAACCGTTGAATTGCTTTGCTCAAGTCATTGTAAGATTTAAACATGTCTTTTCCAACAACAACTTCTACTGAATTACGGCCTAATGTTTGTAAATACAAGTTTTGGTTTGATAATGGGTCTAATTTATCCCGTAATAATTCTAATCCCTTCTTACTGTTACCATTGGGCAGATCAGGATCAGAAACATAATTAGAAGATCTTTTATCAAAAACATTAACTTGAATTTGATAACCTCCTGAATAAGCAATCCCTGCTTGATATGAATAACGAAAACCGTCCGCTAAAAAAATAACCCCGAAAATCATTGCCACGACTAAAACAATTAATGTTCCAATGCGAATAATTAATCAATAAATTGTTTTTTTATCTTTTGGTTCTCTAATTTTTTTAACTTGTTCTTTTTTTTCCACTTTTGACACCACTATGCTACTTTAAACGTTTTTTTCGTTCCTTTATATAATTAATATTGTACACTATTTAATATCTAATATAATATATTATTAAATAAACATATCTTTAAAATCACCTAATAATAAATCCTGTCAGTAATTTTTTGATTATTCATAAATTAAATAATCTGATTAAATTTAATAATTAAGTTTAATATTAAAAATATAATAAGCAGCATCACTAACATCAATATTTTTTTCTCAATTAAAATTATTTTTAATAAATAATTAGTAACATCTTGCTCTGTAATATTTGGATTTAATAATTTTAAATCAACTGCCTTTAAAATAATCATTTTTAAAACATATTGAGTAATTTGTTGTTGTTCCATTTGATAATTTTTGGTAATATTTACATCTTACCTTAATTATATTTGTAATTATAACTAAGTTATTAAAAAATTTAATCGCATTTTCCTAGCAAAAGTTATGAAGAAACATTTTTATTAATTGTTGTTAAAATAATTTTTAAATATTGTTCAAGTTGAAATGGTGGTTTTTAATAGAATTAATTGTTTGATAAATAATTGGTAAAAAATAACCAAGTGTTTTTAAACAAGTAATAATTTTGTTTTGTAAATTATTAAAATTTTTTGTATGTAAAATATTTTTTGTAAAGCATTAAATAAAATACGACCATTGACCACTGTGGACCCTTAATCTCTGTAATTGTTCAATCTCCGGTTAAATTATTTTTCTGTACTAAAAGCAATAAATATCCCACAATAATTTGCTGTAACAATTTAACTACTGTTTTAACCCCACTTGTTGGGGTTGTTAATAAATCACAAAAAATTTTCTTTATTGCTAAATTATCAATTGTTTTAAATTGACTGGCTAATAATTTCGCTGTTTTTACCAACATGACGAATTCCTAATCCAAATAATAACCGCTCTAATGAATTATTTTTTGAATTATTAATTTAATTAATCATATTTTCAAATGATTTATTTGTCACCAAATTAATTTTATAACCACAATTATTATTTACTAAATAAATTAAATTAGCATTTATATCCTGAACTGTTCCATAAATTGAATAATACATTATTCTTCCCTCCTATCTTAAAATAACTTTTATATTCAAGAAAATTATTTTTAAAAATAAAAAAACTCATTAATGAGTTTAAATTATGCCGTTCATTTTACTTTTAAAGAAAATACGGCTGTTCCTTTATAAAGCGGGGAATTATCGCTGATAATAGCTAAATTATTAGCAGATATTTTATCTGCTTTTTTATCAATAATTCCATTAATTTTCAACAATAAATTATTAACACCCCTTACATCATTTAACAATGTTTTTGCTCTTTCGACACATTACTGTTAATTGCTGAATCATCTAAAATATTTTTTAAAACTTCAAGATGAATATCACTTTTAATATCAACTACTGTCTTTGTTAAATTTTTTCCCAAATTAATAATTAATACTAATCCATTTTGATTTGATTTACAATTTACATATGTCAAAAAAGGATTTTCCATTTGTCTCATAAGTGATTTTATCATTTACTTTTGCTGTAACTTTAAATTTAACATCTGTAAAACTTAATTTAAAATCAACAGCATTTAAAATTTGGTTTAAATTAAGTTTATCATTCTCACCAACAATAGCAGTAAAATCTTCTCAGTTCCCTGTTTTATTTTTAAATTGTAAGGTAACTCGCCCGCTGTTCATTGTAACATCGTTACTTTTTAAACCAGTATTGCTTACACCTAAATCACGTAAAATATTAAATCCAGCATAAGTCATTAATGATGGTCCTAAGAAAAAGTTAATTTTAGGAATAAATCAAGTTAAGTGTGATTTAATTCCTTTTCATGTTGATGGTTGCATAAGATTAGTGTTAACAGCATCAATTCCTTGTTTATCTTTCTCTGAAACAAAAATATCTAAAATACTTCCAACTAGTAAAGATGTTTTTAACCCAAAAAATGTTCCAACTGTCCTTTGACCAATTTCTCCGAAAAATGGTACCGATATTCTATATTTGCTTTCATTTTTCTCATATTCTGCTTTATAACCAACTAATAAGTAAAATACTAAACTATCTAAATTTGTCTCAGAATTCTGATAAAAGTAATAATTCTCACCAAAAGCAGCATTAATGTTAGCTTTTAAGTATGGATTAATTGGTGATAATAAATACTGAACTAATGGTAAAATTGTATTGTTTGTTTTTTTAATTTTTGTTTTTCCATCTTTAACAAATCATTGTAATAACGCAATTAAATCCGGCGCAGCATTATGTAACAGATCTCTAACTGTTCCTTTACCTTTAATTGTTTCATCAAAAGAAATATCTTTATTAAGATAACTGTTAATATTGACCCCGATATTTTTGGCACTATTATCAATAATTTCTAATACATTATCAAATTTTGAAATAAAATCAGATTCCATAATTTTTGTTAAATCAATTTTCATAATTTCTTCTGTTGGTAACGGCAGGATACTGATAAAATTATATAAGTCAGCAAAAGTTAGATTTATTCCTGCTTTAATCTGTGGAAATGGTAAATCAATTTTTGGTTTTATATCACTTGTGCTATTAATCTTGTTAACAGCATTTTTTAAATGTAATAATTCATTGACAACTCATTTAATTTTTATATTTAATTCTTCTTTATCTTTTCTTAAAACACTGACGATAGCAGTCCCATTAACAATTTTCAAATCACCTTTGGATTCTTGTTGTTTTGAAATAGCTAATGTATTATATTGTTCATTACCGCCAGCAATTTTTGGTTTAACAAATGTTTCATCATTTTTAATCACTAATTTATAATTTGCTAAAGTAAGGCGATTTCCTAACTCTTCAGCTAATTGTTCGTTTGTTATAATTGATGATGAAGCCAAAAATGGTACTTTAACATATTGTTCTAATTCTTTTTTAATAGTTTCAAGCGATGAATCTCTTTGTTTAGTAGCACATGCTGTCGCAGATATAACGCTGACCCCAATTATTGAAAAAGATCATAAAAAAGCTAATAACTTTTTCGTTTTCTTTCCTCCTAATTTTAATTTAGTTCTAAATAAATAGAACATAAATTTAATATTTATTCAAATACCACCTTTGTTATTTGAATATAGCAAATTAACATATCTACCTTGACTAAAATTTAAAACTCCTTTTTTATTTGAACAAAGGATTAAGAAAAATTTATCAAAACACCCTAAGAGTTGTTAAATAATTAATATGAAATTAACTTACTCATTTTGATGTTACATTAATTTTACTCTTTTTTTAGTTAATTTTTAGTTAATATGTAAAGGATTTGCATAACGGAATTAGTCACGAATTACTAATTCATTTTGTAATTTCATCACTTTTTCAGCTCCTAAAACACGGTCAGCAATTGCTAAAGCAAAATTCATTGTTGAACCAACTGACGCCCCTGTAATAACATGTCCATCAGTAACAGCAGCCACTTCATCATTATAAATTGCTTTTTCCATTCCTTCCGTACACCCAGGATAACTTGTTGCTTCTTTGTCATATAAAATTCCTAAATGTCCTAAAATTTGGGGTGCTGCACAAACAGCAGCAATTGTTTTTTTATCATTATTGGCTTTCAATAATCAATCTTTTAACATCTCGTTTTTGGCTAAATTATTAACTCCAATGCGACCACCTGGTAAAATAAACCCATCATAATTTTCATATTTAACATCTTCAATTAATTTATCAGCTTTAATTGTAACATGATGGGAAGATACAACTTCTAACGTTTTGGTAATACTAATTAATTCCAAATTGATTCTTCCACGACGTAAAATATCTGTGGTAATAATTGCCTCACCTTCTTCAAAACCTGTTGCTAAAAACAATGCAAATTTCATAAATAACACCTCTTTTCTCTTGATAATTATAATATAATTTTATATAATTGTTAAGAGAAAAGATGTTACGAGTGGGATTTTTATCAAAGTTAATTTATAAATTTTATCAAACAAAACATAAACGAAATAAAAAGTATTATTTATTAAAAAATCACAAAACTTTAATTGTTAATAGCATACCACAAGGCATTAATATTCATGTTATTAAAACTTTTAGTGAAAAAAATCACTATTTTAATTCAAACGAATGATATTTTGATTGACAACCCTTTTTAGGACACTTTTTATATGGCCTGTTGTTTTTTATAAATTCAACAGGGTATTAAATAATTTAAACTACCGTGAATTCGAATATTGTTACATCAATGCACAAAGTTAAATAATTTGTATTTTAATTGGGTTAAATTTATAAATTTTTGCCTCTTGACAAATTATTTTTTAAAACTTTTGTAAATTGTTTCAGCCCCAGCATTATCATAAGGATAGCGCCCTCCTTTATTGCTTAATGATTGTTTGGTGTTAAAAGTATTTAAGGTATTGTCAATGATTTTATTTTTAAATTAATTACCCCAGTTAGTATGAAATAACGTAATTTGTTTTAATGGTCTTATAATTGAATAAAAGGTTTCTTGCACTAGTTGTATTGTTTTATTTGTCTCGACACTATAGCCAATTATTTCACGATTAAACAAGTTAATTAACAAACAAAGATAATTTTATTTAGCGCCAACTTGAACATATGTTAAATCATTAACAACAACTTCATTGGGTTGTTTATTATTAAATTCACGGTTTAAAACGTTGCTAATTTCGTTGTTATTAACCACCAACTTATGATTATAATATTTTAATTTGGTGCATTTAGATACTAACTAATTTTTAATCATAATTTGGTGAATTTTTCTTCGCGATAAGATAATATCTTTTTAATTTAAAAAGCTTTAATTTTATAAGACCCATAAATTTTGGCGATTAGCTTAAATGCGCTGATAACTTTTTGTTCATAATTATTAACATCAACCATAGCCGTATTTATTAATTTGGTAGTAATATGTTAATTTTACTATCTTTAATTTTGATCCTATTTGACCAATTTTTCGCACAGAATATTTTTCTTTATTATTGTTAATAATTTCTATTTTTTTATTAATTATCAGCACTACTTGCTTTAAAGGGTTGTTTTTCATTTGTAATTAGATTAATTATTTTCGCAAGGCAATCAAGTTCATTTTCTTCAACAGTGCGATTATTTTTCGCTTTAAAAAATCCAGAATTATGAAATTTTTCAATTAACTGATATATAGTTGATTTTGACACCTTATATTATTTAAAAATTTCAAAAATGTTTTGCTATTTTGATAAAGTAAAACAATTTGTTTTTTAAATTCATATACCGATGAATTTCTTCCTATTTTTATATTCCTATTTTCTTCATAATTATATTTTATTTGAAAGTCCACATAAATATGGTCCAACTTATCGGGACATATTTACTTAAAGTACGAAAAAAAGTGAAATTAATAGTAAAAATCAAAGTATCAGGAATTATATCATTGATGATTCCTTCATCTAACCTAAGATTCTGGTATAAACGACCCGTTGCCCTAGTTATTGAAATTCAATTAAATTAAAAGTTTGCCAAAAAATCTGACCGTGATAAAATCGGGTTATTTAAGTTACATAAACGTTTGATAATATTAATCCCTACCGTATTATCCCTACTATAAAACTACATTGTTCCAATATCAATCGTTGTAAGTAAGTTTAATATTGATGGCGTAGTATTTCGCTTTTCAAATTCATGGTTTTGTTGTGTTATTATTTTAAATATTATTTTTTTATTTAATCATTCGAGATAATTTAATGAATCTTTTTTAATCTTCAGATTTACGCATAATTCATCACTGAAATCATCGCAATAATAATTATCTGAAATACTGACATTAAAATACTGACATTTAAATACTGACATTAAATTCATCAAAATTTATCATGTGGTATTTTTTTCTTAATGTTTTTAAAATTATTTCTATACTAGCTTCCTTAATAAAACCTCAATTATAATCCGAAGTTTTTTGATTTTTTATCTTATTAAATTGAATAATTTTTTGATCTTGTTTCTCATATCGATTATTTGCTAATATATTAAAAATATTAATTCCAATAAAAATAGTAATTGTCAATAATGTTATTACTCTTTTAAATTTTATAATTTCTTTCCTTTCAAATTAAAAATCCATTAATAAATTACTTTTTATCGTTAGTCCGAAGATATTATATAATTTTTAAATTAATGTTTTTAAAATGACCTTGGTAAAATAAAAAATAAAATGCGCAATTAAAAAGGAGGATTTAAATTACACATTTTAAATATAAATTAATGAAAACTATAAAATATATGTTTCTATGTTTGCTTAAAATAAATTAAGAAAATTTTAATTTTAAGCACCACCATTATAACAAAAAAACTGTTTTGACTAAAAAAGTAAACTATTTTATCTTAGGGAGAATAATTTTCAAAATTTATTGCCCTAAGTAACCGATTGTTTACTCGCTTTTATTGCTCATAATAAAAGTTTTAATCGCTGTTTGCAAGGTTGTTCGACGTTTTTGTGGTAAATTATTAACAACTTGTAAAAAAACGGTTGGTTCGCCAATTAAATGTAAATTACATTTTAGCACGAGTAATTGCTGTATAAATTAAATTTCGCTTCAACATTATTCAAAAACTTCTTGTGATAACAAAAATAATATTATTATATTCACTTCCTTGTAATTTATGAACACTATAAGCATAAGCTAAAATAATATCATAATACAACTCTTTATTATATTCAACAACATGATCATATTTTACTAAGATAATAACATCATTTAAATTTTTATCTTTCCTAATATCAATAATAACACCGACATCACCATTATAAATTTCCAATTCCGGGCGATTTTTAAGTTGCATAACTTTTTCGTTTACACGAAAAAGGCAATAACCAATCTTAATTTCTTTCTGACCATATGAACGATTAAGACGATCTTGTAAGTAAGTATTTAAAGTATTAATATCAACTGGTCCCATTATACATCGGGAAACAACTTGAACCGCATTATAATATTCTTGTTGCTTACCAATAAGCTTTTGGTATAAATCACCAACAGTTTTTAATAATTCTTGCGGGTCAGTTTCTGCAACAAATTTTACATCTTTTTTATCAAATAAGTTATATTCAAAATTATCTTTCTCAATTGCATAGCTTAATTCTAAAATATCATTTCCCGCTTCCTGGCGATAAACCTCATTAAATTTCACCACATTAAAAGCATTACTTTGAATAATATCATTGAGTAAATTCCCACAAGCAACGGACGTAACTGATTAGGATCACCAATTAGAATTAATTTTCGTAAATTCACACTAGCTTTGGCAATTTGAGCTAATAATAAACTATCAACCATACTAACTTCATCTAGGATTAGAATATCATTTTCCAAAGGATTATTTTTATTATAAAAAACTGATTTTTAAAAGCATCATATTTTAATAATTTATGAATTGTTAGTTAATGCTAGTTGGCCAGTTTTTTCACGTAATCGTTTTGCTGCCTTACCAGTGGGAGCTGCTAACACAATTTCTGATTGGTGATAAACTTTTTAAAATAAGCCAACAATCCCATCAACAACGGTTGTTTTACCTGTTCCTGGTCCATCAATAATAACTAAAAAATTAGCATAAACAGCGTCCTTAATAGCTTTTGTTTGTTGCATATTATAAGTAATTTTCTTATTACTTGTTAACATCGCTAACTCAGTTGTTAGTTTTTTGTCATCATATTGATTGGTTGTATTTAAACCCGCTAACATTGCGGCAATGTTAATTTCACTATGATATACTTAAGTAACATAAATTTTGTCATTTTTAAAAATTAACAAATTAATTTCCTTACTATATTTCAAACCAGCCAATAAATGTTCTTTGTGAAAGTTGGAAAACGTTTTCATAAAAGGGCTGTTAATTCATCTAAAGTCAAATAAGTATACCCACTATTGTTGCAAAATTCTTTTGCTAAATATCAAGCATAATAACCAATCCTAATATTGCTCACGAGGTCTTGTTTAAATGCTAAATAAATCTTATCAATTATTTTAAAAGAAATATTATCTTTTAACAATAATGAAAAAGTATCTTTTGTTAAAATAGCATAAATTTGATCAACATTATATTTTGTTTTTAATAAGGATAAAACTTGTAACGATAATCCTTTTTGATTAAATTGATGATTTAATTCATAATCACGGCTCATTGATTTAAATACTTTGGCAATAATATTAGCTTGTTTAGAACTAATGCCTGGAATTTGATTTAATGTTGTTAAATTTTCTTTAATTTGGGCAATAACATCGGTTTGATAATAATCAATAATTATTTGTGCTATTTTAGGTCCAATAGTTGGAAATAAACTACTAGTTAAATATTTTAATACCTTATCATTACTATAGGGCGAAATCTTATTAATTTCTGTTACTTCAAAATTTTCGCCATAACGTTCATTATAAATAAAGTCTCCCATTAATTCATATAATTGGTCTGGTTGTAAAGCTGATAAAAATCCTTTAATAAAAATAAAATGGGTTTTATTATTTTCTAATTGAAATTTACAAATCCGATAACCATTCTTTGATTCAAAAACAATTAATTTTAAATAACCCTGTATTTTTTCCGCCACGCTAGTAGATCTTCTTTATAAATAACATAATTTTTCATTATCTAAATAAAAATCATTAATAACACCCCCACCAAGACACACTTTGTCTTGATAAAAAACAGCTGCTTGCCCTGGTGTAATTGCTTTTACTTTTGTTGCAAATTGAACAAGACATTTATTATCATTTAAAACTGTTACTTTAACTGGAATATCTTTTTGACGATAACGAAATTTAGCTGTACAATCAAATTCTTTTGCTGGCAAATCATTAATTCAATTAATATCATTAATGGTGCAACTAGTTGAATATAATCATTTTTCCTCACTACTTTTTGCAACATATAAAATATTATTCGTAACATTTTTCTTGGCAACAAAATACGGTCCACTCATTCCACCTAAATTTAAACCGCGTCGTTGTCCGATTGTATAATACATAACCCCATTATGTTCTCCAATAACTTCATCTGTCTCAATATCAACAATATTTCCAATTTGATTTGGAATATAATTTTGCAAAAATTTTTTAAAATAACGTTCCCCAATAAAACAAATCCCAGTTGAATCTTTTTTGTTAGCCGTACTTAAATTTTGCGCCGTGGCAATTGCCCGCACTTCTTTTTTTGTTAAATTTTCCAATGGAAAAAAGGTTTTTGATAATTGTTGTTGATTCAACTGACTTAAAAAATAAGTTTGATCTTTATCATTATCAACTCCCCGTAATAATTGATATTCTTTTAATGTCTCATTATAAAAAACTTTGGCATAATGCCCCATAGCAATAAAATCAGCATCATAATTATTAATGGCATACTTTAAAAAATAATCAAATTTAATATATTTATTGCACAAAATATCAGGATTAGGAGTTCGTCCTTTTTCATATTCACTAATAAAATGTTTAAAAACATACTCCCAATATTCTTTAATAAAATCAACCCGATGCAAGGGTACTTGTAATGTTTTGCTAACTTGAACAGCGTCATTATAATCAAGTTCTTGCGGACAAATTGTATTATTAATTGCTTTATTGCCTAAAATATCATTATTTAATT
Organism: Spiroplasma endosymbiont of Polydrusus formosus; assembly: GCF_964263245.1. NCBI lineage: Bacteria > Bacillati > Mycoplasmatota > Mollicutes > Entomoplasmatales > Spiroplasmataceae > Spiroplasma > Spiroplasma endosymbiont of Polydrusus formosus. Next base: position 353,490 of record NZ_OZ181656.1, read on the forward strand.
GACTGTCTCAATTTCGCATAAAAAGACCTTCGACATTATAACCCGCTTGTTGTAATAAATATAAACTAACTGATGAATCAACACCACCAGACAAACCAACCACAACTTTTTTTATTGTTCATCACTTCCTTTTTAATAATAATTAATAATATTTAACATTAACATTGAAAGTTAAAAATATAAATAAGAAGGTATTTTCCTCTTCTTTTAAATTACCAGGATTATCTCTTAAAAACTTTGCTTTTTAATTCTAAAAATTCCGATCACCATTAAAAGATTTGCTAACAGTAAAAAACTGTAACTAATAATAATTTGCAGAATATTGTTAATTAAACTAAAGTTAATATTCATAAAAAAATACCCATATAAAGCAATACCAATAACCCCACACAAAAATATTAAACTTAATGGTAAAAAACAATAAAGTTGTATCTTAAAATTCGATACTAAACAAAATGGCAAAATAACAATCACCGCATAAATACTAATTAAAGTTAACATAAAAATTCGATTTATAAAAAAATAATGGTGATTAACAGCAATAAAATCAAGTTTCCAAAAATTAATTTCAATAAAATTATATAAATCTAATGCTGAATTATTAACTCAATTATTAAATAATAAAAAAGTACTATATAACGTAATTAAGCCAACAATCGCCATCAAACGGGCTGCTAAAACAATTGTATATCGTCACTTAATAATGTTATTTTTATTAATTTTAGTAATTCGCCGGCGACCATTTGATAATTGTCGAACTTGATAATTATCATTAAACATTGTTATTGCTTGCACAGAAAATTTTGTTTGTTTCTTTGCTAACTTTTCCTCGCTATTATTAAGCTGTTTTGTCTTTTTTTCCCTAATTTTATTAGTTTTAATTTTTCCTTTTTGGTTTAATGCATGTTCATTAATATTATAATTAAATAACTTCGCGTAAAAATTATCAATCTTATAAGTTCCATCTATTTCTTCAAGTTCTACTGCCCGCGGAATTTCTTTTTGATAATTTTCCTTTTCTTGTAACATTTGGAAAGTTTTTGCTTGTTGGGGTTTCTTTTCTTCTTGATAATAATATTTATTAGTTGTCTGCTCTACACCTAAATTAGGACGATTTGTGATATCTCATTCCGTTGTCTCGGTCTCGTTATACGATTGCCTATTTTGTTCTGAAGGCATAACTAAATTAATGTCTTGCTTTACTTCTAGAATTTCTTTCCTTTTAATAACAAAACTATTATCTTGGTTTGATTCACCTGCCCCTTTTAATAATTTAGATGATGTTTTATCTTCTTCTTTTGGTAAAGGGGGCTTATTATAACTCTGGGTAAAAAAAACATCTTTTTTTGGTGTTACTCTTGATGAAGAAAAATTAGACAAATGTTTTGCAAAAAGAGGCTTTGATTCTCTTGTTTGATTATTATCAATAGGATTAGCTAATGACCGACTATTTTTTTGCTGATCCTTTTGCATTATTTTCTGAGCAAAATCACGATCTTGTTCTTCTAAAACTACTCGTTCAATTTTCTTTTCCGTATGATCATTCCAAACAACATTATTATTCTTATTATTAAAATTTATTAAATTAATCTTTTTTGTTATTACTAGGGGTTCATGCAAATATTCTTTATTATACAAAGGAGATTTTTCATCAAAAGTTGATTTAATCTTATTTAAGCGCTGATGAAAATTTATCTTTTCCTGTTTTAATTTCTCCGTTTGATTATGTAAAATATTTAAAGCATCAGGATTATTTAAATTTAAAGTTATATTATGAGCTTGTTTCATTTGTATTACAGCATTTAAATCATTATTTTGGTCAGAAGTTTGATTTTGAGACAAAGTAAATGATGAATCATAATTATTTTTAAAAAAATGACTATTTTCATTTTGCAAAAAAGTTGCTTTATTGCTTAAAAAAAGATCTTGCTGACCATTATTTTGGTCTTTAATAATACTTCTTTTAATTGGTTTAATTTTTAAAATTTTAATATTATCACTTCGCATTATAAGTACCCCAGTTCAACCAAATTCAAAAATATATGTTAATTATATCCTAAAACTCTTTAAAAAAAGGAATATTTCCTCCTTTTCTAACAATAATATGACCAAATATGACCAATAATACAATTATTAAATTAAAGTTTTGCCAACCAAAACTTAATATGTTATAATTAAAATCGTAAATTATTTTAAAAAATATTAGTTATTTTTTAAAATAAATGACTTTTAATTAACTTATTTTATTACAAAAAGCATCCTGTATGATTAGTTAACAAAAAATGTAAATTGTAAAAAATAGATAATGATTTAAAATCCTTATCTATTTTTTTTATTTTCTTCAATTAATTCAGTTCTAATTTTTTTCTCATAGGCGATACATCCGTCAATAATAGATGTGTCAGTATTTTTAGCCATTCGAACAGGAATTTGGAAATACTCGGATAAGAATTCTTTCATTCCAGCAATTTGGGAACATCCGCCAGTAACTAAAATACCGTTAGCGACAGCATCCCTAGTTAATTCAGCAGGAGTTTTTTCTAAAACTTCTGTTATTAATTGCGTAATTAATGAAAAAATACCTATTAATAATTTTCTGATTTCTGAGTCTAAAATTTCGGTTTCTTTTGGCATTCCTGTTACAACATCACGGCCAAAAATAATCATTTTTTTATTTTCTTTTGTTTTGTATAATGAACCAATTTGTTTTTTAATTTGTTCAGCTGTTACGACACCAATTGATATGGTATGTTTTGCACGAATATATTTTAAGATTTCTTCATCAATATAATTTCCGGCTGTTTTAATTGATTTACTTTCAACAACTCCACCAGCGGATATAATGGCACAACTTGTTTTTCCGCCACCAATATCTAAAATGAAAGTTCCTTTTGGTGCAAAAATATTTTCGCCCGCTCCCAAGGCTGCCATTAATGAATCTTCTTCAATTTTTACAAAGTCAGCACCAATATTTTTGCACATTTTAATCATTGCTTGTTTTTCTAAGTCTGTAACATTTTTGGGACACGCAATTAAAACAATAGCATTTTTTCACAAACCAGTTATCTTTGCTTTTTTTCCTATTTGTTTAATAAATTCTTCTGCAATAGTTAAATCTGTAACTGCACCATTTCGTAATGGTGAATAAATTTCAATTTTATCGTGAGTTTTTCCAATTAACTTTTTAGCATCGCCCCCCAATGCTATTAGTTTATTAGTTCTAATTTCAAATGCCATTACTGATGCTTCATTAAAAATAATGCCTCTCCCCTCAACATAAGCAATTGAATTAGTGGTGCCTAAGTCGATCGCAATAAATTTACGAGGTGATTTTGGCGAAATGTTAAATGTATTTTTCAATACGTCTGATATTGCCATCTTTAAAATGCCTTCTTTCGTTTTATTGCTTTGTTAAAAAAACATAGCAATAATAATATAATAATTTTCTTAAATATTAAACCCTTTACTTGCTATAAAACATTCAATACCAAATAATTATATTATATAAAATCTAAGGTAATTTGCAATTAAAAATGTTAATTTCTGTTTTTTTTATATGACATAAAAATAAAAAAATATATTTAAGAGTGCGCCCCAAAAAGTAAGTAAAATAAAAAAAGATTTTGCTAAATTTTTATATGAGGGGCATTTATATGACAATAAAATAACAAAAATATAACAAATATACATCATAATTTAGAAAAAAATAATTAATGAAATTAAACAAAAAAGTTGTTGAATAGCAGCAAAACAATATAATCTAAATGCAAATATTGGATTGGAAACCTTTTTTAGGACACTTTTTATATGGACTGTTGTTTTCTAAATTAAACAGGTATTAAATAATTTAAACTACCATTAATTCAAATATTGTTATATCAATGCACAAAGTTAAATAATTTGTATTTTAATTGAGTTAAATTTATAAATTTTTGCCTCTTGATAAATTATGTTTTAAAATTTTTGTAAGTTGTTTCACCCATAACATTATCATAATGATAGCCTTTATTACTTAATGATTGTTTGATGTTAAAAATATTTAAGGTATTATCAATTATTTTATTTTTAAATTCATTGCCCCCAGTCAGTATGAAATAACGTAATTTGTTTTAATGATCTTATAATTGAATAAAAGGTTTCTTTGCACTAGTTGTACTGTTTTGTTTGTCTCGAAACTATAGCCAATTATTTCACGATTAAACAAGTCAATCAACAAACAAAGGATAATGTCAAATGTCATTTAACACCACCTTGAACATATGTTAAATCACTAACAACAACTTCATTGGGTTGTGTTTTTTATTATTAATTATTAAATTCACAGTTTAAAACGTTGCTAATTTCGTCGTTATTAACCACCAAATTATGATTACGATATTTTAATTTGGTGTATTTAGATACTAACTAATCTTTAATCATAATTTGGTGAATTTTTCTTCGCGATAAGATAATATTTTTTAAAATTAAAAAAGCTTTAATTTTACAAGATTCATAAATTTTTACGATTAGCATTAAATGCGCTGATAACTTTTTGTTCATAATTATTAACATCAACCATAGCCACATTTATTAATTTGATAGTAATATATTGATTTTGCTATCTTTAATTTTGATCCTATTTGACCAATTTTTCGCACAGAATATTTTTCTTTATTATTGTTAATAATTTCTATTTTTTTATTAATTATCAGCACTACTTGCTTTAAAGGGTTGTTTTTCATTTGTAATTAGATTAATTATTTTCGCAAGGCAATCAAGTTCATTTTCTTCAACAGTGCGATTATTTTTCGCTTTAAAAAATCCAGAATTATGAAATTTTTCAATTAACTGATATATAGTTGATTTTGACACCTTATATTATTTAAAAATTTCAAGAATGTTTTGCTATTTTGATAAAGTAAAACAATTTGTTTTTTAAATTCATCGGTATATAAATTTCTTCCTATTTTTATATTTTTACTTTCTTCATAATTATATTTTATTTGAAAGTCCACATAAATATGGTCCAACTTATCGGAACCTATACAGAATATTGTGCTGTTATTAACAGTATTAATAACAGCATCTTTACCATACTTTTTCACTAACAACCGCAAAATTAAATATTGCTTTGTTTGCATAAATTCCAATATCCTATAATTAACTTAAAAAAGTTAACTAAATTAAACTAAATTAATAGTTAACTTTTTATGATTTGGTATTTATAATTTTCAATTAAAAGAAGATTTAAAATATATAATTGGACACGATGCACGAACGGTATGGGACATTATTAAAGAAAAGTTAGTTAACTAATCATAGCTGAAAAGAAAAAGAACTTGAAAAATAGTATTAGTCAAATCCTGGTTGCCGACAAAAAGTATGGAAAGTAGTTGATCAACATTTTACGATAAAACGTTTGCTACCATCAGGAATAATATATTTTTCAAAAAATTTAACTGTTACTAACAATATTAACGGTAAAAATATAGTCACAAAAAATATGGTTATTTATACGATAAATTATATAAATGTCTTAATTATGAAAAAATAATATTAGAGATGAACGTCCTGGTTGAAATAAATTGGATATTATTAATGCGTTTGAGTATACTTTGTTATTTTTTAGATTTAATTTATTTGGAAAATTAACAAAAAAGTGATATAATTATTTTAACGACATAAATGGTTTTAAATGTATATGATTTCCACAAATAATTTGTTAATTTTAACTTGCATTTTAAAACTAAACTTTATATTATTAATATAACAACTTTAAAAAGCAATTTTGGATGTTACGGTAATTGGGTGCGAATCCTAGGCTGTCCCAACAACTGTAAAGTGGATGAAAACTAAGATAGTTCCATTGAGAAATAATTTCTTGATAATAATTAGCGAGTAAAGTGTGAAACAAAGCCAATAGACCGATCTAAAAACATTGATAAGATGCTGAACTTATAGTTATTATCTCTGGATTGGATAATTAATTATTTATTAGTGAAAACTATTAAATAATAATTTGAAAGACGTCAAAAAGCGTTTTTTAGTTGTTAATTTAAATAAGTAATCATATTTAAAGTAATTATTTAAAAGACAATAAAATAATAAGAATTAATTAATAATTAAGTAAAATAAAATGTAATTTAAAATGCTAATAACATTTGAATATTTTGTTTTTTAAAATTATTAATTAAAAATAATAATAGAAATTAAACATCATTTATGTGAATATACAACAATATTCTTTTTCGTATTGTTTAAATGTCATTAAATTTTGAAAATTTTAAATAAGAATAGGATTGATATGAATTTATTGTTAATTAAATTGAGTTGAAAAGAAATGAACAAAGAATGACACCGCCATATTAATGCCATAAAGATGAGATTACAAAAGTTGTTTAAATGCCGGGCTTTATCCCAACCCCCATTACGAACAAAAACAATTGCGGAAAAATATTTAATTGATTTGAAATTAGTAAATGAAGTTCATAATATACTAATGTATACTGACAAATATTAAATATCAAGTATCAAGACGTTGAAGTAACAATTAATTGTCGAAAGTGGAATGGGGTGTCCAAATGTTGGAATTTATTCATATTAGTTATTTAAATTTTATGATGTTGATTATATTATTCGCATTGGTTCAGCCAAAAGTTATAATCCAAATATTAAATTTTATGATATTTTTAATGTTAAAGCGGCCTTTGAAAGAATAATTATGCTAAAATTGCGGCTAATATTGATAGCAATTTAATTGCAGCGAGTGAAAAATTATTTACTAAGATTTGAAGGCAGTAGACAGTAGCGCAAGCTAAAGGAATTAAAATGCATACTAGCTGCTCATGCTGCTGATGTTTTTTATCGTTATGATAAACTCCTTAATATTTATTACTGAACATAATTTAGATGTTGTTGAAATAGAATCTTATGCTTTATTTGCTAATGCGATTGTAACAAAAAACAAGTAGCAACTTTATTAACAGTTTTTGATCATCTTGTGACCAAAGAAGGTGTGACAGAGTATTGTAATACCAAAATAATTTTATGACAATGGTTTAATTATTGTTATATACTTTTGTTAAAATTAATGGGTTACACAAAATGAAAGGGGCAATAAAATGAAAATTGCAGTCTTCGGAACCGTTGGAGCCGGTAAAACAAAAGTTAGTGATGAATTATGTAAAAAATTAAACTATGATTTATTTAAAGAACCATTAGAAGAAAATCCATATTTTAATGACTTTTATCAAGACATGGCAAGATTTGCTTTTAAAATGCAAATTTATATGTTAACAACAAGAATTGAACAGTATTTTAATATTGATAATTACGACAATACTATTTTTGATCGTACAATTTTAGAGGACCCGGTTTTTGTTCGCGTTTCACATTTATTAAACATTATGAATGAAACTGATTTTAAAGTTTATAATCGTTTCTTTCAAAATGTTATCGTCCCAATTTTGAAAAAAAAATTAGGGTTTGATGTCATTATTTATTTAAAAGTTTCAACAACGAAAGCTGTTGAACGAATTAATAAACGTGGGCGTCAATTAGAATTAGAAACTCCATATCACTATTGAGAAAAGTTAAATGAACAATATGAAGTTTTATATTATGAGTTAAAAAAGGACTATAAATTTATTGTTGTTGATGCTGATAATGATGATTTTTATGAAAAGATAAATGTCATTATGCAAAATTTATTAACACTTAATAATAAAATTCCCTATTTAATTTAAAAAATAATTATTGGGGTTAGATCCAATTATTTATAATAAAATTGGTCACCCTGAGATTGTCTTAAGTGTAGCATCACTGATGCAAGAAATTTATTTAAATAATTTAATTGCAAATTCGACCGTTTTTGATTGAATTAATTGTGATCGTTTTATGTTATCAACATGATATGCTTCAACACTACAATATGCAATTTTACATTTAGCTGGTTATAATTTAACAATTGAAAATTTGAAAAATTATCGTCATATTAATTCAAAAAACCTCAGAACACCCTGAATAATGGGGTAACACCATTAGTTTTGATAATTCTCTCTTCTGAACCATTAGAACAAGGAGTTTGTTGTTATGGTGTTGAAATGGTTTTAGCAGAACAACATTTAGCTGCTAAATTAAATAAACCAGATTATAAAATTATTGATAATTATACGTATGTATTGTGTGGTAATGGTAATTACAAGAAGGTGAAGCAATTGAAGTAATCCAGTTAGCTGGGGTATGAAAATTAAATAAATTAATTATGTTATATGATTCAAATGATTATCAATTATATATAAGGTGTGATTACTTTTTAAAAATTGATTATCAAGACTTTTTGAAGCGCAAAACTAAAATTATATTCGGATTGAAAATGCCGACGAAGATTTAACAACAATTCAAAAAGCAATTGGCCAAGCCCAAAAATCTTATAAACTAACTTTAATTGAATGTAAAACAATTATTGATTATGGTCATTAAAAACAAGGATCACCAATGAATTCTTCATCATTTATACCAGAAGAAATGGACCAAGTTAAAGTATTTTATGATTTTAACCATCCGCAATTTTATGTTGATAATGATGTTAAAAACATCGACAATAGACATTTGTAAAATATGAAACAACAAAATATAAATAATGAAAGAAAAAATTGCGGATTACAAATCAGCTTTTCAAAAACACGCAGCATTATTTGCCATACCAACAGTTGAATTAAAAGCGTTTGAAGGATTATTAACAACGGACAAAGATAAAAAAGCAATAACGTGAATTATTATAAAATAATTATTGCACTAGTTGTACTATTTTATTTGTTCGAGAACTATAGCCAATTATTTCACAATTAAACAAATCAATTAACAAACAAAATAGTACAACTAGTGCAATAAGCCTTTTATTCAATTACACAAAAGACCATTAAAACAAATTACGTTATTTCATACTGACTGGAGTAATGAATTTAAAAATAAAATCATTGATAATATCTTAAGTACTTTTAACACCAAACGATCATTAAGCAATAAAGAAGAGGGGCTATCCTTATGATAATGCTGGGGCTGAAACAATTTACAAAAGTTTTAAAAAATAATTTGTCAAGAGGCAAAAATTTATAAATTTAACTCAATTAAAATACAAATTATTTAACTTTGTGCATTGATATAACAATATTCAAATTAACGGTAGTTTAAATTATTTAATATCTCTGTTGAATTTAGAAAACAATAGTCCATATAAAAAGTGTCTAAAAAGGTTGCTAATCCAAAGATTTATTAAATATTTTGTATTAAATTCAATTAATTTTTATAATTTAATGATTTTCTTGGCATTGAATTTATTTTCAATATTATTTTATTTAAATCATATTGAGAAAATATTTGATAAATCTATTTATTTTGGTAAACTTCGTATCAAAATTCCATTATTATTTTCGTTTAATCCTTTTTGACCAAGACAACCAGTATCAGCAAAATAAACTTTTATTTTATAAATATTTTCAAATTTTTTCACCTAATAAATTCTTTACCACGATCAAATATAATTGTTTTTATTGTGCCAGATGGTTTGTTTAAAATAAATTTTATTATACTTTCTATGACATCTTTGCTTTTGCTATTATTTAGTTACTAGCGAGATTTATTTTTAGATCATATACCGGCTAAAGTTATAATTGCTATTTTATGGTTTTTACCAACTATAGTATATCCCTCTAGATGACCAAAGACATTCATAGTTTAATATTTGAAAATTCAATATTATGTTCAATAATTGTTCGACAATTATTGACTTTTCTGTGGTTTTCTGTTTTATTATGTGGTTTATTTTTACCTTTTCGTAATAAATTTTCTTTATTAAAATTATAAAGAGAAAAGGTAAAAATATTATATATAAGGTATTTGAACAGATAAAATCTTTGTCAATATTTCTTTATATTTGTAATAATATCTGGTGAAGTAGTGTTAATAATTAACTAAATAATTAATAATTTAAAGGTAAATTTTATTTAATGTTTTTGTTTTGCGACCAGCTTTTTTTGTTTTTATTACTATTTTCATAAATTTCAATTTGGTTTAAACCAGAGCCAACATTTTATAAATTATATGGACAGTTTTTTTACTTTGATTTATTTCATAAGCTGTTTTTCTAATTTAATAATTAAAATTTTGATATTATTGAATTGAAATTAATTTTTTATTGTGATTTTTTGATACACTGTGTTATTTATCCTTTTTTAAATTTGGATTTTAACACAATATTTTTATTTGTTTAACTGTTTCATTTAATTTTACAATTCATGATTTTATAAATAAAGAAATTGTAAATTATCTTATAAAACAGTATTATTTTACGAAATTTTTTATAAAAAAGAGTATAATAACACGTGGCAATGATTTTGTTGCTAGTATTTCACTTATATATTTAAAATTAATACTTCTTACTTATTCTTTTAAGTAAAGGAGAAATAATTATGCAAACACACTTATTAGTAGTGATTATTATTGTTACAGCAATATGTTCCTACTTTCTTGGGTGTTTAGTTGAAAAATATTTTAGGTTTAAATTAAACAAAAAAACAAAATTAAAAATTAAACAAGAAGAAGAAAAAGCAAAAAAAAATATTAATGTTGTTAAAGCTGATGGACGGGTTGAAGCAGCACAAATTAGACAAGAAATGAAAGATGAATTAACTCGCAGACGTGAAGAATTTTTGGATACCGAAAAATTATTAATAAATAGAGAACGTTTAATTGTTGAGAGAGAAGAAGTATTAAATATTAAAGAGCAAGAAGTATTTCACGATAAAGAAGAATTGAAAAGAAAGATTAACTATTATCAAGAAATTGTAGAACGCAATATTAATCAACTTGGGAAGATTGCTGGATATTCACTTGAAGAAGCAAAAAATGTTCTTTTTAAAGAAATAAGTGATCGTTATCAAAAGGAAATTGGTGAATTATTACGAAATGCTGAAAATACTGCGAAAATTAATGCCAAAGAGACAGCACTTAATATTATTACAACTGCAATTGAACATTATGCGGCGAAAATTGTGGCAGAAAAAACAACAACTTCAATTTATTTAGAAGATGATAATATGAAAGGACGAATCATCGGGAAAGATGGTCGTAATATTCGAACATTTGAAATTGCAGCGGGGGTTGATTTAATTATTGATGACACGCCAAATGTTGTGCAGATTTCATCTTTTAATCCTATTCGTCGGGAAATTGCGAAAAAAACTTTAGAAAAATTATTGCTTGATGGTCGTATTCAACCAAATCGCATTGAAGAAACAATTAAATTAGAGCAAGAAGAAATTGAAATGACAATTCTTGAAGCGGGGAAAGAAGTTGTTGCTGAATTGGCAATTGATAATTTAGATATTGAATTAATTCAACACCTTGGAATTTTAAAATATCGAACTAGTTATGGTCAAAATGTTTTATTACATTCTGTTGAAGTAGCAAAATTAGCCGCAATAATGGCGAGTGAACTAGGGTTAGATCCTGCCTTGGCAATGCGTGCGGGATTATTACATGATATTGGGAAAGCCGTTGATTTTGAAACGGAAGGAAGTCATGTGACATTAGGAGTTAAAATTGCGACAAAATGTAATGAACATTCAATCGTTATTAATGCGATTGCTTCCCATCACGGTGAAGAACCCATAACTAATCCATATTCGGTTCTAATTTCCGCCGCTGATACATTATCTGCTGCGCGACCAGGTAGCCGTAATAATACTATTGAAAATTATATTGTGCGGATGAATGAGTTGGAAAAAATTTGTCAAACAGTATCGGGAGTTCAATCTGTTTATGTTTTACAAGCTGGACGTCAAATTCGGATTATTGTTAATCCAGTTATTAGTGATGATGATCGTACCCATAAAATTGCGCTTGATATTAAGGAAAAAGTTAAGAAAGCAAAAGTAATCCCGGGAGATATTGTGATTACTGTTATTCGTGAATTGCGCGTAACAGTAATGGTGATTTAAAGAATAAAATTTTTGTTCTTTTTATGTTAGTTTTATTATAATTAATATGAATGATTTTGTTATAAAAATAAAGGAGAAAAAGATATGATTGGAGATTTTTTAGCAAATCGATTGAAAAAATCAATCGAAAAAAATATGAAAAAATCAGCTTTAACAACCCATGCTATTACTGAAACAATGCGTGAAATTCGATTAGCGTTGTTAGAAGCTGATGTTAATCATGAAGTTGTGAAAGATTTTATTAAAGCCGTTGAAGCTAAAACTAGCGGGGAATATATTTTAGACGGATTAAATGCATCACAGATGATAGTTAAAATTGTGCATGAAGAATTAGTTAATATTTTTGGGAAAACCGCGAAAGAATTATCTTTTGTTTCAAAACCAACAATTGTAATGGTGGTTGGATTACAAGGAAGTGGAAAAACAACAACGACTGGAAAAATTGCGAAGTTAGTGGAAAAGAAATATCATAAAAAATCGTTATTAGTTGCTTGTGATATTTACCGGCCAGCGGCGATTGACCAGTTAAAAACTATTGGAAAAAATTTAAATATTGAAGTTTTTGAACAAGGAACTCAAAGTCCTATTGCTACGTCACAAGAAGCAATTGCGTATGGGAAAGCAAACAAAAACGATGTTATTTTAATTGATACTGCTGGGCGCTTGCATATTGATGCTGAATTAATGCAAGAATTAAAAGAAATTAAAAATAATATTATTCCCAATGAAATATTATTAGTTGTTGATGGAATGACCGGACAAGATATTATTAATGTTGCGACTGAATTTAACCAGTTATTAAAATTAACCGGCGTAGTTGTAACGAAGTTAGATGGTGATACTCGAGGAGGGGCGGCCTTATCAATTACACATTTAACGAAATTACCAATTACTTTTATTGGAACTGGTGAGGGAATGAGCAGTTTACAAATCTTTTATCCTGATCGAATGGCAGATCGGGTTCTTGGGATGGGTGATGTTCAAACCTTAGTTGAAAAAGCAAAAGATGTTTTTGATGAACGCGATATAAAAAAAACAATGAATCGTATGATGCTGGGGCAGTTTGATATGCAAGACTTGTTAAACCAAATGCGACAAATTTCAAAAATAGGAAAAATGGGGAGGATTATGAAATTACTACCCGGAATGTCAAAGTTAAGTGATGAAAAGATTGCTGATGCTGAACGCAAATTAAAAGTAACTGAAGTATTACTATCTTCAATGACCGTGAAAGAACGTCGCGAACCCCGCCTTTTAAAACATTTATCTCGTAAAAACCGCATTGTAAAAGGATCAGGACGAATTGAGAAAGAATATAACGAATTGATTAATCAATTTGAAAAAACAAAAAAACAAGTTGATGAAATCGCTCGTCAAATTAAATCTGGGCGAATGCCAAATATTCCTGGGATGGGTGGTTTAAACGGAATGGACTTTAATTAACTAATACGATAAAAACTGTTTCAAAAACAGTTTTTATTTTGGTACCAAAAATTAGAGCAGTCGTATGAAAAACATTTAGGAATGATAAAATCATTCTCGTATCAATTAATAATATAAATTATTAAGTATGAATATATAAATTATTAAAATATTTTAGAAAAGAAAAAACATATAAAAGAAAATAGTAAAAAATGATAAACGATTAATTAAACATTAGTTTTAATAGTAACAGTTTTTGTTAGTTTTATTCTATATTGGCGCTGTGTAGATACAAACGGCCAAATTTATATCTTGTTTAATTAATAATAAAATATTTTTAATAAATTGCAACCATTTTTTCAAAAAAAATAAATTTTTGTAATTTTATCTTATTTTAAGTACATTTAAGCACACTAAAAATAATTTATTAATTAAAATTAATAAATTATTTAATATTTTGTAAAAAAATTGTTTTTGCACTTATTTAATTCAAACACGATCGAAATTTATCGTTTATAACACCAACTATTCAATCTATCATTTTTTGACTAACATTATTAAAATCAGTTCCCTTAGGAAGTGAATATCTAAATTCGCTGTTCATATGTTCAATTAATGGTTTTTTTTATGGTTTACTGGGGTCACAAAAATAAACTTGTGTTTCAGTAAATATTTCCATTTCTCTTCATTTACTAAATTCTTTCCCTTTATCTTTTATTATTCCTTTCATTTTACCTATTAAATTATTATTTATAACAATATCTTTAAATTTTGTTACAATTTCACTATCACTATGATTTTTAATTTAACTACAAAGTAATTATTACTTGACTGTTCAAATAATATCAAACAACTATATTGATGGTTTTTCCACAACAGTATCAATTTCAAATCAACCAACACTATAGACTTTATTTTCAGTATCTCATATTGATTTAAAATTAATTAATTTTCCACTATTATCAGGTTTTTGTTTTGTTTTATATTTTTTACCACGATGAGGCAAATTTTGTTTTATTAATTATAATTTTCCTAAGCGGATTCATTTATATAATGTTTTAACACAAAGCAAGAAATTTGACACAAAATTTTATAAAATAACGATAAATCAATTGTTCGAGTGTATCGTGGTATTTATTAAATCTTACATTTAATCATTCTTTTTGTTCTTCTGTAAATTTAGGCATTTTTTAATACATTTTTTACGCTTTTGTTTATGATCTTTTATAAATCTTGTATATTTTTAAATTGTTTAATTTATCTTTTAATAGTATTAATATCTCTTATTGTTTGTCGTGCTATTCTAGATAAATTAATCGAACCATTTTTCTTTTTACAAGCATCAGATAACAATAAATCCTTAAAAAATCTTCGTTCATCAAATTTTACATGTGTATAATTTTTTCATTTTTATACAAATTATCTTCATTTTTTCTTATAATGTATTATATATACAATAAAAAGATTAATAAATATGCAATAATTTAGTAAAGTTAACAATAAAAAACGAGTTAATAATTATTAACATTTAAATAAAAAATATAATTGCAATTTTAGTGACTATAATTTTGGTTTTGATTGAGAGGTATTTAAAGATTTTTTGAGTGATAGTTATGCTCGATATTTTACTTCACCCTGTTTTTTTAAATTTGTTTCAGCTGGACGCGGGACTAATAAAACGTGGAATCATCTAGCGGAAAAATTATTTTTTGCTTGTAATTTTACCGATGCTTCGTCGGTTATTTTACGAAGATATGCCAATACTCACGAAGACACCACCTTTGGTGATACCATTAATGTTTGTAATTACTTATATGATAAATATGGGATTGATATCGGACCGGACAATGAAAAATGGCATTGTTTGACCGAAAAATGTTAAAGAGGGTGGTGAAATTGTTTTTCCTAGTGGTATTCGCATTACTTTTGCGGGATATGCGAATGGCAATAAAATTATGGGGAAAGTTGGTAAAGGCAGTGGTATTATCTCAGCTTGAACTGATGAAATGATCCATGCCGAAGAAAAAGAAATCTTAACGGATAAAGAACTAGATAAAAGATATAATAATTTAAGAGTTTCAATGTTTCGTTCAAAAAGTTTAAAAGTGTCTTATGAAAAATATACTGATGAAAATGGCAACGAACAATATAATTTAGATAATCCTATTCCTATCAAAGAATTATCTTGGACATTTCAAGAATGAAATAACACAGCAAAACAATATAAAATCGTAACAACATATTTTCATAAAACATATGCTAACCAATTTACTTTTAATCCTTTTGATAAATACCATGTCTTTTATGAAAAATTTGTAACACCATATTTACCGTTAAATGAAAGAATTAAAAATATTTTAAAAGAACATAAGAAAGTATATTGCGAAAATAAACAAGCATTTAATGGTTTGGGAATTTTTAATTTGCGTTTAACAATGGGGGGCTGTTTGAAATAAAATTCCGGATATTCTCCAAAAACTTGTTTTAGCAAATAAAGAAGAACGTCCCGATTTATTCGAACTTGAATATTACGGTTTTGAATACAACGATAATGACCCGAGCATTTATGTTTTACGAAATTATCGTAAATATATCCAATAATATAACTTGCAAGATTTTTATAATTCAAATACAAAGCATTATCAATTTGATAGCTATGCAATTTGTGTTGATTATGCTAATGGTGGTGTTGATCATACGGTATTTTTATTTAGTAGCTATAAAATTAATGAAAATAATGAATATGATCAGTATTTAATTGTCGAAAACGTTATTACCCCCAAAAACGCCATTAATTTAAATGAAATAGTCGAATATTACAGCCAATGAATAATCAATACTTTTGATAAATTTGATGGTTTTGAAGCTGCCACATTTCATTATGATATCAATGCCCATGATTTTATGCAAAAATTACAAGAAGATATTGCCCCTTATTTAGGTTATAAAATTAAAATGTTTAAAGCCAAAAAGCAGCAAACATCACTTAATAAAGAAGCAGGGATAATCAATCGTGTAACATGAATAAGAAAAATGTTTGTGCAAAGCAAAATCTATGGCATGTTAGATAACTTCCCATTTTTTTAGATAAGTGCATTAGTGAATTAAGGTTTAGCGATAGCAAAACAAACACCTGATAGTAAAATATACCATGACTCCGTATGATGCTTTGTTTTATGGTTCTTATCCATATCGTTTTAAAATGTGATTATAACTATTTTGTTTTTGAGCGAGCAGTTGATTTTGTTAAATTTTTGTGATAAAATGATTTATGAGTTAAAAAAGTTTTGAGGTTCTTTCAAACAAATTTGGGTAACCTTTATAAAATTATTCGCTTAACGCTTAGAATTTTTCCCAAGGATTTTGAAAAGCGGCGCAAAAGTTTTTTTAAACTTTAAGGTATTTTTCGCAAAACTTATGAAAATTCCGCGAGCCCAGACCAATGTAATATAATTACAATAATAATCATTATTTACATTATTTCTAAAATATATTTAAAGTGCTTATATATATATAATATCAATAGATTTTGATAAAAAATTTCAAAATAATAGAAAGGAAATTATACAAAATGAAAAAATTGTTAATTTTATTAAGTATATTAACCATTACCGTAATTAGTATGCCAAATGTTATTGCTACAAGTAATTATGAAAAAGAAGAAAAATTAGAAAATACTAAACAAGAATTATCATTAAATGATTATTTAGAATTTAATAATAAATATATTGAAAAAATAATTGAAAAAAACAATGTTTTTGTTATTGATAATCAAGATAATATTTATTTTTTAATTAAAAATGAATTGTTTTTATTAAAAAAAATAAAAAAAACACCGATTAAAATTACTGAAATCTCTAATGATATTATTATGTTAAAAATTGATAATAAAAATACTCTATATTTTACAACTAATAATAATATTTATGTTTTAAAATCTGGGGAAAAAACAGCAAAAAAAATAAACAGAATAAAAGTAAGTTGACCAAATTATATTAATAAAATCAAAATAAATAATAAAAATAATATTTATTTTCATAATAAAAATAATTTATATGTTTTAAAGCAAAAAAAACCAATAATATCAAAATTAAAAACAATATCAGATAGTTTTTTCAATTGCAATTAATTATAAAAATAATATTTTTTTATTATCATATAGTAGAGCCTATTTATTTCTACCGAGAATAATATTTTTCAAGAAACAAAAGGAATAAGCGGTATTGCAACTTCTATATTTATTAATAAAAATAATAATGTTTATTTTGAAACAATTAATATGGGGCCTATTTATTAAAAACAAATGAAATTACAGCAACCAAAATAAATATAATTGATGATCAGGTTCTTTCAATGAATGTCGATAGTAATAATAATATTTATTTTGGTAATTAAAAAATGATGTTTATTTTTTAAAACATTATAAAATTATGCCAACCAAAATAAATTGTGATAACGGATTTTATTTTGTATCGTTAATTAAAATTGATGAAAATGATAATGTTTATTTTCATACAGCTAATAATGGTGATTATACTTTAAAAAATAATAAAATGATTACTACAAAAATTAATAATATTATTTTTAATAATGAAAAAATAATAGCATACATATTATAAATATTATTTCAAGTGTAATTGATAAAAATGGTAATATTTACTGTATTACAATTAGTGATTTTTGATTTTTACAAAATAAATTATTAATAAATTATAATATTAAAAAATTAAATTTAAAAGAAATAAAAGATAATAATGATGAAACAATTTTAAATAATTTAAATTATTTAAATCGTAAAAATAATTATTTTTTAAATTTAAATAAAATAGAAATCATCAATCAAATACCAAGATCAGCAACGATTGTAGCAACAAAAGGAAAATATCGTGGTCAAATTACTGTTAATTATAAAATTAAAAATAAAGATGAAATTAATAATATTTATTTAAATGATTTATTAAAAAAGCAGTCTATTTTGACTTTATAGATAAAAAATTTTATTCTATTGATAAAATTAAAGAAATTAAAGAAATTAATAGTAATAATTTAAGTTTTTTAAATGCCGAAGTTACGATAGATTCAAATTTACTAAATAGCATTGATTTGAAATATTCGTGTTTTAACAAAATATTTACTAATATTTCTTCAAAAGAAACACAAAAACGTAAAGTACATAAATGTGATTATAGTAAGAAATCAAAACTTGAATTTCAAATTATAATAGGATTAATAAAAATAAATCAAGAAAATAAATTAAATAGTTGAAATATAAATTTTGATGATGAAATTAAATTAAGTGACTTTATAAATATAAATAATAAAAATTATTAAATTATAAATACTTTATCAAATAATTTTGATTTATAAAATACAAATAAGCAAAAACAAAAAATGATTTTACAATCATTTAATGAAGATGATTGCGAAGTATAAATTGACCATAAAACTAAATTATAAATTAAATATTCTGTTCGATAAATTAATTTTGAAACTATATTAAACTTAAAACAAAAAATTAACGGAAATATTATTTATAAAATAATTGATTATAATAATTAAGAACAAATAATTACTTTATCAATTAAAGAAGCAATTAAAATATTACAAAAATATAGTTTATTACCAGATGAAATTAATATTAATGAAGATAACAGTATAACTTTTAATTAAAAAGTCAAAATGACTTTAACACAAAAAGCATAACCAAAATTAATTTCAAAAATTTCTAATATA
This sequence comes from Spiroplasma endosymbiont of Polydrusus formosus, assembly GCF_964263245.1. Classification (NCBI taxonomy): domain Bacteria; kingdom Bacillati; phylum Mycoplasmatota; class Mollicutes; order Entomoplasmatales; family Spiroplasmataceae; genus Spiroplasma; species Spiroplasma endosymbiont of Polydrusus formosus. Next base: position 372,623 of record NZ_OZ181656.1, read on the forward strand.
TAAATATTAAATTCATAGAAATAATATAAAAGTATTATTTATATTTTGTTTTATAAAAAGGAGATAAAAATATGAAAAAAATATTAAGTCTTTTAGGGATAATTGCTCTAATTGGAACAAGTACAACAAATTTAGTTGCTTGTAATACACCACAAAAACAAGAATATTCACCTAAAGAATTAAAAGAACTAAAAGAAAAAAACAAAATAAGTACAAAAGATGGTATTTTAGAATGAATAGCTCCACAAGAAAAACACTTTAGTACAGCAGATAATAATTATTATTTTGTTGTATGACGTGGTACAATTAATGATAATTGGATTATAAAATTATTTCAAAATATTAGTTTTTCAGAAAGAAGAAAAGTTTTAGATACACAAGAAGATTATGAATTAGCATTAACACGAGTGGGAGATAATTTATTTCGTGTTAAAACGCGAGCTGTAAGACCTGTATCATCTTGGTCACAAGATGATAGAACTTATTTTAAATCTGTTTATTTTTGAAATAAAAATATAAATATTCCTAATTTAATTGTTGACTATAAAACAGGTGAAATAAAAGTTAAAGAAATAAACATAAAAACTCATTTAATTAATTAAATGAGTTTTTATGTTTCTAGTATAATTAATGATAATTTCTCATTGTTTTTATTAAATAATTGTAATTTATTAATAATAATTTGTTCTTTTTCTGTAAAAATTGTAATATCATAGTTACCATAACCTCATATTCCGGATATTTCAATTTGATTTAAAGTAAAAATTTTCTTATAATAAGTTATTTTAATATTATCTTCAACTAAATTTTTAATTATATCCATTCAAAATACCTTATAATAAAACAACCTATATCATTGTGAAAAATAATTTAAATAGTTTTCTATTTTGTCATTAGAAAAAATTAAATTAGTTAAATATTTGCCATATTATCCATCAGATAATTTAATTTCAACAGGAATAAATACCATATTAATACAAATTTTCTTTAATAATGGGCATTTAAATGTTTTAAACTTTAATTTTAAAAATGGATAGTTTAAATATGAATTAATCATATTTTGAGTCATTAATGCAAAAGTTTTAAATCATAATTTACATCACTTTTTAAAGAACTTATTATAACGAACTGGAACTTGGATAATTTTTCCTGTTATTGGATTAAAATTATTATAATTTTCCAAAGTAACATTTTGTCATAATTAATTTAACACTTAATCACCCCCTATCATTGTTTTCTTTTTGTTTTGATTTTATTTAAGATAAACTTTTTACTATTTAGTAATGTTTTTGTTTTAATTGTTTTGCTTAAATCTTGATTTGTTCTTAGTTGTTTATATGTTTAAAATGCTATTCCATTACCCAATAAATTATTAATTACACTATCTTCTAATGTATTATTTAACAATTTATCTTTATTAAAGTTATTTTTAATTTGTTCTTGGAATTTTAATACCTTAGCGATTGTTCGATATATTTTATATCTATCTTTTACTACTTGTTGATAAGCAACAGAGGTAAAAGAAACTAAATTAAACAAACTTGTTTTTTAAAATCCCCAACCAATAAATCACTAACTATACATATAATATACAAATGGTTTTTTTTTGTTAAAATCAATTGTTCTGCTTTTATTAAAGTCGTCATAACAACAATTGAATCATATTTATTATTTTTATAATATATTGTTAAAGCGCAACTTCGTTCGGCAATAGATAAAAGGACTATTTTAACTGCTAAAAAACATCAGAACCATAAGCAAAAAGGTAATAATTGGCCCCCGTTTTTTAATAGCCTTAGTTTCAAATTTAGACAATATTTTTTAGTTTGTTCGGTAATTTTACTAATTACTTTTTGTTTAATAGCAATTATTTGTTTTTCAATTGGAGCTAATAATTTTTTAGTTACTTTTTTAATATAAAAATTTGGGTTTAAATGATTAAAAACATTATTTAATTTAATTGGTGTTTGATGCAAGATATTTAATAATTTATTATGATATATTTTTTTACTATAACGCATTAAATTAATATTTAATAATAGGTTTTTACCAATACCCTTTTTATGAATATTAGCCATAATGTTATATCACTCATTAGTACTAATTTTACTTATTTTATCAAGATTTAATCCATATTTATATAGTCATTTATTAGCATTTTTTCATTTATGTTGGGTATTTTTTGAACTAACGTCGGACTTATTTTTTGAATGTTTTTTTCAATTTTTAATAAATTATTAATTGTGTTTATTTTAGAAACTTTAAAACCTTTATAAAAATCATTGCGGGCTAATTTTCCAATTGTATATAATAAAGTTTCATTATTAGCCCGCTTTGTAAAGTCAAAAATTAATTTATCAGATAAAATCTTTTTACCACTAACTTGTCCGACGACATCTTCTAAGTTATTAGAAGTTATGACCCCTAATTTTTCAAGTAGTTTGGTTTCTTTGGCTAATTTTAAAATTCTCGTTGTTCGAGCAGCACGCGTTAATTTTCCAACCCCACCAATTGCTGGTAATAAATTTAAGGCCGTGCTTTTTTTGCTGTTACTTCGGAAGTTAAACTGTCTATATATAAATAATTTAATTTACCGCGAAATCATTTGTTATTTCTACTCCAAATGAGATAAAGGCTGCGGCAAAATTAGATAATCCTGCAGCTAATCCAACAGTAGATACAACACCACTAGTTAAAACCGATAAACCAATGGCTAAAACTTGTATTACTAAAAATTCTAATAATTGTAAACCAAAAATTTTTTCTTATTGTTTAGTAGATAATATTGTTGGTATTGTTTTTAACAGCATAAATATAGGCTGTTTTAGATGTTCCAATTGGCATATTTATCAAACGAAAAAGTAATATTTTTTAGTACTATTAAGAATTTTTTATTTTAATATCAATCGGATTTGTTTGACCAGTAGCGTTATTTCTATCTTCAATTTGAAATGCAACAGTTTTATCATTTGTAATATTTTTATTGGTCAGTCTTTACTTTTGATTTTAATAGAGTAATCAAAATCATTTTTAGTTAAATAATTATTTACTGCTTTAACTGCTTTTAAATAACATCTTTAAATTGTGTTTTTAATTGTTCTGGTGTTGCTTGTGTTGGGTTTGTAATATAAATTGTTGGTTTATCTATTTTATTAATTTTACTAATATCAATTTTTGCAACAACATGTTTAATAATTCCCTTAGGTTCAACTACTGCTCCACCTAAATATAAAACTCTTTCCATAATTAAAATATATTACCCATCCCAGTACCTAACGCCGCCCCCCCCAACCCTTAACGGAGTGTGGTATTTTTTGCGTATAATATAAGCGGGTCATATTTTTTGCTAAATTTAAAGGCAATTGTATTAACACCGTCAGGCAATAAGCTGATGGTTCCTTCGAAACCATCTTTATTGATAATTGGTAATTTTTTTGGAACCATATAATATGTTGTTCCTTCAACAGTTTTCATTGCTCCACTTGTTTCAATTACGCTATTTATTTGGTCGTTTGCTCCAAGTTGTAACTGTAATTTATTACGAATTCCACGAATAAAATCAGCCGAACCTAATACAACTGCTTCTGATGGAGTAAAACCATTTTCATATATTTTATCCATAATTTCATCATGTATTTGTAAAGCATTTGTATCATCTGCTTTTTTACCTTGAATAGTTGTAACTGTTCCTTTGCTAATAATATTTAAAATTTTGTTACGTTTATAGGCAACTTTGGTATCCGTTGCTTGCTCAATATCATCCTCTCAAAGATTAGGATTAAAATTACTTTTTACAGGATATAATTTACGAGCAAAAGTTAAAATGGTATTTAATTCAACAATTCCATCTTAAAATTCAACTTTTTAATATTTCAATAAATTATCATCGGTATTAAATATTTGTCTGTTTGCTCCTAAACCTTCATTATATTTAATATTTTTATTTTTCTTGTATGTTAAACCCAAATTTATTGGCTTCTTTTCATGCAAATAAAGCTTCTCAACTAAATTTTTGTTGATAAGTTTGTAAATATCATTGATTAAATGATTCACACTCTTTTTGTGTTGCTTTATTAGCAATATCACCAAATATTCTTTGTGGGTGTTGTGCCATAATTATTTACTTCTTTCTTATTTATTAAATACATTGTCTGTATCTAAAATATTGTTTCCTTTGTTTTCTGTTTTTGGTACGCCACCAGTATTAACGGTTTGAACTTTAATTAGTTAATCATAAACACTTTGCAATTGTGTTTTAATAACTTCAATATCATCAGTAATGTCATAAGATTTTAATAAAACATTTTTAAATTCTTCATTATCAGTTAAATAATTAATAAAGTCAATTACTTCAATTTGTTTTAATCGCAGCGTTTGTTGTTCTAATTGTGAAATTAATTAATTGTTTTTGTCTTTAGTTATTTGATTTGTTGATTACTATTTTCTAAATTACTTACATTAAATTCTTCAACTTCAACAGTGTTTTCTAAAATAATTTCAGCAGTTTTAATATCCAAACTATTATATTCATTTTTAAGAGGTTCATTATTTTCATTTATAAGAACATATTTTACACTTTTTAATACCCATTATTTTTCCTCCTATTTTTTAATATTTGTATTTGTTCTTTCTAATCGCCTTTTTTATAATTTCAAAACTATCGACTCGAAAAGATAAAAAATATCGTTTAGTTTTTAAATTTAACTAATTAAATACTGAGCCTTTAATTTTTACCTCATCATCTTTTTTAAATTTTAAAAAATCAAATACAAATGGTGGATTATATATTGATAATGTTGAATAATTTAATCCATTTTACTGACATTTTGCTGAACAATCATCAACTTCAACACCACCAGCAACCAATGCCTTAATTTTAGTTTTAATAGGATTTTCATGTAATCTAACAGTTAATTCTAATTTATTAACTCTTTTATTTTTCATTTTAGGTTTATTAGTTATTGATTTTTTAGGTAAATTACTTTTTGTTTGTGCCATTTTTATCAACTCCTTTTGATAAAAAATATTGTAAATGTTTCCAAGCATCGTGTTCGTGCTCTGTCATTTTAATATTTCCTTTATAAACATAATTTTTCTTAACAACTGGTGATTGTAAAAAATAATTTAAATTAAATAGATATTTACATAAAACTTTTAAACCACCAATAAATTTAGGAGTAGATAATGGGTTTGTTATTTTTAAACCTTTGTGAAGTTGATAATCTTCAATTATTACAAGAACTTTATTTAAATAAGAACAAGTTTGTTTTTGAAAGTTATTGAATATTAAATAAATATTATTTATTGCTTATTCTTCATTTTTAGAAGAAAAACTGGTATTATTATTTATAAATTTTTGCAAAAATTTATAAATAATAATACCAGTTTTTCCAATTCCGGCAGGATCAATTGCAATAATATATTTTAATTTATTTGTTTTATTTTTTTATTAATTTGTAATATTTTTCAACCTTCTGTTGCTAAATCTAAAATATCATTAATTTTATAATGTTGTATATATTAATTAATAATATTTATCATTTATCTTCAAATAAATTTAAATACATTTTTGTTTATTCTAAACATTGTAAATCATAATTATTTTTATGATGGAAAATACGAGACAATTAACATGTTGACAATTAACTCAATTAAATTATGCTGTTATTTCATTTCAAGTTTTATTAATATACAAACTTTTATATTTTTTTATAATATTTTTTTCTTTCTTTTTATTTATTTTTTTAAAATAAATAAAAAATTTCTTTGTTGGTTAATATTTTGATATTTAGTAAATAATGTATTTTATTTTAGCATTTATTCATTTAGCCACCTGCTAACCACCATAGTTAAGCGGGGGGGCGGCTATAAGATTATTTAGACATAGTTTATTATCCCCCACGAAAGTAAAAAAATTTACCCAGTTATTAACTGTACTTCATCCATCCCTATAAAACTTTATATAAAGAAAATAATTTTTTGGAGTTCCAAACCTCTTGTTTTTTAGTGTCCGATGTTGTTTTTTTGATTTAACAGCACTCTTTTAATGAAAACAAGATAAAAACCCCGTGCTATGATATTTCGCGAGGGATTAATCTTGCTGAAAATTAAAGAAATAAATAGGAGTAAATCCATTCGCTTTCACATTTTATTTAAAGCTTCGTGTCATAAATAAATTATCCATCTTTCAGCATCAAAATATTAAGTTTAAGAGTTGCATTATTGATCGGGCAGTATCTTTAAATTAAAAATTTTTATCATAAAAACAGATTTTTTACTGTTTTACCTACACAAAATAAAGGATATTTTTATAAATCCCTTCAAATAAAGGTATTATCCGATCAATAATGCAACTAAATTTATGTTTTTTAATATAAAAATAAAAAAAATAATCTCACAAAAATTGTTTTTTGGTTCCATCGTACAGGACCGCCTATTTTATAAATTGATTATTTTAATCTAAGACCAATTAAATTAGCAACGGTTATTACTAATTATAATTTACGAACAATTAAAACAAATGGCTTGCATGTTCTGAATAAACTTCATATTAAAGCTAAATTAAAACAACTGTTTCTAAATTTAAATACTAATAAAATTAAAATTAAAGATAATATTAATTATTCAATGGCCGTCATCTGGCCAAATGATCTGTAGTTTTATCGATGATTAGTTGAAATTTATTACACCATTTATAAAAAAATTCTAATCCAACTGATTTAAAACAAAAATATATTCCAAATTAAACCTGATTACAAAGTCGCGGTTATAAAGGGTTGATAATTAACGATAATGTCTCAACGAACCTTGAGCAAAATCTAACAAACGCTTTTTTAAATTTAGATAGGCATACTAATTTTCTGTTTTATGATCGAAAAGTATTTATTTCATACGAGGAATTATTGTTGGTTTTAGATGAACCAGTTTGTAATTTTTGATAACAATTTATTAGTCGTTATTGCCTTAATTATTGTGATAAATTAAAGAAAATTATTACATTATTTTATAATGTTTGTGATTTTCGGTAAACTGAGAAATAAATTAATAAAGTTTTAAGTCGCATCATTATTAAAGATGTTAATTATTATCTAGCAGCAAAGGCCTATACTGATTCAATTGATCAGCGAATTGAAATTACTACCGATGTTGTTACTTGTGATAATGAAGATGTATGAAAACAAGATTGAGAAGATGGCGATATTTCTATATCATAGTATTTTTTATAAGCTTTGTCACGAGTTATGATATCTTTTTCGTTTTAAATATGAACATAATTACAAGATTAAAATGATTGACAAATTAAAAACATTTTTAATCAATAAAATTAGTAATTTTCAATAATTAGATAAATAGAAGATTTTTCAATTATTTCATCTTAGCAAGTTTTCGTTTGAAGATAATTATGATTTTTTGTAGAATGATTTATTTACTGACTTTTAGCTAGGGGTATTTTAAAAACAAAAGCATGATAATTTTGACAATAATTTTTAACATCGTATTTACCAAGTTTAAATTAAAATTAATTATCATTAACCAAAATTTAACATTATAAATAAAGCGAATTTATTGATTAATTTATGATTTTATTTTGATTATTTGTTAAAACAAATTATAATATATTAGAATAAAATAGGACAAAGAGAGGAAAATTTATAATGGCGTTACAATATAAGTGTGTTTTATTAAAATTATCTGGTGAAGCTTTAGGGAATACTGATGATTTATATGATTCAAAGAAAATTCATGATATTTCCAAACAAATTGTTAAATTGCAAAAAGAAGGCTTACAAATTGCGATTGTTGTTGGGGGTGGTAACATTTGACGTGGTAACTGCGCTGATACAATTAATATGAATTCAATTAGTGCAGATTATATGGGAATGTTGGCAACTGTTATGAATGCGTTGGCATTAGAAGCAGTTTTAAAAAATGAAGGTAGCGAAAATGTTGTCGTAACTTCAAAAATTCAGGTTTCGGAAGTTGCTTCACCATATTTATTTAAAAAAGCAAAAGCTGCCTTAGAAAAAGGGACAATTGTTATTATGGCCGGAGGAACTGGACAACCAAAATTTACCACTGATACAGCAGCAACAATTAGAACAATTGAAATTGATGCAGATGTGATGTTAATGGCTAAAAATGGGGTTGATGGTATTTATGATAAAGATCCCCGCCACAATGCCGATGCTATTCGTTTTGATAATATTAGTTTAAATGAATTACAAAAAAAACAATTAAAAGTGATGGATTTAACTGCCTCTAGTTTAGCGATGGAAGATAATGTTAAAATTGTTGTTTTTGATATTAATGAACCAGATAATATTTATAAGGCAGCGCATGGTAACGCTCGCTCAACAATTGTCACAGGAGGAAAAAAATAGATGTCGCAAGAAGTTATTAATCAAACCAAAGAAAAGATGAAAAAAGTGATTGTTTCTTTTGAAAATGAATTAGTCAAAATTCGCGCTGGTCGGGCTAATCCAAATATGTTATCACATATTATGATTGATTACCATGGAACATTAACCCCAATTCAACAATTAGCTAATATTATGGTTACAGAGGCACGCCAATTAGTAATTAAACCATATGACCGTTCAATTATTAGTTTAATTGTTACAGCAATTAATAAAGCTGATTTAGGGTTAACACCAAATTCGGAAGCAGATTTAATTCGGTTAAATATCCCCCCATTAACAGAAGAACGCCGAAAAATATTGGTTAAAGAAATGCGAAAGGAAAGTGAGCAATTTAAAATTGCTGTTCGTAATGAACGTCGTGATAGTAATGAACATATTAAAAAAGATAGTGATTTAAACGAAGATGATAAAAAATATTATGAAGGGGAAGTTCAAAAATTAACTGATCAGTTTATTAAAAAGATTAATGAAAAAGCAACTTTAAAGGAAAAAGAACTAATGGAAGTATAGAACTTTCATTTTTTTATATTGATCGGTATAATTAAAAAATTATAAAGAAGTACATAATGGGATCACGCAAAATATTCGGTTGGTGGTAATTTTCCAAAAAGATGGTCGTATAAAAAAGATTGGGTTTTTGGAAAAACTTTTAAATTGAATAAGAATAATAAAAAAACTCAATATCAAAGAAAGGGATGAGTAATGAAAATTAATAAGCAATAAATAATCTGTTATATTAATAATTATTATCAATCAATATAATTAATTACCCAAGAATTTTTATCAAATAAAGTTTTATGAATTTGTGATAAACAAAAACTGGATAGGTTACAATAAGTTGGATCATATTTATGTGAATTTTCAAATAAAATATAATTATGAGAAGAAAGTAGGAATATAAAAATGGTAATAAATTAATATACCGATTAATTTAAAAAACAAATTGTTTTACTTTATCAAAATGGTAAAACCATTCTTGAAATTTTTAAATAATATAAGGTGTCAAAATCAACCATATATCAGTTAATTGAAAAATTTCATAATTTTGGATCTTTTAAAGCAAAAAATCGCACTATTGAAAAAAATTAACTGATTGACTTGCAAAAATAATTAATCTAATTATGAATGGAAAACAACCTTTTAAGGCAAGCAGTGTTGATAATTAATAAAAAAATAGAAATTATTAACAATAATAAAGAAAAATATTCTGTGCGAAAAATTGGTCAAATAGGATCAAAATTAAAGATAGTAAAATTAACATATTACTACCAAATTAATAAATACGGCTATGGTTGATGTTAATAATTATGAACAAAAAGTTATCAGCGCATTTAATGCTAATCGCCAAAATTTATGGATCTTGTAAAATTAAAGCTTTTTAAATTAAAAAAGATATTATCTTATCGTGAAAAAATTCGCCAAATTATGATTAAAAATCAGTTAGTATCTAAATACACCAAATTAAAATATTGTAATCATAAGTTGATGGTTAATAACAACGAAATTAGCAATGTTTTAAACCGTGAATTTAATTAATAAACAACCAAATTAAGTTGTTGTTAGTGATTTAACATATGTTCAAGGTGGTGCTAAATGACATTTGACATTATCCTTTGTTTGTTGATTGACTTGTTTAATCGTGAAATAATTGGCTATAGTGTGTCGATACAAACAAAATAGTACAATTAGCGCAATAAACCTTTTATTCAATTACAAGACCATTAAAACAAATTACGTTATTTCATACTGACTGGAGTAATGAATTTAAAAATAAAATCATTGATAATATCTTAAGTACTTTTAACACCAAACAATCATTAAGCAATAAAAGCTATCCTTATGATAATGCTGGGGCTGAAACAATTTACAAAAGTTTTAAAAAATAATTTGTCAAGAGGCAAAAATTTATAAATTTAACCCAATTAAAATACAAATTATTTTACTTTGTGCATTGATGTAACAATATTCGAATTCACGGTAGTTTAAATTATTTAATACCTGTTGAATTTAGAAAAAACAACAGTCCATATAAAAAGTGTCCTAAAAATGTTGCCAATCCAAAGATTTATTAAATCGGACAAAAGATAAAAAACAAAAGAGATTTTATAAATGCTTAAAAAATTCAAAAATTATCTTTGATTGAGAAACTGGTTTTTTAAAACTTTGATTTTATAAAACAACTTAATGCAGTGTGTAACAGTTATTTTAAATAATTAAGTGATTTTTATCATAACATGAGTTTAATCTTATTCCAACAGCCAGTCGAGGCAAGTACTGAAATAGTGTATGAGGAAATATGTAAATCGATGCTAGTTTATTAGAACTAAGCGATAATTGTAATAAGTGCAAGGTCAATATCAAACCACAATAAATATTGAGATGATAACTTTATAAATAAATTTGGCAATAGATATTACTTCTTAAAAGTGGTAGCGGTTTTAAAAATCACAAAGCTAGCATTAGGCTCTTCAAGGTGCAAGTTAATTTATTTTAAAAACTTAAAGATATAATGGTCTGAAATAGCGCGGATGAAGATAGAGAATTTTCTGGCGTAATCAATAAAAAACAACTTTCGACTATTGAATAATATACCGCCACCGCTCACTCTCGATGAAGCGGATGGCGTAGTAAATAAATAGATAAATATTTATATAACTAATTATCACTTTTATACTTTCACTTTAAGGTGAGTATCATCAAATTAAAAATAGGAGGAAATATAATGACAGAATATAAAAGTTTGTATATTAATAAAACTTGAAATGAAATAACAATATCATTTGATTGAGTTAATGGTCAACATTTTAATTGTCGTATTTCACATCATAAAAATCATTATGATTTGCAATGTTTATATTTATCAAAAATATACTTAAATTTATTTAAAAACAATTTAGATGTTATTAATTATAATATTAAACATTACAAAATTAATGATATTTTAGATTTGGCTGCAAATGGATGAAAAATATTAGAAATTAAGAAAAAAATAAACCAAATAATTTAGAAGGTTTATATGAAAAAGTTAAATAAAATTTGTATTAAACAAAGATATTGAGGTTATTGTTTTAATAAAGAATGCAATAAAAAAAATAAATTGAATGAATCAATGCTTAAAAGTTATCAAGTATCACAAGAAGATATTACTGATGAACATTGAGCATTAAACAATAAAAATAATTAGGAGGAATAAGAAAATGTCATATTGTATTAGTGATTACTTAAATTAAAAATGAATTAACAATAAAGCATTAAAAATTACAAATAAAGATATTATTTATGCACAAATTGATAGTTATTATGATATTAGTTGATAATTAAATTTATATCTTAAATTTGGTAATTAAGAACAACGTGTGGTAATATTTCATTGCCAACAAATTTTAACTTAAATTTAAAATGATATGAAATTGATGAGGTTAAATGTTTAATAATTAACTATTTAGAATATGAAGAAACAGATTATAGGATGATAAATTATTAACAATATATGAAAAAAGATGAAAGTGGTTATGTTTATAGCGAAGAAGACTTATTTAATATAGCATTAGAAAAATGTTATTCAAAAGAAAGTACATATGAATATATTGATAATTTAATTATGGATATGGAATTAGAGAAATATAATAATAAATAAATTCATTGGATTTAATACAAAATATTAAATAAAGTGTCCTAAAAAGGATTGCAAATCCAATTTATAAAATATAAAATTGTCATTACAAATAAAATAATTTGATTATCAAGGTAATTTTCAACACAAAATTAAAGCAAGTGATACGATTTAATACGGTAAAATTTTGTTATTTTTCCAAAAAATTTATCCGAAACAGCATGAATATGGCGTTTGTTTATTATCAGGGCCCAAGAAATATGAGATTATTTCCAATGGGGAAAAGAACAACCAAATTATTATAATGATCCAATTTTAGTTAAATTAGGAATGATAATTAATGTGGATGATGATTAAACTACAATTAAATTAACAAAATCAACCAAATATTTTGATACCTTAATGACTTATTTAGCTTTCACTCCTTTACCAAAAAAGCATTTATTGCAAGGTTATAATTATGGGACAAATTATAAAAATATTTGATATTCAGGGATTATTTAGTTAAAAAATATAGTTCTACTTTACAAATATTATTTTGTGAAAAACCCGGCTTATCGTCATGCTAAATTAACATATATTGATAAATTAAATTATACTTATTTAGCAAATAATTATGTTTTTTTAAATGGGTGTTATTTTAATCAGGGAGTGTTAATGATTTTCTTGTTGAACAAACCGATAGCAATGGTTGGAACAAATATATTGAATCAAACCCGGCTAACCTAATTTTAGTGACGAATCAAATATTATTAACATTGATACGATAACTTATACGATAATTTATAATTATGCAAATGGTTATATCTTAAATTCAAATCAAAGTCATTCCCAACAAGCATTAAATGCTAGTAAAGCATTACAATATGATAAAGTTCGAAAATATTTATCAACGCATTTGGATCGTAGTAAATTTGTTAAATATTATTCTGAAGCCTTAGATGATTCACCAAAGTCGAAGTTTTTGCGGAATGTTTATATAGATCGTTATTTTGTTTATAATGTAAGTATTAACTATGATACATATGTTGAAGAAGCGTATGAAAATAAATTTGTAGTAAGAAAAAAGTTTAGGTTTTATAAAAAATATAAATAAAATAATTAAATAAATTTTATAAAATCTTGATTTATCAATGTTTTAGATACATCATACTAATAAAAAATTTTATACAAAAAACCAAACTTTTTTCTTACTACAAATTTATTTTTAGGTGGTGATGTAATGACAGCTAGTCAATTATTAAAATTTGGTGATGATGTATTATATCAAAGTAAAGATTTATTAAAAATAATGATAATATTTTAAATGATATTCAAAATTGATTACAAACAAATATTGGTTCATCACAAGTTTAATTACGCTTTTTAATGAATGGGGGGATGGAACATTAACTTATAATTAATTAATAAATTTTGTTTTAAAAATGATTCATTACTTTAATTATAAAAATAATGTTATTAAAATTATTGCCAATGTTACAGCAGATTGAACCCCGAATATGAAACTAGTCGAAAAAAGCTGATTGAGATATGTTAACGGGGGTGATCACCAGATTATGACAACCAATATACTTATTTTCATACTTTTTCATTAGGTGGTGTTTTAGCAATATTACTTTAGAACTTCTCATATTTTTAGCGATTTAAAATTAACAAATAATGTTGCTCCCGATTATGCCACAATTAAAGACAAATTTAATAATCCTTATTGGAATTTATTAAAAAAATACAACGGCAATGGAAGTGTTTTATAATGTTTTTAAAGATTATAAAACAAAGTTATTGATAATAAGTTGTCATATTACTGAACCAATACGGTTAGCTGACCGTTACAAAAGTTTTGCAACCGCTAGGTTTAATGCAATTTATAATAATTTTTATGATTATTCCATTTATGTTCCTAATGGATCGTATCAAATTCGGATTTCCTATGTTACTTATTCTACAAAAGTTACTATTAATTATGGTAGTTCAAAATATAAACACTGAGGAATAATTTTAAATCATTATTTACTAACAGCCCAAGAAAGACAAATTATTGAAAGCAATTATGCAAAACAATTAGCAATCATTCAAATAGATTATGCCGCATTTAAGGGAGTTATTAAGATGAAAAAGTTGGTTAACATTTCTGACAGCTTTAATGGTTGTTAGTCTTCCAATTAATGCTGTGAGTTATATTAGCTAAAAAACTCATGATCGCATGAAAATTTCTTTAGCGTTATTTAAAAGTTAATTATTTTTAGTTCCGTTTTTCGAAACCGAAACGCCCCAGCAAAAACCGTAACAGAAACAATGTTTCAAAACACCATTTACGGGGCCTTTAGAAACAAACAAATATCGAGGCGAAGTTGATAGTGGGAATTAAAATTTATTTATTATAATCAAGATTTAATACTTATTAGTTGAACAGACTTAACGTGGCAACTCGTAGCTGATGGTGGTGAAAAACGCCTTTATTATTAGTAAAAATTATTGATAATTGTAATAATCTTCATTTTGTTAATAAAATGAAGATTATTACAACAACGTTATATAAAACAGCCCCATTATCATTAGATACAATTAAATTTAATTATGTGGAACAAATGGTAAAACTTTACCCATTGATGAAATAATGGCTTACTTCACTATGTTAAATTCAATATTTTATTTATTATCGCACCACTTTGCGATTAGTAAAACAGCAAATATTTTTATTAAAACTTTAATAATACCATAACGCTGCCGCAGGGGAAATATTATTCCGTTTTAAATTATTTTTTATTTCAGTTTGAGAAAAATTTTAGTTAAAAATAATTTGCCCATTTTTCTTAATTTTAATAATTTTCTGGTTAAAATTAATATATAATTAAAACAATAAAGATAGAAAAGGAATAAAAGATGATTAGTGTAAACGATTTCCGTCCCGGATTAACGTTTCAATATGAGGGCAACATTTATGTTGTAATTGAAGCACAACATTCAAAATCAGGTCGTGGCCAAGCTCATGTTAAAACAAAAGTTAGAAATTTGCGTAGTAATACGACAATAAATATTACTCTCACTGGTGGTGATAAAGTTGAGAAAGCAATTATTGATAAAGTTGATATGCAATATTTATATGATGATGGGATCAATATTATCTTTATGGATACCCAGACTTATGACCAATTAGAAGTTCCGTCAATTAAGCTAGTTTGAAAAAAGAACTTTTTAAAAGAAGGGATAATTGCTTCTGTTACAAAATATGAGGGTGAAGTTTTAGAAATTATTTTACCAGATAAGGTGGATTTAGTAATTACCGAAACCGAAGTAGCAGTTAAAGGTGATACAAACTCAGGAGCCATGAAAAAAGCAGTGTTAGAAACTGGCTTAGAATTACAAGTACCATTGTTTATTAAAAAAAGGGAAGTAATTACTGTTTCAACTAGTGATGGTAAATATTTAAGCCGTGCTTAATCTTCATCAACAAACAAAGGATAGTGACTAAAAATGAATAATAATTTTAATGAATTAACAGTTGATAATAATAATCGAGGGACAATCATTGTCAGTTTATTAACAATTAAAAAAATTATTTTATATGCAACCCACGATATGACACACCAATATTTTGTTGATAAAGTTGAATGTCGAATGTTTGATAATGCATTATTACATATTTATATTAGTGGTAAAGTAATCAAAAAAGAAGATTTAAATGATTTAACCGCTGAAATTAATGAAGCAATTATGAAAGAATTAAGTTATTCTTTACAAATTAAACCAAAAAATATTAGTATTATTTATCATCGTTAGTTGTATTTGCATTAAAAATATAATAAAAAATTTAACCTTCTTAATTATGAAATTAGCAAATTTTTATTTTATTATAACTTTATTTATAAAATCATGAATTGTAAAATTAAATGAAACAGTTAAACAAATAAAAATATTGTGTTAAAATCCAAATTTAAAAAAGGATAAATAACACAGTGTATCAAAAAATCACAATAAAAAATTAATTTCAATTCAATAATATCAAAATTTTAATTATTAAATTAGAAAAACAGCTTATGAAATAAATCAAAGTAAAAAACTGTCCATATAATTTATAAAATGTTGGCTCTGGTTTAAACCAAATTGAAATTTATTAAAATAGTAATAAAAACAAAAAAGATGGTCGCAAAAAAACATTAAATAAAATTTACCTTTAAATTATTAATTATTTAGTTAATTATTAACACTACTTCACCAGATATTATTACAAATATAATAAGAAATATTGACAAAGATTTTATCTGTTCAAAGACTTTATTTATGTTTAACTTTTATCGTTATAATTTTAATAAATAAAATTTATTACGAAAAGATAAAAATAAACCACATAATAAAACAGAAAACCATAGAAAAGTTAATAATTGTCGAACAATTGTTGAACGTAATATTGAATTTCCAAATATTAAAGCAATATATCCCTCTAGTCATCTAGAGGGATATACTATAGTTGGTAAAAACCATAAAATAGCAATTATAACTTTAGCCGGTATATGATCTAAAAATAAATCTCGCTAGTAACTAAATAATAGCAAAAGCAAAGATGTCATAGAAAGTATAATAAAATTTATTTTAAACAAAAACCACCTAGCACAATAAAAACAATTACATTTGATTGTTGTAAATAATTTAGCAAGTGAAAAAACTTGAAAATATTTATAAAATAAAAGTTTATTTTGCTGATAATGGTTGTCTTGGTCAAAGAGGATTAAACGAAAATAATAATGGAATTTTGATACGAAGTTTACCAAAAGGAATAGATTTATCAATATTTTCTTCAAGATTATTTAAATAAAATAACATTGAAAATAAATTTAATACCAAGAAAATCATTAAATTATAAAAATTCATTGGATTTAATATAAAATATTCAATAAAGTGTCCCAAATATATTTTCTGAATTGTAAATTATATTATTAATGTAGCACCTTATTCGATTTCATTATAATACCAATAAAATAAATGTTTAATATAATTTATTTTTAAAAAATTTATTAATTTTGTCTTAAATTTATGAAATTTAACACACTAAAAATAATTTATTAAATTATTTTATAATTGGCGCTGTGTAGATACAAACGGCAAATTTATATATTGTTGAATTATTCACTAGATAATACTTTTATTAAAATTATTTATAAAAAATATCGTTTATTTTGTGTAGGTAAAACAGTAAAAAATCTGTTTTTATGATAAAAGTTTTTAAATTTAAAGATAATATCCGATCAATAATGCAAATAAATTTATGTTTTTTAATATAAAAATAAAAAAACAATATCACAAGAATTGTTTTTTGCTGGTTACTCGAACAAGACACCTTATGCAAGGATTGCTAAACCATTAAATCAAATTTCATATGTTTTTCTGAATCTCATTCATCTAATTCAAAAACAACATAATCAGCGGTCATTAATCTCGCATAATTTAATTCAAAAATTGCTTTATTTGTTTGGACGAACTGTTTGATTTGTTTCAAAATCAACAGGATTACCAATCACAAAATCTGGAAACATTTTGCGTAATAAATCGCCTTCTCTTTTTCTTGTATTTCATTGGGCTTCAGTAAACATACTACCTGCATTATAAATTACTTTTTTATTATCTTTCATATTATTTTTCTCCTTTATTGATTAACTACTGTTTCAAATGTTTTAAGTTTTTTCAAGTCAAGACCTTTACTGTTAACACCTCTGGTAATAAAAACCCCCAACGGCGATTAAATCATATCATAATCTTGTTTTGCCTCTTCGTAATTTGTTAAATTAATTCCTTTCGACGCCATATAAATTTTTGTGGAAAAAATGTTTTAATTGTTTTAATAAAATTTAATTTAAAAGCTGTCGCTGGAAAATTTTAATAATTTCCCATTTTTTATTAACAATATTGTTAACTTATTGTAACGTCATCGCTCCTGTAATATACAATAAAATTATTTTGATGACAACAATTACTAATTGCTTGATTAAAACTCTGGCCCGACTAAAAATTGCGCTCCGGCTTCCGTAGCTTGGATTGCTTGGTATAATGTTAAAATGGTTCCCGCCCCAACTAATGTTGTTGGATATTTATATCGATATCTACAAAATTTAATTAATTATTCAACATTATAAATCGTAAAAGTTAATTATAAACATTTTACTTGTAGGTTAATTAACTGTTCACAAATTTGTTGCGCAACATCATAATTATGATTTCGAATTATATAAAAAGTTTTATAAGCTAATACTTTTTATAATGTAATCATGATTCTGCCAAATATGCTGTAATTCTATTAATAATCTAAGTTTGATATAAGTATTTATAATTGATGATCGCATCAGCATTTTCTGATAAATTATAGTTATCAAACCCTAACAATAAACCAGTTTTCCCAACAAATTTGTATCAAACATAGTCATTTGAAAATTCCAGTGCAATTACTTTTGTCACTTCTTTTGGAATAATCTTTTCTTGATAAGCCTTTGGTTGTTGTTCAAATAATTCAACACAAGGCATTGATACAACCGAATATTTTTATTAATTTTGTTAGCTGCAACAATTGCTGGAGCAACCTAAGTACCTGTTACAATAATAATATTGTCTAGTGGTTTTTTCTCATCTTCTGCAGCAATAACACAACCACCTTTAGGTGTTTGTTATTAACATGTTTTTGCCCTATTGATATATATATATATATATATATATATATATATATATCCGTATCTTGGTGCGATAATACTAATACTGATAACGTTGTTTTTGCTTCGACACCGTCTTTCAAACACACCAATTGCTTCCTTAATATCATAAGAAATATCATAAGGACGAAAAACATTCAAATTTGGACAATTTAGTAACATTGCTAATTGTTCAACTGGTTGGTGTGATTTTCCATCAAAATCAACCCCTAATTTATTAATGTTAAAAACCAAAAATAACAGATAAGTTTTGAATACAATCCAGCCGAATATACTGTTTCATATAATTTGCAAAAATTAATAATGTTGAACTAAATCCTTTTAATCTGTGATGTAATTCAACTTCCATACTTAAATTGTTACGGCTGCAAATTATCGTACCCAAAAATGAACATTATTATTTTCGGGCGTTTTAATTGTTCGCAGTCAATTATAATCAATAATTTTTGTCACTGTTCCTAAATCCGCCACTACCACTAAACCATATTATTATTTGGACATTTTTGTTGATAATGTTTAAATACGCCTTTTATTCAATTACAAGACCATTAAAACAAATTACGTTATTTCATACTGACTGGAGTAATGAATTTAAAAATAAAATTATTGATAATATCTTAAATACTTTTAACATCAAACGATCATTAAGCAATAAAGAAGAGGGGCTATCCTTATGATAATGCTGGGGCTGAAACAATTTACAAAAGTTTTAAAAAATAATTTGTCAAGAGGCAAAAATTTATAAATTTAACCCAATTAAAATACAAATTATTTGACTTTGTGCATTGATATAACAATATTCGAATTAACGGTAAGTTTAAATTATTTAATACCTGTTGAATTTAGAAAAAACAACAGTCCATATAAAAAGTGTCCTAAAAAGGACTAATAATCCAAAATATACTTTCAATAAATTAAAAAATTTAAATTTGCAAATTTGCTCTGCTCGTTGTCGTTTTTCTCCTTTTAAAAAAACATTATTGAATAAATTATCCGCTAATAAATTACACGGGATAATTTATTATTTCCTTTTTAATTTCAATATCATTTTCAATATTATTGACAGTATTAATAACAATATCTTTACCATACTTTTTCAATAACGACCGAAAAATAAAATATTGCTTTTTTGCATAATTTCAACCTCCTATAATTAACTTAAAAAAGTTAACTATTAATTTAGTTAATTTTTTATGATTTGGCATTTACAATTTACAAGTTTTTATATAAGAAATTAAATAATTTTAATAAAAATGTATTTTTGTTGTGGAAAAATTTAAAAAAAAATAGAAAAATATATTTATAATAAAATTAAAAGTAATATACTTTAAATAAGTAGGTGGTATATTATTATATAATTTCTCTAAGAGATTAATTATAACCATTAAATAATACATACAATCAACCAAAAAGTTAATATTTTACTAGAAAATCAGTAAAATTTAAGTATATAATTAAAACGTTATATAGAAATGAGGGGAGATAATGCGAAAACCAATTATTATTGGAAATTGAAAAATGTATAAAACAACAAGTGAAACAATTGATTTCTTCAAAAAAGTGGATCATGCTTGTGCTGATTTAAAAATTGATGCAGGTGTTGCTGTTCCGTTTGTTAATTTAGCATTAGCGAAACAACATTCTCATAATTTAATTATTGCTGCTCAAAACTGTCATTATGAAGATTTGGGAGCTTTTACCGGTGAAATTTCAGTTAATATGTTGAAAGACTTAAAACTGACCCATGTGATTGTTGGCCATTCAGAACGTCGTCAAATGTTTAATGAAACTAATGAAACAGTAAACTTAAAATCAAAAAAAATCTTAGCTAAAGGAATGATTCCAATCATTTGTTGTGGTGAAACCATAGAACAATATGAAAAAAATCAAACCCAACAAGTTGTTGAGAGCCAAATTGAAAAAGCCTTACAGGGAATTAATTTGGAAGATGTTAAAACAATTGTGATTGCTTATGAACCAATTTGAGCTATTGGAACAGGGAAGACAATGATAGCAGAAATTGCTCAAAATGTTTGTGCAATTATTCGGGCAAAAATTGAAAATCTTTATGATGAGGCGGTAGCAAATGTTGTGCGAATTCAATATGGTGGTAGTGTTAAACCAGAAAATATTAAAAAATTATTAGCACAACCAGATATTGATGGAGCCTTAGTTGGTGGGGCTAGTTTAGAACCAAAAGCTTTTTTATTGTTAGTGAAATAATTAATAATGAAAATAATTCATAAAATGGCATAATTTTTTATTTTTTGTAGAAGTTAATTTTTGTTATAGAAACATTTTTTATTTTTTTGAAAATAAGATATAATTCCATTTTGGAATAAAAGGCTTAGGTTTAAATGAGTTTAATTAATATTTAAAATTTAAGTCACGCTAACGATGGAAAGATTTTATATAAAAATTAATCAATTAAAATTAATAAGGGTGAACACTTAATGTTAATCGGGCCAATGGAATAGGTAAGACAATTTTACTAAGTGTTGTCATTTATTTATGGTAAAATTACTCCTGATCAAGCGGGTGTTGAATTGCACCCACAAGTAAAGAATGGTTATCTAAATCAACATTCAACATCAAGAGTTGGATTAATCATTAACAGTTGACTAATTTTTAAAATTAACATATCAACATTTATTTGATATTGAAGAAAAAATTCATGCGATTTATGAAAAGATTAGTTTTACTTATGATGAAAATGAACTTGTTAAATCATTTAAATTATATGAACACTTAGATCATAATGGATTTGAAACAATTGATAAGGAAATTAACAGTTTAATTGATGGTTTAGAAATTGATCCAGAAAAGTTAAATGTAAAATTGTCCGAATTATCTGGTGGGCAACGAGGAAAAATTATTTTATCAAAGTTATTATTATCTGATAATGATTTTTTGTTATTAGATGAACCAACTAACTTTTTATGATTTAGAACAAGTTGAATGATTAGCAAAATTTTTACAAAACTATTATAAAGCTTTTTTAGTTGTTTCGCATGATGTTGATTTTATTAACAAAGTAACACGAATAATTTATGCTATTAAAATTTTAAAGCATTAATCGCTATGTTGGTAATTATCAACAATATTTAGAATTTAGTGAATTAAAAAACGATCAATATGGTAAGGCCCAAAAATACCAAGGGCGCTTAATTTAAAAATTAGAAACTTATGTAGCAAAAAATAAAGCTCGTTCTTTAATAGCAAAAAGTTCCCAATCACATCAAAAACAAATTGATAAAATGGATGTTATGGACAAACATCATGAATTAACAAAACAAAAATTTGTTTTTAAATATAAGATACCGGCATCAACAACTATTGTTAGTTCTTAGCAATTAGCAATTGGTTGTCAGTTTTCTTTAATTAAGCCTTTAACTTTTGATATTCGTGATGGCGAAAAATATATTGTGCGAGGATATAATGGAATTATAAAAACAACATTTTTAAATACTTTAGCAGGTAATATTCCTAGTTTGGGTGTAACTTTAAAAATTGGTAACGAAGTTGTTATTGAGTATTTCCATCAAATTGAATATTTAATGTATGTTACCCCAATTGAATATTTAAAACATTTATATCCAGATTTAGAATATAGCCGCATTTGAAGTATTTTGATAAACTTTGATGTTAAAAGTACTTTAATGAAAAACAAGATGTAAAAATTGTCGAGAGATGAACAAAACAAAGTTCGGTTATCTGCCTTATCATTATAATCGTGTAGTTTATTAATTTTAGATTAATCAACAAACCATATATTGTGATGTTTTATCGAAAAATAAGCGTTGTTATAGGCAATTAAAGCGTTTGAGGGCGCCCGTTTTAATTACAACGGATATTTTTTTTTATAATTATAAATTCAATGTGAATTAAGCTGATAAAGCGTTTATTTTTAAAACAATGATTTAGTGGTTCCTGGTGCAAAAAAATATTTTTATGTATATATACTGTGCTGATCATACATTATATGAATAATATACAGTTGATTTAAAATAACAGGAAAAATAACATAATATCAGAAGTTGGGCTAAATATACCGTTTTAGCAAAAACGACGATCAGTTAAAATTATTTATAACAAATAATATCCCCGACGCGTTATGCGGTAATGCAACGAGAAGCATCTTTAAACAATTATCACGATTATAAAAAATCATGTTTTTACAATAACATAATATTAATTTACAATTTGCAATTTTGTCATATATGGTAAAATTATAGTATAAGCATTAAATAAGGGTAGAGTGGATAAGTAATATTAAAAGTTTTAGTTGATGAAAATTAACTAAGCTATATCATTGTTATTAGGTATAATCATTACATAATGATATTATGACTTGTTTAGATATTTTAAAATATTATTATTTTAATGATAAAAATAATTAAATTTTTATTGGTTATGTCTCACTAGTTTTATTTATTGTAACAGTAAAAGTTGAAAAAAATATTGATTTAACAATAACAACTGATTTATAAAATTTAGTTGCCAAAAGATATACAACTAGCAATGATCGCAATATTTTTCGTCGAAAAAAAGCAAAAAATATTAATATTTTTGAGAAAAAAGTTTAATTTTATGTTCAACAAAATTATTTTGATGATGAATATGCGCACTTGCAACGTGTGTTTTTAAAAAGTACTGACCAAATTAATTGAGCCATAAGTGATTATTTAGCAATATTTAATTATGGAAAAACGTTAACTAATGCCATTAAATTATTAGATAATCAATAATTGGGGTTAAGATTACAACTATTTGTAATTATAATTTTGAAACCATTTGAAATTGAATAAAAACAATTTTTCACGAAAAATGCCTTAATTAATTAACAATTAGCTGTTGTTAATGCCCGCCGCGAATAATATTTGAAATAATATAACAAATTATTTAAACAAACAAATAATTAATTTATATAGTACAATATAAGTAGATGATACAAGGGAGGAAGTTATGAAACCAGAATTAAAAGAATTATTATTAGAAATAAAAACTAAAATTAATGATGATAAACTTTTTCGTGATTTTATTGGCGAAATCATCAATGAAGCTAATTACAACAATTATTATGAACAATCAGTTGCGGATGAGGAAATTGCTGAGCAATTAGTTGAAATTTATTTTATTGAAAATTATAATAATAATGAAAAAATTTCAGAATTAAAAGAAAATATCATGAAAATTTTATTATTTTTAGAAGAACAAAAAGAATTAATCAAGGAATATGTTTATTTTGTTGAAAGCAAAGTAAGTCAATTTGTAACAAAACTTAGCTAATTTAACTAATCTGACATTTACTGTTAGATTTTTTTAAAATTAAAGTTACTTATTGTTAATGCTTATGGCAATAAACTAATAAATTATTGTTAGTAAGTAATTTAATTTGAAATAACAAATTAAAAGATAATAATAAGGCATAAATTTGCATAGTTTTGATGTATATTTTTCTTTTTTAAAGATAATATTATTTTATAATGTTAATTTACTAAAGAAATAATTAAGAGGGTGAATGAATGGGAAAAGATTGAATAATTGTTAAAGGTGCAAGGGAAAATAATTTAAAAAATATTGATGTTGAAATTCCAAAAAATAAGTTAGTTGTTTTTACTGGTTTATCAGGAAGTGGGAAATCATCATTAGCTTTTAGTACGATTTATGCGGAAGGTCGTCGTCGTTATATTGAAAGTTTATCAAGTTATGCTCGTCAATTTTTGGGGGGTAATGAAAAACCAAATGTTGATGCAATTGAAGGGCTATCCCCGGCTATTTCGATTGATCAAAAAACAACTAGTCATAATCCCCGTAGTACCGTTGGAACAGTTACTGAAATTTATGATTACTTAAGATTATTATATGCTCGTGTTGGGACGCCGTATTGTATTAACGGTCATGGGGTTATTAAGTCAGTAACAATTAAAGAAATAATAAATAATTTAAAACAACTTTTAAACAAAGGGGAAAAGTTTATGATTTTATCCCCCATTGTGCGTGATAAAAAAGGAAGCTTTAAAGATTTATTTGCTCGCTTAAAACAAGAAAGTTTTATTCGGGTAAAAGTTAATGATGAGATAAGAACTTTAGACGAGGAAATTGAGTTAGATAAGAATAAACGCCAAAATATTGATATTATTATTGACCGTTTGATTTATAAAGATACTGAAGATTTATTAAGTCGAATTAACGATTCGATTGAAGTCGCTTTAAAATATAGCAATGATTTAATCAAAATTTATTTTGTTGACCAAAAGAAAGAAATGCTTTTTTCAACTAATTATTCATGTAGTATTTGTGGTTTTGTAATTCCGGAATTAGAACCACGTTTATTTTCGTTTAACTCACCCGAGGGGGCTTGTAATGAATGTAAGGGATTAGGTGTAAAATTAGAAGTTGATGAGGATTTATTAATTCCTAATCGATCATTGTCAATTTTACAAGGAGCCATTATTTATTTAAAAAATATTGTTAATACCACAAATATTGAATGACAAAAATTTAAAGTTTTAGCTAATCATTATCATATTATGTTAGAAGAGCCGGTTAGTGATTTAATAAAGGAACAATTAGAATATTTAATTAGGGGTAGTGATGAACCAATTGAATATAGTTTAAAAACAGCTAGTGGTAATATTATGCGGGGTTATGATTATATTGAAGGAATTGGACAGTTAATTGAACGTCGTTATATGGAAACAACAAGTGAATCAGCGCGAGAATATTATAAGCAATTTATGACTGATAAAAAATGTGCAACTTGTTTAGGGAAACGGTTAAATGAAATACCATTGTCAGTTAAGATTAATAATATTAGTATTTCGGAATTTACTGATTTGTCAGTTGAATACGAATTAAAAGAAGTGTTAAATTTAAGTTTAACCGATTCCCAACAAGAAATTGCCCGCTTAATTATTAATGAATTAGTTAATCGTTTAGATTTTTTAAGCCGGGTTGGTTTGGGTTATTTAACATTGTCACGAAATTCGTCAACATTATCTGGAGGAGAAGCGCAACGAATTAGATTAGCAACCCAAATTGGAAGTCAGTTAACTGGCGTTCTGTATGTATTGGATGAACCATCAATTGGTTTACATCAACGTGATAATGACAAACTAATTGAAACCTTAAAAAGTTTGCGTGATTTAGGGAACACATTAATTGTTGTTGAACATGATGAAGATACAATTCGGGCTAGTGACTATGTGATTGATATTGGCCCACGAGCAGGAATTAATGGTGGTGAAGTTGTTGCTGCTGGGAATATTGAAGATATTAAACAAAATCCTAATTCAATTACAGGGAAATATTTAACAAAAGAACTAACAATTGCTGTTCCAAATAAACGTCGCGGTGGTAATGGTCCAATCTTAGAAATTAAAGGGGCACGGGAAAATAATTTAAAAAATATTAATGTCACAATTCCTTTAAATAAATTTGTTTGTTTAACAGGAGTTTCTGGAGGTGGCAAGTCAACTTTAATGAATGAAATATTATGAAAGGGTGTTAAGAAAAATTTAGGTTTAGCAACCGAACGTCCGGGTGCACATGATAAAATTGTTGGAATTGATAATATTGATAAAGTAATTAATATTTCCCAAGATCCAATTGGAAAAACACCACGCAGTAATCCGGCCACTTATACTTCGGTGTTTGATGATATTCGAGATTTATTTGCTAATACTAACGAAGCCAAAGCACGGGGTTATTTAAAAGGACGCTTTTCTTTTAATGTTCCCGGGGGGCGTTGTGAGAACTGTCGGGGTGATGGAATTATTAAAATTTTAATGCACTTTTTACCAACAGTTTATGTTACTTGTGAAGTTTGTGAAGGAAAACGCTATAATGATGAAACATTATTAGTTAAATTTAAAGAGAAAAATATTTACGGTGTGTTAGAAATGACTGTTGATCAGGCTTGTGAATTTTTTGTTGCGCAACAAAAAATTAATCAGAAGTTAGTAACAATGCAAGAAGTTGGTTTGGGTTATATTAAATTGGGACAATCAGCAACCGAGCTATCTGGCGGAGAAGCACAACGGGTTAAATTATCAACTTTCTTACTTAAACGAACAACAGGAAAAACGTTGTTTTTATTGGATGAGCCAACAACAGGGTTGCATATTGATGATGTTAAAAGACTATTGATTGTTTTAAATAAAATTGTTGATAATGGCGATACAGTTATTACAATTGAACATAACTTAGATGTTATTAAGATGGCGGATTATATTATTGATTTAGGACCAGAAGGTGGTATTGGCGGTGGGAATGTTGTTGCAACCGGGACACCAGAACAAATTGTTTTAAAAAGTGATATCAGTTATACGGCCCAATATTTAAAACCATTATTAAAATAAGGTTATGTAATGGATGTTAAAAAGAAACTTTTTAAAGCAACGTTATTTCAAAAAAAATATAATTTATCAATATTATTAACAGAAAAATATGCTAATAACCAGAACAACATTAAAGTTATTAATGTTGTTGGTACAAACGGAAAAGGATCGGTTTCAAATTACTTACATCGGCAATTAATGTTAAATTATCACCGTGTTGGTCTTTTTACTTCCCCTGCTTTTTTAAGTCATAGTGATCGTATTAAAATTAATAACAAGGTTATTAGTGATAATGATTTAAAACGAATTATCAAAGAAATTAAACCCGAAATTAAAAAATATCAATTAACCTTTTTTGAAATTTGGGTTTTAATTTGCATTAAGTATTTTTTAGAGCAAAAAATTGAGATTGCTGTTATTGAAGCGGGAATTGGCGGAACCTTAGATGCAACTAATGTTTTTAACAACCAGCTGGCTGTTTTATTAACCTCAATTGGTTATGATCATACCGAAATATTGGGTAATAATTTAGAAATTATTATTCAAAATAAAGTTGGGATTGTGAAAAATAATTGCAACCTTTTTATTAGTGCAAGTTGTAAAAAGGATTTTCCATTAATTGTAAAATATCTTGATTCGGATAGAATTATTACAAGCGAAGTTTACCCGCAAGCAATTAACTATTATCAAGAGTTTAATGTTGGTCTGGTAATTAAATTTTTAAAGGTCTTTAATTTGAAAATTAATTATGAGTTTTTTAAAGTAAACCCTGTTTTAGGACGCTTTACACAATTAAGTAAAAATCCATATTTCATTATTGATGGAGCCCATAATCCTGAAGGAATTCAGGCTTGTATTCATACTTTTGAAATGTTACATAATTTGAACAGAAATGAAGTGCTAGTGTTATATGCTTCATCCCAAAAAAAAGATTATATACAGAATTCAACATTATTAAAAGAACATTTTGGGAATAATTTATATATTACTGAATTTCATCATCCAATGACATGAAAGATTAATAATATTAAGACGGGGAATAATGTTAAAAATTGGAAAAAATTATTATTACAAAATAAAACAAAGAATATTTTAGTTTGTGGGTCGCTGTATTTTATTCCATTAGTTTATCAGTTTTATTTAGAAAGGATGTAAGAGATGTTACATTTATTAACAAATATTGGAGCTTGAATAGGAACTGCAATTTTATTTGGAATTGGGTTTTTATTAGATTATAAAAATTTAAAAAAAATTAATATTTTAACAATTACTATTGCTAGTTTATTAATTGCTTTATCAGTTATTTTAAATAATTTAATTAGTTATACAATTCCGATTGTTTTTGGGGGGATTAAGTTATCCTTAGGTAACTTCTTAATTTTTGTAACCGGAATGTTATTTGGACCTTTTTTTGGGGTTTTAAGTGGGGTTGCTACTGATACTTTAGAAGCTTTAGTTAATATTTCTGGAATGTATCATAGTGGTTTTGTTTTTAATCTTTCTTTTTATGGTTTTATGGGAAGTATGGTGTTTCTTTTCAAAAGTAAAAAATTATGAATTATGAAAACAATTATTTTATATATAATTACCTTTGTTATAATTTCATTTGGTCTGAATGTGTTATGATTATATTCAATTGGTTGAAACCAAGTTATTTTAAGAACAACTTTTATCGCCAAAGCAATTAAATTTCCAATTCAAATGGTAATTTATTTACAAATAATAATTTCTAGTTTTACTATTTTATACAAATTAATTACTGGTCGTCATAATATTACATTATGATGTATAAAAAAAGGATACTTAATATTAACCCCAATTAAGTTTAAAAAACAAAAATCATATGGTAATTAAAATTTGTTTATATGTGTAAAAGTTTTAAAAAATTAATAATAATAACTGTTTTATTAAAAAAATAATGTGGATAAGTTAATTAATAATATTATTTTAATAAAATATATTTACTTATTCCTTGTTAGTTGTAATATTATTAATGATTAAGAAAAGGACGAAAAATGATGAAAAAGGAGGAAACTTATTTAATTAAACAAGAGTATCGATTGTCAAACGATGAACGTATGTTACTTTTATATTTATATCGCCCAATTATTGGTGATAAGGCACATATGTTATATATTGCTTTGACAGCACAAGATTTTATCTTAGAATTAAATACGAAATATAATTTAGAAAATCTCTTAACATTATTATTACAAATATCATATGATGAATTTTTAACAGCAAAAAGTAAATTAGAAAATATTGGCTTATTAAAAATTGCAAAGCACAAAAAAGGAAAACAATTTATTTTAAAACCGCAATTACCAATTTCTGCGATTGCTTTTTTTGAAAATCAAATTTTACAAAATTATTTATTAGATATTATTGGGAAAAAATCTTTTGCAATTATTAAAACAAAATTTATTAAAAATGATCAACCAGAAAATAAAATTAGCAATGGTTTATCTGAACAATTAGCGAATAAAACAATGATATTTGATTTTGTTTACATTGATAAATATTTAGCATCGAAAAATGCTAATCATAAATTATACTTACCATATAGAGAAAAAATTATTAAATTAGCAAATTATTATAATGTTTTGACAAATAATCTTGCTATTTTTATTTACAAAAGTATTGAGTTAACAGCTAATAATCGCATTTTTAATTATGAAACATTTCAAAATTTATTATTTGATTTTCATCAAAAAACAGTTTTGAAAAAGCAACTTAATAGGGAGAAATTAAACTTAATTATTAATGAGGAAAATGTGATTAAACCAAGCAGTATGTTAGAAGCAAAAATTAATGAAATGATTTCTATTGATCCAATTGAATATTTAACATTATTACGAGAAAATAGTAGACCAACGCCAATTGAAATTGAATTAATTCGCGATTTAATTATTGATTATTCGTTAACTCATGGGGTTGTTAATTGTTTAATTGAATATGTTTGATTTAAAAATTTTCATCGAATTGAAAGAAAGTATTGCGAAAAAATAGCTAATACTTTGCATCAATTACAAATTAATACTGTTGATAAAGCAATGGAACATTTGCGTGGGGCTTATGTAAAAACACAAAAAAGTAAAATTACCAAGGGTGTTATCAAGACAAAAACATATCAATGAAAAGAAAAAGTTGATAAACAAAATTTGGCGGAATTGGAATATAATAAAATTTATGAACAAAAACGTCAGGAACAAGAAGTTAAGAAAGTTAACCTAACGCAATTATTAGATGATTTAAAAAAATTATAATATAAAAACAAAAGAGAGAGGGAGGCTATGGCAAAACTAAGTTTGTTAAAACAAATTCAAAATAATGCAGAATTAATGTTTAATTTACAACAAATTGCCTTTGATGTTAATAATTATCAGCAGTTTAGTGTAATCTTTCAGGAATATATAGTTAACTATCATAAATGTGAAAAAAATTCGCATTTATTATTATGCCAACAACAATTTAAAGGATACAAATATTATTTTAAAAAAGAAAATAATAATTTATTTTTAACACGAATTGAATGCGAACACACCATCACTATTAAAGAAAAAAATAAGATTAAAAGTAATTATCTTTATTATGACTTTAGTGATGAACTATTAAAATTACGATTAAATGATGATATTAAAAAAGATAAGAATTTTAATAATATGCATTTTATTATTGACGAAATGATTAAATTTGTCAAAGGACAGCGAAAAAAGTGCTTGTATATTCATGGCCATACGGGGGTTGGCAAAACTTATTTATTAATTAGGTTAGCTAATGTTTTAGCAAATAATAATCGTAAAGTTGCTTTTATTTCCATAATTAATTTAATTAACCGTGTAAAAGAGTCATTTAGTATTTTTAATAGCGAATCATCATTGGTTGAAAAATTATTAAAGGCAGATGTTTTATTTTTAGATGACATTGGGGGGGAATCAGTTTCCTCATGAGTGCGAGATGATTTATTATTTCGAATTTTAAATGACCGCATTATTCGACAATTACCAACCTTTTTTTCATCAAATTTCACCACGACAGCTTTGACAACAATTTATGCAAATGTTAAAAATGAAATTAGTGATAAGGAAATTAATAAGGTAAAAGCCTTACGAATTGTTGATCGCATCCGGGGGTTGGCAACAGAGTTAGAATTGTTAGGTCATAGCCGTAGAAGTGATAATGATTGTGTTTAAAAATTAGTAGTTTAAATAAGTTTAATCGCAGTTTATTTTAGACTTTTATCAAAAATTTGTTATAACAAATAATTTTATACAAAATGTTTTTGTAATAATTAAGTTGCTAAAAGCACCGTTATTATTTTTTTCATTATAATTATGCCTAAATCGCAAAAAGAAGGTGATAATTTAATAAAAAAATTACTAACGCTTTTTAGTGTTTTTCTTTTGGATTGGGGAGTGGTTTTGAACTTGATAGTTGTACATCACAAGTAAAACATATTATTAATGATGACGATGATGAAAATCCAAATCAAGATATTTAAGTTTTTAATCAAATTAAAGAAAAAGTAAATAAAACTTTAACATAGTGATGATAACATAAAACTACGATTGATATTAATGATTTTCCTGATCAATAAGCATCATTAAAATAATTATTTGCAAAGGTAAATTCCGAAGATGATGTAAAATTGACTGGCGAGAAAATTAGAGACTTTCTTTTTTTAAAAAAGTTGATTAGTGATTTTAAATTATAGTTTGATAATTTTAACCAATAGTTACAAAATCAATATTCAAATTATTATATCAATACCATGCTTTTATTGTTAACAGATAATGATATTAATTTTACCTTAAAAAATTATTTTTGATAAAATAGTTAGGTTACTATACGATACACCACAAGCGCCACTTGGAGTTACATTACAAATTATGATTAATTATGAAATTATATTTAAACAATTGGTGGTACAAGAAAAAATATTGGTAACGTAATTATTAGCAATAATTTAAATGATATAAATAATATTCAAATAAACCTTATCAATTATTTTATTAGTTTTATTAATAAGGTTTTTAATAAAAAAATTATCAAATTATTGTTACAATTAACTATAAATAACAGTGATTTTTAAAATACAACGCTACCAATTATTACAAAAAAATAGTTAATCATGATATTTTGTTTAATGGTAATATTTATACTTGTTATGATTGTTTTAACCGTACATTTATGTCATACTATTAAATTAGCAAGAACAAAAATCAGTTTTGGGGTGGGGTGGTTGAGGGCTGTTATTTAGAAAAATGGTAGTATTCACTATTATTAGGTTTTGTATAAAATTAAGTAATTATAAACAAATTAGTATTCGATTATAAACAAATAAATGATAACAAAATTTATAAAAAATTCGCCGCTTAACTTTTTATAGAAAAAATGGGCATATAATTTATAAAAATCTGAATTGTAAATATATTTGGACACGTTATTGAATATTTTGTATTAAATCCAATTAATTTTTATAATTTAATAATTTTCTTGGTATTAAATTTATTTTCAATGATATTTTATTTAAGTCATATTGAGAAAATATTGATAAATCTATTCCTTTTGGTAAACTTTGTTTCAAAATTTCATTATTATTTTCGTTTAATTCTATTTGGCCAGGACAACTAGCATCAGCAAAATAAACTTTTATTTTATAAATATTTTCAAGTTTTTTCACCTAATAAATTCCTTATCACAATCAAATGTAATTGTTTTTATTGTGCCAGATGGTTTGTTTAAAATAAATTTTATTATACTTTCTATGACATCTTTGCTTTTGCTATTATTTAGTTACTAGCGAGATTGATTTTTAGATCATATACCGGCTAAAGTTATAATTGCTGTTTTATGGTTTTCACCAACTATAGTATTTCTTTCCAGATAACCAAATACATTTATGCTTTAATATTTGGAAATTCAATATTACGTTCAATAATTGTCGAACAATTATTAACTTTTCCACGGTTTTCTGTTTTATTATGTGGTTTATTTTTATCTTTTCGTAATAAATTTTCTTTATTAAAATTATAACGAGAAAAGGTAAACATATTATATATAAGGTATTTGAACAGATAAAATTTTTGTCAATATTTCTTTATAT
Source organism: Spiroplasma endosymbiont of Polydrusus formosus (assembly GCF_964263245.1). NCBI lineage: Bacteria > Bacillati > Mycoplasmatota > Mollicutes > Entomoplasmatales > Spiroplasmataceae > Spiroplasma > Spiroplasma endosymbiont of Polydrusus formosus. The sequence goes on from NZ_OZ181656.1 coordinate 405,799, forward strand.
TTGTAATAGTATCTAGTGAATATTGTTCATAATTAACTAAATAATTAATAATTTCGAGGTAAATTTTATTTAATGTTTTTGTTTGCAACCGGCTTTTTTGTCTTTATTACTATTTTCATAAATTTCAATTGAGTTTAAATCAATAATCAACATTTTATAAATTTTATGGACAGTTATTTTACTTTGATTTATTTCATAAACTGTTTTTCTGATTGAATAATTAAAATTTTGATATTGTTGAATTGAAATTAATTTTTCTATTGTGATTTTTTGATACATTGTGTTATTTATCCTTTTTTAAATTTGGATTTTAACACAATATTTTTGTTTGTTTAACTGTCCCATTTAATTTTACAATTTAGGAAATTAAATAATTCTTTGTTATTACGACATTTTTAAATAAATAGAGTAATTAATATTCATTCATAATTGCAATAGTCAAATCCTTTCTAAATTAATATTTATTGTTGTAACATTTTAATTTGATAAATTAAAATAGCTGTTGCAACCGATACATTTAAAGAATCAAGGTGACCTGTCGTCGGAATATAAACATTAAAATCAGAATGCTTTAATAATTTTGAACTAATACCAGTTCCTTCATTTCCGACAATTAAACAAACTGGTGTGTCATATTTTAATTCCCCTACTTTTTGGGTTTTTGTTGTTAAACTTGTAGCATAAATTCAAAAACCTTTTTTTTTAAAGATTCAATCGCATTAGTTAAATTATTTACCCGACAAACCGTAACATAATTAAAAGCTCCGGCAGAAGTTTTTGCAATCGTGTTATTAATATCAACTTGTCGTTTATCTAAAATAATAATACCATCAACATTAAACAAATCACAAGTTCGTAAAATTGCTCCAAAATTATGCGGATCAGAAATTTGATCAAGTACTAATAAAAAAGGATGTTTGCTTTGTAATGATTTTTCAATCAGTGTTGTCAAATAATAATTTTCTGGTTTGCAAATTTCTAATACTAAATTTTGGTGTTTGTTTGTTTCAACCAGAGTTGTCATTTTATCTGTTGAACAAAAAACTACCTCAAGGTGGCGCTCTAGGGCTAATTTAAAATAATAATCATTATGCTTACCGGTTGACAATAAATATAGTTTATTAAGTTTCATTGTCGGATTTAATAACGATTCCTCAACAGGATTAACCCCATAAATGTATATATATTTTTCCATATTTTATTCCTTTTTTTTATTATCCATAATTAATATTAATAAATTATGTTATAAGTATTATAATTTAATTTAATGTTTTTTAATAGTTTCTTTTAGTTTTTCTATTACTCGATGATAAATTGCTAAATTTTTCTCAGTTTTAGTTGTAAATTTTATTGGTAAAATTGGCATTAAACCAATATTTTTTTTCATTCATTTTAAATTGCGTTGTTTTTGATTTGTTACATAATTAAATAATGATCATAAAACAGTTTTCGATGGTAATTTAATTAATGGTAAATACATTACATATTGATAAATATTTAAAGCACATAATAATCAGGCAGGCACGGATTCAAAATAACCTTCGACCCCAATAATTTGATCAGCAAAAAAATATTATTATTTTGTTTAAATTATAAATATTTATTTAAAATTTTAGATGAATTAATGTGATTATTTTTATGTAAAACACCATAATATACAATATCTACTACTGCTAATGTTAACCACGGAATAAATTGTTTAATAATTTGGCTTTGTGCTATGGTCATATTAAATTTGTTTGTAATACCACTATATTACCTGAATTATAAAATTAAATGGGATATTTAAACAAATAAAAATATTGTGTTAAAATCCAAATTTAAAAAAGGATAAATAACACAATGTATCAAAAAATCACAACAAAAAAATTAATTTCAATTCAACAATATCAAAATTTTAATTATTAAATTAAAAAAACATCTTATGAAATAAATCAAAGTAAAAAACTGTCCATATAATTTATAAAATGTTGGCTCCGGTTTAAACCAAATTGAAATTTATAAAAATAGTAATAAAGACAAAAAAAGCTGGTCACAAAAAAACATTAAATAAAATTTACCTTTAAATTATTAATTATTTAGTTAATTATTAACACTACTTCACCAGATATTATTACAAATATAATAAGAAATATTGACAAAGATTTTATCTGTTCAAAGACTTTATTTATGTTTAACTTTTCTCGTTATAATTTTAATAAAGAAAATTTATTACGAAAAGATAAAAATAAACCACATAATAAAACAGAAAACCGTGGAAAAGTTAATAATTGTTCGACAATTATTGAACGTAATATTGAATTTCCAAATATTAAAGCATAAATGTATTTGGTTATCTGGAAAGAAATACTATAGTTGGTGAAAACCATAAAACAGCAATTATAACTTTAGCCGGTATATGATCTAAAAATCAATCTCGCTAGTAACTAAATAATATCAAAAGCAAAGATGTCATAGAAAGTATAATAAAATTTATTTTAAACAAACAACCTGGCACAATAAAAACAATTAAATTTGATCTTGGTAAATAATTTAACAAGTAAAAAATTTGAAAATATTTGTAAAATAAAAGTTTATTTTGCTGATGCTAGTTGTCCTGGCCAAATAGAATTAAACGAAAATAATAATTAAATTTTGAGACAAAGTTTACCAAAATAAATAGATTTATCAATATTTTTTTCAAGATGACTTAAATAAAATAGCATTGAAAATAAATTCAATGCCAAGAAAATCATTAAATTATAAAAATTAATTGGATTTAATACAAAATATTCAATAACGTGTCCAAATATATTTACAATTTAGGTTATATATAAACTATCAATAACATCATATTGTCACAATTGAATTGCCGCAAATGGTTGTTATCCACCCTTGTTAAATAAATTATTACTAATCATTGACCAATTTTAAAGAATCTTGCGCGATATTTGGGTCATAATTTCGATTGGACGACACACTCTTTAAAATGTTTTTAAAAATCTAAAATAGGTACGTACTCTTTTAACAGTAACTAAAGCTGTTACTAATTGATCAAAGTCACCTTCTGTTAAGGGACAAAAATAATATAACCCTTTAAATCAGGATGGCAGGCGCCATAATACACTTTGTAAATAAATTCCTGCTTTAGTTACAATTGGGCTAAACCATCATAATAATATAAAATGCTTTGTCATCAATTATTTTTTTAATTAAAGAGCAAAATTTTCCGTAGCTAATGGTCCAACAGCAATAATAATAATAATTTGTTTTAGATCTATTTTAATAGATTCATCATAAATAATATTAATATTAGGATGAGGATTTAATTAAGGTTGTTGTAATTTTTTATGAAAACAAGGCTCAATCAACACTAAGGTCGTAACCAAAAGGAACTTGCACTTCATAAGATGTTTTAAAAATTAGCGAATTTAATAATTTCAATTACTATTTTAAAATTCCAATCGCATTTTCTTTAGGAACAATACGAAAAAAATTAAAACAAACTAATTCAGCAAAGATATCTAATTTTTATAAGGGATTTTTAAAATAATGTTTTTTACTCATATAATTTTACTTTTAAACCCTATTTGCTAACTGATAGGGGTATTTCAGATCCCGCTCTAACCCAGCACCAATAATATTAATTTCTTTTTGTTTCATTGTTTTATAAAATATCTTTTTCTAAGAAAACTTTACGTAGTTCATCGGCTTTAACAAAATCTTTATTATTTTTTGATTTAATTCATTCTAATAAGAATCGGCGAATTTCGCCACTAATCACCGGTAAATTAAAATTAAAATTAACAATATTAAAAATAATATTATAAAAATCACTAGCAAGTTGTAAATCAAGTTTTTTATTGCGTAACTGGCCATTAATAATTTTGATTATTTTACTAATAATTGTCAAAACATTAGAACTATTTAAATTGTTTCCTAATTCTACCAGAACTTTTTTAATATTTTCGCCATGTTTTGTTAAATTATAATTTAAATCATATTCAGCCAAATATAAATTAATCGCTTTTAATACTTTAAAAATCTTGCCTGTTTCATCTTGGGCACTACTAATTAAACTTTCTGTGACATTTAATGGCCGTGTATAATTCGTTGTATATAACAAATAACGCAATGTATTTGCCCCATATAATTTAATAAAATCACGAACTAAAATAGTATTGTTTAATGATTTACTCATTTTTTCATCCGCAACATTTAAATGCCCATTATGCATTCAAATTTTTGCAATCTCGGCTTTATTTTTAGCTAGAAATTGAATTCGTTCATTTTCATGATGAGGAAAAACTAAATCAATTCCACCGGCATGAATATCAATTGTTTCTTTGTGAAAAAATTTATCAATCAAAACAACACATTCGGTATGTCAGCCAGGGCGGCCTTGATATAATTTACCTTTTTGGTCATAAAAGGGAAACGAAATACCTTCTGTTGTTTGTTTTCATAACGCAAAATCATATTGACTATGCTTATTAGCATCATGATTAACCCGGGCATTAACAACTAATTCGGCTGTTTTTTTATTTGCTAATTTTCCATATTCTGTTTGATAATTGGCAATATTAAAATAGACACTACCATTAAATTCATAGGCAGCATCAATTTTAAATAATTTCTGGACAAAAGTAATAATATCTTTAATATGTTCTGTTACCCGTACGCGTTTTGTTGGTGTTATAACATTTAAGTTAAAAACATCTTCTTCAAAAGCCTTAATATAAAATTCAGCAATTTGTTGTTCTGTTTTTTTCTTTGCTGTTGCTTTTTTGATAATTTTGTCATCAATATCGGTATAATTTTGAATATAATTAACATCAATTTGTTGGAATTGTAAAAAACTAACTAACAAATCAACAGTAATAATTGCGCGAGCATTCCCAATATGAATATAATTATAAACTGTTGGCCCACAACCATAAATATTAACTTTATTTGTTTGACCATAATCAGTAAAATTACGTATCAAAGTATTATATAATCTCATCATTCACCCCCCTAACTTGCATCAAATTCCATCTTTTTTAAATGAAATAACATCATTTGAATATCAGCTGGATTAATCCCTGAAATCCGATTTGCTTGACCAATTGAAATTGGTCGAATTTTTTTAAATTTTTCGCGGGCTTCAAGAGCTAAGTTGTCGACTAAATCATAATTTAAATTAAATGGAATTAATTTTTTTTCCAATTTAATTGTTTTTAAAGCGATTTCTTGTTCTTTTTTAATATACCCTTTAAAGCGAATATTAATTAATAAATTTTGTTTTAAAAATGATTTTAAATTATTTAACAGCGGTAACTCCTCCTCTAAATACTTTAATTCAATATTTGGTCGTTTTAATAAATTATAAGCAGAAATTCGTTCAGTAATATTTGCAACACCTAATTCATTTAATTTCTGAATTAAGGGTGACTTCGCTGTAAAAAAAGTTTCTTTTAATAATCGAATGACATCATTATATTTTTGCAAACTAACTTGATATTCTTCTCAACTTTTTTGATCAATTAAACCAAATTGATTTGCATATTTTTTTAAACGTTCTTCAGCATTATCATTTCGTAACAATAAGCGGTATTCTGCACGAGAAGTTAACAAACGATATGGTTCTTGTGTTCCTTTTGTAATTAAGTCATCAATTAAAACTCCGATATATGCTTGATCACGGCGTAAAATAAATGGTTCTTTGTTGTCAATACTTAAAACAGCATTAATTCCCGCCATTAGACCTTGGCAAGCCGCTTCCTCATAACCACTAGTCCCATTAATTTGTCCCGCGGTATATAAATTATTAATTTTTTTTGTTTCTAAGGTATGTTTTAATTGGGTTGGCACAATGGCATCATATTCAATTGCATAAGCTCATTTTAAAACCTCAACATTTTCAAATCCGGGTAATGAACGCAGCATTTTTTCTTGAACATCAATTGGCATTGAAGTTGAAAAGCCTTGAACATAAATTGTGTTTAAACTTTTTGATTCTGGTTCTAAAAAAATTTGATGGCGAGGTTTATCAGCAAAACGAACAATTTTATCTTCAAAACTTGGACAATAACGTGGCCCTGTTCCTTGCACATTACCAGAATACATTGCAGATGATGTAAGATTTTCTTGTACAATACTATGTGTCTGTGGCGTTGAATGAATTAATCAACATAATTCTTGTTCTTGCAATGGCGTAAAGATTTTTGTTGAATAAGAAAAGGCTAGCGGTAAATCACTTCCGGGTTCTTCTTGTACTTTTGTATAGTCAATTGAAGTATTAAGAACTCGTGCTGGGGTTCCTGTTTTTAAACGAAATAATTCAAACCCTAAATTTTTTAACTGAGTTGATAAACCAGCTGTTGTAACATCACCATCTGGTCCTTCCGCTTTTTTTGTCATTCCTTGTAACACCAATGATTGCATATATGTTCCTGTTGTTAAAACAACTTTTTTTGCTAAAAATTGCGTTTGATCTTTTAAAATTACACCATAACAATTATTGCTATCATCAACCAATAACTCTTGTGCTGCTCCTTCATATAAATCTAAATTATCTTGTTTTTCAATTACTGTTTGCATATATTTTGAATATTTAATTTTATCTGATTGAGCTCGTAATGCTCATACTGCTGGTCCCCGCGAAGAATTTAATAATTTCATTTGGAGTGCTGTTGCATCAGCGGCTTTTGCCATTTCCCCACCAATTGCATCAATTTCTCGTACCACAACACCTTTCGCTGGTCCCCCAATTGAGGGATTACATGGCATTAATGCAATTTTATCTTTATATAAAGTAATTAATAATGTTTTATTATGCATTCTCGCGGCTGCCAAACTTGCTTCAACACCTGCGTGACCAGCACCAATGACAATTACATCGTATTTTTTCATTAAACTTCCTCCTTTTATAAATTTTATTTATTTAATTCTGTTTCAATTTTTTTTAATTCTTGTTCAATATTTACACGACCAAATAAATTTTCTTTTTTCTCTATCTTTTTATTGTATATGATTTCTTGCTCTAAAATTGTGACAAATGTTAAATTTGCTAAATTAACATTAAAATAATCAGCAATTTTTTGAGCATTATCAATTAAGACTGGTTGTAATAAAAAAGCACTAACAATAATAGTATAAGCTAAACTTGCTAAAGTTTCATGTAACTTATTAATTTTTTGGTTTTTTTCTAATTCTCATGGTTTATTTTCTTCAATATATTTATTAGCCTTATTACATAATTTTAAAACAATACTTAATGCTTTTGATATCTGATAAGCATTCATTGCTTGTTGATAATTTTGAACTGTTAATGTACAACTTTTAATTAAATCATTGGCTAATGTTTTTTGTTTAACTAACTTACCATCAAAATATTTACTAATCATACTACTTACTCGTGATACTAAATTCCCAATATTATTAACTAAATGAGTATTATATGATTCTAAAAACATTTCATAAGAAAATTTCCCATCATTTTCCGTTGGAATTTCATATCCTAAGTAAAAACGTAAGGTATCACGGCCATATTTATCAATTAAATATAAGGGATCAACAACATTCCCGATTGATTTACTCATTTTAGTATCCTTAAATAAAATTCAACCATGTGATAAAAGCTTATTTGGTTGTCGTAATCCCAAACTTTCTAGCATACTTGGTCAATAAATAGTATGAAAACGAGCAATTTCCCTTCCTAATAACTGTAAAATTTCAACATTTGGATTATTTCAAAACTTATTAAACAAAGTATTATCTTCTGACAAATACCCTAATGCTGTTAAATAATTTGATAGAGCATCAATTCAAACATAAATAATATGTTTATCATTTTCTAATGTTTTAATTCCTCATGAAAAAGTTGTTCTCGTTACCGATAAATCTGTTAAACCGGTTAAAATAAAATTATTTAACATTTCATTTTTCCTCGCTTCTGGTTCAATAAAACCCAAATGATTATTATAGTAGTTAATTAAAAATTGACTATATTTTGAGACTTTAAAGAAATAAATTTCTTCTTTCACCTTTTGTGGTTTATTACCGCAAACCAAACATTGGTTCGTTTCTTTGTTTATTTGTGCTTCAATTAAAAACTCTTCACAACTAACACAATACAATCCTTCATATGTTCCTAAGTAAATATCTCCATTATTATATAATTTACTAAAAATCTTTTGCACACTAAGTTCGTGGTTTTTATCCGTAGTTCGAATAAATTTCGAATATTCAATCCCTAATTTATTTCACAACAATTTAAATTTATCAACAATCATTGTTGTAAATTGATATGGTGTAATTCCGACTTCTTTCGCCTTCTTCTCAATTTTTTCCCCATGTTCATCACTACCAGTTAAAAAGAAAGTTTCATAACCATCCATCTTTTTATAACTATTAATAATATCAGCTAAACTAGTTGTATAAGCATGACCAATATGCAACTGGGCACTTGAGTAATAAATTGGGGTTGTAACATAAAATAATTTCTTGTTTTGACTCATAATATCCTCTCATTTGTATTATTTATTTTACAATATAAATTATATAGCATTTTTAATAATAAAATAAGGGTCTTTCATCGGATTAATAAATTTTCCAATTTATTCAAAAATAAATAGTTATGGAGATAACTATTTATTTAAAAATTATTCGCACGATAAGCTGTTGTTTCACTTAATTTTCATGAAGATATGTTGCGCAAAGATTCATGTAACATCACGATCATTTGATAATCAATATAAATAAAATCAATTTCCGTCAACTTATTACCATATTTTGTTTCTAAAATTTAAACAAAATCAGTATATAAATCATCACGATATTCTTTAATATCTAATTTTTCTTTAAAATAACTAAAATCTAATATTTTAGCATTTTGTAACAATGTGTAAATTCGTAATGATAGGTTTTTATAGGTATCAGCTAAAACTAATTCCAAACCGATATGTGATATTTTTATAAGTAATCACGCAACCATTATTGCGAATTAAAATAACATTATCATATAGTAATTGAATTGGATTTGTTGAATCATTAATTTTTTCGGTATTCAAAAATAGGTGTAATTGATCATTAATATTACTAAAAGGTTTTTCTAAAATAAGATTCTTCATTTTATATATTCTCATTAATTGTTTCAATTGCGTCCATTATCAATAGTAAATAAACTAAATAATAGTAATGATAGTTTTTAAAATTATTTTTATAATATTTTGGTCTTATATATCAATATAATAACAATAATAAATATTTTTTTCTGAAAAAACAAAAACACTAAAATTTTTTAGTGTTTTTGTTTTGATTAAACTGTTGCAAAGTATAACAATATTCGTACCATTTGTGATACATATGACATTTCATTATCATATCATGCATATACTTTAACTAATTGTTTTCCATCACGTTCAATAATTTTTGTTAATGTTGCATCAAAAATTGATCCACGTGTTTCACCAATAATATCTGATGAAACGATTGGTTGTGTATTATAACCAAAAGTTTCTGATTCTGCTGCTTTCATTGCGTTATTAATTTCTTCAACTGTTGTTGTTTTTTTTAATTCAACTGCTAAGTCAACAATTGAACCAGTAATAGTCGGCACACGTAATGCCATTCCGTCAAATCTACCCTCCAATTGTGGTAACACTAATGCTACTGCTGATGCTGCTCCTGTTTTAGTTGGAACAATATTAGAAAAGGCAGCACGCGCTCTTCTTAAATCATCATGCGCTAAGTCTAATAATCTTTGATCATTTGTTACCGCATGCACAGTTGTCATATATCCTTTTTCAATTCCAAACTTTTCGTCTAATACTTTCGCAATTGGTGCTAAACAGTTTGTTGTACAACTTGCTCCCGAAATAACGGTATCATCTTTTGTAATTTCTTTATGGTTTACATTATAAACAACTGTTTTAACATCTGTTCCTTTTGCTGGAGCGGAAATTAAAACTTTTTTTGCTCCTGCTGTAAGGTGTTTTGATGCCCTGGCACGATCAAGAAATAAACCTGTTGATTCAACAACAACATCAATTCCTAATTTACCTCATGGTAATTCAGCTGGATCTCTTTTAGAAAAAACATTTATTTTTTTTTCACCAACGATAATAACTCCTTCTTCTGAAGAAATTTTATCACGTTTTCATCTTCCTTGGGCTGAATCAAGTTCCAATAATGTTGCCAAAGTTTTTGCCTCTGTTAAATCATTAATTGCAACAATTTCAACATTTTTTTCATCAAATAATCTTCTAAAAGCTAAACGACCAATACGTCCAAATCCGTTAATTGCAATTTTTGTCATCTACTTTTTCTCCTCTACATACATTTAATAACTTAGTCTGCAATAAAATACTGCATACTTACTATAAGTTTACAACCTCTAGCCTTAATTTGCAAGAAAATTAACAAATATCTAGATAATACAATGGTTTTATAGTATTTTAATTTGTAAAAATAAATATATTTAGATTACTTTAAATTATATTATTTGTAAAAATAAATATTTATTTTTATCAATGTTTTTTGGGGAATAGTATAATTGATAAAAAACTATATGTTAAACTATTATAACCGAAATTTATTTTATTGATATCATACTTTTTATAAAATAACTGTATTGTAATAACTTTTGAAGTTTTAAATAAATTATTCTTATTTGACATCATATTTCATATTATGGGGTGCTTTTATTAAAAGTTTTTTATTTAAATTTAGTGTATTTATAGACAAATCAATAATATATCTAAAAATCATAGACATATCATACTATTTATTTAATAATAAATCACTGTTTGTTTTACCTAACATATCAAAATATGCTTGCTCCATATTAAAAACCAATTTATAGTTATGTCTATAAATTTCTAATTTATAATAATGTCAAAAAGTCATTATTATTTTAGCAAATTCTGCTAAATATTGATCAATTTTATTTTTTAATATCATAATTTTAATTGGCGTTTTTAATTATAGGTTTTTAGTTTTAAGTGCCAAATTTTCAATTATAAAATGTTCAAGAATAAGAAAAGAAATTTCTTCCTGAATCATAATAATTACCTTCACTAATTAAATATTTGCTTTTATAAAATTTTAAAAAGTTTTCCGCTGTTAATTTTTCTGGTAGTAAGAAAAAGTTTATTTTTTATAAAAATTATAAATAAAGTAATTAAATGTAAATTAAGTAATCGTTTCAATAAGCGATTTTTATTTTTATTATTAATCGGATAGTATCTTTAAATTTAGAACTTTTATCATAAAAAAGATATTATTCTGTTTTTATTTCACAAAATAAACGATATTTTTATAAATACTTTTAATAAAAGTATTATCAGATCAATAATGCAACTATTAAAACTTAATATTTTGATTCTGAAAAATGAATAATTTATTGTGGAGCGAAGAATTAAAAAATTGTGAAAGCGAATGGATTTTACTCCTATTTATTTCTTTAATTCTCAGCAAGATTAATCCCTCGCGAAATGTCATAGTGCGGGGTTTTTTTATCTTGTTTTCATTAAAATAGTGCTATTAAATCAAAAAAACAACATCGGACACTAAAAAAACAAGAGGGTTGAAACTTTCAAAAGGTTATTTTCTTTATATAAAGTTGTCTAGGGATGGATTAAGCGTAATTAATAACTGGGTAAATATTGAGATGATTATATGGTTGATGATAGAAATTCAATTCAATTTGGATAAGCTAAATTTGAACAAGTATTTACAAAGCGATCAACCGAAAGACAACACACTTTATTAAGTTTAGATGAAGATGCAAGTAAATTAAATATTAATGATTATTATAATTTTTATACTTGTATTTAATGACTGTGGTTTAAATATTGGTGGTGGTGATATTAATTATGCACCCCAAGATAGACAATGATTATATCCATCAAACGTTATTAATTTATTATTCACCATATGATGGTGGTTTTTTATGACAAGAAATTACTTTTTCAAGTATTAATAACAAAATTAGTAATAGTGTTTTATCTGTGTAATAATTTATTAAAACATCAGGCGCCCCGGGGAAGGTTATTGTTTTCCTAAAATAACTTATAATGAAAAAATAAATAAAGGCATTGTTTAATTAGATGAGGTTTTATTAAAAGACCCTGGTGTTAGATCAATGACGGTTAAATTTTATGGGTAATCCGATCTTTTTTAATATGCCAGTTATTGATCGACCAATTATTAAAGGTCAATTTAATCCAAAAGTAATGAATTATCGTGATTTATTAATGTATAACATGTATCCTTTTGTCCACCCGACAAAGTAAATACTTATGCTTCACCAAAGTAAGTTTATATAACATCCAAGGGATTCAACCAATTATGATAACTGGTTATAAAGATTGAAAAACAGATATGGATAATAAATATGATTTTTTAAATCAAAAAAATAGTTAAATTATTGTTATAACTGATAAAACAAATTCAACAGCAACAAATCCCACTGTTGGCACAACTATTCATACAGAAGATAAGGATTCTAAATTTTATTGATCAAAAGATTGAAAAATAACACCACCAAACAAAATAAAAATAAACGTGTATAGTTGACAATATTGTTAGTAATCAAGCATCATTGTATTTTAGAAGAAAAGATGAATTTGATAATACAGTTGACCAAGTTCAAATTGAATATAATAAAATGGGTGCATGTAATGTTTAGGATATTTTAAATATGAATAATTTTATTAACCGTTAAATAACTGTATTATCTTTAAACTATACGCAAAAATTAGTATTTAATCCTTTTACAATAACCGGTGGAGTTGGTAAATTCTTAAACTTTATTAAATTTGATATTCCATGAGGATGAGTTATTAATTTATTAATCAAGATTAAAAAACTTGACCTAATTTTCAATGATTAAATGGGGGGTTTTATGAGTGCTAATGTTTATAGTTTTTATAATGATGCATTTTGAGATGATAAGGTGAAAGATAAAGGTTATTTACCATTTGAAAATATTTATAGAACAAAGTAATAATAAAGTTAATGCTATTTTTGGAGCAAATGCTACTATCTTAGGTTTTACTACTTTATTAACTGATAAATTAGTAAGTACTGTTTTAACTAAGGATGGTAAAACAACAAACAATATAGTTTATTAAACATATAATCTAAAACAATTAAATAAAAAAACTAACCGAGTTTATTAAATTAATGAACGTACAATAGCGGTAGATGATCAAATACCAGTTAGTGATAGTGAAGAAGATAATGATTGTGAATTTTTACAAACACCCGATGGAACAAATTGTAGTTATATAATTGATATGTTTTCAATACAAGCATTATATAAAGGTAATTTTGAAATTATCTTTTATGCTTATAACTCGTATACTAATAATGAAGAAGATTATTAAAGATTATTAATATAAAGTTTTAGAGATAAAATAAAAAGTATATTAAATAATTAATTACGCGATATGACAACTAATTATAAAACTAGTTTTCTATTACCACATGATTATGAAATACCAACATTTAATTACCATAAATATGTATGTATATTGTGCCCCCACCAGCCGCCCGCTTATATAACTATAAGCCTTATACAAAAGATATTATTCATGCTGGTGTAGTACAACAACCATTAAAAACTAAAATTACAAAACCAATACAATGTATACACACATTAGAAGACCCAGTTAATTTATTAGTTCTTATAAAAAATCTAAATAAGTAATAGTATTAATTTAAAGGTTGAATGTGGGTTACCTGATATCGAAAAATTTTATTCCTAATAGAAATATTAATATAATAGGCGGAAGTAAAAAATGTAATAATAATTTATTTTCATTAACAAATATAACTTTGCAATAGAAGGGCTATTCGCAAACTGATAAAATTAATTTTGATAATACAATAATTTTATATACTGATAATATAACTAATGAAATTAAACATTTGATATTGGTTATACTAATAGATTATTACAAAAAACTATAATGCATATGATTAAAAAAATGATGATATAATAAAATTTTTATTACAAATATTTTTATTATACAGAATAGATAATTCTGAAATTAAAGAAACATATTTGCAAGCATATTATACTAATGATATGAAATTAAAAATTATATTTTCAAAAATATTACTATCTAAATTGTTATTCACTTTTAAATAAATAATTATACTGCACCCCAAAAAATAAGTAAAATAAAAAGATTTTGCTAAATTTTTATAGGGTAGCATTTTATATGGCAAGAAAATAACAAAAATATAACAAATATACATCATAATTTAGAACAAAAATCATTGAGGAAATTAAACAAAAAAGTTGTTGAATAACAGCGAAACAATGTAATCTAAATGAAAATACAGTAAGATCTTAATGAGTAAATCATAAAAAAAGGAAATTAGATATTCCTAAATGATCTAAAATATCTTTTACCAAAATAGATTTATAATATTATAAAACAAGGTATGAGTTACTAAAAAAGCTCCATGACTTTTACAATTAAACAAACTAATAATCGTTCTCTTTTATTAAACAAAATTGTCGTTAAATATTCAATAAAATTATTACTAGAAATAACAGGGTTAAAACGTAGTTATTGAGATAAATATAAAAATTATGAAAGTAGAAAAAAGATAAAAAACAATAAATGATATTGTAAAAGTCTATGAAGAAAATTTAAAACAATTTGGATATCGAATAAGTACTAAATATTTTAAGAAAGATTATTATATAAAATATAATTCAAAAAAATTTTTAAGGATTATGATTAATAATCAAATATAACCTGAATATGTAGTAAAAATGATAAGAAAAATGAAGTATGAACAGAATAAAGAAAAAAGTTTATCGCAATATCTTGATTTAATTAATTGTAAATTCAATGATATAAAAACAATGTTTTTAGTACTATGTACTGATGTAACATATTTAATTTGAAAAAGGAGAAAGATATTATCAATCAACAATTATTGATGAATATACTAAAGAAATAGTTGATGTAAAGTGATCTAAATATAATGACACTAAATTAGTAATGGATAATTTAAATGATGCAATTAATAAAATAAAATTGATAAAAAAAGATCTGAATGGAATAATAATTCACCTCAGATCACGGATATCAATATAAATTCCGTTATTTATCACGATAAATATTTATCTAACGGTATTATAATTTCAATAAGGAAAAAATACCACTATGCAGATAATATTGTTATAGAAAGTTTTCATTCATTATTTAAGAAAGCTACAATCAATAAGAAAATATATAATTAACACGAATAATATATAAAAGATGTTATGAAATGAAATACATGGTATTAAAATCGTAAAGAAAAAGATATAATTAAAAAAATAGTAAATACTTTTTATTAGTACTTACTAAAATGGGTACATTCCTAATGTCTCTTTTTTTTATTCACCATTAACTTTTACATCACCATCTTTATCAATAATTAAGTTAGGTAAATATTGTTCTTTACCATTTCAACGATAAACAAATTTAAAATAATTACCATTATCACTTTCTTCGCGAGTAGGATTTGGCCAATTCATCATAGTATACTTAATTCCTATTTTATCGTTAAATAAATATATTTTTCTACCTTCTTCATTGTTTGATACTTTTTGAATTTTTCAACCATCTGAATAAAAAGTTATAAAATATCATTTATTATTAGGATTAAAAAATGGTTTTTCTTGTGGTGCTATTCATTCTAAGTTATTTTTAATTTCTTTATTTGTTGTATTTATTTGGTTTTCTTCTTTTAATACATATAATTGCTCTTTTGTATATTCTTGTGGTGTATTACAAGTGACTAAACTTGTTGTATTTGTTCCAATTAAAGTAATTGTTCATAAAATACTTAATATTTTTTTCATTTTTTAATTACCTTTGTTAATTTAATTAAATTATTAGTCAAAACAAAAAACTCTTTCGTTATTTATCATATTTTCCGAAGTAATTAAATAACTTACATTATAAGAACCACAATCTACAACCGTTCTAATGCGGTGTTTTTTATCCCCATTATTTCAAACAGAAATTATTTTATTTCAATCATTTCAAACAGCCTTAGCAATTATTTTGGCGTATATTTTTACAAAATATTCTATTTCATTATATGTATAACTACTGGTGTTATTATCTATTTGATAAAAATCTAATAGTGGGTCAGTAAAAAATATATTTTGTACATCTTTATTAAAATTTTGATAATTATTTGAGTTTTTATTATAATTAGAAATTATATTTTTAAAAGTTTTCGGAACAAATGAAACATAATAATTTTTAATAAAAATTCCGCCCTCTTCAACAGAATTATAATCCCCATTACAGTTTCTCTTGACTCTATTTAAAGTTTTTAAATTTGTTTCTTGTTTATCATAATTACCAGCAGCAATTGTTGTTGGTACAGCAGTTCCACTAATTGTTAATACACTTAATAAACTAAGTAATTTTTTCATTGCTTGTTTTTCTCCTTTTTTTAATCTTGAAATTTTTTATTTATCAAGATTTACCTATATATTATATATATAATATATAAAATTATTAATTATTTTAAAATTTTATCTTTAAAAATAATTCTTATTACGCGTTTTAAGGGTAAATTATCAATTAAATATGTTAAGTTTAGTATATAAAAATAATTTTGTGTATATAAAAAGTTGGATATGTTATAATAAGTTGGACCCATATTTATGTGGATTTTCAAATAAAATATAATTATTAAGAAAGTAGGAATATAAAAATAGGGAAGAAATTCATCGATATATGAATTTAAAAAAATTGTTTTACTTTATCAAAATGGCAAAACAATTCTTGAAATTTTTAAATAATATAAGGTGTTAAAATCAACTATATATCAGTTAATTGAAAAATTTCATAATTCTGGATTTTTTAAAGCAAAAGATAATCGCACTGTTGAAGAAAATTAACTGATTGCCTTGCGAAAATAATTAATATAATTATAAATGAAAAACAACCTTTTAAAGCAAGCGGTGCTGATGGTTGATAAAAAATAGAAATTATTAACAATAATAAAGAAAAATATTCCATGCGAAAAATTGGTCAAATAGGATCAAAATTAAAGATAGCAAAATCAACATATTACTATCAAATTAATAAATGTGGCTATTGTTGATGTTAATAATTATGAACAAAAAGTTATCAGCGCATTTAATGCCAATCGTAAAATTTATGGATCTTGTAAAATTAAAGCTTTTTAAATCAGAAAGATATTATCTTATCGCGAAGAAAAATTCACCAAATTATGATTAAAAATATAAAAGAAAAGGAAATCTGATAATAGTGGAAAATTAATTAATTTTAAATCAATTTAAGATATTGAAAATAAAATTTCTAATGTTGGTTTATTTGAAATGGATACTGTAGTTGATAAAGATCATCAATTTAGTAATTTAATTTTAGTTGAACAATTGAACACAATCAAGTAAAAATACTTTGTAATGAAATTTAAAAATCATACTGCTAATGAAGTTGTAGAAAAGTTTAAAGATATTGTTATAAGTAATAATTTAATTTGGAAAATTAAAGGAATAATAACTGATAGGGCAAATAATTTAGTAAATGAAGATAATTAGAAATATTTGTTGAAACACAAGTTTATTTTTGTGATCCTGGTAAATCACAAAAACCACAACAAAAATCATTAATTGAACATATAAACAGCGAATTTAGATATTGACTCCCCAAAAAAGGGAACTGATTTTAATAATGTTAGTCAAAAAATGATAGATTGAATAGGTAATGTTATAAATGATAAACTTAGATTGTGTTTGAATTGAATAAGTGCAAAAGCAATATTTTTACAAAATATTAAGTAAATTTTTATTATTTAAAATTAATAAATTTATTTTTAGTGTGATTAAATGTATTTAAAATTAAATAAAATAACAATAAAATATTTTTTAAAAAAATGATTGTAATTTATTTTAAATAATATTGTTATCAATTTAACAATAGATACAAATTTGGAGCTTGTATTTACACGATGCTAATTTTATTACACTTGTCTTAATAACTTACAAAAATAAAGTTTAAAATTCTTAAAATTTATTTTCTAATTCCTAATTCTTTAATGATAATTTTATATTCATTAAAGTCAGTTTTAGTTAAGTAAACAAGTAAATGTTTTCTTTGCGCTACTTTTTGTAATAAACTTCTTCTTGAAACAATATCTTTTTGATGGACTTTCAAGTGTGCTGTTAAATTACTAATATCTTCTGTTAAAATTGCAATTTTAACTTTTGTTGCACCAGTATCTTTTACGTTTTTACCAAATTTTAACACTAATTCTGTTTTTTTTTCTTTTGAAACCATTGTAATTTTCTCCCTTCATTTAGTGGCTTAATTATGTTAAATCAAAAAGTTTAAAAAAAGGTTATCTTAAATCAACAAAATAACAACCTTATTAATATTATGCTTTATTAGTAAAAAAAGCAATGGTATTAGCTAAATCTTGTTCTAAAAGATCCACTAATTCTTCTAAATTATTAATTTTAACATTTTGTCTCAAATATTTTTTAAAATAAACGATAATTTCTTGCTCATATAAGTCGATATTAACATTAAGTAAATATATTTCAACAACTTCTTTTCCCTCAAATAATCTATAAGACGTCATTGATGGATAAAGTTTTCCTTGAGTTAGTGTTTCTGTTACATAAACACCATAAGGTAAAATTACTTTTTGGGGTAAATAAATATTAGCGGTTGGAAAGTTAATTTTTCTGCCTAACTTTTTGCCCGGTTTTACTTCGCCACGTAAATGATAATCTTCATATAATAATTTGTTTGCTGATGATAAATCATAATGCAATAATAAATTTCGAATTGTTGTTGAAGAAAATAAATTATCTTTTCGTGGAATTAAATAAACATTTTCTTTGCCAAAAAAAGTAATAATATCATTAAAATCACCTTCTCTATTTTTTCCAAAGCGAAAATCAGAACCAATAACAACTTTTATGACATTATAATGTTTTTTTAAAATTGTTAAAAATTGTTTTGGTGATAAATTCATAAATTCAGTTGTTAGTGTTGCTTCCAAATAATAGTCAAAACCTAATTTGGCGACAATTTGTTGTTTTGAAACATTATCGATTATTTTCGTATCTGTTTTATGTAAAAAATCAGTAACACTTTGGGACATTGTAAAAAATAAGGCTGCAAGCTGTTCTTGGTTTTTAATTTCCATTAAACGATTAATTAATTTTAAATGGCATTGATGAAAACCATCAAACAAACCTAAACAAGCAATTTTTGGTTCCTGATAAGCTGACTTATTTCATAGTAAAGTTTTCATTAATAATGTTCGCCTTTCTCATTTTCTTCTTGTTTATAAGACTAAACATTTGATCATAATCCCCGCTGGCAAGCATAAACATGTTTCCCAATATGTTTATAAATTGCTATAACATTTTTATTTTTATCAATAATAAAAATAATTGGATCGGCATTGTTAATAATAACAATTGGCTTTCCTTGTCGAATTTCTTCATCATTATGATGAAACATCAATTGCTGATTATTCGTAAATAAAGCATCATACATTGATATTAACGAATTAAAATTTACTTCCTCAATAGTAATTGCTTTTGATAACAAAAAATTCCATGATTGCGTACGACATAAGTTTTGAACGGTCCCAATTATATTTAATTTTACCGCAATATCATTAACTAAACTTCTAATATATGTTCCTTTTGTACACAATACACTGAGTTTAATGGTATGATTGTGCGCATCATATTTTTTTAGTTTAATTTCTTTAATTGTGACAGTTCGTGGTTTAATTTCAACTTCTTTATTTTTGCGAGCATATTCATAAAGTTTCTTCCCATTAATTTTAATTGCTGAATATTTTGGTGGATATTGTTCATACATGAAATCATTAAATTCATTAAAAACTTTTTTTAATATTTTTTTTTGAATTTTAAATGGCGTTGTTTTATTGATAATATTACCAGTAATATCACCAGTATCTGTTTCAATAAATAGTTTCATTTCTACATCATAAGCTTTATCAACTGTTAACAAATATTCGCTCATTTTCGTTGCATTATTCACTAAAACCACTAAAAGGCCAGTTGCTAATGGATCTAATGTTCCGGCATGGCCAATTTTATTAATTTGTAATTTTTGTTTAATTTCTTGAATAACTTGATGACTCGTTTTTCCTGTTGGTTTATTAATTAAAAAAATTCCATCCTGCATAATTGAAACCGCCCACTTCCTTAATTATTGTATCATTTTTTACTACATTACTAACATTGATTAAAAATAACTTTTATATTTTAGCATTTTTTGAAAAAATAATTGATTATTACAAAAATATAGTTTATGATATTCATGTATGAAAAATAAATATTGTTACATTTATATCTTTCTTAAATTATTATAGCCTTTCCTTTTGTGTTAAAATTTGTATTTTGTGATAATATTTAAATCAAAAATAATCTTAAAGTTTGTTTTTCATACGTTTTTAAAAATTAATTGAAGTTTATTATAGGTTGTTCATTTTTCTTCAATTATTTTTTTTATTTTTACCTTAATTGTAAAATATATTTGGGATACTAGTTACTAACGGGATTGATGTTTCAAATCATATATTGGCTAAAGTTATAATTGCTGTTTTATGGTTTTTACCAACTATAGTATCTCCCTCTAGATGACCAGAGACATTCATGCTTTAATATTTGAAAATTCAATATTACGTTCAATAATTGTCTAACAATTATTAACTTTTCTGTGGTTTTCTGTTTTATTATGTGGTTTATGTTTACCTTTTCTTAATAAATTTTTTTATTAAAATTATAACGAGAAAAGGTAAACATAAATAAAGTCTTTGAACAGATAAAATTTTTGTCAATATTTCTTATTATATTTGTAATAATATCTGGTGAATAGTGTTCATAATTAACTAAATAATTAATAATTTCATAGTAAATTTTATTTAATGTTTTTTATTTGCAACCAGCTTTTTTTGTCTTTATTACTATTTTAATAAATTTAAATTGGGTCTCAAACAACAATCAACATTTTATAAATTCTATGGACAGTTTTTTTACTTTGATTTATTTTATAAGCTGTTTTTCTAATTTAATAATTAAAATTTTGATATTATTGAATTGAAATTAATTTTTTTGTTGTGATTTTTTGATACATTGTGTTATTTATCTTTTTTTAAATTTGGATTTTAACACAATATTTTTATTTGTTTAACTGTCATATTTAATTTTACAATTCAGATATTATTAAATGTTATTTATAAGTAATTTTATGTTAAAAACAATTAAAAAACAATTATCATTGTTGCGATAATTGCATTTTTTATTAATTATCAGCACTGCTTGCTTTAAAAGGTTGTTTTTCATTTATAATTATATTAATTATTTTCACAAGGCAATCAGTTAATTTTCTTCAACAGTGCGATTATCTTTTGCTTTAAAAAATCCAGAATTATGAAATTTTTCAATTAACTAATATATAGTTGATTTTGACACCTTATATTATTTAAAAATTTCAAGAATTGTTTTGCCATTTTGATAAAGTAAAACAATTTGTTTTTTAAATTCATCGGTATATGAATTTCTTCCTATTTTTATATTCTTACTTTCTTCATAATTATATTTTATTTGAAAGTCCACATAAATACGGTCCAACTCGTTGTAACCTATCCGCTTTTAAATTTTTGGCGTTGTTTATATACAAACGACAAATTTATATATTGTTATTTTATTTAATTTTAAATACATTTAATCACACTAAAAATAAATTTATTAATTTTAAATAATAAAAATTTACTTAATATTTTGTAAAAATATTGCTTTTGCACTTATTCAATTCAAACACAATCTAAGTTTATCATTTATAACATTACCTATTCAATCTATCATTTTTTGACTAACATTATTAAAATCAGTTCCCTTTTTTGGGGAGTCAATATCTAAATTCGCTGTTTATATGTTCAATTAATGATTTTTGTTGTGGTTTTTGTGATCCTGGTAAATCACAAAAATAAACTTGTGTTTCAACAAATATTTCTAATTATCTTCATTTACTAAATTATTTGCCCTATCGGTTATTATTCCTTTAATTTTCCAAATTAAATTATTACTTATAACAATATCTTTAAACTTTTCTACAACTTCATTAGCAGTATGATTTTTAAATTTCATTACAAAGTATTTTTACTTGATTGTGTTCAATTGTTCAACTAAAATTAAATTACTAAATTGATGATCTTTATCAACTACAGTATCCATTTCAAATAAACCAACATTAGATTTTTATTTTCAAAATCTCAAATTGATTTAAAATTAATTAATTTTCCACTATTATCAGGTTTTTGTTTTGTTTTATATTTTTTACCACGATGAGGCAAATTTTCTTTTATTAACCATATTTTTCCTAATCGGATTCATTTATATAACGTTTTAACACAAAGCAGGAAATTTAACACCAAATTCTATAAAATAATGATAAATCAATTGTTCGAATGTATCGTGGTATTTATTAAATCTTGTTTTAATAAAATCTAACTGCTTTTTTGTAAATTAAGGTATTTTTTTAATACATTTTTTTACGCTTTTGTTTATAATTTTTGTGAGCATCTGATGGTTTATAATCTTGTATATTTTTAAATCGCTTAATTTCTCTTTTAACAGTGTTAATTCCACAACCAATTTGTCTAGCTATTTCTGATAAATTAATCGCACCATTTTTCTTTTTAAAAGCATCAGATAACAATAAATCAGGCATCATGTACGATGAACCAGCAAAAAATAACTCTTGTTAAATAAAAAAACTTAACATCAAAAAAGGAGTAAGTATAAGTAATGGAAATTAATAATCAACAACAAATTTGTAATGTTAATAATTGTCGTAAAGCAATATCATTCATTATTGAAGAATTTTTATCAAATAAAGTTTTATGAACTTGTTAAAAACATAAAGATTTATTAAATCAGACAAAAGATAAAAAACAAAAGCTATTTTATCAGAAACTAGAAAATTCAAAAATTATCTTTGATTGAGAAACTGGTTTTTTAAAATTTTGATTTTAAAAAACAACTTAATGCAGTGTGGAACGGTTATTTTAAATAATTAAGTGATTTTATCATAGCATGAGTTTAAACTCATTACCACAGCCAACCGAGGCGAGTACTGAAATTAGTATATGAGGGGGGAAAAAATATATGTAAATCGACGCTAGTTTATTAGAACTAAGCGATAGTGGTGATAAGTGCAAGATCAACATCAAACCACAATAAATATTGAGATGATAACTTTATAAATAAATTTGGTTATAGATATTACTTTTTAAAAGTGGTAGCGGTTTTAAAAATCACAAAGCTAGCATTAGGCTCTTCAAGGTGCAAGTTAATTTATTTTAAAAACTGAACGTTTTGACCTGAAATGGTGTGGAAGAAGAGGGATAATTCTCTGACTTTACCTTATAAAAACAACTGTCGATTATTAAATAATATACCGCCACCGCTCACCTCCAGTAAAGCTGATGGCGTATAGTAAATAAATATATAAATACTTTTATATAACTAATTATTCGTTTTGGTACTTTAATTTGGGAGTGAATGCCAGCTAATTAAAAATAGGAGGAAATATAATGACATAATATAAAAGTTTGTATATTAATAAAAATTGAAATAAAATAACAACATCATTTAATTTAGTTAATTGTCAACATGTTAATTGTCGTATTTACCATCATAAAAATCATTATGATTTGCAATGTGTAGAATGAGCAAAAATGTATTTAAATTTATTTTAAAATAAATGAGATGTTATTATTTCTTACAGAAAGCCATTCAGTTAATAATTTTGTAAATAATAATTTGCAACAAAGATTATATTTTTATTAGTTTTATATAATAAATTTAATAATTTTAATAAAAATGCATTTTTGTTGTTGAAAAATTTAAAAAAATAGAAAAATATATTGACAATAAAATTAAAAATTAATATAACTTAAATAAGTAAGTGGTATATTATTACACAATTTCTAAGATATTAATTTAAGACCCCAAGATAATTTATACAACTATTTTTAAAGATCTAAACCAATTTCCCTTCGATACTTTTCTGTAACATATTTAAACTTGTCATCATATCAAATACTTATTTATTTTCCTGACAGTTTATTTTTTTCCTCATATAATCCCATCAACTTTTTTTCTTGAACGACGTAAGAGAACTTTACTAACACTAGTAAATGTTACAATTAAGGTTGTTACTGATCAAGTACTAATTGCTAATACACTTAATAAAATTAAAAATTTTTTTATTTTAATTTCACTTTTATTGTTTAAAATAATCATAATATAGTCCCATCATATCTTAGAAAAACTAAAAATTAATATCAAAAAATATTGCAACTTTAGTTTGCTAGTGTTGAAATATACTCTAACTTTCTAATCCTTAATCCTAATAATAAATAAAAAAATAATTTTTAAGACTGCACCATTTTAAACAACAATTCTTTAATTACGATTAAATCAACGGTCAAAGAAAGGTTGCCCACTTCGTTTATAACGACGAGAAATTAATCATGGGGTTGAAATTACTAGAGTTAAAATAATTAAGATAATAATAAAGACAAATAAACAAATCCGGTTTGTTTTTTTCTTTAACGCTGCTAATTCTTTGGGTCTAACAATTTCATAACCATAATAGCCAATAATATTTGCCTTTCTTTTTTTTGTTAAAACAATATTCGTAATATGAACCCCTAACGTTACAATCAAAATAATAATGGTAATGGTGATGGCGGCTGTTAAATCATCAACAATACCTCAACTCCAGAAACCAAAACGGAATTCTTTCCCGGAATGTTGTTGAAAACCATATAAAATTCCCAAAATAATACCGCCAAATAAATAAGTTGGAAAAACCAATCAATTTAAAACAACGCTACGAACGGTCATTTTTTTATAATTATCAATTAATAAGTGAGGAATCGTGTGGTTACCATGCATTAAATTTGAAAGATAATTATTTGTTTCAATCCTAACGCGTGATAAATCAAAAATACCAGCAAACAATAAACCTAAAGATATTAATAAAAAAGTAATTGTTAAAAAAGGATGGGGAATATATCCGGTTTTAATTCCTATAATTGTTTCTAACTCTTGCTGATGCGAAATAAAATATAAAGCAATAAATAAACTTGTTGTCATTGTGCCAAATAAACCAACAATAATCATAATTAAAGTACGCACTTTTTCCGAACGAATTTCCCGCGCAATTTCCAACGGAATTAATCGATTAGCATAATCTTTACTAAAACGACGGTGGCGGCGTTGTTTCTTAAATAATTGTGGTTGATAAGCATAACGTTTATTTTCAATGCTATTTATTAACGCTGGTACTTCGAATTGTGTTGAGGGAGTAAAATTATTCTTTTGATAAAATGAATGTGGCGTTAACATCCTATTACCCGTCATTTGATTATCATCAAAATATTGGCCGGCATTTGCTTCACAATAATCTCTTTTCGGATCATACCCCACTTCCGAACGATTAAATTGGTAATTCACAGGAGTTTGATTATATGATTGTGTAATACAAGCTTGATAAGGATGACGATATTGATGTGAGTAATTATCATCATTTCTATACCATTCATCATAGTCATTTTGATATCCAACAAATTCCGGATTATCATAACGCCCTGGTTTTTGTGGCCCAGCCCAATGTTGATAATAATTAGCACTTGATTGATATTGTTGAATTCGCCGTGGCAAAATCTGTTGCTGCATTAGCATTGGTTGTGAATGATTTTGCGTAGCATCATGATTATAATATGGTTCAACATACTCTGATCATCGCATTTGATGAGGGGTTGTATGCATAATATCCCGATCTTCTGGTGGATATTGTCGCTCATTATTATTAGCATAATAATTATATTTATTACTTAAATTCATCCGGCACGGATGAATTGTATTATTATTTTGATATAACATTTCCATATTATTTAATTGGTTTTGTTTATATACTTCATTTGGACGAAAATATTGATTTGGTATCATATTTGGTAACATATTATGCGGATGTGGGCGGTTTTCTGTAAATCCATAATTATTATGTTTATTTAATTCAACATTAAAATTATCACCAAAACGTTGCTCTGATTGTATTGGTGGTTGCTTATGTTGTTTATCTTTTACCATAAAAGACTTAATTGTATTAAAAAAACCCATTCTTTATTTCACCTGTCCTAAATGTTAATAACATTGTATAAAAAAAGAGAGCGCTAGTTTTTCTCATCCATTTTTTTGGCTAGCATAATTTCTTGTTCAAAATACTCAATGTTTTCTTTAAAATTAGTTTCTTGTTTTAATTTTATAATATTAGTTCAATTATTATTACTTTTTTTACTTCGAAATAAAGAAAAAGTAATAATAAAATAAACAAATAATAATAACGCCGCAAATCCTATAAAAAAAACAATTAATCCGATTACTGATATTTCCAAATCTAAGATTTTTATAATCGTCGTCAAGAAGCCCTTCATATAAACGCCACACTATCTATAAGAATTATACTATACTTTTTAAAATTTTGTTAAAAAATAAATTATTTCTATTTTAAACCATTTTCTAACTTTACTAATAAGTCCTTTTTTAGTTGGTTTTGCGTTTGATAAGTTAATCTTAACGTATCAGCAAAATTAGCTTGTTTGATTTGTTCATAAATTGTCCCAATTGCGGTGATTAATTTAGCAATTTTTACATTATTATTAAGATAATTAATAATGCTATCATCAATTCATTTTGTTTTCTCGACTCCTAATCAATTAGGGTTTGTTTTAGAAGATTGATCAGAATTAATTCAACATTCTTGAGTAGTTTTACTGTCATCTCATTGTTTAGTTACAATATTATAATTACATTTTGATGAATAAATATTAGCTAAAGCATCCTCCGTTGCTTGGACAATATTTAGTAAACCACTAGTAATAATATGTTCATCACCATATATTTGCGATTGGGTAGTATCGACACCAACAACTTTGGTTTTAACTTGATTATATTTAATATGATCAATTGTATCTTGTGTTTGTGGTCCGGCAACTGGAAAAATAATACTTGCCTTCTTACTAATTAAATAATCAGAAATTATTTTTCCTCCCCCTTGGTTAAAAGACTGTGAGAATCATGATTCATTAGCATTTAAAACATCTTGAACTTTATTAATTGGTAATAAATACTTAATGATTGGATCAATCTTATTAATTACTGCTAAAATATCCGGCATTAATTGTTGTAAATTAGGATATGAAGCATTTGGCTTAATAATTTCATTAAAAATATCAGCCGACAGTAAAAATCCTCATAAATAATTTGAAACTCCAATTGGATTATCCATCCCACCGTAAGTTGCAATATTTAATTCTTGCTTAAATTCTGATTGGTGTAAATTAAGTCAAATTGCCGTCACAAGACCAGCTAAAAACCCAGCAATTTCTTTTTGAAATAAAATTCCAATAATATTATCAACTATTGGTTCATTAATGTCCATCTTAGCGTGCACATTTTGCCCACTACCATCAATAAAAATGACGTTATTCGTTAAAGCGGCCGCTCAACCAATCGCAAGACCATGACTAAATCCGGGTAAAATTAGCGTCTTTACCCCAGCAATAGTTGCCACTTTATATGCCGTTTGAAATTCACTGGGGGTAATCCCACTTGGTTCATAATAACTGGCCCGCAAAGGACTATCTTGTCAATTAGCTAAAGCATGGGTACTTGCTGCTTGTGAAACAATAAATTTACTTGCTCCTTCTCATGCTGACTGAATAAAAGATTTATCATTAATAGGACCACCACTACTAATTACTCACACATCACACAGATACTGATATTTTTTCGCACAAGACACGGTAAAACTCATCGATGTTGTTAGTGTTTGTACCATCATTAAAATTTTAATTATTTTTTTCATTTTAATCTCCTTTAAAAAAATAAAGTTCTTTAATTACAAAAAATTTTATTTTGTCTTAACCCTTTTCCGTTTATTTGTTTCAGAAGTCATATTTGATTTAACACAACCAATAAAACTTTCTCGTAGTAATAAATTAACCTTGGGAATTAATAATCGTAAATGATTACGATATTCGGCCAAAATTAAATCGGAAGTGTAATAAAATATTAACAATAAAACTAAAACAACTGTGGCACAAATTGTTGAAATAATTGTCGTAATATTATCAATTTGAACAGCAAAATTATCCTGCGGAAGATATTGTTTGCCATAAATGTATTTTTTAAAGATTCCTACCTTTTTATTCCGCATCACATCATCCACAAACTTGATGATAAATTCAAAGCCAAACCATATTAATTGGAATTGTGCAACAACTGGTTTATTCGTTGGCGAACGATACTTTCATTCACAAGTCATAGCAAATAAAATATTAAAACACATTGCAAAAGCTAAACCATTAATAACTTGTAATGATAAGTAAACTTCCGGGGAATGGTTAAAGGCCGTGATACTGAAAAAAATAAATCATAACAATAAACCTGACCCAAAACAATATTTAACACCAATTTTATTATAAAGTAAATGACAAGCTAAGTAAGCACCAAAAAACTGCGGGATTAATAATAATTGTTCATTTAACCGAACAAATTGGTTAACTTTTAAAGTATTATGATATTTTTCCCATGTTCGTTGGCCTAACAGTCAAATATAAATATTTGACTGTGACACTTCTTTTAAAAAAATAATTAAAATTGCCATAAAGAAAATAATTAATACTTTTTTTCATTTAAAAGTTTCAAACATTTTTTGTTGTTCAATGGTAAATGGTGTTG
Source organism: Spiroplasma endosymbiont of Polydrusus formosus (assembly GCF_964263245.1). NCBI lineage: Bacteria > Bacillati > Mycoplasmatota > Mollicutes > Entomoplasmatales > Spiroplasmataceae > Spiroplasma > Spiroplasma endosymbiont of Polydrusus formosus. The sequence continues at coordinate 434,621 of NZ_OZ181656.1, forward strand.
AAATAAACTCTTTATAGGAAAACATCACATATAAAGTAGTTGCCACAACCAAAGCTACAATGGCCCCTATTCCAATAATTGCAATTTGTAAATGATAAGATAAATTAGTTGTGGTGGTAATAACAATATTATTAAATTCACTGCCAAAAACAAGAGCGAAAGTCATTAACGGCGCTATTAAACTAATTGTTTTAAATGAAAAAAACTTAAGACCATAAACCTCATTATACGATAAAAAATAACTAGATTTGACAACAATTCCAAACCCAAGGAAAATAGATGCAATAATTATCGTTGGTAACGATGGATAAATAATTAAAATAAAAATACCGATCATTGAGGCACCAAACATTGTATATTGAAAAAAACGCCAACCGATTCATGAAAAAACCTTATGTATAAAGACATAAGGAATCATTGCTAAAAAAGCATACAAAGAAAGAGAAGTTGCCGCAATAATAGCGATGCTTTCCATATTATTAATTGATGCCGAGAAGAATAAATCACGAAACTCAAAATTATCACCAATAATGGATGATAATGCAAATCAATATAAAAAGGTTTGAATAAAGAATGCTTTCTGACTAGTGTGTTTAATTTTAATGTTTTTTATTAAAATTAAAACGTAAAGAACAAATAACAATAATAATATTAATGTATTAAATAAAAAAACATCTCAATTATCTTGTAACACCTCGGCACCATCTTTCTGTCTTATAGATTATAACATGACTTAAATAATTACATCTGTTCAATAACATTAATCCCTAATAAATTAAAGGCATTTGATAAAACTTGATAAATTACTTTGATAAATACTAATCGTTGTTTTGTTAATTCTAAGTTATCTAAATTAATAATTTTTGATTCATTATAATATGAATGGAATTGACGTGCAATACTTTGGACATAATCACAGATAAGATGTGGTTGACGCAATTTTGCGGCTCCTTCAATGCAACGATTAAATAAGTCAATCTCATTTAAAAGATATAATTCTTTTTGCGAAGTTAATAATTCAAAACTCGTCACACCACTAACACTAATCTTGTTTTTTTTCGCTTGTTGTAAAACGCTACTACAACGAGCGGTGGCATATTGTGCATAATAAACCGGATTTTTCGAAGAATGCTCTTTTAAAATTTCAATATTTAAGTCCATATGACTTTGCGCACTTTTTGAAGCTAACATATAACGAATTGGATCAACACCAATTTCTTCAATTAAATCAATTAACCAAACGACTGTTTCTTTCCGTTTACTCATTTTATATTCAGCTCCATCTTTAATTATCCGCACCATTTGAATCATATCAATATCTAAAACATCTTTTTGATACCCTAACAACTGTAAACCAGCTAACATACGGGCAATATAACCGTGATGATCACCACCCCAAAAGTTAACTAATTTATCCGCTTTGCTGCGCATTAAACGTTCATTGTGCGCTGCTAAATCTGGAGTAATATAAGTTAAATCACCATTCGATTTAACTAAAACCCGATCTTTATCATCACCAAAATCAGTTGTTTTTAGTCATAATGCGCCATCTCGTTCATAAGTTTTTCCTAATTTATCATACTGCAATAACGTTGCATCAATTTTACCACCTTCATACATTGCCGCTTCTGAAGAATAATATTCAATATCAACGCGAAATAGTTTTAATTGGTTTTTAATTATATCTAAAAATAAATCAATTGATTTTTGACGAAATATTTGGTGGACTTCGGGATCAATAATTTTATAATCTTTATCAAAAGTTAAATTAACAAATTTATCTTGATAATGGTCAACAAAATATTTGGCAACATCATTATACATTTCACCGCGATATACTTCAGGAGGAAATTCAATTTTCTTTACTAATAAATTTAAATAATTAACAAAAATGGTCACAACTAAAGTATTGATTTGATTGCCAGCATCATTAACATAATATTCAGTTTGAACATGATAACCAGCTGCTCGTAAAATACGCGCAACACTATCCCCAATTGCCCCATTTCGAGCATGACCAATATGTAAGAAACCAGTTGGGTTCGCTGAAACGATTTCTAAATTATAAGTAACCTTTTTCGGAACAGAATGCCCATATGTTTCTTGCAGTTTTAAAACATCATTAATAACTCGATGTAACTGTTCGTCAGCTAAGGTAAAATTAATAAATCCGGCCCCAGCAATCTCAATTTTTTTAAAATATGATTTATTATCTTTTTCAATAAAAGCAATAATTCCTGCAGCAATTTTATTAGGAGTCTTTTTTAAATATTTTGCTAATAACAAGGCTAAATTGGATGATAAATGACCAAATCCTTCTTGATGGGGCTTTTCAATCATCACTGGGATTGTTAAATTACTGGCCTTTAGATATTCTTGTAAAAGATTTTCAATTAATTTAATATTCGTATTCATAATTATGCTTTCTTTCTTCTTTTTTATTTATATATATATTTTACATATTTTTTATAATTACTGGATTGGCAACCCTTTTTAGGACACTTTTTATATGGACTGTTGTTTTTTCTAAATTCAACAAAGTATTAAATAATTTAAACTACTGTGAATTCGAATATTGTTATATCAATGCACAAAGTCAAATAATTTGTATTTTAATTGGGTTAAATTTATAAATTTTTGCCTCTTGACAAATTATTTTTTAAAACTTTTGTAAATTTTTTCAGCCCCAGCATTATCATAAGGATAACCCCTCTTCTTTATTGTTTAATGATTGTTTGATGTTAAAAGTACTTAAGATATTATCAATGATTTTATTTTTAAATTCATTACTCCTGTTATTATGAAATAACGTAATTTGTTTTAATGGTCTTGTAATTGAATAAAAGGTTTATTGCACTAGTTGTACTATTTTATTTGTCTCGACACTATAGCCAATTATTTCACGATTAAACAAGTTAATTAACAAACAAAGATAATGTCATTTAGCACCACATTAAACATATGTTAAATCATTAACAACAACTTCATTGGGTTGTTTATTAATTAAATTCACGGTTTAAAACGTTGCTAATTTCGTCGTTATTAACCACCAAATTATGATTACGATATTTTAATTTGGTGTATTTAGATACTAACTGATTTTTAATCATAATTTGGTGAATTTTTCTTCGCGATAAGATAATATCTTTCTGATTTAAAAAGCTTTAATTTTACAAGATCCATAAATTTTGGCGATTAGCATTAAATGCGCTGATAACTTTTTGTTCATAATTATTAACATCAACTATAGCCACATTTATTAATTTGATAGTAATATGTTGATTTTGCTATCTTTAATTTTGATCCTATTTGACCAATTTTTCGCATGGAATATTTTTCTTTATTATTGTTAATAATTTCTATTTTTTGCCAATTATCAGCGACGCTTGCTTTAAAAGGTTGTTTTTCATTTGTAATTAGATTAATTATTTTTGCAAGGCAATCAAAGTTCATTTTCTTCAACAGTGCGATTATTTTTCGCTTTAAAAAATCCAGAATTATGAAATTTTTCAATTAACTAATATATAGTTGATTTTGACACCTTATATTATTTAAAAATTTCAAGAATTGTTTTGCCATTTTGATAAAGTAAAACAATTTGTTTTTTAAATTCATATATCGATGAATTTCTTCCCTATTTTTATATTCCTACTTTCTTCTCATAATTATATTTTATTTGAAAATTAACATAAATATGGTTCAACTTATTGTAATCTATCCATACTTATCTTAATTACTTATCTTTTTCTAATTTCACAACAATAGAATCCATCAGTGTTATTTTCATAACCAAAAATTTGTTCGTTGGTAACAATTTCTAAATCACCATAATTTGCTAAAAAATTACGGATCTGAACCGTATTCTCATACCCACCAAAAGTACAAGTTGAATAAACCAAGATTCCCTTTTGGTTTTAATAATTCATAAGCTTTTTCTAATAATTGTTTTTAAATTTAAATTAAATTGGATAATTTTTGGTTAATAAAAGTATGATATTTAATTTCCGGCTTACGCTTAATTACTCCCAACCCACTACATGGAGCATCACACAGAATTTTATCATATTGAATTTCGGTATTAATTTCTCTGGCATCTAATAAATGAAGATAAATATTAGTAATCCCCAATCGCTGGGCATTAATTTTAATTAAATTAATTTTCTTTTCTTACTAATATCATATGCATTAACAAAAAAACCTTTTATTGCTCATTAATTGACTTAAATGTGTTGTTTTTTACCACCAGGCGCACACTGCACCAAACAAATATCTAACACACAATCAACCTCGTACGGATCTAACACTTACTTATGCGAGATTCGCATACTCATTTCATCTTAGACAAAAATTAAACCTTTTTGAAACATTTCTGAATTAACAAATGGTTTATCAAACAATAACACCAACCGTGATATCAAACTTTTTGTTAATTTATAATTTGGATATTTTGTTAGCAATTCATCCCGACTAATTTTTAGCGTATTAATGCAAAATGAAATTTTTGGAATTGTCAAACTATCAATCATTAATTGTTGCGCAATATATTAGTTATATTCATTACCGAATAATTAAATATAATGCTGATGGGAAACTATATTTAATATTTAATTTTTTCATTTCATCAGAAACGTTAATTTTAAAAACAATATCTTCACTTTCAAAAATTTTCTTTAAAATAGCATTAATAAAACCAGCATATTTTAAATTAACCATTTTACCAATATTAACCGCTTCATTAACAATTGCGTAATTAGGAATTCGATCTAAAAACTGAAATTGATAAATACTCATTCATAACAAAACTTGTAATTTTTGATTTGTTTTATTAACATTAATAAATTGATTAGCAATATATTTTAAATATAATTTATTTTTTAATGCTCCATACACAATTCGATAAATTAAAGTTTTATCTTGGTCACTAAAGTTATCATTTTGTTCAATTATGTTTGATAATAATTGATTACTAAACTTATTTTTTGTAAAGATTTTTCATAAAATATTCCAGGCTAATTCTCTTGCTTGCATTTCTTATTCCTTTATTCAAAATTATGAACGTTTAGCAATTTCTTGTCTTAAAATTGCTTTAATTTCTGTAACTGCTTGTTCAACTGTGTTATTTACAACAACATAATTGTAATTATTTTGTAAAGGAAGTTCGTCCGCTGCTTTTTCTAAACGTTCTTGTAGAATTTCCTCTGACTCACTTTTTCGACCACGTATACGGTTTTCTAATTCTTCTAAACTCGGTGGAATTAAAAAAATTGAAACGGCATCTGTGATTTTTTCTAATACTTGCGTTGCTCCTTGTACTTCAATTTCTAATAAAACATTTTTTCCAACATTAATTTTATCAAAACAATATGATTTTGGCGTTCCATAATAATTCCCAACAAAATCAGCATATTCTAATAATTCATCATTTTTAATTACTGCTTCAAATGTTGGTAGGTCAACAAAAAAATAATTTACCCCATTAACTTCACCTTGTCTTTTTTCTCTTGTTGTCATTGAAACTGAATAAGCCAAATTTAATTCTTTATATTTAAAAAGTTCTTGGCATATTGTTCCTTTCCCGACTCCTGATGGTCCAGAAAAAATAATTAAAAAACCTTTTTTTTTTGCACATTAACTTTCTCCTTTTTCTAACCTTAAAATATACAAATACTTTTTACGATATGTTTTGCAACGTAACATAACTAAATTAAATTGATCAAATGATAACGCTTGATTTGATTCACAAACTATTATTCCATAGTTATTGATAATATTGTTATTCAATATTACAGTAATAATATCATAATAATATTGAATTTGCTTAAAGGGTGGGTCTAAAAATAAAATATCAATTAGTATTTTATTTTGAATAATTCAATTTAGTAAAACTTGATAATCATAACTCAGTAGTTTTGCATTGTCAACTTTTAATTTATTTAAATTAGTTTCAATAATTTTATAGGCACCTTGATTAAAATCATTAAAATAACACAGTTGTAATCCCCGTGATAATCCTTCGATTCCTAATTGTCCACTACCTGCAAAAATATCTAACCCAATCTTATTTTCATAAACAAAATAATTATCTAAAATATTAAACATATCTTCTTTAACACGCGCTGCCGTTGGTCGTGTATTCATTTCCTCCGATGTTTTAATTTGATAACCCTTATATTTTCCAATAATTACACGCATTTTCTTGTCCTTTTTCTTTCTTTTTTATTATACTAAAACTTTATAATTTTTTTAAAAAATTGCTTAATAATAATTGCTTAATTTAATAATTGCTTAATATGTTATAATTTTTAAAGAGGTGATTTTTATTGTTGCAAAATGAAATACCAACTAAAGACTGATTAGTATTTGATAACACATCGTCAATTAGGCAATCATCAAAGGAAGTCGCTTTTCCATTAGCATCTGATAATGAACTTGTGATGAAAAAGTTAATTGACTTTGTTAAATATTCCCAAGATCCACAAAAAAATAATGGCCATGCCATTAGACCGGCTGTTGGTTTAGCAGCACCACAAATTGGACATAATATTAAAATGTATTATATTCGCATTGAAGATACAGATGAAGAAACTGAAACCAAAAAAATAACTGAACATGCTATGATTAATCCTAAAATTATTGGAAAAAGTAATCAACTAGCTTGTATTAAAGAAGGCGAAGGGTGTTTAAGTGTCAATGGTGATAAGGAAGGATTAGTTCCTCGTAGTTTTAGAATTATTGTTGAAGGTTATGATTATTTAAAACAACAGCAAGTAACAATTACTGTACGTAGTTATGAAGCGATTGTTTTTCAACATGAACAAGCGCATTTAGAAGGTAAACTATATTATGATTTAATTAATAAAAAAATGCCTTGAATCAAGAAAAGTGACTGAATTATTTTATAAATTTAAGATTATTTAATTTTTTTTTAGAAAAAGTATTTTTTTATTTTTTTTGTAATATTATTAAACTTTATGTTACAATTTCTTAGATAATAGTAAATTAATTTTTTCTTTGTAATAATAATAAATTTAATAAAGAAAAAACTATGCGTTAATTTTTAGAATTATGAGGTGATAATTTCAATGAATGAAGAAAATAAAGAAATAAGTAAAAATAAAACAACAGCGATAAAACAGACTGATATGATAACAAAACAACAAACGCAAAATATTATGAAAAATAAAATACCAACAAAAGTTTTTGCTCTTGGAGGATTGGAAGAAGTTGGAAAAAATACATATTGCATTGAACATGATGAAGAATTAATTATGATTGATGCTGGTGTTAAGTTTCCTAGTTCAACAATGCTTGGTGTTGATGCTGTTATTCCAAATTATAATTATTTAAAAGAAAATCAACGAAAAATAAAAGCGTTATTTATTACCCATGGGCATGAAGACCATATTGGTGGAATTCCTTATTTATTAAAAGAAGAAGTAACTGTTCCAATTATTTATGCACCCCGATTAGCTGCTGCTTTAATTCGTGATCGCTTAAAAGAAGCGAAATTAGAACAAACCACAATTATCAAAGAAGTTGATAATATGAGCGTTATTAAAACAAAAAACTTTAAAATTAACTTTTTTGCTGTTAATCATAGTATTCCTGATGCATTTGGAATTTCAGTAATGACTCCAAATGGAAAAGTTGTTTCAACTGGGGATTATAAATTTGACTGAACACCCCTAGGACATCGTGCTGATATTGAACGAATGGCAAATATGGGACAAGAAGGCGTAATGTTATTGATGGCTGACAGTACAAATGCTGAAGTTGAAGGATATACTCAAACTGAAACAAAAATTATTAAAAACATTGGGGAATTATTTGGTAAAGCGAAAGGAAGAATTTTAATTTCAACCTTTGCTTCAAATGTTCACCGTATTCAACATATTGTTGAAATTGCTAATAAATATAAGCGAAAAATTCTAGTTTTTGGTCGTAGTTTAGACCGTATTATTAGAATTATTCGTCAAATGGGACATTTAAAAATTTCTGATAAAGCATTTATAAAAGCTAATGATGCTAAAAACTATAAGGATAACGAAATATTAATTATTTGTACCGGGAGCCAAGGTGAACTAATGGCGGCATTATCACGAATTGCAAATAATCAACACCAACATATTTCAATTATTCCTGGTGATACGGTTATTTTTTCATCATCACCAATTCCAGGCAATCAAGCTGACGTTGAATGGGTTATTAATAAACTAGTTCGTGCTGGTGCTATTGTCCAAGAAAATAGTCCTTTAAATCAAATTCATACTTCTGGTCATGCTTCACAAGAAGAACAAAAATTATTATTTACCCTTTTAAAACCAAAATACTTTATGCCAATGCATGGTGATTATCGTATGTTGCGTCAACATGGTGAAACAGCAATGAGTGTTAATGTTTCAAAAGATAATGTCTTTATTTGTGCTAATGGTGATCAGATTGAATTATTAAATGAAACTGGGGTAATTGGCAAACGAATTGAAGCTGAAGCGATTTATGTTGATGGAAAAGATTTATCAGGTCAAACAACTGCTGTTGTTCGTGATCGTGAGATTTTATCAAAAGATGGCTTAATTGCTGTTGTTATTTCAATTGATTCGCAAAATAACAAATTATTAACTCCCCCACGAATTATTTCAAGAGGAAGTTTTTATGTAAAAGAATCTGGGAATATTATTAATGAATCAATTCGTTTGGCAACTGAGGCAGTTAATGAAGTTTTAAAAACACAGAAACCAACTTTTGGAACTCTTAAAAATGCTATTAAACAATCATTATCGCCGTTTATCTATCGTTATAAACGTCGTAATCCATTAATCATTCCAGTAATTTTAAATAAAAAATAAAAAGAATACTTATGAATAGTGCACCAATTTTAGTAAGTACTTTTTTAATACTTACTAAAATTGGTGCACTATTCATTGCTCTTTCTTTAAAAGTAAAATGAAGAAATATTTTTAATTTCATATTTATAGATTCCTTTCATTTTTAATTGCATTAAATTATCTTATAATTTATAAGTAATGTAAAATTAAAATTATTATGAGTCAATTTAGCAATATTAACAACAAAAAAACGAATTATTATTTACCAACATTTAAATAAAAAATATGAATTAAATTTTAGTGACTATAATTTTGGTTTTGATTGAGAGGTATTTAAAGATTTTGTGGGTGATAGTTATGCTCGATATTTTACTTCACCCTGTTTTTTTAAATTTGTTTCAGTTGGACGCGGGACTAATAAAACGTGGAATCATCTAGCGGAAAAATTATTTTTTGCTTGTAATTTTACCGATACTTCGTCGGTTATTTTACGAAGATATGCCAATACTCACGAAGACACTACCTTTGGTGATACCATTAATGTTTGTAATTACTTATATGATAAATATGGGATTGATATCGGACCGGACAATGAAAAAATGGCATTGTTTGACCGAAAAATGTTAAAGAGGGTGGTGAAATTGTTTTTCCTAGTGGTATTCGCATTACTTTTGTCGGAATATATAAGGATTATACAAATTTATTAAAAGTTAATAATGTTTTATTATTAAATATTCGTTTAGAGACATATAACAATAAGATTAATGGTATTATTAATCGCATTAAGTTTATTGGTAGGGAGCAATAGTAAAAAATTTATTGAATTTATTGTATGTAACAAATTATCAGTATTGCCAAATTATTGAAAAATTCGGTAAAGGCAGCGGTATTATCTCAGATTGAACTTATGAAATAATCCATGCCGAAGAAAAAGAAATCTTAACTGATAAAGAATTCGATAAAAAATATAATAATTTAAGAGTTTCAATGTTTCGTTCAAAAAGTTTAAAAGTGTCTTATGAAAAATATACTGATTAAAATGGCAACGAACAATATAATTTAGATAATCCTATCTCAGTTAAAGGATTATCTTGGACATTTCAAGAATGAGATAACACATAAAAACAATATAAAACCATAACAACATATTTTCATAAAACATATGCCAACCAATTTACTTTTAATCCTTTTGATAAATACCATGTCTTTTATGAAAAATTTGTCACGCCCTATTTACCATTAAATGAACGAATAAAAACGCTTTTAAAAGAACACAACCAAGTATATTCATAAAACAACCAAGCATTTAATGGTTTAGGAATCTTTAATTTACACATTAACAATGGGGTTGTTTGAAATAAAATTCCGGATATTCTTCAAAAACTTGTTTTAGCAAATAAAGAATAACTTCCTGATTTATTTTAACTTGAATATTACGGTTTTGAATATAACGATAATGACCCCAGCATTTATGTTTTACGAAATTATCGTAAATATATCCAATAATATAACTTGCAAGATTTTTATAATTCAAATACAAAGCATTATCAATTTGATAGCTATGCAATTGGTGTTGATCATACGGTATTTTTATTTAGTGGTTATAAAATTAATGAAAATAATGAATATGATCAGTTATTTAATTGTCGAAAACGTTATTACCCCCAAAAACACCATGAATTTAAATGAAATAGTCGAATATTACGGCCAATGAATAATTAATACCTTTGATAAATTTGATGGTTTTGAAGCTGCCACATTTCATTATGATATCAATGCCCACGACTTTATGCAAAAATTATAAGAAGATATTGCCCCTTATTTAGGTTATAAAATTAAAATGTTTAAAGCCAAAAAACACCAAACATCACTTAATAAAGAAGCTGGGATAATCAATCGGGTAACATGAATAAGAAAAATGTTTGTGCAAGGAAAAGTATATGGCGTGTTAGATAACTTCCCATTTTTAGATAAGTGTATAAGTTAATTAGGGTTTAGTGATAGCAAAACAAACACCCCGATAGTAATAAAATGTATCACGATCCATATGATGCGTTGTTTTATGGTTCTTATCCATATCATTTTAAAATGGGATTATAACTGTTTTGTTTTTGGGCGAGCGGTTGATTTTATTAAATTTTTGTGATAAAATGACTTACAAGTTAAAAAAATTTTGAGGTTCTTTCAAACAAATTTGGGAAACCTTTATAAAATTCTTCGCTTAACGCTTAGAATTTTTCCCAAGGATTTTGAAAAGCGGCGCAAAAGTTTTTTAAACTTTAAGTAATTTTTTGCAAAACTTATGAAAATCACCACGAGCCGGATTATTTAATCTAATTATTATTAGAATTATATTAAATAATCTCGTTTCTAAAAATAATATATTTAAAAATACTTACTTATATATATAATATCAATAGAAATATATCAATAGATCTTGATAAAAAGTTTCAATATAAGAAAGTTAAATAAATAATATGAAAAAACTTTTAGGGTTATTAGGAACAATTTTATGATAATCAAAAATACAACAGGGCCATTAGTTGCCAATAAAAATAATAACAATAAAAATAAAAATTAAAAACATTTTAAAAAAATTAAATCGCCAAAAAAGACAAGCTTTCAGTGATTTACATTTAACAGTAAAAATTAAAAACTTGGCTAAAATTAAATCATTATTATAAAAAAGGGCCACATATTAAGGAAGAAGATTTTTGTAATTGAACACTCTTGTTTATTGCAACTATAAATAATGATATAGATATTGTTAAATAATCGTTAAAACAAACCAACATTAATATTAATATAAAAGACAAGATTCTTGGTGATACTTCTTTGCTTTGATCAGCAAAATATTGTTATAAAGAAATTGTAAAATTGTTGTTAGAATATAGGGCGTATGACGATGTAATGACAATGTGACAGATAATAAGGGTAATACAGCATTAAAATTAGCACATAATCAAAAATATTCAGATATTATTGAAATTTTATCCTCCGAATTTATTGAAAAATAAATTACTTTAGATGAAAATTATTTTAAAAAATTAAATAAATTTTACAGGAACTTATGAAAAATAATAAAATTAATCCTTTAATAATGATAAATAATGAAGGTATTATGACTACAGACAAATTTTAAACACTATAAAAAATAAAAAAACGTAAAGATAATCTTAAAATTATTAAGAGATTAAATGATATTTTAAAATTATCTCAATTTTATGAAAATAAAATAAAAATTTTTAATCTTAACTTTAAAAAATAAAATTAACAATATAGTAAAATTAATAATTAAATTAGATAATTTTTACCTGCAAAGATTTATCAATAAAAATAATCAACATTTTTATTTTAAATAAGAAAAAAGTTCTATTGAATTAAATAAGGAATGGATTGGAAACAATTTTTAAAATACTCGTAAAACCTCCTTATAAATAGGAATATTTCTAAAATTTTTTTATTGTTGAACACTCACTATTTAACCATTGCGGATTAAATATTTATCCAAAAAAAAACCACGATAACTCTTTTATATTGTCTAAAAGAATTGCTCTTATTGGTCATAGCAGTACGGCCCCTCTATATTATTTATCCTCACTTGTTACTTGGTTTTGCAACATTACAAGTAGGAAAGTTTTGTGTTTTATTCTGTTGTTATTTTATTAAACTAAACAAAGTTAACAATAATTTTAACATAATTAAAAAAGACAGAATTTTATTTCTGTCTTTTTATTGTTTTTTGGGAAATTCCCAAAAAACAAATATTTTACGCGCTCGCATTCTTTTTCATTACTTTAATATTTTGATTTTTTTACCAATTTTTTCTTATCGTGGTTTAACCACAGTTTTTATTTAAGCGCTTTGCTTCTTAATATTCTTTTCAAGTTTTTAAAATCAATTCTGCTGTTACAATAACTTATTCCGCTTGATAAATTTTCATTCATTGGAATCATTAGAACTAATTTTACAGTGAGATCACTTTATTCATCACTATTACTATCTGATGGATTTGTTCCTTGTTCATATATTTTTTCATCTGAAACAAGTTTTATTAACTAGAGAATTATTATGCGTACTTGTTGCTTAAATTATGCGTTTAACACTATTGGTTATTCCCATGTCCATGATAATTAACGTGTTTCTTACCAGTAATATTACTGTTTTCCAAACTTTTTTTAGAAGGAATTACTTTTAAATCATAATATCGGGGAATCACAATATCAACAATGTTTTCAAATCCTAACACATGATTAGCCATAATTAATCTGTGAACAACTATTTTATCAGTATTAAATAACTCAATTTTATCACTTTGATTTAACATATGTAAAGTATCTTTCCTTTTTGTTAAAAAAGCTCAGCGTACAAATTCGTTCATATCTTTATTTAATTTATACAAGCGAGTCCCTCGAACTGGTCGAATCGATGTTGGAATTTCGGTTAAAGATATCTTTTTTCCGGTATTAAAGTTCGTAATGAAAAATAAATCATCTTCTTCACAATAACCAGCACTAATAACAACGTCGTCTCGTAAATTGATTGATTTAACCCCCGCTGTGCGTAATCCTAAAATTGGAATTTGTTTTATCCGATACTTAACAATAAAACCATTCGCTGTTATTATGACAACATAAGGATAATGGCCAACTAGCTGACTGGCAACAACTTCATCATCATTTTTTAAATTTATTGCTTTAATTGCCTTACTAATTCGCGACGCTTCAAAATCCTTAACTGCCGTCTTTTTAATCATTCCTTTTTTAGTTGCTAACATAATATATTGTTCTTTTTTATTAAAATCATTTAGTAAAAAAGCACTAATAATTTTTTCTTCTCCTGGTAATTTGGAAATTGTATTAACATGTTCACCAATATCGCGTAAACGAACGGTTTTTATTTTATAGACTGGAATAATAACATAATTTCCTTTTGAAGTAATTAATAAAATTTTATCAGAAGTACTTGCTTGTAAATCGGCAATTCATAAATCCTTTGGTTTTCGTTTAAATTCTTCGGATGTTAAGCGGACTAATTGATTATTTTCTAACGCTTTTAAATACCCGTCTCGAGAAATTCAAATACTCAAATCTTTTTCAATAATTGTTTCTGTCTTTTGAATTTCAATTGTTTCAATTTCATTTTCAATAACACCCCGACGACGAGAAACAAACTTTTTCTTAATTAATTCTAATTGATTAATAATAACATGATTTAATTTGTTGATATCTCTTAAAATTTCTTTTAATTCCGTAATTGTGGTAATTAATTCTTTTTGTTCAGCTTTTAATTGCAAAATATCAGTTGAAGTTAAACGATATAAACGTAATTGTACAATCGCTTCTGCTTGAATTTGCGTAAAATAAAACTTTTTCACTAAATTATGGATTGCATCACTACGATCTTTAGAATGGCGAATAACAGCAATAACTTCGTCTAAAATACTAATTGTTTTAATTAATCCCGCTACAATTTCAGAACGTTTTTGGGCACTAGCTAATTCAAAACGTGAATGATTAATAAAAACTTCTTGTTGATGTTCAACATAGTATGATAAAATTGCTTGTAAACCTAGTTGATGTGGCTGTTTTTTGGCAATTGCAACCATATTGAAATTATAAAAAATTTGCAAATTAGTATTTTTTAATAAAAATTTCCGAACAGTTTCAACATTTGCTTGTTTCCCTAATTCAATGACAATCCGTAACCCTTCTCGGTCTGTTTCATCGCGGACTTCTTTAATATTTAAGCCCGGTTCATTATATTTAATATCATCAATTTTTTTAACTAAGTCTTGTTTAACAACTTCATAAGGGATTTCGGTAATAACTAAGGCGTTATTCTCATAAGAAATCTTACTACGAACAATAATTTTTCCTTTTCCTGTTTCATACGCTTCTAAAATCCCACTTTTCCCTTGGATAATTCCCCCTGTTGGAAAATCAGGACCCTTAACGTATTTTACCAATTCTTTAACGGTGCTGTCTGGTTTTTGAATAAAATGAATTGTTGCATTAATAATTTCATGTAAATTATGGGGAGGAATATTCGTGGCATATCCAGCTGCAATTCCGGTTGAACCATTAACTAATAAATTTGGAAATAAGGCTGGTAAAACAACCGGTTCTTGTTCTGAATCATCAAAATTAGGAGCAAAAGCGACTGTTTTTTTATCAAGATCTTGTAATAAAAATGATGAAATTTCACTTAAACGAGTTTCAGTATAACGCATCGCTGCCGCTGGATCACCATCAATTGAACCATTGTTTCCATGCATATCAATTAAAGGATAACGAACTTTTCAATCTTGCGATAATCTGACCATTGCGTCATAAATAGAAGTATCACCATGGGGATGATATTTCCCGATTACTTCTCCAACAATCCGCGCTGATTTCTTATAACTAGTATTAAAAGTTAACCGTAACTCATTCATCGCAAATAAAATTCTACGTTGAACGGGTTTTAATCCATCACGAACATCGGGTAAGGCACGATCTTGAATAATATATTTTGCATAACGACCAAATCGTTCTGACATAATATCATTTAAAGTATAAATTAATTCATTTTCTTTTTCATTATTACTCATTTTTAAATCCCTATCTATAAATGAACTTTCATCATTTCTATCTTAATTATAGAATTTTTTATAATCAATTTGACAAAATAACTTTTGCCCTAATTTTGTTAATATTCAATAATCATGTTCTTTATCATAATCAAAAAGTTGTTGATCATGAGTTGTTAATAATAACAATATTCGATAATATTATAACATTTGACTGTTAAATGTGTTACATACCATAATTAACCGTAAAAGTTGGAATAAAATATCTGTTATTATTGCAAATTATTATTTATAATAAATTATTGTTCCTAATTTAATTATATATATTACTTTTTGTGATAATTAATCAACTTCATATTGATAAAATAATGTTCATTCAATTAAGGATAATTTATAAATTGTTTGATTTAAAGCATTTAATTGTTGTTTAATTTTTGTCTCTAAATTCGGAACATTAATTAATCCAAGTTTTGCAAAGTCTACACTCATATTAATTTTTTTGGTAAGCAATCAAAATTATTAAAATAATATAATTATAGTAATTTAACTCAAGCGCATTAGCATTATCATTAAAAAAATAAAGGCCTCTTTTGATTAATACGTATAACGTATATAACGTATAATAATACTTTACTACTACTTTATAATTTATAAAGTGGTTCTGGCTGTTGTATTATTTTTTTTTTCAAAAAACTTCTTTTTGAACAGTTTGTTGTTCCGATAATAATAAACTTTCGTAACCTAAGTAACCTAACATCATTTTAACGATATTTCATCCATTATTACATTATTAGCAAATCAATCATTGCTATACAATGATATATTTTATCACTATTTTCACTACCACTAGTTGTTGATATTTCTAATGTTAAAATCGTACTTGTTTATTTTATTTTAATAAGTCATCATAACTAAAAATTTTGGTATTGACTAAAGAATATATTTATTTGATTTAGGTTATCAATTACTTTTTTAATTGATTGTTGCAATATCCTAATCCTTGTTAATTAATGATTGCTTGAAAATCGTCTTCTAAAGTGAATTTAACATTTTCATCAATTCAATCTTTGCGTTTTTTAGCATCATCTCCCATTAATGTTACAATCCGTTTTTCAGCCATAACAGCATCATCAATTGTTACCAAAATTAACTGACGAGTTTGCGGATCCATCGTGGTTTCCCATAATTGTTCGGCATTCATCTCTCCTAACCCTTTATAGCGCTGTAATTCACATTTACCATTAAATTGACTTAATTTATTTTTTAATTCATTTTCATCTCACGCATATTCAATATGTTTATTTTTGGTACTAGTAATTTTAAATAAAGGGGGTAAGGCGATAAACACCCGATGATTTTCAATTAATGGCCGCATGTAACGGTAAAAAAATGTTAATAATAACGTTTGAATATGTGCGCCATCAGTATCAGCATCAGTCATTATAATTACTTTTCCATAATTTGCATCGTTAATATCAAACCCATTTCCAACACCAGCGCCAATAGCATTAATCATAATATTAATCTCTTCATTATTCATTAAATCCTGAAGTTTTGCCTTTTCAGCATTAATTACTTTTCCTCGTAATGGTAAGATTGCTTGAAAACGACGATCACGCCCTAACTTTGCACTACCACCAGCTGAATCTCCTTCAACAAGAAAAATCTCATTATCAAATTTATTGCGACTTTGAGCGGGGGTTAATTTCCCTGTTAATAAACGGTCACTACTTCCTCGTTTTTTATTATTCCGCGCCGCTTCCCGCGCTTTACGGGCTTCTTCCCGAACATTACGAGCTAATAATGCTTTTTCAATAATAGTATAAGCGTTTGTTTTATTTTCGGTTAATCAAAAGCCAAATTGTTTCGCAACAATGTTTTCAACCGCTGTACGAGCTTCATAAGTTCCTAATTTTCCTTTTGTTTGTCCTTCATATTGAATTAAATTTTCAGGAATTTTTACGGAAATAATTGCTGTTAATCCCTCGCGAGTATTAACTGAATCAAGGTTCTTGTCTTTTTCTTTTAATAATCCTTCTTTTCGGGCATAATCATTAATAACTTTTGTTAATCCTGTTCGAAATCCAGCAACATGGCTTCCACCTTCGCTTGTTTTAACATTATTAGCAAAACTAAGTAAATTTTCATTAAATTCGGTTGAATATTGCAAAGCGATTTCAACTTCAATTTGTTTTTCTATCCCTTTTAGCATCACAATTGAGGTAATACTTTTTTTCCCTTCATTCATATATGTAATAAATTCTTCTAAACCATTATTAAATAAATATGATACTTTTTTATCAGTTCGTTGATCATGTAACGTAAGTTTTACACCGCTATTTAAAAAGGCTGATTCAAGAATTCGTTCAGCAATTGTTGAAAAGGAAAAATCAACTACTTTAAAAATCTTATGGTCAGGTAAAAAAGTAATTGTTGTTCCAATTTTAGTTGTTGTTCCAATTTTAGTTAATGGTTTTTTTACTTGTCCCCCGTTAGCAAATTTAATATTTCAAACCTTTTGATCACGATAAATTATCACATCAAATACTGATGATAAAGCATTAACAACCGAGGAACCAACCCCGTGTAATCCTCCTGATGTTTTATAACCATCACCACCAAATTTTCCCCCCGCATGTAAAACAGAAAAAATTACTTCTGGTGTTGATTTTCCTGAAGTATGAATTCCGGTTGGAACACCACGGCCATTATCAGCAACGGTAATGGCATTATTTTTATAAATTGTAATATTAATTTCATCGCAATAGCCTGCCAATGCTTCATCAATTGAATTATCAATAATTTCTCAAACCAAATGATGTAAACCACGAACATCAGTTGACCCAATATACATCCCCGGTCGTTTTCTAACAGCGTCTAATCCTTCTAAAATTTGAATTGATGATTCATCATACTTTAATGTTTTATCTTCAATAACCATATTATCTATAATCCCCTTTACCTATAATTTCACTATTAATATCTTATATTATAACGGTTTTATTTACAATTATTTACTAAATTATTTATAATTACTATATACTAATTACTATATAATAACAAAAGAGAGGTAGAACAATGATATTGTATGGATATTTAGGAACAGCTGTTGCTGCAATAATCGGGTACTTAATTGGTTCTTTTAGTTGATCAATTTTTATTAGTAAAACTATTTATAAGATTGATGTGCGTGATTATCATTCGAAAAATGCTGGTGCTACAAATACTAGTCGTATCTTAGGAAAAAAGTGAGGTTTTGCAATTATGTTTTTAGATATGTTTAAAGTTACAATTACAATGTTTATTGCATTCAGTATTAGTTGTGTTAATATTAATGGTGTTAATTTTGGTTCAACTAGTTATTATATTCCAACTTTTTTTGTTTTAATTGGTCATTCTTATCCAATTTATTTTAAATTTAAAGGTGGTAAAATAGTTTCTTCTTTTTTAGGGTTCTTATGGATTACTAATCCATATTACTTTTTAATTGCAACAGTTGTTTGATGAAGTACAATTTTTATTTGAAAACGAGTCTCTGTTTCTTCGATTTTAGCAGCGTTGTTAACAGGAGCATTATGTTGAATTCCTCAATTAAGTGGTATTGATGTCATTAATTTCAATGGTGAATTACTACAAGATTATCATATTGTTTGAGTTAATTACTTGCATTATGTTAATTACGATAATTACTATGATAGTTTAGCTTTAATTAATATTATTGTTACTTTAAGTGCGTGATTTCTAATTATAAAACATCATAAAAATATTACTAGTTTATTTAAAAAAACCGAAAAACCTTATGATTTTAAGGCCAAATCTGATTTAGCAACTGGAAATATTTCAACAAATAATAAAAATAAGCAATAATTAAATTGCTTATTTTTTATTTAAGTAACTTTAAATTATATTATTTGTAAAAATTAATATGTACCATCATCAATGTTTTTTCATTATTTTGAGGTCTTAAAAAGAAAGTATAGGAAAAACGATTATAAGTAAAATTAATAATATTGCTAAATTATACTTGTAAGTGCAAGTAAATAAAATTGCAAAAAATTTCATATAAAAATTTCATGATGCTAAGTTTATTTTAGAAAAATTAAAGCAAGGAGTTTTTTATATGGGATATAAACATCTTGGCATAGATGAAAGAATTTATATTGAGAATCAATTGAAATTTAAATTAAAAATTAGTGAAATAGCTAAAAATCTTAATCGAAGTATTAGTACTATTATTCAAGAAGTTAATAGAAATAAAGATAATAATCATTATTTTTCATTAATTGCACAAAATAAAGCAGAAAATAGAAAACAATCACATGTTTATTTTCATAAGTTTAAAAATAGAGAATTAGTAAAATATGTACAACAAAAATTATTATTAGGTTGATCGCCTGAACAAATTTATGGAAGAATTAAAAATTTTCATAAAGAATGAATTATTAGTTTTAAAACAATTTACAATTGAATTTATTCTGGATTACTTGAAAAGGTTACTAATAAAAATTTAAGAAGAAAAGGTAAGAAACGAAAATCTCAAGAAAATCGCGGTAAATTTAATGGTAAATCAATTAAAGAACGAAATGTTAATGTTAATAATCGCATAACTGTTGGCCATTGAGAGGATGATACTATAGTATCATCGCGAGGTAAAAGTAAATCATGTTTAATAACTTTAGTTGAAAGAACATCAAGATTTACTTTAGCAATGTTAGTTGAAAATAGAACTACTAAAGTTATTAACGAAAACATTAGCCATTATTTATCAATTCTTCCAAATAATCTTGTTAAAACTATAACATTTGATAGAGGTAAAGAATTTGCTAATTGACAACAACTTGAAAAAAATTTAAATGTGAAAATTTATTTTGCTAATGCATATTCACCCTGACAAAGAGGTACTAATGAAAATACTAATGAGTTAATTAGAGAAAAATTTCCTAAAAAATTTAATTTTTCAAATACCACGAAAAATGCAGTTCATAAATTTATATTGTCTTTAAACCATAGACCAAGAAAAATACTAAATTATCTTTCACCAATCGAATATTTGGTTAGAAAAATAATTTAGTTGCACTTAACTTTACAATTAGGCAACAAAAAAACATTTTTTTAAAAAAATGTTTGCAATTTATTAAAAATATTTTATTATTAATCTAAACAATATGTAAATTTGCCTTTTGTATCTACACAGCGCCAATTTTATTAAAATTAGTGAAATAATTATTACAATTATTGTTAATATACGGTATAATTAATGACGAGTTAATAATGCTTGAATGAATAATTATTAGCTACTTGTCCACATAGGACCCATACCAAAAGAAGGAAAAATAAAGTGCGTAAATATGAAGTTATGTATATATTAAATCCTGAAGCAACTAATTTAGATGAATTAGAAAATAAATTACATCAAATTTTAGAAGTTAACGGAGGAAAAATTGAAGAACACGGTAAATGAGGAATTAAGGACTTATCATATCCTATTAAAAAGAAAAAAAAAGGATATTATGGAGTATTAATTGTTAATACAACATCAGATAGCGTTGATGAATTTGTTCGAATTAGTCATATTGAACAAAATGTTTTACGAATCTTAGTAATTAATACCGAAAAAGAAAAAGGTTATATTCAATCAACTGTTTATGCAAAAACAGAAGTTAAAAATGATAAACCAGACCGTGATAGTAAACCAGGAAATAAAAGAACAAATTACAAACGTCATGAACAACATTCATAAGGTGAAAAACCAAAAGCAGATAAACCAACTGAAACAAAATAATAAAGGGGGTGAACAAAAGTTATGTTGAATCGAGTTTCATTAGTAGGAAGACTAACACGTGATTTAGAATTAAAAAATTCTGTTAATAATAAACCATTTGTTGCTTTTACATTAGCAGTAAATAATAGTTTTAACAATCAAACCTCATTTATTCCATGCTTTGTTTGGAATAAAACAGCTGAAAATATGGCTCGTTATTTAAAAAAAGGATCATTAATCGCTTTGGATGGACGTTTGCAAACTAGAACGGATAATACTGGTGGCCAAACGGTAACAATTATGCAAGTAATCGCTAATATTGTTTCATTCTTAGATTCAAAAGTAAATACGGTTGGTACTGCCAGCGAGGGAGCGCCAATGCCAAATACTAATGATTTTAATAACACAACTTTTGATGAACAAGTGCAACCACAAGATGATAGTAATAATAATAGTATTAGTTTTGATGGTGATGATGCAATTTTATGAGATTAAAAGGAAAGGAAAGCAAGAATGAATCCAAAATTTAAACGTTTTAAAAAACAATGTTATTTTACTAAAAACAAAATAACATATATTGACTATAAAGATACTGAGTTATTAAAAAAATTCATTTCTGGTAATAGTCAAATTTCACCAAAACGACTTACAGGAACAACAGCTAAAAATCAAAGAATGTTAGCAACAGCAATTAAAAGAGCTCGTCAAATGGCATTATTACCATTTGTTATTGATTAAAAAAATACTTACAAAAGTAAGTATTTTTTCTTTTTTGGTATAAAATTAATAATTGTGTATAACAGAAAATAAAAAATTAAGGGATGACATATTATAAAACAAAAACCAAGATTTATTAATGTTTTTTGAACATAATCAAAGGAAAAGATAACAAAGAAGTCACGTGAAAAAAGAAGGGTTTTAAATAATTAAATGTATTATAATTTGTTTTGTGCCTTTTTAATTTGATAGATAAATTACAATAAGTTGGACCCATATTTATGTGGAATTTCAAATAAAATATAATTATGAGGAAAGTAGGAATATAAAAATTTATTTATTTTCGAAAACTTTTTTAAAAAAAATTTGATTAAAATGATTGTATATTAAACTTATATAAGAAAATAAAAATGAAAACTGAAATTTATCACAGCATTATTAATTATTTAGAAAATATTAGAACGCTCTTAAAATTAAATCAATTAAAATTTGTAACATATTTTTTTGCTATTACGCGTTAAGGTTATCTTTTAGTCGTCACAAAAAATACTAATAAAAATAAAAACTGTGTTAAAATTGATTTAATTCATATTCTAGAAACAATTTTATATAACTTAGAAAATTATGATGTATGAAAAAAATATACTGTAATTATTGAAGAAATTAATACTTGCTTTACCAAATATTACCAAAAATTAATTTCTTTCTAGTAATTTGCTAAAAATTTTTAGCAAACTTTCATTTAAACTTTTTATTAAATTATTGTAGAAAGTAGGTTAATTATGACAAATGCTCAATTATTTTTTCAACATTTTAGTTTAGAATTTTTTGGCACAATGTTATTAATTATTCTTGGAAACAGTGTTGTTGCTAACATCTTGTTAAAAAATACAAAAGGAAATGGACAAGGATTTTTTGCAATTACGGCTGGTTGAGGTTTTGCTGTTTTTATTGGGGCAATGGTTAGTAGTGCCTTGCGTGGTGTTGCCCATTTAAACCCAGCCGTTACAATTGCAATGGTTGTCCAACAGACTTTTTTTGTTAACAATGGTTGATTTTTACTACCAGCCTTATTATTAGGACAAATTGTTGGTGCTATTATTGGCCAAATTATTGTGGATATTTTCTATTGAAAACACATTAAAGATACTGTTGCTGATAATCCAGACTTTATTCTTGCCATTCATGCCACAAGACCAACCTACCACAATTCATTTTTTAACTTTTTTTCCGAATTTATTGGTACTTTTGTTTTGATTGCAGCAATTTTAGCAATCGGAAAATATAATAGCGGCAATTTAGGCGCGTTAACACCACTTTTTGTTGGATTAACAGTTTTTGGAATCGGAATATCATTAGGGGGAACAACTGGTTGTGCAATTAATCCAGTGCGAGATCTAATTCCACGAGTTGTTCATTTTGTTTTACCACTTAAAAAAAAAGGGTCATCAGATTGAAACTATAGCTGAATTCCAGTTGCAGCACCAATCATAGCAGGTTTAGCAATTGGTGGTATATTTTTATTATTTTAATACCATCAACAGAAAAGATACCTTTTATTATGAAAAATAAACCAACTTATTCTGTTTGCGCATCATTTGTGGTGGT
The DNA here is from genome assembly GCF_964263245.1 of Spiroplasma endosymbiont of Polydrusus formosus. NCBI lineage: Bacteria > Bacillati > Mycoplasmatota > Mollicutes > Entomoplasmatales > Spiroplasmataceae > Spiroplasma > Spiroplasma endosymbiont of Polydrusus formosus. The sequence goes on from NZ_OZ181656.1 coordinate 458,103, forward strand.
ATTATTGGTGCTGCAATTAGTCGCTAAATAAGTCGCTATCAATTAAAAATTATTACCATGCCTAATTGTAAAGTTAAGTGCAACTAAATTATTTTTCTAACCAAATATTCGATTGGTGAAAGATAATTTAGTATTTTTCTTGGTCTATGGTTTAAAGATAATATAAATTTATGAACTGCATTTTTCGTGGTATTTGAAAAATTAAATTTTTTAGGAAATTTTTCTCTAATTAACCCATTAGTATTTTCATTAGCACCTCTTTGTCAGGGTGAATATGCATTAGCAAAATAAATTTTCACATTTAAATTTTTTTCAAGTTGTTGTCAATTAGCAAATTCTTTACCTCTATCAAATGTTATAGTTTTAACAAGATTATTTGGAAGAATTGATAAATAATGGCTAATGTTTTCGTTAATAACTTTAGTAGTTCTATTTTCAACTAACATTGCTAAAGTAAATCTTGATGTTCTTTCAACTAAAGTTATTAAACATGATTTACTTTTACCTCGCGATGATACTATAGTATCATCCTCTCAATGGCCAACAGTTATGCGATTATTAACATTAACATTTCGTTCTTTAATTGATTTACCATTAAATTTACCGCGATTTTCTTGAGATTTTCGTTTCTTACCTTTTCTTCTTAAATTTTTATTAGTAACCTTTTCAAGTAATCCAGAATAAATTCAATTGTAAATTGTTTTAAAACTAATAATTCATTCTTTATGAAAATTTTTAATTCTTCCATAAATTTGTTCAGGCGATCAACCTAATAATAATTTTTGTTGTACATATTTTACTAATTCTCTATTTTTAAACTTATGAAAATAAACATGTGATTGTTTTCTATTTTCTGCTTTATTTTGTGCAATTAATGAAAAATAATGATTATTATCTTTATTTCTATTAACTTCTCGAATAATAGTACTAATACTTCGATTAAGATTTTTAGCTATTTCACTAATTTTTAATTTAAATTTCAATTGATTCTCAATATAAATTCTTTCATCTATGCCAAGATGTTTATATCCCATATAAAAAACTCCTTGCTTTAATTTTTCTAAAATAAACTTAGCATCATGAAATTTTTATATGAAATTTTTTGCAATTTTATTTACTTGCACTTACAAGTATAATTTAGCTATTATAAATAATATCAATAATCAACAATAATTAGTATTGTAACATATTGTTACAAATATTAAATATCACCGTGACCAAAATTGCTTTGAAATTACAACTTATCATCATAATCAAACAATAACTTATTTTGCAAAATATTTAATTAATGATGCTGGGCAATACTGTGATATTTTAGCTGCTCAAGCTGGCTATCCGGATTTTGAATTAGTAAAACAAGACATGGTGAATATCGATTGTTAGAAAAAATTAAGGAAATTTAGTTAATAATATTATTTTTATGGCACCAACCATTCATGGCAAGGGATTATTGTTGCCTTGATGTTAGATGGTCATCTTTTAGTCGGGGCAACAGCAGAATATAATGTGTCAAAAGCAAAAACAAGGTTATAGTAACGCCGTCATATATAAAAAAATGGTCAAATTGTAATCAAAAATTATTCCTAACCTTTTAAAATTAAAAAAAACTTGTAAAATATTTGCTGGTCATATTTAATTGAACCACTTTCAAAATATTTTTATTTAAAAGCAGCACATAATAATCCAAAATTTATTAATGTTACTGGTACAAAATCACCCGGTTTAAGTAATGCTCCAGCCATTGCCAAATATATTTTTTATATTGTTTGGCATTTACTAACTGATGCTGATTATCAATTAAATATAAACCACGCACTTTGATCCAATTAAATTAGAAATTATTCCAACAATTTAAAAAGGGGGCAAACTAATATAATGTCAAAATATATTATTAGCCTTAATAAAGGAGCAACAAGTTGTCGTACTATTGTTATTAATCAACAAGGAAAAATTATTGCCAGTGATGCATTATAATTTAGTTAATTTTTTCCCAAAGTTAGCTGAATTGAACATGATGCTGTTAAAATTTTAAACTCTCAACAGACAATCCTTGTTCAATCATTAAATAAAGATAAAATAAGACCAAATTAAATTGCTGGGATCTGGGGACACAATATTACCAATCAGCGAAAGGCAGTCGTTATGTGCAACAAACGATCATGGTTACCAATTTATAATGCAATTGTTCTATAATCTTGCCAAACAGCAACCTATTATGATTAATTAATTATTAAAGTAAAAAATGAACTAATTCAAACCAAAACTGGGTTAGTAATTAATCCATGTTTTTAGGCAATAAAAATAAAATTAATTTTAGATAATGTTAAATAAGCCAACCAACCAGTCAAAAAAGATAACTTATTATTTGGGATAATTGACACATGGTTAATTTACTGTTTGGCCGGTGGTAAAATTCATGTCACCGATGCAACTAATGCCATTAGAACAATGTTATTCAACATTCATACTAAAAACAATGAAATGATGAATAATTAACCCCATTAGATATCCATAAAAGTATTTTACGGTTGGTAAAATATTCATCATAAATCTATGGTCATACTCTTTTTTGATTTACTAAGTAGGGAAACTGATATTCAAATTATAATTGCCAGTGCCATTGGTTATAAACAAGCAGCTTTATTTGGAAAATTATGTTTATAACCTGGAGAAGTAAAAAATATTTATGGAACTGGATGTTTTATTTTAATTAATACTGGTGAAAAATCAGCAACAAAAAAATGGTTTATTAACAACCATTGTGTTTAGATTATCAAAAAAAATATTTATGCTTTAAAAGGTTCGGTATTTGTTGCTGGATCCGCCATTCAATGGCTGCGTAATCAAATTAAAATTGTTTATCATGATAGTGAAACCGATTTATATACTAACCCCCTTGTTCAATACTATCAACAAAGTGTTTATGTTTTTCCTTACTTTACGAGTTAAATAAAGGGGTTTTACCGCACTACTACTGAGATATTATTATATTATTTTTTACTAACCCCCAAGGGAGGAGAGCAATTTTTGGTTTAGAACGAGTAACAAAATGATAACACTTAGTTAGGGGCCGATCTTAAAATTTCTTACTTATTAATCTTATAACGTTATTACAGCGATGGACGAAGATTTACAACAACCAATTAAACGGATTAAAGTTGTGATATGGTGGGGCTAGTAGTAATTGATACTTAATACAATTTAAAATCGATATTGCCCAAGTTGAGGTAATTCGTCCACAAAAAAACATTGAAACAACAGCAATGTGCGCTGCTTTTTTAGTTAGGTTAACCGTTGGTTTTTGAACATCACCAGCTAAAATTAAAAAAAATTTCCACTGTTGGCAAACAATACCACGCAAAATTAGAACAAGCAATTGTTTCAAAATTATTAAAAAGTTAAAAAATTGCTGTTAAGTGAACTCTAAATTGATTAAAAAAGATTGAATAAAAAAATAACCGTAAGGTTATTTTTTTAAATTTGAAACATGTTTTTTTAAATTATAGAATGTTTTAATTCCATCATATCCAGCCGCTGTTCCTAACTCATCTTCAATTGATAATAAACGATTATATTTGGCAATACGATCACTTCTTGATATACTTCCCGTTTTAATTTGACCAGTATTTAAAGCAACAGATAAGTCAGAGATTGTTGAGTCTTCTGTTTCTCCTGAACGGTGTGAAACAACAGCTGTTCAACCAGCTTTTTGTGCTAATTGAATTGTATCAATTGTTTCGGTAACTGTTCCAATTTGGTTTAATTTAATTAAAACTGAATTAGCTGCATTATGAGCAATTCCTTCTGCTGTAATTTTTGGATTTGTTACAAATAAGTCATCACCAACAATTTGAATTTTATGACCCATTGTTTTAACTTGTAATTCAAAACCAGCTCAATCACTTTCTGCTAAACCATCTTCAATTGAAATAATTGGATATTTATCAACTAATTTGTCTAAATATTTAATTAATTCTTCTGTTGTCATTGCATAGTATTTACCCGTAACTTTTTCAATTTTCTTAAAGTGATATTTTTTATCTTCAAAATATAATTCTGATGAAGCACAATCCATTGCGATCATAACTCCATCTTCTCCTGCTTTATATCCCGCTGTTTTAATTGCTTCAACAATTAAGTTTAATGCAACTTCGGCTGGAGTTTTTGCTTGGAATGATAATAAAGTTTGGTTTTTATATGCTCAATTAAAATGCGGAGCAAATCCACCTTCATCACCAACGGCAGTAATATCTCCTTTATCATGTAAGATTTTCTTTAAAGTATGGAAAATTTCTGATGATCATCTTAAAGCTTCTTTAAATGTTTCAGCTCCAACAGGCATAATCATAAATTCTTGGAAATCAATTGCACTATCGGCATGTTCTCCTCCATTAATAATATTTAACATTGGAACTGGTAGTTTTTTTCCATTAGTACCACCTAAGTATCGATATAATGGCATTTTTAATTCGCAAGCAGCAGCTTTGGCAACAGCCATTGATACTCCTAACATTGCGTTAGCTCCTAAATTTTTCTTAAATTCAGTTCCATCTAAAGAAATCATGGCATGGTCAATTGCAACTTGATTTGTTACTTCCATCCCAACTAGTAATTCAGCAATTTTTATATTAACATTCCCAACTGCTTTTAAAACACCTTTGCCTTGATAACGGCCTTTATCACCATCTCTTAATTCTAATGCTTCACGACTCCCTTTTGAAGCTCCTGATGGAACCATCGCTGAACCATATCCGCCAAATTCTGTTCAAGCTTCAACTTGAACAGTTGGATTTCCTCGTGAATCAATTACTTCACGAGCATTAATTTTCTCTATTCTCGACATAATTTTATATTCTCCTTCTAAGCGTATATTATCATTATATTATTTGTTCAGAAAATAGTAAACAAAATCTGCTGAAAATCCAATAAAAAATGCCCTTTTATTGCTTTTCTTTTATAATAACCAAAATATTTGTTATGATATTATTAAATATATTATTAAATTTATTCATAAAAGGAAAACATATGGAACAAAAAAAACCAACAATTGTTTCAGGCATTACCGCTACCGGACAATTAACATTAGGGAATTATATTGGGGCAATAAAAAATTTTATTGAATTACAAGAAGATAATAATTTGATTATTTTTGTAGCAAACTTACATGCTATTACAATTCCAATTAGCAAAGAAGAATTACGAAATAATATTAAAAATATGATTGCATTATATTATGCATGTGGTCTGGACCCTAAAAAAGCAATTATTTTTATACAATCAGATATTTTAGAAGTAACTTTATTATCCCATATTTTATTATGTAATGCAACTGTTGGAGAATTATCCCGAATGACCCAATTTAAAGACAAATCAACCAAAATAAAAGCAGAAAATTGCACAGAATTTATTCCAACCGGTTTACTAACTTACCCAGCTTTAATGGCGGCCGATATTTTATTATATGATGCTGACTTAGTTCCGGTTGGCAAAGATCAAAAACAACATATTGAATTAACCCGAAATATTGCCAAACGAATGAATAATCGTTACCAACAAGATCTTTTTAAAATTCCAACTGATTTTATTCCACCAATTGGTGGTAAAATTATGGATTTACAAAATCCGACCAAAAAAATGAGTAAATCTTCCAAAGATATTAAATCATTTATTAGTTTATTAGATCCCTGTGATGTAATTCGAAAAAAAATTCGCAGTGCAGTAACTGATTCAGAAAGCAAAATTACTTATAACCCAGAGAAAAAACCGGGGGTAAGTAACCTGTTAACAATATATGCTGTTTTAAAAAAAGTTTCAATTGAAACCGCTGTTAAAGAATTTGTTCAACAAGATTATGGTCAATTAAAAGAGCAGGTCGCAATAGCAATTATTGACACTTTAGAACCACTTCAAATAAAGTATCAAAAATTAATGCAATATCAAACAATTGATGAATTAATTGAAGCGGGGGCAACAAAAGCACAAGCAATTGCGAATAAAAAAATAACAAAAGTTAAAAATATCATTGGTTTAAATTATAAGAAAAAGTAATGTCTTGCATTACTTTTTCTAGTTCCCTATTATTAAAAGGTGTAGAAACCACAAACATTTTGTATTTTTGGTATTTACATTTTTACAAAATAAATTTTATTAATATTTTAAATAATGGGTTGGAATTTATGCAAACAAATCGATATTTAATTTTGCGGTCGTTAGTGAAAAAGTGTGGTAAAGATATTGTTATTAATACTGTCAATAAGATTGAAAATGATATTGAAATTAAAAAGTAAAAAGAATAAATTATCCCGCGTAATTTATTAGCGGATAATTTATTCAATAATGTTTTTAAGTGGAGCGAAGCGACAACAAGCGGAGCTGGTTTGAAAATTTCAATTTTTTAATTTATTGAAAGGAGATATATTATGCTAGTATGATTAACATGGATATTTAGTGTTTTGATTTTGTTAGGTATTTTGCGTGAATTGGTTTATCAATTTATCAAAAAGTTAGACAAATTCAAGGTAAGAAAAAATAAAAAAATAACTTGAAAAAAAGGATATTATAAAATAATTAATTTATTAACTGAAACAGTTACAAAAATCGGATTTGGTGATGGGATGAATTACATTTGAACTGGTTTAAGTAATGCAATTAGTAAAGTAAAAATACCGTATATGGTATTTTACCGCAATTAATGGCCTTTTTAGGCGATGCTTGAATTATTTTAATTCTATTTGGATTATTTATTATTATTAAGATATTAAACTTTTTCCGTCATATGGTTAAAGGATTTTAATAGAGTATATTGCACTAATACTCAAAGTATTTTAATAAAAACTAATGTGCATTAGTTTATTTATATTTTATTAATTTATTTTATATAATTATTACTTTAAACTTAATAGTATTTTTCATTGTGACAATTTTTACTATTTTATATATTTAACAATGTTAATAACATTATTTATTAAACATTAAATAAACAATATATTAGCATTACGTATAACATTGTTAATAATCAGTGTTTTTATCAATAAATAAGCAATATATAAACATTAAATATAACATTGTTGATTAAACAAATTTAGTTAGGAGTTAGTTATGGAAAAAAGAAATGAAATAAATATAAAAATAAATTGTTTAAATTTTTTGTGTTTCCTTTATTAATTATTTTAATTTTAGTTTTGTTGGTCCCTTTTGTTTATATGATAACTAGTATTAATTTTAAAATTCAATCTTTATAAATATAAATCGTGTCTATTATTTTGTTTTATGTAATTTTTATTTTTTAAAATTGTCTTTTTATTGGTGTAATTATGCTTTATTGTTAACATATTTCTATACTAAAACACAAATTAAAGAAAGAAGTTGATAAAATTAAGTAATTTTTATAAGAAAAATCATAATATAGCAAATTATTTTATTTTTAAGGAACTTATCCTTTTTGAAACATATAAAACTTGTTTTATAAATTTATTTATCATAATTGCCTATATTGGTTTTTGGTTAAGTAATAAATTTATTTATCATAGTCAAAAACATTGTGAACAAATAACAATCAGTTTAATTTACGACAATTATTACTGTATTGTGAAATATGATGAAAATTTAAAACAATACTATTGAAAATATTTAACTGGAACAGAATTAATAAATTTATATAATCGCTAAATTATACTTGCACTTACAAGTATAATTTAGCAATAAAAAAGATTTTGCTAAATTTTTATAGGAGGTGCATTTTTATATAGCAAGAAAAGGACAAAAATATAATAAATACACATCATAATTTATAACAAAAATCATTGAGGAAATTAAACAAAAAAGTTGTTTAATAGTAGCAAAACAATATAATCTAAATGCAAATACATTATAATCTTGATGAGCAAATAATAAAAAAAAGAAAATAAACAACCATAAATGATCTAAAATATCTTTTACCAAAAGAGATTTTTAATATTATAAAACAAGGTATGAGTTACTAAAAAAGCTCCATGACTTTTACAATTAAACAAACTAATAATCGTCTCTTTTATTAAACAAAATTGTTGTGAATACTCAATAAAATTATTATTAGAAGTAACAAAGTTAAAACGTAGTTATTGAGATAAATATAAAAATTATGACATTAGCAAAAAAAGCAATAAATGCTATTGTAAAAGTCTATGAATAAAATTTAAAACAATTTGGATATCGAATAAGTACTAAATATATAAATGAAGATTATGATATAAAATATAATTCAAAAAAATTTTTTAAGTATTATGTGTAATAATCAAATACAATCTGAATATGTAAGAAAAATGAGAAGAAAAATGAAGTATAAACATAATAAATAAATAAAAAATTTTATTACAATATCTTGATTTAATTAATTGTAAATTCAATGATATAAAAACAAGGTTTTTAGTACTATATACTGATGTAACATATTTAATTTAAAAAGGAGAAAGATATTATCAATCAACAATTATTGATGAATATACTAAAGAAATAGTTGATGTAAAGTGATCTAAATATAATGGCAATAAATTAGTAATGGATAATTTAAATTATGCAATTAAAAAATAAAATTAATAAAAAAAAGATCTGAATGGCATAATAATTCACCTCAGATCACGGATATCAATATAAATTCGCTATTTATCACAAATAAATGTTTATCTAACGGTATTATAATTTCAATAAGGAAAAATTACCACTATGCAGATAATATTGTTATAAAAAGTTTTCATTCATTACTTAAGAAAGCTACAATCAATAAGAAAATATATAATTCACACCGAATAATATATAAAAGATGTTATAAAATGAAATACATGGTATTCAAACCATAAAGAAAAAGATATACTAAAAAAATAGTAAATACTTTTTATTATTATTTACTAAAATTGGTGTAGTCTTATTTGCTCTATATTGTTCCTAAAATTAATTGGATTTTGTGATTTAAAATTCATATTAAGTTTTACATTAGATCTAAAAATATTATTATAATCTTCATTATTACTTCTTGGTTTTCTTATACGTGGGTATTGTGTTTCACAATTACTATTTTTTTGTTAAATCATCAATTTAATTATTATTAATTATTATATTTAAATTATTTATTAAAAAAATAATTCCTTCTTCTTTAATATATAAAATATGATTTATTTACTCATTTTTAACAAAAATATTAAGCTTACTATTGTTCGGTTTTTTGTAATATACATTGTTTTTTTTGTTAAAACAAATATATTGTTAAATTTATAAATTATAAAATTTTTAATTTTAAATTTATTATCCACATTAATATGATTATCAAATCAATCTTGTGGAGCAAAATCACAATAATATAATTTACCAGAAATTGTTAATAAATATTCTCCACCATAATTATTAACGCTAATATTATTTACTTGTTCATTAATACCACCAACTGAGTAGATTTTTCCTTGGTTAACATCATTAGTATATTTAAAATAAAGACCATTTTGAGTTCCAATTAAAGCAATTCCAATTTTTACAGTTGGATTATAATTATCTTTTTCCAAAATTCTAATATCAGTTATAAATTTAGAAAATTAATCTTTGCGAACTGTTGGGATTGGCATAGTATTAGCATCAATTATTATTGGTACAGCTGTCCCACTAATTGTTAATACAATTAATAAACTTAAAAGTTTTTTAATTTTGTATAATTTCCTTTCTTTATCTTGAAACTTTTTATCAAGATCTATTAACATTGCATATATATATGCAAGCACGTATTCACATATTATAAATATGTATTTATTTTAATAAAATAGTTTATCTATTAATGATTATTATTAGGATTATATTATACCAATCTGGGCTCGCAGAATTTTCATAAGTTTTACGAAAAATTTCTTAAAGTTTAAAAAAACTTTTGCGCCGCTTTTTAAAATACTTGGGAAAAATTCTAAGCGTTAAGCGAAGAATTTTATAAAGGTTACCAAAATTTGTTTGAAAGAATCTCAAAACTTTTTTAACTTGTAAATCGTTTTATCACAAAAATTTAATAAAATAAACCGCTCGCCCAAAAACAAAATAGTTATAATCCCATTTTAAAAAGATATGTATAAAACCCCCCGTAAAACAAGGCACCATATATGGGTGTCTATCATGGTACATTTTACTATCAGGTGTGTTTGTTTTGCTATCGCTAAACCTTAATTCACTAATACACTTATCTAAAAATGGAAAATTATTTAAAATGCCATATATTTTGCCTTGGACAAACATTTTTCTTATTCATGTTCCACGATTGATTATACCCGCTTCTTTATTCAACGAAGTTTGATGTTTTTTAGCTTTAAACATTTTAATTTTATAACCCAAATAAGGGTAAATATCTTCTTGCAATTTTTGCATAAAATCGTGGGCATTAATATCATAATGAAATGTGGCAGCTTCAAAGCCATCAAATTTATCAAAAGTATTGATTATTCATTGTCCGTAATGTTCAACTATTTCATTTAAATTCATGGCGTTTTTTGGGGTAACAACATTTTCTTCAATTAAATATTTATCATATTCATTATTTTCATTAATTTTATAACCACTAAATAAAAAAACCGTATGGTCTTCACTACCATTAGCATAATCAACACCAATTGCATAGCTATCAAATTGATACTGCTTTGTATTTGAATTATAAAAATCTTGTAAGTTATATTCTTGCATATATTTACGATAATTTCGTAAAACATAAATGCTCGGGTCATTATCGTTGTATTCAAAACCGTAATATTCAAGTTCGAATAAATCGGGACGTTCTTCTTTATTTGCTAAAACAAGTTTTTGGAGAATATCCGGAATTTTATTTCAAACAGCCCCCCATTGTTAAACGCAAATTAAAAATTCCCAAACCATTAAATGCTTGTTTATTTTCGCAATATACTTTCTTATGTTCTTTTAAAATATTTTTAATTCTTTCATTTAACGGTAAATATGGTGTTACAAATTTTTCATAAAAGACATGGTATTTATCAAAAGGATTAAAAGTAAATTGGTTAGCATATGTTTTATGAAAATATGTTGTTACGATTTTATATTGTTTTGCTGTGTTATTTCATTCTTGAAATGTCCAAGATAATTCTTTGATAGGAATAGGATTATCTAAATTATATTGTTCGTTGCCATTTTCATCAGTATATTTTTCATAAGACACTTTTAAACTTTTTGAACGAAACATTGAAACTCTTAAATTATTATATCTTTTATCTAGTTCTTTATCCGTTAAGATTTCTTTTTCTTCGGCATGGATCATTTCATCAGTTCAAGCTGAGATAATACCACTGCCTTTACCAACTTTCCCCATAATTTTATTGCCATTCGCATATCCCGCAAAAGTAATGCGAATACCACTAGGAAAAACAATTTCACCACCCTCTTTAACATTTTTCGGTCAAACAATGCCATTTTCATTGTCCGGTCCGATATCAATCCCATATTTATCATATAAGTAATTACAAACATTAATGGTATCACCAAAGGTAGTGTCTTCGTGAGTATTGGCATATCTTCGTAAAATAACCGACGAAGCATCGGTAAAATTACAAGCAAAAAATAATTTTTCCGCTAGATGATTTCACGTTTTATTAGTCCCGCGTCCAGCTGAAACAAATTTAAAAAAACAGGGTGAAGTAAAATATCGAGCATAACTATCACCCACAAAATCTTTAAATACCTCTCAATCAAAACCAAAATTATAGTCACTAAAATTGCAATCATATTTTTTGTTTAAATGTTCGTAGTCTGTGCTTCGTTTTTTGGTGTTAATTTTAGCGACGTCTTGCATATTAATTAACCTCTTTATTTTACATATAATACATTATAAGAAAAAATGAAGATAATTTGTATAAAAATGAAAAAATTATACACATGTAAAATTTGATGAATGAAGATTTTTTAAGGATTTATTGTTATCTGATGCTTGTAAAAAGAAAAATGGTACGATTAATTTGTCTGAAATAGCAAGACAAATGGACCCGCGAGATTAATACTGTTAAAAGAGAGAAAAATTAAGCAATTTAAAAAAATAGAAGATTATAAGCCATTAGATGTTCACAAAGATTATAAACAAAAGCGGAAAAAATCTATTAAAAAATACCTAAATTTACAAAAGAGCAGCTAGATTTTATTAAAACAAGATTTAATAAATAACCACGATACACCATAACAATTTATTTATTGTTATTTTATATAATTTGATGTTAAATTTTCTGCTTGTGTTAAAATTTTATATAAATTAATTATCTTAGGAAAATTATAATTAATAAAGAAAATTTGCCTCATCGTGGTAAAAAATATAAAACAAAAAGAAAATTTGATAATCGTGGTAAATTAGATGAAAGATTTATATCAATATAAGATATTTAAATAAAGTTTCTAGTATTGGTTAATTTTAAATGAACACCATTGTAGGAAAACGCCATCAATATATTTGTTTTGTATTAATTGAACAGTCAAGTAATAATTAATTTGCAGTGAAATTAAAAAATCATAGTGATAACGAAATTGTAATAAAATTTAAAGATATTGTTATAAATATTAATTTAATTTGGAAAATAAAATTAATAATAACAGATCAAGGCAAATAATTTAGTAAATAAAGAGAAATGGAAATATTTGCTGAAACACAAGTTTATTTTTGTGATCCTGGTAAATCACAACAAAACCATTAATTGAACATATGAACAACGAATTTAAATATTGACTTCCTAGGAAACTGATTTTAATAATGTTATTCAAAAAATGATAGATTGAATAGTTAATGTTATAAATGATAAACTTGGGTCGTGTTTTACTTGAATAAGTGCAAAAGCAATGTTTTTACAAAATATTAAATAAATTTATTAATTTTAACTAATAAATTATTTTTAGCGTGCTTAAATATATTTAAAATAAGATGAAATTACAAAAATTTATTTTTTTCTTTTTTGAAAAAATGTTTGCAATTTATTAAAAATATTTAATTATTAACTAAACAATATATAAATTTGCCGTTTGTATCTACACAGCGCATAAAAAATCTCACAAAAATTATTTTTTTCCGGTTAATCTTATATGACGCCAAAAAACTATTATTATGGTTGTTTTTTGGAGCTTCATAGTATTTTATATACACACCGATGCCATTTTATATAAAATTTAATAAGATACCATATACATTTAATAAATTATTATAAAAAATACTTTATTTTTTTGTCATTTTGAGATATAATAATTAGGTTGTTAAACTTTAATTTATTCTGTTATCTAAAATAACATAAATATGTAAATTCAACAGCTGTAATGTTAAAAAAAACAACTAAACTATGATATGAAAATAAAAGGAGACTAAATGAATTTTAATAAATTAAATTTATACCCATCATTACAGCGAATGATTGCTAAAATGGGTTATAATAATCTAACTGAAATCCAAGAAAAAGCGATTCCAGTTGCCTTAAATAATCAAGATATTATTGGTAAAAGTCATACCGGAACCGGTAAAACTGTAGCATTTATTTTACCAATCTTGCAAAACTTAGATACAAAATTAAAACGGTCACAAACAATTATCTTATGTCCAACACATGAACTAGCAAACCAAATTATTGGTCAAGTACGTAAATTTGCAACTTATTTAGAAGGAGTAAATGCAACATTAATTTGTGGTGGTTCGCATATGCAACGCCAAATTTATGCTTTACGAAAAAGCAATATTATTGTTGGGACACCAGGGCGAATTGCTGATCATATTAATCGTAAGACATTACGATTAGATAAAATTAAAACAATTGTCCTTGATGAAGCTGATGAAATGTTAAAAATGGGTTTTAAAAATGATCTTGATAAAGTTTTTGAAAATGCCCCAGAAAAATATCAAACATTATTGTTTTCTGCAACAATGTCAAAACAAGTATTAGAAATTGCCAATACTTATCAAAATAATCCAGTTGAAATTGTTGTTACAAAAAATAGCATTGAACAAAATAATATAACACAACAATATGTTAATGCAATTAATTATCATAAGGAAGATGTTTTAATTGCTTTATATCAATATTTACAACCAAAACGCAGTATTATTTTTTCTAATACAAAAGCTTTTACTAATAAAATTGCGGGTATGTTAGTAAGCAATGGTATTAATTGTTGTGTTATTAATGGTGATAAAAGTCGTTATGAACGGACACAGGCAATGCGTTTATTCCGCGATGGTAAAGCAACGGTAATGGTTGCAACTGATGTTGCTGCGCGAGGAATTGATATTAATAATATCGATTATATTATTAATTATGATATTCCAACTGAACGAGAAAGTTATATTCACCGCATTGGTCGAACAGCACGAGCTGGCGCAACTGGAGTAGCAATCTCAATTGTTTCAAATTATAATGAATTGAAAGAAATTCATCACTTGGGTGAATATCAGAAAAAAAGAATTGAATTATTAGATATTTCAGAATATGGTTTAAAACCAAAACCACAAGGAACAAAAAAAAATGGTGCTAATCATAAACAAACTAATTTTAAACAAAATAATAGTAATTTTAAATATGATAATTCACAACGTAGCAATAAAAATAAGCAATTCAATATTAAGATAGGTTTCAATTCGCAAGATAATAAAACTTGAAAAGAAAAAAAGAAAAAATTTGGGAGAAATAATTTTACATTTAACCAAATTTAAAACAAATAATAATTCCCATAAAATGTCTTTGTAAGTAATTGAGTTATTAAAAGCACCATGAGCATCATGGTGCTTTTTTTATTATAATTATGCTTACATTACAAAAAGAAGATGACAATTTAATGAAAAAATTACTAACTTTTTTAGTGTTTTTATGTTGGGTTTGAGGAGTTGTTTTGAACTTGCTATTTGTTCGTTACAAATCAAACATATTATTAGTGATGACGATGGGGGTAATCCAAATTAAGATATTACAATTTTTAATCATATTAAATATAAAATAAATGAAGATTTAAAAACGTGGTGACAACGAAAAACGACGATTGATATTAATGATTTTCCTGAGCAATAAGCATCATTAAAATAATTAGTTGCAAAGGTAAAATAAAGATTAATTAAAATTAAGTTAAGAGAAAATTAAGAACTATATTTTTTAAAATTAGTTGATTAGTGGTTTTAAAATATAGTTTGATAATTTAAATTAATATTTACAAAATCAATATTTCAATTATTATCGTGATTAAATGCACTTGCTGTTAAGAGATAACGGTGATCAGTTTACCTTAAAAAAATTAATTTTGTGATAAAATAGCAAAATTAGTGTATGATGCTCCACAAGCAGTAATTTGAACAATCTTGGAAATTAATATTAATTATGAAATTAGATTTAAACACTCACAAACATTTGAACAAGTTGAGGGTTTGTTGGTTATTAGTAATGATTTTGATTCCATAAATAAATATCCAAGAGAAATTGCTAGGATATGTTATTATCTTTATTAATAATATTTTTAGTGAAAAAAATATCAAATTATTACCCCACTAAATATTAGTTTTAATATCGTACATTCACAACAAACAATTTTATCAGTTATTGAAAGGGCATTACGAGATAAGGATATTTTGTTTACTAATTTTCTTTGGGCTTCCTCTAATTTATATTATTTGCTTTCATTAAAAACGGTGTTTGATAAAAAATATTCAGTTTTGGAGTGAGTTTGTGAGGGTTATGATCCAACGAAATTAACAGTATAAAAATTTTTACAATTTTATAAAAAAAGATGTCATAGAAATTATAATAAAATTTATTTTAAAAAAATAACCTAGCACAATAAAAACAATTACATTTGATCATGGGGAATAATTTAACAAGTGAAAAAAATTTGAAAATATTTATAAAATAAAAATTTATTTTACTGATAATGGTTGTCTTGGCCAAAGAGGATTAAAGGAAAATAATAATGAAATTTTGAGACAAAGTTTACCAAAAGGAATATATTTATCAATATTTTCTCAAGATGACTTAAATAAAATAGTATTGAAAATAAATTTAATGCTAAGAAAATCATTAAATTATAAAAATTAATTGGATTTAATACAAAATATTTAATAAAGTGTCCCAAATATATTTACAATTCAGGAAATATTGAATATCTTAATAAAGAACAAGGAAACAGGTATAAATAATTACTTAATGATGTTAATAATATTTTATTAAATGAACAACAATATTAATTAAATAAAACATAAGTACAAGTTAAAGATGCTGATGAAACCGAAATTGATAAATAATATTGTTAATAATATTTGTAATATAATAACCCTTTTCCTTAATAAATAGGAAAAAAGATAAAAAAATATTATAAGACTGCACCCCAAAAAAATAAGTAAAATAAAAAATTTAGCAAAATTTTTATAAGGGGCATTTTTATATAGCAAGAAAAGGACAAAAATATAATAAATACACATCATAATTTATAACAAAAATCATTGAGGAAATTAAACAAAAAAGTTGTTTAATAGTAGCAAAACAATATAATCTAAATGCAAATACATTATAATCTTGATGAGCAAATAATAAAAAAAAGAAAATAAACAACCATAAATGATCTAAAATATCTTTTACCAAAAGAGTTTTTTAATTTTATAAAACAAGGTATGAGTTACTAAAAAAGCTCCATGACTTTTACAATTAAACAAACTAATAATCGTCTCTTTTATTAAACAAAATTGTTGTGAATACTCAATAAAATTATTATTAGAAGTAACAAAGTTAAAACGTAGTTATTGAGATAAATATAAAAATTATGACATTAGCAAAAAAAGCAATAAATGCTATTGTAAAAGTCTATGAATAAAATTTAAAACAATTTGGATATCGAATAAGTACTAAATATTTTAAGAAAGATTATGATATAAAATATAATTCAAAAAAAATTTTTAAGGATTATGATTAATAATCAAATATAACCTGAATATGTAAGAAAAATGAGAAGAAAATGAAGTATAAACATAATAAATAAATAAAAAATTTTATTGCAATATCTTGATTTAATTAATTGTAAATTCAATGATATAAAAACAAGGTTTTTAGTACTATATACTGATGTAACATATTTAATTTGAAAATGAGAAAGATATTATCAATCAACAATTATTGATTAATATACTAAATAAATAGTTGATGTAAAGTGATCTAAATATAATGACAATAAATTAGTAATAGATAATTTAAATGATGAAATTAATAAAATAAAATTAATAAAAAAAGATCTGAATGGCACAATAATTCACCTCAGATCACGGATATCAATACACATCCGCTATTTATCACAATAAATGTTTATCTAACGGTATTATAATTTCAATAAGGGAAAAATACCACTATGCAGATAATATTGTTATAGAAAGTTTTCATTCATTACTTAAAAAAGCTACAATTTGAATATGTTCCAATAAGTTGAACCATATTTATGTGGATTTTCAAATAAAATATAATTATTAAGAAAGTAGGAATATAAAAATGGGGAATAATTTATGGCATAAATTATTCAGTTGGTGATGTATTATTTAAATAAATATTTATCTATTAAAATAAAAATAACCAAGAGAAAGACAAATTTATCTTTTTTAACAATTTTAATCATAGCATAAAATTACAAAATTGCAAACAAAAAATAATAATCCAATTAAATCCACGCTATTCTCTTTCACCATTTCGTTGTAATCATATTTTTAAAAACTTTTTCAATATATAATTTAAATCCATAGCCTTTTAACCGTCTGACATTATGAGAAATTTGTAATTTAATACAAGACCCCATATATCAATTTTCTTTATAAACCTTAATTCCGTTTTTTCTTTTATTAATATAATTAATAAATTTTTTTATATCTTATTTTTTATCTTTAAAAAATAAATGTTATTTAATGTTTTTGATTTTTATAAATATTTTAAATATTTTATTGCTCCATTTGGGTCACCATTTTTAAATAATTTATTCATATCTCAATAAATTTCTTTTATCATTTTTTCATTATCAGTTAAATTTTTAATAAATTTTTTATTCGATAAGGAAATATTTTTTCAATTTTTTCATTAAATGAAATTAATCTAAAATATAAATTGCACCAATTTCATTAGCGAACTTTTTAATTCATGTTACTCCGTCACCTGCAAGAGTTAGTTTACAATTTTCAATATTATAATTTTGATATAAAAAATGTAAAAATTATTTTTATATTTTTTAATACAATAATATTTGTTTTTCACTGATTTCATTATGATAAAAATATTTTTATCTCTTAAAACATTTTTATTTTTAGTACTTTTTATTTCATTATATCCAGTGTGAAAATATGCTACTCTAAACATGTTTTTTCTATTTTTTTATATTTTGTTAAATTACTAAAAGAATCATCAACTCCAGCATACAAATATGGTGTTTTAGCATTGATTTTTTCTGTCTTTGTTTTTTTTAAATGCTCTTGAAATAATTTAGCATAATCAACCTCTTTATTAAAGTTTGTGATTGTCATCTTAGATATATTTAATTTTGGTTACATATCTTTAATGTCCCTTTATGTTAAATAATTTAGTACCGTGTTAAATGATACGATTAATTGAAATGTCACTTGTGGCCCTTGTATAAAAATTAATCATATTAGTTTATAAAATACATTAACTATCATTTTTTATCAATTTCCTTTCATTTTTATATAAACTATCCGCAAATATCGACGGGGATTATATCCTTTATAAACTTGCAGATAAACTTAATTATGACAATTACTACCAACGAACAAATAATTCTCCGATAATTGGTCATTTAAAAGCACCTAGATCATTTACTCTATCTTCGGGATTATCGTAATTCCGAATTATTAAAATTAAAATAATAATTAATTTTCAACCTGCAAATATAACTTGCAATATTAAAATAACTCCCGAAACAATATTAGTTAACATTATGGCAACATCAATTACTACACTTAAATTTACTGTTTTTGCTTTCATATTTTCGTAATCATTTGTTGTTTAAAAATTTGCTTTTGTTAAATTTATTTCTTTTTTTATAAAAAATATTTTTCTTTTTTTGATAGTATTGTTGTTGATTATTAAAGTAATTTTTAATATTGTTTTTCTTAGCCATTTTTTTCTTTCCTTTCGAAAGGTAGGAAAAATAAATACAATAATAAATAACCTAATATCAGATCACAATCAATCCTTTATGCAATTAAAAAAAGGGAATTACTATCACCAAAATTTCGATGATAATTGTCAAATGATATAAAATCCATTTTCATCAAACTTTTCTTTTATTTTACATCTTTAATTTTTCCTTTTTATTTGAAACATTGCTATAAAAATTTTTTCTAACACATCAACAACAATACTATTATTGCCAGCTTGTTTATAAAGTTGGGTTTCAGAAACAACTTTTCGTGCTTTATTAAAATCTTTATTCCTAAATCACATTAATAATCAACATTCGCGTGGGGGTTAAAACTCGCAAAAGATATTATTTTTCATCAATTAAAAAAATAGTATTTTACTTACTACTATCTTGTTGTTGTAATTTATGTTTATCAACTCTAATTTTATAGATATTACTTGCTGAGATTGTTCTCATATAATTATTTTATGTTTTTCAAAACCGATTATACAAACCGTTAATTAGCAAATCATCTTTTACTTGTAGTAAAATAATAAAGTTACCATAATTATTAATTGGCAATATATTTGAGATAACATTTTAACACCCAATATTATCATTGAGAATTGCAATAATTCCTACGTTTCCTCATCGCATCTACTTTATTAGAATTGTATAAGAACATTTTTCAATTATTTTAAGTTTATTGTTTTCAACTGCTTTTTCATTGATTATTGTCTAATGAAATATTTTTCATTTACATTGTTTTCTAAAATATCTTTTACCACAAATTAAAAATTACAATGTTGGGATATTGAAATTTAAAATCTTACTTTAATGTTGAAATCATAAATAATCGTTTTCTATTTTGGGGAATTCCATAATCCTTGGCATTCATTGTAAAATATTGATTATGATATCCTAATTTATTAAGTTGATTTTGTAGATTTTAAAATCCGACAAAAAACTTTTTGCTTAATAAATTTGGTACATTTTCCATTAAAAGATATTTTGGTTTTGTTGCCATTGCTTTTATTAAATCAAAAACTTTGTATACTAAACCACTTCGCTTACCATTTAATCCTTCGCCATTATTATTGGCATTTGATATGTCTTGGAACGGAAATGATCAAGTTATTAAATCAGCATGCGGGTAAATTTTATAATTTAAGTAATATCTCCTAAATTTGGTGTTTAATAATCGTTAAAAATTGCTCGATATGATTTTTCTGCGTATTTGTCATTATCACAAAAAACAACTATTTTATGATTAATTCCAATATTTTCTAATGATTTTCTTTGACTTCCAATCCCGGCAAATAATTCAATTACTTTAACCATAATAAACCATCGTTCTTATAATTTTTCTTTTATCTAAAATTATTTATGGATTGTGATACCTTATAAGAACAAAAAAATAATATCTGAATATTGTTTTCAATATAAATATATCCATAATATTTATAAAATGGGCAATTAATCCTTTCTGCACCTCTTTCTAAAAAACAAAATATTATTTATCTTGTTTTATGTTATTTTAATTATTTATGTTATTTTTAATTTTATCTTTTGATATATTTTTATTATTTATATTGTTTTTGTTTTGTTTTTTATTTTCAATTAATTATAAAATTTCAAAACAAATACATAATATAACTCCGCCACCAATGACAATGTTAAAAATACAAACCATGACATATACAAAAAACCAAAACTATCATTTATTCATTCCCTACATAAAATTAAAAATGTAGTAATTAAAACACACATTATAATTGATAGGAAAAACTAATAAATAATTTTAATAAATTAATTTATTTTAAAAATTTTTTCACATTAAATCATTCCTTTCTTTAAAAATTTATATATAATTTAATTAGTTTTTTATTTTAAAAAATTGATATGGTGGTAAAAAATTAAAAATAAAATATGAAATTATGTTTTATGTGTTGCTTTAATTTGTATCTTTTTTTTTATTAATTTTTTTGTTATCATTTGGTTTAATTGGAATAATTAGTTTAATTATTGCTTTAAAATTCCTTACTTTACTTAATTTTAAAAATTTGTCTGAATATATTATTCCACTTACGATTTCTTGATTTTCAGTTGACAGTTAATTTATAATAAAAAGTAGATTTGGTTTATTAATTATTGATAAAATATGAATCTTGCTTAAAGGTCAGATAATAACCATTAAACATCTAAATATGTGTGTTTAATTGAAAAATAAGATTATAAACGAATGTAAAAATTATGATATAAATTACAAAAATCACTCTTTATATAAAAATAAAATTGCTTGAGCTTTTTGTTATTATGTAAACTTATTTTCTTTTTTACATAGTAAAATTTAATATTCACAATTATTTAGTTAAAATATTTTAATAAATTTTTCTGCTTATGTTTATTTTAATTATGTTTAATAATATTCTTCATTTTAATAATCATTTTTACTGTTTTTGGTTTCTTTAATTACTTAATTATATTTTTTAATTTCTGCTGTAATTTCTTGTTTTAATTTTTTACTATAAAAAATTTATTTTATTTTTAGTTATTTGGATTTTGTTGGTGTTAATCGTATTTTATTATTACCGCTATTTACACAACCAATTAATAGAATTTTACTTCCTAATGAAAAGGAAAATGTTAGTAATAAACTAAGTAATTTTTTATTTTTATAATGCCATAAATAAATACCATTATCTCAATAATTGGGATTATAAATATTTTTTAAATCTTCTAATAATTTTTTTCTTTTTTTTTATGGAAAATTTTCGTTTTATTATATTATTTTCAAATTTATTATTATATTCATTTAGTAAATCATTATTAACATCATTTTTGTTTTGTAAATTAAACTGCTTTTTCTTTTATTGCTTTAATTTTTCAAAAAATAAAATTAAATTTTTTCCCACAATATTACCATTTTTATTTTCGCTACTATGAATTACGTAACTTTTATTTTCATCAATTTTTAAACTAAAATAATTTTGATAACTTGATAAACTTAAATAATTTTTATCTCAAACAACATAATATTTTTGATTTTTTATTAAAATATGGATTATTATTATTTATTTCTTGTAAAATTAAATTTTGATTTAAATAAATTATTTTTATAATAATTAATTACCTACATTTTATTTTATCGTATTTTATTTAATAAGATATTTTCAATATTGTTAACTTTATCAATTAAAGCTTACATAATTTGTTCTAAATTGCTTAAATTGTTATCTATTGTTTTTTTAATTTCGTTAATTAAATCTCTAATCACATTTTTAATTTTATTTTCAATCTTTCTTATCGCTTCATAATCAATAATTTCTATTTCCATAATTATCTTTTCTTAATATGTTATATTTAACTTATTTTTAAAATACAATCATAACAAATTTCTTTACCAATTTTGTTTGTTAAAAAGTTTTTTCTAATTTTTATATAATTAGTAGTAAAGAATAAATAATATAATTATTTTTGTTTACATGTTCAACAAAAATAATTTTTCATATAATATTCCTTTCTTCATTTAATTTTTTGTTATAGAAAGAAAGTTTAATGATAACTACTTACTATCTTTATTTTCTTTTATTTTTCACTAGTTATTTGTTAAATAACTTTATTGTCCATCCTCTTTTTTAGGTATAGTTTCCCTTAGGCATTGATTTGATTAATCACTTGAAACTACTATTATGCCTTGTGCAGTACTAATTTAATTATAATTGATTAATCTTATCATATATTCCTCCCTCTTCGTTTATTTTTTAGTGTTCCAGCTTGATCACTTTGTGAAATTTCTTAAATCTATATATAATATATATCTATTTTTCCTAATTTTTGATATTAATAATTTTTCATTTATTTTTTTAAAAAACTAATTTTTTAAGAATTTGATGATTATTTTGGCATTGCAAAGTTAAAAATCAAAAGTTAGCATTTATTTTTTGTTTATTAATAAATTCTAAAATCGCTAAACAATTACAAACATATTTTTTATAATATCAACCACCCTTTCTGTTTTTGATTAATTTTGTAAAGTATTCATTAATATAACACTGACATTTATTAATCAAAATTGTTTTATTTTATAATTTAATTTTTAACTATTTTCAACAGAGTTCTTTAAAATACACTTTCAAAACCTTCTTATAAAGAGTAAGATTTCTAAATTTTTTTATTGTTGAACACTCACCCTTTAACCATTGTGGATTAAATATTTATCCCCCAAAAAAACCACGATAACTATTTTATATTGCCTGAAATATTGCTTTTATTGGTCATAGCAGTTACGACCCGGCCCCCTCTATATTATTTATCCTCACTTACTTGTTGGTTAAACGATATTCCAGGTATGATATTTTTATTCGGTTAGTTTTTGCTGTTATTTTCTGAAAATAAACAAGGTTAATGATAATTAATAAAAAAATAGAAATTATTAACAATAATAAAGAAAAATATTCCATGCGAAAAATTGGTCAAATAGGATCAAAATTAAAGATAGCAAAATCAACATATTACTATCAAATTAATAAATGTGGCTATGGTTGATGTTAATAATTATGAACAAAAAGTTATCAGAGCATTTAAGCTAATCGCCAAAATTTATGGGTCTTATAAAATTAAAGCTTTTTAAATTAAAAAGATATTATCTTATCGCGAAGAAAAATTCACCAAATTATGATTAAAAATTAGTTAGTATCTAAATGCACCAAATTAAAATATTATAATCATAAGTTGGTGGTTAATAACAACGAAATTAGCAACGTTTTTAAACCGTGAATTTAATAATAAACAACCCAATGAAGTTGTTGTTAGTGATTTAACATATGTTTAATGTGGTGCTAAATGACATTATCTTTGTTTGTTAATTAACTTGTTTAATCGTGAAATAATTGGCTATAATATCGAGACAAATAAAATAGTATAACTAGTGCAAGAAACCTTTTATTCAATTACAAGACCATTAAAACAAATTACGTTATTTCATAATAACTGGAGTAATGAATTTAAAAATAAAATCATTGATAATACCTTAAATATTTTTAACACCAAACAATCATTAAGCAATAAAGGAGGGCGCTATCCTTATGATAATGCTGGGGCTGAAAAAATTTACAAAAGTTTTAAAAAATAATTTGTCAAGAGGCAAAAATTTATAAATTTAACCCAATTAAAATACAAATTATTTAACTTTATGCATTGATATAACAATATTCGAATTCATGGTAGTTTAAATTATTTAACACCCTGTTTAATTTAGAAAACAACAGTCCATATAAAAATTGTCTAAAAAGGTTGCTAATCCAAGAATCCTAATTTGTTTATAATTACTTAATTTTATACAAAACCTAAGAATAATTAATAATACCAGGAAAATGAAATGAATTATTACATATCAAGGCAAATAATTTAGTAAATAAAAAAAATGAAAATATTTGCTGAAACACAAGTTTATTTTTGTGACCCCAGTAAAACAAAACAAAAAACATTAATTGAACATATGAACAACGAATTTAGATATTGTCTCCCAAAGGGAACTGATTTTAATAATGTTAGTCAAAAAATAATAGATTGATTAGTTAATGTTATAAATGATAAACTTCAACCGTGTTTTACTTGAATAAGTGCAAAAACAATGTTTTTGCAAAATATTAAATAAATTTTCTGTTTGTATCTACACAACGCCAATTAATTATTTTTTTGGTTGTAGTTCGACAATAACATTAACAACAGGTAAACAACGATAAATAACTTGCGCTTGATCAAACATTCGTTTAGCTACTTGATTAGCCTCACTATCCTCATATTTGTCATTATCATAAATAACTTCTTTAATCCCCGCTTGAATAATAATTTTGGTACATTCAGTACAAGGAAACAAAGTTGTATAAATTCGAAAATTCTCTAAGTTTGTTCGCGCACTTAAAATGGCATTTAACTCTGCGTGGGCAACATACGGATATTTTGTTTCTAAATACGCACCTTCGTGTGCTCATGAAAAATCATCATCATTCAAACCACGCGGTAAACCATTATAGCCTGTAGCTATAATTTGATTAATTTGGTTAACAACACAACTCCCAACTTGCGTATGGGGATCTTTACTGCGCATTGCACAAACATGAGCAACACTTAAGAAAAAATCATCCCACGATAAATAATCATCCCTTTTTTTGATTGTTAACGCTGTCATAAATTACCTAATCCGCCCAATACAAAAATATTATCAAAACTAGTTTGACTATTTAATAAAAAAATTGGTCAACCTGTTTTTGGATAAAGATAATAACTATTTAACATGTCTTCAATGGCACTCTGACTAATTAAGCCCACACGTCAATAGCTTACTAAGACTTCAATTACTGCCCCATTATATGGCGGCACATAACGCATTCACAATAAGGTGACAACACTAACTGTTATTATTGTGACAATAATAAAGATCGGATATAACATTGTTCAATTCACACGATGTGAACGGTTAAATTCTAAGCCATAACCAATCGCACTCCCAACAAAAAAGCTAATAAAATTAATTAAATAATATGAATAACCCAAAAAGATTGGCATTATTAAAAGCCATAACATAATAATTAAAATTCTTTGATTGGCAATTAAAGCCAATAAATCTTCTTTCCCATAATTATAACTAAACAAACTTCCCCATAGAATTGCTAATAAAATTGTTGAACCACCAAAAATTCAATTCGGTAACACGGCACCTAAAAATAAACCCACCAATGGGACCCCTAACAATAAAATTGCCGATAATCGTCAACGCCCCAACAAAGCTTCCGCATAACGAGCAACGGTAAAAATCATAAATAAATTTAAAACTACTAATAATGAATTACTTGAAAATAAGACATATGTTCATAATCGTCATCATTGGTTATTTCAAATTAATAAATCCCGGGTAATTCCCCCATAAACCAGTTTTGTTGCTTTTTCACTTAGTCCTTGCGTATTAAAAATCTGAGATCCAAAAAAGATACCAACAATTGGAATAACTAATAATAAGGCGATTAAAATTCACGTCACGCCAAGATTGTTGACACTTAACTTATCACTTAATTGCTTTAAATTTTTCGTTAATTTACTATTTGGTTCTTTAATACCATCTAAAATTTCTTCTTTTGTCATCCTTGCCGTTGAAGATTTAGTTTCACTATTTTTTTCTAACATGGTAATGTTAGGATAATAATTTTTTAACCTATCAAGATAATTATTTTGATTAACAAATAAGGTTACATCGCCACCATCATCTTTGTAAATTTGCGAACGATTTTCAATTAAAACAATTGATAAAATAGTAAGTTTTGCGCGTTGAAATTTTTTATTTAAAAAAGTCTTTAACATTTGCACAATTTCATCATTAATGATGAAATCATTAAATTCACCACTAAAATTATCAATAATTTTAATAATCTGAAATTCTTTACTATCAACTTTATATAAATAAGCATTATTATTATTTCGTGACTTACTTTTATAAACACTGTATTTTTCTTGTTTTAAAAAATAATCAATTAGGGATAACTTATCTTTATCAAAAATCATTGTTTTCTATCCTTTCGTGCGTAGTATTGCTAATCTTCGTTCAAACTCTTGTGGTAATTTTGCTGTTATTGTCATAAATTTTTTCGTAACTGGATGAACAAATGTTAATTGATAAGCATGCAGATATTGGCCAAAACTTTCTTTTTTACCAGCACTTGTCCCATATAACGGATCACCTACAATTGGATGATTAATGTATTTTAGATGGACGCGAATTTGATGCGTTCGTCCTGTTTCTAATTCACACTCTATATAAGTATAGTCATTAAATCGTTCAATTACAAGAATATTAGTCACTGCTTTTTTAGAATTTTTTGCGGTTATGGTCATTTTTTTGCGGTTATTTGGATCGCGACCAATCGGAGCATATATTTTAGCCTGTTT
The DNA here is from genome assembly GCF_964263245.1 of Spiroplasma endosymbiont of Polydrusus formosus. Classification (NCBI taxonomy): domain Bacteria; kingdom Bacillati; phylum Mycoplasmatota; class Mollicutes; order Entomoplasmatales; family Spiroplasmataceae; genus Spiroplasma; species Spiroplasma endosymbiont of Polydrusus formosus. The sequence continues at coordinate 485,163 of NZ_OZ181656.1, forward strand.
TTCAGTAATTTTACCATAAACAAGCGCTAAATACCGGCGTTGTAACTGTTTTGTCTGAATTTGTTCTTGCAACTGCTGATGAACAAAATCATTTTTAACAATAATTAAGACTCCTGTTGTTTGCCGATCAATTCGATGGACAATACCCGGACGTTGTTCACCGCTAGCTGTTGATCAATCAACACCATGTGCTAATAACGCATTCACTAGGGTGTCATCTTGATGCCCTGGCGCGGGGTGAACAACCAAGTTGTTTGGTTTATCAATCACCATTAAATACTCATCCTCATATAAAATTGTTAACAGCATTGCCATCGGAGTTAAGGCGCTGGCCTTTGATTCAGGTAATTCAATAATAATTTGATCACCAATTTTACCAAGCGAATTTGCTCGCACCACTTGGTTATTAACTTGCGCTTGTCCGGCTATGATTAATTTTTGCACTTTTGTACGAGAAAAAGGAGTTTGTTGCGTCTTAAAATAATCAGTTAAAATTTTATCAATACGATTTGTTGTCGAAGCAGTAAAAGTAATTTTAGCCATTTTACTCAACATTTTCCTCGTGATTACTACGATGGCGTTCAAGATAAAATTGAATAATTTCAATTATAATGGCAATAATTAGGACAATAACCCCTGCTATTACACAAGTATCAGCTAAATTAAAAACACTATACGGTGGGAATCAAATTCATGCCAGAAAGTCAACAACGCCCCCTTGATTTCACATTCGGTCAATTAAATTGCCAAAGCCGCCAATTGTAATCATAATTAAACCAATAACCGCCGGTTTACTATTAACATACAGAAAAATTCCAAACGCGATCAAGGTAATAAAGACAGCACCAATAATTACAACCATAAGATTATTCGCATTTATCCCAAAAGAAATCCCTGTATTAACCATAAATTTAAAGTTAATAAATCCATCTAAAAATTTAACTTCTGGCGCATCAGAACTATGCGATAATAAATGAAAAACTAATTGTTTAGTAATAATATCTAAAATTAATAAACCAATAAAAAGCGACAAACAAACTTGCAGTTTGTATTTTCAAATATAATTCCGATTTTTAAAATGATCTCGAACATCATATCATAATTGTTTTGTTCGTTCTTTCATTTGTTTTTAACTCCTTTGTTTCTTTTATATATATTATCGCACATTTTTTGTTGATAAAACATTAAAACAACGATCACAGATTTCATTATTTTGAGCGTTTAAATGGTTATAAATCATTCAACAACGTTTGCATTTTGCTCCGGCTTTTTCTTGCACTTTTAAATAACTTGTTTCATATTCGGTTAAATGATGATGATCAGTTGTAAAAATAATCTCACTAACAATAAAAATTTGATATAAATCCTTAATTGTTGCTAATTCAGCATATGGTTCTTTTAAAGCGATCGTAACTTGGCATTCTAAGGATTTCTTAATTTCTTTTTGTTCACGACGGCGTTCTAATTCTTTATTAACATCATCACGTAATTTTAATACTTGTTCTCATTTTGTTATTAATGCTTGATTAATTATGGTTGGTAAAACAAAATTATCTTCGCAATGCACCGAACTTTGTTGGTGAGGATATTTAATAAACCAGTGACTCTCTTCTACCGTATGCGGAATAATTGGTTTTAAAGCATCAACTAAAATACGATATAAATAATATAGGATTGTTTGCACAACACGCCGACGAGGAGCAGCCATTTGTTCAATATATAAAATATCTTTGGTAAAATCTAAATAAAATTTTGATAAAGTTGTAATCACAAAATTATTAATTAACATATAAACATTATTAAAATTAAATTCCTCATAACTTTTATTAACTTTTTGTTGAAATTCATGGGCTAAATGTAACATATAATAATCAACTCCCGTTAATTGTGATTGACAATCGGTTGCTGGATTAAAATCAGTTAAATTCGCTAATAAAAACCGTAAAGTATTACGAATTTTACGATAAACTTCGACAATTTGTTTTAAAATATCCGGACCAATTTTAACATCATCGCGATAATCAACCGATGCAACTCACATTCGTAAAATATCAGCACCATACTGGTCAATAATCGCTAAAGGCGAAATTACATTTCCTAATGATTTACTCATTTTACGACCTTTTTCATCGTTAGCAAAACCATGCGCTAAAACTATTTGATATGGCGCATGTCCTGTGGCAACAACCGAAGTAATTAATGAAGAATTAAATCAACCACGGAATTGATCAATTCCCTCTAAACAAACACTAACAGGATGCGGCAACTGGTAAGATTTTGTGACCGCTAAATTACTAACCCCACTATCAAATCAAACGTCCATAATATCTTGTTCTTTGCGTCAATTACGCTTTTGGTACGATGGTGGTAATAATTGATCAGCTGTTCATTCAAATCAAATATCGGTTGTTTTTGCTTTAGCAAATAAATTAATGACATATTCAATTAATTCGGAGCTAAATTGCGGTTGATTATTTTCATCATAAAAAGCAATAATTGGAACACCCCATAATCTTTGCCGCGAAATACATCAATCTTGCCGGTTTTCAATCATTATTGCCATTCGCTTCTCTGCTCATTCTGTATTTCATTGTACTTGTTTAATTTCCGCTAATAAGGCTGGTTTTATTTTTTCAATTGAAACAAATCATTGCGCTGTTGCTCGATAAATAACTGGTTTCTTTGTTCGTCAATCAATTGGTGAACGGTGCTTAATAAATTTTAATTTTAATAATGTGCCCCTTTGTTCTAAACATTGTCCAATCATTTTATTGGCATCTTCATAATACACTCCGGTTAAAGTGTCGTCTCCGACTTCGATGGTATATTTACCGGAATCGTCTAGGGGAGCAAAAATTGGGACATTATTTGCTTTAGCAATCAAATAATCATCTTCACCAAAACCAGAAGCCATATGAACAACTCCTGTTCCAGCTTCAATTGTAACATGATAACCAAGAACAACAGGGCTATAACGATCATATAAAGGGTGTTTTGTAATAATTCCCACTAAGTTAGCCCCAGCAACTTCTTGAATAATTTTAACTTTTTCTCAGTTAAAAAGAGATTGTAACTGCTCTAATAATGCTTTGGCAAATAAATACTTTTCACTATTAACTACAACTTCAACATAAACAATTTCTTTCCCCACCGCTAACATTTGATTCATCGGAATTGTTCATGGGGTTGTTGTTCAAATAATAAATTTTGTGCCGGGTTTAATTATTTTATTACCTGTCATTACTAGAAAGGTAATAAAAATTGATGGGGAAGTTAATTCGTCATATTCAATTTCGGCTTCCGCTAAGGCCGACTCACTTGATGGTGATCAATAAATTGGTTTTAATTGCCGATAAACTAATTTTTTTTTGACCATTGTTTGAAATAACCGGAATTGTTCTAGTTCATAGGATAAATCTAACGTAACATATTTCTGCTGAAAATCACTAAATAACCCTAACTGACTAAATTGCTTAATTTGGTTATCAATTTGGTCAAGAGCATATTTTCGACAAATTTGGCGAAAGCGAACGGGCGGAGTTATTTTACGATTGACCCCACTTTTAACAACAGCAGTTTCAATTGGTAAACCATGGGTATCTCACCCACAAATTAAAGGGCTATAGTATCCTTTTTGATTATAATAGCGAACAATAAAATCCTTTAAAATTTTATTTAAAGCATGGCCAACATGCAAATCGCCATTTGCATAAGGAGGTCCATCATGTAAAATAAAAGGTGGTTGGGTCACATTATGTTGATAACGACCAGCAACAATATTTGTTCGTAGTCATTCTAATTGGATTTTTGGTTCTTTCTCCGTTAAGTTAGCTTTCATTTCAAATAAGGTATTGGGAATTAATAAGGTATCTTTATAATTCATCAGCGTTTTTTCCTTTCTGTCATAAAAAAGTAAGACTATAAGAGCGCTTAATAATGCACCCATTTTAGTAAATAAAAATAAAAAGTATTTATTATTTTAATAATATCTTTTTATTTACGATTTTAATACCATGTATTTCATTTTATAACATCTTTTATATATTCTTCATGTTAATTATATATTTTATTATTGATTGTATCTTTCTTAAATAATGAATGAAAACTTTATATAACAATATTATCTGCACAGTGGTAATTTTTCCTTGTTGAAATTATAATACCATTAGATAAACATTTATCGTGATAAATAGCGGATGTGTATTGATATCCGTGATCTAAGGTGAATTATTATGCCATTCAGATCTTTTTTTTTATTAATTTTATTTTTTAATTGCATCATTTAAATTATCCATTACTAAATTATTGTCATTATATTTAGATCACTTTACATCAACTATTTCTTTAGTATATTCATCAATAATTGTTGATTGATAATATCTTTCTCTTTTTAAAATTTAAATATGTTACATTAGTAACATTAATGAAAACCTTGTTTTTATATCATTTAATTTACGATTAATTAAATCAAGATATTTAATTATATTTTTATTCTTGGTTTGTTTTATCAATATTTTTCTACGCATTCGTTTTACATATTCAGCTTTAATATTATTTTCATTTATTATTCGTAATACTTTTTTAGCATTATAAATAATTCCATAATCTTCTTTTAAATATTTAGTTATCCAACAATATCCAAATTGTTTTAAATTTTATTCATAGACTTTTACAATATCATTTATTGCTTTTTTTGCTAATGTCATAATTTTTATATTTATCTTAATAACTACTTTTTAACCTTGTTATTTCTAGTAATAATTTTATTGAATATTAATGACAATTTTGTTTAATAAAAGAGACAATTATTGGTTTGCTTAATTGTAAAAGTCATGGAGCTTTTTAATAATTAATACTATGTTTTATAAAATTAAAAAACTCTTTTGCCAAAAGAAATTTTATATCTTTTAGGGTTGTTTAATTTTCCTTTTTTTATGATTTACTCATTAAGATCTTGCTGTATTTGCATTTAGATTATATTGTTTTGCTGATATTCAACGATTTTTTTGTTTAATTTCCTCAATGATTTTTGTTATAAATTATGATGTATATTTGTTATATTTTTGTCCTTTTCTTGCCATATAAAATGCCCCCTATAAAAATTTAGCAAAATCTTTTTTTATTATTTTACTTATTTTTTTGGGGTGCACTCTTCTTGATTTTCGGTAACATCTTATTTTATAAATATTGCAATAATATTTACTTTTTTGTTAATTTCTAATTGTAAAAACACGAAATAATTATTTTCTGGCTATGATTATTTCACATCAATATAATCTTGCTGGAATAGTTGCATTAAATAATTGTGGTTTGTTTTATTATAATAAATAATATATTATTTATTTAATTTTGTTAATAATTTCTTTCTTAATCAATTTAGTAATTATCTCACCATCATTAATAGAAAAAGCATAAATTTGTTTGTTACGTTATAAAAAATCATCAATGAATTTTAAAACAGCTTGGATTATGACGATTATAATCAATGTCGTTTAGTAAAGCGACAATCTCTTCTTTAAAAGCATAGGAAAAATCAACGGCTTTCATAATAATGCGCACCGCGTTATGACTGACAACTTCAAAGGCTTCTTGTGATTTCTCAATATTATAACACGAAACATGTTCTAAATGTTGCAATTATTGTAAACGAAGCATTAATTGTTGATTATCATATGTTAATTTTTCAATAATTTCATTTTGCCCATAAATAACTGTTCGTGAATCTTTCTTTTGTTCTACCATATTTTCCCATACTTTTATACAAATTTTGCAATCGTAATTCGATAATATTGACTTTTTGATGGTAAAATTGCATTAATTCTAAAACAACCATACCGTATGATTGATATTATCATATCACAAGCAACTTGAAAAGTTTTATTATTTACCACAGAAAAATTAACATACACATTATTTTGATCAACATATGTTTGTACTTGTTGGCGTGAAATATTACAAATCATACTAACAAAGGTATCTAACCGTAAACTTTTAACTATTTTAGTAAAAACCAGTAAATTGGTATTCAATCACAACTGGTGATGATGTTATTGTTCATGTTAAAATATTATTTTAGACAATTACTGGCCCTGTTGTAAAAACTGGTGCTACCCTTTTTTCTTAAGGACACTTAAATATATGTTCTTAGCTGTTAAATATAAATCGTTAATTATACGCATTTCTAATTGCATTTGATTTTAAAATAAAACCAAGAATTTTGTTATGTTGTAATAAGTCTTATTTTGGTTGGTTCGCATGTAACATAATAGTATTATCATTAATGCTCATTAAAACTAACAATTGCCCGAAAATCATTGACAAAATACTGATGAATTTGATAATCAGTAATCTTTTCTTATTATAAAATCGCTTCTAAAATAGCAATTTGACGTAAATCAAAAAAATCAGTGTTTACAAAACGACCCCCGCTCCACTTGCTCACACCATCCTTTGGTTTTATTAATTAACTAATAATCTTGTTGATAATATTTGTAATAAATGCACCTTCTTAATCATTTTTTCGCACAATAAAGTGGTACGTGTGATATTCAATTTTTTGAACATAACCATCAAATGCATACATCACGCCACTAATGAAATATAATAATCGGATTCGTTCTGCTTTTGGCAGTTTCTCTAAATGAACAATTAATTGTCCATTTGCCAATAATAAATCAGCCATTTTTGGAGCATCACGATAACTATCCGCAACAAAACCAGTTGTAATAACGCTATTTGCAATAGCATCAGTTTGTTGCTCGTTAATTGCTTCACGATCAAAATTCGCCTTTTGCAACAAGGCGGTGATGATAGGAATAGGTTGGGGCTTAGGATTATTATGATCACCATGAACAATTGGCTCAGTTGGACTATTATTAAAATCAATTCGTGGCTGAGAATCGTAAATATTTCGTTGTTTTTTCTTAAAAATACTCATTATTATCAGCCACGACGAACAAACGGTGGTAAATCATCATCTTCTTCATGTTCAATTACTTGACTATTATTAACACGTTCTCTTCACGCGTTAATGCGACGACGGTTGGCATTTGCCGTTTCGCGTTCAGCATTTTCATTTTCTGATAAATTAGTAAAATAACTTGGCCGCTTACGCGCCATATCTTGATCATTATCATCAATTACACCTGGTTCACGTTCGCGTGTTGGTTTCGCCGCGAGACCTTCGTATTCTTCCGGGGCAGCACGATAAATATTATCAGAAGAACTAAAATTTTGTTCCTCATCAAAGCCGGTGGCAATAACTGTTACAATCATTTCATCATCTAAATGTTCGTTAACGGCTGTTCCAAAAATAATATTAACCTCGCCGCCAATCGCTTGTTTAACAATATCAACCGCATCATTGGCATCGTTTAAAGTTAAAGTATTTCCACCGGTAACATTAATAATCGCATCACGAGCACCACGGATTGATGCTTCTAACAATGGTGAAATTATTGCTTTATTAGCTGCTTCAATTGCTTTATCTTTCCCTGAACCAATCCCAATCCCAAATAAAGCGTTACCTTTATTTTTCATAACAGTTTTAATATCAGCAAAATCTAAATTAATTAAAGAAGGAACAGCAATTAAATCAGTAATTGTTTGGACCCCTTGACGTAAAATATTATCTGCTTCTTTAAAAGAATCCTTTAATGGAACACCGCCAATTACTTCTAATAAACGATCGTTTGAAATAATAATTAATGAATCAACATGTTTACGTAGTTCTTCAGTTCCTTGGATGGCATAACTGTTACGCACACGACCTTCAAAGGAAAATGGTGTTGTAATAATACCAACAGTTAAAGCACCTTGTTCAAGAGCAAGTTTAGAAATAATAGGAGCGGCCCCAGTTCCAGTTCCGCCACCCATTCCAGCGGCAACAAAAACCATATCTGCTCCTTTTAAAGCTTCCTTAATTTCTTCCGCTGATTCAATCGCTGCTTGACGACCAACATCCGGATTAGCGCCAGCGCCCAGTCCTTTTGATGTTTCTTTTCCTAATAAAATTTTATTTTTTGATTTTGAAACACTAATAATTTGAGCGTCAGTATTGGCAACAATAAATTCAACACCTTGTACGCCAGCTTCAATCATGCGATTAACGGCATTATTCCCGGCTCCACCAATACCCATAACTTTTATTGACGCGACTTGTTCGTAATTATCAAAATTGTTCATAACCTTAATTCCTCCATTTTTTACACATTATACTATTTTTTTCACATTTTGTCAGTAATTTTGTTGATATTGTTATAAACCTTTTAAATGTTGATTATTGATGATCATTGCCCTTGGTGTTGGATTATCTTCCATTCATGGTTGTTTGTTGTCCATCATAATAATGATAATGGTTAATTCGTTGGTTTTTTTTATCCACATTATTATTTAGATAACTAATATAACAATGATCAACGGATTGAATATTTGTGGCACTGACCTTATTTGCTAAATGTTGATAATAAATATTCCCTAACAAACCAGTGCATCATGTTTCTTTAGCCCCTAACGTTGATGCGATGTAAACTGAAATATTTTTATTTTTATTTAAAGCAAGTAGATTCTCTTTAAAACCACTAATTCGTAAAATTTCACCAACAACAACCACTGGATAGTCATAGTGCCCTAAGATATTGGCTAACTTTTCACTTAATATTTCCATTTCTTCTTTTAAAACAGAATTAATAATTCGTTTTAAATCATAATGGGTAAAGTTTAATTGCGTTTGTTGTTGATGATCATATTTGCTATAAATAATTAAATTATCTTTACTATTATTATTTAAATTAATAATTTTATATAAATACTTTATTGCTTGCTTATTATCAAAGCTTAAGACATTACATAAACGCATAATTATTTTTTTAATTCCACCCGAAATAATAATTTGTTCACACAATGTCTCGCGCACAAAAACATAAGAGGTAATATTATCATAATTTCAATTAATAATTATAATGCCGTTTTGTAAATCAACCGGCGATGCAATATTTCACGCAAGACTAAACCCTTCTGGAAGGATACCCATAACTTTAATTTTGGCATATTTAAAGGTAGCAAAAATACTTTGAATAACTTGTTTTTTTGTTACATAAACTATTGCCTTAATACTTACTTTATGTGCCGCCTTACCAATTGGTGGCGCTGATAATGCTTTTTGTTCATTAAGAATGTAACGATATGGTCGAATAAAAAAAGCAGTTTCATCGTCTAATAAAGGAACTTCTTTCGCTAACGTAATCAATGAATCAATATCGTTTTTGGTAATTAGCCGATCATGTGTTAAATTTAGCATTTTGGCTAAAGTTTTAATTGTCATATTATTAGCTGGAATACTAATTGCCACACGTTCAATTACAATTCCTAATTGACGATTTGCATCTTTAATTAAATTAACTAATTCTTTTGCAACATTTTTTTCATCAATAATAACGCCGTTGTCACAAAAATGATATTCAAGATGTCTTTTATAAAGCACTTTAATTTGTGATTCACTATAAACACCAACCATAAAACTAAAACTATAATTTTTGATTTCTAACACGGCATATACTTCTTTTAACTTATATTCCACTTCGTTCGCCCCTTTTTAAAAAGTATTTTAATATTATTATTTCACCCGTTCTAATATTCGTAACTTAGCACTAGTACTACGATGATTAACAGTTTGCTCATCAATCGAGGGAACGAGTGCTTTTTTAGTGATAATTCGATAATTACTTTCAAAATATGATATTACTGGTAATTGCTGATTTGTTTCATAATTAGGATCTTGTGTTAAACTTTGAAAATATTTTTTAACAATGCGATCTTCTAATGAATGAAACGAAATTACAACTAAGCGTCCGTGGACCGCCAATAACGTTGTCGCTTGACGTAATGACTCTTGTAAAACAAATAATTCTTGATTTACTTCAATCCGTAAGGCTTGAAAAACTCGTTTCGCCGGATGCTTCGTTTTTTTTAAAATTTTTTGTGGTAAGCTATTTTTAATAATCTCAACAAGTTGGAAAGTTGTCGCAATTTCTTGTTCATCCCGCGCAATAACAATGTTCTTAGCAAGCACTTTAGCGAATGTTTCTTCGCCATAATTTTGAAAAAGTTTCACTAACGCTGCTTGATAATAAGTATTAACAATCATTCTCGCGGTTAAACTTGCTGTTTGGTTCATCCGCATATCCAAAGGACCATCATAACGATAACTAAAACCTCGTTTATAATCATCTAACTGTGGCGATGAAACTCCGAGATCATATAAAATACCATTAACTGCTTTAATTTGTCGTAATTGCAATTCATCAGCTAAATTAATAAAATTATTTTTAATAATTTCATAATTACGATATTTATTTTGATTCAAAATTTGTTCCGAATCAATAATTGCTGCTTCATCTTGTTCAAAACAATATAACTTTCCATTTGAGAGATGCTTTAAAATTTCAATACTATGTCCTGCTCGCCCCAACGTGCAATCAACATAAACTCCATTTTTAATAATATTTAACCCAGCAATTGCTTCTTGTAATAAAACTGTTTGATGTTTAAATTCCATTTGTTAAATTTTTTCCTCAAATTTCTTTGCCGCTTCTTCCATTGCTGGTGTTTGATCAATATATACTTCTCAAACTTTTGTATCTCATAATTCTAAATGATCGTTGTTTCCAACAACAACAACATCTTTACTAATTTTTACTTTATTTTGTAAAATAGACGAAATTTTAATTCGTCCAGCATTATCAAAAGTAGTTTCATCAGACATTGACATAATTTTTCTTGTCAAAGCCCGTCCTTCGGCTGTGGCTTGTCCGGTTGAAGCAACTTTTTCCACTCACTTCAATCATTCGACTTCATTACGAACATCAATACAACCATCAAAACCAAGCGAAATAAAGGCTTTATCATCTTTAAATTGTTCTCTCATTTTATAAGGAATTGTTAATCGTCCTTTATCATCTAATGTATGATTGTAAGTTCCTAATAATGCCATTTTGCCCCATTCTCCCCCACTTTCATACATATTTTATTATACTATTTCCCGTATTGCAACATTTTTCCTAAAATTTTTTATGAAAAAAAGATATGGCAAAATTAAATTATTTTGTTATGATATATTTGTTGTAAAAATTTTTAAAAAAGAACCCTAAAGAGCACGCTCTTTAGGGTTCTTTTTTAAAAAAATTAACTATTATTCCTAATTAACTCTAACAACTTCTTTATTCTTATAATATCCACACTCACAACAAACTCTATGTGGTTTAATTGATGCTCCACAATTTTTACATGCTATCAAAGTTGCTTCAAATAATTTAAAATGTGTTCGGCGTTTTCTTTTTGCCTGTTTGGATGTTTTTCTAAATGGTACCGCCATTATTTTTCCTCCCCTATTGTTTTTAATTTTTCGTGTAATTGTTCTCGTAATGAGTTAGCTTGATCTGCTGCTTGATACGTTGCAAGTTCTTGTTCGGAAAAACCTTGCCAGGTTGAATCACCACTAATTATTTTATCAATATTTTTCAATAAGTTAATAGTAATATTCATAATTATTTCATCTCACGCACATTTAATTATATCAAAATTTTTCTCATTTAAGTAATTAATATCGCTTTTTTAAAAAATTGAAAAACTATATTTATCATTTCACTATAAATTAACCTGAATAAAAAATGTTCCAATGTATGGGCATCTTCACCACAATCTCACCAATAATTTACAAAGTAATATTGAATTTTCAAATATTAAAGCAATAAATGTCTCTGGTAATCTAAAAAGAAATACTATAGTTGGTGAAAACCATAAAATAGCAATTATAACTTTAGCCAATATATGATTTAAAACATCAATCCCGTTAGTAACTAAATAATAGCAAAAGCAAAGATGTCATATAAAGTATAATAAAATTTATTTTAAACAAACCACCTGGTACAATAAAAACAATTACATTTGATCGTGGTAAAGAATTTAATAAGTGAAAAACTTAAAAATATTTTTAAAATAAAAGTTTATTTTGCTGATAACGGTTGTCCTGGCTAAAGAGAATTAAACGAAAATAATAATTAAATTTTGAAAAAAATTTACCAAAAGGAATATATTTATCAATATTTTCTCAAGATGACTTAAATAAAATAGTATTGAAAATAAATCCAATGCCAAGAAAATCATTAAATTATAAAAATTAATTGGATTTTGTGATTTAAAATTCATATTAAGTTTTACATTAAATCTAAAAATATTATTATAATCTTCATTATTATTAGGTTTTGTATAAAATTAAGTAATTTGGATTGGAAATCATTTTTATGACACTTTTTATATGAACTGTTGTTTTATAAATTCAACAAAGTATTAAATAAATTACATTAGTAAATAAAACTTTAAATTTTTCTTTAATACTATTAAATTTACTATTAATTAAATCAAGATATTGCAATAAACTTTTTTCTTTATTCTGTTTATACTTCATTTTTCTTCTCATTTTTCTTACATATTCAGGTTGTATTTGATTATTACACATAATCCTTAAAAAATTTTTTTGAATTATATTTTATATCATAATCTTTCTTAAAATATTTAGTACTTATTCGATATTCAAATTGTTTTAAATTTTATTCATAGACTTTTACAATATCATTTATTGCTTTTTTTGTTAATGTCATAATTTTTATATTTATCTTAATAACTACTTTTTAACCTTGTTATTTCTAGTAATAATTTTATTGAATATTAATGACAATTTTGTTTAATAAAAGAGACAATTATTGGTTTGCTTAATTGTAAAAGTCATGGAGCTTTTTTAGTAACTCATACCTTGTTTTATAATATTAAAAATCTCTTTTGGTAAAAGATATTTTAGATCATTTATGATTGTTTATTTTCTTTTTTTTATTATTTGCTCATCAAGATTATAATGTATTTGCATTTAGATTACATTGTTTTGCTGCTATTCAACAACTTTTTTGTTTAATTTCCTCAATGATTTTTGTTCTAAATTCTGATGTATATTTGTTATATTTTTGTTATTTTCTTGCCATATAAAAATTCACCCTTTATAAAAATTTAGTAAAATCTTTTTTATTTTACTTACTTTTTGAGGTACAGTCTTCTTTAAGTGATTTTAAAAATTAACTAAAAGTTATGTTAACTTTACCGGTATAATAATCTGATTTGACATATGTTGTAATTATTCCCTCTTTTTGATCGATATTAATATCTAAATATAAATCATTTAACAAAACACTTAACCACTTTAACTGACTAACAAAGTTAACACTAATGAACATCATCATTACTTGTAAAATTGTCACTTTTGGTAATTTTCCTAAACTTGTTTTTAACTTCATTTTTCCCAAATCTTCTTTTGCTGCTGGAGGTGGCAGAGTTACAACTGAAAAACGAATATTAACTGAACCATAATAATCTGTTGATGGATTATCATCTTTTAACCAATTATCTTTGCCTGTATTTAAAGTTGCCCCTGTTTGATCAGCATTAACTTCAATATTAGCGGCTGTTTCAATCTGTTTATTTCAAATCTCTGGCACTTGTTCTCCAATAAAAAACTCACCAAACTTATCTAATTCTGAAATAAGTTGCATATTGTTAAAAATAATGGCAATTAAAATTGTTTTGGGACGAGTATCAGTAATTTGCCCTAAATTAGTACTTTTTACTTTATCAGTAAGATGATTTGAAGTCATTACTGTTTTGTTAATTTTAATGGTATTGACATTTGTTCCATCATTAAAATTTAATTCATATTGCCCATTACGATGTAAATCAATTTGTGCAACTGGTTTTGTTTGATTATTAAATTTATAATTTTTTGTTAATTGTTCAAATTTTCATTGTGTTCCTATAAACAATTGTGTTAACTGATCTAATATGTCTGGGATTGTTTGTTTATTATTCTGCGGATTAATTGTTTTAAAATTAATTCCTGCAAAACCAATTACTTCAACAGGTAATATCGGCGAATCAATTGGAATACTATTTCAATTATCATTTTTATTACAACTAACTAATGCCATTGTTGGTCCAAATGTTACAAGACCAACTCCCATCAATGCTAATAATTTCTTCATTTTATTCTCTCCTTAATCAGCATTCATAATTGCAATTAATGGATTAATCCGGTTCATATTAAATCAGCTAATTAAATATGCAATAAAGTATAGTAATAAACCACTACCAATTGCAATAATTGGAATAATAATATTGATAAATAGTGGTAAAACAATGCCAATCCGAATTAAAATCATGTTTGAAATAATTAAAGATAACCATCCAAAACCAAATCCGACAATGGTCATTATTACAATAATAGGAATATACATTCCAACAACTAGTTTTGTAATATACCTGTTACGATACCCTAATACTTTCATTGTTGCAATAATTGTCTGATTCTCTGCAATAACAATATTACTTGTTAAAATAATAATCATAAAACTTAGGACAAAAGAAATTACAATAATAAAGAAGACAATACCATTAATGGCTTTTGAAATATTATATAAAGTTGTTTTAGCTTGTGTAATTGATATTAAGCTACTAAAAGGACTATTTGCGTATGATGGATAAGTAGTGTCATTTTTAATACCCCCATTTAAGCCATAAAAACTGTAGTCACCAAATAATTGACTTGTTCCTAATCCGGTCTCAATATCATCAATTTTAGCACTATTAGAAATTTTATAATTAAAAATTGGATATGTATTTTCAAACACTGCAATTCAATCAACTGCGCTTTGTTTTGTTGTTCAATAAGCAACAAAGTTTTTTCATAAATCATTTTCATCTGGTTTGGCGGGATGAACTCTAATAAAATCCTCTAATAATGCTAAACTTTTTTTATTTTCCTCAGATAAATTATTTTTGATAAAAGAATCTGTTCATTCATTTAAAAATAATCGTAATAAATAGTTTCGTATTTTATCATATCCTAATAATTCTTGCGCGCGATTTTCATTAATTCAAGCCCGTGGTGAACCATATTTATTAGTAATTCCAACAATCGTAAATGATTGATTATATTCTTGATTACTTACCCGATAATTACCGTTAACAATTTTATCGTTTAAAATTGTTGGTTTGGTAAAATTAGGATAAAGCGCATCAAGGTTACTTTCTAAGACATTTTCACTATCTGCAGTTTTTAAAACCTTGTTTTTATATTTATTATCACCATTAAACATTAATTTCCCAACACGGCCTTGTGCTTTCACATCATAGCCAGTAACATCACTAGCATCTCAACTTTGTAAAATTTGATCTGCGGTAACTTTCTGGTCCGCCGCAACTAAGGCTTTCATAATCAGATTAGGATCAATTTGATCGCCAACTGTAACATTTAACCGATTCGCTAAAGTTTCATTTAAAATAATATTGTCACTTGGAACAAATAATTTTTCGCTTAAACGTTTTTGATCTTTATTAATTAATGCTTGATTTTTAAAAGTTTTATTAATTCCATAAATTTCAAATTTAATCCCATTTGTTTCGGCATGAATCATTGTTCCTCGATCATCTGTTAAGGGATTAAATGGAACAACACCAAGGCCTAAATTGAAATTACTGTTCTGTTGATTAAAGGCTTCTTGCATTTTTATGCGAACTGTTTGTGGTGAACGTGAATACACCCCTTGAATAAAACATTGATTAACATTTTCAACAAAATAAGCGTAAATTCAATTGTACAAATCATACATTGGTTTTTTAAACCGCACATTAAACTCGTTTCCGGTTGATGAATCTAAGACATCATAAAAAGATTCTGATAATGGTTGCTCTAATGCAGGACGAAAATGATTATTTGCTAATATAATTGATAGTCCTCCTTGACCAAAATAGCTTTGATAATCACTTTTTGTAAAAATATTATCTTTTAACTGCGCGTTTTTATCATCTAAATTTAAATTACCCTTTGCATCAAAATACGATTCTCGTTTAATATTTAGACCAACTGTTTCTCGATATTTTCAATAAAATAAACGATATTTTTCTAAAGCATTAATATGCTCGCGAGCAGTTTCTGTTGTTCGCAAATATTCTTCAATTGTTGATTTTGTTAAAATATTTAAAACAAAATCATTATAATCACTTCATGTTGTCGTACAAATTGCTTTTGCTAAGCTAGGCTGACTTGAAGTTAATTTATTACTTTGCAAAAATTCTTTTGAAATATTACGATATAATAACGAACGCATATCTTCTGCTTGATATGTTGGGGCAAAATTTTCTGGGTTAATTTGCCCTGTTACTAAATCAAACAAATATTGGTCACTATCTTTAGTCATATTTGTATTAGATAGCAAACTATTATTAATATCTCATGGTTTTTGCGTTGGATCATATGTCTTTAAAAAAGTTGTTGGTAAATTATAAACTTGACTATTGTATTCAATTAATGTTTGATAATTATCACCTTTATATGAATAACTAATATTATTATGTAAAATAATTGGAATTGATGTCGACATCGTAATCATTATGGTACTAATAATCATTGTTAATGATACTCCAATCATTTTTCCGATTGAATTAGATAATTGAACTGCTTGAAAACGAGCATCAAATGTTTTTCGAATTGCAAACATTTTATAAACAACTTTTTTAAAACAGCCATTTGACACTGTTTTTTCTTTTATAATTAATTGTAATGGTGTTCGTGAAACCATCATAATTGTGCCACTAATCATTGTTACACAAGTTAACAAGGCAAAAATAAATAAGACACAAGTTATTAATGATAACGGAGCAAAAACAAAATTACCATATGGTAGATTAAAATAAGAACCAAATAAATATTTAACAGTAAATTGACCACTAATTCCTGTTCCATAACCAACGATTCCACCAATCAAAACAATCATTAACGGATAGGAAATATAACTAGGGGTTAAAACACAACAACGATACCCCAATGCTCGTAATAAACCATTTTGGGGTCCTGTTGCATCAATTTGCCGACGAACAACTAAAATTAAGACAAAAAATGAAATAATTAATAAAATGGTAATTAAAATATACGAAGCATTAATAAAAGCATTTAATGTTGAAGTAAAATATGTGATTCGCTTCGCAAACTCATAACTATTATCGGTTCGAAAAGTAACAATAGGAACTCCTGTTGTTAATGTTTTCACATAATAACCTTGTAAACCAATGTCCTTACCTTGATCACTATTTAAATAATTATTTATTGTTTTACTATAGACACAGCGAGTTTGATTAACTTTTGTTTTTTGGAATTTTCCAACATAATAAACTTCTCGTTCTAATTGACTTTTCGTAATTAAAACTTGTTTTGTTAAATCTAACTTTGTTACCAGATATTGATTACTATCTGTGTCTTCCACTGTTTCCTCAACTAAACCAAATAACCGTGGATCTAAATAAGCAATCCCTTCGTCTCGCATATTTGGAAATGGATGAGATGAATCAATAATTGGTGTAACATAATCCGCCGATTGACCAAAACCTACTACGCGAAATCAATTTTCTTTTGTATAAGGGGAATGTGGCAATCATTTATTAATATCTTTTTTTTGATATGAACTTAAATCAACATTTTCCAATTCACTATCGACAACTTTAATGGTAGTTCCGTGTCGATCTGGTTGTAATCGCACAATATCATTAATTTTAATCTTATTTTTTAGTGCAAACTCGGGAGTTAAATAAATTCAATGCATTGTTTCTCGCCTAATTGATGATAAATATTGCATATAAAAACTCAACGGCATTCCATTTTCTACAATAAACTTATCAATTTCTTGAGAAGAATTTAATGTTACTGCTTTAATAATTTTATTATTTCCTAAGGTAAATGTTCGTGCCTCTACGCGATTATAATCAAAGCTTTCTTTTTTATTACTTAATTTTTGTTTAACAAATTTCAACATTGCATTTTGGCGTAAGGCATTATCGGTAATTTTTTCAAACTGGTCAGGTTTTATATTTTGATTTTTAATATAAGTAGTTTCACTAAAACTAACAACAAAATCATGTTGATTACTTTGTTGATCAGAAATAAAACTATTGTAGTTATTATCTACTCGTTGTTTTGAAACTTCTATAATTGTAAAAATAAAACTAGTTAAAAAAACTAAGATAACTAAGCTAATAAATTGAATTTTATTTTTAACCGTGTTTTTAAAATTGTTTTTAAATAATAACTTAAACCCCGGCATTTTTCCACCCTCTTTCTTTTCTTTTTTTATTATTATTTGAATTTAGTTAAAAATAAAATTGGGTGGGTTTATTTGTTTCTTAAATTGTGTTAACAATTCTGTTTTGCGAAAATTATCAATAATACTAATTATAATACTAGTTATTTCAATAAATAATTGGTTTAATTTAAAATTTTGACAAATTATGGCTAAAATTGAGATTGTTAACTGATGGTGTTGTCAAAACAAAATATTAGTTAAAGTATTTTTACCAAACATATAACAACTAGAAGCAATGACATCATTAATCTTTTTAAAATAACCAATATATAAACTAAATAATATTAACATGGTAATAAAACCGATTGTAAAAATTGCATAAAAAACATAACATAAAATAATTAAAAAATAATACATTGCTTTATATACAATAATATTTTGCAATTGAGAAATTATTGAAGTATGACTAAAAAACAAGATATATAAAATTAAGAGAATATTACAAAGTCATAAAACAATAATTTTTCAATTAAAAAATAAAATTAATTTTCAGGCTGAGGTTGTTGTTTTTTTCATTTGCTTAAAATTAACTAAAATTCCCATAAAAAAAAGAAAAATAAAAATAGTTAAAACAAAATAAAATAAATTTAATGTAATATTTACAAAACTATAATTATCAGCAATATTAATAATTGAAAAAAATGATGAAAATAAAATATAACCAATAAAAACAATAAAGAAAATATTAATAAATTTTTGATACTTTTTTAAAACAGATATTTTCATTACCACAAACCTCGTATCTTTCATTATATTTTTCTCATATCATTATAACATTATTCCTAAATTAATGTAAAATGTAAAATTGTTAAAAATAAAATATGTAATCCAAAAATAACTATTAATTATATAAGAAAACTCTAAAAAATTTTAAATTTCTAATGTTTAATAAAAAAATTAACTTACTTTAATTCAAATGTTTGTAAAAATTGATAATAATCATCATCGGGATTATTATTTTCTTCCTTATCAAATTTAAAAAAACTATACCCAAAGTTATTGTAAGTAAAATTTACATAATAATCTGGATATTCACCATTAGCATACTGATTCCGAAATAATTTAATTGTAATATTTTTATCATCAATTATTGTTTTTATTTTAAATTTAGGAACAATAACTTTGACATCTATAACATTGATTTGATAAAACTTTATTTTAAAGGAGATTGTTGTATCAGTAAAATTCTTAAAAAAATTAAAAATCATTTTAAAAATTAAATAAATTATTGAATTTACTGAATTATTTGGGTTAAATTAATTAACCTTTACAAGTAATTTATCTAAATCAGTTTGATTAATATTGTAACATATCCATAATTATTATGCCATTCAAATCTTTTTTTATCAATTTTATTTTATTAATTGCATCATTTAAATTATCCATTACTAATTTAGTGTTGTTATATTTAGATAACTTTACATCAACTATTTCTTTAGTATATTCATCAATAATTGTTGATTGATAATATCTTTCTTCTTTTTAAATTAAAAATGTTACATTAGTAACATTAATGAAAACCTTGTTTTTATATCATTTAATTTACGATTAATTAAATCAAGATATTTAATTATATTTTTATTTATTTATTATGTTTATACTTCATTTTTCTTCTCATTTTTCTTACATATTCAGGTTATATTTGATTATTATTTTTGAATAGGTTACAATAAGTTGGATCATATTTATATTAACTTTCAAACAAAATATAATTATGAAGAAAGTAGGAATATAAAAATGATAATAAATTCATATACCGATGAATTTAAAAAACAAATTGTTTTACTTTATCAAAATGGCAAAACCATTCTTGAAATTTTTAAATAATATAAGGTGTCAAAATCAACTATATATCAGTGAATTGAAAAATTTCATAATTTTGGATCTTTTAAAGCAAAAAAATAATCACACTGTTGAAGAAAATGAACTTTGTGAGATTGCCTTGCGAAAATAATTAATCCAATTATAATGAAAAACAACTTTTTAAAGAGAACGGTGCTAATGGTTGATGAAAAAATAGAAATTATTAACAATAATAAAGAAAAATGTTCCATGCGAAAAATTGGTCAAATAGATCAAAATTAAAGATAGTAAAATCAACATATTACTATCAAATTAATAAATGTGGCTATGGTTGATGTTAATAATTATGAACAAAAAGTTATCAGCGCATTTAATGTTAATCGTAAAATTTATGGATCTTGTAAAATTAAAAAAGCTTTTTAATCATAAAGATATTATCTTATCGCGAAGAAAAATTCACCAAATTATGATTAAAAATCAGTTAGTATCTAAATACACCAAATTAAAATATCGTAATCATAATTTGGTGGTTAATAACGACGAAATTAGCAACGTTTTAAACCGTGAATTTAATTAATAAACAGCCCAATGAAGTTGTTGTTAATGATTTAACATATGTTTAATGTGGTACTAAATGACATTATCTTTGTTTGTTAATTGATTTGTTTAATTGTGAAATAATTAGCTATAGTGTCGAGACAAACAAAATAGTACAATTAGCGCAAGAAACCTTCTATTCAATTACAAGACCATTAAAACAAATTACGTTATTTCATACTGACTGGGGCAATGAATTTAAAAATAAAATCATTGACAATACCTTAAATATTTTTAAAATCAAACAATCATTAAGCAATAAAGGCTATCTTTATGATAATGCTGGGGCTGAAAAAATTTACAAAAGTTTTAAAAAATAATTTGTCAAGAGGCAAAAATTTATAAATTTAACCCAATTAAAATACAAATTATTTGACTTTGTGCATTGATATAACAATATTCGAATTCACAGTAGTTTAAATTATTTAATACCTGTTGTTGAATTTATAAAAAACAGACCATATAAGAATGTCCTAAAAGGGGTTGCTAATTCATTTACTCAGATCACGGATATCAATACACATCCGCTATTTATCACGATAAATGTTTATCTAATGGTATTATAATTTCAATAAGGAAAAAATACTGATGTGCAGATAATATTGTTATATAAGGTTTTAATTCATTATTTAAGAAAGATACAATCAATAATAAAATATATAATTAACAAAAAGAATATATAAAAAATGTTATAAAATGAAATACATGGTATTCAAATCGTAAAGAAAAAGATATAATTAAAAAAATAGTAAATACTTTTTATTATTATTTACTAAAATGGATGCACTCTTCCTATTGAATTTATAAAACAACAGTCCATAAAAAGTGTCATAAAGGGGTTGCCAATCCACTTTTTAAAAAGGAAACAATACTACCGCAACACAATAATTTATGAAAAATATTAGAAGGAAAAAGCTTTTTAAAATTAAACGATCAACAATTTTGCTACTTCTTATTTAGAAAAAATTTATTAAAATAAAATTAAAGGAGAATAAAATAATGAAAAAATTAATGATGATTTTAACATCTTTTGCAATAACAGCCCCGATTACTAACACAATTACAGCGTGTCATAACATCGATAAAGGAGATGAAGGTGCTGGGGTTCCAACTATAGCAACTATTAAAGCAAATTTAAAGAAACAAGGTTATAATGTTGATAACTTGGATGTTGACTTAGCACCAGGTATGAAAACAGCAATAATTCGTTTTATGCCGGATGCACCAAACCGCCCTTTTTTAACAAAAGAAATTAATTTAAAATGATCCACAAATGATATTAGCAAAATTATTACTTTTACTTCACTACCATATGAGAATGGTGAACAAAAAAATAACGTTAAGGTAAAATTAGAAGCATCAGAAGTATTAATGGCTATTAATAATTTAAATGGAACAAATTTTACTTTTGACGATGTTGATGTAAAATTTGATCAAGATAATACTCAACAATGAATAATTACCCCGAAAATTGACGGTAACTTTACTGGCTCAGCAGTTGAAATTGTTGATGAACCAGTTACATTTCCAAAGGCGTTCCCTTTGAGTAATATAGGTGATATTTATATTACTGAGAAACTTTGAATAAAATATCAAAATAAACCAACAGATGAAAAAACGTCAATGATAGCAGCTATTATGGAATTTGTTGGGGATCGAAATCGTTTTATTGTTTTATATAAATTAGCAATGTTTACAGCAATGTTTAATGCAATTTTGAAAGACGGAATTAAGTTAGAAATTAATGAAAAACGAGAAGGAACATTACAAATAAAAGCTGAAGTTGAAGGTATTATCAATTTATCGACATTATCAGCTAATTTTAAAATTTATACAACACCTCGAAAGTTTTTAAATCAGGATAATGCGGATCCAACAGGAACGAAAGAAATTACTGTTAAATTAGATAAGACTTATACAAAAGAAAATGAAGATGAACTTCGTTATGAACTTGTTACTAAATTATTAGGAAAAGAATTTGCTGATCAATATAAAGCAATTTGATATGATGAAATTTCAGTAACCTTTACAAATAACGGGTCAGGAGCAATAGTTAGTGCTAAACCAGGTTCAAAAATTTTGGCTGTCTCTAATGCTTTAGCATCTGAAATGACATACGTTCCAAATTACAAATTAAATGTTACTTTTTAATAAAATGAAAATAAAATCATAAGATTAATGAGTTTATTTTTTTTTTTTTTTGTTTTAACAGTTTATAAATAAAATTATTTCATAATAAAATATAACATTAAAATATATAGAGGGAAAACAATAACAGCAATTTCATATGTTTTATTAGGGGTAATTTTAGTTATTTTTTAATAATTTATTTAATAAAATATAGTAAAAAAAACCAATTTAAAATAATGATTGAACATTATTACAAAAAGATATTCAAGCATCAAAAGAATTATTATAAAAGTAATGAGTAGATTTACAAATGAAACTTTCATAACAAAAAAGAAAACTGTTAACTTTAATTAGTTAATTTAAAAATAATTCAAAATGCCGTTTGTATACAAACGGCAAATTTATATCTTGTTAAATTATTTACCAGATAATATTTTTATTTAAAGGATTGGCATTGTCATAGATATAAGCTCCAAATTTGTATCTCTTGTTAAATTGGTGATATTTACCAACTACTATATCCATTTGAAATTAACCAACATTAGATTTTTATTTTCAAAATCTCAAATTGATTTAAAATTAATTAATTTTCCACTATTATCAGGTTTTTGTTTTGTTTTATATTTTTTACCACGATGAGGCAAATTTTCTTTTATTAACCATATTTTTCCTAAGCGGATTCATTTATATAATGTTTTAACACAAGCAGGAAATTTAATACCAAACTTTATAAAATAACAATGGATAAGTTGTGATGGAGAATCACGATAAACATTAGATCTTCTATTAATAAAATTTAATTGTTTTTTTTTTTTTTGTAAATTCAAGTATTTTTTAAATACATTTTTTACGCTTTTGTTTATGATCTTTTATAAATCTTGTATATTTTTAAATTGTTTAATTTATCTTTAAATAGTATTAATATCTCTTATTGTTTGTCGTGCTATTCTAGATAAATTAATCGAACCATTTTTATTTTTACAAGTATCATATAACAATAAATTATTAAAAAAAATCTTGTTCATCAAATATTAAATGTTTATAATTTTACATATATTTATATCTCCATTTCTTTTATTTAAATTCGTGTATAAACGAATTTTTTAAAAAGGTATTAACAAATAACTTTAAAGATATATTATTATAATGTAACAAGTATCAAATTTGTATCTCTTTATGCTTGTATACTAAAATAAAAAAAGTAAAGTAATTTACTTTTTTTATTTTGATGTAAAATATAGATAATTAAAAAACAAACTTGGTTCTTTTGTTACATTTTTATAATTTTTATTTACTCTTTTATTTAATCATATTTATTAAATAATAGTAACTTTAATATGCAAAAAGGAGTAAAAATGAAATAATTTAATCCAAAAACACAACAAGTTTACGAACATTTGAGCGTAAAATAGAGCAGTTTTGACGTGATAAATTACTTTTATATAATATATTTTTTATATACTTTAAATAATTTAACCAATAAATTCAACCTTTTTCGCAAGTTAAGATATGATACTTATGCGAGCGATAAAATAGTTCCTTTACTTGAAAAACAAGTTAATAAAATAGAAAGTGAACTTATTTAAAAAATGTTTAAAACACCAGAAGGTACTAGATTATATTGACAGCGTGCATTTAATGGTAAGTATTCACTGCAAGAAAAAGAATTTGAAAAATAATTAAACTTAAATAATTAACAGTAAATAATAGTTAATTTACAAACTAATATTAGAGATATTAAAAAAAGAAAATGATAATAATGCTTAATAATTTTACTTATTTGTTATAAATTCCTTATTGATTATTACAAAATAGTAGTATTGGCAATAAATATCGCATTTACCAAGAAATATGAATTAGTTAATTAAATTAATCAAATTGGTACACAACGTAGTGGTTAGACTATATCAAATATTAAAATGTTTGGTTGAATTATTAAAAATTAATTTATTAATTAAAGAACCAATTTGTATAATTGCTAGTGTGTATTAGAGTAGATCTTTAAAAGATAGTATATTTCAAAATATATGAAATATGTTGGATGAAAATAATATACCTTATAGTATTAATTTATCAAATTTTACTTTTACTTTATCAAATGATAGCAAAATATATTGTAAAAATTTGCATTCACCAAGTCGAAAATAAAAATTAAAAGCATTTGTTGATTTGAATAAATATAAATTAGTTATTGATTGAAGAAAAGAATGTGACCAATTTTAACAAAAAGATTTAAGTGATTTATAGTTTGCTATTCGTGATTATCAAAATAAAATAACAATTAATACATGTAATCCTGAAATTTTAAAACGATATATTGTTGGCTATTGTAATGAATTATTAACTTTTAATGAAGAAATAATGCATAGTAAATATGAACAAATTAAATATATTAAAAAATGAAATATGAAAATTATTATTAATAATTCTAGTTGAAGACTTAATTATGAATTACCACAAAATAAAATTAATGAACAATTAAGATCGCAACAATTGGATATTGAAAGAGCAAAAGCATGGAGTTGAGGATTGCCAGAGACAAACACTAGTTGATCAATCTTTGCAAGACATATTTATATTATGAAAGTAACCGATATTATTCAACCAACGAAATTATTAGGTGGTGTTGATATTACTAATGCTACTAATCAAAAGTACATACTACTACTACTACTAGTTTTTGATTATATAATTAAATTTTATAAAAAAGCATATAAAATAGCAGAATATACGCATTCAAATGCTACACAGCAATTTAAAATTGAATTATAATAAGTAAAAGATATTTTATAGTTTTTTATAACAATCAATTAAATCAATACTTTAATTTAATACAATAAGGAATATCAATTAATGTTGATAATAGTGCTTATTCAACATTACAAAGTTTAAATATAGAAAAATATAATTACTATTTTGGGCAATATATGACATTTAAACCAGTACAAAAACAGAAATTTAAAATAAGACATCGTATTGAAACATTTACAATGTTGATAAATACAAACCAATTAAAATGATTATGAGAAAAATGTCCTGTAAGTAGAACACAATATTAATTAATTAAATGAGAAGATAAACCAAATGCCAGAGACGAACGAATGTTATACTCATATGATGTGATAAATTTGATAGTGATTTTTATACTTTACATTTTGAATTAATATCAATGGTTAAACATAATAGTTCAGCAGATTATAAATTATAACAACAAAGGGATTAAATAACTTAATTAAAAAAAATATTCATGTAAATACATGATGAGAGTGTAATAAATGCAAAAGACCATATATGTTTGTTTGTGGACAAGTTAAAAAAGACTTTGTCAATAATTAAAAAAAGATAATATCGCAATATGTAAATTAAATTTATATAACGAATATATTAAAAAATATCAAAAAATTAAAGTATGTGTGCAAGTTTTAACAAATAAGCCAAATTTATTAATAGTAAATATTATCAATTATGCACTTATCTTAAAATTAAAGGAGAAAAATAACCGTAAATAATACTTTCCTTAGTTTACCAAACTCAAATGATATTAATAGTATTTTAAAATTTTATAATTATGATTGAACAATTAATTTAACAAATATTATTGTTCGCCATCAAATACGATTAATGAATGGTAAAGATATTTTATTTAAATCACATTGTAAAGACATTTTAGAAAAATTAAATTGATGATATGAAACTTATAAAATAAAAGAAAAATTAGATAAAAATTAATTAACAGCAAGTTTAATTGGTAAAAATATTTTTGGTTTATTATAAACTGGTGATGGAAATATTGATTTATTAATCAACCCTTTTAACTTCATATCTCGTGTAAGTAAAATAAATGAAATTGAACAAGGTGCTGATATTTGATTAAATTATCATCAATCAGATAGTGGTTTTATTTTAAATTTAATTTGTACCAAAGATAAAATAGTTATTAAAGGTTGACCAAAAAATAATGAAGTAGTTGTTGGACAAAGTAAAACACAAATTAAAGATAATATTAGACCTGTTTTAGTTCGATAATTTAAAAATAAATTAAGTATAGTCCCTTTCTGAAAAACGATAAATGAACCTAATCCTTTGTTTTTATCAACTTTAACTATTTTAAATATTTTACCCACTATGACCAATTATTATAAATTACAATTTAATTTAGAAGATAATTTTGATATTAAATTGAAAGAAAAATGATAAAACCGTATGCATTGATATGGTCAATTAGATGATAATTTAATAACTGCTTATAATAAAGGCAATAAAAATGTAATACACAATGTTTTTGATGATATTTTAAATATTAATAATTTTATTAATCGCTAAGTTACTGTTTTACCTTTAAACTATACGAAAAAGTTAGTATTTAATCCTTTTACGATACCGGGTTAAGTTGGTAAATTATTAAACTTTATTTCGTTTGGTATTCCGTGAGGCTGAGTTATTAATTTATTAATCAATATTAAAAAACTTGACCTAATTTTTAATGATTAAATGGGGGGTTTTATGAGTGCTAATGTTTATAGTTTTTATAATGATGCATTTTGAGATGATAAGGTGAAAGATAAAGGTTATTTACCATTTGAAAATATTTATAGAACAAAGTAATAATAAAGTTAATGCTATTTTTGGAGCAAATGCTACTATCTTAGGTTTTACTACTTTATTAACTGATAAATTAGTAAGTACTGTTTTAACTAAGGATGGTAAAACAACAAACAATATAGTTTATTAAACATATAATCTAAAACAATTAAATAAAAAAACTAACCGAGTTTATTAAATTAATGAACGTACAAAAGAAGTAGATACTCAAATACCAGTTAGTGATAGTGAAAAAGATAATTAATGCGAATTCTTACAAACACCAGATGGTACAAATTGTAGTTATATAATTGATATTTTTCAATTCAAGCATTATATAAAGGTAATTTTGAAATTATCTTTTATGCTGATAACCATCATACAAATAACAAAGAAGATTATTTGCGTTTATCAGTATGAAGTTTTCGTGGTAAAACAAAAGGTGTATTAAATAATTATTTACGTGATATGACAACTAATTATAAAACTATTTTTCTATTACCACATGATTATGAAATACCAACATTTAATTACCAACAATATGTATTACCACCAGTGCCATATAATTATTCATAATATACAAAAGATATTTGAGGTACTAATACAATTTAGCCATTATTAACCAACAAAATTATAGCACCATCACAAAATATGCAAAAAAAAAACAAGCGGGGAATGAGCATAATACATATATTAATTTATTTGATGATAAATCCAAATACAATGGTTATTATGAAACTGAAATTGATTTAAAACAAATTGAACCAACAATTCAAAGTGTTAGTAAATTCAAGATGCTTATAAAACGATTGAAATAAGTAATTTTAATAATTTACAAATTGAATGTATAAAAAACTATATATATATAGATAATTTTATTCCTAATAGAAATATTAAATTAATTGATAGTCGTAGTTCTTATTATGCTGATTTTGGTTTGTTATCTAACATAATTTTACAAAAATAGAGTTTATCAAAAACTGATAAAGTTAATTTCCCAAATATTTTTACAATAGATACGAAAAAAATAACTAATAAAATTAAAATATTTAAACCTATTACATATATCAATGGTTTGCCAAACGGAAATTATCATAATAGTTATATAACTGAAAAAGGTAAAATTAGTGGATATATTAAATTTTTACTTCAAATAACAAAATTATCTAATAATGATAAAGATAAAATTAAAGAAACATATTTACAGTCATATTATACTAATGATGTAAAATTAAAAATTAGATTTTCAAAAATAATATTTAAATTAAATTAAAAACTGAAATAACACTTAAAAATGCAACAGATAAAAAACAAATTAAAAAATTAAATATTGAATTATCTCAATTACAAAAGAAATTTAATAAATTACCAAGGAAATTGAATTTACAAATTTAACCATCGATAGGATTGATCGTAATATAATTAAATTTAATGGCGATTTAAAATAAACTAACAAACAACTATCTAAAATAAATGGCGATAAATTTATTAAATTTGGAAACAAATTATCAGATATATGTAAAAAGTTAAGTGCTTATATTAAAATACCATTAACTGGTATTAAAGCTATTTTAAAAATATAACAAAGATACGATTTTATTTGGTGAAGAATTAAATAAAAAAGCACAAAAAATTAATATTTCAACTGATAATTTACAAAAATTTAGATTTATTGCTAAAAATATTAGTTTATAAACTAATATTTTTAATCCTTTAAGTGTTAGCCAAAAAGAATTAATATTTAAAATTTTAGGTATATTAACAGTTATGGCATCCACTTGTATTAATATTCGGAAAATTAATATATATTGGAGGTTTATTAAAAAACACCATTAATTTATTAAAAACAGCCTTTTTAAGGGCTATCATCTTCAATAGGGGAAATTGGAGGGGAAAAAAAAATATAAATAAATATTATTGGTGCTTTATTAGTACCTTTATTAGCCTAAAATGAAGATTTTTAATAATTATTAAAATAATTAGGAAATATTTGTAAACAATTATTAATTTCAGTTATTAAATTACTTAAAAATTTATTTAAAGCATTAATTTCAATTTTAAAACCAATTTTTACACTTTTTAATCGATTATCATCTATTTTTGCTAAGGTTGGAAAAGCAATTATAACTTTTTTTAATACTTCCATTTAATTTTTTAATTAAAATTTTAAATAGTATTATATGACTAATAAACAAAGTATTAACAAGGCTAAAATATTTAACAGTTGGATTAGTAAATGTTCAAATCCCAACGTTACCAGAAATTAAAAAATCAACATTATAACAATCAACTCTTAATAAAAAAATATAAATAATAATAATAATACATTTAATAATAATTTTAATATTTAAAATAACATGGATATTTAAGAAGCAACAAATAAAATACTTAGACAAATAGGAAATAAAATAAATAGGAGTTATCATTTTATGATAATTATAAACATTTAAATAAAAACAAATAATAATGGAAATTATTGACTTACAAAACACTAGTAATATATTAACCATTTTTTAATAATGTTGGCATTGTTTTTATTTTTTAAAATGTTAAAAATAACTTTATTTTAGAATCAAATAAAAAAAATATTAAATGAATTGTCTTTAAAATTATTATTTATAAAACTTAACGAATATCAAAAATATCGTAATTTTATTGAAAAAATAAAATATAAACTTGTTAACTATTAATCATTAAAAATTAATTTATGGTGTTACATATAATAATAACTATAATGAATATTATTGTAATGTATATATTAAAAATATTGGTAAAAAATAGTTAAACAAATTCAATAATTTAAAAGTTGATTTTATTTTAGAATAAGTTTATAATTGAAAAAAAAGAAATTTAAATTGAGTGATAATTAATTATTGATACAAGTGGTATAAAAAATATAATTATAAATTTGGAACATTTAAATTAAATAAGTATTTATGATCAAAATGGGTAGTACTCATTATTCTTAGGTTTTTAATAAAATTAAGTAATTAGAAACAAATTAAGTTTCGCTTATGACTAAATGATAACAAAATTTATAAAAAATTCAACTTTTTTTAAAAATATAATTTTTAGTTGAAAAAATAATTTATAAATTTATGAATTTTGATACAATAAAAAAACCTTTTAAAATTAGTAATAATTTTAAAAGGTTTTTTTATTTTTTATAAAGATAAAAATTGATTTTGAGATTGATTTAAATTAAAAATATTAAATTCAATTTTTTCTTTATTATTTTTATTAGTTTTATCAACTTTCTCATCATTAATTTGATTATTAAGTCTTAACATTGAAGCAATTAACATATTTATAAATGTTTTTCTTTACAATATATTTTTGCGCCACGCCCTTTAACGGCCTTAATATAATGCGATACATCACCCTCAACATGAACATGACAACCAATATTATATTATAATGTTTGGTTTTCAATGCCTTCTTTATTATTTTTAATTAATGTAATAGCTTTATTCAAAAAATCTAATTTAGAATCGCTTATAAAAAATTTACTATCTTCTAAACACCGTAATAATTCTTCATATTTACCATTAAAAAATAATCAACAGCTTTATGATGTGCTTCTCTATTTTCCCTATTTTTATTTTGAAAGGGATATATTTTTTTAAATATACTTGTAAGATGAAATTTATCTAAACTATATGATACCTTGTTATTTTTATATTTTGCTTTTACTGCTCTATAAATTTTTTTAATTTGTTTTTCACCATCACTTAATATTAATATTTTAGTATCTTCATTAATATCATAAGTATCAATTAATTTAAAAATTTTATCAATAAAATTATCAATATTAGATTTATTATTTTTATTCTTATGATTTTTATTCATCATTTGGAAAACGCCTTTTTTCTTTTTCATTTTTATTTTGGTTTTTGTTGACTTTTCTTCATCAACACCAACATGCATAGTAGCAAGAAATATTTTATTTTTAACTCTTTTTTTATTTTCTCGAATTGGTTCAAAAGCTCCGTCAATTTGAATATATAAAACATTATTTGGAATTTTAATTTTATTGTTATTTTTATTACTAATGTAATCGGTTTCTTCTAAATAGGTATTTTTAAAAATATTAGATATTGTTCTTTCGCTAATATTTGCATTATCTGTTGTATGTAAAATATCTTTATATCTTTTTCCATCACCCATAAAAGACATATATTTATCTTTTAAATTTATTTCGATTCTTTCGTATTTTTTTAAACCTAATTCTTCATCTAAAGGATAACGATTTATATTTTCTTTTTTTTCTTCATCATATTTAACATATAATCTTCTTTTAATAGGAAAATATCCATATTCTGTTTTAATTGTTTTTGGCAATTTTGATATCACCTTATATCCTTGTAATATTTGTCCTTGTTGATATAATTTAAATATCTCATTATCTCTTTCAATCAAAAAATTTTTAGTTTCATTTTTTGTTTCTATTCTTTTATTTTCTTTATAATTTCCTAATAAATTTTGTTTTAATTCCATTTTATAATTTCCTTTCGTAATTAAACGATTTTTTTAAATTATGATATTTAATACTTCATATAATCTTATCAAAAAAAGGAGGCTAATTAAAAATGCAAGACTTTACTAAAAATTAACACCAAAAAACCGAATTACTAGTTATGAACATTTAAATAAAAAATATGATTTGAATTTTAGTGACTATAATTTTGGTTTTGATTGAGAGGTATTTAAAGACTTTGTTGGCGATAGTTATGCACGATATTTTACTTCACCCTGTTTTTTAAAATTTGTTTCCACTGGAAGAGGTGCTAATAAAACATGAAATCATCTGGCAGAAAAGTTATTTTTTGCTTGTAATTTTACTGATGCTTCGTTGATCATTTTACGAAGATACACCAATACCACGAAGAGACACCACCTTTGGTGATACCATTAATGTTTGTAATTACTTATATGATAAATATGGGATTGATATAGGACCCGACAATGAAAAATGGTATTGTGTGTGTGGTGTTTTGACCTTAAAAATGTTAAAGAGGGTGGTGAAATTGTTTTTCCTAGTGGTATTCGCATTACTTTTGCGGGATATGCGAATGGCAATAAAATTATGGGGAAAGTTGGGAAAGGCAGTGGTATTATCTCAGCCTGAACTGATGAAATGATCCATGCCGAAGAAAAAGAAATCTTAACGGATAAAGAACTAGATAAAAGATATAATAATTTAAGAGTTTCAATGTTTCGGAGTAAAAGTTTAAAAGTGTCTTATGAAAAATATACTGATGAAAATGGCAACGAACAATATAATTTAGATAATTATATTGCAGTAAAAGAATTATCTTGGACATTTCAAGAATGAAACAACATAGCAAAACAATACATAACAGTAACAACATATTTTCATAAAACATATGCTAATCAATTTACTTTTAACCATTTTGATAAATACCATGTCTTTTATGAAAAATTTGTAACGCCATTTTTACCTTTAAATGAAAGAATGCAAAATATTTTAAAAGAACACAATCAAGTATATTCAGAAAATAAACAATAATTTAAAGGTTTGGGTGTTTTTAATTTGCGTTTAACTATGGGTGCTGTTTGAAACAAAATTCCGGATATTCTTCAAAAACTTGTTTTAGCAAATAAAGAAGAACGACCCGATTTATTTAAACTTGAATATTACGGTTTTGAATATAACGATAATGACCCGAGCATTTATGTTTTACGAAATTATCGTAAATATATCCAAGAATATAACTTGCAAGATTTTTATAATACCAATACAAAACAATATCAATTTGATAGTTATTCAATTGGTGTCGATTATGCTAATGGTAGTGAAGACCATACAGTATTTTTATTTAGTGGCTATAAAATTAATGAAAATAATGAATATGATAAATATTTAATTGAAGAAAATGTTGTTACCCCAAAAAACGCCATGAATTTAAATGAAATAGTCGAATATTACAGCCAATGAATAATCAATACTTTTGATAAATTTGATGGTTTTGAATATGCTACATTTCATTATGATATTAATGCCCACGATTTTATGCAAAAATTGCAAGAAGATATTTACCCTTATTTGGGTTATAAAATTAAAATGTTTAAAGCTAAAAAACATCAAACTTCGTTGAATAAAGAAGCGGGTATAATCAATCGTGTAACATGAATAAGAAAAATGTTTGTCCAAGGCAAAATATATGGCATTTTAAATAATTTTCCATTTTTAGATAAGTGTATTAGTGAATTAAGGTTTAGTGATACCAAAATAAATAAACCCGACATTAAAATGTACCATGACCCATATGATGCTTTGTTTTATGGTTCTTATCCATATCGTTTTAAAATGGGATTATAACTATTTTGTTTTTGGGCGAGCGGTTGATTTTATTAAATTTTTGTGATAAAGTGACTCACAGGTTAAAAAAGTTTTGAGATTATTTCAAACAAATTTGGGAACCTTTAATAAAATTCTTCGCTTAACGCTTAGAATTTTTCCCAAGGATTTTGAAAAGCGGCGCAAAAGTTTTTTAAACTTTAAGGCATTTTTCACAAACTATAGAAAATCCCGCGAGCCCAGATTTAATACAATATAATCACAAATAATAATCATTTAAATAACTTCCTTTCTCAAATATGCTTAAAAATTGCTTATATATATATATATATAATGTCAATAGATCTTGATAAAAAGTTTCAAGATAAAAGAAAGGAAATTATATAAAATGAAAAAACTTTTAAGTTTATTAAGTGTATTAACAATTAGTGGAACTGCTGTACCAACAACAATTGCTGCTAGTCCTTATCAAAAAGAAAAGAATAAATTAGAAAATATTGTTGATATTGAAGAATTTAATACAAATAATTTAGAAAAGTTAAATCGAGTTAAAAGAGGAAATAAAAATAATATTTTTGGAATAACAAAAATTATATTTAAAAAAATTATTACGATATTTTTTCGCACGGTGTTGTATTAGATAATAAATTATATTTTGGTTCTAGTGACAATAAAGTATATGAATATAATTTTGGTACAAATCAACAAAAAGTTGTTATTACAACAACCGAAGAATTCAATTCCTCTATTTCATTTGATAATAAGTTATATTTTTTTCTCGTTATGGCAAGATATACGAATATGAGCCATTAAAATTAATTAAATCTGATGTTATTGATTTACAAAACTTATTAAATCAAGGGTTATTTATTTTTTATAAAAAACAAAATTTAAATTCTAAAATTAAAAACATATCAAATATAGATTTGAGTAATTTAAATTTTATAGAAACAAAAGCAATTAAAATATTTTCAAAACCAAATAAAAAAATATTATTGCCTTTTTATAATTATCATGAAGAAAAGCCAAATATTTCAGAAAAAGAAATAATCTATAATTCTCCAGACGATGAAATAAGTGAAGAAATTTCAAAATCAATTGAAATTCAAAAAGGATTAAGTACAACAAGTGGTAAAACAAAATCACAAACAACAACAAATTCTCATAATTTCAATATAGGATTAAGTGTAAGTGGGGAAGCTGAAACAAAAATATTTGGAATTGGCGCAAAAATTACTACAACTATTAATACAGAATATGGTTATTCAAATGAAAATTCTGAATCTATTGAGGTAACTTTAGAAAATAGTTTTAATTCTTCAAATACGAGAAAAGAAGAAAAAAAAGAAGTTAATAAAAAAACAATTAAATCTCAATCAATTATAATTCTCCCTAAGAAAAAACTTATTTATAATAGTAAAATTTATAAATATTCTTGTGAAGATTTTTGAAATTTAACAAAAAAATTTAATGGCTTAATTAGTGCATTAATAATTGATGAAAATAATAATTCTGAGATATTAAATGCTTCAATTAAAGATATTATGCAATCTTTAAAAGAAAACGATATCTTGCCAGAAGAATTTAAAATAAATCAACAAGACAATTCAATTACTTGAACAAGAAAAATGGCAACAAAATATACTTGTGGATTTGAGCAAGATTCTAGTAGTGAAACAAAATTAGTTGATGTATAAAAATGAAAAATATATTAAGTCTTTTAGGAACAATCACTTTAATTGGAACAAGCACTATCAGTTTAGTTGCTTGTAATACACTGAAATATA
This sequence comes from Spiroplasma endosymbiont of Polydrusus formosus, assembly GCF_964263245.1. NCBI lineage: Bacteria > Bacillati > Mycoplasmatota > Mollicutes > Entomoplasmatales > Spiroplasmataceae > Spiroplasma > Spiroplasma endosymbiont of Polydrusus formosus. The sequence goes on from NZ_OZ181656.1 coordinate 520,613, forward strand.
CTGAAAAAGAATTATCAGATTTAAAAGAAAAACATAACATAAATACAAAAGATGGTATTTTAGAATGAATAGCACCACAAGAAAAATCCATTTAATGAGAAAGATGATAAATGGTTTATCACTTGCATAAATCTCTTCTCAATAATTTATTGGAGTTGGTGGATTAGAACCACCACTAAAATTAAAATATGATGAATTTAATTTAACTTTGCAATGTTCAAATTCTCAATATCCAGTTTTTTCCTCTCTTGGATTAGATATTAATTCAAAATAATAAGGAGAAAACAATTTAATATCATCATTATAACCTTTATTAATTGCATATTTACTATATGTTATAATTTGATAACATGTATATCACTTGTTTAAATCTTTTTACATATGTTTTATGTAATTCACTTGGATTGTCTAATTTTCAATTTTCAAATAATCCATCAATTACCTCTTCGGTTTTTTGTCCTTCAAATTTTTGGCGTAATTCAGCCGCTTTATTTGTAGGATTGTTTTTTTCATCATATTTTGCACCCTAAAATTTTCTATCATAATTATAACGGTAAGTTAAATAATTTAATAAAACTTTTTCTAAACCATTATTTTTTATTAAACTTAAAATATTATCTGGTTGAATATATATTTTTGCAATAAATCAGGGTAAAAAAATATCAGTAAATCAATATTGAAATATTCTTAAATTAGGATTTGTTTCAATCGGCATTGATAACAAGGGTACTAAACTAGCATTTTCAACTATTGATGATGGATAAGAATAAACACCATTAACATTGCCTCAGCATTTAATATTTCCAAATAACATTGATTTAGGATATTTAATTTCAATTCCAGTAAATAGTGTATCTTCGGGTAATGATTTTTGTAATACTAAATGAATACTATTTTGATTTTTTCACTTAAAATCAGTTATTTTAACTAAATGGGTAGATTTAATAATATTAACACCATCAGGTGAATAAGGGCGTTTATATTCTTCAATGATATAGCATTCATTTTTGTTGTCTTCAGTAATTGGTTCATTAATAGATACTATTTTTAAATCTAATGTTTCTAAAAATTCTTTGTTTTGTTTTGAAATATTATTAATTAAAATATCTTTTTCATCAATCATTACATAACTTGTGCTATTGTCTTGGACTGTTGTATTTTGTTGAATTTGTAACTTAAAATTAAAGTCACTAATTTCATAACCAATAATTTTAATATATTCATCTTTGTCTATAAAACCTATTTTAACGCTATTTTGATAGTAGTTTAAGGTTGGTTTTTGATTTGTCTTAACAAAGAATTATTAATTTTATAAATATATAAGGTTCTAGAGCGGTCTTCACTAAATAATTGTTCTAAATCGGGGTCGCTATACTTCGATTGATTAGCAAAATCCAACGGAATACTATCAATTGAATGGTCAATTGGTTCATCTTTTTCTGCTAATTGTGCTAACATTTTTTCTGATGGTTTTAACATTATTCTTGTTCTCCTTTTTCATTAGGCATATTGATATAATAGTTTCGTTGTTTTTTAATTGTCTGTTTAAAGTGGCATTTACTGGTAAGCGAACATCAACAATTAATTCATTAATATTTTTAATATTGAATGTTCTACTGTTTAAAATCGCATTATCATATTTAATTAACTTAATAATAAATTCAGTTAATTTAATTTCTCTGATGTATATCATTTGTTCGTATGATGCATTTGTTTGAATATTTACACCAGCAACTTCTGCCTGAGTTTGTTGTGCTCCCTTAGCGATTGCGGGAACATGATGACAATTTATTTTATAATTAGTTAATAATCAATCATATATTTTAGTTAATTGTTCACCTTTAAAATTACCAACAATATAGTCGACTGGTTGAAAATTACTATCCGGGTCTCCTTCAACTAATAACAAGTCATTTTCAATAAATGAAGCCAACATTTTACTAATTTCTTGGTCAATAACTCCAGTCACGCCATTAGTATTAATGGTAAATTTACCACTATTTAATAATGGGTCTAACATTATCTTTTCCGCAATAATATCTAAAATACTAGCGAATTGTTTACCATAACGAGCAGAAGGTTCAAAATTAGGATTATTCGGAATAATTTCAATTGGAATAAAATTAAGTGGCAATATTTCTTCTCTTTGTAATGCTGTATAGTTATTTCATTTAGCATCATCAATATATAAATCTGTAATAGTACTGTATAATCGTGTTTTTAACTTTATAATAACTTTTACTTGTTTAGTTATATAATCAATTTCTAATTTTTCAGTAATAAAAATACTTTGTTCATTTTTAATATAAGGGTCATAATCAAAAGTACACGATACTAAATTACCTAATTCATCATACTGGTCATTATAAAAATCAATAGTAATAAAATTAAGTTTTGAATTATTAGCAAAAATAAAATACGCACCTTTACCATTTTTATTAATTTTATATTCGTTATATAAATTATTATTAGTAAAGTCCTGCATTTTTAAAAAGTTACTAATTAATTTAGTGTCTAAATACTGATTATTAATTGGATTATAAATGCTAATTTTTTAAATACACGCGATTTAGAAATTAGCATTATCTTCACAAATTATTTTTTCTAAAATCTCGTTATGTTTTTGAACAGTAACATTTTTACGATTAGTAATCGTTGATGCTAAATTAAGATAATAACTATCAATATCATAGCTTTTCTTTAATTTCTTTTTAACTGGTAACAATCCCGTTTATATCAGACCCCTTATTTTGTATTTTTTTAATAACATCTTCAATGCTATCTTGTTTTTATTCTTTTTTTATGTGTTTTGATAAATCTAATTTTTTCAATAATCAAAACTATAATTCCAGCCCCGATAAGCATTGCTGAAACAATAACATATGCTGGTCAAGAAATACCTAATGTTTTTTCTCCTATAAAACAAATAATAATTCTTGCAATAAAAAACAACGATGAAACTCCAAAGATTTTCAAAAACATAATTACATCTTTAACTTCTACTTTTGGCATAATAACATCTCCTTCCTATATAGGTGTTCCTTCACCCTGATATTCATAAATACTATCTTCAAAATCAACTGACATATTATTATTTTCATCTCAAAAATATATTTTGTTATCACCATTACTAAAATAAACTCAGTAATTAAATCATTTTGAAGAATTCGGATTATAAAATTGAAAATTATTAATTTTAAAAGTAATTTGACTACTAGATATTTCAAACAAAGACTTAGGTCCAGTATAAATTTGCCAATCAGTAATTTTAAAAGTAAGATAAATTGTATAAAACTTTAATATATTTAATGAAGTATTATTATCAATTTTTTCCATAAATAATTGTTATCATATGTAGTAGAATTATATACTGATTTTGCAGTTGGTACTTCTTCATCTGTTGACTTATCATTAATGATTTTTGTTATTGGTACTTGAATATTATATTGCACTGCTCTGACTGCTTTTGTAAAATTTGGTGCTAATTCTGCATTAGGATTTTTAATTTCTAAATCATTTGTTGTAATATTAAAAGATTGAATTTTATTTTTGCTTTCAATAGTATTGTTTACAATTAAATTATTTAATTATAAATTTGTATCTTTATTAAGAATGTTTTGTTTTGTATTTATTTTGTTTTCTAAATTATTATCTTCTTTAATTCTTTCGTTTTTTTCTTTTTCTATTAAAGCATCAACTTCTAATTGTGTATAATAGGCTTCTAAATCTATCATAGTTAAATCAATACCTTCTTCTTGAAAAGTACGAAACATTTTCTTTGAAGTTGTTAAATTAGCCAATGATTTTGCATAAGTAGGCAATAGACCTTGTCATGTTGCCATAGGGTCGTTTTGTGAAGAATAATTAACATCACCAATATTCATATTTGCTGAAGTAAAGAATTCAATTGGAATACGATTAAATGTTCAATGTTAAACCGTAATAAATATCATATTAATACAAATTTTTTAATAATGGGTCTTTAAATGTTTAAAACTTTAATTTTAAAAATGGATAGTTTAAATATGAATTAATCATATTTTGAGTCATTAATGCAAAAGTTTTAATCATAATTTACATCACTTTTTAAAGAACTTATTATAACGAACTGGAACTTGCGTAATTTTTCCTGTAATTGAATTAAAATTATTATAATTTTCCAAAGTAACATTTTCTCATAATTCATTTAACATTTAATCATCTCCTTATCATTTCTTTCTTTTGTTTTGATTTTATTTAAGATAAACTTTTTACTACTTAATAATGTTTTTGATTTAATTGTTTTGTTTAAATCTTGTTTTGTTCTGAATTGTTTATATGTTTGAAATGCTAAACCCCACCCAACAAACTAGTAACAGCATTTTCTTCAATCGTATTTAACAATTTATCTTTATTAAAATTATTTTTAAATTGTTCTTGCATTTTTAATACCTTAGCAATTGTTCGATATATTTTAAAACTATCTTTTACTACTTGTTGATAAGCGATTTAGGCAAAATAAACTAAGTTAAATAAACTTGTTTTTGTAAATCCCCATCAAATAAACCATTCACTGTTCATATAGAATTTGAATGGTTCAGAAGCCAAAATAAACTGTTGTGCCTTGATTATAAAGTTGTCATAATAACAATGGGGCATATTTGAAGTTTTTATAATATATTGTTAAGGCAAAACACACAAAAAAACTTCCCTGCAACAGATAAAGGGCTATTTTAACAGCTAAAAAAACATCAGAACCATAAAAAGGAAACGGTATAATAATTATCTTTTTTGAATGGCTTTTGTTTCAAAATTAGAAAATATTTTTTTAGTTTGTTCGGTAATTTTACTAATTACTTTTTGTTTAATAGCAATTATTTGTTTTTCAATTGGGGCTAATAATTTTTTAGTTACTTTTTGAAGATAAAAATTTGGGTTTAAATTATTTAAAATTTTATTTAATTTAATTGGTGTTTGATGCAAGATATTTAATAATTTATTATGATATATTTTGCTACCACGCATTAAATTAGCATTTAATAATAGGTTTTTACCAACACCTTTTTTATGAAGATTGGTCATAATGTTATATCACTCATTAGTATTAATTTTGCTTATTTTATCAATATTTAATCCATATTCAGACAATCATTTATTAGCATTTTTTTCATTTACGCGTGGTATTTTTTGAACTAATTTAGGACTTATTTTTTGAATATTTTTCTCAATTTTTAATAAATTATTAATTGTGTTTATTTTAGAAACTTTAAAACCTTTATAAAAATCATTGCAGGCTAATTTTCCAATTGTATATAATAAAGTTTCATTATTAGCCCGCTTTGTAAAGTCAAAAATTAATTTATCAGATAAAATCTTTTTACCTGTAACTTGTCTTACAAAATCTTCTAAGTTATTAGAAGTTATTACACCTAATTTTTCAAGTAATTTAGTTTCTTTTGCTAATTTTAAAATTCTCGTTGTTCGAGCAGCCCGCGTTAATTTTCCAACCCCACCAATTGCAGGCAACAAATTTAAGGCCGTACTTTTTGCTGTAACTTCTGAGGTTAATTTATCGTATATTTGATTTACAGCAAAATCGGTTGCTGTTTCTACTCCAAACGAGATAAATGCTGCGGCAAAATTAGATAAGCCAACGCCAAGACCAACAGCCGAAGCAACTCCGCCCGTTAAAACTGATAAACCAAGGGCTAAAACTTGTATTCCTAAAAATGCTAATAATTGTAAACCAAAACTTTTTTCTTGCTGTTGAAGTGACAATCTAGTTGGAGGTTTTTTAACAGGATAAATAAGAGCTGTTTTAGATGTTCCAATTGCCATTTTTAATACCAAATAGTACTATTTTTAGTACTATTAAGAATTTTTAAATTGTATAAGTTATTGGTATTGTTCCATCATGTGTTGGAATTGAAACAACGGCACTACCAGTTTTGTCATTACTATTAATTTTTAAATCTGCGGGGGTGTTAGAATTTTTTGACTTAGCAGCAGTTAAAACTGTTGAGTTTTCGCCATTTGCTAATTTACCAACTGCTTTTATAGTAATTTTATCGGATAATTTAGGTTTTTCTGATGTAATTTGATAAGAATGCTTAATAATTCCTTTTGCTTCAACTACCGCTCCACCTAAATATAAAAACTCTTTCCATAATTAAAGTATTATTCATTCCAGTCCCTAATGCCGCAGCACCAACTCTTAACGGCGTATGGTCTTTTTTGCGTAAAATAAGCGGATCATATTTTTTACTAAATTTAAAGGCAATTGCATTAACACCTTCTGGTAATAAACTAATTGTTCCTTCTGAACCATCTTTATTGATAATTGGTAATTTTTTTGGAACCATATAATATGTTGTTCCTTCAACAGTTTTCATTGCCCCACTTTTTGTTATTACGCTATTTATTTGGTCGTTTGCGCCAAGTTGCAACTGTAATTTATTACGAATGCCACGAATAAAATCAGCCGAACCTAATACAACTGCTTCTGATGGAGTAAAACCATTTTCATATATTTTATCCATCATTTCATCATGTATTTGTAAAGCATTTGTCTCATCTGCTTTTTTACCTTGAATAGTTGTAACTGTTCCTTTATTAATAATTTCTAAAATTTTATTGCGTTTATAGGCAACTTCAGTATCTATTGCTTGCTCAATATCACAATATCAGCAGCCCAAAAAAGATTAGGGGATTAAAATCACTTTCTACGGGGTCTAATTTACGAGCAAAAGTTAAAATGGTATCTAATTCAACAATTCCATCTTCAAATTCCACCGTTGAATATTTCAATAAATTATCATCTGTATTAAATATTTGTCCGTCCGCCCCTAGACCTTCATTATATTGAATATTTTTCTTTCTTTTATATGTTAAACCAAATTTATTGGCTTCTTTTCATGCAAATAAAGCTTCTCAACTAAATTTTTGTTGATAAGTTTGTAAATATCATTGTTCAAATGTTTCTCGGTCTCGTTTTGTTGCTTGATTAGCAATATCACCAAAAATTCTTTGTGGGTTTTGTGCCATAATTTATTTCCTTCTTTCTATTTATTAAATACATTGTCTGTATCTAAAATATTGTTTTCTTTGTTTTCTACTTTTGGTACGCCACCAGTATTAACGGTTTGGACTTTAATTAATTCATCATAAACACTTCGCAATTGTATTTTAATGATTTCAATATCATCATTAATATCATAAGATCTTAATAAGACATTTTTAAATTCTTCATTATCAGTTAAAAAATTATTGAAGTTATTAATTTCAATTTGTTTTAATTGAATTTTTTGTTGTTCAATTTGTGAAGTTAACTCAGCATTTTTTGTTTGTAGTTCGTTGATTTGCTGATTACTATTTTCTAAATTACTTGCATTAAATTCTTCAACTTCGGTAGTATTTTCTAAAATAATTTCAGCAATTTTAATATCAAAACTACCATCTTCATTTTTAATAGGTTCATTATTTTCATTTATAAGAACATATTTTACATTTTTTATCATTTTTTCACTTCCTTATTTTTTAATATTTGTATTTGTTCTTTTTCTAATAGCTTTTTGGATAATTTCAAAACTATCAACTCGAAAAGATAAAAAATAGCGTTTTGTTTTTAAATTTAATTGATTAAATACTGAGCCTTTAATTTTTATCTCATCATCTTTTTTTAATTTCAAAAACTTAGTTAAAATAGATGGGTTATAGATTGATAATGTTGAATAATTTAATCCGTCTCACTGACATTTCGCCGAACAAGCATCAACTTCAACACCACCAGCAACCGGCGCCTTAATTTTGGTTTTAATCTGATTTTCATGTAATCTAACAGTTAGTTCTAATTTATTAATTCTTTTATTTTTTGTTTTAGGTTTATTAATTATTGATTTTTTTGGTAAATTACTTTTTGTTTGGGACATTATTTCACATCCTTACTAGGTAATTTGTCATAGTTTGAATTATCTTTTAATCTAATTACTTTGTTAGCATGATAAATATAACATTTGCCTTTACTATCAAACCTATTACTGAAACAACCATAACAAGACTTAAATACCTCAAAATATTCTTTATATAATTTTGGTTTATTATATTCTCTGTTTTTAGTTGAATAGGTAATTTGCTTATTCGCTGTTAAAAGTAAATCAATTTTTCTATCTTTTTCAGCAATTTCTTTTTCATATGCTCGTTTAATATCATCTAAATCATCAATATTAGCAAATATAATATTCATTATTATTTGGTGCATCAATAACATCTTCTATTATTTCTTTAACTGTTTTTTCCATTATTTCATCTCCCAACCATTTACTTTAAATTTTTCTGTCATTTTATCTATATTCCTTTTGTTATAAAATATTGTAAATGTTTTCAAGCATCGTGTTCGTGCTCTGTCATTTTAATATTTCCTTTATAAATATAATTTTTCTTAATAACTGGCGATTGTAAAACATATTTTAAATTAAATAGATATTTACATAAAACTTTTAAACCACCAATAAATTTAGGAGTAGATAATGGGTTTTTATTTTTAAACCTTTATGAAGTTGATAATCTTCAATTATTACAATAACTTTATTTAAATAAGAACAAATTTTATTTTTAAATTGATTTAATATTAAATACATATTATTTATTGTGTTTTCTTCATTTTTGGAATTAAAAGTAATATTATTAATTATTTTATTTTGTAAAACATTATAAATAATAATACCAGTTTGACCAATTCCAGCGGGGTCAATTGCAATAATATATTTTAATTTATCTGGTTTATTTTTTTGTCAATTTGTAATATTTTTCAACCTTCTGTTGCTAAATCTAAAATATCATTAATTTTGTAATGTTTCATATAAGAAGCAATAACATCCCACTTGTTTTTAAATAAATTTAAGTATATTTTTGCTCATTCTAAACATTTCACATCATAATGCTTTTTATGATGTGAAATACGACAATTAACAGGTTGACAATTAACTCAATCAAAGGAAGTTGTTATTTCATTTCAAGTTTTATTAATATACAAACTTTTATATTCTGTCATTATATATACTCCTTATTTTTTTATTTGTTGCTCAAATTTCATCATTAATATCATTTGCAGTTACTGGATAAGCTCGCATCATTAATTCTTGTAATTTATTTTCAATTTTTTTATTTCATTTTTTCATCAAATATTTTCCTTTCTGTAAAAAAACATAATATTCCTTTATTAGTTAATATTTTGATATTTAGTAAATAATTTATTTTAGTATTTAATTACTTCGCCGCCCGCTTCACTTTGAAGGTGAGCGGGGGCGGTAGGATATTTTGATAGAGTTTACCCCCATAAGGAAATAAACAAAGAAACAGTTTACCCAGTTATTAATTACGCTTCATCAACCCCTACACAACTTTATATAAATAAAATAATTTTTTGGAGTTCTAACACTCTTGTTTTTTAGTGTCCGATATTGTTTTTTCGGTTTAGCAGCACTCTTTATGAAAACAAGATAAAAACCCCGCGCTATGACATTTCGCGAGGGATTAATCTTGCTGAAAATTAAAGAAATAAATAGAAGTAAAATCCAATCACTTTCACACTTTCTTTAAGGCTTCGTGCCATAGATGAGTTATCCATCTTTAATCATCAAAATATTAAGTTTAAGAGTTGCATTATTCATCAGATAATATCTTTAAAATTAAAAATTAACCTATTTTACCCTACAAATTAGTTAATTTTTATAATTTCCTTTCTGTGATTTATTATATTTTTTCGGTTTAACAACTAATAATATCATTTTTAATAAAGGTACTATCTGATGAATAATGCAAATAAAAAAAATCGCTCTGATAAGCGATTACTTTAATTTGTATTTAATTACTTTATTTATAATTTTTATAAAACCTAAACTTTTTCCGACTACCTCAAAATGTATTAGGTATTAGAAATAGTAGTACTAACCCTGTTAAAATAACAATTAAAACGATATAAAAACAAAATATATAATAAATCTCTTTTTGTAATTACTAATTAACTTGTATATTACAATCTTTATCAATAATTAAATCAGGTAAATTTTGTTCTTCGCCATTTCAACGATAAACAGATTTAATAAAATCATTATTATTTATTTCTCAAATTAAAGTTGGTTCATTAATTGATTTAAAAATAATTAAATCAATTTTAGTATCATTATGTGAGTAATAGCGTAATTGAATTTTGTATTCTTCTTTTTCCTCTATAATTTTATATATATATTCATAATTTGGAGGTATTATTTCTTCATTATTTTTAAACTTGGTAATGTTTCAATTTTTACCTTTTCATACTATATAGTAATACTTATTATCAACTTTATTAAATGGTTTTTCTTGTGGTGCTATTCATTCTAGGTTGTTTTTAATAGTTTCGTTTGTTGTATTTATTTTGTTTTTATCTTTTATTTTTTTTAATTCTTCTTTTGTATATTGTGGTGCATTACAAGTAACTAAATTTGTTGTACTTGTTCCAATTAAAGTGATTGTTCCTAAAAGACTTAATATATTTTTCATTTTTATACATCAACTAATTTTGTTTCACTACTAGAATCTTGCTCAAATCCACAAGTATATTTTGTTGCCATTTTTCTTGTTCAAGTAATTGAATTGTCTTGTTGATTTATTTTAAATTCTTCTGGCAAGATATCGTTTTCTTTTAAAGATTGCATAATATCTTTAATTGAAGCATTTAATATCTCAGAATTATTATTTTCATCAATTATTAATGCACTAATTAAGCCATTAAATTTTTTTGTTAAATTTCAAAAATCTTCACAAGAATATTTATAAATTTTACTATTATAAATAAGTTTTTTCTTAGGGAGAATTATAATTGATTGAGATTTAATTGTTTTTTTATTAACTTCTTTTTTTTCTTCTTTTCTCGTATTTGAAGAATTAAAACTATTTTCTAAAGTTACCTCAATAGATTCAGAATTTTCATTTGAATAACCATATTCTGTATTAATAGTTGTAGTAATTTTTGCGCCAATTCCAAATATTTTTGTTTCAGCTTCCCCACTTACACTTAATCCTATATTGAAATTATGAGAATTTGTTGTTGTTTGTGATTTTGTTTTACCACTTGTTGTACTTAATCCTTTTTGAATTTCAATTGATTTTGAAATTTCTTCACTTATTTCATCGTCTGGAGAATTATAGATTATTTCTTTTTCTGAAATATTTGGCTTTTCTTCATGATAATTATAAAAAGGCAATAATATTTTTTGATTTGGTTTTGAAAATATTTTAATTGCTTTTGTTTCTATAAAATTTAAATTACTCAAATCTATATTTGATATGTTTTTAATTTTAGAATTTAAATTTTGTTTTTTATAAAAAATAAATAACCCTTGATTTAATAAGTTTTGTAAATCAATAACATCAGATTTAATTAATTTTAATGGCTCATATTCGTATATCTTGCCATAACGAGAAAAAAAATATAACTTATTATCAAATGAAATAGAGGAATTGAATTCTTCGGTTGTTGTAATAACAACTTTTTGTTGATTTGTTTGTGGCTCATATTCGTATACTTTACCATCAAGAGAACCAAAATATAATTTATTATCTAATACAACACCGTGCGAAAAAATATCGTAATAATTTTTTTTAAATATAATTTTTGTTATTCCAAAAATATTATTTTTATTTCCTCTTTTAACTCGATTTAACTTTTCTAAATTATTTGTATTAAATTCTTCAATATCAACAATATTTTCTAATTTATTCTTTTCTTTTTGATAAGGACTAGCAGCAATTGTTGTTGGTACAGCAGTTCCACTAATTGTTAATACACTTAATAAACTAAATAATTTTTTCATACTTGTTTTTCTCCTTTATTTAATCTTGAAATTATTTATTGAAATTATTTATTGAAATTATTTATTTATTTATCAAGATTTATCATATTATAATATATATATATATATATATACAAGCAAAATTATTAATTATTTAAAAATTTTATCTTTTAAATAACTCTTATTACACGTTTTAAGGGGCAAATTAGCAATAAATTATATTAAGTGAGTTTTTTTTGGGGGGGATAAACTTTTTTTATGACACTTTTATATGGACTGTTGTTTTATAAATTCAACAGAGAGGTATTAAATAATTTAAACTACCGTGAATTCGAATATTGTTAAATCAATGCACAAAGTCAAATAATTTGTATTTTAATTGGGTTAAATATATAAATTTTTGCCTCTTGACAAATTATTTTTTAAAACTTTTGTAAGTTGTTTCAGACATAACATTATCATAAGGACAGCCTTCTTTTATTGTTTAATGATCGTTTGATGTTAAAAGTATTTAAGGTATTGTCAATGATTTTATTTTTAAATTCATTACCCCAGTTATTATAAAATAACGTATTTTTTTTAATGGTCTTATAATTGAATAAAAGGCTTATTGCACTAGTTATACTATTTTATTTGTCTCGATATTATAGCCAATTATTTCACGATTAAACAAGTTAATTAACAAACAAAGATAATGTCATTTAGCACCACCTTGAACATATGTTAAATCACTAACAACAAAACTTCATTGGTTTTTGTGGTTATTATTAATTATTAAATTCACAGTTTAAAACGTTGCTAATTTCGTTGTTATTAACCACCAACTTATGATTACGATATTTTAATTTGGTGCATTTAGATACTAACTAATTTTTAATCATAATTTGGTGAATTTTTCTTCGCGATAAGATAATATCTTGTAAAATTAAAGCTTTTTTAATTTTACAAGATTCATAAATTTTGGCGATTAGCTTAAATGCTCTGATAACTTTTTGTTCATAATTATTAACATCAACCATAGCCACATTTATTAATTTGATAGTAATATGTTGATTTTGCTATCTTTAATTTTGATCCTATTTGACCAATTTTTCGCACAGAATATTTTTCTTTATTATTGTTAATAATTTCTATTTTTTGCCAATTATCAGCACTACTTGCTTTAAAGGGTTGTTTTCCATTCGTAATTAGATTAATTCTTTCCGCAAGGCAATCAGTTAATTTTTTTCAACAGTGTGATTATCTTTTGCTTTAAAAAATCCAGAATTATGAAATTTTTCAATTAACTGATATATAGTTGATTTTGACACCTTATATTATTTAAAAATTTCAAGAATGGTTTTGCCATTTTGATAAAGTAAAACAATTTGTTTTTTAAATTCATATACCGATGAATTTATTCCTATTTTTATATTCCTACTTTCTTCATAATTATATTTTATTTGAAAATCCACATAAATATGGTCCAACTTCTTGGAACCTATACAGTGGTTATAAAATTAATTCTTGCTTTTCCGAATACTAAATGAATGGTATTTTTGTTATTTTCATATTGAATTGCAAATAATATTGTTTCATATTCTTTGCTATTAAAATATAAAATAAATTTATCGCCTAATTTTATTTTGTTTAAATCTAAAATATTTGTATTTTTATTAATATCAAATTCTATGACGTGCGAATATTTGCTTTGTTGTAATTCTTGTTTAGAATAATCAAAGATATTAATTTTTTATCTAATTTAGCAGTTTTATTTATAATGGGTAAAATTATATTTTTAATATTTTTTTATTTTTAATATTTTCAATATATTTTTTAACATCAGCTAAATTTTTTAATTATGGTTGCGGTTCTATTGTAAATTTTTCGGTTTTCGGTAGTATATATTATTTTGAGGTTTTAATAAAAAAAATAAATAATTAGAAACAAATTAAATTTCGCTTATATATTAAATGATAACAAAATTTATAAAAAAGTTGAATTTTTTATAAATATAATTTTTAGTTAAAAAATATTTTCTAAAATTATGAATTTTGACAAACTAAAAAACACTTTTAAAAATTACATTAATTAATTTTTTAAAGTTTTTGATTAAAGAAATAAATACTGGTTTTGAAAATGATTTAAATTTTGAAATTGATTTAAATTAAAAATATTAAATTCAATTTTTTCTTCATTAGTTTTATTAACTTTTTTCATCAATTCTATCATTAAGTCTTAACATTTAATAATATAATTATTTTTTAAATGTTTCTTTACAGTATATTTTTGCCAACGCCTCTTAATGGTCTTAATATAATGTGAAGTATCTCCTTCCATATGACAACCAATATTATATTATAATGCTTGGTTTTTAACAGCCGCTTCATTATTTTCAATTAATTTAATAGTTTGTAATAAAAATTTCTTTTTATTTCCAAAAACATAATGTAAATGAGAATTTAATAAATTTAACAATTATTCATGATATCAATCAAAGAAAAATTTTTTTTCTTAATTATATTTTAATATGTGAATTTTATTTTTTCTAAGATAAAGAAATAATTGTTTAAATCTATTTATTAAATGAAATTTATCCAAACTATATAAAAAAATATTGTTTTTGTATTTTTATTTTATTTTTTTATAATTTTTTTAATTCAACAGTCACCATCAATTAATATTAAAATTTTAGTATATTCGTTAATTTCATAAGTATCCATTAATTTAAAAATTTTATCTATAAAATTAGTAATACTTGCTTTGTAATTTTTTTTGATTAATATTTGCAATATTATTAATTTCAAAAACACCCTTTTTATTTTTAATTACTTTTATTTTTTTAATTGATTTTTTTCATCAATATCAACATGAATAATTGAAAATAAAATATTTTCTTAAACTCTTTTTTATTTTATCATATAGGTTCAAAATCATCATCAATTTGGATATATAAAACATTATTTGGGATTTTAATTTTATTATTATTTTTATTACTAATATAATCAACTTTTTCTAAATCAATCATTATTAAATATATTTGATAACGTTCTTTCGTTAGTTTTAGCATTTTCTAAAGTATGTAAAATATCTTTATATATTTTTAAATCACCAAAAAATGAAGTAACTTTGGTCGCATAAATAAAATAAGGGTTTTTATTTTTAAATGTTATTTAATTCAATAAATTAAAGGTATTTTTTATTTGTCTAAAAACCTTTATTTTATTTATGCGACCGTAATTTTACTTATTAAATTTTGTTCCATTCTTTGATATTTTTTTAAACCTAATTGTTCTTCTTTAGAAGAACAATTTATATTTTTATTTTTATATTATTTTTAAAAAAATTTAGCACTATTTAATTAACTTTGTTGATATAATTTAAATATCTCATTATCTCTTTCAAACAAAAAAATCTTAAGTTCTATTTTTGTTTCTAATATTTTATTTTTTTTTATAATTTCCTAATAAATTTTGTTTTAATTCCAGTTTATAAAACCCCTTCTTAAAAACATTATTTATATTTTATCAAAAATTAAGGATATTTAAAAATGCAAGACGTTGCTAAAATTAATAACAAAAACAAATTACTAGTTATAAACATTTAAATAAAAAATATGATTTAAATTTTAGTTACTATAATTTTGGTTTTGATTGAAAAATATTTAAAGATTTCGTTGATGATAGTTGTGCTCGATATTTTACTTCACCCTGTTTTTTAAAATTTGTTTCCACTGGAAGAGGTGCTAATAAAACATGAAATCATCTGGCAGAAAAGTTATTTTTTGCTTGTAATTTTACTGATGCTTCGTTGATCATTTTACGAAGATACACCAATACCACGAAGAGACACCACCTTTGGTGATACCATTAATGTTTGTAATTACTTATATGATAAATATGGGATTGATATCGGACCGGACAATGAAAATGGCATTGTTTGACCGAAAAATGTTAAAGAGGGTGGTGAAATTGTTTTTCCTAGTGGTATTCGCATTACTTTTGCGGGATATGCGAATGGCAATAAAATTATGGGGAAAGTTGGGAAAGGCAGTGGTATTATCTCAGCCTGAACTGATGAAATGATCCATGCCGAAGAAAAAGAAATCTTAACGGATAAAGAACTAGATAAAAGATATAATAATTTAAGAGTTTCAATGTTTCGGAGTAAAAGTTTAAAAGTGTCTTATGAAAAATATACTGATGAAAATGGCAACGAACAATATAATTTAGATAATTATATTGCAGTAAAAGAATTATCTTGGACATTTCAAGAATGAAACAACATAGCAAAACAATACATAACAGTAACAACATATTTTCATAAAACATATGCTAATCAATTTACTTTTAACCATTTTGATAAATACCATGTCTTTTATGAAAAATTTGTAACGCCGTATTTACCGTTAAATGAACGAATAAAAACGCTTTTAAAAGAACACAATCAAGTATATTCCGAAAATAACCAAGCATTTAATGGTTTGGAAATTTTTAATTTACGCTTAACAATGGGGGCTGTTTGAAACAAAATTCCGGATATTCTTCAAAAACTTGTTTTAGCAAATAAAGAAGAACGACCCGATTTATTTAAACTTGAATATTACGGTTTTGAATATAACGATAATGACCCGAGCATTTATGTTTTACGAAATTATCGTAAATATATCCAATAATATAACTTGCAAGATTTTTATAATTCAAATACAAAGCATTATCAATTTGATAGCTATGCAATTGGTGTTGATCATACGGTATTTTTATTTAGTGGTTATAAAATTAATGAAAATAATGAATATGATCAGTTATTTAATTGTCGAAAACGTTATTACCCCCAAAAACACCATGAATTTAAATGAAATAGTTGAACATTATGGCCAATGAATAATTAATACCTTTGATAAATTTGATGGTTTTGAAGCTGCCACATTTCATTATGATATCAATGCCCATGACTTTATGCAAAAATTACAAGAAGATATTGCCCCTTATTTAGGTTATAAAATTAAAATGTTTAAAGCCAAAAAACACCAAACATCACTTAATAAAGAAGCAGGGATAATCAATCGTGTAACATGAATAAGAAAAATGTTTGTGCAAGGAAAAGTATATGGCGTGTTAGATAACTTCCCATTTTTAGATAAGTGTATAAGTTAATTATGGTTTAGTGATAGCAAAACAAACACCCCGATAGTAAAATGTACCATGATAGACACCCATATATATGGTGCCTTGTTTTACGGGGGTTTTATACATATCGTTTTAAAATGGGAATATAACTATTCTGGTTTTTGGGCGAGCGGTTGATTTTATTAAATTTTTGTGATAAATGACTTACAAGTTAAAAAGTTTTGAGGTTCTTTCAAACAAATTTTGGTAACATTTATAAAATTCTTCGCTTAACGCTTAGAATTTTTCCCAAGTATTTTGAAAAGCGGCGCAAAAGTTTTTTTAAACTTTAAGGCATTTTTCGCAAAACTTATAAAAATCCCGCGAACTCAGATTCTATCAATATTAAACAATAAATTTGAATAAAGGAAGGATAGTATTAGATATTTAATTTTATCAATAAAGTGTTTTCCCCTAACTAAAACAAAAAATAAAATAGCAATATTACTAATAACAATTTTATTGTTAGGATTATGTATTTCTTTGCCTATTGTATTTGTTACTGCTGATAATAATAAAGCAAAATTTGAAAATTAATATTTAGATAGAAATAGAATTCGTATATTTTGTGATAAAAATCAAAAAATAGGTCAAGCAATAATTAACTATACAACAGAAAATAATAAAAATAATTCCAATGATATAATTAAAAATAATAAAAATATGCTGTATTTTTATGATGTACAAGTAAGCCTATTAATTCGGGGGTTATTATAAAGTATATAGTCCTGTTTATTCTTTATTTTATTTAACTTACAAAAATATAATGAATTTACAAAGTTTCTGAATTAATTAGGTTAATGAAATAGAAAATTATTCAAAATAATGAAATAAAAAATATGATACTTCTAATTTTAAAGAATAATATAAAAATTTTGATAATTTTTCATTGTTTTTATTAAACAATTGTAGATTATTAATATTAATCTGTTCTTTTTCTGTAAAAATTGTAATATCATAATTTCCGTATCCTTATATCCCTGTTATTTCAATTTTATTTAAATTTAATTAAAATTTCTTGTACTTTATTGTTAGAAACAATTAAATTAGTTAAGTATTTGCCATATTATCCATCGGATAATCTAATTTCAGCAGGAATAAGAGAAGGAATATTGTTTGTTTCTAATTCATTTGTTATAGATAATCAATTAAAATAATTTGCTTCTAATTGATAAATATGATTTTCTGAAATATCATTATTTATTACTTTTATACTACTTGTTTCCATTTTATAATAATTTTTATTTTTTAAATTAGAAAAATCAAAATAAGATGACTTTAATTGTACTATACAATCTTTAAATTCATAGTACGCTTCTTCATCATCTTTTCCTTCTTTAATTCTTGGTTCAGAAAGTAACTCAAAATAATAGAGAGTTACTAATTTAATATCATTATTATATTATTTATTAATTGCCCATATTAATATATACATAATTTGACAACATATATACAACTTGTTTAAATCTTTTTACTGCAATATCAGATAAATAATTAAAATTTTTAAATTTTCAGTTCTCAAATAAACCACCAATGATATCTTCTGGTTTTTGTCCTTAAAATAATTGCTTTATTTTTGCGCTTTCATTTATAAGGGTTTCCTTTTCATCATATTTAGCGCCACGAAATTTTCTATCATAATTATAACGAAATGTTAACATATTTCTTAATAATTCTTCTAATTTTCCATTTACTAATGGGAATTGTATTTCAATTAATAAATCACTATATTTAGGAATATTATTTTGTTATATTAGTGGAAGTAATCAAATATATAGTGTTTCTGGTATTTTACCAGGTATTTTAACATCATACGAATATTTACCATGAGGATTTATAATATGCAAAAATATTACCTTCTAAAATTATTGCCATTTTTAATTACTTGTTTCTTGGTTTTTCATCACGGTCTTCAACACTAACTAAAATTAAACAATCATTTGGAGTAGAAAAATGTCTAGCTATTTCAAATGACAAAAAACTATATCCTAACCAATACTGAAATACCCTTAAATTCGGTTTTGTTTCAATTGGCATTGATAGTAAAGGCACCAAACTAACATTTTGAATAATAGATTGTTGATAAGAATAAATAACATTGATATCCCCCCCCTTCAACATTTGATATTACCAAATAACATTGATTTATGATATTTAATTTCAATCCCAGTAAATACTGTATCTTCGGGCAATTATTTTTGTAAAACTAAATGAATATTATTTTGGTTTTTTCATTTAAAGTCAATTACCTTAACTAAATTAGTACTTTTAATAAAATTTACTCCATCAGGTGAATAAGGGCGTTTATATTCTTCAATGATATAACATTCATTTTTGTTATCTTCATTAATTGATTAATTAATAGATACTATTTTTAAGTATAATTTTTCTAGAAATTCTTTGTCTTGTTTTGAAATATTGTTAATTAAAATATCTTTTTCATCAATCACAATACAACTTGTGTTATTATCTTGAACTGTAGTATTTTGTTGAATTTGTAATTTAAAATTAAAATCACTAATTTCATAACCAGTTATTTTAATATATTCATCTTTATCAATAAAACCGATTTTAACACTATTTTGAGAGTAGTTTAAGGTTTGTTTTTGCTTTGTCTTAACAAAGGATTATTAATTTTATAAATATACAAGGTTCTAACACGGTTTTCAATAAATAATTGTTCTAAATCATGGTTACACTTGCTATATTTTGATTGATTAGCAAAATCCAACGGGATACTATCAATTGAATAATCAATTGATTCATCATTTTCTGCTAATTGTGCTAATATTTTTCCGATGGTTTTAACATTATTTTTGTTCTTCTTTTTCATTAGGCATGTTGGGATAACAGTTTCATTGTTTTTTAGTTGTCTGTTTAAGGTAGCGTTTACTGGTAAGCGAACATCAATAATTAACTCATCAATATTTTTAATATTAAATGTTCTGCTATTTAAAATTGCATTATCATATTTAATTAATTTAATAATAAATTCAGTTAATTTAATTTCTCTAATATATATCATTTGCTCATAAGGGGCGTTTGTTTGAATATTTACACCCGCGCAACTTCCGCTTGGGTTTGTTTTGTACTCCCTTTGTAATAGATGGTACATGATGGCGATTTATTTTATAGTAATTAGTTAATAATCAATCATATATTTTAGTTAATTGTTCATCTTTAAAAATGCCCGCGATATAGTCGACTGGTTGAAAATTACTATCAGGGTCACCTTAAACTAATAACAAGTCATTTTCAATAAATGAGGCCAACATTTTACTAATTTCTTGGTCAATAACTCCAGTTACCCCATTGGTGTTGATGGTAAATTTACCACTATTTAATAATGGGTCTAACATTATCTTTTCCGCAATAATATCTAAAATACTAGCAAATTGCTTGCCATAACGAGCGGAAGGCTCAAAATTGGGATTATTAGGAATAATTTCAATTGTAATAAAATCAATTGGTAATATTTATTCTCTTTGTAATGATGTATAATTATTTTATTTAGCATCATCAATATATAAATCAGTAATAATACTATACATTTTTATTTTTAATATCCTAATAACTTTAACTTGTTTAGTTATATAATCAATTTTAAATTTTTTCAGTAATAAAAATACTCTGATCATTTTAATATAAGGGTCATAATCAAAAGTACAAGAAACTAAATTACCTAATTCATCATATTGGTTATTGCAAAAATCAATGGTAATAAAATTAAGTTTTGAATTATTAGCAAAAATAAAATATGCACTTTTACCATTCTTATTAATTTTATATTCGTTATATCAATTATTATTAGTAAAGTATTGTTTTTTTTAAAAAAAGTTATTAATTAATTTAGTATCTATTTTTTTTGATTAGTAATAAGATTATAAATGCTAATTTTTAAATCACGCGGATTTAAAAATTAGCATTATCTTCACAAATTATTTTTTCTAAAATCTCGTTATGTTTTTGAACAGTAACATTTTTACGATTAGTAATCGTTGATGCTAAATTAAGATAATAACTATCAATATCATAGCTTTTCTTTAATTTCTTTTTAACTGGTAACAATCCCGTTTATATCAGACCCCTTATTTTGTATTTTTTTAATAACATCTTCAATGCTATCTTGTTTTTATTCTTTTTTTATGTGTTTTGATAAAACTAATTGTTTCAATTATTTATTGAAACAATTACCAAAACCACTAATCATTGCACCAATAATTACATATGTAGGTCAAGCAATCCCTAATTTAATTGGTCCTAAAAAACAAATAATAATTCCTGGTATAAAAAACAATGATGAAACTCCAAAAATTTTCAAAAACATAATTACATTTTTAACTTCTCTACTTTTGGCATAATAACATCTCCTTCCTATGTGGGCGTTCCTTCATCCTGATATTCATAAATACTACCTTCAAAATCAATTTTAATATTAGCCTAATTGTAAAGTTAAGTGCAACTAAATTATTTTTCTAACCAAATATTCGATTGGTGAAAGATAATTTAGTATTTTTCTTGGTCTATGGTTTAAAGACAATATAAATTTATGAACTGCATTTTTCGTGGTATTTGAAAAATTAAATTTTTTAGGAAATTTTTCTCTAATTAACCCATTAGTATTTTCATTAGTACCTCTTTGTCAGGGTGAATATGCATTAGCAAAATAAATTTTCACATTTAAATTTTTTTCAAGTTGTTGTCAATTAGCAAATTCTTTACCTCTATCAAATGTTATAGTTTTAACAAGATTATTTGGAAGAATTGATAAATAATGGCTAATGTTTTCGTTAATAACTTTAGTAGTTCTATTTTCAACTAACATTGCTAAAGTAAATCTTGATGTTCTTTCAACTAAAGTTATTAAACATGATTTACTTTTACCTCGCGATGATACTATAGTATCATCCTCTCAATGGCCAACAGTTATGCGATTATTAACATTAACATTTCGTTCTTTAATTGATTTACCATTAAATTTACCGCGATTTTCTTGAGATTTTCGTTTCTTACCTTTTCTTCTTAAATTTTTATTAGTAACCTTTTCAAGTAATCCAGAATAAATTCAATTGTAAATTGTTTTAAAACTAATAATTCATTCTTTATGAAAATTTTTAATTCTTCCATAAATTTGTTCAGGCGATCAACCTAATAATAATTTTTGTTGTACATATTTTACTAATTCTCTATTTTTAAACTTATGAAAATAAACATGTGATTGTTTTCTATTTTCTGCTTTATTTTGTGCAATTAATGAAAAATAATGATTATTATCTTTATTTCTATTAACTTCTCGAATAATAGTACTAATACTTCGATTAAGATTTTTAGCTATTTCACTAATTTTTAATTTAAATTTCAATTGATTCTCAATATAAATTCTTTCATCTATGCCAAGATGTTTATATCCCATATAAAAAACTCCTTGCTTTAATTTTTCTAAAATAAACTTAGCATCATGAAATTTTTATATGAAATTTTTTGCAATTTTATTTACTTGCACTTACAAGTATAATTTAGCATATTTAATGAAGTATTATTATCAATTTTTTTCCATAAAGAATTGTTATCATATGTAGTGGCATTATATATTGCTTTTGCAGTTGGTACTTCTTCATCTGTTGACTTATCATTAATAATTTTTGTAATTGATACTTGAATATTATTTTGTACTTCTCTTACTATTTTTGTAAATCTTGGTATTTCTTCGGGTTTTGGGTCATTTTGAAAACTTACATCACCATATACATACATATCTTTATAACTAACATATCTTTGACAAGTTATATAATCAATATATAAATTAGAATTTGGAGTTAATTTATCTTGTTTTTTATTTAAATTTTCTTCTGTTTCGTTTGATAAATTATCAATTTTTTATCTAATTTGTTATCAGTTTCTATTCTTTCGTTTTTTTCTTTTTCTAATAAAGGGTCAACTTCTAACTGAATATAGTGTACTTCTAAATCTATCATTGTTAAATCAATGCCTTTTTCTTAAAAAGAATGAAACATTTTCTTTAAAATTGTTAGATTATCCAACGATTTTACATAGGTAGGCAATAAACCTTGTCGTGTTGCCATCAGGTAATTTTGTGAAGAATAATTAATATTACCAACACTCATATTTGCTGAAGTAAAGAATTCAATTGGAATGCGGTTAAATGTTCAGTGTTCAATCGTAATAAAAACCATATTAATACAAATTTTCTTTAATAATGGGTCTTTAAATGTTTCAAATTTTAATTTTGAAAATGGATAATTTAAATAGGAATTAATCATGTTTTGGGCTCTTAAAGCAAATGTTTTAAATCATAATTCTACATCACCTTTAAAGAACTTATTATAACGAACTGGAACTTGTGTAATTTTACCTGTCATTGGATTAAAATTATTATAATTTTCCAAAGTAACATTTTGTCATAATTCATTTAACATTTAATCATCTCCTTATCGTTGTTTTCTTTTTGATTTAATCTTATTTAAGATAAACTTTTTACTACTTAATATTGTTTTTGTTTTAATTGTTTTGTTTAAATCTTGTTTTGTTCTTAGTTGCTTGTATGTTTGAAATGGTATTACATTACCTAATAAACTAGTAAATATGCTATCTTATAGTGTTTGTACTATTTTATCTTTATTAGTAAAGTTATTTTTAAATTGTTCTTACAACTTTAATACTTTAACAATTGTCCGATATATTTTAAAACTATCTTTTATTACTTGTTGATAAATAAGTGGAGCAAAATAAACTAAGTTAAACAAACTTGTTTTTAAAATTCATCGGTATATTAATTTATTATCATTTTTATATTTCTACTTTCTTCATAATTATATTTTATTTGAAAGTCCACATAAATATGGTCCAACTTATTGGAACCTATCCAGTTAATATATTATTTATTAAACATTAAATAAACAATATATTAACAATGGTAAAAATATAAAATAACAAAAATTGGCACACTAAAAATAGTGTTAAATTTTAAAATAATAGTTATATAAAATAAATTAATAAAAATAAATAAACTGTGTGCCTTATTTTTTGTTTAAAAATAATTTAGAATATAGTGTTATATTCTATTAAAATCCTTTAAAACCATATTACGGAAAAAGTTTAATATCTTAATAATAATAAATAATCCAAATAGAATTAAAATAATTCAAGCATCACCTAAAAAGGTGATTAATTGTGGTAAAATACCATATACGGCATGGCATCTTTACTTTACTAATTGCATTACCTAAACCGGTTCAAATGGAATTCATCCCATCACCAAATCCGATTTTTGTAACTGTTTCAGTTAATAAATTAATTATTTTATAATATCTTTTTTTCAAGTTATTTTTTTATTTTTTCTTACCTTGAATTTGTCTAACTTT
The DNA here is from genome assembly GCF_964263245.1 of Spiroplasma endosymbiont of Polydrusus formosus. Lineage (NCBI taxonomy): Bacteria > Bacillati > Mycoplasmatota > Mollicutes > Entomoplasmatales > Spiroplasmataceae > Spiroplasma > Spiroplasma endosymbiont of Polydrusus formosus. Next base: position 544,952 of record NZ_OZ181656.1, read on the forward strand.
TTGATAAATTGATAAACCAATTCATGCAAAAATTCCTAACAAAATCAAAATACTAAATATTCATGTTAATCATACTAGTGTGATATAATTCCTTTCAATAAATTAAAAAATTTAAATTTGCATATTTGCTCTGCTCGTTGTCGTTTTTCTCCTTTTAAAAAAAACATTATTGAATAAATTATCCGCTAATAAATTACGCGAAATAATTTATTAGCGAATAATTTATTATTTTACTTTTTAATTTCAATATCATTTTCAATATTATTGACAGTATTAATAACAATATCTTTACCATACTTTTTCAATAACGACCGAAAAATAAAATATCGCTTTTTTTGCATAATTTCAACTCCTTAAAATTTTTAAAAACAATAACTTTAATATTAATAATTTCTATATATAAAAGAAAAAACAAGATTATATCTTATTTTTAACTAAAACCCGTATCCTTGCAAAACTACCAAAGTTGTTTCATCTAATGTGATTCCAGTTTGGTTAACAATAATTTGATGAATCGAGAGATGAATATCATCACTTCGCCTTCCTATAATTAGTCCTTATAAAAAAAGTTAAACCCATTGAAGTATTAAAACTTTGACCATTTTTAACCACACAAATTGAAGAACCATTCCCTAAATTACAAATAATTGCATTCAAAACAGTTGCTGGTTTTTGATAAACTTCCACTAATCGTTTAGTAATATAACGAACGATATGAAATGCCATGAAAACCATAACAACAAAATTGATAGTCACTGTACCACTAATGTGGAACATAATATAAATAATTTTCTTCAGGAATTGTTGTATAAAATGAAGTATCAAACAATACAACATTAGGGGTAGTAACAATCTTACGAAAAGTTTCAATCGCAAAAATGGCTGGGGATTGTTGTAATGGCGATAATGTTGCAATTCGTTTAATTTCAGCAAATACTTCATCATTAATAATTATTGATTGATAAACTTTTCCTCACCATGAAAAATCCAATGACCAATTCTTTTTGAATATCGACAAAATCTTGAATAATATGGCGTTCTTTTAATTTAACGATTAACATCTTTGATGTGTTGCCATATGGTTTTGGAAAGATTTTGTAGTTTGGAACTCCCGATCATTAAATTTAATCATAAAAATACCATCAATATTAATTATTTTCGCTAATCCTTTACAAACTACAACATAATTTTTTCTAATCAACTTGATATAATTGAAATTTCATCGAGCTACTACCCCTATTTATTACTAAAATCATTATTATTTTTTTCTTCCTAACCATCTTATTTATAAATACACAAATATGAGATTGCTAAAACAATATTATAAATATCACCAATAGTTCCTACCTATGATAAATAATTAACTGGGCAATCGAAACCAATTTCAATTGGGCCAATTGCTTAAAACCCTCCTAATCGTTGGGAACTTTTATAACCAATGTTTCCTACATCTAAATTTGGAAAAACAAAAATATCCGTTAGTGTTTTTAGGGGTGATGCTGGTGCTTTTTTGTGGTGATTCGCATCATCTCATTCTACATCAAATTGTAATTCACCATAAAAAAGCAATTTTATAATTTTTTATATTTAACAATTTAACAATCGACACGTACTTTATCAACGGATGTGCGGCACACTGTCCAAATACTTTTATTAAAAACCAAAACAAAGCCATCTTTGACTTTTGGAAAGCAAAAACTTTACTAATTTCATATCCTAAATAAGCAATATATACTAATTCCTCAGCGGTTGGATCAATATTTAAGGCACAATCAATAAAAACATAACGTTCATTGTTGCGAACCATTAATAAAAATTATGAAATAAATTTTACAATTGGTTTTGCATTAATAATTCGTAAAAATGGCCAAATAATATCTTTGGTTTATTTGGTTTAATAAGTAATTCCCCATCAATTCCATTAGAAAGACCTTTCTTAACTCATAAAATAGTCAAATAATTACATTCACAGACTAACTGTTTAGCATTATCGCTAAAGAATTTTCCTTTTGCGTAATTCCGCTAAATATTCTACTAATTCAATTTCATTTTGTTCCTCCGCTACAAGCACTTTAGCTTCTAACTCATAAATTGTTGCTATAATTTCGGCCTGTGTTGTAAAAACAATAATTTGGGTAATATTTGTTCACATTAATTGTTTAGCAACTTCTTTAATTCGTTCATAATTCTCCTCAGGAAAAATAATTTTTATTTTTTGAGAAAAAGTATTTATTTTTTTAAGTATGTTTTATGATATGTTAATTTTTATTACTTTTTTACTTGTAATCATTACCAAATAATTATATTCTCTTTTTTATTTTTTAGAAAAACTATCAAATTAATTTATTCTGATTAAAAAATTTTTACCATTCCTAATTGTTATAATTTCGCTAAATAAATTTACGCGTCTTATGTTCCTTCATAATGAACAACAACACTGCCAATATGATTTGCATAACAATAACGACTAATTTATTGATAATTATTTAAATTAACGGCCTCTCCAGGTTTTAATTTGAGCGCCGTAATTTCGTAGTTTTTTAATGTTGCTAAATTTTCCATAATTGGTCGTTTACCTCACATTATATTAAAACAGTTTTAACTCCTAACTGAGCTAGTTACTGCACACAACAGTAACTTTATAATCATCAATCAAATCAAAAGACTGGTGGAAAATAACTTATAAAGGATGATCCAAAGCAATTAATTCTTGCATTAGAATTAAATCAATTTAATGATCTGGTGTTAAAATATCAATAACAATCCCCGCTGTTTTTGTTGTTTTAATATAAGCAATATCCTTTAAATTTGCGTATATTCATCCGTAGTATAATAAAAATCAGCATCGCGATTACGAATAATCACACTAATTGGAACTTTAATTTGTTACGTGCACTATTTAATTAATTGCATAAGACGGAGTAAAACCCTTGTTAGCTAAGTCGGCACATAATTAAACCCGAATAATATTTCCGACTTTTTCAATAATTTGGAAATACTGATAATTTGTTGCAATAAATTCAATAAATTTTTACTATTGCTCCCTACTAATAAACTTAATGCGATTAATAATACCATTAATCTTATTGTTATATGTCTCTAAACGAATATTTAATAATAAAACATTATTAACTTTTAATAAATTTGCATAATTATTATATATTCCGGCAAAAGCAGTAATACTAATTTCGCTACTTTCATCGCAACAACATAATAAAGCCATTTTATTATTATTTTTATCCATAATTGTTTTTACCCGTTTAACTAAAACTAAAACATTTGTTGAAACCAATGTTAATCGTAAATTACTAATTAAAGTTATTTTATATTTGTATCCTTCTTTTTCACGAAGATATTTCAAAGGATGGTTCGATAAATAAAATCTTAAAAATTCATACTCTTTTTTAAGACAAACAACTTCATCATCTGGTTCAATTACTAATTCTGGTTTTTCCGCTAATAAAAAGTCAATAACTAAATTTTCATTTTCTTCTTTAATTTTAATTAGTTCAATATAAGTAATAATCCGTTGATAATTATTAAATAATGTAATTCGATTTAATTTAAAAACATCTAACGCCCCCGAAAAACATAATGCTTCATAAGTTTTATGATTTAAACCTTTTTTATACAAACGAATAAATAAATCATATAAATCGGTAAATAAACCATTCGTCTGATATTCTTGAGCAATCTTATTAAAAAAAACAAAACCAATTTGTTTAATAATTAATAATGGCACACAAATTTGATTATCAACCGTATGATATTTGTGGTATGGAGTATTAATATTTGGTGGGATAATTGTTAAATGGTTTTTCTTTGCTAAATTAATATAATCATTAGTCTTATGTTCATCACCAATAACATTTGTTAACAAACTGGTCAAAAATTGCGAAGGATAGTTTGCTTTTAAATACGCCATTTGATAACCCAACAATGAATAAGCAACCGCATGACTACGGTTAAAACCGTACGCCGCAAATTTATAAATTAATTCTCATATCTCTTGAGCGATTTTCTCAACATAATGATTTTTCACTGCCCCTTTAATAAATTCTGTTTTCATTTGGCTCATAATTGTGGCATCTTTTTTCCCTGTCGCACTACGAAGAACATCCGCTTTCGTTAGTGAAAAATTAGCAACTTTCTGGGCAATTAACATGACTTGTTCTTGGTAAACAATAATCCCATATGTTGGGGCTAAAATTTCCGCTAAACGTTCGTCAATATAAGTAACTTTCGCTAAATGTTTTTTTCGTTTAATAAACAAAGGAATATTATCTTGCGGTCCCGGACGATACAATGATGAAGTTGCAACAATATCTTCTAATTGGTTCGGGACCATATCAACTAAAACCTTTGTCATACCAGGTGATTCTAACTGAAAAACTCCTTTTGTATCGCCTTGCGCTAACAATTGATACGTTTTTTGATCATTTAACAGCAAGGTGTTAACATCTAATTTTACTTTTGTTTCTCGATAAATGTTATTAACAACATCATGTAAAATAGTTAAATTCCGTAATCCTAATAAATCCATTTTTAAAATTCCCAATTCTTCTAAGCAATTCATTGAATATTGGGTTTGATAAATGCCACTATATCCCTCTTTAACCGGAATAATTGTTTGTAATCGTTGTTGGGTTAAAACAATTCCTGCTGCATGGATTCCTGTTTGCCGTGGTAAACCAATAATTTTTTTTAAATACAAAAATACTTGGGGGTATTTTTTTTGATAAATTTCAAAAACAGGATTAGCACTAATTGCTTGCTCATAATGATAATTAAATTCTAATGGAACTGCTTTGCTCATTTTGTCCGCTTCTTCAATTGCGATATCAAAAATACGACAAATATCCCGAATAGCCCTTTTCATCCCAATTGTTTGAAAAGTTATAATATGAGCAATATGTTCACTACCATATTTTTCAAATAAATATTCAATCACCATTTCTCGCTTATCGTCTTCAAAATCAATATCAATATCAGGTAAACTTTTTCGTTCAGAATTTAAAAAACGCTCAAAAAGTAAATTATAAGTAATTGGGTCAATTATTGTAATATCTAATAAATAACTAACTAAACTACCTGCGGCACTTCCTCGCCCCGGACCAACAAAAATGTTTTGTTCTTTAGCATACCGAACATAATCTCAGACAATTAAAAAATAATCATTAAAACCCATCTTATTAATAACTGTTAATTCATAATTTAATCGTTCAAGATATGTTGCTTTTAATTTTGTAATATTTTTTTGTGCAAAGGATGTCTCACAGATTTCTCGCAAAAATTGTTGTGATGTTTGATTATACTGAGTTGGATAATGTAATAAATTATCAAAAATAGTACCTTTATTCAACGGAAAAACATCAATTGTTGCAATAAAAAAATTAATATTATCAAAATATTGGTGATAAGGGTTTAACGGCACCATTCAACCATATAAATCTTGCAATTTACTCTCTTTAAATAAAATATGTTTTTTAATAGTATCAATAACTTTGTACGCAGTAAAATCTTCACTAGTAAAATATTGCACTTTATTATTTCAAATAATTTGTTCTTCTGCTAGTAATGTTTTAAAAGAAGCTAATAACGATAAATTATCGTTATTAATCCCTACATATAGATCCGTCTCTTGTTTAAAAATACTTTGTAGCATTTTATACAGGGATGGTTGATAATTATCCTTTGTATAATTAATAATAATCTTAACATCAGCTGTTAAAAATTTTTTAATTTCATCTAATGTTAAAAGTTTTTTATGTTCGGCATTAATCATCGTGATGGATGAAATTTCAACTAAATTAAAATAACCCCGTTGATTACGCGCGAATAAATTCATGTTATAATTAACATCATTAAATAAAATAGTAACATTTAAGCCAATGATTGGTTTAATTTTATTTTTTTGACAAAGTTGATGAAACTCATAAATACCAAACATATTACTATCACAAATTGCTAACGATGTTAAACCTGTTGTAATAGCATGATTAAAATATTTATCAAATGTAATTAAAGATGATAATAAACTATAACTTGTTCGAACATTTAAGTGGGGAATTGTCATCGTTGTTGCCTCGCTCTCCTTACATTTTAACGAAAAATAAAATAAAAACCACAATTGTGGTTAATTTTTATAATTTAATTGCAATAATCATAATAATAATTAACGGAGATAAAATACCAAAAACCAAATAACATCATATGCAGTTTTTTATAATTGATAATCATTTTCAAATTTAATCTATAAATTTACATTATTAAATAAATTTGGTTCCTTTTTCATATTAATAACTTTAATATCTTCCGCTTTTACATATCTAATAATTAATTGAAAATTCTTCATAAATTAAAATTGCTTCTTATAATAAATGTTGCCTTTGATTGTTCAGTTTTTGTAATTCACATTCATTAACTAATTATTTTATTTCCTTATTATTTTTTTCAAAAATATCATCATTATCAATCAAATATGTCTTGATATTTTTCTTAATTATAAAATCAATTATTTCTGCTCACATTAGATTCTTTTCCTGAAATTCTGCTTGACTTATTTTTGGTTTTGTAATCGGATTCTTAGGAACAAATAAACTACAGCAGTCTTCAAATGGTAAAATTGATGTTTGGTAGGTATTAATTTGCTTTGCCAAATCAATAATTTCATTTTTATCAAAACATAATACTGGACGTAAAATTGGTAAAATAGAAACATTATTAATAACATTAATACTTTCAATTGTTTGCGAAGCTACTTGTCCTAATGATTCGCCAGTAATAATTGCTTGGCATTTTCATTCCTTTGCTAATAAATTAGCAATACGATAGAACATTCGTCGCATAATTGTAATTCGATAACTAGCATCAGGAATATGCATTAGTTCATGTTGCAACATTGAAAAATTAACAATATGCAGACGTTGTTGTTGTTGACCAGCATAACAGTTTAACTTTTGCACGATAGTTTTAACTTTTTGTAATGCTTCTTCGCTCGTATGAGGTGGCGTTGTAAAATGTAAATATTCAACATTCATTCCTCGTTTCATCGTTAAGAATGCCGCAACTGGCGAATCAATTCCACCTGATAACATTACAACTCCACGACTAGATATTGCAACTGGTAAACCCCCAATTGTTTTAATTTTGTTGACAAAAACATAAGTAAATTGATATCGAACTTCAACATCAATTTGCAACATTGGCTGATGTACATCAACTTTAACGTTTGTTTGTTGCAAAATTTTTGGGGCTAATTGCTGTTTAATTTCTGTTGAAGTAAGAGGGAAAGTTTTATCATTTCGACGTACTTCTAATTTAAAAGTAGTTGGTTGATAATACTTTACTAATTCAATCGCACAATTAGCAATTGTTGGTAAATCACAACTTACTTTTTTGGCTAATGATAATGACGATGAACCAAAAACATTTTTCACAATTTCAACAATCCCCACACTAACATTTGGATCTAATAACTCAATAAATAAACGATCAAATTCTTTTTTAATTTGGTATTGTTTCTCATACCCAATTAACTTTGTTTTAATATTGTTAACTAAAACATTAATAAAATCATTCCGATTTTTTCCTTTTGTTGTTAACTCTCCGTAACGAATTAATATTACATCAAAATTTATTTTATACTCCATTTCCTATTTTTTTGCTTTCTCACCATTAATAATTTTTAATGATAAAAATAATGAACCATCATAATCACCATAATGATAAGCAATTTGCGCATTCCGTAAATGATCATCAACATCTTCATTTATTAAAATAAATTTCTGCGCATAAACTAATGTTTCTTGTGATAATAAATCTAATAAAATATTGTTTTTGATTTTTTCAAATAATTTTAAAATTTCGGTTTTTAAACGGTTTAATTTCCCTATTACTTCATTCGCTTCACTGTGATTATTAACATCAAATGATATTCTTTTAATTTTTTCCAGGGATTGCCGATAATCCGAAATTAGTTTTTCATATTTTGCTAATAATTTTTTATATTGTAATTGATTTAACCGCACTTCCGCTTGTAATAGAATCACTTCTAACAAATGAATTGTTCGACGAATTTCTGTTTCAGCAAAATTCCGTTTTTCAATAATTTTAACAACATTTTCTAACGCTTCTTGTGTAACAACCGCATTTTCTAATAAGCGAACTAATTCTTGGTTAAATGTAACATAATCATGCTTATTTCGGTTAATTTCTAAAACTAACCGGTTAGTATCGTGGGTTAAGTTTTTTGTTTTAACTGTTGCTTCACGATAAATACTTTCTTCTTGTGCCATTAATGTTGATGAACTTCGCAACGATTCAATTTGACGCGAAATTGCATTAAAACTTCGTTCAATTTTATTTATATAATCCATTACAACTTGGTGGTATTTTTTAAAACACGAAATAATTGCTTTTTGTTGTTCAATAACTTGATCAAAATAACTAATTTTATTAATAATCTCAATGGTCTTTTTTGTTGCTTTTTTATATTGCAAGTTATCAATATACTTTGAAATTAAAATTTTAGTTACATCGATATTCTGTGATAATTCATCAAAATCATACTTTAACAAATCTCGATTACTTTCATCTTTATTAAAAAGAACATATTTATCTTTTAATAACGAAAGTTTATTCGAAACCACTTTTGTTAATAATGTTTTAATTTGCGGAATGTTATCTAAAATCTCAACAAAAATAGTTAATGAAATAATAATATTTGATAAAATTTGTTCTGTTTTAGCAAAATCTCCTGCCGTTAAATGATTCTCAAATTCATCAAACATTCTTTCAATATTTCGTTCAAAATCATTAATCTTTTTTGTATCTAGCGAAACATTCATTTGCAATTTAACCGCATATTCTAATAATGAATTAAACATTTTTTTATGCGCTAAAATATAATCTCGTTGTAATAATTCAATTTGTAATTGACTATTAATTTCATCTAATAAGCAACGAGCTTCTGCTTCTAATAACGTTAATTCTCTTAATAACAGAATAAATTTTTGTGCTGTTACTTTTGGCAATTTCTTTGTTGTTGCTTTATTAGTTTGATATAACTTTATAAATACTTCTAAACAACTTATCAACTTTTTCTCATAAATAATTTCATACTTTGTTCGTCATATAATAAGATTATTTGCATAACAATTATTATAACGGGCAATTTCTGAAATCCGAAAAAGCTTATGTTTTAACGGTAACCGCTTTAAAATATCAAACTTTTGTAAAACTTTAATTTCAATTGTTTTTAAATGACGCTTTTGTCCTCACAACACTAGCGTTATAATTAATAATAAAATGAAAATAAAAAACAAAATAAATAATATTAATTTAATTGGATTATTATTAATAATATTATTAATAATAATACCCATTTTACTTTGCCTCCTTAATCATTAATATATATTAATTGAATTATAGCACTTGCAAAAGATATTACATTAAAAATTACCAAAAAATATTGAATTATCTTAGATTTTATTATACAATAATTCGTAGACAATACAGAGAAGCAGCAGAGTTGCATAGTAATGTTATTAGTTTTTTATTGATTACTATTTAATGTTAAAGTAACCTTAGCTGTTAAGGTGAATCAAAAAACTTCCTTTATTAGAGCAATTCAATGAATCTTTTTGTATGTCATATTTGTATGTCATAATATAATATATAGGAGGTTTTTAAAATGGCACGTTATCGTGGAAGTATATTTAAAAAAGCAAGAAGATACGGTTTTAGTATCTTAGAAAACAATAAAGAGTTTTCAAAAGGGAAGAAAAGAACAACGGCTACTGGTCAACGTGTACAACGTCGTACAAAATTATCAAACTATAGGTTACAATTACATGAAAAACAAAAAGTTTGTTATATGTATGGATTAACAGAACGTCAATTTCGTAATACTTACAGTAAATCAAAAAAAATGAAAGGAATTACAGGAACAAACTTCTTAATTATGTTAGAATCACGATTAGATAACATTGTTCACCGTATGGATCTATCACAAACAAGAGCCGGAGCTCGTCAATTAGTTAACCATACTCATATTCTTGTTAATGGTAAAAAAGTTGATATTCCATCATACAATTGTAAACCGGGTGATGTTATTAGTGTTAAAGAAAGTTCAAAAAAAAATGTTAAAATTTTAGAAAGTTTAGATAGTAAATTTAGCACATTAGAATTTGTTAAATTTGATAAAACTAAAATGACTGGAACATATATTCGTTTCCCTCTTCGTGAAGAACTAAATAGTAATATTAATGAAGCTTTAATTGTTGAATGATACAACCGGTTAGTATAAAAAACATCTCAAATGAGATGTTTTTTGTTTTTTAAAATTTTACATATTATTTTGTTGTTTTTAATTACTTTACCAAAACCTTTTAATTTACAAAAAGATTTAAAAAAAGAATGGCATCCTGTGAGATGAACCGGCAAAAAACAAATTATTGTTAGGTTATTTTTTTTTTTTATTTTTATATTAAAAAACATAAATTTATTTGCATTATTGATCGGATAATTATTTTAAATTTAGAACTTTTATTATAAAAACAGATTTTTTACTGTTTTACCTACACAAAATAAAGGATATTTTTATAAATTTCTTTTCAAATAAAGGTATTATTCAATCAATAATGAAACTCTTAAAATTTAATATTTTGATACTGAAATATGAAGAACTCATCTGTGAAACGAAGCTTTAAAAAATTGTGAAAGCGAATAGATTTTACTCCTATTTATTTCTTTAATTTTCAGCAAGATTAATCCCTCGCGAAATGTCATAGCGCGGGGTTTTTATCTTGTTTTCATTAAAATAGTGCTGTTAAATCAAAAAACAACATCGGACACTAAAAAAACAAGATGGTTGTAACTCCAAAAGGTTATTTTATTTATATAAAGTTGTCTGGGATTGATGAAGCGTAATTAATACTTTTTTATACCTCAGTAAACTTTTTTTGCTTCCTTGGTGGGGGATAAACTATGTCTAAATAACCTTTACCACCCCCACTCGCCACCAAGGAAGCAGACTGCGTAGTAAATAAATACTAAAATACAATACATTATTTACTAAATATCAAAATATTAATTAACAAAATGATTTTTTATTAATAGGTTACAATAAGTTTAATCATATTTATGTGGACTTTCAAATAAAATATAATTATGAAGAAAGTAAGAATATAAAAATAGGAAGAAATTCATATACCGATGAATTTAAAAAACAAATTGTTTTACTTTATCAAAATGGCAAAACTATTATTGAAATTTTTAAATAATATAAGGTGTCAAAATCAACTATATATCAGTTAATTGAAAAAATTAATAATTCTGGATTTTTTAAAGCGAAAAATAATCGCACTGTTGAAGAAAATGAACTTGATTGCCTTGCGAAAATAATTAATATAATTATAAATGAAAAACAACCTTTTAAAGCAAGCAGTGCTGATAATTAATAAAAAAATAGAAATTATTAACAATAATAAAGAAAAATGTTCCATGCGAAAAATTGGTCAAATAGATCAAAATTAAAGATAGTAAAATCAACATATTACTATCAAATTAATAAATGTGGCTATGGTTGATGTTAATAATTATGAACAAAAAGTTATCAGCGCATTTAATGTTAATCGTAAAATTTATAGAGATTGTAAAGTTAAAGATTTTTAAATCAGAAAGATATTATCTTATCGAGAAGAAAAATTCACCAACTTATGATTACGATATTTTAATTTGGTGCATTTAGAGATACTAACTAATCTTTAATCATAAGTTGGTGGTTAATAACAACGAAATTAGCAACGTTTTAAACCGTGAATTTAATTAATAAACAACCCAATGAAGTTGTTGTTAATGATTTAACATATGTTTAATGTGGTGCTAAATGACATTATTTTTGTTTGTTAATTGACTTGTTTAATCGTGAAATAATTGGCTATAGTGTGTCGAGACAAACAAAATAGTACAATTAGAGCAATAAACCTTTTATTCAATTACACAAAAGACCATTAAAACAAATTACGTTATTTCATACTGACTGGAGTAATGAATTTAAAAATAAAATCATTGATAATATCTTAAGTACTTTTAACACCAAACGATCATTAAGCAATAAAGGCTGTCTTTATGATAATGCTGGGGCTGAAACAATTTACAAAAGTTTTAAAAAATAATTTGTCAAGTAACAAAAATTTATAAATTTAACCCAATTAAAATACAAATTATTTGACTTTGTGCATTGATATAACAATATTCGAATTCACAGTAGTTTAAATTATTTAATACCTGTTGTTGAATTTATAAAAAACAGACCATATAAAAAATGTCATAAAAGAGTTGCCAATCCAAGATCCATATTTAACATGGTCCAGATGAAAACGGATTAAAAATTGATTTTAAAGCAAAAAAGGCCTAAAATAACTACTTTTTAAGTAGTTATTTTTTTTATAAAAAAATATTAATATTTTTTCCAAAAACACTTTGAAAGTGTTAATTTGTTGTTTATTTATGGTCCGGGTAAAGGGACTTGAACCCCCACGAGTTACCCCGCCAGATCCTAAGTCTGGTGCGTCTGCCAGTTCCGCCACACCCGGGGTGTATATACTCTATTTTTAAAAATGATCTCCTGTAAAGTATATTTGAAGCTTTAACCCAATGGTTAAAAACAAATGCTCTACCCTGCTGAGCTAACGGGATACAACAGTCAATTAGTGTTGGCTAGAAGAATCGAACTCCCAAAACAACCTACTGATTACAAATCGGCTGTGCCCTACCTATTGAGCTAAACCAGCTCATTAATATAAAAAAATGGTCGGGTGTAACGGACTTGAACCGTTGACCACCTGCTTGTAAGACAGACGCTCTACCGACTGAGCTAACACCCGAAAATGGTGACCTGTACGGGATTTGAACCCGTGAATGCATGCGTGAAAGGCATGTGTGTTAACCGCTTCACCAACAGGCCGTTAAATATTAAAAATTGTCAAAAAAATAATGGCGCCTAGTGCAGGACTCGAACCTGCGACCGATCGGTTAACAGCCGAGTGCTCTACCGACTGAGCTAACTAGGCATGGTATTTCTTTTTAACCTTATTAATTATATACTAAAAATTAAAAAACAAGCAAATATTTTTATCCTTTTTTTATTTTTTCTAAGATATTACAAAAAAGATTTAATTTAAAAAGATGGCATAAATTATTCGGTGGGTGATATTTTATTTAAATTTTAAACAAAGGCTTGTGCTTGTTGAGAAAAAGTATTATTTATTAAAAATTGGTAATTATCATTATTTTTAAAATAATAACTATGTTTTTTTTGTGGTTTTTTATTTAACTTTTCAAGATAGAATCAAATTAAATTAATACCATTTTATTTCGCCATTTTCGTTGTAATCATATTTTTAAAAACTTTTTCACTATACGATTTAGAGCCGTAGCATTTTAACCATTTGACATTATGATAAATTTGTGGTTCAGTACAAGACCAGATATATCAATTTTATTTATAAACCTTAATTCCGTTTTTTCTTTTATTAATTATATTAATAAATTTTTTTATATCTTATTTTTTATCTTCCAAAAATAAATGTTATTTAATGTTTTTTATTTTTATTAATTTTTTAAATATTTTATTGCTCCATTGGGGTCGCCATTTTTAAATAATTTATTCATATCTCAATAAATTTCTTTTATCATTTTTCATTATCAGTTAAATTTTTAATAAATTTTTTTTATTCGATAAGGAAATATTTTTTAAATTATTTTATTGAGTGAAATTCATCCAAAATATAAATTACACCAATTTAATTAGCAAATTTTGAGGTTCATGTTGCTCCATCGCCCGCAAGAGTTAATTTATAATTTTCAATTGGATAGGTTACAATAAGTTAGAACATATTTATGTGGACTTTCAAATAAAATATAATTATGAAGAAAGTAGGAATATAAAAATAAAGAACCTAAAAATTTAAAAACATTTTTCGTTGGCTTAAAAAAGATGAGCGTTGATTAAAAATAAAAAATAAAATTAAAGAAATTAAAAGACAACGCCCAAGATATTAAGTTAAAGAATTAGGATTATTACAAATGGATGATAAATATTTTATGCCAAGTAAATTTCCGGTTGATAAAAAGTATTATGTTTGTGATTTTATTGAAGAAATAATAAAAGAAGAATTGGATTATATTTATTATAAATTAAGCACCAAGAATGATATTAATTATGTTAAAAGAGCAATTAGATATTGCTAAATTATACTTGTAAGTGCAAGTAAATAAAATTGCAAAAAATTTCATATAAAAATTTCATGATGCTAAGTTTATTTTAGAAAAATTAAAGCAAGGAGTTTTTTATATGGGATATAAACATCTTGGCATAGATGAAAGAATTTATATTGAGAATCAATTGAAATTTAAATTAAAAATTAGTGAAATAGCTAAAAATCTTAATCGAAGTATTAGTACTATTATTCGAGAAGTTAATAGAAATAAAGATAATAATCATTATTTTTCATTAATTGCACAAAATAAAGCAGAAAATAGAAAACAATCACATGTTTATTTTCATAAGTTTAAAAATAGAGAATTAGTAAAATATGTACAACAAAAATTATTATTATGTTAATCGCCTGAACAAATTTATGGAAGAATTAAAAATTTTCATAAAGAATGAATTATTAGTTTTAAAACAATTTACAATTGAATTTATTCTGGATTACTTGAAAAGGTTACTAATAAAAATTTAAGAAGAAAAGGTAAGAAACGAAAATCTCAAGAAAATCGCGGTAAATTTAATGGTAAATCAATTAAAGAACGAAATGTTAATGTTAATAATCGCATAACTGTTGGCCATTGAGAGGATGATACTATAGTATCATCGCGAGGTAAAAGTAAATCATGTTTAATAACTTTAGTTGAAAGAACATCAAGATTTACTTTAGCAATGTTAGTTGAAAATAGAACTACTAAAGTTATTAACGAAAACATTAGCCATTATTTATCAATTCTTCCAAATAATCTTGTTAAAACTATAACATTTGATAGAGGTAAAGAATTTGCTAATTGACAACAACTTGAAAAAAATTTAAATGTGAAAATTTATTTTGCTAATGCATATTCACCCTGACAAAGAGGTACTAATGAAAATACTAATGGGTTAATTAGAGAAAAATTTCCTAAAAAATTTAATTTTTCAAATACCACGAAAAATGCAGTTCATAAATTTATATTGTCTTTAAACCATAGACCAAGAAAAATACTAAATTATCTTTCACCAATCGAATATTTGGTTAGAAAAATAATTTAGTTGCACTTAACTTTACAATTAGGCTATTTTAAAAAAATATTTGGCATTAAAATAACACTAATTAGAAATGATAATGGTTTTGAATTTATTAATAGTCATCGTAATAATCAAAAAAGTATTGTTAAAGAAAATACTTTTACTCAATTTTTAACAGATAAAAATATTTTACATCAAACAACACACGTTCGTTCTCCTTGGACAAACGGTAAAATTGAAAGATTTCATCAAAATTATATTAAGTTATTTATATTTGATAAAAAAATATTGGATGCAGTTGACTTACAAAATAAAATAAATGATTACTATTATTTTTTTAATTTTTTAAATAGTGCATAAATCTTTAAATTTTCAGACACCATTTTAATTTTTAAATTATTTAGTTAAATTATTTAAAAATTAAAAAGTTTTATTTAAACTATTTTTTAGTGTGTTAATTTTATAATTTTTATTTATATATGTATCATTTTTAATGATGTTTTTATATTTTATATTATATATTTTATTATTTTTTCTTGTAATATTCAAAATGTGTATGTGTATAACAAAATGGTATACTACAGTTGTAGGAAAACGCGCCATCATTATAGTTGTTTTTGGTATTATTTTAACAGTCAAGTAATAATTACTTTGCAGTGAAATTAAAAAATCATAGTGATAGCGAAATTGTAACAAGATTTAAAGATATTGTTATAAACAATAATTTAATTGGAAAAATGAAATGAATAATAACAAACCGCGGAAATAATTTAGTAACTGAAAAGAAATAGAAAAAATTACCTGTACTAGTGGTTTTTGTGTTCGTATTTCAGCATCACAAAAAACATTAGTTTAAAGAATTAATATAAATATTAAACATTGATTTCCTAAAGGAACAAGGATTTTAATAATATTACGAAACAAAAAATAGATTGAGTTATTAATATTATTAATAATAAATCAAGGTTTTGTTTACAGTGATTAAATTAACAACAATTATTTTTAAATTTATCATCACATATTTAATAATTTTTTATTGAATTAATCAAATAATTTATTAAACTATTTTTAGTGTGCCAAAATTAATAAATTTAAGATAAAAATACAATAATTTTAAAAATAAAATTATATTAAATACTTGTTTTTTGTGTTATAAATTACAATTAAATTAAATAAAGTTTGGTATTTTAATTTACAATTTACAATTCAATAAAATTTTTATATGCATCAAATTAAAATAGTAAGTTGTGTGGTGTGCGAGGGAAAGGAATCACATCCCGAATATTAGTTGACCCGGTAATATACATTACAAAGCGTTCAAATCCTAGGCCAAAACCAGCACTTTTATAATACCCATATTTTCGTAAATCAAGATATCATTGTAAGTCTGCCACAGGAATTTTTAGTTCATGACAACGGTTAACAATTTTGTTATAATCATTTTCCCGAACACTACCTCCAACTAATTCACCAATTCCTGGTACTAATAAATCACAAGCAGCTACTGTTTTATTATCATCTTGGGCCTTCATATAAAATGCTTTAATTTCTTTTGGGTAATCAAATAGAAAGGTTGGTTTCTTGATTTCTTGTTCACATAAATATCTTTCGTGTTCAGTTTGTAAGTCCATTCCTCAAAAAATATTAGGATTCTCAAATTGTTGTCTTTTTGCAACCGCTTTTTGTAAAATTTCAATTGCTTTTGTATATGATAACCGCACAAATTTCTCATCGATGACATTTTGTAATCTTACCAATAATTTATCATCAACATTATTATTTAAAAATTCTAACTCACGCCAATTATTAGCAAATAAATAATTAATAATATATTTAATCATTGTTTCAATTAAGGTCATATTTTCCGCAAGGTCAATAAAAGCAACCTCTGGTTCAATCATTCAAAACTCGGCAGCATGTCTTATTGTATTCGAATTTTCCGCACGAAAAGTTGGCCCAAAAGTATAAACTTGGCGAAATGCTTGAGCAAACCCCTCGGCATGCAATTGCCCAGAAACAGTTAAACTAGCTTTTTTACCAAAAAAATCTTCGGCATAATTATTATCCGTTCTTGTTGTCACAACAAATGATTCACCAGCTCCTTCAGCATCATCCCCTGTAATAATTGGTGTATGAACATTAATAAAATTATTTTTATTAAAAAACTGATGAATGGCAAAAGCACTACTGCTACGAATTCGAAAAATAACATTAAAAGTATTAGTCTTTGCGCGTAAATGGGCAATTCCGCGCAAATATTCATATGAATGTTCTTTTTTTTGCAATGGGTAATCTTCACTTGCTTGATCAAGAATTTCAATCATTGTTGCTTTAATCTCAAAGATTTGTTTCGCTGATGGTGTTAAACAAAACTTACCAACCACTTTAATGGAGGATGAAACTCGTAAACTACTAATTTCTAAAAAATTAAGAAGTTGTTTCGCTTTATAAACAATTTGCACATTGTCAAAAACAGTTCCATCGTTCACAACTAAAAAACCCAGTTTACCACTACTACGGTTAGCGCGAACTCATCCCAAAATTGTAACTTCATCTTGATCTTTAGCTTGATTTTGATATAACTGTAAAACTGTTGTCATATTTTTTCTCCTTTTGCTTTTATAATTTAAAAGCACTTTCTAATGCTAACTCAACCATTTGGAAAAAATTATTTTGTCGTTCCACAGCAGTTATAGCATTACCAGTAATAAATGAATCAGAAATTGTTAATAATGTTGCTGCCTGTTTCTTTAAAAATAAAGCATTAGCAAATAAAGCAAACGATTCCATTTCAACACAAATAGCATTATATTTATCTTTAATTTTTTTTCAATCATCCTCGTCTTTCCGATAAAAAACATCTGATGAATGAACAATCCCTTGTAAAGTTTTAATTTGTTGTTCTTTTGCTGCTGTTTCAATTGTTTCAAAAAGATACAATGAAGAATTTAACACTTTATCATCAATACCAGCTACAATTTTAGCATAATTATTTTCACCATAAGCGCCTGTCACATTGACAATACCATAAATATTTAATGTTACATCATAACTCCCAGCTGAACCAATTCGAATAATATTATCAACATTATAAAATTTAAATAACTCATATGAATAAATTCCAATACTAGGACACCCCATCCCACTACCAGCAATGGTAATTGTCTTATTCTTATAAGTTCCTGTATACATATACATATTACGAATTTTATTTACTAATTTTACATTTTCTAAAAATGTTTCCGCAATAAATTTTGCTCGTAGCGGGTCACCTGGCATTAAAACTGTTGGTGCAATATCTTTTTTTTTGGCATTAATATGTGGTGTCATTTTAATTCCCTCTTAATATTTTCTATCTTATTTAAGATATATTGTACTATAAAAAACAAAAGGAACATTAGTTATTTCAATTTTAACAATATTTTTTTAAAATTTTATTAATTTTAACCTTATTTTCTAAATAATTATGGTCTTTATCAATTGATAAAAGTACTTTAATTAAAGTATCATTTCAATATATGAAAAATAAGATATCCAAAATAAAAATATTGTTTTTTTTTTTTTTTATATATATGGTTACCAAGACAACATTATAGGTAATATCTGTATACTTCGATAAATCATAGTTATAATTCGTTTGTAACATCAACATTTTTCCTCATTACTTTTTGCTTCCTTCGCAACCAAATCATTGCAATTGTTTTACCTTCTAAAATTATACAAATTAATAAATAATCTGTACCCATTAAATTAGTACGAGTAACAATGTTATTTTAATCTTCAACTAACAAACTACAAGGAAAGCCAAAATTAAATAACCTGTTAGCTAATTATTTAATTGCTAAAGATGAATTATCAAGACCAACCAGATAAATTCCTTTTGCTGTTTTTAAAAATTGCACTGTTTTTAAAAAATTTAACATCATCAAATTTTTGATGATTACGTTGTAACATATCTTGATTATATAAAAATACATTTTCGGTTGCATCTAAACACAAATTGTTGATTTCTAAACGATCTTGCTCTGAAACAATAGCAATAATAAAATTAAAATAACCACTGAAGTCCAACTTCTTAATTAAATAATAAATTGGTAAATAACCAACGCCCGTTACTTTTGACAAATCTTAAAATTTAAGATTTATAATTATCCAAACATTTTCCTGAATATAATTAGCAATTTTAATTTATTTTTTTATAAGTTCCTTGAACTATTAATAATTTTGATAAAATTGAAATATTATCCATTTATTAATAATCTCAGCGATTGTATTGTTGAACCATTACAAAATCTTTATCAAAAGATAAATGATGACCAAATTTTATTAATTAAATCATTGGTAAAATACATTCAAGATAATAACTTATTAAGATACTTTTCATGATCATTCGTCCGTTGGATTTGGGTTTAAATAATATGTGACCAATTTTCTAATTGAACGGATTTTGACATATCTTTTTAATAAATAACTGCAATAGTTACCTCTTTTCTTTAACAATTATCAATGTTTTATTAACCGCTTTATTATCGCCAAATAATGAATAAGCGATAATTAAATTATTTTCATTTTCATTTAGATTAAAATTATTAAAACAAAAACGATATAATTATAACGCTAATGTTTGCGATAAAGCATTTATTGAACCCATCCCAATGACAAAAATGCGAACACACCTTTTTAATCGAATTTTAATTGTTTGATTAATTATTTCGTTATCAATCACCGTATCTTTTTGATTAATAATATCAAAATAAGTTTTTTCATTATACTTTCCATATTTTCAAAATCTAATGATTTAATTTCAATATCCACAGCAATCAAAACTAAAATTATAATAACAATTAATTTGCATTTTTTGCAACAAACCATAAATTGCACTATAATCATTATTGACTTTTTATGTTAAAAATTAAATGTTAATTATTATTACTTCTTTCATATTTTTTAATATATTTAATAATTTATAATTGGTCGTATAAATAAAATTAGGGAAAAAATATAAAAGTTAGAAATTAATTAATGAAAAAGCAACACCACTTACATAAAAGTAATATTTTTTGTTTTTAACAAAAAATATTTGAAATAGTGAAAAGACAATATATTTTTAATTAGATCTAAGCATTTTCACTTCCTTGTTTTAGTTAATTTTAATAATATATTTATTAAATTAAGGTATTATCCTTCCGCTATTTCAAAACAATTTTAAAAACTTAATGGCACACTAGTTTTTTATATTATTTTAGTTAATTTAATATTTTGTTTAATAACTAACTGTTCTTTGAAAACTTAATAGTATTTTTAAGTGTGCCATTTTTTTTATTATTTTGCATATTTTTAATGTTCAAAAATTTATTTTTACTATATATTTAATATATTTATTTAAAATACAGAGATATAAAAAAATAAAAAAGAAAATATTAATATTTCTCTCACTCTCTCTCATAAATAATTAGTTAATAACAAAATTAATATATTTGTTAATAAATAAATTAAAGTAAAAGTAAGTAAAAAGTATTAATAATATATTTATTTCAATCTCTATCATAAACAAACAATATAAATATTAAATAGGTTCCAATAAGTTGGATCATATTTATGTGGACTTTCAAATAAAATATAATTATGAAGAAAGTAGGAATATAAAAATAGGGAAGAAATTCATCGATATATGAATTTAAAAAACAAATTGTTTTACTTTATCAAAATGGCAAAACAATTCTTGAAATTTTTAAATAATATAAGGTGTCAAAATCAACTATATATCAGTTAATTGAAAAATTTCATAATTCTGGATTTTTTAAAGCGAAAAATAATCACACTGTTGAAGAAAATGAACTTTGTGAGATTGCCTTGCGAAAATAATTAATATAATTATAAATGAAAAACAACCTTTTAAAGCAAGCAGTGCTGATAATTAATAAAAAAATAGAAATTATTAACAATAATAAAGAAAAATGTTCCATGCGAAAAATTGGTCAAATAGATCAAAATTAAAGATAGTAAAATCAACATATTACTATCAAATTAATAAATGTGGCTATGGTTGATGTTAATAATTATGAACAAAAAGTTATCAGCGCATTTAATGTTAATCGTAAAATTTATGGATCTTGTAAAATTAAAGCTTTTTAAATCAGAAAGATATTATCTTATCGCGAAGAAAAATTCACCAAATTATGATTAAAAATCAGTTAGTATCTAAATGCACCAAATTAAAATATTGTAATTATAAGTTGGTGGTTAATAACGTCGAAATGAGCAACGTTTTAAACTGTTAATTTAATAATTAATAATAACACACAACCCAATGAAGTTGTTGTTAGTGATTTAACATATGTTCAAGGTGGTGCTAAATTACATTATCTTTTGTTTATTAATTGACTTGTTTAATCGTGAAATAATTGGCTATAGTTCTCGAACAAATAAAACAATACAACTAGTGAAAGAAACCTTTTATTCAATTACAAGACCATTAAAACAAATTACGTTATTTCATACTAACTGGGGTAATTAATTTAAAAATAAAATCATTGATAATACCTTAAATACTTTTAACATCAAACGATCATTAAGCAATAAAGGCTGTCCTTATGATAATGTTATGTCTGAAACAACTTACAAAAGTTTTAAAACATAATTTATCAAGAGGCAAAAATTTATAAATTTAACCCAATTAAAATACAAATTATTTAACTTTGTGCATTGATATAACAATATTCGAATTCATGGTAGTTTAAATTATTTAATACCTGTTGAATTTAGAAAAACAACAGTCCATATAAAAAGTGTCATAAAAATGGTTGCTAATCCAGTAATTAAAAATAAAAAAGGATGTTTTGAAATGATAAATAAAACTGCTAATAAAAATGACAAAAATAATATTATTAATTTTATTGATAAAATTTCTAAATTAATTGATACTTATGATATTAATGAAGATACTAAAATATTAATATTAAGTGATGGTGAAAAACAAATTAAAAAAATTAATGAAAAAAATAATTAATTTGAAAAAATAGGATTAGATAAGTATCATTTAATTAAAAAATTTGAACATTTATTATCATATCGAAAGAGAAATAAAATGCAATAAATAAAATATAATGTAGCAAAACAATATTTTTATAATGGCAAATATGATGAAATATTAGATTTATTAAATTATCTCTTACCGATATATTATCGGAAACAAACGAAGCTATTTATTAAAAACAATTAAATATATTAAAAATAATGAAAAAGGTATTCGTGATTAAATTATTTATAATAATATTGGTTGTCATATAGAGGGTGATATTTCACATAAAGTAAAATGTGTTAAAGATAGATGAAGCAAAATATATAATAAAAGAACTTTTAATAATTTATTAACTGCTTCAATGATTAAAACTAATGGTGAAACTAATATGAAAAATAATAAAAAAATGAAAAATATTGTAATTAATAAAAATAATTTAGTTGAAGTTATTAAAGTTCAAATTTTAAGTATTTAGTTTTTAATTTATTACTTTTAAAAATGTAAATTAAATAAAAGATATTTTTTAGTGTGTAAAAATACTAAAAATGAAAAATATAAGAGATAAATATTGACAATAAAATAGTTTGATTTAAAACAAAAATATAAGTGAAATTCTTAAAGCGTTCTAATTTCTTAAATTTTATAAATTACCCTATAATTATTTATACGACCTTATATTAATTTTTTAGTAAAATTATTTAAATCGAATGTTTCTAATTTTTATAAAAATAATGTAATTTTTATCTAATCTCCTTCTTTTATGTTATTTTCCAGTATTTCTTGTGCTGCTAAACGAGCAATCATCGCAGCATTATCCGTACAATATTCTAATTCTGGAATAATTACCTTTAAATTTGTAGTTGCCAAATTTAAAATTGCTGTTCGTAATGCGCTATTGGCTGAAACCCCACCAACTAACGTAACCTTTTGGGGTTGAAAGTTTTTAATTGCTAATTTTGTTTTCCGCATAATAATATCAACACACGTTTTTTGAAATGTTGCACAAAAATTAGACAGTTTAATTTTAGTATTAAGTTGTTCTTTTACAATTAAATTAGCGACTGCTGATTTTAATCCACTAAAAGAGAAATTATAACTATTGTCATTTAATGGCAGCGGAAAGTGATATTGTCCTAACTCACCTGCTGATGCTAACTTATCAATAATCGGACCGCCGGGGTATCCTAAATCTAGCATCCGAGCAACCTTATCATAACATTCACCAATTGCATCATCCAATGTTGACCCTAAAATTTCAAAATCCAAATGTTTTTTCATTAATATTAACTGTGTATGGCCACCACTAACTAGAGCTGCTAAAAGAGGGAATAAGAAATCGTTATCGATTGCGCTAGCATAGATGTGACCATATAAATGGTTTAAAGGTAAAATTGGAATATTTAAATAATTAGCTAAAGTTTCAGCTATTATTTTCCCAATATGTAAAGCTCCAATTAAACCTGGTTTTGCTGTGTATGCGATGTATTGCAATTCTATTATCTTAATATTAGCTTTTTCCAAAGCTTCCGATAAGACATATGAAAAATTTTTTAAATGCAATCGCGAAGCAAGCTCAGGGACAACACCCCCATATTTCGTGTGTTCTTTAATTTGCGATGAAATAATATTTGCTAAAATTTTTCCATTTTTAAAAATAGCAACACTAGTTTCATCACAACTTGTTTCAATTGCAATAATTACCATTTCATACACCTCTTGAATATTATATAATAATTTTTGCCTAAAATAACAAGAAACCAACAATATCAAAAATATACAAAAATTGAAAAATAATAGATATATCTATTATTTTTCAATTTTTGTATATTTAATAAAATAACCTAAATAACATTGTTGTCCTTCATTGCTTTTTCAATTCCAACAATTGCCGCGTCTTCATCTTCACCAGTTGCAACGATTTCTACTTCTGCTCCTTGATGAATTCCTAATGCAATAATAGTCATAATTGATTTTAAATTACCAGTCTTTCCTCCTGATGAAATAGTAATATCTGACTGATGTTTGCCTGCTTCTCCGACAATTAATGCTGTTGGACGCGCATGCATTCCAACTGGATCAGCAATAACAGCTTTAAATGATGCCATTATTTTTCCTCCTTTAAAATATACTCATTCATTATATCAAAAAAAATAAAAATAAATATATTATATCTTAACAATTTTTTACATTTTTAAATAATAATTTCAACCATAATCTCTTATTGTGTTGTAGGGTAAATAAAGGGTCTGCTATTAAAAAGCGTTAATTAATTAATAAATCACTTAAAATTAACATTAATTGCTAGTTATAAATTTAAATAACTATTAATATTGATTGTATTAAAATTAACATCAATAATTTCCGCTGACATATTTTTTGAATTTTTAATTATAAAATAACTATCTTTATTTACACAAATGATAGTTTTAAGATTATTATCAATAATCAGATTTGTTAATTTTGTTAGATAAGTTTCAAAATTATTCACCACTAAGACAAAAAAATAATTGGAAGTTAAATTTAAAACATTGCTTTATTTAAAATAACCACGATATAATTATTTTAATTCATTCCCTAATGATAAATATAAAATATCTTTACTATGTTAGGCCACTTTCATTACTAACTAATACATATTATTTTTTCAAAATTAAAATATAAGTACGGCAGCTTTTGGTTTTGGTAGCTAAAAAGCATAATATTATCTTGTACTTCATATTAATCAAACAAATTTTTAACATCTTCATCATAACTATTAAAAATAATTATTTTTGCGGTTGATTGTTGGGCTAACATTTGTAGTTTAGTTGCCAATAGTGCTTCTATCATCATTAACCAAAATAAGTTTTTATTATAATATTATTACTAGTAAATTGGCTTGTTAAAAATTGAATAATATTAAAATTTTATGTTGTTATTTTATCAAAAATTAATAAATTTACATTAGCCCGACAATAATTATTTTTTAAGAGAAAATCATTTTGGTTTAAGATGGTCTTAATTATTTACTACATTTCAGTGCTAATTGAGTCTCCACTAAAATAACGTGAAATTTTTCCAACTCCACATCCTGCTATATTTTCTAATTATTTATATTTTTTAATTTTCATTAATTTTCCTGTTGTTATTTATTATAACTTTTTAATCGCTTGACTGTCCGCTGAAATAATTTTGACATTAAACGGACTTGAAAAAACAATTTGAACATTTTGAGTAATAATTTTAACAATAACCCCAATCCCAAATAATTCATGACTAACTATATCATCTACTTTTCACGGGTTAGGTTTAAAAGATATTTCAACATTTTTGTTAAGATTAAAAATTGTTCGGGCCTGTTTATCATTGTGGTTGTTATGAAAAATATTGCTTGGTTTTTCTTTCATTAATAACCTTTCACTATTGACTTTTTCATAAAAATCATCATTTAATTCTTTAATAAAACGCGATTCAAACCTTTCATTTCCGGTGACAAATGAATATCCATCAGCATAACTTAAAAACAACAATTCTTTTGTTCTTGTAATCGCAACATATAAGGCTCGGCGTTCTTCTTCTATCAGTTCATACCCCCCTTTGATGGCTTGTGTGGTTGGAAAAATTCCTTCATTTAATCCAACAATAAAAACAACTTTTTTCTCTAATCCTTTGGCGTTATGAATTGTCATTAAGGAAACAGTATTATCCGTTAAATTATCACTATCACTATCTGTTTGCAATGAAATCAGATGCAAAAATTCGCTTAATAATTCAACACCGTTTAAATTATTATTTTGATTATCAAATTTAGTAACTGAAGCAATTAATTCTAAAATATTTTCTTCGCGTTCTTCTTCAAAATTATCCCGTAAGCGTTTTAAATAACCTGTTTTATCTAAGAGCAAGGTTAAAAGACTTTCCACTGTTTTGACTGTTGGTAATTTAACAAGAGCAGTTAAAAACGCTGCTTGTAATTTAATTAAACTATGTTGTAATATTACTGATAACAAAGCAAATTTTTCAGTTAATAAGGTTGTAAACGTTATTTGCTGCTCTTTTAAAATTTGCATAATTTGTTCAATTGCTTTTGGGCCAATTTGGGGTGTCAATGATAAAACCCGTTCGATTGCTAACGGATCATTATTAATAATTATTTTTAAAAAAGCAAGGGCATCTTTTATTTCTTTTCGTTCATAAAACTTAAAAGATCCAAAAATAAGATATGAAATCCCGTAGTCCGCCAGAGAAATTTCTAAATCCCGTGATAAATAATTAGACCTATATAAAATTAAGAAATCATTATAATGATGATCTTCCGTTTTAATTAAATCCTTAATTTTCCGCGCAATAAAATCACTTTCATCACTACTATTAATCCCGTGATATAAAATTGGTAATTGCCCGGTTGCTTGAACAGTAAACAAATTCTTTTTAATCCGCTTTTTGCTATGTTCAATCAATTTGTTAGATAAAGATAGAATATTTTGTGTTGAACGATAATTTTGGTCTAACACAATAGTTTGAGTAGAACTAAAATACTTGTCAAAATTTAAAATTAAATCAATTTTTGCTCCACGTCATGAATAAATTGTTTGATCTGGATCCCCAACAACAGTAATATTATGGTTATCTCCAACTAATCATTTAATAATATCAAATTGTAATTCATTGGTATCTTGAAACTCATCAACTAAAAAATAATCAAATCGCTTTTGTCATTTTTGTAACACTTCTAAATTATTTTTAAATAATTTATGCGTTAATAAAATTAAATCATTAAAGTCAACACTATTTATTTCCCGCAAACGGTTTTCATAAAGTTGACAAACATCCGCTCATCGTTTTTCATCACCAACAGCTATAACTTTGACATTCAGCGGACTAATAAAATTATTTTTTCAATTAGAAATAAAGTTTTTAACTTTTTTTGCTTCTTGGGCATCATACTTAACATTAAATGTTTTATAAATATTACGTAAAATACTTTCTTGATCTGCCATGTCAATAATATTAAACTGGCGATCATAATTTAAATGAATAATATCTTCCCGTAAAATCCGCACACATAAGGCATGATAAGTTGCGATCATACAACGTTGTCCACTATCGCCAATTAAATCAACAATTCTTTTTTTCATTTCATTCGTTGCTTTGTTAGTGAATGTAACAGCGCAAATCCGTCTTGGTTCTAAATTAGAATAGCGGATTAAATATGCAATTTTATTAATAATAACCAGAGTTTTACCACTACCAGCTCCCGCAATAATCCGCACTGGGCCATTAATTGCTAAAACAGCTTCGCGTTGATTCGAATTTAAACTTTCAATAAATTCATTTGTCATAATATTTCTCTTCTCTTTCCCTATCTCTAAAACAATTATATTTTACCTTATAATTCATTAATTTCTTTTAAAATTTCATCCATAATATTCCCTGGTTGATTATCTGATAAATGAACATGTTTAGTTTTTCTTGTAATTAATTCTTTGATGGCTTTGGGGTGTTTTTTCACAACAGGTTTTCTCTTCACATTAAATAAATGAAAATGTTGATCAAATAAAATTTGATGATTAGGATTTAAGACTAAACCAAAGATTAATCCCAAATATCATAAAAAATAAATGGTTGTAACGATACGAATAATAATTAATGCGATTGAATTTTTATTACTTGTTCCAAACAGATTGCTTAAACTAACTTTAAAAATTAGATTTAAAGTTAAATTTGTCAGTAAAACAACAAATCATGGCAAAAAAATAATAAATAATTCACGGGTGAAAATAACGCCTAATTTTAATTTCGCGGCGTTCGTAACTAATTTAATTTGACAAAAAAACTTACCAATTGTCTTTCCATCTCAAAAATAAGGAATAATAACAAAATATAAGAAAAAAAACAAAAAGGTAATAATAATAATTACTATTGACGCTCAAATTGTTTGTTTTTGATCTCAATATTTCATGGTCAAAGTTAACGTTAAGGGAATTAAACTCGCTAAAATAATATCTAAAAAACGAACAAAAATAACCAACATTGGCCGGACTAATTGATGAATTTGATAGTCTTCCTTCTTATTATTTTTTATCATCGTCACAGATAAACCTTTCTTATCAACTTATGAACAATTTTTGTTATTTTATAATGTTTTCATAATTTATTTTGTGTTTTCCAATTTTCAATTTTTAATATATCCTTTAATATCCGCAACAATTTTTTTAAAATGGGGCTCTTTGATATCTTTAATATATTTATTTTTTAAAAAACTCTTATAACGACGCTTTAACTTATTCTCGGCACTATTAATAGCTTTAATTGACAATCTTTTATTTTTTTGTAAACTAACAATCCCTAAAAATGTTACTAAACAAAAGCGAAGAAAGGCATATTCTAATTCATCTTTATATTCCCGGTATAAGTTTAAATCACGATATAAATTAAAAATATAAATTCATTGTTTAATTAAATCAAAAACACTATAGGTAACAACGCATAAATCATAATCAACCAAAACATTTTTAATTGCTAAAAAACCACTCGTATAAACCAAGGCTTTATAAATAAAGTAAGCATCAGTACGGCGATAATCCAGTAAATTTACATTTTTTTGTAAAATAAGTTTACGCCGAAAAATCTTGTTAAAAATAGTACAATCAGTATACGCTAACACTTCCTTGTTTGTTTTGGGAGATAATAAAACATCACATTTATTAAAAATTTCACTTGTTTCTTTTGAATTAGAATAATTAATACGAAATTCAACCATATCAATTTTTTTATGTTTCACTTGATATGTTGCAACCTTTTTTTTTAAAATAGTACTCGCTGTTTTATTAATTGTTTGTCCTTCGTTAACAATCATGAAAAATTCCCCTTTGGCAGCAGCAATGGCGGTATTAATGCCATATGAAAAACCTTGACTGCGCAAATTTGTAATTACTTGGATTTGTTTCCCTAATTTATAGAAAAATTCATTAATAAATTCTAAGAGTGGTGATCTTTGTTGAAAACCACTATCTTCAACAATAATAATTTCATAATCATTACCGGTTTGTTCATTGATTGAAATTAAAGTCTTCATTAATTTTGTTTGATTATTTTGTGCTATGATCAGAAATGATAAAAACATAGTAATCCCCCTTCTCTTAATTGGGCACTTATAATCATTATAACATTTTAATTCTTTTTTAATACCTGAATTCTAAAATTAAATGGGACAGTTAAACAAATAAAAATATTGTGTTAAAATCCAAATTTAAAAAAGGATAAATAACACGGTGTATCAAAAAATCACAATAAAAAATTAATTTCAATTCAATAATATCAAAATTTTAATTATTAAATTAGAAAAACAGCTTATTGAAATAAATCAAAGTAAAAAAACTGTCCATATAATTTATAAAATGTTAGCTGCTGGTTAAAACCCAATTGAAATTTATGAAAATAGTAATAAAAACAAAAAAACCGGTTGCAAACAAAAAACATTAAATAAAATTTACCTCGAAATTATTAATTATTTAGTTAATTATTAACACTACTTCACCAGATATTATTACAAATATAATAAGAAATATTGACAAAAATTTTATCTGTTCAAATACCTTATATATAATATTTTTAACTTTTCTCGTTATAATTTTAATTAAAAAATTTATTAAGAAAAGGTAAACATAAACCACATAATAAAACAGAAAACCACAGAAAAGTTAATAATTGTCAAACAATTATTGAATGTAATATTGAATTTTCAAATATTAAAGCATGAATGTCTCTGGTCATCTGGAAAGAAATACTATAGTTGGTAAAAACCATAAAACAACAATTATAACCTTAACTAATATATGATCTAAAAAATCAATATAGCTAGTAACTAAATAATAGCAAAAGCAAAGATGTCATAGAAAGTATAATAAAATTTATTTTAAAAAAACCATCTGGCACAATAAAAATAATTACATTTGATCGTGATAAAGAATTTATTAGGTGAAAAAACTTGAAAATATTTATAAAATAAAAGTTTATTTTGCTGATGCTAATTGTTCTGGCCAAAGAGAATTAAACAAAAATAATAATGGAATTTTGATACGAAGTTTACCAAAATGAATAGATTTATTAATATTTTCTCAAGATTATTTAAATAAAATAGCATTGAAAATAAATTTAATACCAAGAAAATTATTAAATTATAAAAATTCATTGGATTTAATACAAAACATTCAATAACGTGTCCAAATATATTTACAATTTAGGTTTATAAAAAATTGCCAACCATATAATATTTTGCTAAAATATTTTTTCGCATTGCTTTAATATTTTCCCAAACAATCACATTATGATTAATTGATGCTTTAATTGGAACTTCAAAATTTTGGTGTGGAATAATTTATTTTAATTTAACACATAGTGCTTTTCCGCGCCCGTAAGCAAAATCACAGTTAACAACAATTGATAAAGCATCAATGATTTCATTGTTTAAATCGCATAATGTCTCCTTTTATTTTGGATATCAAACGCTATTGTTTTATCATACACAATAATTTCTTAATAAATTGAAAATTAATAAATTATTTGGTTTTAAAATTCGCTTAAGTTAGAACTTCCGAACCAGTTGGGGTAATTAAAATCGTGTGTTCAAAATGCGCACTACATAATCCAATCGCTGAAACTGGGGTTCAATTATCAGCTAACATTTTAATATCTTTTGTCCCGATTTGGACCATTGGTTCAATACAAATTGTCATTCCAGCTTGTAAACGCATACCCATTCCCACTGTTCCCACATTGGGAATCATTGGTTCTTCATGTAAGGCTAGACCAATACCGTGACCGGTAAATTCGGTTGGTAAGAAAAAAAAAACTCCTTCAACATATGTTTGAATTGTCGCTCCAATATCCCCGATCCGAACCCCTGGTTTTAAAATTTCAATCGCTTTTGTCAAGGCTTTTTCAGTTACTGTTAATAACTTCTGATGTTCAGCACTATGCGGTTTACCAACAATGACGGTAAAAGCACCATCGCTATGATACCCTTGATACGAACAACCTGCATCAACAGAAACAATATCCCCTGCCACAAACGGCTTATTATTCGGGATGCCGTGCACTAACACTTCGTTTAAAGATACACAAATCGCAGCCGGAAAACCATACAACCCCTTAAAATTAGGTTGACAATCATTTTCTAAAATAATTTCTTCCGCGCGTTGAGTTAACATTTCCCCTGTCATCCCTGGTTTAATCATTGCTCTTAATTCCTGATGAATTTGTTTCAATGTTGCACATGCTTTACGCATATAACTTATTTCCTGATCAGTTTTAATTGTAATCATCGTTAACTTCCTTTCAATTTTTATTTTATCAAATAAAAAAATAAAAACTAACAGTTGTTACCGTTAGTTTTTTGTTAAACTAATTCAATAATCACCATTGGAGCATTATCTCCTTTGCGATTATCTAGTTTTAAAATGCGGGTATAGCCACCATTCCGTGTTTTATATTTTTTGGCAATACCATTAAATAATTTTTGTAAAGCGGTTTCTTTTTCATTCGCATCAATATCACGTAAAAAACTAGCAGCACGACGACGAGCATGTAAATCTTGCCGTTTCCCTAAGGTTACTAATTTATCAACATGTTGACGTAACTTTTTAGCTCGTGTTTCTGTTACTTCTAATCGTTCATTAATAATTAACTCTGTTGCTAAATTACGTATTAAACCATTTCTTCACGCCGTATTTTTTCCTCTTTTTTGTTGGTATGACATCGTCTTTCACCTCTCTTAATCACGTCGAAATTGTAAACCTAATTTGATCACTTTTTCTTTAATTTCTGTTAATGATTTTTTTCCTAAATTTCTAATATCTTGAATTTCATCTTCTGATTTAAAAACTAAATCGCGTAAGGTATCAATTTTTGCTCTTTTTAAGCAATTTTGTGAACGTTGCGTAAAATCTAACTCATCAATGCTACGATCTAATTCATCTTCTTCATCATCTACTTCAGATGAAATAATTTGTGTTACTTTAATTGATTCGTTTAAGTTAACAAAGAATTCTAAATGCTCAGTAATAACTTTTGCAGCTATTGCAACGGCATTAACAGGCGTAATTGAACTATCTGTTTGAATTTCTAATTCTAATTTTTCTAAATCAGCGTTTTTTCCAACTTTAGTTGGTTCAACATTATATATAACACGTTGAATTGGACAATAATTTGAATCAATTACAATTAAGTCCGCATATTTTTTCTCTTTTTTATTATCCGTAAATGATTTATAACCTCGGGAATTGCGAGCGTGCAGTTCTAATTCTAACTCCCCACCTTTAGCAATAGTTGCTAATAATAAATCACCGTTAATAACTTCTACCCCTGTTGACACAACTAAATCTTTAGCGTAAATTTCGCCTTCTTTTGTCGAAACAACTTTTAAGATTACTGATTCACCATCAGGAATAATATTTTGATTAATTTTTAATACTAAGTTTTTAACATTTAAAATTATTTTTGTAACATGTTCAACAACACCGGGAATAGCGGTAAATTCATGCAAGGCACCTTTAATTCGAACAGCAAAAACAGCGGCTCCTGGTGTTGCTGATAATAATGTGCGTCGTAACGCATTTCCTAATGTCACACCAAATCCTCGTTCTAACGGTTCAACTAAAAATTTTCCGTAATTATTTGCTTTATCTTCTACCTGTAATTTAAATTCTGGTCTAATAAATTGTTTCATCGCCTAATATTTCTCCTATCCTCTTGGTTTTTTGGGAGGACGCGCCCCATTATGAGGAATTGGTGTTACATCTTTAATTGAAGTGATTTCTAATCCAATTGCTTGAATACTACGCACGGCAGCATCGCGGCCTGGTCCTGGTCCTTTTACTTCAACTTGAACAATACTCATACCATGTTCTTGACTTGCTTTACCGGCTGCTTCAGCAACCATCTGGGCAGCATAAGGAGTTGATTTCTTGCTCCCTTTAAATCCCATTGCTCCAGCTGATGATCAAGAAATAACATTTCCTGCTTCATCAGATAAGGTAACAATGGTGTTGTTAAAAGTTGAATGAATATGTGCAATCCCTTTTAGAACATTCTTTTTAACTTTTTTCTTATTCGTTTTTTTTCTAACAGCCATAATTTCTTATCCTTATCTACTATTTTTTCTTATTAGCAACTGTTTTTCGTGGTCCCTTAACTGTTCGAGCATTTTGCTTTGACGATTGTCCGCGTGCTGGCAAACTTTTACGATGACGAATTCCGCGATAACTACCAATTTCCATTAATCGTTTAATATTTAAAGCAACTTCACGTCGTAAGTCTCCTTCGGTTTTTAATTTGGCAATTTCATTCCTAATAGTTGTTAATTCATATTCTGATAAATCTTTAACACGAATATCTTCTGATATTTTTGCTTCTTTTAAAATTCGTTGTGATTGTGGTTTTCCAACTCCATAAATATATGTCAACGCAATTACCACGCGCTTATCATTTGGAATGCCTACTCCGCCAATACGTGCCATGCTGTGTTCCTCCTTTTCTTAACCTTGTCGTTGTTTGTGTTTTGGTTGTAGACAAATTATCAGTACACGCCCTTTTCTTCTAATTACATGACATTTGTCGCAGATTTTTTTAACTGATGATTTTACTTTCATCGTGTATTCTCCTTTACCAAAATTTTTTGTTATTTTATTTCTTAATTAATATATTTTTTTATTTATGTCTAAAAACAATCCGTCCACGTTCTAAATCATAAGGTGACATTTCAACAACTACTGTGTCCCTGGGTAAAATGCGAATGTAATTCATCCGAATTTTACCCGAAACGTGCGCTAAAATAGTTGCGCCATTTTCTAATTGCACCCTAAACTTCGTATTGGGTAATACTTCTAAAATTACTCCTTGTACTTCAATTAAATCAGTTTTGGCCATTTTATTTATTACCTCCAATCTCCATTATTTTAATACTGCCATAATCTGGTCTCAAACAGCAGATCCTTCCATATCGGCATCAATAATGGTTAATACTTGCTGATGTAAATAGTATTCAATTAACGGTACTGTATCAGTATGATAGCCCGCTAATCGGATTTTAATTTTCTCTTTATTATCATCTTTGCGTTGAACTAATGGTGTTTTATCATCATCACAAACGCCAGCTACTTTTGGTGGCACAGCCGTTTTATGATATGTTCGTCCGCAAGTCGAACAAGTTAAACGGCCCATAATTCGCGCCACTAATTTTGTCTCATCAATTTTAAAATATAAAGTATGATCAACCTTACTATTTAAATTGTGTAATAATTGGTCTAATTTTTCCGCCTGGGCAATTGTCCGAGGAAAACCATCTCAAATTAAATCCCCAGTTACTTTTTGTAAATGATTTTCAACCATTTTAATAATAATGTCATCGGGAACTAATTTCCCTTGTTCCAAATATTGCTGACACAAAATTCCCGGAGGGTTTTTTTGCGCAATATTATCCCGAATAATATCTCCTGTTGAAATATGGGTAAAACCAAATGCTTTAACCAAATGGTCTGATTGGGTTCCTTTCCCACTCCCGGGAGCTCCTAATAAAATAAAAGTTCGCATCAATTTTCCTATGGCTTTCTATCATAAATATGAATTATTCGTATCATCTGATAATTGTTGCAATTTTTTATCAATAAATGCTTGTTGTGTAATTCTTCCTTTAACTTGACTCATTGTCTCTAGAGCTACTGACACCATAATAATTAAACCTGTTCCTCCAATTGCTAACGCACTTGGCAAGGCCGTTAATTTACTAATAACATATGGTAAAATCGCAATTGCTGCTAAGAAGATTGATCCTAAAATACTTAAACGGTTAATTGTCCCCTTAATGTATTTTTCGGTTTCTTTCCCTGGTCGAACCCCTGGAATAAATGTTCCGGATTTTTGGAAATTATCAGCAATTTTTTCTGGATTCATTTGAACTTGTGAATACAAGAATGTAAATAAAATTGTTAAAACAGCATAAATAATAATTCCTGGTCATGTCCCGAATGATAAATAATTATTTGTAAACCGGACAAAACCATTGTTTGGATTACTTACTCCAATAATCTGCGCCACTGTAATTGGCGCTGAAATTAACGCCGAAGCAAAAATTACAGGAATAACCCCAGAGGAATTAATTTTTAATGGTAAGAACGGGCGACTCTCTTCATCCCCAGACGCTAAACCACTTCCTGTTTGCTGAATTGGTAATTTACGTTCTGATTCATTTAACATCACTACAAACAAAACAACTAATAAGAACATAACCACATAAACTAAGAATTTTAAAATTCCATCAAATAATAAGTTAATATCTTCTTGTCCTGAAATTCAGAATTTAAAAGTTGTTTGTAAATTATTCGGTAATTGTGCTACTATTCCAGCAAAAATAATTAATGAAATACCATTACCAATTCCTCTAATTGTCATTTGATCAGCTAATCAAAGCATTAACATTGTTCCAGCAATTAATGCTGT
The DNA here is from genome assembly GCF_964263245.1 of Spiroplasma endosymbiont of Polydrusus formosus. NCBI lineage: Bacteria > Bacillati > Mycoplasmatota > Mollicutes > Entomoplasmatales > Spiroplasmataceae > Spiroplasma > Spiroplasma endosymbiont of Polydrusus formosus. Next base: position 580,735 of record NZ_OZ181656.1, read on the forward strand.
TGGAATTAAAATGTAATAAAAAATAGGGCTTCCTGTTCCAAAGTCCGATGAATCTCATTTTGGTGAAATAATTCCTTGGTTTGCCATTGTAAAAATTGTGGCAATCCCTTGCATAATTGCAAATGGGATTGTTAATCATTTTGTTAAACGATCTAATTTTTTGCGCCCACGTTCACCACTTTTAGCTCAACGTGATAAGGGCGGAATTACATCGGTTGACAATAACTGCACAATAATTGAAGCAGTAATATAGGGTGATACTCCTAAAGCTAAAATTGAAAACTTCCCAAGGGTTCCTCCTCCTAACATCGAAATCAAACTAAAGAATTGATCATTGTTTGATAAATCTTGAAAATCAGGTGAAATTCTGACCCCCGGCACTGTTAAATAACTCCCAAAACGAATTAAGACTAAAATCAATAAAGTAAAACAAATTCGTTTAATCAAATCTTTATTTTTAACAAAGAAATTTGATGATTTAACAATATTAACCTCACTATTATAGTAAGATGCTTTTCTCTTTTTCGCTTTAGTTTTCACTATATTACCTCCACTTTTCCTCCAGCTTTTTCAATTGCTGTTTTTGCAGTTTGTGAAACTTTGTTAACTTTAATATTAACACTATTAAATATAGTACCATTACCTAAGATTTTAATTAATTGTTTTTCATTTTTTAGCACTTTTTTGGTAACTAATGTTTGGTGATTGATATCATTTAAACCTAATTTTTCTAAATCACTTAAATTTAATAAGACATATTTTTTAGTTGTTAAGTTAGTAAAACCAACTTTTGGTAAACGACGGAAGATGGGGGTTTGTCCCCCTTCAAAACCAGGGCGAACACCGCCACCGGTACGAGCATTTTGCCCTTTATGTCCTTTTCCTGATGTTTTTCCTAACCCCGATGATGTTCCGCGTCCTAAACGTTTTTTACTATGACGCGCTCCATCGGTATACTTTAACTCGTTTAATTTCATTGTTTTGTCCTCTTATCCTTGTAATTCTTCTAGTGACTTACCACGTAATTTTGCAATTTGGTCAATTGTTCGTAAATTACGTAAACCATCTAACGTTGCACGAATCATATTAATTGGGGTATTTGATCCTAAAGATTTTGTATAAACATCTGCTAATCCCGCTAATTCAATTACAGCCCGCGCTGGACCACCAGCAATAACTCCTGTCCCTTTACGCGCTGGTTTAATTAGCACTTTTCCAGCACCAAAATTACCAATAATTTCATGGGGAACAGTTGTTCCAACTAGAGGCACTTTAATTAGCTGTTTCTTTGCCTCTTTAATTGCCTTTTTAATTGCATCAGGAACTTCGTTTGCTTTCCCAGTGCCAAAACCAACACGGCCTTTTTTATCACCAATTACCACAACTGCCGCAAAACGAAAGTGACGTCCTCCTTTTGTTACTTTAGTAACACGACGAATTGTAACAACTTTCTCTTCAAACATATTATTATCGCCACGACGATTACGATTATTATTACGTTCAAAGCGTTGTTTTCATTGGCGAGGATTATTTAATGAAAAACCTCCCTTTACCAGTGGTTTATCGGCCGGACTTCCTGACTTTGGTTTTAAATCTGTTCTATTTTCTGCCATATTTCCTTATTGCTCTCCTTTTAAAATTTCAATCCTGTTTCACGGGCAGATTCTGCAAATGCTTTTACTTTTCCATGGTATAAATATCCACCACGATCAAATACTACGGTTGTAACTTTTTTTTCAAGTGCTTTTTTCGCAATTTCTGCTCCAACTTTTTCCGCCGCAGCGATATTGCCTGTTGATTTTAAACCAACCATTTTTAATGTTGAGGCCGCAACAATTGTTTTTTGCTTCACATCATCAATTAATTGGGCGTAGAAATGCCCGTTCGATTTAAACACATTTAAACGAGGAATTGCGGTTGTACCATTAATTTTGGAACGAACACGAAAATGTCTTCTTTTTCGTTTCGCACTACGACTTTGACTTTGTAAATTTGCCATTGTTGTGATTCCTTTCTTCTGCTATTTACCAGCAGATTTTCCTTCTTTACAGATAATGTGTTCGTTTTTGTATTTAACTCCCTTACCTTTATAAGGCTCTGGTTTACGATAATTTCTGATTTTTGCTGCTACTTCCCCAACTAATTGTTTTGAAATTCCTTCAACAACAATTTGTGTTGGTTTTGGAAGAGTAATGGTAATTCCGACTGGAATTTTATATTCAATTGGATGTGAATATCCCAAACTTAACGTTAGTTTATCGCCAGCCAATGCTGCCCGATATCCAACTCCGTTAATTTCTAATTCTTTTTTAAAACCTTTGCTGACACCCTCTAACATTCCTTGAATTAAAGAATTGATTGTACCATGTAATTGCTTACTATGTTTAACATCGTTTACTCTGGTTGTTGTCACAAAGCCTTCTTCTGTTTTAACTGTAATAACACTTGGAATCGCTTGCTCTAATTGTCCTTTTTTGCCTTTGACAATAACATTATTTTGTTTAATTGTTACTTCTACACCACTTGAAATTTTTAACTTTCTATTACCAATTCGAGACATTTTCTTGCTCTCCTTTAAATATTCTATCAAACATAAGCAATAATTTCCCCACCTAGGTGAGCTTTTTTTGCTGCTTTGTCTGTCATAATTCCTTGGTTAGTTGAAATAATTGCAATTCCCATACCACTTAAAACTTGAGGTACTTTTTCAAAAGTCGCATAAACTCTTAATCCTGGTTTTGATATTCGTTTTAATCCTGAAATAACTTTTGTTTTTCCTTTATATTTCAAATTTAACGTTAAGTCTTTTTTAATATACCCTGATACTTTAAAGTCTTCGACATAGCCTTCTTCTTTCAAAATCTCAGCAATTCTTACTTTCATTTTACTTGACGGCATTTTTACACTTTTGTGTAAACGTTGATTGGCATTGCGAATTCTTGTTAACATATCAGCAATTTTATCAATCATCATAATTAATTAGTCTCTCTTTCTATCATGAAGCTTTTCTAACACCAGGAATTTGTCCATTATATGCTAATTCTTTAAAGCACACACGACATAAATCGAATTTACGTATCACAGCATGAGGACGTCCACATTTTCCACAACGAGTATAACCTCTTACTTTGAATTTTGGATGGCATTGTTGTTTAACTTTTAATGATTTTTTGGCCATATCTTCTTTTTCCCTCTATTTTTTAAATGGCATTCCCATTTTGCCTAATAATGCGCGAGCATCGTCATCATTAATAGCACTTGTGACAATTGTAATATCCATTCCCCGTACTCTTTTAACTTTATCATAGTCAATTTCAGGGAAAATGATTTGTTCTTTAATTCCTAAGGTATAATTCCCACACCCATCAAAAGCATTATTATTAAGTCCTCGGAAATCTCTTACCCGTGGCAAAGCAATGTTAATTAATTTATCTAAAAAATGATACATTTTTTTTCCACGTAAAGTAACTTTTGCACCAATTTGCATTCCTTCACGTAATTTGAAAGAAGCAATTGAACATTTTGCTTTTGTAACAATTGGATGTAATCCAGTTGTTACTGCTAATTCATTAGTAATATCTTCGATTACTTTACTATTTTGTGTTGCATCACCAACTCCCATGTTCACAACAATTTTTTGAACAACAGGAACTTGCATAATTGATTGAAAACCTTGCTCTTTGAATAATTCTTTAACAATGGTATTTTTATATTTTTTTTCTAAATTAACAGTCATTATTTAAACATTATTCCTTTCTTTACGATAAATGCGCTTTTGATTTCCGAGCAATTCGATTTTTTTTTCCGTTATCAGCAATTTGATAACTGATTTTCGTAATTTCTTTTTTGTTTTTTGGATCAATTAATGCAACATTTGAAATATGAACTGAGGCCGGAACTTGTCGAATTCCCCCTTCAGTATTATTTTGAGAAGGTTTTACATGTTTAACATTTGTAATTCCTTCAATTATCACACGACTTTTTTTGTGTAAAACACTAATGATTGGGCCTTCTGTCCCTTTATGTTTTCCAGCTACAATTTTTACTAAGTCACCTTTTTTAAATTTAAATTTATTCATCTCGTAGACTCCTATAATACTTCTGGTGCTAGAGAAGCAATTTTTGTAAAACCAGCATCCTTAACTTCACGAGCGATTGGCCCAAAAATTCGTGTTCCTCGTGGATTTTTATCATCTTTAATTAATACTACGGCATTTTCTGAAAATTGAATTTGTGTTCCATCTTTTCGTTTTAATCCACGTTTAGTGCGAACAATAATCGCTTTAACAACCTGTCCTTTTTTGACAATTCCGCCAGGAGTTGCTTTTTTAATTGTACATACAACAATATCCCCGATATTAGTAAACTTTCGTCATGAACCACCCAAATTTTTAATTACTAACACTTCTTTTGCACCAGAATTATCAGCAACCTTTAATCTTGATTCTTGTTGGATCATTTTTTATTATCCCCTTCTTCTTAACCAATTGCTTTTTCGACAACTTCGACTAAACGAAAGTGTTTAGTTTTTGATAAAGGGCGCGTTTCCATAATGCTTACTTTATCTCCGATATGTGCTTGGTTTTGTTCATCGTGGGCTAAATATTTTTTTGAATACTTAACACGTTTTTTATATAACGGGTGATTTTTGTATGTCTCAACTAAAACATTAATTGTTTTTTCAGTTTTGTCTGAAATAACACGTCCTTGTAGGACTTTGCGACTATTTCTTTCCATTATTTTTTCCCATACTTTTCTTAGTTGTTTTATCAACGGCTTTTTTTGTTGTTTTACCAGCGGTTAAAATTTTATCACGATTTTCTTTTCAATTTGCTCCATATGTATATTCTTTGGCGTTTGGATCTTTTCTTTTTAAATCTAAATCAATTTTAATATTTGACCCACGCCCTTTGGTGGTGTCACCCGTTGTTACAACAACAGAACTTTTGATTGCTGCTAATTTTTCTTTTACATTAAGTTCGGTTGGTTTTTTAACATCATTTGTTGACCCTGTTTTTTTTTCACCATGGAGTACTTCAATTTCTGCTTTAGCAGAAGTAACTGACTTAACTGTTACAGTTTCTTTATCGTTTGTTGATGTTTTTTTACTTTTAGCAGCTGATTTTTTAGCATCATCATTTTCTTTAATTAAAGTTTTTAATGCAACATCTTTATCAGCTTTAGGTGCTTTATCAGCGACTTTTTTAACTTCTAGAACTTTTTTTTGCATTGGTGGCACTGCTTCTTTTATTGTTGCTGATTTTTTCTCCACAACATCTTTTTTATCAGAAGTAATTTTAACTAATCCTGGTTTCTTGTCCACTACAGAAGTTGGTTGCTCTGTCGTTGGACTTTGTTTATCGACTGCTGCTGACGCTGTTAGATCAATTGTGTCTGTTAATGGTAGGTCTATTAAATTTGGCATTTGTTCGTCATCAGCTTGTTGTTCAGCCATCATTTGTTCAATTTTTTCTTTGCGTTGTTTCGCAAAAGCTTGTGATTCTTTTTCGATTTTCGCATATGTTTCACTTAAATTAATTTTTACATTAATTTCAGTATTTTCACCAGCATTTTTACGAATATATAAGATTGTTAAAATTCAAGCAATTTGTTTCTTTAATTCTCCAATGCGATGAGGTTTTTCTAAATTCCCCATTGCTGATTGAAATCTTAACGCAAATAATTCAGCTCGCGATTCTTCTTCGAGTTTTTTTAACTCTTCAGCTGATTTTTTATTTAAATCATTCACCTTATTCTTCTCCTTCTTTAACAATCTTACATTTCACCGGTAATTTATACATTGCTAATCGTAATGCTTCACGCGCAGTTTCTTCCGAAACTCCTGCTACTTCAAACATTACTGTTCCCGCTTTAACTACCGCTACTCATTCTTCGGGTGAACCTTTTCCTGAACCCATTCGTACTTCTAGTGGTTTTTTTGTTTTTGCCATATGGGGGAAAATTCTAATTCATACTTTCCCTCAACGTTTCATATAACGAGTCATAGCAATCCGTGCCGATTCAAGTTGACGGTTGGTAACTCAATTTCCCTCTAGTGATTTTAATCCAAATTTTCCAAAATCTACTTTCGTATTTCCTTTTGCTTTTCCTTCGTACTTAATGCGATGCGGACGACGATACTTTGTTCTTTTTGGTAATAACATTATTTTGATCCCTTAGCATCAGAATGTAATTTTGGTCCTTGATCAAAAAGATTATTACTTGAACAATTAAAATTTCTTCTTTCAAACTTTGGTTTTTCATCACTAGTGGATAATAATTCTTTACTCAAGATTTCTCCTTTACACATTCAAACTTTAACTCCGATTTGACCATAGGTTGTTAAAGCTTCTGATAATGCATAATCAATATCACTACGTAAAGTTGCCAACGGCACCGTTCCTTCAGTATATCCCTCTGTTCGTGCCATATCAACCCCCCCTAAACGTCCTGATACTGAAGTTTTAATTCCTTGTGCCCCAGCTTTCATTGCCTTTTTAATGGCTAGTTTTTGCACACTTCTAAATGATGCACGATTAACAATTTGTTCCGCAATTGTATTTGCGACTAATTGTGCATCAGTATCGGGGTTTTTAATTTCAACAACATTAATTTTTACTTCCATTTTACGATCGCCAATTGTAACATATACTAATTTTACTAATTTAGCGATGTTTTTCCCTTCTTGTCCTAATACAATACCAACACGAGCAGTCCTTATAAAGATAACAATTTCTTTTTTTGTGCGCTCAATTTCAATTTTAGAAATACTTGCTCCTTTTAATTCTTTCAACAAAGCTTTTCTAATCTTGATATCTTGATGCAATCATTTAACATATTCTTGCTTTTCGGCATATCATCTTGAATCTCATGTTTTAATAACTCCAACTCGCAATCCTGTTGGACTAACTTTTTGACCCATCTCTCGTTATCTTCCTTTCTTATTGTTGTCCATATCGCTAACAGTAACGGTAACGTGACTTGTTCTCTTCAATATTTCATATGCTCGTCCATGTGCGCGCGGACGGAAACGCTTTAATGTTGGTCCTTCATTAACGAATATTTCTTTAATAAATAAGCGATCAGCATCCAGACCATTATTATTAACGGCATTAGCTACCGCTGATTTAACTAATTTTTGTACTGGTACTGATGATTTTTTGTTTATGTTGTTAAGAATAACTATTGCGTCTCCCACTTTTTTATTCCGAATCAAATTGGTTATTAATCTTACTTTTCGTGGCGATATTCGAATACTTCTTAAGTTTGCTTTTACATCCATTTATATAATACTAACTTTCTGAATTTGATTATTTTTTCTTTTTCTTATCATCGCCATGCCCACCAAATTTTCTTGTTGGTGAGAATTCTCCCAGTTTATGACCAACCATATCTTCGGTAACATAAACCGGAATATGTTCTTTCCCGTTGTGTACAGCAAAAGTGTGACCAATAAAATTAGGATAGATAACACTTCTTCTTGATCAGGTTTTAACAACTTCTTTTTTATTCGTAGAATTTAATACTTCAACTTTTTTCTTTAAATGTTTATCAACAAATGGCTCTTTTTTAAGACTTCGTGACATTTTTTTACCCCCTATATTATAATCTCTCTAATTTTTATTTTTACTTTCAACTATTGTTTGTCTGATTTTACCCTGATTTAGCAAGATTATTGGGTACGTCTTCTAACAATTAGTTTAGTTGAGGTTTTTTTCTTATTACGAGTTTTCACTCCTAATGCCTTTTTTCCTCATGGAGTCATTGGTGCTTTTCGCCCAACTGGAGCTTTACCTTCTCCGCCTCCATGTGGGTGATCATTCGGGTTCATAACTGATCCCCGAACAGTTGGGCGAATTCCGCGTCAACGGTTTCGACCGGCTTTTCCTCAATTTACCAAGGCATAATCTTCATTTCCAACTTCACCAATTGTGGCACGACACTCAGATAAGACCTTACGAACTTCACCAGATGTTAAACGAATTGTTACATATTTGCCATCTTCATCTTTTCCTAGTAATTGCACCGATGACCCCGCTGAACGCGCTAATTGGCCACCTTTACCTGGACGTAATTCTAAATTATGTAGAACTGTCCCTTCTGGAATGTTTTTCAATTTCATACAGTTTCCAACTTTAATATCAGCTTTATCACTGCTAATAATTTGCATTCCAACTTTAATTGTTTTTGGTGCTAAAATATATCTTTTTTCACCATCAACATAATTAACTAAACTAATAAAGGCGTTGCGGTTTGGATCATATTCAATGGTTGCAATTTTTCCAATAATATCATACTTATTACGTTTAAAGTCAATAATACGATATTTAACTTTATGGCCGCCACCTTTATGTCTTGTCGTAATAACCCCTTGATTATTACGACCAGCATGTCTTTTCCGAGTTTCAATTAATGATTTTTCTGGGCGATCGGTTGTTAGCACGGAATAATCTAATGTCGTCATGTTACGACGACTCGGTGTAACTGGTTTAAAACCCTTAATTGGCATTTTTATTTTATCCTCCTTTTGCGCCAATAAACAGTCCCGGATAGAGTAATCTTGGGATTATTTATCTTCTCCTAATAAATCTAATTTCTCTCCTGGTTTTAATTTAATAACTGCACGTTTTGTATATGTTGTTTTTCCAACAAATTTTCCCATTTTCTTTTCTTTTGGATCATAATTAATAACATTAACTTTTTCAATTTTTACTTCAAATATTTTTTCAAAAGATTTTTTAATTTGAACTTTGTTTGCTGTCCGCGCAACTTCAAAAGTATATACACCATTAACCATATTACGGTATGTTTTTTCTGACAAAATTGGTTTTTTAATAATATTTGTAATATGCATTATGCATAAACCTCCTCAATTGCTTTTATTGCTTCTTCTGTTACTAATAGTTTGTTTGAATTTAATAAATCATAAATATTAATTCCAGTTGATTTAATTATATTTATTTTTTTAATATTACGTGATGATTTAAAGTTAATTTCATCACCTTCAGTCGTAATAATTAATAATTTTTCATTATTAATTTTTAAATTATTTAAGACTTCAACCATTGCTTTTGTTGAAGGTTTGTAAATTCCAAATTGGTCAATTACCATAATATTTTTATCTTGAACTTTCAATGATAATGCTGATTTAATTGCCAATTTTCTTACTTTTTTATTAACATGTTTTAAGTAATTTTTTTCCGGAGTTGGGCCAAAAACAATCCCTCCGCCTTTTCATTGTGGTGCTCTAATTGAACCTTGGCGAGCACGGCCGGTTCCTTTTTGTCTTCAAGGTTTTCTTCCACCACCAGATACTTCTGTTCTTGTCTTAGTTTTGTGTGTATCTTGACGCATTGCGGCTTGTTGCGCAATCACAGCATCAAACATTGATTGTTGATGTGGGGCAATACCTCAAATGGCATCATTTACAATAATTTCTTTAACGCTAGTTCCCTTCGCATCAAGTACTTGTAATTTCATTTTATTTAAAATTCCTTTCTACAAAACTACCCCATCTTTGATGCTGGCGCATCAGTGACTGCTGTTGGTGTTATTTCAACACTTGAATCAACAACTCTTTCAACTGGTTTTTCTTCTTTTGTTGTGTGTTCTGATTTTTTTTTGTCAACAGTTCTTTTAATTAGTTCTGTTGGTGCATTAGGTGTTAAACCTTTAATTGTTTCTTTAATAACTACAAATTGTTTTTTCGGACCTGGAATTGAGCCCTTTATTAATAAAGTGTTTTTTTTAATATCAATTGCAATAATTTCTAAATTTTGAATTGTTACTTTTTCGGTTCCCATATGTCCGGGCATTTTTTTAGATTTTAAAATTCGATTTGGTGCAATTGGTCCCATTGATCCAACACCACGGTGGTAACCTGACCCATGACCCATTGGTCCTTGTGAATAGTTATGTCTTTTAATCGAACCGGTAAATCCTTTCCCTTTTGAAATTCCTGTAACATCAACGAATTCTCCAGAAGTAAAGATATCAACTTTAATAATATCGCCAGAATAATAACCATCCATGTTTCTGATTTCTTTAACGAAGCGCTTAGGTGTTGTGTTCGTTTTTTTGAATTGCCCTTGGTCTGGTTTTGAAACCAAGTTAACTCTTTTATCTTCGACAGCTAATTGAAGTGCTTGATAACCTTTTTTTTCTTTTGTTGACACTTGTAAAACAACATTATGTTGCACTTCAACTACTGTAACTGGTATTAATCTACTATCAGTAGCAAAAATTTGTGTCATACCAATTTTGCGTCCTAAGATTCCTTTCATTTCTTTCCTCCTTAAAAATACGTCATGTATATCTTGTTTATAAATTAAATTTAAGAATGGTTATTTATTTCATTTCAATTTCCACACCACTTGGTAGTTGAACCCTTTTTAGGGTATCAATTACCTTTGGACCATCAGGATTAATAATATAAATAATTCTTTTATGCGTTCTCATTTCAAATTGTTCTCTTGAATCTTTGTATTTATGAGTTGCTCGTAAAATAGTGATAATATTACGTTCGGTTGGTAAAGGAATTGGTCCTTTTACCTGTACTCCTGCGGCTTGAGCCGCTTTAATGATTTTTTTAATTGATTGATCAACCACACGGTGATCAAAACCTTTTAATTTAATTCTCATTTTAGTTTGAACCATTACTTTTCCTCCTAATTTTGTTCATATTTTTTGTGTAAACATTTACAACGCCTGTCAGTGTATCACAGATAGACCACAAAAGATTTTCCCATAAAACATACGTGCTAATTTATTTTATTGGATAATAGTTAATAGTGCAAGTCTTTTTTTTTTTTTTGTAAAAATGTGAAAACCACAGACATTTAAGAGTTTAAAGATTTTAATTCCTAAAGTTAATAACATTATAACAAAAAATAAAACATTAATTATTAGCATTATCTATAATATGAAAAATCTAATTTGTATATTTCTTTTTTCATATACATTTATTGCTGCCCAAGTTATAAATTTTTTATACAGTTAAATAAAATAATATAATTTTTAATTTCTTGATAACATTTAATAACATTGACGACATAAAATCATCTTAATATTTTATATTTTTGTTGTATTCATACAATTAAAAATATAAAATCCATAATTAAACTCCATATTTAAATATAAATTGTTATAGTAAATCTTTAGCTTAATGTCTAAAACTTGATTCTTCTACTTTATTTGTATTATCATTAAGTACCTTTAAATTATATTCATAATTAAAAAAATTAAAAAATTCAAATAATTTAAAATATTCATAAATATTCATTAAAATATTCATTAAAATATTCATCAAGTTTATTAATTAAATTTTGAGCTCTATTTGTTTTTATATTTTTTATTTTCCAATAATATAGTTAATCCTAAATAAATAAATACTACAATGGAAAAAATAATACTGGTTACAATAATAACTTTATCTTTAGTTTCTGTTTATTATCACCAATTAAATTATACATTATTTAAATAGCTTAAATCTATAAAATAACTAAAACAGCATTCATCTGCATTAATCATATCTAATTTATTCAATACCAATTTTTTGTCACAAATATTAGTTTTTTCATTAATTATTAATACAATTAAATAATTCTTGATATAAATATAAATAAAAATATCCGTTCATATTAATAGCTGTTCTTTTTTACTAAAATTTCTTTGTTATTAAAAGTTTTATAAAAATCTAAATTATTACTAAAATAAATCTTTCCCCCTGCTAATAAATTTTTTTCATTTATAATTCCGGTATTGAATACTTCGCCCTTTTGTTCCAGTTACTAAAATAATAGAAAATCTTGTAATATCTAAATTCGTGATTTTTCAAACATCGCATTATAGTAATGTTTTTCTAACAAAACAACCAATAGTTCGGCATCATTGTCAATCCGATAATTAAAATCTTCTTTAAAATTACCTTAATTGTAAATATATTTGGGACACTTTATTAAATATTTTGTATTAAATCCAATTAATTTTTATAATTTAATGATTTTATTGGCATTGAATTTATTTTCAATGCTATTTTATTTAAATCATCTTGATAAAATATTGATAAATCTATTCCTTTCGGTAAACTTTGTCTCAAAATTTCATTATTATTTTCGTTTAATTCTTTTTGCCAAGACAACCATTATCAGTAAAATAAACTTTTATTTTACAAATATTTTTAAGTTTTTTTACTTGCTAAATTCTTTACCACGATCAAATGTAATTGTTTTTATTGTGCCAGGTGGTTTGTTTAAAATAAATTTTATTATACTTTCTATGACATCTTTGCTTTTGCTATTATTTAGTTACTAGCTATATTGATTTTTTAGATAATATATCAGCTAAGGTTATAATTGTTGTTTAATGGTTTTCACCAACTATAATATTTCCTTCTAGATGACCAAAGACATTTATTGCTTTGATATTTGGAAATTCAATATTACGTTCAATAATTGTTCGACAATTATTAACTTTTCTGTGGTTTTCTGTTTTATTATGTGGTTTATGTTTACCTTTTCTTAATAAATTTTTTTATTAAAATTATAACGAGAAAAGGTAAACATATTACCTGAATTGTAAAATTAAGGATTTCTTTTATTTTTTTAACAGCTTAATTTGATTTAAAAGGGTTGAGGAAATTTCATTTAGGCCGTGGTCAGCAATAAAAAAAATTGTCTCAAGATTTTGATTTAATTGTTTATTTGCAAAAGCTAGTTCCATTTCATATTTTAAATAATTATTATTCCGTAACCCCCGAATAATATATTTAGCGCCTAATTGTTTGGCAAAATCACTAGTTAACATTTGATCATTAATTAAAATTTCCACATTTAAGTTAAGATTTTGGCAAGCAAGATCAACTTGCTTAGCACGAATATTAATATCTGTTTGTTGTTTCTTTTCTAAGTTATTAGTAATAACAACATATAACTTAGAAAATAAAGTCCCTGCTTTTTTAATAATGTTAAGATGACCTTCGTGGATTGGGTCAAAACTACCAGGAAAAATTGCTTTCAATCTTTTTTCACATCCTTTTAAATATTATTATTTTAACTTAAAAAATGTGTTATTTTTCCTGATTATTTAGATATTTTTTAAATAGTAATGTATAATGATCAAGATTACATTTTTTAGATATATTAGATTTATTAAGGGAAAAATATATAAATGCATTTAAAAAATAAAATGTAAATAAGTATTAATTAATAAAAAAATAGAAAGTAGATGATTTTAATTATGGCAAAAATTAATTTTTTCGCTCTTGGGGGGTTAGACGAGCGAGGTAAAAATTTATATTGTATTGAAGTAGAACAAGATATTTTTATTTTTGATGCAGGAACAAAAAACCCGGAACGAGGAATTTTAGGAATTGATGTAGTAATTCCAAATTTTGATTATTTAAAGGAGAACCGCGCCCGCATTAAAGGGTTTTTTATTACAAAACCTTCAGATGAATGTTCTGAAGCAATTACTTATATTTTAAAAGAATTAGCATTGCCAGTTTATGGAAGTAATTTAACGTGTAATATTTTAAAATTTCATTTGCAACGCTTTAAAGTACGAGGAAAAGAAGAATGTTTTCATCTTATTAATGCAAAGGATATCCTTGATTTTGGGTCATGTAAAGTTGAAGTTTTTTCAACAACAACAAATATGCCAAATAGTTTTGGTTTTACTTTATACACGCCAGATGGGACAATTATTTATACAGGTGATTATATTTTTGATGCAAAAGCTGATTCTAACTTTGCAACTGATTTGCAACATTTAAACCAAATTATTGCCAAAAATAAAGTATTATTATTTTTATCAGAGGCTTCATCAGTTTCACGCCGGGATTATACAGCTCCAAACCATAAAATTAAAAACTATATTGAACGTGCCGTGAAAGAAACAGAAGGACGGATTATTTTAGCTTGTTTTGATCAAGATTTGCACAAAATTAGTGAGTTATTTGATTTAGTACGGGAAAATAATATTTCCGTTGGAATTTATGGTCAAACATTATTAGAATCATTGAAAGTATTATCGGATAGTAAAAAACTAAACTTTAATGGGATTAATTTAAAAGGATTACAAGAGGCCGTTAAAGAAAAGAAATCATTAATTATTGTAACTGGAAGTAGTGAACGATTATATAGTCGTTTAATTAAAATTGCGTCAGGAAATGATGATATTTTAGATATTAAAGAAAGTGACACAATTATTTTAGCAACACCACCAAATCCAGGCAGTGAATTAAACCACGCTAATGTTTTAGATGAATTAGCACGAACTGTTGCTAAAACCATTGCTTTATCAGATAAAAAAGTTTGAACAATGACAGCAAGTTATGAAGATGTTAAATTAATGAGTTCAATTATTAAACCAAAATATTTTGTTCCAGTAAAAGGACTATATAAAGACTTTGTGCAAGCAAAAATGTCTGCAATTGAAGCTGGGATTAATCCAGAACATATTTTTATTGTTGATAATGGAGAAGTACTTGAATTTATTGATGGTGAATATAAAAAAACATATAATAAGGTTAAAATAGCTGATTTATATGTTGATGGAATTGGTGTTGGTGATATTGGTGCCGTTGTTTTAAATGAACGTAAACAATTAGCAACAAATGGTGTTGTTATTATTGGTGTTTCAATTGATAGTAAAACAAAAGAATTAGTTTCCTTGATTGATACACAAATGCGAGGAGTAATCTATATTCAAGAAAATAATGATATTTTTCGTAAAATGCAAAAAGTTATCATTGATATTATTGAAAAACATTATTATAAAAAAGTTGCCACTATGGAAATGTATGATGTTAATGAAGTTAAAAATGAAATTAGATCAACAATTAGTTCATTTGTTAAAACAGAAACTGGGAAAACACCAATTATTTTGGCAATTGTGAATGAAATTTAATTTTATGATATATTCACAGTAGATAAATATTTGAAACTTTTAAATATATGGTCATATTTAAAATAATTTATAAGTATTTAGAATTTTAGGAGGGCTACACTGTGGGAAAGAAGTCTTATAATGATCATTTAATAAATGATCATAATGAGAAAACTGCAATCTTAAAAGTCAAAAAAAAGCAGCATCGTAATGATTCCATCGGGTGAGTAATTGGGGCATTATTAGTGATATTTTTTACTATTATTGCGGTAGGACGCATTACTTTAATTGGACAATTTATTGACGATGTTTTATTTACTTTTGCTTTTGGTTGATTTAAGTATTTAGTGTATTTAGTATGCTTAATATTAGGAATTACGATTTTTATTGGCGTTCGTATTCGCTTAAAAAACCGTGTTATTTGTATGGCAATAACTTTTATTATTTTATCGTGTTGATTAGTTAGCGGTGTGTTGCTGATTTATCAATACGCTATTGGCCAAATGGCATATTTTCATCGCGGTGTTTTTTTAAATGTTATGAATAACTATCTTGAACGTTGGCAAGATGCTTCCATTTTTAATTATAATCCAACCCATCATATTACTTTTGTTGGGTTTAATGGCTCTTGAATTATTTTATACGCTGGTGGCGGAATGATTGGAAACTTTTTAGCCGGAATTGCTAGTTATACAACTATTTTTGGATCGTTAATTTTGTGTTTATCAGTTTTTATATTATGAGGAAATTGAATAATAACAGGAACAACGGTTGGAATGTTTTTAATAAAAAATGAGCGACAACAACAAAGGGTTCGTGTATTACGTTTGCCAGTGAATCGTCGTAAAAAACAAAATATATACCAAGATTATAATATTCCAGATGAAGAATTGTTTTCCGCACGGCAAGTAATGCACACAACGGAATCCTCTGATATTACAATTCAAATGCCATCATACACCGCGTTACATGATCAACATTTAATTGATGATTTAATCGCGGATGATTTTGTTGGAAAGAAAAAAATAAAACAAAATTATGTTAATTTTGATAATCAAAATCCCTTTGGTCCAGAACCAATAAAACACAAAAAACCTTTTAATGATTATCCCCTTTTTCCTCCACAAGCGCCGCATCCACCGCATTGCACAAAAATTCAATTAACACCAGACCAGTACATTCAACCGCGTAATCGTCGGAACAATAATAATGCTTATCTTAATAAAAATATTGATAATTTACCAGTTTATGGTTCATCTTATGATAAAAATGTTAATATTGATGCTGCCCGTGATAAATTAAATTCGGCAACTGATATTACACCTTTTGGAAAAATTAACCGTAATGATAATCCAGGCCCTTTAAAACAAACATCATTTTATGATGAACATTTTCTCATCAAAGAATACGATTCATCACCATTAGAAAAATATGGGCCAATTGATCCTAATGCAGGAATTTATCATCGCCAGAGTAGTAATCGAGAATATGAATATGACTTAGAACCACATCAAGAGGAGTATTACCATAGTTATGAACCACCAGTAATGCATCATCATCATCATCAACAACATTTTGAAATACCGTGTTGTCAATCACCACACCGTGTTACGAAGCTAAAATCAATTGAAGTTAATAAAAAATTTAGTCAGTCGGAGCCACGTCGTAGTTCTTTTAATGATCATCATTATAAATTACCTAATTTATGTTTATTAAATCCGAAGGAAGATAATCAACGAAATAATGAACAAAATAAACTTGCTGCACAAAATAAATCCGAGAAAATTAATCAAGTTTTTCAACAATTTAATATTGCCGCTAGTGTGCGGAAAATTAATATTGGTCCAACAATTGCCAAGTTTGAAGTACAAATGCAACCAGGGGTAAAAGTTAATAAAATTATGAATTTAGAGAGTGATCTAAAATATGCTTTAGCCACGAAAAATATGCGGATTGAAGCGCCAATTCAAGGGAAATCAGCCGTTGGAATTGAAATAGCTAATGTAATTAGTAATAAGGTAACTTTACGCGAAATTATGGAACGCTTACCATTAGAAAAACAAGACCGTAAATTATTAGTTGGAATTGGTCGCAGTATCAATGGTGAAATTATTTTTGTTGAATTAGATAAAATGCCTCACTTATTAGTTGCTGGTTCAACCGGAAGTGGAAAGTCAGTTTGCATTAATACCATTTTATCGTCATTAATCTTACGAACAAAACCATCAGAGGTAAAATTATTATTAATTGACCCAAAACAAGTTGAGTTAACAGTTTATAATAATTTACCGCATTTATTGGCTTCTGTTATTACTGATACCACGTTAGCAAATTCAGCTTTAAAAAAAATCATTGAGGAAATGGAACGCCGTTATAGTATGCTATCTGAACGCGGTGTTCGAAATATCGAAACATTTAATAAAAAAGTTTCAGAGAAAGATCGATTACCATATGTTGTGATAGTGATTGATGAGCTGGCTGATTTAATGATGACAGTAGGGAAAGAAATTGAAGACTCAATTATGCGAATCACCCAATTAGCGCGTGCGGCTGGAATTCACATGGTGATTGCAACGCAACGACCATCAACAGATGTTATTACCGGGGTAATTAAAACAAATATTCCTTCGAGAATTTCATTTTCGGTTACTTCAGCGATTGATTCACGGATAATTTTAGATCAAGGAGGCGCTGAAAAACTAATTGGTTATGGTGATATGTTATATATATTAGCGGGACAAAATATTCCAACTCGGGCACAAGGAGCATTTATTTCTGATGATGAAATTAAACGGTTAGTTAATTTCTGCCGTGAACAACAGGAACATAATTATGATGAAAAGTTTTTAAACATTGAAATCAATAGTGGTAGTGGCGTCAACAATGAAAGCGATAATATTGACAGTTTGTACCCAGAAGTAAAACAATTTGTTATTTTAAATCAGAAGGCTTCAACATCGTTGATTCAACGAAAATTTTCAATTGGTTATAATCGAGCTAGTCGTTTAATTGATGTGTTAGAAGAAAACGAGATTATTGGTCCCCAAAATGGTGCAAAACCACGGGATGTTTATGTTCAAAATATTGACTTAGATGATAAATCCGTATAGTGATGAGGGCTATTGATAAAGCCCAGATAATTTAGAAAAAACAAATTAATTATTTGTGTATTTATAATTTTTATATATAATTAAAGATAAATTAGAAAGATAAAATTTCAATTAATATTTTTTAAATATTAAGTATATAATTAAACCATTGTGTAAAAACATTAAGGATGAGAAAATATGGCGAAAAAAACAAAGAAAACTACTGTAAAGTTAAAAAAACTAAATGATATTTCATTAAAATTAACTAATGTTGAATTTCGCTATCGTGAAAAACATCCTAATGCAGTTGACGGAGTTAGCTTTGAAATTAAACACGGTGAATACGTTACAATCATTGGTCATAATGGGAGTGGGAAATCAACGATTAGTAAAATTATTATTGGGGTTTTACGACCACAAAAAGGGAAGATTGAAGTTTTTGGTAATGAAGTTCATTCGTCAACAATTACTGGAATTCGTAAATTTTTAGGAATTGTCTTTCAAAATCCGGATAATCAGTTTATTGGGTCAACAGTTCGTGATGACATTGCTTTTGGTTTGGAAAATCGTCAAATTCCTCAAAAAGATATGCAAGCAATTATTGATAAAGCAGCCGCCAAAGTTGATATGAGTAATTTTCTTGACCATGAACCATTAATGTTGTCGGGTGGACAAAAACAACGGATAGCAATTGCTTCGGCATTAGCTTTAACCCCAGATATTATTATTTTTGATGAAGCAACAAGTATGCTAGATCCAAAGGGACGCAAAGAAATTAAACAAATTATTGTTGATTTAAAAAAATCACGGAAAAAAACAATTATTTCAATTACCCATGATATGGATGAAATTTTAAATGCTGATAAGGTCATTGTGATGAACAAAGGACAAGTGGTCAAATGTGGTAAACCATATGAAATTTTATATAATGAAGAGTTTTTAAAATCAATTCATTTAGATGTTCCCTTTGTCTCGCGTGTTGTTGATAGTTTAATAAAGAATGGATTAGAAGTAAAAAATACACTAGATCTTAAAGAGTTGGTGGATGAAATATGTCAAAAGTAAAAAATAAACCTAAAATTGAAGCGTTACAAAATGTTGATATTACCTTCACTGATGTCTCTTATGTTTATGCACCCAAAACGCCATACGAATATGTCTCGTTGCAAGACATTAATGTGGTTATTAAACCGGGGAAAATTACCGCTATCATCGGGTCAACAGGAAGTGGTAAATCAACATTAATTCAACATATTAATGGATTATTAATTCCCACAACAGGCGTTGTTGATGCGAATGGTTTTATCATTACCGCAAAGCAAAAACGAATTAAGAATATTAAACAATTACGAAAATCAATTGGGCTAGTGTTTCAGTTTCCGGAATATCAATTATTTGAAGAAACAATTGAAAAAGATATTATGTTTGGTCCAGTTCATTTGGGTGAAAGTAAAGAAGTGGCTCGAGAAAACGCCAAAAAATATATAACAATGGTTGGCTTACCATTGAATTATTTAGAACGCTCACCATTTGACTTATCAGGAGGACAAAAACGTCGCGTTGCTATTGCTGGGATTTTAGCAATGGAGGGTAATACTTTAATTTTAGATGAACCAACAGCGGGGTTAGATCCCGAGGGGGAAGAAGACTTTATTAAGTTATTTTCCCAAATTAATAAAGAACAAAATAAACGAATTATTTTAGTAACACATAATATGGATCATGTCCTAGAAATTGCTGATGAGGTTATTGCTTTAAAGGAGGGCTGTGTTTTAAAAGTCGGAACACCTTTTGAAATTTTCAAAGATAAAGATTTATTACAAACCATTTTAATTGAACCACCGAAGATTTATAATTTAATTTATAAATTACAAGAAAAGGGGTTTGATTTAAATTTAACTAATGTTAATATTCGAAATATTGATCAATTAGCAAAAGAAATTATTCACCATAAAAAACAAAAAAGAAAGGAATAAAAAGATGCGCTTATCATTTGGACGTTATATTGCTTATAATTCTCCAATTCATAGAATGGATCCACGGGTAAAATTATTTATGTTGTTATCATTAATGGTATCAATCTTTTTTTCAACCGGTTTTACTGGTTATGCTATTTTAGTTGTAACGATTTTTACTTTGTTCTTTTTAGCGAAATTACCGCCAAGATTATTACGGGCATTGTTAAAACCAATTTTATTTATGTTTATTATTTTAATGTTAATTAATTGTTTTTTAGTAACAGGTGGTTATATTGGTTGACATTGAGGAGGAAAAACATCGGCAACTGGTCCAGTTGCCGAAGGAGGAAAAAGTTGATTTGCTTTTTCCGAAAAAGCCGTTTTTAATGCCTTTTATATGGCATGTAGGATTTATTTAATGATTTTAATTACAACAATTTTAACCGCCACAACCCGCCCATTGGATTTAACATTAGCGTTAGAAGATTTATTAAGTCCGTTAAAATTAGTACGGTTCCCTGTTCATATTTTATCAACAATTATTTCAATTGCTTTACGTATGATCCCAACATTAATTGAAGAAGCGGGACGAATTATGAAGGCTCAAGCTTCACGAGGAGTTGATTATAAGAATGGACACTTTAAAGACAAAATTAAATCAACAACATCTTTGATTATTCCATTATTAGTGTCATCCTTTCAAAAAGCAGAAGATTTAGCTTATGCAATGGATGCTCGCGGATACGACCCTCGTGCTAAACGAACACGTTATCGTCATTATCGCATTCATTTTCCGGATATCTTATTATTTATTTTTGGTGTTGGGATTGCCAGTGTTATTATTGCGCAATCAGTAACAATGGGTCAATACGAAACCTTTTATAAAATTTGACACTGAGGAACAGGTGAATGAATATTTGGCGAAATTTCAACAGGATTTTTACGTATTCGGATTCCTCATATTGATGAATTTGTTTTAGGATGATAATGTTATATTTATTATTAAGTATTGAATATGATGGTTATGATTATAGCGGTTGAGTTAAACAAAAAAATGCTCAAACAATTCAGTTTGAATTAGAGAAAGCATTTTTTGGCGTTTGTCAACAAAAAATTTGAACATTAGGAGCTAGTAAAACTGACGCAGGTGTTCATGCTTGTGATCAAAAAGTATTGGTTAAGTTGCCGTTTCAGCCAGGTCACTTAGGTTTTTTTATTAATATAGTTAGTAAAAGTTTACCACCAAATATTAATATTAAAAAATATCAAGTTGTTCCCGAGAATTTTAGTGTTCGGACAACCAAAGTCAAAGAATATGTTTATACGATTAATGATCGAACGTATGATCTTTTTAATCATCGTTATGAATTAAAAGTTGATCTTTTACTAGATGTGAAAAAAATGAATAAAATTAGTCAAGTTTTTGTTGGTACTCATAATTTTGCTTTTTTTACCGGTGTTAAATCGGGCGAAAATATTGCAACGCAACGAACAATTAAAAAAATTTGAGTTAAACGAAATAGATCCAAAAAAATAGAAATTCATTTTGTAGGACCAAATTTTATTCGTTATCAAATTAGGATGTTAACACAAAATATTTTGGCATGTTATTGAGGACAAGTTAGTTTAATGGAATTAAAAATGGTTTTAAAACACCCACCATTAAGAGGGACAACAAAATATTGTGCAAAACCATATGGTTTATGTTTAAAAAAAATTAAATATCCTGAATTGTAAATATATTTGGACACTTTATTGAATATTTTGTATTAAATCCAATGAATTTTTATAATTTAATAATTTTATTAGCATTGAATTTATTTTCAATGCTATTTTATTTAAATCATCTTGATAAAATATTGATAAATCTATTCCTTTCGGTAAACTTTGTCTCAAAATTTCATTATTATTTTCGTTTAATTCTTTTTGGATAGAACAACCAACATTAGCAAAATAAACTTTTATTTTATAAATATTTTCAAGTTTTTTCACCTAATAAATTCCTTATCACAATCAAATGTAATTGTTTTTATTGTGCCAGATGGTTTGTTTAAAATAAATTTTATTATACTTTCTATGACATCTTTGCTTTCTATATTATTAGTTACTGGTATTAGTTATTAACGGGATTGATGTTTTAAATCAATCATATATTGGCTAAAGTTATAATTGCTGTTTTATGGTTTTTTACCAACTATAGTATTTCTTTCTAGATGACCAAAGACATTCATAGTTTAATATTTGAAAATTCAATATTATGTTCAATAATTGTTCGACAATTATTGACTTTTCTGTGGTTTTCTGTTTTATTATGTGGTTTATTTTTACCTTTTCGTAATAAATTTTCTTTATTAAAATTATAACGAGAAAAGGTAAAAATATTATATATAAGGTGTTTGAACAGATAAAATCTTTGTCAATATTTCTTTATATTTGTAATAATATCTGGTGAAGTAGTGTTAATAATTAACTAAATAATTAATAATTTAAAGGTAAATTTTATTTAATGTTTTTGTTTTACGACCGAATTTTTTATTATTTTTGAATATGTTCCTATAAGTTGGAACATATTCATGTGGACTTTCAAATAAAATATAATTATGAAAAAAGTAGGAATATAAAAATAGGAAGAAATTCATGGTATATTAATTTAAAAAACAAACTGTTTTATTTTATCAAAATAGCAAAACAATTGTTGAAATTTTTAAGGAATATAAGTTGTTAAAATCAACTATATATCAGTGAATTGAAAAATTTCATAATTCTGGATTTTTTAAAGCGAAAAATAATCACACCGTTGAAGAAAATGAACTTTGTGAGATTGCCTTGCGAAAATAATTAATCCAATTATAATGAAAAACAACTTTTTAAAGAGAACGGCGCTAATGGTTGATGAAAAAATAGAAATTATTAACAATAATAAAGAAAAATATTCCATGCGAAAAATTGGTCAAATAGGATCAAAATTAAAGATAGCAAAATCAACATATTACTATCAAATTAATAAATGTGGCTATAGTTGATATTAATAATTATGAACAAAAAGTTATCAGCGCATTTAATGCCAATCGTAAAATTTATGGGTCTTATAAAATTAAAGCTTTTTAAATCAGAAAGATATTATCTTATCGCGAAGAAAAATTCACCAAATTATGATTAAAGATTAGTTAGTATCTAAATGCACCAAATTAAAATATCGTAATCATAAGTTGGTGGTTAATAACAACGAAATTAGCAACGTTTTAAACCGTGAATTTAATTAATAAACATCCCAATGAAGTTGTTGTTAATGATTTAACATATGTTTAATGTGGTGCTAAATAACATTATCTTTGTTTGTTAATTGATTTGTTTAATCGTGAAATAATTGGCTATAGTGTCGAGACAAATAAAATAGTACAACTAGTGCAAGAAACCTTTTATTCAATTATAAGACCATTAAAACAAATTACGTTATTTCATAATAACTGGAGTAATGAATTTAAAAATAAAATCATTGATAATATCTTAAGTACTTTTAACACCAAACAATCATTAAGCAATAAAAGCTATCCTTATGATAATGCTGGGGCTGAAACAATTTACAAAAGTTTTAAAAAATAATTTGTCAAGAGGCAAAAATTTATAAATTTAACCCAATTAAAATACAAATTATTTAACTTTGTGCATTAATATAACAATATTCGAATTCACGGTAGTTTAAATTATTTAATACCTGTTGAATTTAGAAAAAAACAACAATCCATATAAAAGTGTCATAAAAATGGTTGCTAATCTACTCTTATACAAATGAATTATACTATATCTTGACTAATAGTAAGAGCACCATTAAAATTTAAAAAAAGTCTGTTCCCTATTAATTAATAGTGGGCAAGCTTTAAAAACACAGTTATTTCTTCATTTTTTTAATTAATTTTTTTATTTTTTCATTACAACTTGAATAAACATCAGATAAACTACGTTTTTCAATCATCGCCTTAATCATTTGTGAAATTAAATCAGCAATAGAAATAATTTCTAAACCATCAAATAAACGATCCTCATTAATATCAATTGTATTTGTAACAATAACTTTTTTAACTGTCCCATCTTTAATAACTTCAATTAAACGTTTTTTTGCTGGTGGTGAAAATACACCATGACAAGCTAATAAATACACTGCTTTTGCGCCATTTTGTTTCAATGCTTTCGCTGCATTGCAAGTTGTTCCAGCCGTATCAATCATATCATCAACAATAAAACAAACACGATCTTTAACATCCCCTAAAACAAATTGAATCTCACTAACATTTGGTTTTGGTCGGCGCTTATCAATTACCGCAATATTACCAACTAAATTCCCTAATCGATCAGCAACATTCCGTGTCCGAACTAATCCGCCATGATCTGGTGAAACAATTGCTACATATTCCTTGATGTGGTCTTCTTCAATTTTCCGCATAATTATTTTTACTAGTTCTTGAGTTGAACGTAAATCATCAACTGGTACATCAAAAAAACCCATCGATTGTGGTGAATGTAAATCAACAGTCATTACCTTTGTTGCCCCGGCTGTTGTTAACATATTTGCTACTAATTTACACGTAATTGGTTGACGACCACGGGCCTTACGATCTTGACGAGCATACCCAAAGTAAGGGATTATCACATTAATACTTTGAGCGCTGCCACGTTTTAAAGCATCAATAGCAATTAATAATTCCATTAAATTTTCATTAACTGGCCAAGATGTTGATTGAATAATATAAACATTCTTCCCTCGTACCGAATTCATTGTTCTTACCATAATTTCACCATCAGCAAAACGAATTGTTTCCATTTCTTGCCTTTTAACACCTAAAATTTTACAAATTTCATCAGATAATTTTATTCCCGCAGATAGGCCATATATTCTAAAACTTTTTTCTTCCATTAGTTCTCCTTTAAACATTTAAGCTCCAATAAAAAATTATAAATTGAATTTATACCTATTATTATATACATTTGCATAATGAATTAAACAAAATTTTATCATAAAAATGATATAATTAAAGAATTAATGTGATAAAATGATACAAACAAGAGATATTATTGATAACTTTCGTTCTCACATTAATAAAGATAACATGATATTTAATTTGTAAAAGTTAAAGATAATGTTTGTTTGTGTTCGTTTATTGGGATTGTGTATTGGTTGTGGTTTAATTTATTCAACAATTAAAGATAGCGTAGAACAAATTGTCAAACAAGAAATGCCTGATATTAAATCTGTTGAAGTTATTATTTAACTTTTTTTGTATTGTAAAATATTACTTAAAAAAATAATGAGTAATAGAAATTCATATTAAAATTTATTAAGTTTATCAACACGAAGATTATGACGCCCAGCATCAAATGCAGTATTTAAAAACATTTCAACAATTCAAATCGCATTTTGATTAGCAATAACTCTAGCCCCCAACGCTAAAACATTAGCATTATTGTGTTCACGAGCTAATTTTGCTAACAACGTTTCATTACATAATGCTGCTCGAACCCCTTTTACTTTATTTGCTGCAATTGAAATTCCAATGCCCGTTCCACAAATCACAATTCCAATACTATTTTTCTCTTGGATTGCTCTTTCCCCGACAGCTTGACCAATATCAGGATAGTCAACTGCCGTCACACTATCTGTTCCCAAGTTAATAATTTGATGCTTTTGTTCTGTTAAATATTTAACAATTGCTTTTTTCATTTCAGTTCCCGTATGGTCGTTCCCAATTACAATTTTCACTTTTTAGTACTCTTTTATTTCTAATTTAATTATAACATATTGCTTTCTTAAATAAAAAAACAAAAATTAATTTTTTGCAATAATATCTAATAAATTGCTAGGACTCATTGGCATCACCGTTATAATTAAATGGGATTTTTTTTCAACAACAACATATAAATCCCTTTTAAAATCATCTAACTTAATATATAAATTACGGATTGTTTCAATTCGGTCAGAAGAATTATCAATCATTTTAATAATTTTTTCTTTAATAATTCAATCATTTTCATTTTTAAAAATTGGAATTCGTTGACGAATTCGTTGTAAACAATGAAAAGAAAAATTTAAATTATGTTGATAATAATAACCCATTCTGGTCCACCTACTTTGTAATTATTATACATAATATTTAAAAAAATATTATAAAATATTAAGAAAAAGCACTCTCTTGCTTTACACTTTTTTATCTATTTGCTATAATTCCCTTGTATCTTAAAAGACGAAAGGAGATAAAAAATGGCTAATATTAAATCACAAATTAAAAGAGTTAAAACTAACGCAAAAGCTAATTTAGCAAATAAATCTTTTAAATCATCAGTAAAAACAGCAATTAAAAAAGCTGAAATTGCAATTAACACTCAAGAAACAAACGCACCAGAATTAGTTAATATTGCAATTAGTTTAGTTGACAAAGCAGTTACTAAGGGAATTTATCATGCTAATAAGGCCGCTCATGTTAAAAGTAAATTAATGATTAAAGCACACTAATTTTAAATCCTTTTCAACAAAGACAATAAGTGTATTAAAAATAAAAAAATTTATAACTAGTTATAAATTTTTTTATTTTTAATTATTTTATTTATCTTTTGATTTATTATAATCATCTTTTTCAAAAACATTATCATCCTTAAAATCATCATCAAATAATGTTTGATCAATTTCATACTTTTGTCCATTCATCATTGCTGTTACAGCTTTTTGGTATTCTGTATTAGCACGAATTAATTTATTACTGTCTATTTTAGGAGATAAAACCGCTAAAACAACAACCATAATCCCAGCAACAATCCCAACAATCATTGAAATAATTGTGAAAATTCGTAATACTTGGTAAATTGTACTATTATTAACTTCATTTACTAAACTTTTAATTATAAAAGCTAAATCTGAATCAGGTAATAATAATCCCCCTGTTGTTTCTAAATTTGGATCGTTTTTTAAAAAATACCCACCCTTTGGAACTGAGATATTATTAAAATACTTATCAACAGCATTTGGTAATAATACTTGGATTAATGATAATGAAGAATAAAGCAAAATAATAATTGACAATACAACTGGTCAAAATCTAACAACATAATTATCCCGTTTAAAACGTTTCTTTCTCAATAATTCATTACCCAAGAAAATTCCTGGTAAAATTGATAAAATTCCTAAAAATATTTGTAAACCCGCGGACTGCATTAATAAAAACTTATACTTTGAGCCAAAAACAAAAACTTCACTAAAATTATTATTATTATTGTGTAAAGCACTGTCAACGCCACCCCCAACAATAATTATTTGGCTAGTCCCTGGAATTGTATAAACAATTACTTTTGTGTCTAAATAAATATTTAAATATGAATTTAAAAATCATAATAAAACTAACAAAGCAGAAGCTAAAATCACAAAACCAGCAACAATTTTCTTTAAAATTGGCATATATTTTGGTTTTGAAGTATAAAAATAAAAATGGGGATTTAAGCGAGGGTGAATAGGCATATTTGCCATTTGTTGTATCATTTGTGATATATCAAATTTACCATAATTATTAAAATCTGGAACAATGCTGCCAATTGAGGCTCCCGTTCCACCAATCCCAACTGTAAATCCTGGATCAGATGACGACTCAGCTGCCTTTTGTTCATTAGTTTTAATTTTCAATTTATCTCTAGCATTATCAATTGCTTTTTCATCCGTAAAATCAATTGTTGCATCAATTAATTCATTTGTAATGTGATTTTCTTTAGTAATATAACTTTTTTCAACTTCAAAATATTTAACAATATATTGCACAAAAGTAACATATTGTTCATCTAGGGTACCGAAAGTAACACCATCAACTTTCTCAATAGTTTCTGATTCATTAGTAATATCCGCTAAAACTTGAGCAAATGAAAGGGTAAACTTATTATCATTTAAATTTGCATTAAATTCTTTTTCTAATGTTAATAAATTACAAATTTGTTGAATTACTAATTTTTTAAATTCAACATTAACTATTACATGTGCCTTTATATTATCATCTTTGAAAACATTATGTAATACATAAACTATATGTGCATATAATTTATTTTCTTTCATTGATTTGTTTCCCCCATATCTCTTTGTGATAATTTAATTTATATCAAATAATTTAATTAAATACAAATCACTACTAATTTCTCTTCTTATTATACCTTTTTTTATATTATAATCAATTCAAAATAATTCTTGAATAATATTATTTGTTTTTTTAATACTAAAATTATGCATATGTTCTAAAATTTTCTTTACTCGAAATGGATGAATTTGTAAAATTTCAACAATTTGAGATGGTGTTTTCTTTAAAGCCAATAGAACAATAATATCTCTCGTAAAAATAATACTACTTGTAATCAATGTTAATAAAACAATACTACTTAATCCTCGTTCTTGCAAATAATGATAATTTATTAAAAAACTATTTAAATCATTTTTAAATAAGTCATCAACTAATTTAAAAATGTCGGTATCCAAATATTTTGTCATATTATTTTCAATTAAGTCATCGGTAATATCATAATTAATTAATAATAATTTTTTTAATTCATTTCGGATAATATACAAATTATTTGGTAAATATTCCGCAATCTTGGGAATTAGATGCTGTTTAATCGTTCCATTATTTTTTACAATATAATCATTAATAAATTTTGTTAATTCATTATATGATAAATTTGTCGCCTTTAAAACACTAGTTAATTCCAACGTTTGTTTCGTTATTTTTAAACGATTACTAATCTTATTGACTGGGCAAATAAAAATAATAAAAGTACTAGGATTTGGTGCTGTTAAATATTCCATTAACTGTGGTAAATTACTCTTATTATTTACTTTTGCTTTAATTTTTACTTCAGTAATAAAATAACTATCATTTACAATGATAATTCTTTTATTTGAAAATAACGGAATAGTATTAGCATCATTTAAAATCGATGGTAAAGAATCTTCTAAATAATTATATTCTTGTAAATCATATTCATTATCAGGATTAATTTTTGCTAAAATCTTATTTTTCTGCATTTTAATTAAAAAAGCATCTTCGCCATATATTAAAAACATCTTTTTGAAACTCCTTTAAAATGTTCTAAAAACTATGATAAAGTAATATTATCATAAAAAATATTAATTAAAATGATAATTTAAAATAATTTAATTGATGTCGTCTGTAATGTACTATTAAATTACAAATTGTGTTTACCACCAGTAAAATAAGTTTGACAATTAATCTCCCACAATCTTGCTAAAACTACCCTGGCCGGATAATTTTGTTGTTTGGTTTTTTAACCAGAAATAAAATAAACTTATATACTAATCTTTGCAAAAAAGTTATACTTTAACTAGTTTCTAAAACATGGTGAGCAACTTGTAACAAAGTAATCGACAATAACTGTTATTTGAATAAATTTATTTCAATCTCTTTACTAATATCCTTTGTTAGTAAAATTTGATAATGCTTTATTTCGGTCAAAAAGACTAAACTATTATTATTTGGTCGTATAAATTATTTTGGGTCTTAAATTAATATCTTAGAAATTGTGAAACAATATAACCAATTACTTAATTAGATTTTATTTAAATAAAGGTAAAAAATAAAAGAAGATTAAAATCTATTCTTTAATTCTTACTTAACTTTTACATTACCATCTTCATCAATAATTAAGTCAGGTTCTTGTATATTTAATGAATTTCAACGATAAACTGACTTAAAATATGTTTCATTATTATATAATTCTCAATCTGCCGGAGCTAAATAAGATGAATACCTAACATATAAAATAAAATAAAATGGATACCCAATTTCTTCTCTTAATTCTAATGTATGTTTATTATATTTATCAAATATTTTTCCTATTTTTAATTCATTATGTTTAAATTTAACAATTTTTCAATTATCATTTTTATCACCACGTCATACAACAAAATAATAATTATTATCTGCTTGTTTAAATGGTTTTTCTTGTGGTGCTATTCATTCTAAATTGTCTCTTATTTCTTGGTTTTTAGTATCTATTTTATGTTTTTCTTTTTCTTTTTTTAATTCATCTTCGCTATATTTTAGCATATTACAAGCAACTAAACTTGTTGTACTTGTGCTAATAATTAAAGTGATTGTTCCTAAAATGCTTAAAACTTTTTTCATTTAATATTTCCTTTTTATTATTATCAATTAAGTAATTATACTAAAACAGTATAGTTAACATTTACACTTTCTATATAAATATTTATATCATAAAAATTAATAGTTTCACTATTATTATTAATTATTATTAATAATTTCAACTTTAATTTTTGTGATATCTAAATTATCATACATTTCTTTTAACTTATCTTTAATTTGTTGTTCAGTTGGATTAAATAAACCAGTAGTTAAAAATTCACCTAAATTAGGTTTAGTAATAATTTTATTTAAATTAATATTAGATATAAAATTAACGACTACTTCACCACTTAAAATATCTTTTTAAAAATTTATTTTTGCACTTACGGTGTTATACTATTAACTTCAAAATAATTTATATTATTTTATAAATTTTTATTTAATTCTTTTACTTTATTTTTAATTTTTTCTGAATTTGGTTTATCAACACCACTAATTTTAATTAAACCTAATTCTAAATTTTTAAAAATTGATTTTATTAGTCAAGAATAATTAATATCTATTTTACCAGTATAAATACTTGTATCATTTAAATTAACTTTACTAGTATACGATGTAATATCTATTAAATTAATTTTATTAATGTCTAATTGTGAATTTGATTTTTTTTAAAAAAATTTAAATAATTTTTCATAATAAATATCATTAAATTTATTTATATCAATTTCTCCTAAATTAGTAATTGTAATAACTTTATTTATTGGTACAGATTTATCAATTATAAAATTACTTGTTTTTTACTACTAAAACAAATTATAGTAATTACTACACTATTTTCAGTAATATTTGTAACATTAATGCTATTAATATTTGTTTGGGGATTTAATTGCTTTATTTTTTTGATTTTTTGTTGAGTTGGTATGTCAGCTCCATTATTTTTAAATATATGTTTAGTTTGATTATTTTTTGTATCTCTTTTATTTTCGGTTATATTTAAAACTGTTCAATTTAATTCAGATAAATCTTTAATATTATTTTTTTTGATAGGGACAATCGGCAATTACAGTTGGCACAGCAATCCCACTAATTGTTAATATGCTTAATAAACTTAGTAATTTTTTCATTTATTTAATCCTCTTTCCTGTTATTAACGGGCGCTGTGTAGATACAAAAGGCAAATTTATATATTGTTTAGATTAATAATAAAATATTTTTAATAAATTACAACCATTTTTTTCAAAAAAATAAATTTTTGATTGCATAAATTATTCGGTGGGTGATGTCTTATTTAAATAAATATTTATCTATTAAAATAGAACTAACCAAGAAAAAGATAAATTTATCTTTTCTAATTAATTAAATTATATCATAAAATTAAAAAATTACAAACCAAAAATAATAATTTATAAAATAGGTAATTTTTATTAAAATAAAAGTTATGTTCTTTTTGTAGTTTTTTTATTTATCTTTTCAAGATATAATCCAATTAAATCCACGCTATTATCTTTCACCATTTTCATTGTAATCATATTTTTAAAAACTTTTTCACTATATGGTTTAGAGCTATAGCCTTTTAACCGTTTAACATTATGATAAATTTGTGATTTAATGCAAAAACCTCATATATCAATTTTTTATAAACCTTAATTCCATCTTTTTTTTATTAATATAATTAATAAATTTTTTTATATCTTTTTTATCTTTCAAAAATGGATCTTATTTAATGTTTTTGATTTTTATTAATTTTTTTAATATTTTATTGTTCTATTATGGACGCTATTTTAAATAATTTATTCATATCTCAATAAATTTTTTTATCATTTTTTCATTATTAGTTAAATTTTTAATAAATTTTTTTATTCAATAAGGAGATATTTTTCAATTCTTTCACTAAGTGAAGTTATTCTAAAATGTAAATTGTACCAATTTAATTAGCAAATTTTGAGATTCATGTTGCTCCATCACCTGCAATAGTTAATTTACAATTTTCAATATTATAATTTTGATGTAAAAAATGTAAAAATTCTTTTTTATATGCTAAATTATACTTGCACTTACAAGTATAATTTAGCATATAAGTAATTACTAATACAATATGACATTTTCTTATTCCTCCTAATTATTTTTAGTGTTTAATGCTCAATGTTCATAAGTAATATCATCAAGTTACAATGGATAAATTATAAGCATTAATTTATTTAATTTGTTTTATTTATTACATTTAAAAAAATAATCTCAATATCTTTGTTTAAGACAAATTTTCTTTTTCATATAAATCTCCTAAATTGTTTGATTTATTTTTTATCAATTTGTAATATTTTTCAACCATCTAATGACAAATCTAAAATATCATTAATTTTGTAATGTCGCATATATGAATTAATAACATCTCATTTATTTTTAAATAAATTTAAGTACATTTTTGCAAAGTATAAACACTGTAAATCATAATGATTTTTATGATGAGAAATACGACAATTAATAGGTTGACAATTAACTCAATCAAATGATGTTGTTGTTTCATTTCAAGTTTTATTAATATACAAACTTTTATATTCTGTCATTATATTTCCTCCTATTTTTAATTCGTTGGCACTTACTTTAAAGTGAAAGTTCTAAAGCGATAGTTAGTTATATAAGTATTTATCTATTTATCTGTTTATTTACTATGCCACCCTTTTCAATAAGGGTGAAAAGTAGCGGTATATTGTTTAATAATCGATAGTTGTTTTTTACTTTTATATTCAGGGAACTATCTTTTTTCACCAGCACCATTTCAGGTCAAAACGTTCAGTTTTTAAAATAAATTTACTTGCACTTTGAAGAGATTGGTGTTATTTTTGTGGTTTTTAAAACCGCCGCCACTTTTAAAAAGTAATATCTATCGCCAAATTTATTTATAAAGTTATCATCTCAATATTTATTGTGGTTTGATGTTGATCTTGCACTTATTACAACTATCGCTTAGTTCTAATAAACTAGCGTCGATTTACATATTTCCTCATACACTATTTCAGTACTCGCTTCGGCTGGCTGTGGGAATGAGTTTAAACTCATGTTATGATAAAATCACTTAATTATTTAAAATAACTACCCACAATGCATTAAATTGTTTTATAAAATCAAAATTTTAAAAAACCAGTTTCTAAATCAAAGATAATTTTTGAATTTTCTAAGCGTTTATAAAATATCTTTTGTTTTTTATCTTTTGTCTGATTTAATAAATATTTGTGTTTATCAAAAGTTCATAAAACTTTATTTGATAAAAATTCTTCGGTAATGAATGATATTGATAATTGTTACAAATCAATATCACATATCCTTTGTTGCTTATTAATTTTCATTATCTTCTCCTTTTCTTGATATTAAGTTTTTTATAGCAAAATTAATTAACTGAAATAGAGAAAGAACAACACTTTAAATTAGGAGAAAAACAGATACATTTTTTGTAAAGATTTCTAAGATATTTAATAAATGTGTAACACAACTTTAAGTTAACGAAAAAGTTGTGATAAAAGTTTATATGTTTAAGAATTTAAAATAATGTCTTTTTTTTAATTAATTAATAATTTTGATTTTAAAAATAAAAAAAACAACTATTTTTATTTAACAAAAGTTGTTTTTGGGGAGATTAATCGTACACGATGCCATATAAAAATAAAAAAAATCTCACAATAAATTTTTCCGGTTCATCGTACAGGACGCCTTATTTATTCTCCTTATTTAAAAAGGCAATAATTTTTTCAAATTTAACCTCTTGTTCTTTGTTTGTTTTTTGATTTTTAATTTTAATAACATTTTTTTTTAATTCTTCATCACCAATAATAATTGCGCGTTTCGCTTTTAACCGCTCTAAAGATTTAAATTGTGCTTTAACACTGCGTGCTAAATAATCACATTCCACACGTAAACCACTGGCACGTAACATTAATAAAAGAGAAACCGCGAAATGACGCGCATTATTTGATAAACAAATTAAATAAGCATCAAGATATGGTTCATCAACCAAAGTAATGTTCTGTTCTGATAATGTTAACAATAATCGTTCTAACCCCAAAGCAAACCCAACAGCGGGATAATCCAAACTTGGTTCAAAGGTATGAACCAATTGATCATATCTCCCTCCGCCTAATAGGGTTAGTTCTCGTTCTTTTTTATCAATAACAATTTCAAAAACAACCCCTGTATAATAATCTAATCCGCGAACTAGTTTATAATCTAAAACAAAAGGCACTTCTAATTTTGTTAAAAAACTTTGTAAGACTTTAAATTCATTATTTTCTTCTTCTGTTAAATAATCATAAATTTTAGGCGCTGTATCAAATTTATTTTTGTCAATCTTACAATCCAATACACGTAAGGGGTTCTTTTTAACACGAATTTGACAATCATAACATAATTCTTGTTGTTGGAAGAAAGCTGTTAAAACAACAAGATACTTTGTTCGCTCAACACCGACGGTTAAATAATTTAATTTTAAGGTTAAATAATTTAATCCAATTGTTTTTAAAAGTGTATACCCAAGTAAAATCACTTCAACATCTAATAAATAGTTCTTTGCCCCAACAACTTCAACACCAAACTGATTAAATTGACGTAAACGTCCATGTTGTGGTCGTTCATAACGAAACATATTGCCAAGATAAAATAATTTTAATGGTAATTCATATTTTCCATATAATTTATATTCAATAATACTACGAATTACAGGGACTGTTCCTTCTGGTCGCAAAACAAATTCTCGTTCTTTTTTGTCTAATAACTCAAACATTTCTTTACTAACAATATCTGTTTCAACTCCGATCGAACGAACAAATAAATCTTTCGCTTCAAAAATTGGCGTTCTAATTTCATGATAATTATATTGCATTGCAAGACTACGCAATATTAATTCTAAGGCACTTAATTCACTTGCTTTTTCATAATAGATGTCTTCTGTTCCACGTGGTTTTTGAATATTCATAACTAACTTTCCTTCTAAATAAAAAACTAAAAGAATGCTTAAGAATAAAAAATCGCGGTGCCGTCCTATTTCATTATCTTTTAGTTAATGCGCTTTATTGTAAAAACCTATTAAATTTTATCATAACGTTGTCAAAACACTTTAAAATTATAATAGTTTTTCCACCAGCCACTATTTATTTGTTAAATTATTATTACAATAATTTATTTCAATTAAAATTATACCTATTTTTTAAGAAAAGTAAAATAAATTAAACATTTTTAACTTATTTAAAAATTAAAAATACTATGAAAATAATTATGCTAAGTTTTCATAGTTAAATATTTTTATATTATATTTTTACACGTATTTATAAAATCATCTGGAAAATCTATTATATTAACATAATCTAAAAAAATAATAATCTTAACAATATTTTCCATTATATTTAATTTAGTTTTCTTTTTGCCAAATAATACATAATATTCATAAACTAAATTGGCCGTATAAATTATTTTGGGGTCTTAAATTAATACTTTAGAAATTGTGGAATAATTATATGACTTACTTAATTAAATTATATTACTTTTAATTTTGTTGTCAATATATTTTTGTATTTTTTTAATTTTTCCA
Source organism: Spiroplasma endosymbiont of Polydrusus formosus (assembly GCF_964263245.1). NCBI lineage: Bacteria > Bacillati > Mycoplasmatota > Mollicutes > Entomoplasmatales > Spiroplasmataceae > Spiroplasma > Spiroplasma endosymbiont of Polydrusus formosus. Next base: position 616,364 of record NZ_OZ181656.1, read on the forward strand.
TAACAAAAATACATTTTTATTAAAATTATTTAATTTCTTATATGAAAATAATAAAAATATAAGCTTAATTATAAATTATTATTTACAAAATTATTAACTGAATAATTAAATTTATTTTCTTCTAATAGTTGTTCACTACTATTAAATAAATCAATTTTATTTTTTAATCCCACCATAATAGCATTTAATTTATTTCTAATAGTTTTTCGCTATAAATTGTTTTTTGATCATAGTGCCTTTTCAATAATGAAAAATATCACCTTCCATATGACAATCAATACTATTTCATAGTGTTTTATTTATGACTCTTTCTTCATTATTTTTAATTAATGCAATAGTTTTATTCAAAAAATCTAATTTAGCATCACTTATAAAAAATTTACTTTCTTCTAAGCGTTGTAATAATTCTTCATATATAGCATTATAAAAATAATCAACGGCTTTATGATTTGTTTCTCTATTTTCCTTATTTTTATTTTGATAAGGATATAATTTTTTAAATCTACTTTTAAGATGAATTTTATATATTGTATGGTTAGTTTTATTTTTAGGAAAATATTTATACATAAAATTTTTAGTATTTTTAATTAATAAAACACCATCACCTAAAATCCATAATTTCAATATTGGGTGTCATGTTGTAATGAGTTTAAATTAAAGTAAATAATTTTATAAGAAATGGTTTTAAATTTGTTTTTTAAAAGATAATCTAGAATATTATCACATTTTAAAAACATCTAATTTATTTGCAATTACAGGTCTTTTTACAGTATATTTTTCTTCATCACATTCAGCATATGTATGGTAGATACTATTGTGTGTGTGTTTTTTTTTGATTGGCAACCCTTTTTAGGAAACTTTTTATATGGAATGTTGAATTTATAAAAACATTCCATATAAAAAGTTTCCTAAAAAGGGTTGCCAATCAAAAATTCATTATTATCTTTAAATTATTTTTCACGAATATGTTCTTTATTGTAAAATTCTAAACATAATAACTCTAAATTATTTATTAATAATAATATTTCTTTATTTCAATTAATAAAATCTTGATCTTTTATATATTTTTTATGATGAACTATTATTCCTTTATTTAAATAACCCTTATCTTTTTTACATCTTTCACACATACTCATTTTTAAAGTGAAGTAATAATCTCTTACTTTTTCCATTCAGTAGTATGATATAATTTATTATTAATTGGACGAATTTTATATTTATTATTCATTAATAAATTATTATTATAATATTTAATCATCATTAATTAAAATATTTTCATTAAAATTGTTATTTTTTCATTATAATTTTCATTATTAATATTGTTGTTTGATTTAATGTTAATAAGTTATTGATTATCAATATAATTTATATTGTTTTAATCATTAATAACTGTTTGATCATATTTATGTGTTTCTTGCATTTCAATATTAATAATTACTCATTTTTTTAATAAAGTAGATAAAATAGTTTTAATAGCCATATCACCAAAACAACTAACCATAAACTTTCCATATTTTTATAAGTTTGTTAATATTTACTAAAATGACTTTCGCATTATTCTTTTGTTAAAAATAAAGTTTTCAAAACCATTAAATGATTTAAAATATGCAACATATCCAATAGTTTCTTTTTTAATTATTTGGTTTTTATCTTCTATTCAATTATAATTATATTCTTCCTTTAAAAAATTAAAATTTTTAAATTCACCATTTTTATCTTCAATAAGCATTAATAGTTAAATATTGTCCAGTTATAATAGCAAGTTGGATATATATATCCCTTTATATCCTATTTGAAGTTGTACCAAATACTTATTTTCTTTTTCATTGTAGTAAAGTACAACATAAATAAAACCTAAATTTTGATCTATTGGTAAATTTAATAACATAACTTGATAACACGCTGATAAAGTACTATTTGATTCACATTTACTAAATAATTTATTTTTATTTCAAATTGAAAGAACATTTTTAACAAAAATATCTTTTTCTTTTTCATTTTTAAATTTTGTATTTAATCAATTTTTTGTGTTTGGTTGTTTTAAATAATTTTTAATTTCCATTTTAAATCTCCTATTTAAAATTTGCACAATTTTTAAAAAATTGTGCTTTTGCGTCTTGCCATTCTAAATTTAATTTAGTTATTATTTTAAAATTAATTCTTTAAATTTCATTTTAATTTATAATTCAAATTTCACTTTTATCAGCAACATTGATACCTTTTGCTTTTAATAAATGCGCATATCCTGTAATTTGTAATTGTGCCATTTTAATTTTTTTAAGTTCAACATTTTTTCAAATTTTAAAATCAACAACAACCGCATTATTATTTTCCATATAAAACCGATCGGTGTACTACAAATTAACCCATATAAAATTGGTTATTCTATTATTACTATAAATTTTTTAAATTCTTTTTCATTTTTTTAAATAAAATCATTAAACTTTTTTATTAATGGAAATAATTATTTAATTTCATTAAATTCAACATTTAATAAATTTAATATTTGATTAATATTGTTTCTTTCGTTTTCATTTTTAACACAATCATATAATGTTATTGTTAAAAATTCATTAATAATATTACCCTTAATTATTGCTTTATTAAAATATACAAAACATTTAATATCAGAATAATTTTTATTAAAATAGTTACTAACTATGGGTGTAACACTTGGCAAAAATTTATTATTAAATTTATATCTATGTTCATCTTTTTAAAATTCATATTCATACTTTAAATTAATATTTTTATAAATAAATTTTATAAATAATTTAATAATGAAATTTTGTTTTGTAATTAATTTCTAATCCATCGATTTTATGATTTTCAATTTGCTGATTTTTTATTCAATTTAAAACATAGTCTGTATCGAATTATTTTTTAATAAACTAATTAGGAACTTTATCAATGTCAATTATTTTAATGTCATATTTTTTTGCTTTAATCCTCTAATTTTTAATTAGTTTTCACTAATTAATTGATCAATAACTTCAACATTATTAGTTAATTATTTATTTTATAAAATTAATTGTTGCTGTTTTTCATGTCAATAAACTTGTTTTTGTAAAATTTCATCTATTAAATCTTTAAATTTATTGCTAATTTCTTTTTAAAATAAAAATAAAATTCTTCTTACTTAATTTAAAATAGTTTTTGATTAAGAAAGTGAATTTAAGTATTTTTTTCTTACATTTTTAAAATAGACTTTAATTCGCCACCATTATCTGCATTGTTTTTATTTTTAATTATGTAATTAATAATTTTATTTTGTAAAGAATTAAAATAATCAATATTATTTTTATCGGTTATTTTTGATATAAAATCTTTCAAATAATTTAAATAATCATTAAGTGAATTCCTTATGTTTATTTTTTCATCTTCAATATCATTTTTAGTAATGGCATAATATAGATACAAGATCCAAATTTGTATCTCTTGTTAAATTGATAACAACATTATTAAAAATAAATGCAACTATTTTAAAAAAAAATAAATTATTTTTAAATTGTTATTATTTGGAACATATTTTGACACACTAAAAAATAATTTATTAATTTTAAATAATAAAAATTTACTTAATATTTTGTAAAAATATTTCTTTTGAAATTACTCAGTTTAAACAGGGTCGAAGTTTATCATTTATAACATTAACTACCCAATCTATCGTTTTTTGATTAACATTATTAAAATCAGTTTCCTTAGGGAGTGAATATCTAAATTCGCTGTTCATATGTTCAATTAAAGGTTTTTGTTGTGGTTTACTGGGGTCACAAAAATAAACTTGTGTTTCAGTAAATATTTCCATTTCTCTTCATTTACTAAATTCTTTGCCTTGATCTGTAATAATTCCTTTCATTTTACCTATTAAATTATTATTTATAACAATATCTTTAAATTTTGTTATAATTTCGATAGCACTATGATTTTTTAATTTCATTGCAAAGTAATTATTACATGACTGTTCAAATAATACTAAACACCCAAAACTATATCAATGATCTTTATCAATTGCTATATACATTTGAAATCAACTAACACTAGAAACTTTATTTTCAATATCTCAAATTGATTTAAAATTAATTAATTTTCCACTATTATCAGGTTTTTGTTTTGTTTTATATTTTTTACCACGATGAGGCAAATTTTGTTTATTTAATCCTAATAAATTTAAATAAATTCATTTATATAAAGTTTTTTACATGCCGGAAATTTAACACCAAACTTTTTTAAAATTTTCTAATAATTTGTGCGGGTGTATCGTGGTATTTATTAAATCTTACATTTAATCATTCTTTTTGTTCTTCTGTAAATTTAGGCATTTTTTTTGACAGATTTTTTTCGTTTATTTAAATAATCATTATGTGCTTTACTAGCATCATAATCTTTTATATTTTTAAATCGCTTAATTTCTCTTTTAACAAAATTAATCTCGCGGGTCCATTTGTCTTGCTATTTCAGACAAATTAATCGTACCATTTTTCTTTTTACAAGCATCAGATAACAATAAATTATTAAAAAAATCTCATTCATCAAATATTAAATATTTAAATTTTCTTATTTTTATACAAATTCCCTTCATTTTTTCTTATAATGTATTATATATACAACAAAGAGTGAATAAGTTGCAAGAAGTTGAATCATATTTATGTGGATTTTCAAATAAAATATAATTATGAAGAAAGTAGGAATATAAAAATAGGAAGAAATTAATATACCGATGAATTTAAAAACAAATTGTTTTACTTTATCAAAATGGTAAAACCATTCTTGAAATTTTTAAATAATATAAGGTGTCAAAATCAACTATATATTAGTTAATTGAAAAATTTCATAATTCTGGATTTTTTAAAGCGAAAAATAATCGCACTGTTGAAGAAAATTGACTTGATTGCCTTGCGGAAAGAATTAATCTAATTACGAATGAAAAACAACCCCTTAAAGCAAGCAGTGCTAATGGTTGATAAAAAATAGAAATTATTAACAATAATAAAGAAAAATATTCCATGCGAAAAATTGGTCAAATAGGATCAAAATTAAAGATAGCAAAATCAACATATTACTATCAAATTAATAAATGTGGCTATAGTTGATGTTAATAATTATGAACAAAAAGTTATCAGCGCATTTAATGCTAATCGCCAAAATTTATAGAGATTGTAAAGTTAAAGATTTTTAATTTTTACCTAATCATCTTTTTTTAATTTTAAAAAATCAAATACAACTGGTGGATTATATATTGATAATGTTGAATAATTTAATCCATTTTACTGACATTTTGCTTAACAATCATCAACTTCAACACCACCGGCAACCAGCGCCTTAATTTTGGTTTTAATTGGATTTTCATGTAATCTAACAGTTAGTTCTAATTTATTAATTCTTTTATTTTTTGTTTTTGTCTTTTTAAGAATGGCTGTTGTTTTAGATAAATTACTTTTTGTTTGTGCCATTTTTATCAACTCCTTTTGTTAAAAAATATTGTAAATGTTTTCAAGCATCGTATTCATGTTCTGTTATTTTAATATTTCCTTTATAAAGATAATTTTTCTTAACAACTGGTGATTGTAAAACATACTTTAAATTAAATTGATATTTGCATAAAACTTGTACACCACCAATGAATTTAGGAGTAGATAAGGGGTTTGTTATTTTTAAACCTTTGTGAAGTTGATAATCTTCAATTATTACAAGAACTTTATTTAAATAAAAACAGGTTTGCTTTTTAAATTCATTTAATATTAAATAGATATTATTTATTGCGTCTTCTTCGTTTTTATAATTAAAAGTAATATTATTATTTATAATGTTTTGCAAAACATTATAAATAATAATACCAGTTTGTCCAATTCCGGCAGGATCAATTGCAATAATATATTTAGTCATTTTTATTAAAAATTGGATCTATATTTTTTGTTTTATTTTTTTATCAATTTGTAATATTATTTAACCATGCGAAGCCAAGTCTAAAATATCATTAATTTTGTAATGTTTCATATTATAATTAATAACATATAAATTGTTTTTAAATAAATTTAAGTATATTTTTGATAAATATAAACATTGCAAATCATAATGATTTTTATGATGTAAAATACGATAATTAACAGGTTGACAATTAACTCAATCAAATGATATTGTTATTTCATTTCAAGTTTTATTAATATACAAACTTTTATATTCTGTCATTATATTTCCTCCTATTTTTAATTTGATGATAATCACTTTAAAGTGAGGAAGGTGCCAAAGCAATAGTTAGTTTTTTTATATAAGTATTTATCTATTTATCTGTTTATTTACTATACCACACCCCTTTCAATAAAGGTGAAAAGTAGCGGTATATTGTTTAATAATAATCGATAGTTGTTTTTTACTTTTATAGTCAGAGAACTCTCTTTCTTCACCAGCACCATTTCAGGTCAAAACGTTCAGTTTTTAAAATAAATTTACTTACACCTTAAAGAGATTGGTGCTATTTTTGTGGTTTTTAAAAGTGGTAGCGGTTTTAAAAAGTAATATCTATCGCCAAATTTATTTATAAAATGATCATCTCAATATTTATTGTGGTTTAATGTTGATCTTGCACTTAGCACGACTATCGCTTAGTTTAAATATAACCAGCGTCGATTTACATATTTCCTCATACACTATTTCAGTACTCGCTTCGGCTGGCTGTGGGAATGAGTTTAAACTCATGTTATGATAAAATCACTTAATTATTTAAAATAACTACCCACAATGCATTAAATTGTTTTATAAAATCAAAATTTTAAAAAACCAGTTTCTAAATCAAAGATAATTTTTGAATTTTCTAAGCGTTTATAAAATATCTTTTGTTTTTTATCTTTTGTCTGATTTAATAAATATTTGTGTTTATCAAAAGTTCATAAAACTTTATTTGATAAAAATTCTTCGGTAATGAATGATATTGCTTTATAGTAATTATCAACACCACATACTGTTTGTTGTTTATTAATTTTCATTATCTGCTCCTTTTCTTGATATTAAGTTTTTTTATTTAACAAGAGTTGTTTTTGTCGGTTCATCGTACACGATGCCTTTTTAATGTTATAAAATATAAAATTGATAAAAATATTGTATTTGTAATTAATATTACAATAATTATTTGTTCTAAATTTAAAAAAGCAATATTTAATTAAAAAATAATAAAATCAATCGGAAGATAAATAATTATGTTTGCTAATAAAATTAGAATAATTTTAATTATATGATTTATTTTTATTCAATTAATTAGTTTAATTAAAATAGCTAATAAACCTGTGCCGATATTTCATCACAATGATCCCACAGTAAAACCTCATAATAATAAATCAAATATAGAATATAACATAAATACAAATCAACAAACACCAATATCAATTTAAAATAAATCCACTTATAAAAATAATAATTAAAAATAACGGAATTAATGTTACTGAAATAATTTGTATTCACATCACTTGTGATAATACAACCATCATGATAATTAAAACTGCCACATAATTTATTTTTTTAATCAATTGAAAGTTATTAATTTTTTAAAAATTTAATTTAATTTGTATTTTATTTACTCTTTTTTCTATAATTGCAAAGTAATTATTATTTATTCACAACCTAGTCGTTTTCGTTTTAATTGTTCACAAACATATATGGTTGTATCACTTACTATAAAAGGATCTAAAATTAAATCATTTTATTTGCTATGTTTTTAATAAAATTGCCAAATATATTTAATGGTTTTTTGTTTGATGTTATGTTTTTTATATTATGAATCTATTGGGTTTTTAAATATTGTTTTTTTTTTTATTTTCATAGTTATTTATATATTTTGATATTGGATCTTTTTTAGAATAAATAATCATACAATATTCTTTATCTTGCAAAATAAAATTATTAATTGGCATCGAATTTGTTTTTTTTTCATAAATAAAAATCAAAATTCATATTATTTTTATAAACTCATTATAAGTAATCTTTAATTTGTCTTCTATTAATTCAAATTAACATAAATTTATTTTTTGAAATTCGATAAAATTAATCTAAATAAGTATTTATATTAAATGAATTATGTAATTTATTATCATAAATATTATTAATATATTTATTTTTTTTTTTTTGCTAATTCTGTTCTATTTTTTTTAATTTTACTATTTAATTCATCAAAATACTTCATTCGTTGTTTTTTTTATTGTTGGTAAATCATATAAATAAGGTAGGTCAGTTAATATTAAATCAACGCTATCATTTTCTAATGTTTTGACAAAATATAAAGCATCAGTATTTATTAACTTACCTAAATTAGTCTTAAATTCTTTCATTAAATTATCATCATATTTTTTGTATTTTATTAATTAAAAATTTTTAAATATTTTTGATACATTGTATTATTTATCCTTTTTTAAATTTGGATTTTAACATAATATTTTTATTTGTTTAACTGTCCCATTTAATTTTAAAATTAAGGTTAAATAATAAAAAAACAACCCTAACAATAGTTATTTTTTTTGGATCATCATCATACACGATACCATTTAAATAGGGAACGGTTGCTGATGATGAAATGCATAAAAATTTATCATTTTATTTTAAAAAAAATCCAGCAGAGACCAATTATAAAATTAGGTAAACACAAATAAATAAAATATTTGAGTTGAAAAAGCTTGTTAATGAATATATTGCCTATTATAATAGTAATATTGGGTTTGCTAAATAATAAAAAGGAGAATTAAAATGGAAAAACGTAATTTTACAGAACAAGAACAAATTAGACGTGATAAATTAGAAAAGCTAGTTAAGGATGGGCGTAATCCCTTTATAATTGCAAAATTTGAACGAACACATACAAGTAACGATCTTAATGAACAATTTAGTCATTTATCAAAAGAGAAATTATATACAAATAACAGGAAGAAAACAATTAAAATTGCTGGGCGCATTAAAACATTCCGTGAAGCAGGAAAAGCTAGTTTTGCAACATTACAAGATCAAAATGGAATTTTTCAAATTTATTTGCGAAATGATGAGGTTGGTAATGAAAAATATCAAGAATTTATTAATTTTGATTTAGGAGATATTATCGGAGTTACTGGGATAATGATGAAAACAAACACAGGGGAATTAACAGTTCGAGTTAAAGAATTTGTTTTATTAGCAAAAGCATTACGACCATTACCAGATAAATATCATGGGGTAACTGATATTGAAGAAAAATATCGACGTCGTTATGTTGATTTAATTACATCAACAGAAACAAAGGATATTTTTATTAAACGTAGTAAGATAATTGCTTTAATGCGAATTTTTTTAAATCAAAAAGGATATTTAGAAGTTGAAACACCAGTTTTACAACCAATTCATGGAGGAGCAGCAGCGAAACCATTTGTGACTCATCATAATACTTTAGAAATGAATTTTTATTTGCGTGTAGCAACAGAGTTGCCACTAAAACGATTAATTGTTGGTGGATTTGAAGGGGTTTATGAAATAGGACGTCTATTTAGAAATGAAGGAATGGATAGTCGTCATAATCCAGAATTTACAACTGTTGAAATTTATGTTGCGTATCAAGATATGAATTTTATGATGCAATTAACAGAAGATACTATTTGTCATATTGCAAAAAATATCTTAAATAAAGATGAAACAGAATACGGTGGCGTAAAGATTTCATTTAAGAAACCATGAAAGCGTTGACACATGGTTGATGCAATTAAAGAATATACAGGAGTTGATTTTTGAAAACCAATGACTTTTGCAAAAGCAAAAAAAAATGCCAAAAATAAGAGAGTTCCAATTGAAAAATTTCATAATACTGTTGGTCATATTATTAATTTATTTTTTGAAGAATTTGTGGAAGATAAATTAATTCAACCAACCTTTATTTATGGTCATCCCGTTGAAGTTTCACCCTTAGCAAAAACAAATGCTAAAGATATAAGATTTACTGATCGATTTGAATTATTTATTAAAGGACGAGAATATGCAAATGCTTATTCCGAATTAAATAATCCTGTCGGGCAATATGATCGTTTTGTTACTCAATTAGCAGAACGTGATAATGGTAATGATGAAGCACAAGAATTAGATATTGATTTTGTTGAAGCATTAGAATATGGGATGCCGCCAGCTGGGGGTTTGGGAATTGGAATTGATCGGTTAGTTATGTTATTAACAGGACAAGATTCTATTAAAGATGTATTATTATTTCCTCATATGCGATCAAGAGGAAAATAGGTAATTGTGTGGCATTTAGTATTGAAATTGGTTATGTTAAATTCTAATGTTGTAAGAGAAAAACATTCGAAGATATTAGTTTAATTAAACGCAAATTAGTTCTTTGTTTTATTATTAAATTTAATTTATTAGAAATTGATGTACCTTTAATTACTAGTGAAGAAAAAGGTTTGAATGATGATTTTCGGATAACAGAATGACCAATTGATTTTGATATTTATATTAAAAAACATAAATTTATTTTCATTATTAATCGGATAGTATCTTTATTGAAAGGATTATCTGGTGAATAATTCAACAAGATATAAATTTGCCGTTTGTATCTACACAGTGCCTATAATGATTATTATAATTTTTATAATTGTATTTAATGACCGTGGTTTAAATATTGGTGGTGATATTAATCATGCACCCCAAAATAGACAAATGATTATATCCATCAAACGTTATTAATTTATTATTAACCATATGATGGTGGTTTTTTATGACAAGAAATTACTTTTTCAAAGTATTAATAACAAAATTAGTAATAGTGGTTTATCGGTGTAACAATTTATTAAAACATCAGGCGCCCCGGGGAAGGTTATTGTTTTCCTAAAATAACTTATAATGAAAAAATAAATAAAGGCATTGTTGAATTAGATGAGGTTTTATTAAAAGACCCTGGTGTTAGATCAATGACGGTTAAATTTTATGGGTAATCCGATCTTTTTTAATATGCCAGTTATTGATCGACCAATTATTAAAGGTCAATTTAATCCAAAAGTAATGAATTATCGTGATTTATTAATGTATAACATGTATCCTTGTCCACCCAACAAAGTAAATACTTATGATTCACCCAAAGTAAGTTTATATAACATTCAAGGGATCAAACCAATTATGATAACTGGTTATAAAGATTGAAAAACAGATATGGGAAGTAAATATGACTTTTTAAATCAAAAAAATAGTTAAATTATTGTTATAACTGATAAAACAAATTCAACAGCAACGAATCCCACTGTTGGCACAACTATTCATACAGAAGATAAGGATTCTAAATTTTATTGATCAAAAGATTGAAAAATAACACCACTAAACAAAATAAAAACAAACGGTGGTATAGTTGACAATATTATTAGTACTTAAGCATCATTGTATTTTAGAAGAAAAGATGAATTTGATAATACAATTGATCAAGTTCAAATTGAATATAATAAAATGGGTGCATGTAATGTTTGGAATATTTTTTAAATATGAATAATTTTATTAATCGCTTAAGTTAACTGTATTATCTTTAACTATACTCAAAAATTAGTATTTAATCCTTTTACAATAACCGGTGGAGTTGTGGAGTTGGTAAATTCTTAAACTTTATTTCGTTTGGTATTCCGTGAGGCTGAGTTATTAATTTATTAATCAAGATTAAAAAACTTGTCCTAATTTTCAATGATTAAATGGGTTTTTTATGAGTGCTAATATTTATAGTTTTTATAATTATGCATTTTGAGATGATAAGGTGAAAGATAAAGGTTATTTACCATTTGAAAATATTTATAGAACAAAGTAATAATAAAGTTAATGCTATTTTTGGAGCAAATGTCACTAGACTAGGGTTTACTACTTTATTAACTGATAAATTAGTAGGTACTGTTTTAACTAATGATGGTAAACCAACAAACAATATAGTTTATTCAACATATAATTTAAAACAATTAAACAAAAAAACTAACCGAGTTTATTAAATTAATGAACTAACCAAAAGTGGTAAATGCTCAAATACCAGTTGGTCGTAGTGAAAAAGATAATGATTGTGAATTATTACAAACACCCGATGGAACAAATTGTAGTTATATTATTGATATGTTTTAAATACAAGCATTATATAAAGATAATTTCAAAATTATCTTTTGTGCTTATAACCCGTATACTAATAATGAAGAAGGTTATTTAAGATTATTGGTATGAAATTTTCGTGAAAAAACAAAAAGTACATTAAATAGTTATTTACGCAATATGACAACTAATTATAAAACTAGTTTCTTTATTACCACATGACTATGAAATATCAACCTTTAATTACCACAATATGTATTACCACCAGCGCCGCTTATATAGCTATAAACCTTATACACAAGATATTATTCATGACTCTGAGTGTAATACAACCATTAAAAACTAAAATTACAAAACTAGTACAATGTATACATACATTGTAAGACCCAGTTAATTTATTAGTTCTTATAAAAAAAATCGAAATAAGTAATCTAGGTAATTTACAAGTTGAATATGGTCTACCAAATGTGGTATCATGTGCGATGAACCGACAAAAAACAATTATTGTGAGGTTATTTTTTTATTTTTATTGTAATCTATCCAGTATTTTTGATTTACAATTTATTAAAACTAACAAATGAAAATTACCACAATCAAGAGTGGTAATTTTCAAATAAACCAAAACTAGAAACTTTATTTTCAATATCTCAAATTGATTTAAAATTAATTAATTTTCCACTATTATCAGGTTTTTGTTTTGTTTTATATTTTTTACCACGATGAGGCAAATTTTCTTTATTAATTATAATTTTCCTAAGAGAATTAATTTATATAAAATTTTAACACAAGCAGAAAATTTAACATCAAATTATATAAAATAACAATAAATAAATTGTTATGGTGTATCGTGGTTATTTATTAAATCTTGTTTTAATAAAATCTAGCTGCTCTTTTGTAAATTTAGGTATTTTTTAATAGATTTTTTCCGCTTTTGTTTATAATCTTTGTGAACATCTAATGGCTTATAATCTTCTATTTTTTTAAATTGCTTAATTTTTCTCTCTTTTAACAGTATTAATCTCGCGGGTCCATTTGTCTTGCTATTTCAGACAAATTAATCGTACCATTTTTCTTTTTACAAGCATCAGATAACAATAAATCCTTAAAAAATCTTCATTCATCAAATTTTACATGTATATAATTTTTTCATTTTTATACAAATTATCTTCATTTTTTCTTATAATGTATTGTATGTAAAATAAAGAGGTTAATAAATATGCAATAATTTAGTAAAGTTAACAATAAAAAACAAATTACTAGTTATAAACATTTAAATAAAAAATATAATTGCAATTTTAGTTACTATAATTTTGGTTTTGATTGAGAGGTATTTAAAGATTTTGTGAGTGATAGTTATGCTCGATATTTTACTTCACCCTGTTTTTTTAAATTTGTTTCAGTTGGACGCGGGACTAATAAAACGTGGAATCATCTAGCGGAAAAATTATTTTTTGCTTGTAATTTTACCGATACTTCGTCGGTTATTTTACGAAGATATGCCAATACTCACGAAGACACCACCTTTGGTGATACCATTAATGTTTGTAATTACTTATATGATAAATATGGGATTGATATCGGACCGGACAATGAAAAATGGCATTGTTTTTGACCGAAAAATGTTAAAGAGGGTGGTGAAATTATTTTTCCTAGTGGTATTCGCATTACTTTTGCGGGATATGCAAATGGCAATAAAATTATGGGGAAAGTCGGGAAAGGCAGTGGTATTATCTCAGCTTGAACTGATGAAATGATCCATGCCGAAGAAAAAGAAATCTTAACGGATAAAGAGTTAGATAAAAGATATAATAATTTAAGAGTTTCAATGTTTCGGAGTAAAAGTTTAAAAGTGTCTTATGAAAAATATACTGATGAAAATGGCAACGAACAATATAATTTAGATAATCCTATTCCTATCAAAGAATTATCTTGGACATTTCAAGAATGAAATAACACAGTAAAACAATATAAAACCGTAACAACATATTTTCATAAAACATATGCTAACCAATTTACTTTTAATCCTTTTGATAAATACCATGTCTTTTATGAAAAATTTGTCACGCCCTATTTACCATTAAATAAACGAATAAAAACGCTTTAAAAAGAACACAATCAAGTATATTGCGAAAACAACCAAGCATTTAATGGTTTAGGAATCTTTAATTTACACTTAACAATGGGGTTTTGTTTGAAATAAAATTCCTGATATTCTCCAAAAACTTATTTTAGCAAATAAAGAAGAACTTCCTGATTTATTTGAATTTGAATATTATGGTTTTGAATATAACGATAATGACTCAAGTATTTATGTTTTACAAAATTATTGTAAATATATCCAAGAATATAACTTGCAAGATTTTTATAATACCAATACAAAAAAATTATCAATTTGATAGTTATGCAATTTGTGTTGATTATGCTAATGGTGGTGTTGTGATCATATTGTATTTTTATTTAGTGGTTATAAAATTAATGAGAGGAGCTGTGTAGATACAGAAGTCAATTTATATCTTGTTGAATTATTCACCAGATAATCCTTTCAATAAAGATACTATCCGATTAATAATGAAAATAAATTTATGTTTTTTAATATAAAAATAAAAAAATAATCTCACAATAATTTTTTGTCTATTTATCTTACAGTACGACATTTGTAATAATATCTGTAAATAGTGTTAATAATTAACTAAATAATTAATAATTTAAAGGTAAATTTTATTTAATGTTTTTTGCGACCATCTTTTTTGTTTTTATTACTATTTTAATAAATTTCAATTGGATTTAAACCAATAATCAACATTTTATAAATTATATGGACAGTTTTTTACTTTGATTTATTTCATAAGATGTTTTTTTAATTTAATAATTAAAATTTTGATATTGTTGAATTGAAATTAATTTTTCTATTGTGTTTTTTGATACACTGTGTTATTTATCCTTTTTTAAATTTGGATTTAAAAAAAATATTTTTATTTGTTTAACTGTCCTATTTAATTTTACAACTCAGGATTATTATAATTTACAGTCGCATAAATTATTTAATGGTTTTAATTAATATCCTAGAAATTGTGAAATAAAATACCACTTAATTATTTTAAATAATAATATTTTTAATTTTATTGTCAATACATTTTTTTATTTATAATCGCACTGTAAATTATATTAAAAAAAGCATAAAAAACAAATAATTAATAAGTAATTATAAAAAGACAAAATATTAAAAAAAATATAAATTTAAGGTTATCTTAAAATTATATTTCATTTTTATTAATTTGTTCTTGAATACTCACATGATTAATTTTATACGTTGAAATTCAATAAGTTATTAAATAAATTGCTGTCATTAAAAATAAAGTAATCGGAATTATAATTCATGGGAATCCAAACGGAATAATTACTTTAGCAATTGCAATAAAGCCATAAACTCATAATAACAATATTAACCACATAATTTCAACACCCAACATTCATGCTAGCGCAGCAAATGGTGTAAATATTCCTAATGTTAAATTATTAATTTCACGATTTGAATATCCTAACGCTTTCATTACCATCATAAATTTCAAAAATGAATTAACAAACGATTCTGTCATAATATATATAATAATAATAGTAGTTATAATAGTAATAACAACAAAGATGATTGATAAGACACTTGAAATTCAAACAAATTTGGCAACAACTTGAGATTTAATAATTAAATAATCTGTTTTTCCAATTCCACCACTTAACTGACCATTAATAAAATCATTCATTGAATATGACCCATCTGGTGAAGAAAGATTAAAACGTGTTGTTTGATCAACTTGATCGGGATATTTACTAAATTTACCATTAAATCACAACAACGGATTATCATTTTCATTATTGTATAATTGACCATTGTCTGTATTAAAACCGAGAATTTTATTCGCTAAAACTTGGTTTACATATGCTCTTGGCACATCATAAGAATTTTGAATTCCAGTAACCTGGTAATTAATATTTTTATTAATTTTCCCAATTTTTAATAATCCTTGTCGTAAAGCTTCGCGATATCAGTTAGTAGGGAACCCTGTTGTTAAATCACTAATCCCATTAATTTCCTTATCAAATTTATTATCAAATGGATGAATAATATAATAGTCCCCTTCTTTTTTAATTACTTTTTGATTAACAAGCGGACTATTAACATCTAATAATCCCGGCAAACGATTCCCTGTTGTCATTGAAATTGTTTCATTTTGAAAATCACCTGGTTTAAAAGCATTAAATGGTAATTTTAAAACAAAATTCTTAATATTGTAATAGTCTTGAATTTTTCCTATTTTGCTTTCAAAACCAAACCGAAGATTATTACTAACCGTTAATTTTGTTAAATCAATGGTAAATGGATTAATATTATCATCAACAAAACCATTTGGTAACTCATATGATAAATTTGTTTGCGGCACAACACAATGAGCCACATCACCACAATATTGTAATTGTTTAACATAAGTTGTACCAGTAATTATTTTATTAAATGATAAATTATATTTACTTTCTGCCGCTTTATTAACAACAATAGGAATGGTATCTGTTGCAATATCTAAGTTCTTACTATCGTCTAATATTTTTTTAACATTTTTATTTGGGAAAATAATAGTTTTATTATTTGTATTAATCCCATATGTTGAAAGAATAAAATTTGTCCCAACAATATTTGTTATATATCCAGTATAAACATCTTCATCTTTTGCATTATAGGTTGAAGTCCCAAAAGTAAAATTAAACTGCAATTTAGCTGCCTCATCTTTCGTTCAAATTGAACGAATCTTATTTGGAATAATATCACTTTTTGAATATTGAGCACAATAAGTTCAACGGTCAATAATATTCGGATCAGTTGGATGAACTGGTTTTTTTCCAAAAGCGCGGGGCATTGTTGAACATAATAAAGTATCAATTTGATTTCGAATATCAATATTTTCACCATAACGAAGATACATAACATAGAGTGTTCCAATTGATAAACTCGCCCCTTTGCCAACCATAAAATTAAAAATAATCATATTATTTAATTGTTGCGCATATAAATTAGCATTTTTATCATTAATATCAGTCGTTGTTGATAATCACTTGTTATTATTATATAAATAATCACTAACTAATGAATTTTTAGTTAATGGGTACGCGGCATTATTTGAATTCCCTGGTCCATTTCAATCATACATTTCATAACGTGTAAATGGCATATTACCAATAACATTAACATATTCGTATTCATTATTATAATTTAAGTTAGCATAATAATCTTTACTAAACTTATTAACGGCAGCGGGAATTAACGTTGCTAATGTTAAGGATAAACTAGCAATAAAAAATGTTAAGAAAAATCAGCCAATTTTTTTTATTGAAACAGACATCATAATAAACTTGAATTTTGTTGTAAATTTTTTAAAATGTAAAAAATTAATAATTGAAGAAAATAATTTTGAAGTTTTAATATTTTTATTTGGATTCAATAAGTCTAAAGGACTGATTATTAACTGGCGAGTTGCGGTTATTAAAATTGACAAACTACTTACAAAACCAATAATCCCTAAACAAATTGCAAATGGAATAATTGAAAATGAAAAGTTAATCGGAATAACAAAGTAACTATTAAATACACCCATAATTGGTAATTGTAAAAAAATCCCAATAATCCATCCGATCGGGACACCAATACCATTTGCCACAAGAGCGTGGGCTAAATAAGAACTAGCAATTATTAAATCGCTATAACCATTTGCTTTTAAAATACCGTTCTCAATTTTTTGTTGATTAATAATTTTTTTAATTAAAATTATTAATGTAAAGACTAAAATAATTAAGAACAGAACGCATAAGATAATTGCAATAATACGATAAAACTTAATTGTTGTTCCTAATAAAGAATAACGCAAATAAACTAATTTTGTTTCATCACGATTTTTCAAAGGAGCATTTTTATAACTTGGGTTATTTAAACTTCAAAAATCACCAGCTAAGTATTTTTTAAACTGTTCCGTATCGGCATTCTTATTTTTGGGTGTTCCAAAATGAGTAATATATAATGTTGAATTTTCTTCAATTTCTGCATTTTCAATAATTGATTCAACACGATAAATACTTTCTGAAACATAAATAATACCATCTGTTTTTGGGTCTAAGAAAACATCAGTATCATAAATTGTCGGATAAATATTAGATGGATCTCCACCAATCGCACCCACAAATAAATTAGAATTTTCACCAATTGTTAGTTGATCTCCTAATTTTATTTTTTGGCTACGCGCAAATTGAGGCGTAATAGTAACATAAGCCGAATTAATTGAATCATTTGGATCAAATGAAGCATATTTTTTAATAAACTTTAACTTATTATTTTGTAACAACTGTTTAGAATTAATAATTTTATATTTTAAATTTGATGTTAAGTCTCAATACGTAAATTTCTCACGTAATTCATATGAAAAATTTGTAGCTTTTGCAACTAAACCATAGTAAGTTTCTGTAAATTGATAAGGCCCATATGGTTGGTTATTAAAATTACTATTTTTATTATTTTGATTATAAAAATCATTAACACTAAAAACAGCGTTTTCAAGATTATTATTATAACCAACTTCAAAATTATTATTAACAGTTGGTGAATAATAAAGATTAATTTTTGTTAAAGACTGTGATGTGTTTTTGATTAAAAAACTTAAATCCCCATTTAATTTTTCATTAAATAAACGATCCTTAATATCGTTTTTTGTCGGAATTTCATTAATATCTCCCCGCAAATCAACATCCTTTTTTCATTTTGTTACCCCATTGTTAACGAAATCAATCACAGCCTCTTTTAATTTTGCATTATCTGTTTCCCTGGAGTATTTCTTATTCAAATATGCAATAATTAAATTAACAGTATTTTGCGAAATATCACTACGAGTAAAATTGTTCATAAATTTTTCAATTAAACTTAGATTGTTTTGTGTAAAAAGTAATCCATTTTGATCATACAATTGCCCAATTACAGATGTTTGAAACGCTTTACTTTGAAAGTTAAAACGATACAATCCATTATTAAAAAAATTTATGGTCTCCTTATTGAGGTCAGTAAAAACAATATTAGTAACTTCTTTTGCTGTTGAATCAAAAGTAAACGACATTTCAATATTATTGTCCAAGGCTTTTAAAGCTCCATCTTGACCCAAATGAACATAAGGTAATGTTCATTGTCCACCATCAATATCAGTAATTAAATGATAAGTATTACTAAAAGCATATCATGGTGTAATTGTTTCAACATTATGTCCTGTTTTCTTTTTACTATCAAACCTCAATAAATAATCATAAGCAAAAGTTCCTTGCCCCATGAATGAATATGCATCAATTAAACGTGCATTAACAATTCACGAAGAAGTTGTTAACAAAGTTAAAAGCGCAGCCAATATTATGAAAATAGTTAGTTGTGATTTTTGCTTAAAAATATCTTTTAATATTTGTCAAAACAGCAACATTTTTAGATCTCCTTTTTTAAATTTTACTGCTAATAATAACTAACATTATTATAGTATCAAGCAAAATCATTTAATAAATATGAATTTTTTGTTAAATTATCTTTAATACCTGGGTTATATAAGAAGCTAGCTTGATTTTGAAATTCAACAACATAACTGTATTTAATTTTTTCACTATTTGCTAAATATTCATTACCCATTCCATCATAGTCAAATCAATCTTGTTCACTCCATGTTTGGCCTCTTGGGGCAATATTATGACGCTGGTTCGCATCTTTTATTTGTTCAACATACGAAGGGGAATTACCAGAAGCAGGATCAGTATATCCTAATAGCTTTTTATGAAGTCCTAATTTAGTTGAAGCGTCTTTTGGTCCATAATAATCTATTTGGTAACGAACACCCGTTATATGACCATCCGTTACAACCGCCCCCAACTTAGTACCGTCAACACCCGTTTCTGTTGCGGTAATGTATCATTTACGATCTAAAAAGATATTATCAAATCAATCTTGGGCCATTGCCTTATTAATTTTACTTGTTAAATCACCAATATAACCGTTTTGAGAATCTAATATTTGGGTAATAAAATTATGCATTGCTTCATGATTGGGATAAGTATTATTTCCCCCGCTTGATCAAATGTCAATCATATCAAATAATGACCCTGGTTTATATTTACCAGTATTTTTATCAAAACCATAATTATCTAAAATAGATTTAGCATATTCACTATTAATATCAACTGCTAATAAGTCATTATTAAATCCAGCTTTGTTTTTTCCTTCAATATAAACATTATTAACTGTTTTGATGTTATTAATATTTAAATTATAATGTCCATCATCATCACTAGTATAAAATCAATTTGCTAATCCAGCAATTCCTTTTAATAAACTAAATAAATCAAAGTTTGGTGCATTTAACATTTGCAATAATGTTCTAATTAACGCAACAACAGAATCTTCTGCTAACAACCCAATTGCTCCTTGGAATCTTAAAAGTCCATTATAAACTGTTTTTGCCATTATGCGATTAAATTTTTTAACATCAAACTTTGAACCTTCTTTTGCTAAAGCAGCTGTAAATCAATTTCCTAAAACAACATATCATTTTAAAAAGGCATTTGTGTGTTTGTTTGTAATATTTGTTAAATCTAAAAACTGTTCCTCTCCACCGAGACCCCCAATAGATTTTTCTATCACCGGACTATTTAAAATTTCGTAAAGATTCATTTCTTCAACTTTTTTATTAGGCTCAATCACTTCACCATCACTTTGTTTTTCAACTTTAAGAACAGTTTTATCAATTGTATCATGGTCAAATATTTCTAATAGCGGGCTATCATCCTTTGAATTACCTGAGTAATCAAAAAATTCTTCTCTAATTTGACCTAAAATAAAAAATGGTGCTGCTAAGAAAATTCCCGCTGTTTTTTCACCAAAACGGTTATTTTGAACAAATGGTAACAATTGTGCTAAATAATATAAAACTGGTAATTCCAGCCCTGGTCCAAATTGCGTTAACATGGTAATTGCTTCATCAAAATATTTTAAACCAAATAAATCGTATAGTGCACTAGATTGGTTCGCAACCGCTTTCCCAAACTGAATTTCTTCTTTACCATCCTTATAAGACATTATTTCTTGTGTTGGTGGGTTTGAAAGAGAATTATGATATAAAATATTTGACACATAAGCTTGTGATGATGAATCATAATAAGATCCCCCTCAATTAGCAATTCTCTGAATATAAGTAAGAACTGAATCAGATTTTTGTGATAATGTATTTGCCAGAGCCCCTGTATCATATTGCGCTCATGCTAAATTTTGGTTTGCTTGAAAATCTTCATAACGCCCTGTTGCATCAGTTTTAGTAGTAGGATGCCCTTGGTTATTTGTTGTGTTTCATTTTGAAAAATCGGTCATTGCTACCATTGTAGACATCAAATTATAAATATTTCGTTCTGGTTGATATGTAGTACTTGTTGCTTTTCATGGATTATAAAAAATATTATTTAACGCTTTATATTTCTCAACATATTTCTTAATTTCAACCTCTTTACCATCTTTAGTCGTAAAAGTACCTTTTAAGTTATTTCCAATGTTATTTAAAAAATATTGCAATGTTGGAAACGCATAATTATTCATATTTTCATGGCGTCCAGAAATTAATATTTTAGCAATTGAACTGGTATATTTTACTAAATTACGAATTATCGGATCAATATTATTAATTTCGCTATCAAAATAATCACCCTTGTCATTTTTTTCTTTTGAACAAGCAACTACTCATAACGCAGATGTTAATGTTAAAGTTGTTGTCCATAAAATTGAAAGTAATTTTTTCATTTTATTCACTCCTTTTTATATTTATTTATTAAATTTCTTAAAATCATTACTTTAAAAACTAACAAGTAAAATTAAATTATCATTACCCGCTTATAACCATTAATAAAAATTGTTTTATATTTAATTGATTTATTAATTCTTAAATAATCATTTTTAATCGCCAATACAAAAATTTTTAAATCTTTTTTGTTTTCTTTTTTATTTTTAATTTTAGTTTCCTTTTTATTTATTGAAATAATATTTCAAGCATAAACTCAAAGCAGAATAATAATGAAAATATTATTAAAAATGATTGATAATTTAATATCTTTTTTATTTTCAATAAAAGATAAATTTAAAATTAAAAATAATAATAGCAAAATAAAATCAAAAAATAAGTGATAAAAAATTTGTTTTAATTCTGTTGTATTATTATTAATTACAATAGCACTAATTATTCCTCCATAAACAACCACTCATAAAATTAAATGAAGTAAATTATGCTTTGCTATTAAAAATAAACGAAAAACAAAGTCAAAAATAGCTGGTGCAAAAGTAATTAGAAATAAAATAGCAATTAATTTATTAAGAATAATAACAAAATTAAAATATTTTGCTTTTATTATACTAAAAAAGACCACTAAACCTAAAAAAATAAAATTTAATAAATTAATTATTGACTCTGCCACAAAAACAAAATAAACTTTCAACAAAGTATTAAAAACAATTAAAATTAATAAATTACTAATAAAAGTAATAAAACTGATAATCTCAAATTTATTAAAAATGTTCTTGATATTTTTAATAAATTTTGTTTTTAAAAAACTAACACAGATAGGAATACTAATAATAAAGAAAATAAAAATTAAAAAAAAAATCGATGAAAAAATATTTTCTATAAAGTTAATAAATTCATTAAATTTACTACCAGACAAAAAATTTATTAACATTTTCCCTCACTCCTATTTTTTTACATAATATCATTTTAATTTTACAAAAAAATCAAAAAAAAGCAAAGGGGTATCCTTGCTTTTTTTTAAAAAAAATTAAATTATTTAAACTCAACTGTAGCACCCGCTGCTACTAATTGTCCTTTAATTTCTTCTGCTTCTTCAACTTTTACTTTTTCTTTAATTACTGCTGGTAATTTATCAACAATAGCTTTTGCTGCCATCAATTCTTTTCCAGTAATTTCTTTAACTAATTTAATAATTGCAACTTTACTTGGGCCTTGATCTGTTAATACAATATTAACTTCTGAGGACCCTGCATCTGTTTCACTATCTGCTGGGGCTACTGCAACTGTTGCAGTAGAAATAATTCCAAAATGATCTTCAATTGCTTTTACTAATTCATTTAGTTCTGCTAATTTCATTCCTTCTAGCGTTTTAATAATATCATTTTTTGATAATGCCATAATATTTTCCTCCTCAATAAGAATTATTTTCTTATAAAATATTTGAATAAATTAATTATTCACTTCTTGTTTTAGCAATTTCTTTAACTGCTATTGTAAACACACATAATGGGTATAATAAACTTGATGCAAACATTGAAAGTAACTCGTCTTTTGTTGGTAACTCCGCAATTTCAATAATTGCTTTGGTATCCAAGACTTTACCCTCATAAATCCCAGCTTTTAATTTTATTGCTGGATATGTTTTTGCAAATTTTACTAAAGTTTTTGCGGCATCCATCTGTTCACCCATACCAAACGCAAAAGCATTAGGACCTGTTAAAAATTGATCTAATTCAACAAATCCAATCTCTTTAGCAGCCAAGTTTACTAAGTTATTTTTATATACTTTAATGTTTACTCCTTGTTTTGTAAGCATTCTTCTTAGTTCTGTAAATTCAGTAACAGTTAATTTTTGATATTCAACAATAACTGTTGAATTAGCAGTTTTAAAGTTACTAACAATTTCATTAACAACTGCCGTTTTAATTTTCATTGCTGGCTTCATTATTCGCCTCCCTAATATTTTAAAAAACAAAGGTAATTAACCAGATTGGTTAATTACCTGAAACATTATTTAAACAATATAAAAACATGTTGTTGTTCTGTATAACAATAATGCCTCGGCAACACAATTAAGATTTAATAAAATCAGTTGCTGTCTATGGTATTTTGATGACTATGGTACAATACCAAAAATTATAATATTATAATTTTTCCTAAAAGTCAAATAAATAAGATTAAAAAAGAATAAAAAAGACTACACCCATTTTAGTAAATACTTTTTATTAGTATTTACTATTTTTTAAAAAATATCTTTTTCTTTACGGTTTGAATATAAATTATTTCATTTAATAACATCTTGTATATATTCTTAATGTGAATTATATATTTTCTTATTTATTGTAGCTTTTTTAAGTAATTAATGAAAACTTTTTATAACAATATTATCTTCATAGTGGTAATTTTCCCTATTGAAATAATAATACCGTTAGATAAACATTTATCGTGATAAATAGCGAATTTATATTGATATCCGTGATCTGAGGTGGATTATTATGCCATTCAGATCTTTTTTTATTAATTTTATTTTTTAATTGCATCATTTAAATTATCCGTTACTAATTTATTGTCATTATATTTAGATCACTTTACATCAACTATTTCTTTAGTATATTCATCAATAATTGTTGATTGATAATATCTTTCTCCTTTTCAAATTAAATATGTTACATCAGTATATAGTACTAAAAACCTTGTTTTTATATCATTTAATTTACGATTAATTAAATCAAGATATTGCAATAAACTTTTTTCTTTATTCTGTTTATACTTCATTTTTCTTCTCATTTTTCTTACATATTCAGGTTGTATTTAATTATTACACATAATCCTTAAAAATTTTTTTTTGAATTATATTTTATATCATAATCTTCATTTAAATATTTAGTAATTCTTCGGTATCAAAATTGTTTTAAATTTTCTTCATAGACTTTTACAATATCATTTATTGCTTTTTTATTTTTTGCTACTGTCATAATTTTTATATTTATCTCAATAACTACGTTTTAACTTTGTTACTTTTGGTAATAATTTCATTGAATATTCACGACAATTTTGTTTAATAAAAGAGATGATTATTGGTTTGCTTAATTGTAAAAGTCATGGAGCTTTTTTAATATTATAGGGTTGTTAAATTTTCCTTTTTTTATTATTTGCTCATCAAGATTTTAATGTATTTGCATTTAGATTATATTGTTTTGCTGATATTCAACAACTTTTTTGTTTAATTTAATTAATTATTTTTGTTATAAATTATGATGTATATTTGTTATAATTTTGTTATTTTCTTGCTATATAAAATGCACCTTATAAAAATTTAGTAAAATCTTTTTTTATTTTACTTACTTTTTAGGGTGCAGTCTAAAAACGACTATTTTAAAGCAGTTTTAACTAAAATTATTTTAAGTCCCACCTCCGTTTTTTATAACGATATTTATTTTTCCATATCCATGTTCCTAAAAAAAATATCCCAAGGGCTCCTAAAGAACTTAAAAAAAACATATCCTAAATTTCAATATACAAAGTATATTTTTTGTTCATTATCGGTCGGATAACAGACTTCTCATAAACTTGAAAAATAAACAGACCATTATTATTAATAATAATATTTTTTTGGTCAATAGCAATTGTATTGGTTGATGTTCCAAAAACATTAGTTTTTTCACTTGATTGGTTCCATATTTTAAAAAGTAAATTCCTGGCAGTAAAGTATCATAATAAACATTATTATCTTGATCAACTGCAATTGACAAAGTTATTTTATCTAAAAAAACAACCTCTTGCAATGTTTTATTGATAGAAGAATACACATAATTTCCAAAATAAACATTACTTATTTTGGTCAATAGCAAAACTATAAATTAATTGATTAAGTTTATACTATCCAATTTCATAAGTATCTTTGGAACTATCTAATGATAACTGTATTGAAAAAAATTTAGATGCATTATTAGCAAAATATAAATCATCGTGATAATCGATAATAAGTAGATTGGCAATCCTTTTTATGACATTTTTTATATGAACTGTTGGTTTTTATAAATTAAACAGAGGTATTAAATAATTTAAACTACCGTGAATTCGAATATTGTTATATCAATGCACAAAGTTAAATAATTTGTATTTTAATTGGGTTAAATTTATAAATTTTTGCCTCTTGACAAATTATTTTTTAAAACTTTTGTAAATTGTTTCAGCCCCAACATTATCATAAAGATAGCCTTTATTGCTTAATGATCGTTTGATGTTAAAAATATTTAAGGTATTATCAATGATTTTATTTTTAAATTCATTGCCCCAGTCAGTATGAAATAACGTAATTTGTTTTAATGGTCTTATAATTAAATAAAAGGTTTCTTGCACTAGTTGTATTGTTTTATTTGTTCGAGAACTATAGCCAATTATTTCACAATTAAACAAGTCAATCAACAAACAAAAAATAATGTCAAATGTCATTTAGCACCACCTTGAACATATGTTCAATCACTAACAACAACTTCATTGGGTTGTGTGTTATTATTAATTATTAAATTAACAGTTTAAAACGTTGCTAATTTCGTCGTTATTAACCACCAACTTATGATTACGATATTTTAATTTGGTGCATTTAGATACTAACTAATTTTTAATCATAATTTGGTGAATTTTTCTTCGCGATAAGATAATATCTTTCTAATTTAAAAAGCTTTAATTTTATAAGACCCATAAATTTTACGATTGGCATTAAATGCGCTGATAACTTTTTGTTCATAATTATTAACATCAACAATAGCCACATTTATTAATTTGATAGTAATATGTTGATTTTGCTATCTTTAATTTTGATCCTATTTGACCAATTTTTCGCATGGAATATTTTTCTTTATTATTGTTAATAATTTCTATTTTTTATCAACCATTAGCACTGCTTGCTTTAAGGGGTTGTTTTTCATTATAATTGGATTAATTCTTTTCGCAAGGCAATCAAAGTTAATTTTCTTCAACAGTGTGATTATCTTTTGCTTTAAAAAGTCCAGAATTATGAAATTTTTCAATTAACTGATATATAGTTGATTTTGACACCTTATATTATTTAAAAATTTCAAGAATTTTTTGCTATTTTGATAAAGTAAAACAATTTGTTTTTTAAATTCATCGGTATATAAATTTCTTCCTATTTTTATATTTTTACTTTCTTCATAATTATATTTTATTTGAAAGTCCACATAAATATGATCCAACTTATTGTAACCTATTCAATTAATAAAATTTTTCTGATCAAATTTTTCATTATCATTATTTTTTTCGCTACTGGTCCTTCTGCTCTTGATATTAATAATTTTGTTGATAAACAATAAAGCCCCGCAAAAGTTTCTAAATATAAATTATTATTACTATATAAAGCAAACATAGTAATTGGGTTGTCGTCTAATTTATCATTTAAGCTTTTAATTTGAACAATTTAGCCATTCTTATTGTAGTAAATATATGATTGACGTTCATCAGTAACATAGTAAATATCATTCTTGATTAACTGTTAATACAACTACATTGTCATCAATCCCAGTAATTTTCTTTACTTTTGTTGTATTATTAGACAAGATAAAAATCCCTCGTGGTGTTCCAAAATAGGTCATATTATTATTAATTTTAATAGCATTACGAGGGGCAATATTATTAATTCCTTCAATTCTTTTTTGTATATATTATTTATCATTAAAAATAAACGGAATATTTCAAACACCATTTATTATACATCAATTATATTGAGGTGACATTTTGGGTAAAAATAGAACTGGTAATAATGCATGCGACAAACATTTTTTTCATTTATAAATCTTTCCACTTCCTTAGCATTAATTTTTAATTTTCATAAATTAGACTAAAATAATAACTACATATTTAGTTTAACAAAAAAATTAATTAGTGATTAGATTAATAAATCTTGAATAAAAAATGTTATTTATTTAATAACATTTTTTATTCCATTGTAATATTTGTTAATTTATTTTTCTTAATTTTTCAAATTCCAACACCAATTACTAAAATTAAAATAAAGCCAATTGCTAATGTTGCAACGGAAACAACATAAAACGAGAAGGAAGGAATTAATAACATTCCGGTGTTTTTAAAGATAATATTAGCAATAACATTCCATAACAATTGTGCAATGACATAACTTAAAATATAACCAATGATAATTGCTAAT
This sequence comes from Spiroplasma endosymbiont of Polydrusus formosus, assembly GCF_964263245.1. NCBI lineage: Bacteria > Bacillati > Mycoplasmatota > Mollicutes > Entomoplasmatales > Spiroplasmataceae > Spiroplasma > Spiroplasma endosymbiont of Polydrusus formosus. Next base: position 644,447 of record NZ_OZ181656.1, read on the forward strand.
AAATAGAAGCTTAAGACAATTCCAATAATTTTCCACGTCGAGTACCCCAACACTTTTAAAGTCAAAATCGTTCGCCGATTCTCATCCATAACCATTGAAATTAACACAGCTAAAATTAAAGCAACAACAATAATTGTTAGACCCTCTAAAACACTAAGAACATCCCTAACAGTCCGCATTCCTTGCGAATAATTTTCACGCAAAGTATCGAATGGTCAAATCTTATTAAGCCCATTTAATAATTTTAAATTTGTTCTTAAATCAAAAATATTTTTATAATCCTGTTTTTTGTTTTCATCAAACATCGTAAAATTATAATTATTAGTCAATGAAAATAAAGAAATAAGGCGATACGGCTGTAAGGTTACTCCTAATGGGCTAGCTCGTGATGCAACAGCATTATAATAAGAATCTGGTAAAAATTTCTGCCCTTTTTTTGTTAAATTAACTCATTGATTCATAACTGTAATTAATGAATCTTGATTCATATAAATGTTACCCGAACTAATATCAGCATCATTTGATCCAACAAATTTAAAAATAACAGGAACATAACCAATAGCATTTGTAATACAAACATTTAATTTAAAAAGTTCGCCCGGCATTAAATTTATTGATTGATACACTCGTTTGGTTATGACAACCGGAATTGGTTTATTAATTGATCCACTTGGATCACCCCTCGTTGGTTCTTCACTAATTTGATAATCAAAGACTTCTGTTTGAACAACATCACTTGATACTGTTTTGGAACGATAGTTTAACAACTGATTACGCTTTGTTTCATCGCTTGTTAACCCAACAACATTTAATTGCGAAACAGGATTTTTTGAATTTTTGTGATCACCAGGACTTCAACCTGCTGATAAGCAGACATACGGAAAATCATAATTTTTATTATAAATCATATATGGACCTAAATAAACATCCGGATATTGGCCATGCGCCGTTGAATTTAAACCATTAATCAAATTAATCTCACTAATAATTGCTTGAATATTGGCTTCGTTTACCCCATTTTTAATTAAAATTGGTTTAATTATATTAATAATTTTTATTAAATTATCTCAGCCATTAATTCATTCTCCATAATCATAATTCTTAACTTTATAATTAGCAATTGCTTTAACTGTCTCGGCACTTAAATATGGATATGTTTTTGTGTTATAATCATAATTAATCTTACTTTCAATAATACTTGAACCACTTGGATCACCAATAATATTTAATAAATCACCACAATCTTGCTTTGCATTATTCACGTTTGAAATAAATAAATCTGTAAAACACATTAAGGGATTTGGAAAATTAAATGTTTTATTATCATCAAAAATCTTTGCCTCATGGTAATATTCATCCCGTTTATCATCAGAAATTCAATGATAAGGTTTTTTATTAAGTGCTTCTTGCGCAATATCTTGTTGATCATAACTAGTAATTAAATATGACTTAATATCATTTTTAAAATAACGGAAAGAATCTTCTATAATCCCTTGAGATATAACACCCGCATCTAATTGAAAAATTAATAAAAAGAATGAAAAAGCTAAAACAACTAAGACCGCCATTCACCTCCCTAATGATTTTAAGACAAAAGCAAATGACAAATTAACATTAAATGTTAATCCAAAATGGGCATATTTACGACTTTTTTTGACCTTTTTGGCTCGGAAATTTAAATTAGAACATTTTAAATCATAAATTAAATCCAAGGCGGTTCGACTTAACAAAATAAATGAAATTAAGAACGCCATGCTAATAAAAATAAACGGAATAATAATTGTTGCCGAAACAAAAATTAACAAATTAAAGTAAAAGGAAGATAATGGTAAACCAACTGAATATAAATTAAAACCAGTAAAATAAATTTGCAGTGGAATACCCAGAGCTCATCCTAATAAACACCCGATTAAAGTTGTAAAAATAATATTAAAAGTAAAAATAATAGATAATTCAAAACGATGATATCCCAATGATTTTAAAACCCCAATTTGTCTTTTTTGATGGGTAATATCTTTCTTAATGAAAAAGCCAATAATAAATAAAATAATAATTGAACAAGCAACTGCAATTGAAGTATTAACAATAAAACCAGTATTTGTTAACATTACGACTTGACCTGGCAATGAATCTTCAAAAGCAACAATAGCATTATCCGGAGCAACAAAATAATTACTTAAAACTTTTCGTAATAATGTTATTTTTTGGGTGTCTGTTAAATCGCCATTAATATTAATAAAACCAGTAACTTTTTCCGTTCCGCTTGAAAAATTTTGTTTAATAACATTAAAATTAAGATCGTTCATAAATAACATTGACCCATTTTTTAAATCAATAATTTTATGCCCTGTCGCAAGGGTTGACAAACTAACTAAATCGGGATAAATGTTACTGTACTTTGCCCCATATCCAGTAATATTAAAATGTAAATTTTGACTATAACCTAAATTAAAATGCCCCCCAAGTTTTAAATGATTATAATCAGCATATTGTTTGCTTAAAATAATATCATTCTCTGCTAATTCAACGATTTGTTCTCTCTTTGTAACTTCAAAAAGACGATTAAACGGCTTACGAAAAATATCATCGCCACGTCAACTATCGCCATTAAATAATAATTTTTTATTTTTGCTAACAGAAGTGGCATTAAAATATTGGGTATCTTTTGCTAAATTATTCACCGTAAACTGATAACCCGTATTAAACCCAAGACCTAAACTAGCATTGTCTTCCATAATCAAATCATTTAACTGACTTTTATTATAGTTCCGAATAATATAACTTAAAAAAGTTGCAGCAAAATTATTATTAAAATTTTTAACTAAGGCCGTAAAAGAAGCCGTTCCAGTTAGTTTGTTTAAATATGTCGGTTCTTTTGATCAAGTACAAATTTCATTATTCGTTAAATCACAATTTAATCCCATTACATCAGCAAAAACATTATTAAATGTTAAATGCTCATCATCAATTTTCGTTTCGTCATAAAACTGAGCTAAAAAAACACGATTATTTTTGTTTATTTTCCAATCATCACTTCTTTTTCACACATTATTATCAATATTTAAACGATCTAGTCTAATTTCATATTGGTAGGGTAAACTATTTTTATTAATATCATGTAAACCGTTTTTAACTTGAAATACCGTCGAAAAAAGCGCCGTAAATGTTAAAACAGCACCAATAATAAACAAAATTAGCCCAATAAATTGAGTTATTTTTTTTGTAAACCCTCACGTTGCTTCTTTTGCAAGATTTCACATATTAGTCACCCATCCCAAAGTCTATCAATTTAATTATATAAGAAAAATAATAGATTTTATAATAAGGTTAAAAATTTTAAATCACCTAAATAATTTAAAATTTTTAACCTTATTATCGTCTAATTAATTTACAAAAATCATCATATCCTAATAAAATTAACAATGGAATAACCATAATCACTAAAAATACTGTGGTCATTTATCATAATAACATTGGTGATGCATCAAATTTATATTTCTGTGTTGTAGTTAAAAAAATAAATTTAAGCCCAGGTATATATTACCTGAATTGTAAAATAATTGTTCAATTACAATGATATGATTCCTTGTATGATCTACAATTAAATAGTTTGAATAAATTAAAAAAAATATAATATTGCTACGGCAGATAATCGGTTAGACACTTAATATTCAAACCAAATTATTTTTATTGATCCCGAAAATATTAAAGTGTTATCAAATCAAAAACATAGTATTTTAGCATTAAATGAAAATATTAATTTATAAAAAATCGTTAATTTGTATTAACCAATTGTTAATGTTAATGCTAACATTAAATTAACATATTATTATAGTAGTAATTTAGTTGATGGTGTGGATAGTGACTTAATTTTTGCGAATAATAATAGTACAGTGCTTTTGGCGGAATTGTTCATGAAAAAATGTTAGAGCATTTTAATACGGAACTAAATATTAAAAATTTTTATAAGTTAGACAATTATCTTAAACAAAAATTATTTATTACTTATCCAGCTAGTTTTATTGCTAGTTAAAAATTTAATTTTAAAAAATTTGCAACAAAATTAATTGAATTAAAAATATTAAAATTGAAGTTACTGTTAAAAACTTTGGGCAATTAATACTAATTTAAATAATTTGTATTATTATTAACCTGATTATACAATTTTTTTACAAACTATTATTTAGTAAATGTGGTAGTATATATTATTTTGAGGTTTTAATAAAAAAATAAATAATTAGAAACAAATTAAATTTCGCTTATATATTAAATGATAACAAAATTTATAAAAAAGTTGAATTTTTTATAAATATAATTTTTAGTTAAAAAATATTTTCTAAAATTATGAATTTTGACAAACTAAAAAACACTTTTAAAAATTACATTAATTAATTTTTTAAAGTTTTTGATTAAATAAATAAATACTGGTTTTGAAAATGATTTAAATTTTGAAATTGATTTAAATTAAAAATATTAAATTCAATTTATTCCTCATTAGTTTTATTAGCTTTATTATTAAGTATTAACATTGAAACAATTAACATATTATTAAATGTTTCTTTACAATATATTTTTGCTCCACGCCATTTAACAGCTTTAATATAGTGTGAGGCATCACACCTTCCATGTGACAACCAATATTGTATTATAATGCTTGTTTTTAACACCCGCTTCATTATTTTCAATTAATTTAATAGTTTGTAATAAAAATTCCTTTTTATTTCCAAAAACATAATGTAAATGAGAATTTAATAAATTTAACAATTATTCATGATATCCATCAAAGAAAAATTTTTTTCTTAATTATATTTTAATATGTGAATTTTATTTTTTCTAAGATAAAGAAATAATTGTTTAAATCTATTTATTAAATGAAATTTATCCAAACTATATAAAAAAATATTGTTTTTGTATTTTTATTTTATTGCTTTATAATTTTTTTAATTCAACAGTCACCATAAATTAATATTAAAATTTTAGTATATTCGTTAATTTAATAAGTATCCATTAATTTAAAAATTTTATCTATAAAATTAGTAATACTTGCTTTGTCATTTTTTTTGATTAATATTTGCAGTATTATTAATTTCAAAAACACCCTTTTTATTTTTAATTACTTTTATTTTTTTAATTGATTTTTTTCATCAATATCAACATGAATAATTGAAAACAAAATATTTTCTTAAACTCTTTTTTATTTTATCATATCGGTTCAAAATCACCATCAATTTGGATATATAAAACATTATTTGGGATTTTAATTTTATTATTATTTTTATTACTAATATAATCAACTTTTATAATCAACTTTTTCTAAATCAACATTTTTAAATATATTTGATAACGTTCTTTCGCTAGTTTTAGCATTTTCTACAGTATGTAAAATATCTTTATATATTTTTAAATCACCAAAAAATGAAGTAACTTTGGTCGCATAAATAAATTAAAGGTTTTTAGACAAATAAAAAATACCTTTAATTTATTGAATTAAATAACATTTAAAAATAAAAACCCTTATTTTATTTATGCGACCGTAATTTTACTTATTAAATTTTGTTCCATTCTTTGATATTTTTTTAAACCTAATTATTCTTCTAAAGAAGAACAATTTATATTTTTATTTTTATATTATTTTGCTAAATTATTTTATCTTGATTATATTATTTTATCTTTTTTTTGATATAATTATTCTACAAAAAACTAAAATTAATATATTATTATATAAAGGTAATAAGATAAAATGATAATTTGAATAAAGTATGCAGTTAATCGAGAATATTTTTTTGATAATTAAATTAAAAAACCGTATTTTAAATAATTGCTAAAAAATATTGATCGAAAGTACGAAAGTAAAATTTGTTATCAAACAAAAACAGATATTTTTCGTTTATTTACCTTAATTGAACCAAAAAATATTAAGGTTGTCATTATTGGTAAAGATCCTTATCCATATCACGAGTCAAGCAAACGGATTTGTGATATCTCTCAGTCGTAACATTATTAACAAGCCCCATCTAAAACTTTAGTTGATATTCCAACGCCATCTATAACACAATTAATTCACCATCTAAATGATCAAAAGTTCCTAACCCAAAATTAACTTTTTAAAATAGTTTTACAAAACCAATCACGCCATCAAAATTACCTGCCGATAAACTTGTTATTGTTAAAAAATGATAAACATTTCTAAATTTTTGAACCATAAATAATAAACTTCTTTTTATAATAAACTTTGTCTTTGAATCACTTATTAAGACTATTTCTTGTTAAGACTATTTAAACATAAAATTATAGATAAAAAACATTTAATTTTTAAAATGTTTTTTATCCTTTACCTTTGCATCCAAATCATGATATTAATTCATCGAATGTAGCTTTAATTGCTTCATATCCTGGTTTTAATAATTTTCGTGGATCAAATCCTTTACCATTTTCTGGTTTGTCTTTTCCTTCTTCAATATATTTTCTAATTGCAGCAACAAAAGCAATTTGTAATTCAGTATTAACATTTATTTTACTAACTCCTAATGAAATTGCTTTTTTAACTTGCTCTTGTGGAATTCCACTACCGCCATGTAAAACAATCCCAATTTTTGCTGCATCTTGAATATCTTCTAATGCTTGAAAGTTTAACCCTGGTCATCCTGTTGGATATGGTCCATGAATATTACCAATTCCAACAGCAATAAAATCAATTCCTGTTTCTACCATTTCTGCCGCTTCTTTTGGATCACCAATTTCCCCAGTACCAACAGAACAACCGTCTTCTTCCCCGCCAATAGTTCCGATTTCTGCTTCAACTGAAACATCATTTGGTTTTGCATACTCTACTACTTCTTTGGTGTTTTTTAGATTTTCAGCAAATGGATGGTGACTACCATCATACATTACTGATGAAAAACCAGCATCAATAGCTATTTTACAACTCTCTACTGATTGTCCATGATCTAAATGTAACGCTACTGGAACTGTAATGTTTAATGAATCTAATAAAGAATTAACAATCACAACAACTAAATTATAGCCTCCCATATATTTAATTGCTCCTTTTGAAGCTCCCAAAATAATTGGGGTTTTTTTTTCTTGTGCCGCTTCTAATAAAGCTTTTGTTCATTCTAAATTATTAATATTAAAATGACCAACAGCGTATTTATTCTGGTGTGCTTTTTTAATTATTTCACTAGCATTAACTAATTTAGCATGATATTTTTGTCCCATAATTTCTTTTCCCTCCTAATATAAAATATTATACAAACATTATAAACTTTTTATTTTAAAAAATACGGTAAAACAAAAAAAATTATTAATATTTGGATAATTTACCAAAATTTACCAAAAAAAAGATAAAAAATAATAATTTTTAATCTTCTTATCATTTTTTATAAATCTCGCGTTATAAATAACGTACTATTATGACAACATATAGTAAACAAACAAAGCTTATCATTACCTGATAGATGTGTCCCTAAAAGGTAATACCCAAAGATAGGTATCCTTTAGTAAATAATTTTTCATAGTTTTTTCTAAAGGGCACTCCCGATAAATGAATGCCCTTTTATTTTAATTTTTGACAATAATTACAAAAATAAGTTCCTCTTCCATTAACAAAAATTTTGTCAATTTGTTGATGGCAATTAATACATTCCATTTTATTTCGACCATGAACTTTTAACTGTTGTGAAAATTTACCATTAAACCCTGGTTCAGGATGATAAGTTGCGATTGTTGTTCCACCCTCATTAATTGCTCTTTGCAAGACGAGTTTTGTATTATCAATAATATTTTGATAATCTTGATCTTCTAAATTTTTAGTCTTTCCTCCCGGGTGAATTTTGGAAGCAAATAAAATTTCATTTGCATAAATGTTGCCGATTCCAACAATAACATTTTGTTCCAATAATGTCGTTTTAATTGGTTGGTCTTTATTTTGTCAAGCATTCTTTAAGTATGAAACTGTCACTTTTTCATCAAATGGTTCATACCCCAATTTATTTAAAGGTGCTTGTTGTAAATAATCCTTTTTGCTATATAAATGCATTGTTCCAAATTTTCTTGTATCATGATAACGCAATTGAAAGTCCTTATCAAGCTCAAATAAAATCATAATATGTTGTCATTCTCCTAATTCATCTTTTACGGTGAAATGGTATTTCCCTTCCATTCGTAAATGACTAATTAAAACATAATCATTTAAAATAAAAAGCAAATGTTTCCCCGCTCGATCAATTCGATTAATTTTTTGTTGAATAATTTCATTAGTGAACTCTTTCGGATCAAGGGGATATTTTATTATTTTATTTCAAAAAATTTGACAACCCGTAATTGTTCTACCAACAACATGTTTTGTTAAAATACGACGGACTGTCTCAACTTCTGGCAATTCTGGCATACTTTTTCTTCTTTCCTAATTAATAATTCATTTATTTTATTATGCCTAATTGTAAAGTTAAGTACAACTAAATTATTTTTCTAACCAAATATTCGATTGGTGAAAGATAATTTAGTTGTACTTAACTTTACAATTAGGCATAATAAAATAAATGAATTATCAGCCCTTTTTAGGACACTTTTTATATGGACTGTTGTTTTCTAAATTCAACAGGTATTAAATAATTTAAACTACCATGAATTCAAATATTGTTATATCAATGCACAAAGTCAAATAATTTGTATTTTAATTGGGTTAAATTTATAAATTTTTGTTCCTTGACAAATTATGTTTTAAAATTTTTGTAAGTTGTTTCATCCATAACATTATCATAAAGATAGCCTTTTTATTGCTTAATGATTGTTTGATGTTAAAAATATTTAAGGTATTATCAATGATTTTATTTTTAAATTCATTACCCCAGTTATTATGAAATAACGTAATTTGTTTTAATGGTCTTATAATTGAATAAAAGGTTTCTTGCACTAGTTGTACTATTTTATTTGTCTCGACACTATAGCCAATTATTTCACGATTAAACAAGTCAATTAACAAACAAAAATAATGTCATTTAGCAACCACCTTGAACATATGTTAAATCATTAACAACAACTTCATTGGGTTGTTTATTATTAAATTCACAGTTTAAAACGTTGCTAATTTCGTTGTTATTAACCACCAACTTATGATTACAATATTTTAAATTTGGTGCATTTAGATACTAACTGATTTTTAATCATAATTTGGCGAATTTTTCTTCGCGATAAGACAATATCTTTCTGATTTAAAAAGCTTTAATTTTACAAGATCCATAAATTTTGGCGATTATCATTATAAATGCATTGATAACTTTTTGTTCATAATTATTAACATCAACCATAGCCACATTTATTAATTTGATAGTAATATGTTGATTTTGTTATCTTTAATTTTGATCCTATTTGACCAATTTTTCGCATGGAATATTTTTATTTATTATTGTTAATAATTTCTATTTTTTGCCAATTATCAGCGACGCTTGCTTTAAAAGGTTGTTTTTCATTTGTAATTAGATTAATTATTTTCGCAAGGCAATCAAGTTCATTTTCTTCAACAGTGCGATTATTTTTCGCTTTAAAAAATCCAGAATTATGAAATTTTTCAATTAACTGATATATAGTTGATTTTGACACCTTATATTATTTAAAAATTTCAAGAATGTTTTGCTACTTTGATAAAGTAAAACAATTTGTTTTTTAAATTCATCGGTATATAAATTTCTTCCTATTTTTATATTTTTACTTTCTTCATAATTATATTTTATTTGAAAGTCCACATAAATATGATTAAACTTCTTGTAAACTATTCATAGTTTATTAATTATTTATAATGCAAAAAATATTAAACGAATGATACAAAATTCTATGAAAAATTTAAATTTTAAACAAAGGACATTATTAATTGACATTTATTGATGGATATAATAAAGAAATAGTTGATGTAAAGTTATCTAAATATAACAACACTAAATTAGTAATGGATAATTTAAATGATGCAATTAATAAAATAAAATTGATAAAAAAAGATCTAAATGGCATAATAATTCACCTCAGATCACGGATATCAATATAAATTCGCTATTTATCACGATAAATGTTTATCTAACGGTATTATAATTTCAATAAGAAAAAATTATCACTATTCAGATAATATTGTTATAGAAATTTTTAATTCATTACTTAAAAAAGCTACAATAAATAAGAAAATATATAATTCACATTAAGAATATATACAAAATGTTATTAAATGAATAATTTATATTCAAACCGTAAAGAAAAAGATATATTTAAAAAAATAGTAAATACTTTTTATTAGTAATTACTAAAATTGGTGTAGTCTTATATTAAAAAGATTTATTATAATTTGATTCATTAAAAAAATGGTTAATCCAATATATCTGAAATAACAAAAATATTGCATAAAAATAGCAATACAATTATACTAGAAATAAAAAAAATTAAAATATAATTAATATGACGTTAAATTAACAAACGAAGATTATTTACAAAAACAGCAAAAATATTTTAAAAAATCATCATTATTGTTAAATATTTTATAATGAATAGATGAAAAATATAACAAATTTCATGATTCACCAGAACAAATTTATAAAAAATACGAAAAAATTTTAATATTAAATTTACTTTATTTTTTAACATTTTATATAAATATATTAATTTGGTATTTTTAAATTTCAAGAAATATAATTTATATTTTCTACCATGAAAATATAAAACAAAAAATAGGATTGATAATCGCGATAAAATAAGAAATTTTAGAACTATTGAATAAGCAAAACATGATAAATATAAATTTGGTTGATTTGAAATAGATAATATGGCTGATAAAAACAATAGTGTTTGTTTGGTTTCAATCGAGAAATTAACCCAATTTAAAATCATTGAACCATTAAAAGAAAAAAATAACAAAATCAGTTGCAAACGCAGTAGAAAGAAATTTTTTATAACAGATTTTTCAAAGATAAATATAAATAAACAATAGCAGATCAAGGTAAATAATTTGCTGATTTAGAAAGAATTGAAAAAATAACAAATGCTAAAATTTATTTTTGTAATGTTAAAACTCCAACACAAAAACCAAAAGTTGAGAGAGAAATTCGTGATTTTAAACATTGATTTTTAAAAGGAACTGATTTAAGTATTTATTAAAGAAATTATTTTCAAGAAGTTGCTAATATATTAAACGCTAAATTTAAAAAATCTTTACACCAAATATTTTTAAAAGAACTTTTTATATAAATATTTAATTTTTAATATAATTACTTATAAAATTTTAATCATTTTATTTTTCAGTGTGTCAAAATTCATAAATTTAAGACAAAACTACTGAATTTTTTTAAAATAAATTGTATTTAACATTTATTTTATTGATGTTATAATGATATCAAATAAAGTGCTACACTTCATAGTACAATTTACAAATTTACTAACTTTTTTATTTTTTATTTTAGGTTTATTAGTTATTGATTTTTTTGACAAATTACTTTTTGTTTGTGCCATTTTTATCAACGCCTTTTGCTAAAAAATATTGTAAATGTTTTCAAGCGTCGTGTTTGTATTCTGTCATTTTAACACTTCCTTTATAGCTATAATTTTTCTTAACAACTGGTGAATGTAAAACATAATTTAAATTAAATCGATATTTGTATAAAACTTTTAAACCACCAATGAATTTATGGGTAAATAATGGATTTTTTATTTTTAATCCCCTATGAGGTTGACAACCTTCAATTATTACAAGAACTTTATTAAAATAAGAACAGGTTTACTTTTTAAATTCATTTAATATTAAATAGATATTATTTATTGCTTATTCTTCATCTTTATAATTAAAAATAATGTTATTAATTATTTTATTTTGCAAAACATTATAAATAACAATACCCGTTTGTCCAATTCCAGCATGGTCAATTGTAATAATATATTTTAATTTATTTATTTTATTTTTTTATCAATTTGTAATATTTTTCAACCATCTAATGATAAATCTAAAATATCATTAATTTTGTAATGTCGCATATATGAATTAATAACATCTCATTTATTTTTAAATAAATTTAAGTACATTTTTGCAAAATATAAACACTGTAAATCATAATGATTTTTATGGTGGAAAATACGACAATTAAAATGTTGACAATTAACTCAATCAAATGATATTGTTATTTCATTTCAAGTTTTATTAATATACAAACTTTTATATTCTGCCACTATAATAATTCCTTCATTAATCACTATTGTATAATGCTCAATGTTCATTGATAATATCAATTACTGAAACTGGATAATATCGTATTATTAATTCTTGTAATTTACTTTCAATTTTTTATTTCATTTTTTCATCAAATATTTTCCTTTCTGTAAAAAACATAATATTATTTTATTGGTTAATATTTTGATATTTAGTAAATAATGTATTTTATTTTAGTATTTATTCATTTCGCCGCCCCTGCTAACCACCAGAGTGAAGCGGGGCGGCGGCTATAAGGTTATTTAGACATAGTTTATCCCCCAAGGAAGCAAAAAAAGTTTTTACTGAGGAGTTATTAATTACGCTTCATTCATCCCTACACAACTTTATATAAATAAAATAATTTTTTGGAGTTACAACCATCTTGTTTTTTTAGTGTCTGATATTGTTTTTTTCGGTTTAGCAGCACTCTTGTAAAAACAAATAAAAACCCCGCAATATAACATTTCGCAAGTGATTAATCTTGCTTATAATTAAAGAAATAAATAGAAGTAAGTCCATTCGCTTTCACATTTTATTTAAAGCTTCGTGCCATAGATGAGTTATCAATCTTTAAGCATTAAAATATTAAGTTTAAGAGTTGCATTATTGATCGGATAATACCTTTATTTAAAGGGATTTATAAAAATAAACTTTATTTTATGTAGAAAAAACAAAACTTAATCTATTTTTATGATAAAAGTTCTAAATTTAAAGATACCATCCGATCAATAATGCAAATAAATTTATGTTTTTTAATATAAAAATAAAAAAAACAATCTTGCAAGATTGTTTTTATCAGTTCATTTTACAGGACACTTATTTATATCATATCGTAAATATAAAATAATGTGTGATAAAATTAAGAAGATAAATTATAATAAGAGAGGAATAAAGAGTTTTGATGACAAAACAAGTATTTAAAAAAATAATAAATAATCGAAAATTGATTGTAGAACATGGTCAATTAGCAAAACAAGCAAGCGGCTCAGTTTTGATTCGCTACGGAGAAACGGTTGTTTTAGTAACAGCAACAGTTAATAATAAAGTTAGTGAAGCTGATTTTTTTCCATTGACGGTTGTTTTTCAAGAAAAATTATATTCAGTAGGGAAAATCCCGGGGGGATTTTTAAAACGAGAAGGAAAACCATCAGAGTATGGGACATTATCAGCACGATTAATTGACCGGGCTTTACGACCGTTATTTTCTGAAAACTTCCGGAATGAAGTGCAAATTGTTATTAATGTTTTAGCAGTTGATAATGATAATGATGTTAGAATTGTTAGTTTATTTGCCGCATCATTAGCCCTTAGTATTTCAAAAATTCCTTTTGCTGAACCAGTAGCGGGAACATTAGTAATGATTGATCAAAAGAATAATATTATTATTAACCCCTCATTAAAGCAACTAAACGATGGACAAATGGAACTAATTGTGGCAGGAATGGCGAATGCAATTAATATGGTTGAAGCGAGGGCTAAAGAAGTTTCCGAGAATTTAATATTGAAAGCAATTTTAACTGGCCATGGGGTTATTCGGGAGTTAATTACTTTTCAAAACGAAATTATCGCTAAAGTTGGAGTTTCCAAAATGGCGGTTGAATTGTTTCAAGTTAGACAAGAAATTATGACTTATGTTAATGAAAATTATGCAAAGGAATTAGTTACTGCAGCACAAATTAAAACAAAGATTAAACGTTATGATACAATTAATTTTTTAACTGAGCAAGCAATTAGTCATTACCTTATCCCATCATCTATTACAGAGAAAGAACAAAAAAGGTTAATTACCGAATTAAAAACAACGTTACATGATATTGTTCGTCAAGAAGTGCGTCGTCAAATTATAATTGATAAAACTCGGTTAGATGGCCGAAACATAGATCAAATTCGTCCATTAAGTAGTGAGATTGATATCTTACCAGTTGTTCATGGGAGTGCTTTATTTACACGTGGTGAAACACAAGTTTTATCAGTTGTAACGTTAGGGGCATTGGGAGAAAACCAAATTATTGATGGTATTACTAATGAAGAAGGGAAACGCTTTATGCACCATTATAATTTTCCTCCATTTTCTGTTGGAGAAACTGGCTGAATGGGTCCTCCTTCACGACGAGAAATTGGCCATGGTGCATTAGGAGAGAAGGCCTTAAGTCAAATTATTCCGAATGAAAAAGTGTTTCCATATACAATTCGAATTGTTTCAGAAGTTTTAGAATCAAATGGTAGTACTTCACAAGCATCGATTTGTGCTGCGACATTAGCTTTAATGGCTGCTGGTGTTCCGATTACAGCCCCCGTAGTGGGAGTTGCAATGGGATTAGTTAAAGAGGGGGAAAATTATACTATTTTAACTGATATTCAGGGAATGGAAGATCACCTTGGCGATATGGACTTTAAAGTAGCGGGGACGGCAACGGGGATTTGTGCCTTACAAATGGATATTAAAATTACAGGGATTGATAAAGCAATATTAAAAGAAACATTAATGGCTGCTAAAAAAGCACGTTTGACGATTTTAGAAAATGTCTTAGCTACGATTGCAACTCCACGGTCTGAATTAGCCCCAACAGCGCCAAAAATGAAAACATTTATGATTCCAGTTGATAAAATTCGGAAAGTTATTGGTCCTAATGGTAAGATGATTACAGCTATTATTGAGAAATCTGATGATGTAAAAATTGATATTGAAGATGGTGGACAAGTTACCATTTATCATAAAGCAACAACAGCAATTGAAAAAGCATATCAATTAATTAAAGCGATCGCAATACCTGTTACAATTGGTGAGGAAATAATTGGGACAGTTGTTAAAGTTGAAAAATTTGGGATTTTTGTTAATTTAAAAGAAAATGTTGATGGTTTAATTCATATTTCGAAGTTATCAGACAAACATGTTAAAAAAGCGGAAAATATTGTTCAATTAAATGATAATGTTAAAGTTAAGATTTTAGAGATTAATGAAAAAGGGAAAATTAATTTACAATTAATAGAAATTATACCTAAAAAGTAACTTAATTTTTTAATAAAAACTCTTAAATAACTAGTTAAAATATTTGTTATAATTAAAAAAGAATTAGGAGAGTTAATTATGAGTAAAATTGCAATTGATATGATGGGAACTGATTTAGGTATTATACCTATTATCGGAGCTTTAAAAGTTTTTATGAAAAAATATCAAGATGTTACTTTTATATTAATCGGAAGTGAAAAAGAACTTAAAATTGCTGCTGAAGGAGCAAAATTAGATAATACTAAATATGAAATTTTTGCTACAACAGAAATAATCGCTATGACAGAAGGAATGGTTGAAATTCGGCGTAAACCAGATAGTTCGGTGGTTCGGGGAGCGGAATTATTACGTGATCAAAAAGTGGATGCTTTGGTTTCGGGTGGTTCAACGGCTGCTTTTTTATCCGCGTGTCATTTTCTTGTGGGCGAAATTCCTAGTGTTTCTAGGTCAGCTTTTATGCCTTTTATTCCGACCGTTAAAAAGGGGAAGTCGGTTTTAATGTTAGATGTTGGGGCTAATTTAGAAAACAATGCCCAAGATCTTGTTAATTTTGCAATTATGGCTAGTATTTATGCTAAAGAAATTATGCATAAACAAAAACCAACTGTTGCAATGTTAAACATTGGCGAAGAAACAACAAAAGGGAAAAATTATCATAAAGAAGCTTATAAATTATTAACAAATAATAACAAAGTTTTTTTTAAAGGGAATATTGAACCACGTGATATTACTAGTGATGTTGTTGATATTATTGTAACAGATGGTTTTACTGGTAATATTGCTTTAAAAACATTAGAGGGGGTGTCTAAAAATTTAATGGATTTAATTAAATACGAGTTAGCAAAGAACTTTTATCGAAAATTAAAAGCACTATCGTTGCGAAAAGTTTTTAGCTGCGTTCGCGAAACCTTTGATTATCGAAATAATGCGGCAGCATTAGTCATTGGTTTAAGGGCAATTGCTGTTAAAACCCATGGTAGTAGTGATGAAAAATCATGAATTAGTACTTTAGAATTAACTCATAATGCAGTTGTTAATGATTTTGTCCAAAAAATGACAGCAAAATTATTAAAAAGGGATTAATGATAGGATGCAGTTTGCAAACAAACAACCGCAACAACTTTTTCATGAATTAAAAAATTTTTTTGAACGTTATCATATTTTTATTAAAAAACAACAATATTATTTAGAAGCATTAACACATAACTCTTATGCTAATGAGCATAATTTGATTTATACTTATCAACGAATGGAATTTTTTGGGGATGCTATTTTAGCTAAAGAAATTTCCTTATATTTATTTTTAAGTTTCCCAGATAAAAATGAAGGAGAAATTACTAATTTACGTAGTAAAATTGTGCGAGAAGGAACTTTAGCAGAATTAGTGCGCCGGATGAATTGAGCACCCTTTTTATTATTAGGAAAAGGAGAAATTAAAACAAAAGGGTATCAAAAAAACCGGATTTTAGCCGATATTTATGAATCAATTCTAGCCGCCTTATATCTTGATTTGGGGGAAGAAACTGTCCGAACCTTTATTAAAAGAACTCTTATTAACATGGTTTCTAATCCTGGTTTTTTTGACCAAATTCGCGATTATAAAACTGAATTACAAGAATTTTTACAAACTGGTGATACCCACACATTAGAATATAAGTTAGTTAAAGAATCACCAACATCGGAAAACAACCGCGTTTTATATACTGTTATTGCTGAAATTTGCGGTATTCGGTATGGCGAAGGGTGCGGTTATACGCACAAGGAAGCCGAACAATTGGCCGCTCGCAACGCCTTACAAAAGTTAGCAAATAAACCAGAATATCATTTTTATAAATAATTAATAATATAATTATATTATATTATTGGTATATGGAAATGGAAAATAATGATGATAAGACATTTGTTAAAAATTTTTGATTAAGTTTTACCAAAAATAGTTTACAGGTTTTAGGATTTGTTTTTAATGTTAATAATTATTATTACCTTATTCGAGGGGGTAATTCTGTCTAACAATTTAAGCACTAGTCAATTAAAATTAATTGGAAAAGATTTATACAGTACTAATATTACGTTCCAAGTTAATAAAAATTTAAAAATTGTCTCAAGCAATCAAAGTTTATCATATAGGTTAAATAATATTAATTATATTAATAATGGTGGAAATTTAGATCTTAATAAAATAGATAGTTCTTATTTTCGTTTAGTTAACAAAGAGCAATATAGTTATAAAATTACATTAGATTAAAAAACAGATCGAGCTGGAAAATTAATTGATTCAAATAGTTCAAATTAATATTTTGTTGAACAATTAAAGGCATCCGGTAATGTTGCATTTAATTTTAAAAGTAATATTTTATCAAGTAGTTCTTGTTTTTTATATAAAAACGGGTATAAATAATTAATGGGTATTTTAAGGACCCGACACAAATTTAATTATTCTTGTTAATTCCTTAGATAATGCTAAATTAGGAAAATATACGATTATTTTACTAATGCTTATAAAGAATTTAAGACTAATCAGGCGTAGATTTATGAATTAAAAATTCAATTATTAAATTCAGTTGTTATTGTTTCAGTTTCTGACTGTATTTTAATGAGCGATACAATACGCATTTATGATGTTTTTAAAACGGAGCATTTTTATATTAAAAGTGACCATCCATATTATTTAACAACACCAATTATGGTGAAGGGGTTATACAGAGTTTTTAAATTATAAGGCTGATGATAATCAGCCATCAATTATTATTAATAATTATTACGGTTCACAAAATAAGATTAAAATTGGTGATCTTTTTAATTGACCGGGCTATAGTTTTATTACTGAAAGACGGAGATAGTCACCATGGGTTTTATGATGTTGGTTTTGGAACGAATGATTATGTTAATAGTACCACAAATTAATCATCATTTTTTTATAATCCTTATTTATAATTTGGCGGTGATTACTATACGAAATTATTAAATGGGATGACGGCAGGTGATGTATCGCGCCTAATTAACAGTAAAATTACCATTAATGCTTGCAACTAATACTGTGTTTTTATTAACAGAATTAAATCTTGGCTTTTTACAAGCCCGTAGTAGTTGAAGTGAGACATGGCTATAATGTTTATGATGGTGTTTCTTATTATTTTTACCTGTTTTAATCATCCTTATATACTCATAAATCATATAATTGAACTTATTAATAATAAGGAAGATATTATTGGATCAACCTTAATTACTATTTCTTTTATTATTAATAATTTCATATTTTATTATAATTAGTATTATTGTTAATAAATTGTTGTTATTAAATCAGGAAATTATTGGTAATTTAAAGGCCCAAGGTTATCGAACTGGGATAATTGCTTTCCTTCTATTGTGTCTTGTTTTTTACTTTTAATGTTTGTAATTGCGACGCTTACCTTACCGCTAGTAACAAGTTTGATCTTTCTTTTGTTTTAAATATTATTTATCAAGGTTTTTTATAATTCATAACTTATATTACAATTTCACCACGATTATTAATTGTGGAGACATATTTATTACTTACTTTTGTGGTTTGTGCTTATGCTTTTTTATTCAATTATTTATTGAAGTATCATGCTCAACCTTAGTTTTATTAAAACCAAAAGTAGTAAAAGTTTGCGTTACTGAGGGGCGCCATTTGTTGCATTTGAACTTTAAATATATATATGCTATAAAATTAAATCATAAAAAGTTAATAAAATTATTACAAATTAAAAATAAAAAACAATAATAACAAAAAGTATTAAATTAAAAATATTGTTTTTAATATTATTTTAAAAATTATAAAATTAAACACAACAAAAAACAAATTTTATTAGTCTTATACAAAAACTAATTTAATTTAAAAAAATTTTTTAAAATATTATTTTAATGTAAAATTTCCCAAGCAAGGTCTAATTGTAGTATTTAATATATCTAAAATAGATTTTAATCTACTATTAATATTAATTGATGGGATCATTTTGAACTAATCAACATATTATTATATCTTTATTTATTATTTCTAACAAAGCATATCAGCATCGTAAAAATAAACTCTTATTTTAAAATGTTTTTCTATTGTTTTTAATCTATAAAATTATTTTCCTCTATAGGTTAAAATAAAACTAAATTTGCTAATACCAATTTGGTTAATCATTTTAATTAAAATTGTTAATACAATAATTGCCTTTTTACTAAATAAAATATGATAAAAAAATATTTTTGATTTACAATTTAACAAAACTAACAAATGAAAATCACCACAATCAAAAATATCCATTTCTCAAATTATATTAAAACTTAAATTATCTCCATAATAATTTAAAAATTACTTATAATCTCTAATATTAAATAATTTTCCACGATTATCATTTTTTCCCCATTTTTTTGTTTTTATTTTTTTATTTTTAAAATATAATATTTATTTTTTTAAATTAAAATAACCTAATTTAATATATTTATACATTGTTTTAAATATACAACAAATTTTACATAAATTATATTGTAATTCATACGAATTAATAATATTTTGTGGCGAACGATCAAAATTATTATATTCATTAGAAAAATGACTTAATTATTTCCAAATAGTTCTATAATATCTAT
Organism: Spiroplasma endosymbiont of Polydrusus formosus; assembly: GCF_964263245.1. Lineage (NCBI taxonomy): Bacteria > Bacillati > Mycoplasmatota > Mollicutes > Entomoplasmatales > Spiroplasmataceae > Spiroplasma > Spiroplasma endosymbiont of Polydrusus formosus. Next base: position 664,279 of record NZ_OZ181656.1, read on the forward strand.
TAATTTGCTTAGCAATTTTTTGAATATTAATTATTCTATTTTTATTTTTAAATAATTAATTATCTTTAAATTTTGCTAAATTTACTCTTTCATTAATATCTAATCTTTCATATTTTTTCACACTTTACCTACTAAAATATTACTGTATGTTATAATTTACATATAGTAATTATAACATATTAAATAAGGAGATAAAAATATGAAAAAAATACTTAGTATATTGGGAACAATCGGATTAACAGCAATAAGTACAACAAACATTAATTAGTTGTGAAAAAAACCAAATAACAATGAAAACGATAATAAACCCGAGCCACCATATAATCCACAACAACCACCATAAAATAGTAGTTGAAAAGTAATTACTGATATGTCAAAAGAAAAAGGTGTAATAATAAATAAAAATTTATTTGAAGATGTAATTGTACAGAATGGTAAACATTATTTTGTTATTTTTAGATTAAAAGGTAATTAAATACTTTGAAAAATTTATAAATTGGAAATTGGAAAACCTAATAATATGCCAATATATTTCGATGGTTTAAAATATATAAAAAAATTTTATCGTTGAAATGGCGATAATAAACCAGAAATACCAACAATAAACAAAGATACTGGAAAAATTATTGATTGGAAAGATTAAAAAGGAACTATTATTAAATTCATTTTTATATTAATCACACAAATTTAATAAATATAATTAATAAGAATAAATTAGTTATTGTATTATATAATTCAGGATTAAATTTTAATAATTCAAATGTTTTAATAAAAAAACTATAAATTGTTTGAAAAATTTTACCAACTCCACTTGCTATTTCATTCACTTGTTTAACACCTGGAATATTATTTACAATTCAAATTGCAGCATTTTTTTATATAACACACTAAATTATGTCAATTACAACTTTCATATTTAACTTGTCATCATTTTCCATCAGGAAATAGTCCACCATTATTTATTTATTGTCATTTATAAATTTCAAAATTAAAATCATAATAATGGTAAATATCATTTGCTATTTATACTTATAATTAAAATACATTATAATCGATTTTTTGTTCTTCAATTTTTTATATTTTAAACCATTGGATAGGTTACAATAAGTTGGACCATATTTATGTGGATTTTCAAATAAAATATAATTATGAAGAAAGTAGGAATATAAAAATGGGGAATAAATTCATCGGTATATTAATTTAAAAAACAAATTGTTTTACTTTATCAAAATGGCAAAACTATTCTTGAAATTTTTAAATAATATAAGGTGTCAAAATCAACTATATATTAGTTAATTGAAAAATTTCATAATTCTGGATCTTTTAAAGCGAAAAATAATCGCACTGTTGAAAAAATTAACTGATTGCCTTGCGAAAAGAATTAATCCAATTATAAATGAAAAACAACCTTTTAAGGCAAGCAGTGCTGATAATTAATAAAAAAATAGAAATTATTAACAATAATAAAGAAAAATGTTCCATGCGAAAAATTGGTCAAATAGATCAAAATTAAAGATAGCAAAATCAACATATTACTATCAAATTAATAAATGTGGCTATGGTTGATGTTAATAATTATGAACAAAAAGTTATCAGCGCATTTAAGCTAATCGCCAAAATTTATAGAGATTGTAAAGTTAAAGATTTTTAATCAGAAAGATATTATCTTATCGCGAAGAAAAATTCACCAAATTATGATTAAAAATTAGTTAGTATCTAAAATATACCAAATTAAAATATCGTAATCATAATTTGGTGTTTAATAACAACGAAATTAACAACGTTTTAAACCGTTAATTTAAAAAATTAATAAACACACAACCCAAAATGAAGTTGTTGTTAGTGATTTAACATATGTTCAAGGTGGTTGCTAAATGACATTATTTTTGTTTGTTAATTGATTTGTTTAATCGTGAAATAATTGGCTATAGTGTCGCGCGAGACAAACAAAACAGTACAACTAGTGCAAAGAAACCTTCTATTCAATTACAAGACCATTAAAACAAATTACGTTATTTCATACTGACTGGAGTAATGAATTTAAAAATAAAATCATTGATAATACCTTAAATATTTTTAACACCAAACGATCATTAAGCAATAAAGGTTATCCTTATGATAATGCTGGGGCTGAAACAATTTACAAAAGTTTTAAAAAATAATTTGTCAAGAGGCAAAAATTTATAAATTTAACCCAATTAAAATACAAATTATTTAACTTTGTGCATTGATGTAACAATATTATAATTCACGGTAGTTTAAATTATTTAACACCTGTTGAATTTAGAAAACAACAATCCATATAAAAATGTCATAAAAAGGGTTGTTAATACAAAAGAAAATTTATATTTTCTATCATGAAAATATAAAAAAATAGGATTGATAATCGAGGGAAAATTAGTAATTTTCGAACTATTTAGTAAACAAAAAATGATAAATATGAATTTGGTTGATTTCAAACGGATATAGTGGTTGGTAAAAATCATCGATCTAATCGTCGATCTAGTTATTTAGTCTTAACAGAATAATTAAGCACAAAAAAACTTTTTGTAAAAAATTAAAAGAAAACTCGGGATCAGAAGTTACGAAAGCAATTAAAAAATTTTAAATAATAATATTTTCAAAAACATAAATATTAAAGGAATTATTACCGATCAAGGTAAATAATTTAGTAACTGAAAAGAAATAAAAAAATTGCTTGTACTATGTTTGTTTTTGTGATGATGGAACACCTAATCAAAAACCGTTAGTTGAAATAATTAATAGAAATATTATACATTGATTTCCTAAAGGAACAGATTTTAACAATATTACATAACAAGAAATAGATTGAATTATTAATGTTATTAACAATAAATCAATGACTTGTTTATAGTGATTAAATTAACAATAATTATTTTTAAATTTATCATAACATATTTAATAATTTTTTATTGAATTAATCAAATAATTTAATAAATTATTTTTAGTGTACCAAAATTTGTAAATTTAAAACAAAACTAATATAATTTTAAAAATAAAATTATATTGGATACTTATTTTATTGTGTTATAATGAAAATAAATAAAATGTGTTATTTTAATTTAAAATTTACAACTTTTATTATAAAAAAGATTAAACTATGTTTTCCCTACACAAAATAAACGATATTTTCATAAATCCTTTCAATAAAGGTGTTATTTGGTGAATAATGCAAATCTCAAAATTTAATATTTTGATGTTGAAAGATGAGCAACTCATCTATGGTGCAAAGCTTTAAAGAAAGTGTGAAAGCGATTAGCTTTACTTCTATTTTCCTGAATTATAAAAATTCATTGGCTTTAATACAAAATATTTAATAAAGTTTCCCAAATATATTTACAATTCAGGAAAATATTAAATAAGTTTATTAGTTAAAATTTAATAAATTATTTTTAGTTTGATTAAATATACTTAAAATAAGATGAAATTACAAAAATTTATTTTTTTTTTTTTTGAAAAAATGGTTGCAATTTATTAAAAATATTTTATTATTAACTAAACAATATATAAATTTGCCGTTTGTATCTACACAGCGCATATATATATATATATATATATATTAATTATAAGAAAAAATGAAGGGAATTTGTATAAAAATGAAAAAATTTAAAAATTTAATATTTAATGAACGAGATTTTTTTAATAATTTATTGTTATCTGATGCTTGTAAAAAGAAAAATGGTGAGATTAATTTATCAGAAATAGCAAGACAAACGAGAAGAAATATTAATACTGATAAAAAAGAAATTAAGCGATTTAAAAATATACAAGATTATAAACCATCAGATGTTCACAAATATTATAAACAAAAGCGTAAAAAATGTATTAAAAAAATACCTGAATTTACAAAAAAGCAGTTAGATTTTATTAAAACAAGATTTAATAAATACCACGATACACTCGAACAATTGATTTATCGTTATTTTATAGAATTTGGTGTCAAATTTTCTGCTTATGTTAAAACATTATATAAATGAATCCGCTTAGGAAAATTAGGGTTAAGAAAAGAAAATTCGTTCCATCATGGTAAAAAATATAAAATAAAACAAAAACCTGATAATTGTGGAAAATTAATTAATTTTAAATCAATTTGAGATTTTAAAAATAAAGCTTATAGTGTTGGTTGATTTGAAATTTATACTGTTGTGGGAAAAAACCATCAATATAGTTGTTTGATATTATTTGAACAGTCAAGTAATAATTACTTTGCAGTGAAATTAAAAAATCATAGTTATAGCGAAATTGTAACAAAATTTAAAGATATTGTTATAAATAATAATTTAATAGGTAAAATGAAAGGAATTATTACAGATCAAGGTAAAGAATTTAGTAAATGAAGAGAAATGGAAATATTTACTGAAACACAAGTTTATTTTTGTGACCCCAGTAAACCACAACAAAAACCTTTAATTGAACATATGAACGGCGAATTTAGATATTGACTTCCTAAGGGAACTGATTTTAATAATGTTAGTCAAAAAATAATAGATTTAGTAGTTAATGTTATAAACGATAAACTTCGACCGTGTTTGAATTGAAGAACTTCAAAAGAGGTATTTTTAAATAATTTTAGATAAGTTTATTTGAAAAAAATTTAATAAATTATTTTTCATTGTGCTTAAATATGCCAAAAATAGTGCAAATTTACAAATATTTTATTTTTTTTAAAAATAGTTGCATTTCTTTAAAATAGTGTTATCATCAATTTAACAAGAGATACAAATTTGGAACTCGTATCTACACGATGAAAAATAAAAAAATGCCAATTGTAAATAGTTTTTTATAAATTAATAATATAATTTAAATACCTTAAAGCAGAAAAATTTATTTTAATAAAAAGCAGCAACAGGAGGTTGAAAAATGGCTGAAGCATAGTTAATTAAATTATATTATACTAATTTAACGGTTAATAATTTAAATTTACATGTTTTTGTTTCTGATCAAGGTGTGACTTTTATTGGTTCTAATAACAAGGCTTTTTGTGAATTAAAATATTGGCAAAAGAAAAAAAGCCTTAATTTTTTGTTAATTGTTAATAAAACAAGGAAAACAGCAGCTATTTGTGACACAATTAAAGAATATTTAACATGCTAACGAAAAAACTTTACTTTATCGTTTGATTTTACAGGGACTTCTTTAAAAAAGTTTGAGCAGAGGTTGCTAAAATTCCTTATGGAACAACAACCTGCTATGTTGATATTGCACAGAAAATTGGACATCCGCAAACAATGCAGGCAAGTGAGGGCAGCACTTGTAATAATAATATGACAAAATTATTATCCCATATCATCGTGTTTTAGATAAAAATAATGCTTTACGTGGTTATTGTGGTTAGTTAAAAATGAAAGCATCGTTATTACAATTAGAAAATATTTGATAATTATATTTTATTAGTAACATTAATTAGTTTAATGGTATTTTTTAAAAAGTCCTTTTTAATTTAAAATAAGTCCTATTTTAAATTAAAATAGTGTATGGCAGTAATAAATTTTTAAAATATAAAAGGAGAAAAAATTATGGGAAAGTTTCATGCAATAGCGAGTAGTTTATGAGTGTTTGGAACTGTTAATTTGGCATTTATACCAACTACTAATTTTGTTAATTCAAATGGATACATTGGATTAACAAATATTACATCAACCAGTCAAGATGATTTTATTTATTCTGGACAAATATTGCTTGAATTTATTTATAAATCATCAAATATTAGTAGTAACAGTACAATAAAAGAAATAGAACAAAATATTATTCAAAATAAAGATACAATTTATAATGGTTGAGGTAATACACAGAATGTTACAATAAATCGAAAAGAACTGTTTGAAATGTCGTTAATCGGTTCAATTGTCAACATTAGTAATTATGGAATGAAAAGTTTAAAAGAATTTTTTGCGGAAGCATATGCGAAGTGAACAACAACACCAGATGCGATGAAAAATAAGAGTTGAGAAATTTTGAATGAGTTTTTTATTGAGATTTATGCACCCTTACAAAAAACTAATTTTGGTTCACAAATAAGTACACTTCAAAAGAGTCTTGATTTCATCGACCAGCATATTTCGTCATCAAAAATTATTTACGATACTAATTTAGCAAAAAAACCATCTGATGCTGTTAATTTAAAATATAGTTCTAATCTTTTTGGTTCTCGTTTTGGGTTACAACAAACAATTCCAACAGGAGGAGAAGATAGTTATACTTTTAATGCTATTAAAACGGCATTAATTATGTGACAATCAAATAAAAATAGGGACATTAAAAATAGTCATTTTCCTATTTTAAGTGGTGTAATATACCGAAATATTATTGCCAATTGATGATGGGATTTGTCTGGTGAATTAGCAAAAATGATGAATGATTCTTATACGAAAGCCCAAAATTCATCCCGTAGAAAATATGAAGATTTTATGAGTACGGCAAAACAAAAAAATTATTCATCATTTGATAAATTAGATCAGACTTTAAAAGCTTTAACAAGGTATGATAATAATTATTATCACCAAAAAGGTAGTACCATTTTCTTAAAAGATAGTGTTCAAGCAGCCCAAGATTATTATCGTTGAAGTGATGATGAGGTTAGAGATTTTGAAAATCAAATTTTGGATTTATTTAATATAACCTATACTGTAACTGATAATAATTTTAAATATTTCTTAACTGGTTTTATTTTTTCGCCAGATGCCCAATTAGAAAATCAATCAAGACAGACAGCAGCTTATACAAGCTATTCTTTTGAAAATGCGATAGGGGCAAGCGATCAAATTGTTACAACAAGAAAAGCAAATGTTGTTATTTCTACTGAAATAATTGATAATATTATGCGCAGAAGAGTTAGTTCACAATATAATAATGGATGATGAAGTACACCTAATCAATTTTATATTTTAAATCATGAGATGGGACATGCTGTTGATGCTTATTATGGAATGATTAAAGAAGCCCGTAATAATGCACAAAATTATTTTAAAAACATTTTATATAATATTGGGGTTAGAGGTCAATATCCGGGGAATATTTTTGGTTACGATGATATTTCTAATTATAATCAAAAAGTTAATCTTATTAAAATTATTTTAATTGTTACTTTTGGGGTTTTTTGTACAAGTATTATTATTGCCGTTATTTGAGGGGCACGTAGCAAGCTGCCACCACAAAACAAAAAAGATTAATAAAAAATGCAATAATCTTGCATTTTTTATTTAAAAACAAAAGAGGAAAAAATTAGTAGTAAGAAGCAAATGACAAAATTTGGATTTATTGTTTCATCGTTATGAGCTGCAATTGGTTTGGGATAATTTGATAGTTACACGGTTATATTAATAAAAATGGGATTTTTATTTTTTCTTAATTTATATTTTGACTATGTTAATTTTTGGGGTGCCCTTATTAATTGCTAAATTATACTTGTAAGTGCAAGTAAATAAAATTGCAAAAAATTTCATATAAAAATTTCATGATGCTAAGTTTATTTTAGAAAAATTAAAGCAAGGAGTTTTTTATATGGGATATAAACATCTTGGCATAGATGAAAGAATTTATATTGAGAATCAATTGAAATTTAAATTAAAAATTAGTGAAATAGCTAAAAATCTTAATCGAAGTATTAGTACTATTATTCGAGAAGTTAATAGAAATAAAGATAATAATCATTATTTTTCATTAATTGCACAAAATAAAGCAGAAAATAGAAAACAATCACATGTTTATTTTCATAAGTTTAAAAATAGAGAATTAGTAAAATATGTACAACAAAAATTATTATTAGGTTGATCGCCTGAACAAATTTATGGAAGAATTAAAAATTTTCATAAAGAATGAATTATTAGTTTTAAAACAATTTACAATTTAATTTATTCTGGATTACTTGAAAAGGTTACTAATAAAAATTTAAGAAGAAAAGGTAAGAAACGAAAATCTCAAGAAAATCGCGGTAAATTTAATGGTAAATCAATTAAAGAACGAAATGTTAATGTTAATAATCGCATAACTGTTGGCCATTGAGAGGGTGATACTATAGTATCATCGCGAGGTAAAAGTAAATCATGTTTAATAACTTTAGTTGAAAGAACATCAAGATTTACTTTAGCAATGTTAGTTGAAAATAGAACTACTAAAGTTATTAACGAAAACATTAGCCATTATTTATCAATTCTTCCAAATAATCTTGTTAAAACTATAACATTTGATAGAGGTAAAGAATTTGCTAATTGACAACAACTTGAAAAAAATTTAAATGTGAAAATTTATTTTGCTAATGCATATTCACCCTGACAAAGAGGTACTAATGAAAATACTAATGGGTTAATTAGAGAAAAATTTCCTAAAAAATTTAATTTTTCAAATACCACGAAAAATGCAGTTCATAAATTTATATTGTCTTTAAACCATAGACCAAGAAAAATACTAAATTATCTTTCACCAATCGAATATTTGGTTAGAAAAATAATTTAGTTGCACTTAACTTTACAATTAGGCATTTTTTTTGAATTTAATTTGGGTAATATCCACCGAAAAAGTGTTATTAAATATTTTTGATAAGGAAAGTGTGCACTTTAGCCAGTTTATAGGGTGATCTCAAGCGACATTAATGATTATTATTCCTATAATTATTATTCAGTACTAGTGGGTTGGTTGGTTATACGATTATTTCAATTGAAATTAAATTTAGTCCGACCTTATTTAATTGTGTAAATTGTAAACCAAATGCAACAAAGTTAATAAATTTTATTGAAAACAACACATTTTAAAAGATATTAGTTTAACGATTAAAAAAAAGGGGGGGACAGCATTGGAATTGTTGGTCCTAATGGAACGGGAAAAACAACTTTGTGTAAAATTTTAGCACAATTATTACGGTATACTTCAAGTGGCATTAATGAGAAAAGCAATATAGGGTTCAAATTGGAATGCAAATCCAAGAATAAAAATATCCCCACATAAGGAATTAATGGATATGATATTTTAAATATAAATTTAAAATATCATAATTTACTAATTGCCCTCGAAAAAATTTATCAACTTCTGTTAAATTTTCAAATTGAAAAAATAATGAACAAGAATATTTCTAAATTATCTGGTGGTTAATAACAAAAAATTAATATTTTATTAGCATTAATTGTTGACACCAATTTAATTATTCTTGATGAATTAGTAATTGGATTATATTTAAAAATTAAAGATAAAATATATGAAATTTTAAGTACTTTTTTAACAAAATAAGATAAAACTTTATTATTAATTTCACATAATATGAAAGAAATTTAAAAATTTTGTGAAACTTTAATTTTTATGGTAGCCGAAAAAATTACAAAAGTAACAAAAGTAAAAAATGTTGTTGCATAATATGGTAGTCTTGAATTCTTTGTTAAAGATCAATTTAAAAAATATCATATTGTAGCATATAAAAAGATTATAGAACTAGGACGGTGGGTCATGATAAATTAGCAAAAAACTAAGCAAAATACATTAATAAAAACAAAAAATATTTTATTAGTTAGTTAAAAAATTAATTTAGCAGCTTTATACCGTTTTTTTTTTTTTTACGAATCAAAAACTTATTTTAATTTTTTCTGTTTTTATTATTATGTTTTTAATTCTTTGTCAGACACAACAATTTTTGTTAAATATAAATATGGCCCCAATTTAATGCCGTTATCAATTGAAGTTAGTTTTATCACAACCGAGACAAAAGTATAACAATGTATGTGATTACGAGGTTTTTAAATCATTTAAAAATGTCAGTAGTTTATAAAATGATTGGCTTATTAGGAATTAAACCGTTTGGTTTTATCTTAATTGTTTATGCTTTACTATTTTAGTTTAGTGTTAATTGCTGATCTTTTAATTTTAATTAATAGTTTTATTTTTATTATTATTGTCATCTTACGTTTTCCTTTTGGCGTTGTTTATAATTTTATTATTTTCTTGTTATTTATAACATCAATTCCAATTACAGTTTTCACAATTGCTTTAATATTAATTATTGTTATTTTAGTTAATACCCGCACAACGCAATCAATTATAACAACTATTTTTACAATTTTATTTATTGGTGTGGTGTCATTTCTTTTTGTTGGGTTTATACCTGCCTTATTTGGTATTCATTATAAGGATATAATTTTATCATCGACATGAATTAAGCATTATTTTAGGTATTACGATATGGTTTTTAGTATTAACCCACTCTGTTAATTATCCTTGATATTCGGATTTTCCGCTAAGATAATTAAAAAACTAAGAAAAGAACCGAAAAATAATTGGCAAAATTAAATTATTTTGTTATGATATATTTGTTGCAAAAATTCAAAAAAAAGAATGTTTAATCAGAAAAGAGGAATAAGCAAATGCGTGAAGGAATAATTTTACGTTGTGAACAATGTAAGGAAGAAAACTACATTGCAAAACGTGATAAAAAGAAACAACAAGAAAAATTAGAGATTAACAAATATTGTTCAAAATGTAATCAACATAATTTACATAAAGAAAAAAAATAACTCATTACAATGAGTTATTTTTAAAAAGGCGTCTTGTAAAATTAACTGACAAAAAAACAATCTTGCAAGATTGTTTTTTTGTTTTTATATTTGCCTAATTGTAAAGTTAAGTGCAACTAAATTATTTTTCTAACCAAATATTCGATTGGTGAAAGATAATTTAGTTGCACTTAACTTTACAATTAGGCATAATAAAAGTTGTAAATTTTAAATTAAAATAACACATTTTATTTATTTTCATTATAACACAATAAAATAAGTATCCAATATAATTTTATTTTTAAAATTATATTAGTTTTGTTTTAAATTTACAAATTTTGGTACACTAAAAATAATTTAATAAATTATTTGATTAATTCAATAAAAAATTATTAAATATGTTATGATAAATTTAAAAATAATTATTGTTAATTTAATCACTATAAACAAGTCATTGATTTATTGTTAATAACATTAATAATTCAATCTATTTCTTGTTATGTAATATTGTTAAAATCTGTTCCTTTAGGAAATCAATGTATAATATTTCTATTAATTATTTCAACTAACGGTTTTTGATTATGTGTTCCATCATCACAAAAACAAACATAGTACAAGCAATTTTTTTATTTCTTTTCAGTTACTAAATTATTTACCTTGATCGGTAATAATTCCTTTAATATTTATGTTTTTGAAAATATTATTATTTAAAATTTTTTAATTGCTTTCGTAACTTCTGATCCCGAGTTTTCTTTTAATTTTTTACAAAAAGTTTTTTTGTGCTTAATTATTCTGTTAAGACTAAATAACTAGATCGACGATTAGATCGATGATTTTTACCAACCACTATATCCGTTTGAAATCAACCAAATTCATATTTATCATTTTTTGTTTACTAAATAGTTCGAAAATTACTAATTTTCCCTCGATTATCAATCCTATTTTTTTATATTTTCATGATAGAAAATATAAATTTTCTTTTGTATTAACAACCCTTTTTATGACATTTTTATATGGACTGTTGTTTTTCTAAATTCAACAGGTATTAAATAATTTAAACTACCATGAATTCGAATATTGTTATATCAATGCACAAAGTTAAATAATTTGTATTTTAATTGGGTTAAATTTATAAATTTTTGCCTCTTGATAAATTATGTTTTAAAACTTTTGTAAGTTGTTTCAGACATAACATTATCATAAGGATAGCGCCCTCCTTTATTGCTTAATGATTGTTTGGTGTTAAAAGTACTTAAGATATTATCAATGATTTTATTTTTAAATTCATTGCCCCAGTCAGTATGAAATAACGTAATTTGTTTTAATGATCTTATAATTGAATAAAAGGTTTCTTGCACTAGTTGTACTACTTTATTTGTCTCGATATTATAGCCAATTATTTCACGATTAAACAAGTCAATCAACAAACAAAAATAATGTCATTTAGCGCCATCTTGAACATATGTTAAATCACTAACAACAACTTCATTGGGTTGTGTTTTATTATTAATTATTAAATTCACGGTTTAAAACGTTGCTAATTTCGTTGTTATTAACCACCAACTTATGATTACGATATTTTAATTTGGTGCATTTAGATACTAACTGATTTTTAATCATAATTTGGCAAATTTTTTCACGATAAGATAGTATCTTTATGATTAAAAAGCTTTTTTAATTTTACAAGATCCATAAATTTTACGATTAACATTAAATGCGCTGATAACTTTTTGTTCATAATTATTAACATCAACCATAGCCACATTTATTAATTTGATAGTAATATGTTGATTTTGCTATCTTTAATTTTGATCCTATTTGACCAATTTTTCGCACAGAATATTTTTCTTTATTATTGTTAATAATTTCTATTTTTTTATTAATTATCAGCGCCGCTTGCTTTAAAAGGTTGTTTTTCATTTATAATTATATTAATTATTTTCGCAAGGCAATCAAAGTTCATTTTTTCAACAGTGCGATTATCTTTTGCTTTAAAAAATCCAGAATTATGAAATTTTTCAATTAACTGATATATAGTTGATTTTGACACCTTATATTATTTAAAAATTTCAAGAATTGTTTTGCCATTTTGATAAAGTAAAACAATTTGTTTTTTAAATTCATCGGTATATGAATTTATTATCATTTTTATATTCCTACTTTCTTCATAATTATATTTTATTTGAAAGTTAACATAAATATGATCCAACTTCTTGCAATCTATCAAAAATTATTAATTAATATAATAACGGACATTTATTAATCAATATTGTTTTATTTTATAATTTAATTTTTAACTATTTTCAACAGAGTTCTTTAAAATACACTTTCAAAACCTTCTTATAAAGAAGTAAGATTTCTAAATTTTTTTATTGTTGAATACTCACCCTTTAACCATTGTGGATTAAATATTTATCCCCAAAAAAACCACGATAACTCTTTTATATTGCCTAAAATAATTGCTTTTATTGGTCATAGCAGTTATACGGGCCCCTCTATATTATTTATCCTCACTTACTTGTTGGTTAAACGACATTCCAGGTATGATATTTTTATTCGGTTAGTTTTTGCTGTTATTTTCTGAAAATAAACAAGGTTAATGATAATTAAAACATAATTAAAAAAGATAGATATAAAATTATATTTTTTCTTAGTTTTTGGAAAATTCCCACCAGCAGAATATTTTACGCGCTCGACGGGAAATTTATATGTTATGTTATCTAAACACCATAATAAACATGTTATTGATGAAATCGTTAATTTATTATATAAGGGGTTATTTCAATTAATGATTTTAAACTTAATCGCCCTGAACCTCATTAAAATATTACCGGATAATGAAGTTGTTATTTTAAGTGCCCACGGCAGTGATGATCGAATTAAAGATATCGCGACGCAAAAAAATATGACACTTGTTGACGCCTAATGTGAATAAGTAATCTTTATCAAAAGATTACTTAAAGAATATTTAACAAAGCCAGATTATCAAATTATTTTTATTAGAAAACACTTTCATCCATAAACAAACGCCGTATTGGTATTGAGTCCGGATACCAACTTTGTTACCAAAGCCTCCTAATTTTATCTAATATTACTAAACATTAATTCAACAAAATAATTTTGATTAGTAATCAAACAACCATTTCCAAAATTAACATTAAAGAAATTATTGAAAAAATTAAAAGAATTGTTCATAATTAAATTACTTTTAAAAATAATTTATATAATGGCCCGTTAAAAAGATAAAATGCTGTTTTAAATTTAGATCTAATAGCCATTGGCCTCTCTTTTTTTATTGGTTTTTGGTTACGAACGCACAGTAGTAATACTTTATAAACTCGTTACAATGGGTGAACAAATCGTCATTAATCATACCCAAATTAATGATAAAAATGACATTGAGCTTGCTTGATTATAAAATAAAACTTGTATCGCTGTTACCGCCGGGCCTCAATACCAAACCTTATTAAATTAAAAGTAATTCGGTATTTAAAACAAATATAAAAAATATTATTAACAATAGTTAATAATATTTTTTATATGATAAGGAATAATTGTTAAAGTTGGAAATTTACGAGTTAGATAGCCCGTAAACGCCGTGGTAAAAAAATCTTCCATATAATGGTTAAAACAAACAACAGCTAATTTCTGCTCGTTCGCTAATACTCATTGATCTCATTTTACTTCTCCTGTAATAAAAATATCAACATCTTTCGTAATTTTCGCAATAACATTCCCAGCCGCCCCAACAGATAACGCAACAGTTGTGATTGGTTGTGTTAGTGTTGTTAAATTATGCTGGACGGTTGCGATGTTAAAAATTTTTTTTAACTTTGCAATAATTTCATCCGCGGTTAATATTACATACCCAACTTTTGTTAAATCATCCCCTTTAAAAGGAACGATTTTAGTTGAATTTAATTCTTGTAAAATTAATTCATTCATTAAACCATCATAATTCGTATGAACAGCGTAGACTGTAATTTGATGTTTGATCAATAAGTTAATAATTTTTTGTTTATATGGAATTCGGCTGATGGTTTTTTTATTGCCAAAATAAAAAGGATGATGCGTAATAATAACATTAACATTTTTAGCAATAGCGGTGTTAATAACTTCACTTGTTAAATCTAAACTAACGATAATTTTTATGGCAAAATGATTTGTACGACCATACTGATGGCCACTATAATCTCATTTGCAAACTGATTTCAATGAAAAATCAGTTTCAATTTCTTGATATATTTTTTTAATTAACATTATATCACCTTATTAATCATTTTTAATTTTGCCTTAATTTCCTGGTGGCGCTCAGTTTTAAGTGGGATTTGATTTAATAATGTTAAATAATAATCATTTTTTAATAATCATTTTTCTTGAAAAAGTTGATGCGTTTTTTTTCGTAACCATGGACCAAATAAAATATCTTTTTTATTTTTAACTTTGCGCCCAGCAACTTTATTGACAACAATAATTTCATAAATCATATTATTTTCTTTTAATAATAACTCTTTTTCAATAAAATACTTTTGTTTTTTAATTAATGTCCGTAATAACGTCGGGTCATCATTTGAACATAAAATATAACGATCAATTAAATAAGAATCTTGTTGAATAATACCTAAAATTGTTGCACTTCCCAATCCTGAAATAATACATGAATCAATTTTAATGTTGGCAAGGCCCGTTAATCCGTCAGCTAAAATTGGAGTAATAATTTCTTCAACTTGATATTTTGCAATATTCTTTTTCGCTTGAACTAGTGGTTGTTCAGCAATATCGCAAGCATAAGCTTTGGTAATTAAATTTCTTTTCGCTAAATAAATTGGAATCATCGCATGGTCTGTTCCAATATCGCAAATAATATCTTTATCATTAACTTGTTTGGCAATTAATAATAAACGTTCTGACAATCTATCCATTTTTAAAACCTCCTATCCTTTGAAAAAATCTTTTAATACTTTTGCTTTTGAATTAGCTTGATTTGGTTTAAACTTACGAATTGTTTTCGCTTCAATTTGACGAATTCTTTCGCGGGTAACTTTAAATTCTTTCCCCACTTCTTCTAGTGTCTTTGGTGAATCATACTTCGATAAATGTTTGTCAATTAAATTATTCTTTTGAATCTGAACTTTTTCAATTGACGTGTCATAGTGAATATCAAGGGCTTTAACTGTTTTCACTAACTCCAGAAAGGTTTCGTCTTCACATTCCTTTGCTAATCGTAAAACTATTCGTAATTTTGTTGGTAACAACCCAAAACGCATTCTAATTACTTTTTCTTCACGTGCTGATAAAATTTCATGAAAAACTTCATCAATTACTTCCCGTAATGATTCTTTTTCGGTATATTCATCGGGGGAAAAAATATCTTTATCATCAACAAAATCACCAAAATGAGTGTCATCCTCATCACCAATTGGTTTTTCTAATGACACCGGTTCAATTGATAATCTTTTAATTTCACGAACTTTTTCGCCAACCATTCCTTGCCCCATTTTTTCGGCAATTTCATTGTAACTTGGTTCACGCCCTAATTCTTGCGTTAATTGTCGTTCAATTCTTGTTAGTTTATTAATTGTTTCAACCATATGAACAGGAATCCTAATTGTTCGTGCTTGATCAGCAATTGCTCTCGTTATCGCTTGGCGAATTCATCAAGTTGCATAAGTCGAAAATTTAAAACCACGCTTATAATCAAACTTATCAACAGCTTTCATTAACCCAATGTTTCCTTCTTCAATTAAATCAGAAAAATCTAATCCCCGGTTTAAATGTTTTCGGGCAACAGAAACAACTAACTTTAAGTTAGAAGTAATTAATTTATCCCGACCAAAACGTCTTTCATCCGGATCAATTGATTCTAACATTTTGGCATATTTAATTTCTTCTTCTCTTGTTAAAATCTTACTTGTTCCTAGAACATTAAAGTATGCTTTAATAATATCTTGAATTTTTGTTTCATTCGAAATTCCACCAATTTTATAACGCAATTTTTCATTGACTTCTTTTTTGGCTACTTTATATAATTCAACAGTTTCTGCTTCTTCAATTTCCTTTAACTTAAAATCAAGAAATTCCACTCCATTGGAAATTAATTCATCAAAGTATTCTTCAACATCATTATCATCCAATTCAAAATGATTGTTAATTAAAGTTATTAATTTTTCTTGTTCAATTTCATTGTTATTTTCTTCTAAATATTTACGAATATATTCTTTAAATTCATCAAAAGATTTTATATCCCTGACTTCTTTTTTTGATAATTCCATTCTCTCTACCCCTTTTTAAATTTTAATCGTTGATTCAACTTATCAATTTCCATTGAAATTGCTTGTTTTTCAATCAGATTATTTGCTTTTTCTAATTTATTTCATAACATTGCAATATCTTTTTCATTAGCAAAATCACCAATTAAAAGCGCGTAGTCTTCTAATTCTTTCTTATTATATTTAATTTTAATCGTTGATTTATTAATAATATCAAGTAACATCTTTTTTAAAGTAGGGTCATTTATTTCTTCACACAATATATTAATTTTAACATTTTCTACCCCTAAATGCCTATTATAATAAGTAATTATATCATTTGCTAGTAGACGATAACCATCAAAATTTAAATTTCCAATTTTTCTTTGATAAAAATCCGCTGCTTTTCGCGAAGAAAGTAATTGTAATAACATTTTTTCTTCAGCTAAAATATATCGTTTTAAATTTTTAATTTTATATTTGGTATTTTGAACAATAATGGTATTGAGAACCACTGAATTTACCTTCGCCGGTAGTAAGTGCAGCTGTTGTTTATTATCTTCACTTGTTGTGATGGATGATGATGGTGTTGACGAATTTAAAGATCCTTTTTGATATACTTTAATTTGTTCAATTTTTGTTGTAATTGTTGCTTTTGAAATTCCGGTTATTGTAACTAAATTATTAATTGCTAACTCTTGTTCAAGCGGGTCGGGGCTCGCTTTAATTAAGGGAGCAACAATATTAATAAATTTCTCTAATTCATCGGAAACTTGTAAATTAAATTTATTTTGAAAATAATCGAGCGCAAAATTAATTGGATGTTTCGCCCGGATTAACATTGTCTTAATTAATTCACCATGCCCACTATTAACTAATTCATCAGGATCTTGCTGAGTTTCATTTAAGACAATCTTAACTTTGACCTTATTACTTAATAATTTCGCCGCGGCTTTTAAGCTGGCATTAATCCCGGCTTTATCCCCATCTAAAAAAACTAAACACTCTGGCGTTATTTTTTTAATTTCCTTTAAGTGGTACTCACTTAAATTAGTGCCCATTAAAGCAACCGTATTTTTAATATTTAACTTTTCTAAGCTAATAACATCCATATATCCTTCTAATAAAATTAGATTATTATGCTGTCGAATAAAAGGTTTTGCTCGATGGATATTATACATTATTTGTTCTTTTTTAAATACTTTCGTTTCAGGCGTATTAAGATATTTTGCAACCTGGCTGGTGCTATCAATTATTCGTCCAGAAAACCCAATAATATGATTGTCTTCATTCTTAATTGGAAACATTATTCGCTCATTAAAATAATCATATGCTTTATAATTTCTAATTACAATTAATCCTGTTTGCTGAATGTCATTAATTGTGTATCCTTTTTTAATTAAAAAATGATATAAATAATCAAAACCGCTTTTCGCATACCCAATTTGAAATAATTCAACCTCATTATTATTAATATTACGTTGTGTTAAATATTCTTTTGCCACACGGCCTTTTTTTGTTGCTAAATAATTACTAAAGTAAGCTCTTGCTAGGGCATTAATTTCAAAAATTAACTGATCTGTTGCGTCGTATTTTTGTTTTTCTTGATAAACGGTTAATTCATCTAACGAACCATTTACCATAACCGCAACCTTTTTCAAAGCCTCAATAAAACTAATATTTTCATATTCTTGTAAAAAAGTAAAAACATCTCCCCTTGCCGAACAAGCAAAACAACGATAAATTTGTTTTTCTGGTGAAATACTCATTGAAGGGTGAGAATCTTGATGAAAAGGACAAACAACTCAATAATTGCGACCCCGTTTTTCAAGCGATAAATACTCGGACATTACTGTAACAATATTTACTTTTGATCTAATTAAATCAATTTTCTCATTACTAATTAACGCCATACCTTTCACTCCTTTTAATTATTTTAATACTGCTGTGAAATAATTATCTAAATTAGCAATTGCAACTCGTTCTTGTTGCATTGTATCCCGATTTCGGACGGTAACTTTCTGATCTGTCGATGATTCAAAATCAAACGTTACACAAAATGGTGTTCCAATAGCATCTTGGCGACGATAACGTTTACCGATATTACCTGTTTTATCATAGGTACATTGAAAAAGCATTAATAATTCTTCATACAACTGATATGCTACTTTGTTTAATTGTTTGCTTAATGGAATAACCGCAATCTGATATGGTGCTAATATGGGGCTTAATTTTAACACAACTCTTGTATCATTATCGCTAACTTTTTCAACATGATAAGCATCATATAAAACCGCTAACATCAAGCGGCCAACGCCAACTGATGGTTCGATAACATTCGGTAAAATTTTTTCATTTGTTTCTTGATTTAAATATGTTAAATCCTGTTTACTCATTTCACTATGACGACGTAAATCATAATCGCCACGGTCGGCAACCCCTCATAGTTCACCCGTTCCAAATGGAAATTTATATTCAACATCAATTGTGCGTTTGGCATAATGAGCTAATTCGCTAGCGTCATGCTCGCGGAAAAGATAGTTTTCAGCCTTTAAATTAATTAATGTTAAAAATTTCGTTACTTCTTGAACTCAGTATTCAAATCAATCAATCTTTTCTTTACTATCATAAAAAAACTCTAATTCCATTTGTTCAAATTCACGTGTTCGAAAAATAAAATTTCCTGGCGTAATTTCATTTCTAAATGACTTCCCAATTTGGCCAATTCCAAAGGGCAATTTTTTTCGTAATGAACGTTGAACATTTTTAAAATTAATAAAAATTCCTTGAGCTGTTTCTGGTCGTAAATAAACAACTGATTTTTCATCTTCAATCACACCATGGTTTGTTTTAAATATTAATTCAAATTGACGAATATCCGTAAAATCATGCGCTTCACAATTTGGACAATAAATCTTTTTTTCAGCAATAAAAGCTGATAATTGTTCATTACTTCAACCCCCACAATTAAGTTTCGGATAATTATCTTCAATTATTTTATCAGCTCGCATTCGCGTTTTACATTTTTTACAATCTAATAATGGATCAGAAAAATTATCCAGATGACCAGAAGCTTTTCACACATTATTGTTCATTAAAATCGAACTATCGAGACCAACATTATATTTTGATTTAGTAATAAAATGTTGTCATCACAAATTTTTTAAATTTCGTTCTAATTCAATTCCCAATGGTCCAAAATCTCAGCTATTTGCTAAACCACCATAAATTTCACTGCCTTGGAAAACAAAACCTTGTGTTTTTAAATGATTAACAACTTCCTCTAATGTATATTGCATTAATTGCAACTCCTTCTTATTTCTCTGATCTCAATTATACTATGTTATTCTTTAAAATAAATTGATTTTTCCGCATTTCATAAATACCACACGAAAAAATCCCAACTTTAGTTAAATAATAACTAACATAACATTTTAAATAACATCATCAAAGCTTTTATATTAATCTTATTTATTATTAAAATAAAAATTATCATTAAAATTAACATTAAACATTTTAACTATTTCAATTGGAAAAAGATAATCGCTTAATAATAAACAATTTTTGCAAAGATATAGTTCCTAAATAAAACTAATTGTTTTAACATTTTGGTTCCCTCCATAACGCTGACAGCGGCAAAGTTTCATTATAATTCATATCATTTTAAAACTCGAAACATAAAATCAATCACAATACTTAAATTATCTTCTAACGAAACTAAATTATCTAAAAATCCCTTAAACAATTAATATAATTATTCATCTGGTTACCGGTCAACAACTGCTTGTTCGGTAATTTTACAAAGTAACGTTACTAATAAATAATTGTCATAATTTTGGACTAATTTAATTGTTGTTGTTAATAAATTGCCAGTCTTTAATTTACTTAATTCGTTATGATGACATGTTAAAAATATTTCAAATTCACTAGTTACTAAAAACTACACTATATACTGATTTTTTGATGTACTTTTTCGTAATCCTTTCGCAAAAAAACTAACTTGCCAATCTCTTTAGACAAAATAGTAATAATCTCACTGTCATAACAATAAGGTTGATCAATAAGCATTATTTATCCCGTAAATTTTTACGCCATTATTCTTTTAATAACTTTCTTTATTATAACCTAAGCGAGCAATAATTGATGGTTTATCGCGTCATTTATAAAAAACTTTCACAAATAATTCTAGAAATATTTTAGTTCCTAAAATTTGCTCTAATTCTAAGCGCGCTTGTGTGCCAATTTGTTTAATTAATTGTCCTTGTTTCCCGATTATAATTCCTTTTTGTGAATCACGTTCCACACAAATTGAAGCCATAATTTTTAACAACTGTTGTTTGTCTTCAAACTTATCAATTAAAATTGCTACACTATATGGGATTTCCTCTTCTGTTAATAACAAAATTTTTTCACGAATAATTTCGCGAATTAAAAACTTCTCTGGTTGATCAGTTAACATATCATCGGGATAATATTGTGGTCCTTCTATTAAATGTCCTTTTAATAAAGTTAATAACTCGTCAATGTTTTGATGTTTTAACGCTGAAATAGGAATAATTACCGTAAACTGGTGAATCTTTTCTCATTCAGCAATTTTTACCATCAAATCACCTTTTGAAACTAAATCAATTTTTGTGACAACTAAAATAATTGGAATTTCGCGTTCTTGTAATGCTTTAATAATATAACGATCATTATCACCAATTCGTTCATTCACAGGAGCTAAAAATAAGATAACATCAGTTGCTTTTGTTGTTGATAAAGCAACTTTATTCATAAATTTCCCCATTTCATGATGGGATTTATGAATCCCTGGTGTGTCCATAAAAACAATTTGGGATTCTTTATCATTATAAAAACCTTTAATTCGATTACGGGTTGTTTGTGCTTTAGCAGTTACAATCGCTACTTTATTATTTAAAATTATATTTAATAATGTTGATTTCCCAACATTTGGGCGACCCATAATTGCCACGAATCCTGATTTAATTGCCATTTTATTTACCTCTTAATCATTCTAATTATAAAAGAAAATCACAAAAAATATCTTATTTAAAACTCAAATGCAATTTGGTCATCTAATGACAAACCATTTAAAATGCCAAGTTCTTCAAATGATTCTAAATGCGCTTTAGTAATATTTGTTCGTTTTTGTAAATCAACAATTGATAAAAATGGTTTTTCGTGGCGGGCATTAATAATGCTATCTCCAACAGCCCCGCCTAAACCATCAATTGCCGAAAATGGGGGTAAAATAATTTTTTCATCATTTCCATTTGTAACAACAATAAAGTTTTTATTGCGACTTGTTTTTAAATCAATATTAATCATTTTAATTCCCCTTGCATACATTTCCAAAGCAACTTCATAAACAGGAATTAAATCCTTTTCTTTTTGTGATGGCTTTGTTGGATCATTAAAATTTTTATTATCCAAGCGCTTTTGAATATCACGTAAAACTTGCTTAATTGTTTCGGCTCCTTTTAAAATTGTCTTAATATCAAAAACATCAGTACGAGTTGAAAAGAATGTTGCATAGTATTCAACCGGATAATTAATTTTATATCATGCTACGCGTCATGCCATTAAAACATAGGCTGTGGCATGGGCCTTTGGAAACATATACTTAATCTTGTTACATGAATCAATATATCATTGTTTAACATTATTTTCCCGCATTAATTGTTCTTGTTCCGCTGTTAAACCTTTTCCTTTTCGGACATCTTCCATAATTTTAAAAGCACTTTGAGCTGGTAATCCTTTATAAATTAAATTAACCATAATATCATCACGACACCCGATTACATCAGAAATAGTAATATTTTGGTTGCGAATTAAGTTTTGAGCATTGCCAATTCAAACATCTGTCCCGTGGGATAACCCCGAAATTTGTACTAAATCAGCGAATGACGTTGGTTTCGTATCTAATAGCATTTTCCGCACGAAAAAAGTTCCAAATTCTGGAATCCCAATTGCGCCAGTTTTTTCACCATTAATATCTTCTGATTTAATGTTTAAAACATCTAAACTACGGAACAAGCTTAAAACTTTTTCATCATTAGTCGGAATTGTTTTTGGATCAACGCCCGTTAAATCTTGTAACATTCGTAACGCTGTTGGATCAACATGTCCTAAAATATCTAATTTCAAAACATTATCATGAATTGCGTGGAAATCAAAATGGGTTGTTAATCAATTTGATTTAATATCATCCGCTGGAAAATTAACCGGAGTAAAAGCTTCCACCTCATATTCATTAGGAATAACAACAATTCCCCCTGGGTGTTGACTGGTTGTTCTTTTAACCCCTTCACATCCTTTTGCAATCCGTTCCAATTCAACGTGCCGCTTTAAATGTAAAATATTTTTACTTTCAAAGTAACCTTTTACATAACCATATGCTGTTTTTTCAGCAACAGTCGAAATTGTTCCGGCACGATAAACACTTCGTTCACCAAACATTTCTTTCATAAAATCATGGGCAATTGGTTGATATTCACCAGAAAAGTTTAAATCAATATCCGGAACTTTATCCACTTCAAACCCTAAGAAGGTTTCAAACGGAATATCATGACCTTCCCTTTTTAATGGTTTTTGACACTTTGGACAAGTGCGAACAGGTAAATCATAACCACATTTAACGGAACCGTCAACAACAAATTCACTATAACTACAATAAATACATAAATAATGGGGTTGTAAGGGGTTAACTTCAGTAATATTACTCATTGTTGCAACAAAACTACTTCCAACACTCCCTCGCGAACCAACTAAATAACCATCTTGTAACGATTTATCAACTAGTTTATGAGCAATTCAATAAATAACAGCAAATCCATGTTTGATAATAGCATTTAATTCTCGCTCTAAACGACTAGCAACAATTACTGGTAATAGATTACCATAAATTTTATAAGCATTTTGATAACATAACTCTTTTAATAACTGATCACTACACTCAATTTTGGGCGTGTATAATTTATCTTTAATAATTTCAACTTTTTCAATTTGATCAGCAATCCGGTTTGGATTGGTGACGACAATTTCATAAATTAATTCATCATCCCCTAAAAACTTAAATTCATTTATCATTTCAGTTGTCGTGCGTAAAAACTGCTCTGGGTTCTCATTTACCCGTTGCTTATAATCGTATAATGGATGGGGTCTACCCCCAATTCCTTTTACATTAATATAAACTTCGCGAAAAATTTTATCTTCAGGATTAAGATAATGCACATCACCACTGGCAACAACTAATTTGTTTAATTTTTTCGCTGTTAAAATAATGTCTTTAATAACCGTTAATAATCTTGTTTCGGAAAGATCACCCATTTGAACTAAATGTTTATAAACGCTTGGTGGTTGAATTTCAATATAATCATAAAAACTAATTACTTCTCATAATTCTGTTAAATCTTTATTTCGCGCTGTTTCAAAAACATCACCATTAACACATGATGAACCAATTAATAAATTACTCCGATGTTCAACAATAACACTTCGTAATAATTTGGGAGTCAAATAAAAGTATTTGGTATGAGCTGCAGTAATTAATTGAAATAATTCTAGGATACCACTTTGATTTTTTGCTAAAACAGTCATATGTTTTGCTCGTAGTTTTTTATAAACTACCGAATCATGAATTTGGTCAATTTGATCATCAAACTCAATCTCATAAGTGTTAATTAATTTCCGCAATTGTTGTTCATAAACATCAGTTAATATAATCGCGTCATAATCCCCGCGATGGGCTATTTCTTCTTTATAAATAATACTATAACAACGGGCAATTGTTCCCAAGCGGTAATTTTTTAAATGTGGCTCTAAAATACGCGATAATTGTAAAGTATCAATTATCGTATTATTAATTTTTGGCCTTCCCGCTTTTTCTAGTCATGATTGAATAAAACCTATATCAAATTCCGCATTATGGGCAATTAAAATGGCGTTTTCAAAATATGTTAAAATCTGGTCAATTGATTCGATAAAAGTTGGCTTACCGGCTAATAATTCATCCGTAATCCCTGTTAATTCCGTCGTAAATGATGATAACTTAACTGATGGTTTAAACAAATGATTAATATTTTGGCGTTCGCCATTAATTCCATCCATAATAACGGCTCCAAATTCAATAATTTCATCATAACTACTACTTAACCCTGTTGTTTCTAAGTCAAAAATAACATACTTAGCAGTTCTTAAATTATGATGGTGGGGATTTTTAACATATCACACCTTATCATCTAAGACATCAACTTCGACACCATAAATAACTTTAATATCCGGATATTTCTTATTAAAATTATAAATTTCCGGATAAGCTTGCACATTCAAATGGTCTGTAAAGGCAATTGCTTTATGATTTCAATGTTGTAACATTTTAAAAAGCGTAGCAATATCAATTACACCATCCATTGCACTCATTTTAGTATGTAAATGTAACTCCACTCGTTTCTCTGGCGCAATATCCTCGCGATATAAATCTTCACGTTTTAATTGTGAAATTTTTTTAATAAAAAACATTTGTTCATTGACATAAGTATCATAACGAATATCACCAAAAAGACTAACTCATTGATTTATTTTTAATGCTTCAATAAAATCATCTGGTTGTTCTGTTCGGGAAAAAATTTTTGCCCCAATCGTATCGCTATAATCAGTAATTGTAATTGTATAAATAAATTTTTTTTTTGAAATTAATTTGCGTTCTTTATTCAAGATTTTCCCATAAATGATAATATTTGAAACATCTTGATTAATATCAATTAACCGTTCATAATTTGCTTCCCTAATTTTCCCTTTGCTATAGTTATTCGTTCCTTTTCGCATACCGTTCACCACCATCACTGGTTGTTTCGAAACTAACGAGATAGCAGTTTGCATTGCTGCTTGATATTTAATTAACTCTTGTTCATTAATTTCTAAAATATTATTTTCTCGTAAATCAATTACTAATGCTAGTTGCAAGTCATTAAAACCATAACGACGAAGTTTTTGATGATAATAATTACAGTGTTCGCCGACTAATTTCTGTTCACTTTCAGAATGTACAGTAATTTTTAAAATGTTATCTGTTAAGGAAAATCGTTCTGGGTCTAGTTTACTAAAAAAACTATTTTTTAATTCAGATTTATTTAACCGAATATATTCTAAATAACGAAAAATAGTTTCTAAGTAATATTGTTTTTGACGTACTAGCAATGAAATTTTGGTTGGTAAGGTCTCATTCTCTAATAAAGTTTTTTCCAATTTTAATAAAATTTCAGAAGGTAAAAAATCATTAATTTCAATCACAATCCGAAAGAACCCTTCATTAGTAATATATTCAGTTTTAATGATTTTAGCATCATCAAAATAATTTTCGGTGAATACTAAATTATTTGTTGTAAATAGTTTTATCAATTGTTGATCCATCATTTAATCATCACCTATATTTTCTGCTTAAAAAAATACATCTTTAATTGTTATTCCAATAAATAATAAGATAAATAAGACGGCTCCCGTCACATTAATAATAATTTTTGCTTTATAGGGCAACTGTCAATTTTGATCTTTTTCTTCATATTCTGCTAACAATAATTTTTGCTCCACTATATTATGGCATTTTCTTCAAATTCGAATCCGTCCATACAGCCGTTTTGTACCACCAACAATTACTTCAATTCCTGTTTCAAAAAACTTATAACCATCCAAAGGTGGAATTGGAATTAAGTTTAAAACAAATAAGTTAGCTGACAACATTCCCATATATATTAAAAAATCAGCTGGCCCCCTTGTTAAAATTAAAGAAACTGTTTTGGCAATTCCAACTGGCCCTGATAATTGTCCCCATTGGCCAGTAAATAATAACCCGAATGATTTTAAAATGGCTACTGACTGAGTAAATGTTTCCCGTCATCCATACCTATATGCTTGCGCCGTTGAATTAAATAAATGGTCAGGGGCTCTAATACCAACAAAATAGGTTTTTCCTTTTACGGTTAATTCCACCGATTTAGTTTGAAACAACGACTTGGTTTTATCATCAATCGTAATTTCTTTCTTACTATTTACCCGATCAAAAGTAAGAGCAATATAATTAACCTTATCTTTTACATTACTTTTATTATATTGTTTTTTTAAATTACTAATAAAATTAGTAACAGTTTTTTCATAATTAGGGGTATCCGTTACTTTTCCTAAATGACTTGCTAAAATCTGATTTTGGTCATTATCATCTTTATCTTTGCCTTGCTTAAAATAATATTCTCGTGCCGTTGTAAGTTTTGCTTCATCTAGTCCTAATCAATAATGTAAAATAACAATATCTTGACCAATATCATCTGTTGCAGTAGCTAATGCTTTATAAACCGCTCCATTAGTGTCATATTTAGCGCCTCAATAATTTAAATCAGATGGTTTATAACTTAACGCCGTAAAAGTTGTTGTAAAAATAAAAACAGCAATAAAAAAATTCATTAAAGCACCGGCCACAATAAAAATTAAACGTTTTCATTTGGCAATATTTTCTATTTTTCGTTCAGGAGAAATTTTTTCCTCCTCCCGTCCTTTGGGTGGGTTCACCAGTTCACTAGCAATATAAACATAACCACCAAATGGAAAAATCCGAATTGAATAACGGGTTTCTTTTTTCCCTCACGAAAAAATTTTGAAACCAAAACCAATTGCGAATTCATAGACATAGGCCCCGGCTAATTTTGCAACAACAAAATGTGCAAATTCATGAATTGTAACTAATGTTAGCAAAATTATAATCCCAATTACAAAACCTAAAACTATCATCCCTGCCGACATTTATTTCTTAACTCCTTGCTGTTTTAATTGGAATAATATTATTTTTTTTTAAAAATAATTAATAATACCTCCTTTAATGATACCATTAAATTTTTTTATTTATAGATAATTAACCAATTTTTGTGGTTTAATCTGATTCATAAAATATTCAATATAGTCCAAACAATTTGATAAAACTTAATTTTTCCCGCTAAAAAGGCCCCATAATTCTTCATTTTCGGCATTAAAAGTAACTGTCAAGGAATTATTTTAGTTTAGACAACGATAAGTTAATTGTAGCGCTTTTAAACAAAATAAATCCATCTTCTGAAAAGTTAAGGTCATTATTTCACTAAATTCTAAAAATAGCAAAAGCGTATTATGTTTCCGAACTGGATAATATAAAAAATAATTTAAAACTTGTAACATTGATGATTTTTATAATTGCGATAAAATTGAATAATCTTAATATTGAACCACTGAATGTAACACCAACTGATGGTGTAAGACTATCATAATATTCGCTGTTTTAAACAAATTGTAATCTTCAATAATTTCTAATCTTTTGTTAATCATCGTTGAATAATCAATCATAATATTTTGTTCCATCGTTCAAGTTGGATGTTGTAAAGCTTGATGTTCATCAATTGTCTTTAACTATTCTTTTTTTTAGCTAATGTCTTATAGACAAACATTTCCCTGAGGCCATTAAATAAGTTCTTGACAACGGTTATTTTGTTTTAAACATTGTAAATTGTAAATGCAAATGTAGCACTTTATTGAAAAAGAATAAAGTGCTTTTTATTTTGTAAAAAATACTTATATTTATTGAATTAATTGTTAGATAGTATCTTTTGCACTTAATAAAATAGGTTTTTCTGAAAAATTCATCCTTTCTTTTTTTAAAAAAATTTTTAATAATTGTTTTATTTAATTATTAGTTAATTATTAAATATATTACTATAAAATACATTTGATAAACTAAGAATTAAATAAATATAACGAGATAAAAAATAAATAAAAATACTATCTAATGATTAATCCAGGATTCAATTTTTAAAAATTAATATTTTGATGATGAAAGATAAACAATTCATCTGTGACGCGAAGCCTTAAATAAAGTGTGAAAGTGATTGGATTTTACTTCTATTTATTTCTTTAATTATTGACAAGATTAATCCCTCGCGAAATGTCAGATCGCGTTTTTTTATCTTGTTTTCATAAAAAGAGTGCTGCTAAACCGAAAAAAACAATATCGGACACTAAAAAAACAAGAGGGTTGGAAAACTCCAAAAGGTTATTTTCTTTATATAAAGTTGTCTAAGGATGGATGAAGCGTAATTAATAACTAGGTAAACTTGTTTTATTTCCGTTGAGAGTAAAACTCTGTCTAAATATAAAGTTTTAGTATCGCCGCCGCCATCCATCTCACTTTGGGAGTGGATGGCGATTTAACTAATTAAATAAAAATATAAATATTCTTATTAAATATCAAAAACATTAACAAACAAAGGGGTTTTATGTTTATTTTAAAAAATAAATAAAAGGAAATGAAAAAATATTATGCAAAAATAATAAAATGAGAATATTAATAAAACTTGAAATGAAATAACAACATCATTTCATTGAGTTAATTGTAAAAATATTAATTTTCGTCTTTCACATCATAAAAATCATTATTATTTACAATGTTTAGAATAAGCCAAAACGTACTTAAATTTATTTAAAAATAAATGATATGTTATTAATTATTATATGCAACATTATAAAATTAACGATATTTTAGATTTAGCGACAAAATGATGAAAAATATTACAAATTGAGAAAAAAATAAACCAAATAAATTAAAATATATTATTGCAATTGATCCTGCCAGAATTGGACAAACCAATATTATTATTTATAATGTTTTGCAAAAGAAAATAATTAATAATGGATAGGTTACAATAAATTTTACAATATTTAATTTGAAAAGGAGAAATATGTTGCATCAGTACAGTACTGAAAACCTTGTTTTTATATCATTGAATTTACGATTAATTAAATCAAGATATTGCAATAAACTTTTTTTATTCTGTTCATACTTCATTTTTCTTCTCATTTTTCCTACATATTCAGGTTGTGTTTGATTATCAATCATAATTATTAAAAATTTTTTTTAATTATATTTTATATCATAATCTTTCTTTAAATATTTAGTAATTCTTCGATGTCCAAATTGTTTTAAATTTTTTAATAGACTTTTACAATATCATTTATTGTTTTTTTATCTTTTTGCTACTGTCATAATTTTTATATTTATCTCAATAACTACGTTTTAACTCCGTTATTTCTAGTAATAATTTTATTGAATATTCACGACAATTTTGTTTAATAAAAGAGACGATTATTGGTTTGCTTAATTGTAAAAGTCATGGAGCTTTTTTAATAATTCATATCTTGTTTTATAATAGTTTAAATCTTTTTTTCCAAATGGTTTTTTTGACCTTTTTTGTGTATTTAAAATTCCTTTTTAAAAATTTCTTTGTCATTAATCAAGTGTTTTTATATTTATTTTAAATTTTTATGCAACATAAATAAATGATATTTGTTCAATTTCTTTTATTGTATTTTTTCGAAATTCTGCAGTATATGTTTTAAATTTTGCCCTTTTCTTGCCATATAAAATGCACCCCTATAAAAATTTAGCAAAATCTTTTTATTTTACTTACTTTTTGGGGTGCGGTCTTCTATTTTTGTTTTTTATTTTTAGTAACCAGTAATATTAAATTTAATTTATTGCTTAGACTTGGTCAAGAACTGAATTAATATAACTAAAATCAGTATCTTCACTATATAATTTTAAAATTTCTAAACTTTCATTAATAACAATCGCTTTTGATAATTGTTGATAACGAATTTCATAAACACCATATACTAAAACAGCTTTATGATAATTACTTAAGCGTTCAAAATCTCAACCAGATTTTAAATATTGATTAATATTTGCAATAATATCTGGCAAATTTGCTAATATTTCCTCAATTTGGATTATTTCAATGGTTGTTGTTGCTGTTTGAAAATAATCATAAGTTTCTTGTTTAGTTATTAAAACATCATGCTGTAAAACAAAATTACGATATAACAAATTAATAATATTAATGCGTTCCTGGCGTTTCGACACGTGACATACTCCTTTTTAAATATAATGATATAAACCTTGTATAATGTAAAAACAAATAATAAAAATTTAATAAAATTAAAACAAATTAAAAATAAAAAAAAAATAATCACAAAAAATATCAAATTAAAAATATTTTTAATAAAACTTATTTTAAAAAACCTGAATTGTAAAATTAAAAATCAAAGATTATAACTTATTTTTTGTTTATTATTAAATTATAATATTACTAAACAATTCCAAACATATTTTTTATAATATCAAACACCTTTTATGTTTTTGATTAATTTTGTAAAGTAGATTGGCAACCATTTTTATGACACTTTTATATGTACTGTTGCTTTATAAATTCAAAAGATGTTAAATAATTTAAACTACCGTGAATTCGAATATTGTTATATCAATGCACAAAGTTAAATAATTTGTATTTTAATTGGGTTAAATTTATAAATTTTTGTTTCTTGATAAATTATGTTTTAAAACTTTTGTAAATTGTTTCAGACCCAGCATTATCATAAGGACATCTTTTATTGCTTAATGATCGTTTGATGTTAAAAATATTTAAGTTATTATCAATGATTTTATTTTTAAATTCATTACCCCAGTTATTATGAAATAACGTAATTTGTTTTAATGGTCTTGTAATTGAATAAAAGGTTTTTTGCACTAGTTGTACTGTTTTATTTGTTCGAGAACTATAGCTAATTATTTCACAATTAAACAAATCAATTAACAAACAAAGATAATGTTATTTAGCACCATCTTGAACATATGTTAAATCGCTAACAACAACTTCATTGGGTTTTTGTTTTATTATAAATATTAAATTCACGGTTTAAAACGTTGATAATTTCGTTGTTATTAACCACCAACTTATGATTACGATATTTTAATTTGGTGCATTTATATACTAACTGATTTTTAATCATAATTTGGCGAATTTTTCACGACAAGATAATATCTTTTTTAATTAAAAAAGCTTTAATTTTATAAGACCCATAAATTTTGGCGATTAGCTTAAATGCGCTGATAACTTTTTGTTCATAATTATTAACATCAACAATAGCCACATTTATTAATTTGATAGTAATATGTTGATTTTGCTATCTTTAATTTTGATCCTATTTAACCAATTTTTCGCATGGAATATTTTTCTTTATTATTGTTAATAATTTCTATTTTTTGCCAATTATCAGCACTACTTGCTTTAAAGGGTTGTTTTTCATTATAATTGGATTAATTCTTTTTGCAAGGCAATCAAAGTTCATTTTTTCAACAGTGTGATTATCTTTTGCTTTAAAAGATCCAGAATTATGAAATTTTTCAATTAACTGATATATAGTTGATTTTGACACCTTATATTATTTAAAAATTTCAAGAATGGTTTTACCATTTTGATAAAGTAAAACAATTTGTTTTTTAAATTCATATACCGATTAATTTCTTCCCTATTTTTATATTCCTACTTTCTTCATAATTATATTTTATTTGAAAATTAACATAAATAAGGTACAGCTTATTGTAACATATCCAAAGTATTAATTAACAATTAAATAAAACAATTATTAAAAATTTTTTTAAAAAAAGAAAGGATGAATTTTTCAGAAAAACCTATTTTATTAAGTGCAAAAGATACTATCTAACAATTAATTCAATAAATATAAGTATTTTTTACAAAATAAAAAGCACTTTATTCTTTTTCAATAAAGTGCTACATTTGCATTTACAATTTACATATCTTATATTTTATATGAATATTTTTTTGTTGTGGTTTATCACAAGCATTTAAGCTTGTTGTGCTTAAACTTATTGATCATAAAATAATTAATAATTTTTTAATTTTTGTCTCCTAATTTAATTTTATTAGTTTTAATTCCATTTATAAGATTTACTTTTTGCCGGTTCATCGTACAGAAATTATATTATAATTCACGGTAGTTTAAATTATTTAATACCTGTTGAATTTAGAAAACAAAAGTCCATATAAAAAATGTTCTAAAAATGGTTACCAATCCAAAATTAAATTTTATTTTTTCTATAAATAAAATTTATAATACTTGTATTATTTATATTATTTTATATAATAATTTTGTAAATAGAAAGGAGATATTTTTATGCCACAAACAATTAATAAATTATCTCAATTAAAAAAATAAATAATGAATTTTCAGAAAACAATAAAATATTTAAAAATTTATCTAATTTTAAAGAAACAAAAGAATTTAAAAAAAGAAATTTAAAAACAAATGTTTTACCATCAATGACAGTTAAATAAAACTTAATAAAAAAATTTAGAGAAGAAGCAGAAGAAAATTATTGAAAATTAACTACACTTATGAATAAAATTTTAGAAGAACGATATGATAAATAAAACAAACAATATAAAGATGATTAGTTTTTATAACAAAAAAGATGGCATTGGTAAAACAGCCTTTTGCAAAAATATCGCATATAAGTGGCACAAAGGTATTGTTGATTAATCTTGGATACCCCACAAACAACTTTATACGTACAATTTTCAACACAAAAGATATATCACAAAGTAAATTACTGTTGTCAAAAATAATTAACAATATTTATATGGTACCTATAAAAAATCTTATTCAATCAATAAAATACAAAAATATCGATATTATTGTTGATAATTAAAAATTAAATAAAAACAGTACCTTAATTAACACCATTTATCAAAAAAAGATAGGTATTTAATTACAAATATTATTTATCAGTCAAATCAAAATAAATTTGATAATTATGATTATGTGTTGATGGATTACCATCCAACAGTAAAATAATTAGGATTATATCTTTTTAACCTTATCTTGATTTAATTATAATTCCAATTAATTCTGGTATAGATAGTTATAAGGGTATTATTAATTTAAAAAATACCTTAAATGTTATTTGCAAAAAAAAAATAATAAAAATTTACCAAGAATTTCTGTTATTATTAATAATATAAAAAACAATAAAAATACTACCACAATTTTAGAATGATTAAAAAATGATAATATTTATTAATTTTTATCTTAAAATATAACAAATAACTCTGATACATTTATTAAGACTGAAAATAAAATAAATAGAATTTGAGATATTAATATTTATTAACGTCAAAAACAAACCTATGAATAGATCATCAATGAAATATTATAAATATAAAAAGGAGGATTATATTATGCATAAATTAACAAGTTTAGATGAAGATTTAAGTAAATGTGAAAATTGTAGTTTTATCATTCAAAAAATAGATGATAAATGAATAACTATTAACGAGGGCGACAAAAAATGTGGTAAATAATTTAAAAATAAAAAATTAAAATTTCTTTTAAATAAAAGCAATTTTTTATATTCCCATTTTAAAACGATATGGATAATAACCGTGAAACAAAACATCATATGGGTCATGTGATGCATTTTACTATCAAATGTGTTTGTTTTGGCATCAATAAATCTCAGTTAACTAATGCCACACACTTATCTAAAAATGGGAAGTTATCTAACATGCCATAGATTTTGCTTTGCACAAACATTTTTCTTATTCATGTTACCCGATTGATTATCCCTGCTTCTTTATTAAGTGATGTTTGGTGTTTTTTGGCTTTAAACATTTTAATTTTATAACCTAAATAAGGGGCAATATCTTCTTGTAATTTTTGCATAAAGTCATGGGCATTGATATCATAATGAAATGTGGAAGCTTCAAAACCATCAAATTTATCAAAGGTATTAATTATTCATTGGCCATAATGTTCAACTATTTCATTTAAATTCATGGTGTTTTTGGGGGTAATAACGTTTTCGACAATTAAATACTGATAATATTCATTATTTTCATTTATTTTATAACCAATAAATGAAAACACCGTATGATCTTCACTACCATTAGCATAATCAACACCAATTGCATAGCTATCAAATTGATACTGCTTTGTATTTGAATTATAAAAATCTTGTAAATTATACGCTTGGATATATTTACGATAATTTCGTAAAACATAAATGCTGGGGTCATTATCGTTATATTCAAAACCGTAGTATTCAAGTTCAAATAAATCTGGTCGTTCTTCTTTATTTGTTAAAACAAGTTTTTGAAGAATATCCAGAATTTTGTTTCAAACAGCCCCCATTGTTAATCGTAAATTAAAGACCCCTAAGCCATTAAAAGCTTGGTTATTTTCGGAATATACTTGATTGTGTTCTTTTAAAAGCGTTTTTATTCGTTCATTTAACGGTAAATATGGTGTTACAAATTTTTCATAAAAGACATGGTATTTATCAAAAGGATTAAAAATAGATCGTATAAATTATTTTGGGTCTTAAATTAATACCTTAAAAATTGTGGAATGATATATATATCACTTACTTAATTATATTGTATTACTTTCAATTTTATTGTCAATATATTTTTGTATTTTTTTAAATTTTTCCACAACAAAAATACATTTTTATTAAAATTATTTAATTTATTATATAAAACTAATAAAAATATAAAATTGGTTGTAAATTATTATTTACAAAATTATTAACTGAACAATTAAATTTAATTTCTTCTAATTGTTAATTCGTATCAAGTAAATTAATTTTATTTTTTAATCCTATCATACTAGTATTTAATTTATTTCTAATGGTTTTTTCACTATAAATAGCTTTTTTTATCATAGTGCCTTTTGAATAATGAAAAATATTATCCTCCATATGACAACAAACACTATGAAATAATGTTTGTTGTCTGACTCTTTCTTCATTATTTTTAATTAATCTAATTGTCTCTTTTAATAATTTAATTTTTGCTTATTTTATAAAAGAAGTGCTGCTTTCTAAGCATTCTAATAATTCTTCATATTTATCATTAAAAATAATCAACGGATTTATGATTTGTTTCTTTATTTTGTTTATTTTTACTTTGATAGGATATAGTTTTTAAAATCTACTTGTAAGATGGGAATTTATCTGTGGTGTAATTCACTTTATTTTTAGATAAATATTATTGAATAAATTTTGCAATATTTTTAATTCAAGGTGCATCATCTTATAAAATAAGAATTTCAATATTGTCATTAATATCATAATAACTTGTAATTAATATAAGTAATTTACTAACAAAATTAGTTAATTTACTATTTTTTTAATATATTATGGAATATTATCTAGTTCTATAACACCTAATTTATCTTTAATTACAGGTCTTTTTACAGTATATTTTTCTTCATCACACCCCAAGTATGTATAGTAGAATACTATCGTGTGTTTTTTTATCTTTTTTCTTCCTTGTTTTGTTGCATATAACATTTTCAAATAAGTACCGTCCATTTGAATATATAAAGTGTGCGAAATATCTATTTTTTATTAATTTTATTAATGTAATATTCTTCATCTGTTTTTGCATTTTTCATAATATTAAATATTGTCATTAAAATAATTTTTACATGTTCCATAGTATCTAAAATATCCTTATATCTTTTTTTCTCAGTAATAAATGATAATATTTTTTCTTTAACATCATTAGTTATTCTTTTTCATTTTTTCAATTCCAACAATTAAATCTAAAAGAAAAACATATTATTATTTACCTATTTCTGGATTAATTTTATAATATCTTCTTCTTTTAAAGTTATTTATCCTTTTAAAATTATTACTGTTATTTCAATTTTGTTTTTTTACTTTATATTATTTTAAACTTTCATCATTCTTATAATTTTTAAAAATTAATTTATTATAATTTTCTAAATTTTGTTTAATCAAATTGATACTTTGTTTATCTAATAAAATATTAGAGTTGTTAAAAAAGTTTTCATCAATATTTATCATTTTTTACCTTTTTTCCATAGTTTAGGACTTTATTATAAAAAATAATAAAAATGCAAAAAAAAAAAAAAAGATAGTAATTTTTATTTAGTATGTTACAATTTAATTGTTAATTATTAGCAAATTAATTTAACTGAAAAAAGTAAAGTAATTTACTTTTTTTGTTTTGATGTAAAATGTAATTAATATAAAATAACCATCGCGGTTATTTTATATATTTCTATTTACCCTTTTATTTAATCATATTAAATCATACTTATTATTTAATAAGTAACTTTAATATGCAAAAAAAGGAGTAAAAATGAAATAATTTAACCCAAAAACAGCAAGTTTACGAACATTTGATCGTAAAATAGAGCAGTTTTGACGTGATAAATTACTTATATAATATTTTTTTATATACTTTAAATAATTTAACCAATAAATTCAACCTTTTTCGCAAGTGA
This sequence comes from Spiroplasma endosymbiont of Polydrusus formosus, assembly GCF_964263245.1. Lineage (NCBI taxonomy): Bacteria > Bacillati > Mycoplasmatota > Mollicutes > Entomoplasmatales > Spiroplasmataceae > Spiroplasma > Spiroplasma endosymbiont of Polydrusus formosus. Next base: position 701,207 of record NZ_OZ181656.1, read on the forward strand.
AGGTATGATAGTTACGCGAGTGATAAGATAGTTTCTTTATTTGAAAAACAAGTTGATAAAATAGAAAGTTAACTTATTAAACAAATGGTTAAACTTCAGAAGATACTATGTTATATTAATAGCGTCGCATTTAATCATAAATATTCACTGCAAGAAAAAGAACTTGAAAAAGAATTAAACTTAAATAATCAACAACCAATAATTATTAATTTACAAACAGGTGTTAGAGATATTAAAAAAGTGATAATAATACTTAATCATTTTACTTATTTATTATAAACTCCTTATTGGTTATTACAAAATAGTAGTATTGACAATAAATATCGCATTTACTAAAAAATATTAATTAATTAATGAAATTAATCAAATTTGGACAGGATATAGCGGTAAGACTATTTCAAATATTAAAATGTTTGGTGAATTATTAAAAATTAGTTTATTAATTAAAGAGCCAATTTGTATAATTGCTAGTATGTATTGGAGTAAAGATTTAAAAGATAGTGTTTTTCAAAATATATGAAATATGTTAGATGAAAATAATATACCTTATAGTATTAATTTATCAAATTTTACTTTTACTTTATCAAATGATAGCAAAATATATTGTAAAGGTTTACATTAACAAAGTCGGAAAGAAAAATTAAAAACCTTTGCTAATTTTAATAAATATAAATTAGTTATTGATTGAAGAAAAGAATGTGACCAATTTCAAAAAAAAAGATTTAAGTGATTTATAGTTTGTTATTAGTGGTTATAAAAATAAAATAACAATTAATACATGTAATCATGAAAGTTTAAAACGATATATTGTTGACTATTGTAATGAATTATTATCTTTTAATGAAGAAATAATTCATAGTAAATATGAAAAAATTAAATATATTAAAAAATAAAATATGAAAATTATTATTCATTATTCTAGTTGAAAACTTAATTATTAATTACCACAAGATAAAGTTAATGAGCGATTAAGATTGTAACAATTGGATATTGAAAGAACAAAAGTATGGAGTTGAGGATTGTCTGATAATGCTACTAGTCCAAAAGACATACCACTACTGCTAGTTTTTAATTATATAATATCATTTTTTGATAAAAAAGCATATAAAATAGCAGAATATACTCATTCAAATGCTACACAGCAATTTAAAACTGAATTAGAACAAGTAAAAGATATTTTATAGTTTTTTATAACAATCAATTAAATCAATACTTTAATTTAATACAATAAGGAATATCAATTAATGTTGACAACAGTTCTTATTCAACATTACAAAAAGTTTAAATCAAAAGAAATATAATTACTCTTTTGGGCAATATATGACATTTAAACCAACACAAAAACAGAAATTTAAAATAAGATATCGTATTGAAACATTTACAATGTTGATAAATACAAACCAATTAAAATGATTATGAGAAAAATGTTCTGTAAGTAAAACACAATATAAATTAATTAAATGATAAGATAAATCAAATGCCAGAGAAGAAAAATACTAGACACTTATATGGTGATATATTTGATAGTGATTTTTATACTTTACATTTTGAATTAATATCAATGGTTAAACATAATAGTTCAGCAGATTATAAATTATAACAACAAAGGGATTAAATAACTTAATTAAAAAAAGATATTTATGTAATATATGATGAGAGTGTAACAAATGCAAAAGAACATATATATCTGTTTGCGGACAAGTTAAAAAAGACTTTGTCAATAATTAAAAAAAGATAATATCGCAATATGTAAATTAAATTTATATAACAAATATATTAAAAAATATCAAAAAATTAAAGTATGTGTACAAGTTTTATCAAATGAGCCAAATTTATTAACAGTAAATATTATTAATTATGCATTTATCTTAAAATTAAAGAAGAAAAATAACCATGAATAATACTTTCCTTATTTTATAAAACTTAAATGATATTAATAGTGTTTTAAAATTTTATAATTATGATTGAACAATTAATTTAGCAAATATTATTACTAGCCATCAAACGAGATTAATAAATGGTAAAGATATTTTATTTAAGTCTCCATCGTAAAGACATTTTAAAAAAATTAAATTGATGATATGAAACTTATAAAATAAAAGAAAAATTAGATAAAAATGAGTTAACAGCAAGTTTAATGGGTAAAACTATTTTTGGTTTATTAGAAAATAGTGATGGAAATATTGATTTATTAATCAACCATTTTAACTTTACATCTCGTGTAAGTAAAATAAATGAAATTGAACAAGATGCTGATATTTGATTAAATTATCATAAACCAGATAGTGGTTTTATTTTAAATTTAATTTGTACCAAAGATAAAATAGTTATTAAGGGTTGACCTAAAAATAACGAGGTAGTTGTTGGGCAAAGTAAAACACAAATTAAAGATAATATTAGACCTGTTTTAGTTCGATAATTTATTTTTTTTTATTAACTTCAACTACATTAAACCCTTGATCTACAATGGCAAATTTTTATAAATTACAATTTGATTTAGAAGATAATTTTAATATTAAATCGAAAGAAAGATGAGCATATCGTACACGCATTGATATGGTCAATTAGATGATAGTTTACTTGCTACTTATAATATGGGAAATAAAAAAGTATATCAAAATATTTTTGATGATATTTTTATTAAATCAAGTCAAACGGCATCAGATGAGACATCATCACAATATTTATAAGTAGTAACAATATACACCAAAATTATAAACATATACTAAAGAACAAAAATCCATTATTGAGAAAAATATATTTAGCATGTCATTTTTCTAGTCCATTTGACGATAAATCAGATGGTGATCAAAATAAAACCCAATCATTATTAACTTAAAAACAAAAGACTTAGAAAAACAAGCCTATTTACAAGCATACCGTAAGCAATATTATACTAAAATGTTTGATACTGTTTTAAAATATTATGGTTTATGAGATGGCACAGGCGAACGTCCTTATGGTTTTGATTTATTAGTGCTAGTTTAGTTAACCAAATGTGACAAAATTAATTAATTACTGCTAGATTAGATAATGGTACAATGGAACCAATAAGAGCCATAATTGAATATGACAACATCGATGAATTAGAAGCAACAAAATATTTTGAAAAAATAGAGGCATGACAAGAGAAAATGCAAACAAAAGAGATCGAACATAATAATAAATTAATGTAATATGATGAAATTGGTAATAATCAAAATTCCTTACAAGGTAGAGCAGAAATTGAGGAGAATTTAAAAATTAGTATAATTAACCCACAGAGGTTATCGAATAATTAAGAAAACAGGCCCACGATACTTTAATAAATATAAGAGAAAACATAAAAAATAATGGACATTGAAATGGTATTTTCTTTTAATGTTTATAGTTCGTATATCCCCGATAATAAAACAAGTTGAAAACCTAATAATGCTAAACCAAGTAATTACGGTAGTTATTCACAAATATTTGATAATATGGAAAGTACGATTGTTTAATAACAAGATAGTTTAAAAATAGTACAAAAATATAAAGGTGAAGAAATTAATATCTTAACGATGGATGATTTTAAAAATCAACCAGTTAACTCAATTATGATCAAATAACAAGATACTTTTTGTTATAAAATTAAAAGATGAAAATAGCAATGTTTATTGAAAATTAATTGATGGTGAAAACATTTATGATATTAATATAATGTTATAATTATTAAATAAATATAAATTAAGTTATTTTATGAATAATGATAATAAAACTGATAATTTTTACACAAAAAAAGTTAAAGTTGGTAAATATTGGGATGCTTATGTGATTGATGATAAAAGTTCAATTCAATTTGTGAAAGCTAAATTTGAACAAGTATTTACCAAACAATCAACCGAAAAACAATACAATTTATTAATTTTAGATGAAGATACAAGTAAATTAAATATTAATGATTATTATAATTTTTATAATTGTATTTAATGACCGTGGTTTAAATATTGGTGGTGGTAATATTAATTATGCACCCCAAGATAGACAATGATTATATCTATCAAATGTTATTAATTTATTATTCACCATATGATGGTAGTTTTTTATGACAAGAAATTACTTTTTCAAGTATTAATAACAAAATTAGTAATAGTGGTTTATCTGTGTAATAATTTATTAAAACATCAGGCGCCCCGGGGAAGGTTATTGTTTTCCTAAAATAACTTATAATGAAAAAATAAATAAAGGCATTGTTTAATTAGATGAGGTTTTATTAAAAGACCCTGGTGTTAGATTAATGACAGTTAAATTTTATGGGTAATCCGATCTTTTTTAATATGCCAATTATTGATCGACCAATTATTAAAGGTCAATTTAATCCAAAAGTAATGAATTATCGTGATTTATTAATGTATAACATGTATCCTTTTGTCCACCCGACAAAGTAAATACTTATGCTTCACCAAAGTAAATTTATATAACATCCAAGGGATTCAACCAATTATGATAACTGGTTATAAATATTGAAAAACAGATATGGATAGTAAATATGACTTTTTAAATCAAAAAAATAGTTAAATTATTGTTATAACTGATAAAACAAATTCAACAGCAACAAATCCCATTGTTGGCACAACTATTCATACAGAAGATAAGAATTCTAAATTTTATTGATCAAAAGATTGAAAAATAACACCACCAAACAAAATAAAAATAAACGGGTATAGTTGACAATATTATTAGTACTCAAGCATCATTGTATTTTAGAAGAAAAGATGAATTTGATAATACAGTTTTGACCAAGTTCAAATTGAATATAATAAAATGGGTGCATGTAATGTTTAGGATATTTTAAATATGAATAATTTTATTAACCGTTAAATAACTGTATTATCTTTAAACTATACGCAAAAATTAATATTTAACCCTTTACAATAACCGGTGATGTTAGTAAATTTTTAAACTTTATTTCGTTTGGTATTCCTCGGGGTTGAGTTTTTAATTAATCAAGATTAAAAAACTTGTCCTAATTTTCAATGATTAAATGGGTTTTTTTATGAGTGCTAATATTTATAGTTTTTATAATGATGCTTTTTGATATGAAAACTCAAATGGTAAATAACATTTACCATTTGAAATATTTAGAGAATAAGGTAATGATAAAGTTGGTGCTATCTTTGATGCAAATGATACTAGCTTAGGTTTTACTAATTTATTAGTTAATAAAGTAATATGTACTGTTTTAATTAAAGGATGGTAAAATAACAAATAATATAGTTTATTCAACATATAATTTAAAACAATTAAACAAAAAACTAACCGAGTTTATCTAATTAATGAACGTACAAAAGCATTATATGCACAAGCACCCGTTGGTGATAGTGAAAAAGATAATTAATGCGAATTCTTACAAACACCAGATGGTACAAATTGTAGTTATATAATTGATATTTTTTCAATATACTATCCGTTTCACTGGTGGTAAGCGGTGGCTGTATATTATTTAATAATCGACAGTTGTTTTTATAAGGTAAAGCCAAATAATTATCTCTCTTTATCCACACCATTTTAGGTCAAAACGTTCAGTTTTTAAAATAAATTCACTCGCACTTTGAAAAGCCTGGTGCTGGCTTTGTGGTTTTTAAAACTGCTGCCACTTCTAAAAAGTAATATCTATCGCCAAATTTATTTATAAAGTTATCATCTCAATATTTATTGTGGTTTGATGTTGACCTTGCACTTATTACAACTATCAATTAGTTCTAATAAACTATCGTCGATTTACATATATTTCCTAATACACTATTTCAGCACTTGCATCGGGGCTGGCTGTGGGAATGAGTTTAAATTCATGTTCTTATGGAAGCACTTAATTATTTAAAATAACTGCCCAAAATTCATTAAATTGTTTTATAAAATCAAAGTTTAAAAGAACCAGTTTCTCAATCAAAGATAATTTTTGAATTTTCTAGTTTCTGATAAAATAGCTTTTGTTTTTTATCTTTTGTCTGATTTAATAAATCTTTATTTTTTTCACAAGTTCATAAAACTTTATTTGATAAAAATTCTTCAATAATGAAGGATATTGCTTTATTGCAATTATCAATATCGCCATATTTTTTGTTGTTTATTAATTTCCATTATCTGCTCCTTTTCTTGATATTAAGTTTTTTATAGCAAATTAATTAACTAAAGCAAAGAAAGAACAACACCTTAAATTAGGAGAAAAACAGGTACACTTTATAAAGATTTTTAAGATATTTAATAAATGTATAATACAACTTAAATATGGTATCAAAAAGTTATTATAGTTTTTATGTAAATATTTAAGATACTGTCCTTTCTCTGAATCAATTAATAATTTTGGTTTTACAAATAAAAAAACCATTTACTAAAATGGTTTTTTTATTATTATTATTCAATTTCAAAGTTTTTCTAAAAACCCAATCTTTTTTGTGAGACCTAAAAATAAACTGATTAAAGTATGTTTTATAAAAATATGTTATTACGGTGCTATATTTTTTGTCATATTATCTCATTCTTGAAATACTCAAGGTAATTCTTTTACTGCAATATTATTATCTAAGTTATATTGTTTATTACCATCATCATCGGTATATTTTTCATAAGATACCTTTAAATTTTTAGAACGAAACATTGAAAATCTTAAATTATTATATCTTTTATCGAATTCTTTATCAGTTAAGATTTCTTTTTCTTCGGCATGGATCATTTCATCAGTTCAAGCTGAGATAATACCACTACCTTTACCAACTTTCCCCATAATTTTATTGCCATTCGCATATCCCGCAAAAGTAATGCGAATACCACTAGGAAAAACAATTTTACACCACACACAAAACCCTTCTTTAATAACGTTTTTCGGTCAAAAAAACAATGCCCGTTTTCATTATCAGGTCCGATATCAACCCTATATTTATCATATAAGTAATTACAGACAATAATGGTATTATCACCAAATGTCGTATCTTCGTGGGTATTGGTGTATCTTCGTAAAATGATCAACGAAGCATCGATAAAATTACAAGCAAAAAATAATTTTTCTGCCAAATGATTTCGTGTTTTATTTGTACCTATTCCAGTGGAAACAAACTTAAAAAAACAATTCGTTGTAAAATATCTGGCATAATTATCATCAACGAAATCTTTAAATACTTCTCAATCAAAACCAAAATTATAGTCACTAAAATTTAAATCATATTTTTTATTTAAATGTTTATAACTATTAACTCGTTTTTTTATTGTTAATATTGCTAAATTGATTAATAATAATCTCCATTTTACATTACTTATAAATTATATTATAATTTAATTCAATTAAAAATGAAAGTAATCTATAAGTATGAAATTAAAAATATTTCATCATTTTACTTTTAAAGAAAGGGTAGTGAATAGTGCGTCACAAAAATTAAGTAAAATAAAAAAAGATTTTGCTAAATTTTTATATGGGGGCATTTATATGACAATAAAATAACAAAAATATAACAAATATACATCATAATTTAGAAAAAAATAATTAATGAAATTAAACAAAAAAGTTGTTGAATAGCAGCAAAACAATATAATCTAAATGCAAATATAATAAAATATTGATGAGCAAATCATAAAAAAACAAACAACCATAAATGATCTAAAATATCTTTTACCAAAAGAGTTTTATAATATTATAAAACAAGGTATGAGTTACTAAAAAAGCTCCATGACTTTTACAATTAAACAAACTAATAATTGTCTCTTTTATTTAACAAAATTGTCGTTAATATTCAATAAAATTATTACTAGAAATAACAGGGTTAAAACGTAGTTATTGAGATAAATATAAAAATTATGACAGTAGAAAAAAAGGAATTATGTAAAATGAAGTGCAACAAATATTATTAATTAAATAATAAAACAAAAATTATAAAAAATCAATTATAAACTCTCAAAAATTAAAATATTTATAATTTTTATTTTATTTTAAACACATTTAAGCACACTGAAAATAATTTATTAAATTATTTTTTAAATAAACTTATCTAAAATTCTCTAAAAATACCTCTTTTGCTGTTCTTCAATTAAAAACAGGCCTTAATTTTCCATTTATAACTTTTTCAACTACTCAGTTTATTTTTTGTTGACTAACATTATTAAAATCAGTTCCCTTAGGATATCATTATCTAAGTTCATAATTAATATATTCAATTAATGGTTTTTGTTGTGGTAAACCCGGGTCGCAAAAATAAACTTGTGTTTCAGCAAATATTTCTAATTATCTTCATTTACTAAATTATTTGCCCCTATCGGTTATTATTCCTTTAATTTTCCCAATTAAATTATTACTTATAACAATATCTTTAAACTTTTCTACAACTTCATTAGCAGTATGATTTTTAAATTTCATTACAAAGTATTTTTTGCTTGATTTCTTTACTAAAACTAAACAACTTAGATTTATAGTTTTTCCAACCACCGTATTCATTTCAAAAAATCCAACATCACTATCTTTATTTTCGATATATTATATTGATCTAAATATTTCATCTAATTTCCTGCGATTATTAGGTCTTTCTTTGTTCTATTTCTTCTTCCGCTATTAATTAAACTTTACTTTAACAAACCAAAAAGACCCAAATAAATTCATCTATAAAATTTTTTAAGACATGCAGGAAATTTAATACCAAACTTTATAAAATAACGATGAATAAGTTGTGATGGAGAATCACGATAAACATTAAATCTTCTATTAATAAAATTTAATTGTTTTTTGTAAACTTATATCTTTTATTATTCTTTTTTCTTTTCTCATAATACATTTTGTCTGACTTATAAGCACTATATTCATCAATAGTTTTAAAACGCTTAATTTCTCGCAAAATAGTACTACGATATCTGTTCAAACATTTAGCAATCTGTGAAAATATTTATTTCACCATTCTTTTTTAAAAATAATTTTGATAATAATAATTATTCCAATTTAACCTTATCAATAAAACTTAAATGACTATACATAACATTTATATACCTTTCATTAATTTATAAATTTAATATTAAAATTATTTAATACATTATTGATATATGATAAAATTAATTATAGAATTCAAGTAATTTTAATAAAAGGAGAAATAAAATATGAAAAAATGACTTAGCGTTTTAGGAACAATCGGATTAACAGCAACAAGTACAACCACATTAATTAGTTGTCAAAAACCAAATAACAATGAAAACGGGTAATAAACCCGAGCCACCATATAATCCACACAACAACCACCAAAAAATAGTAGTTGAAAAGTAATTAACTTGTTGCAAATTATCAACACTTTTTCTAATTTATTAATAATTTCAAATTGTATTAAAATACTTAGCAAAAAAATAAGAGAAATTAGTTAATTCTTTTAAAAATTGTTTTTGTCAACATCATAAAACTTATCAATGTTATGTTGTTTAGCATAAGTATCTCAATTTTTATATAAGTCCATAAATTTATCACTAGGTTTATCAAATGAAATTCCCGTTTAATAACTATCTTTTAAAAAATCTAAATATCATTTATTGTTATAAGTTAATGATTTTGATGTTTTTAAAGTAGAGTTAATAAAGTAATTTTTTTATGATCAATTTTCAAAAAAACTACTGCGTAAAAACGTTGTATTAATAAAATCAGTTTCATTCATTCCGATTTTGTTTGTTTATTAACAATATAATTATGATGATGTAATGGTTTAAATGCTGTTAAAGTAATAAAAGAAATAATTAAATCTAAAATGCCTAAAATAGATATAGCAAATAAAGAAAATGACTTACGCATTATTCTTTACCACCCTTAACTATATCTTTATTAATTTTTTTATTAATTCATAATATTAAATCAATAATTCCAGCAGCTGTTAAAATTCAAAAAATCATATATAACAATATACATAATTGAAGAAACTGAACCAAATTTACTCAAAAACAATTGAAATTATTTAATATCAATATAAAGAAAAGGTACAAACATTCCCAAACTAATTACTAAAAAATATAATAATATTTTTCATCATTTTTCTTTTAAAAACTTTAAAATTTTACTTTTCATAAATTCAACTCCTAACTATACAATTTTTTGAAAAAATAAACCCAACTATATATAAATTTGATATTGTTAACATTAAATGATGACTAAATAAAATTGCCATTTTACAAATAAAAAAAGTAAAAAAGTATCTTAGTTATATAAATCCATAATAATATTTTTTGCTGATGTCAACTGATTAATAATAACTGTAATAAAATCAGTACAAAAAATAACTATCGCTGCTACCAATAAAACTAATTTAATCATATAAAATCAACTCTTTACTTATTTTTTTATTCTTTTAGTAGTATGAATTCCTTCAAACCCTTGTTCTCTTGTTTTTGCTTGTCTTGCTAAACATGATAACTGTGTTGTTGTTTATTGTGACTAACATTGTGCGCAGATTATAACTTTAAATTGTTTATACGCTCTTTAATATGTCATGTAAACCTTTTCCAGTACTATAAAACATTACGAACAGTAGCACACAACAACCCCTCCGTATTTTTTTATAGTTATAGTGTATAAGTTAGTTTATATAATTAAAGAACTATTAATAACACCGCTTTTAACTGTTGAACATAAATCGTTATAATTAGTTGATTTTCCGTGAATAGCATAAATTGATAACTTAATAATCATAAAAAAGATTAAAAAATAAGCAATCGTTATATTTGTCATTGGTAATTTAGTATTTCAAATAACATCAAAAATAAACAAAAATACATCAAAAATAAAACTAAAAATCTTATCTCAATTATTACTTTATGATAATAAATTAATCGTCTTTACCACTTCCTTTTTCTTTTTTAGGTTTTAAATTTTTTTCAAAATATCAATATCAAACAATTCTAAACGTTCTTTAACACTCAATTTAGTAATTTCTGACCAATAATATTCTTTATAATTAACTATTTCATCATTTTTAAAATCACGCACAAACTTTAATCATTGACTATCATATTTCTGAGCAAATTCTAACAGAATAATTATTTTAAAAAACCGAATTTCTAACCCAACATCCGACTTATGTTTTGCTCTTTGCCTTCTGCTGTTCGTTCTGCTGATTTTGTTTTTCAAATTTCATAATCTGTAATATATTAAAAAATACCAATTCGAACAACAAAACTACGATTAAAAATATTACCTAATTTTGATTTAACAGTTTTTTTAATGAAATAGGAATAATAATACCACTTGCTAAATGACTAATATTATTTCACATCATGCCCTTACGCTGAACAGTAAAAATCGCTCTATTTTTAAAATGTCTTGCTAAAACAACTCACGGTATCTTACCACTGTGATTTTTCTAATCGTTGAGACTAGTTCCATCAATATATAAATAACTTTCATCAAATAATATTAAACTATCATTGGGTGATACCAATTTAGTTCTATCAGTAAAATCTAAATTATTAAAAGTTAAAAGTTTTATTACATTATCTTCAATTAGATAATTACTATAAATTCTTTTTGTTAAAAGTTTCATAACTTGTGATAAATAAGTTAAAAATAAATTTTTTCCCGTTCCTAATTTACCAATAATTACCGATAATGGATTATCTCAAACAAAATTAACTAACTGAAAAGCATTTAACTGATAATAAATAATTTTTCAAATTAATCAGACAAAATATACACATTGTAAAGCAAATAATAATAAAAATACTAAACCAGTATAATTTAAAGAAATTATTCAAAGTAATAAATCAATTAAACTAAACAAAATCATTGAGCCACTAATATAACAAAAATATATTAGAAAAAATACAAACTTTTTCATTACTTAAAATAGTTGGTATTTTAAAAAGTATTCACAACAAAAACCACGTTAAAAACAAAATTACAATTAATACACCAACAATCATAGTTAAATATTCATTTTGTGTTAAATTTCAAGTTGTAATATTTTCAATATTTGTTTTATCTATAAACAAAAAGATATGAATAAAAAACTATTTTAATTTTTCTCAATCATTTTGCATTTTTAAAAAATCCACATTTTTTGAATAAGTTTAAAAAATATTCCAAAAAATAAAACTATAAATAATATAAATGATATAACATATAAAAATTTAAGAGCATTTAAACCAAAAATATAACTAACAAATTAAAATCAATAATTATATAAAATCATTTAATTTAAACTTTCTAAATCATTAATTAATTGTTGTACTTTTTAATCACTTCAATTTATTAAATTATTATTGTTATTTGTTTTTACTTTTTTTGGTTTATTTTGAAATAATGCTTTGTGCATATGAGTAAAATAATTTTGTTTATATTGATTATACAAATTAATCAATTCTGTTCCAGTCAAATACTTTCAAATATGTCGTTTTAAATTTTCATCATATTTTATAATAGGATAATAATTATCATAAATCAAACCGATTGCTACTTGATCATAGTGTTTTTGACTAAGATAAATAAACTTATTACTTAATAAAAAACCAATATAGCGATTATGATTAGGTAAATTTATAAAACTTGCTTTATCATTTACAAAAACTATTAACTCTTTACAAATAAAATAATTTACTATATTCTCATTTTTATTATAAAAATTACTCAATTTTATCAACTCCTTTATTACAATTTATGCAATAAAATTCATTAAATCGTAATCTTTCATATCATTAAAACAAGTTTCGCATTTATATTCAAAATAATTAATCATTATTTATCATCTCCTAACTAAATATAAATATTTGTTTAATAAACAATGTTATTAACAATGTTAAATATATAAAATAGTAAAAATTGGCACACTGAAAAATACTATTTAATTTATAACTAATAGTTATTAAAATATAAAATTAATAATTTATAATTAAGTCGATATTTTTGCACTACATACTGCCTACAAATTTTAAAAAGAAAGTAGATATATTTATAAAGAATATTATAAAAATTTATTTACAAAAACTATTATTATGACCTTTAATAGAAATATTATTATTTTTATTAAATCCTACTTTAAAACAATTGCTTCATTACTAATTTTAGTAATAACTTATAAACAGTGTGTAATACAAAAATAAACAACAAAATTAATTTAATTACATTGTAAAACTAGTGTGCCTTAACTAATACAAATAATCAGTTATAATAAATACTAAAATCCTTTAACCGTAACACGGAAAAATTTAATATTTTAACAACAACAAAAATACCGAATGGAATTAAAATAATTCACGCATCACCTAAAAAGGTCATTAATTGTGGCAATACAACATAAATTGCTTCTTTAATTTTTCCCATATCATTGGCTTGTGTCCTAAACCACTTCAAATAGAAACCCATTCAATCTGAAATAGTATGCCGTATCTGCTGCTAAAAAATTAACTGCTGTTGTTAAATAAATACCTAACATTATTTCTTATTATCCTTATTTTCAATTTATTTTTTATCTTTTTTCTTTCCTTGAATTTGACGGATTTTTTGATAAATTGATAAACCAATTAAAGCAAAAATACCCAATATAATAACAACACTAAATATTGTAGTTAATCAAACTGGCATAACTTAATTCCTCCTAAAAATATAATTTTGCGGCACGCGGAGCGTGCTCGCTACGCTCAAAATAAACTATATATTGAATAAATTACCGCATAATTTATTAGCGGTAATTTATTCATCTTCTTTTACATTATTAATTACCATATTATTTACAGTATTAATAATACTATCTTTTCCATACTTAATTACTAAGAACCGCAAAATAAAATAATGTTTCTTTCAATAAAAAATCAACTTTGAAAGGAGTTGATTTTTTGCACTTCACTTACACGATGCCTTTTCAAGAAGTTGCTAATATATCAAACGCTAAACTTAAAAAATCTTTACAATAACTATCTTCAAAAGAACTTTTTATATAAATGTTTAATTTTTAATATAATTACTTATAAAATGGATATTAATCAATTGGATATAACTGATTATTGTTTTTTATTAATAAATAAACTATTAATTAAATAATCAGCAATCACCAACGATTCTTTATTTGCTAATAATATAATAAAATGAGGTCCTGTTTTTTACCCACTAAAGTTTGCAAGGTTAAATGTAACCCCGCAAAAAGCCGCTAATTGCATTAAAAACCATCGCGCCGTAGAATCAATCAATAACAATCACACTGATCCATGCCATGCTTCACTCATCACAAATGTTATTTTAGATATTAGGTTGCTAGTGCTGCTTTGTGGTTTTCATCGTCAATATGGACAATTTAATTATTTGATGTTTTTGTAAAATTTTATGTAACACTGCAACATTATGATAAATATCAACCGCTGTTAATTGAGAATAATTTGGATTTGATTCAATAATTTGTAAAGCTTGTTGACCAATATTGCCATAAGCACAAAAAATAATAATATTTCGCATCATTAATTATTGTTTTAAGGCTACATTAGAAATAATAAACATTACAAAAAATACCAATGAAAACGAATCCAAACGATCTAAAACCCCGCCGTGACCAGGTAATAAATTACTAAAATCTTTAATATAATAACGTCGTTTAATTCATGAGAATGATAAATCCCCTAATTGTGATAAAATACTCAACACAATTGCTAATAAAACATAGATTACATATCGCATAACATTTTTGTCATTATCATTTGAAAAAAAGTTAAAAACTCAATGTTGACTATTCGAATCAAAATGAAACATTAAGATAGCATAAGTAGTCGCTACTCCAGCGGCAAAAAAAGTTCCCATAACCGCCCCTTCTCACGTTTTATTTGGAGATATCATTGGGGCTAATTTATGTTTTCCATAAATAACTCCCCCCACAAAAGCAAAGGTATCAGTTAAAATAATAATTAAGACTAATCAAACAACACTACTTAAACCATAAGCCGGATTTAACATAAATTTATTCATTGCTTTGAAGGCAAAAGTTAAATACAAGGTAAAAATTAAAAATAAAGTCATTTTACCATAGGTAATATCTTTTGAACTAAATACTAAACAGTAATACACTAAAATGGTACATAAATAAATAACAAAAATAATTCATGGTTTTAATCAAATGAAGTTCAGGGAGATATAAAACGGGTAATTAATTGCCTCAATGTCCCCATATTCATCTGCCACTAACTCAGCTGGAAATAAAAATAAAAAAATCATTAATAAGTAAGTGATAACTTGAATATAAATTGGTCACTTTGTCCCGCCAACTAACCGTAAAATTTCATAGTTAACTAACCCTAAAATAACAACATTAATAATAATAAAAACATAATTAGCAATTTCAATATGCGGTGTTTTTGTTCAACCATGTCATTCTGTTGTAATTACACCAATAAATAAATATAATATTAAAAAAACTAATAAAGCATAAAAGGTAATGTGACGAACAACATATTTTTTTTGAAAAATGCCTTTGTGGTATTTTGTTTTGTCTGGCTTATTTAATCCATTATTAGTTCCTTCTGACATTTCTTTTTCATCAACAAACACATTATTATTTTGATTTTTTATCACTTTCAATTCCTCCAAATCTTCTGTTTCTATTATTATAATCCAATATTGCCGAAGTAAAAGCATTTTCATTAAATTATGGTCAAAAGTCTTTTGTAAAATATAATTAAGCATAACGACTTTGTAATAATAAGAAATTACTTAACCATTGTTCAATACCGCAACTAATCATTAAATAAACATTAGGGAAGTTTTTAGTTATATAAATAATGAAATAATGTTTTGTTTCATCAATAGTTGTTAATTGCGCGGGTGGTATTTGCTTAATTGCAATTAATAATTCTTCAATTACCTAATAATCAAAGACAAAGGTTATGACTATTCCATTATTATCTTTTGTTTTCAGAACATCATTATCAATTGTGGTTAATGTTTTTTAAGCGGCATTTTGTCCGTTGACCAATATTGATTTAAAACAATTTTTTCATTCTTAAAATTATTGATTTATTTATTATTTAATAAGTGCTCGAGCATTGCAATTAAATAGTTAAGTAACTTCCCTTATTGTACGTTTTCAATTATCATTTGAAAAAAATATATAGTCAAATACTTAACTCCCGTTGCGTTTACTTTTAGCGCAGCATCTTTAAAATTCACTTTGCTCCTTATTAGTATCAGACGTTCGTTCTAAACCTTGTGATGAGTGGCTTAACGAGACAATTTCCATCTAAAATAATTGCTGTAATGCTGGGAAGAATAAATTATTCGGTTGGTGATATCTTATTTTAATAAACATTTATCCATTAAAATAAAAAATAGCTGAGGAAAGATAAATTTATTTTTTTAATTAATTAAATTATATCATAAAGTTAATAACTTACAACACAAAAAATAATAATTCACAAATTATTTAATAAATATTTATTTAATTGTTTTACAACTCAGGAATTAATAAATACGCTTTGTTTGATGTTAATAATTATGAACAAAAAGTTATCAGCGCATTTAATGCTAATCGTAAAATTTATGGATATTGTAAAATTAAAGCTTTTTAAATCAGAAAAATATTATCTTATCGCGAAAAAATTCACCAAATTATGATTAAAGATTAGTTAGTATCTAAATACACCAAATTAAAATATCGTAATCATAAGTTGGTGGTTAATAACAACGAAATTAGCAATGTTTTAAACTGTTAATTTAAAAATAATAAACAAACCCACAATGAAGTTGTTGTTAATGATTTAACATATGTTCAAGGTGGTGCTAAATGATATTATCTTTGTTTGTTAATTAACTTGTTTAATCGTGAAATAATTGGCTATAGTTCTCGAACAAATAAAACAATACAACTAGTGCAAGAAACCTTCTATTCAATTACAAGACCATTAAAACAAATTACGTTATTTCATACTGACTGGAGTAATAAATTTAAAAATAAAATAATTGATAATATCTTAAGTACTTTTAACACCAAACGATCATTAAGCAATAAAAAGAAGACTATCTTTATGATAATGCTGGGGCTGAAACAATTTACAAAAGTTTTAAAAAATAATTTGTAAAGAGGCAAAAATTTATAAATTTAATACAAAACTATTAAATTTTTTTTAAAATAAATTGTATTGAACGTTTATTTTATTGATGCTATAATTATATCAAATAAAGTGCTTACACTTCATAGTACAATTTACAATATGAATAAACTGACAACAATCGTCTCTTGATGATTATTGTCAACTGTTAATTCATTAAAATTCTTATTCATTTTTAGTCACTATCCTTTGTTTGTTGATGAAAATTAGGCGCGGCTTGATTCTTTCCCATCAACTAAATAAAGTTGAAACAATATAATTACTTAACTTCCCTTTAATAAACAATGGTACTTGTAATTATAAGCCAGTTTTTAACACTGCTTTTTTCATGGCTCCTGAACTCGTATCTTTTTAAACTGCTGCTTCGGATTCGGTAATTACTAAATCCGCCGCCTTATATGATAAAATAATTTCTAACTTCACCCTCATATTAAAACATTAATCCGGGACAATCGTAAATATTTTACACTAATTATCTTCTTCCTTTTCTATTTTTATTTTTTTAATTATATTTTAATTTTAACTAAAAAATTATTAAAATTAAAAAAAGGGAAAATTATTTTTAACTAAAATTTTTCCCAAACTGAAATAAAAAATAATTTAAAACGGAATAATATTTTCATCGCGGTAGCGTTTTGATGTTGGTAAAGTTTTAATAATAACACTATTTGCTGTTTTACTAATCGCAAAGTGGCGAGATGAGAAATAAAATGTTGGATTTAACACAGCAAAGTAAGCCATCATTTCATCAACGGGTAAAGTTAGCATTTTCTCCACATAATTAAATTTAATTGTATTTAATACTAGTGGGGCTGTTTTATATAACGTTGTTGAAATAATCTCTGTTTCATTAGTAAAATGACGACTATTACTATTAGCAATGATTTTGACTCATAATAAAGGCGTTTTTTCACCACCATTAGCTTACCCCTACGGGTTGCCATGATAAGTCTGTTCAACTAATAGGTATTAAATATTGATTATAATAAATAAATTTTAATTCCCCACTGTCAACTTCGCCCCGATATTCATTTGTTTCTAAAGCATCGTAAATTGCGTCTTGAAACATTGTTTCTGTTACGGTTTTTGTTGGCGTTTCGGTTTCAAAAAATGGAACTAAAAATAATTCACTTTTAAATAACGCTAAGGAAATTTTTGTGCGATCACTTGTTTCTCAGCTAATACAACTTACAGAATTAATTGGAAGGATAACAGCCGTTAAAGATGTCAAAAATATTAACAACTTTTTAATTTTAATAATCCTCCCTAAATGCAGAATAGTCTGTTTGAATTATTGCTAATTGTTGTACATAACGGCTTTCAATAATTTGTTGTTCTTGTGCTGTTAGTAAATAAGGATTTAAAACTATTCCTCAGTGTTTATATTTTGAACTTCCATAACCAATAGTAATTTTTGTACGCGGAGTAACATAGGAAATCCGAATTTGATATGATCCATTAGGAACATAGACAGGAATAAACATAAAATTAGTATAAATCGCATTAAACTCAGCGGTTGCAAAACTTTTGTAACGGTCAGCTAACCGCGATGGTTCAGTAATATGATCACCCTCAATAATTTTGTTTGTATAATCTTTAAAAAAATTATAAAATCCTTCTATTGATGTTGTATTTTTTAATAAATCCCAGTAAGGATTATTTAATTTGTCTTTAATTGTGGCATAATCGGGAGCAACATTATTTGTTAATTTTAAATCGCTAAAAATACGAGAAGTTCCAAAGTAATATTGTAAATCACCACCTAATGAAAAAGTATGCAAATAAGTATAAGGGTCAGCATAATCTGGTGATCATCCCCCTATTAACATATCTCAATCAGCTTTTTTTCGACGAGTTTCATATTCGGTTCCGTCCACTGTAACATCGGCAATAATTTTAATAACATTATTTTTAGTATTAAAGTCATCAATCATATTTAATAAAAATTTATTATAAGTTAATGTTCCGTCTCCATTCATTAAAAAGCGTAATTCAACTTGCGGTGAACCAATATTTGTTTGTAATCAATTCCGAATATCATTCAAAATATTATCATCATTTTTTAATAAATCTTTACTTTGATATAATACATCAACACCATCTTTCAATAACTGACTAGCCATAATTACATCACCACCTAAAAATTGATTTGCATATACTTCTTCAACATATGTAGCATAATCAATAATCCCATTATAAACAAAATAGCGGGCCGTATAAACATTCCGTAAAAATTTCGACGTTGGTGAATCATCTAAGGCTTCAGAATAATATTTAACAAATTTACTACGATCCAAATGCGTTGATAAATATTTTCGAAT
Source organism: Spiroplasma endosymbiont of Polydrusus formosus (assembly GCF_964263245.1). Classification (NCBI taxonomy): domain Bacteria; kingdom Bacillati; phylum Mycoplasmatota; class Mollicutes; order Entomoplasmatales; family Spiroplasmataceae; genus Spiroplasma; species Spiroplasma endosymbiont of Polydrusus formosus. Next base: position 720,574 of record NZ_OZ181656.1, read on the forward strand.
TTTATCATATTGTAATGCTTTACTAGCATTTAATGCTTGTTGAGCGCGACTTGAATTTAAATTTAAGATATCACCATTCGCATAATTATAAATTATCGTATAAGTTATTGGATCAGGGTTAATAATACTTGATGCACCACTAAAAATTGGATTAGCCGGGTTTGAACCAACATATTTGTTTCAACCATTGCTATCGGTTGGTTCAACAAGAAAATCATTAATATCCCCTGATTCAAATAACATTCGTTCGCGAGAAGCGTCATTATTTGCTAAATAAGTATAATTTAATTTATCAATATATGTTAATTTAGCATGGCGATAAGCCGGGTTTTTTCGTAATAAGATTTGTGAAGCAGAACTATATTTTTCAACCAAATAAGCCCCTGAATATCAAATATTTTTATAATTTGTCCCATAATTATAACCTTGCAATAAAGGCTTTTCTGGTAAGGGAGCGAAAGCTAAATAAGTCATTAAGGTATCAAAATATTCGGTTGATTTTGTTAATTTAATTATAATTTCATCATCAGTCGCATTAATTGTCATTCCTAATTTCGCTCAAATTGGATCATTATAATAATCTGTTTGATATTTTCCCGCTTGAAAATAATCTCATATTTCTTGAGCCCCACTAATAAACGAACACCATATTCCTGCTGTTTCGGATAAATTTTTGGGAAAAAGAACAAATTTTGCTGTATTAATCATATCATTTGCTTTAATTTGACGTTGAAAATTCCCTTGATAATCAAATCATTTTGCTTGTGGTGAAACTTTATATTTTCATTCACTTTGATCAACATTAGGAATTCCAACATATTTTGATGATTTATCACTTTGCTCAGCAAGATCACCAAAACTACGATTAAATTTATCAGTTGCTACTAATGTTCCAACTAAATCAGCTAAAATTTTATTATCTTCAGCTTGGATTGTTGTAGCACTTGATCATGTTGTTAAAGGATATTTAAAAATAGAACGAAAAACGTTATCTGTAATTAAACGACTAGCTAACAAGTCTAAACTAATCCCACACGAAACAACCATTGGAGCAATTGTTGCTATGGTTATAAAACCAGCAAAAAGTGCTAATTTATTTCATATCATCGTTACTCTTCCTTTCTACTAACTACTGCTGCAATTTTTGCTTTCGCGGCAGCAATTTCTCGCGAATTACCAAATAAATAATGTCCTGTTTTAATTTCTGTAAACTCTGGTAAATCAAATAAATAATCCCAACATTCCTTTTCTGGCTCATAAATAAAACGGGCTTTTTCTTTCTCATAATTTAGATTAGGTAATGGAATTGATGATAGTAAAGCTCGCGTATATGGATGTAATGGGTTAGTAAACAATTCCTCCGTCTGAGCCAATTCAACTAGTTGGCCATGATAAATAACAGCAATTCGATCAGCAATAAAGCGAACAACAGATAAATCATGCGCCACAAAAATATAAGTTAAATTATATTCCTGTTGAAATTTCTTTAATAAGTTTAATACTTGCGCTCGAATTGAAACATCTAACGCCGATATTGGTTCATCAGCAATAATTAATTGTGGTTTCATAATTAATGCTCGTGCAATCCCAATCCGTTGTCGTTGGCCCCCTGAAAACTCATGTGAATAACGCGATAAATGTTCTGGCAATAAACCAACTTCTTTTAACATATTTAAAATTAAAAAATGTTTAACATTCCGATCTTTAATATGTTTTAAGGTTAATGGTTTTTCATTTTTCCCTAAATTACCATTATAATAAGTTAAATACAACTGCCGCGCTTCATCATTTTGATATAACTCAGGAAAATTAGTTAATCCCTCTCCAATAATTTCTTCAACAGAAATTCGATCATTTAATGATGAGGACGGGTCTTGAAAAATCATTTGAATTTTTTTCTTTTGTAAACGGTTTTCACGTCTTGTTGGCAATTTAAACAACTCCGCGTTTTTAACAATTTCATCAATTAATGGTAAATCTAATAAATCTAATAAACGATTAGACGCTACAATATCTGTTGTTGATGATTTATATTTTTTACCAATTCAAGCATAATATAATTTAATTGTTGCTGGGTCCCGAAAAACACCATGTCGTGCTAAATACGATAAATCGGCAATTACTGCCTGTTGTTCTTTTGTTTTATATTGTTTAAGGAATGTTACTAACATATCTTTTCATCCACAAGCTGGTAAAGCAGTTATCTTTATTTTAAGGTTAGCTGCATTTGCTAATTCCGTTAAAACCGCAATCTTTTCTTTTGTCGCAATCTTCGTTTTTAATACACTTGTTTGATAGGCTGTTTGAATAGTCATAATTGTTTTAGCATTGCCTTGGGGATCTAATTCTAATTTTTGTAATTGTTTTAAATATCCTTTTTCAAAATCAGTTTTAAAAACGTTAAAACGTTTATTATAAACAAAAATATACTTTTTTCGTTTTCCTTTTGGCACAAAAAGAATAAAAGCTGTTCTTTGATTTTTATTTAAAAAATTAATATCATCTAATAATTTAGCATGAATTGATAATAATTTTGCTAATTGATCAAAAGAAACATCAAAATATTTTTGAGCTTGTTTTAAAACAAAATTTTGTTTTAAAACAGTCCGCTCTTGTTCTAATTGCAACAGAACTTTATAAATTTGATGTCCTAATAAAATACTTCCCTCAATAATCTCAATATTTGCTCGCACACACGATTTAATTTCATCTTCTAAAGCGATTGATAAAAATGGAATTCATTCATGTAAATTATTAATAAAACGAAAAATTCGTTGATAACATTTTAACATATCTTTAAATAAAACTAAATTATTTTTATACATTTCCTTAACTAACATAAAATTATTATTATTATGATTAAAATTTAGTAAATTAACTTTACTTAAATCAAGGTCAGTTTTTACTAAATATTGCTTATTTAAATAAGGGATTAATTTTTTGGTACTAACAAGATATTTTTTATTTGCAAAATAACGATAATAACTAATTTTTAAATTATTAATATAATAACTTAAATGTTTATTTAACAAAATATTATTATTAAGGACTAATCGTAGTTTTTCATTAATATCTAAATTAATTTTGTATAAATGCGGTGGTTTTCCACGAATTAAGTGGCGATCAAGATAAATTGTTCCATCTTTAATTGGCTGTACCCCAGCAATGGCACGACCAATTGTTGTTTTACCACTCCCTGATTCACCAACAATACTAAAAATTTCGCCCCGATAAACATCAAAATCGGCGCTTTTAACAGCGTTTACTTTTTTACTTTTTTGACGAAATTGAATTAACAAATCGCGAACCATAATAAATTGTTCTTGTTCGTTCTTGCTCATCTTAATCGCCTACCTTTATATCATTCTTAATTTGTTCTAATTTTTGTAACTGTTTTGGTTTTGTAATTTTTGCTGCCCGCGGATCTAATAATCATGTTTTAGCGTAATGGGTATCAGTTACTTTAAACATTGGTGGTTCTAATAAATAATCAATTTTCATTGCATGTTGATTGCGTGAGGCAAATGGATCACCGCACACTTTAACATATAATGATGGTGGTGAACCTGGGATTGAATAAAGATCCTCCCCTTTTTGGCCAAATTGTGGCAAGGAAGACAATAACGCTCACGTGTACGGATGTTTTGGGTCAAAAAAGATTTCATTAACTGTCCCATATTCAATAATTTGACCAGCATACATCATCACAACCCGATCAGCAACATTAGCAACAACCCCTAAATCATGGGTAATAAAAATAACAGTAAATTTATATTCTTTTTGTAATAATTTTATTAAATCAAGAATTTGTGCTTGAATCGTAACATCTAACGCTGTTGTTGGTTCATCACAAATTAAAACCTTTGGTTTACACGCTAAAGCAATTGCAATAACAACCCGCTGACGCATTCCTCCTGAATACATTCCAAGAATATCATGATAACGTTTTTTTGCCTTTGGAATCCCAACTTTTTCTAATAATTCAATTGCGGTTTTCTTTGCCATTGCACGAGATAATTTTTGATGTTTTCGTAAAACTTCGGAAATTTGAAAACCAACCGATAATAATGGGTTTAAAGATGTCATTGGATCTTGAAAAATTGTGGCAATTGTGGGTCCCCGCAATTTACTAATTTGTTTTGCTGTTTTTAATTTATTAATAAATTCAAAATTTTTAATTAAATTTCATTCTTCACATAAATTCGCAAAATAAGTTTCATTCAATGGTTTTCCGGCTAGCATTAACTTATTCATTTTGTTAAAACGATAACGAACCCCATCGGTATAAGTTTTTTTAGTAAAATAAATGCTAATTTTACTAAATGCCGTTGGATCAGCAATAATTCCTTGTTCAAAATATTCTTTTAAAAATTGAATATTTTTACTTAATAACCTTTTTTCGTTCCAAGTTAATTTTTTAATTTTATTAATTTCATTATTATAATCAACAACCCGATTTTGTAGAAAATCAAGATTCTTTTGTTTTAGATCAAGATTTAATAACATTTCTTTATTTTTTTTTAATTCCTTTAATTGTACATTAAATTTTATCATTTTATTATTAATTCGATTTGAATAACTAAAACAAATTTGTTTTTTTAATGCTTTAATTTTATCTTGCAAATCAGTAATTGTTGCTTGTAGTTCGGTTAATTGTAAATTGTTAATTATTTTTATTTTGCGGGTTGTTTTTATAATTTGTTTTTTATTATATTTTATAATATTTTTTTGCAAACTATTGTCTAATAAAATTTTATGAAAATCAACTAAATGAATCGGTTTTCTAAAGTAAGCTAAATCATCAGATAAAATATTTTTAGATGGTGAATAAACAATTGAACCATTGCTAATTCAACCATTATTTTCTAACATATTAGTAAATGTTTTTGTCATAACTGACTTTCCACTCCCTGATTCACCAACAATTGCTAATGTTTCACCATCATAAATATCAAATGAAATATTGCGAATTGCAGTTAAAATATTGGCACGCGTTTTAAATTTTATTACTAATTTTTTAATTGAAATAACAATTTCTTTTCCCATAGGGAATATCTCCTTTAATACGTTAATTTTTATTTATAATTAATGATTTTTAGGATCTAATGAATCGGCAAATAATTTTCCAAAGATGAAAAATAACGTTGATGTTCCGGCAATAAAACAAATCGGAATAATTAATAAGTGTGGATAATCTTGTCATTTACTAGACGCTAATACTTCATTTAAAATGAATCCTAGGGTTGTATTTGCTCGTCCTTGAATAAAACCAAAGTTAAAGTAATTTAATGTTGAATCAATGGCGATTGACATTGGTACAGCAAATGAAGCTGTTTGAATAATTAATGGTAAAATACGAGGCATAATGTTTTTTGCCACAATTTTTGGCCCAGATGTTCCCAACATTTTTGATGCAAGATTATATTCGGTATTAAGAACTAAAATAATTTGTACCCGAATGATCTCTGCTAAAGTAATTCAACTAGTAAAGGATACGGCAAAAATAATGACGGGCATCGTCTTCCCTAAGACAAAAATAATAATTAATCATAAAATTAATGTTGGAACTAAATTTAAAAAGCGAGTAATTTCAATAAATAAAATATCAAATTTTTTATAAAATCCTCAAATTGAACCAACAATAACTCCTATTAAAATCTGAATTACGGAAATAATTAAGGTAAATAATAAGGTAGTCCGCATTCCAATTCAAATTTTATCTCAATAATTCTCACCATTCATTGCCAACCCAAATAAATAAGTTGCATTTGGGGCTAATGGTTGTTGATAATTGGGAATTGGTAAATCACCTGGTAACGGATTAGCAATTTTGCCAATTGGAACAATTGCCATTAATAAGATAATGGCAAGTAATAATAAACAAACAATAAATGTTTTTTTAGTAATTAAAATTTGACCAACTACTTTTCAATAACGGTATGATTTCGTTGAAATTTGTTCATTTTCCTCTAATTGAGGACCAACAATTTCAAATAAACTAGCATCTAAATTATTTATATCATAACTATGAAAATCAAGTAATTCTTCGTCTGTAACTATTTTCATCATTTTGCTCCTTTCTTTATTTTGTTAATTTTACACGGGGATCTAACACCGCCATAATAATATCCGCTAATAAACTAGTAACAACCCCTGAAGTGGCTGTTAATATAACATATCCCATTATCACAAATGAATCTTTGTTTCCAACACCAGAAACAATAAATTTACTCATTCCAGGAATTGCTCAATTTTGTTCGACAAAAATACTTGCACCAAAAATAGTTGTTACAAAAGCGGCGGGTAATAAACTAAAAATGCGAATTCCAGCATTTCGAAAAATGTGAACATAGAATATATAACGATCAGTCATTCCTTTTGATAAGGCAAATTTAGTGTAGTCCGCTGTCATTTCATCAATAACATACCGTCTTGTATTAATCACAATTGACGGCGTTACCATTATAAAAATCGCAAAAACTGGTCAAAACTTAGTATCAAAAGTCCCTGAATTAAATAAACCATGCGCATAGAAAACATTAATTGAGATTAAATAAACCCCCACCACTAAAGCAACTGGTGGTATTGCTAAAAAGATAATTGACCCCGCATTAATTGTATTATCAATCCCGCGTTCTTTATTTTTAGCCGAAATAATTCCCAACGGCACCCCTATTACATACGATAATAAAACCGCAATTGAACCAAATCCAAATGAATATGGAATTGCTCGGGCAAATATATCTGATACTAATTCCCCTGGTTGAGCTACTGCTGTCGAAAAAACAATTCCTAAATAAAATCAGGTTGTAATTTTTTTTCCCACTAATTCACCAGTAATTGGATCAAAAGCACTATTAACAATAATTGTTTTTTTAATAAACGGAATAATATTTCGTAAATATGTCCCTAACTGTGTTCAAATTGACCCATATACGCCAAAAAATTTCATTCTTTGCTCTAATAAACTATTATATTCTGGTGTCCTTGGTAAGATATTTAATTTATCAATATCAATATCTTTAATATAAATATCATCAGACGTTACTAATCGTAATAAAATAAAAATCACACAAATTGCTAATAATGAAGTAATAATGGCAAAAAAGATTCTTTTTAATGAATAACCGATTAATGGAAAACGTTCAAAAATTTCCCGACGATGATAATTAAAAATTGTCATTTTATATTTTATTTCAGAAAAAATTGATGTTTGTTTATTTGTTTTATGATAATCCAAGTTAACATTAAGAAATTTATTATTGTATTCCTTGATAGTATCAATATTATTATTAGAAATATCTTTCCTTTTTCTAATGCTTTTCATATATTTTTTCCCTCCTTAATTTAAGGAAAAATTAAATATCCCTTTTGTTAAATTTTAATAAAACAATGTACATAAAATAACTTATTCAAAATAATATGCTTAATTTAAATATAAAATATAATTTTATGTTATTAAATTATAATTTATTTTTTTGAAAAATACAATATAATTTAATAATAAAATATAATTTAATAATAAATTTTAAAAACATTAACACAGGGGCAACATGACAAAAAAGAAAAACATTTTTAAAGAATTACATCACTTAAAACAAGAAGAAAAACAAACTCATCAAAAAGAAGTAAATGAAATTGTTAATGAAACATATCATAATCAAACAACAAAATTAGAAACTTACCATAAACTAAAGAAAATTAATTGGTATCATTATTTAATTGCTATTTTAACTAGTGCTAGTTTAGTTGGAATTTGTTTTTTATTAGGAATTTTTTTCTTTAAAGATATTAAAAAAACAGAATGGGTTGTTGTTAGTTTTTTTATTGTAATCTTATTAATATGATTAATTCTTGGATGATATAAAAACAAGCAGGTCTCAGCATACTTTAATGATCATCGTCGTCGTTATCAACTTACTTTAACAGATGGGGAAGCAAAAATTAAAAAAACACGAAATATTTTATTAATTAATGCTGGAATATTATTAATTTGTTCACTAATTATCTTTTTTATTGTTTAATTTTTTAATAAAAACTTTTAATCAACTTTGAATTATATTACTACTATTAACTATTATATTTTAACTATTATATTATGATTGTTATATTATAATTATAAATATGATTGTAAATTTTATATTATTATTGTGAATTATGATTGTAAAATTATTTGTAATAATTTAAATTCACTATCATTAATATTTATTCCAAAAACAGAATGAGTAAAAACTGTAGAAAAAAGAATTAATACTAAAATTTATATCATAATATTTATATGCACTATAATTATAGTTGCGATGTAATCTCTTTTCCTAAATACTCGCATCATTAAATAATGTTTATTTTTAATCAAATTAATTTTAACAAATTTTCTTTTCTTAATATAATATACATATTTTTCAAATTTACTATTTAATGAATATGTTTCAATAAATTGAAACATATTCATGTGGATTTTCAAATAAAATATAATTATGAAGAAAGTAGAAATATAAAAATAGGAAGAAATTCATCGATATATGAATTTAAAAAACAAATTGTTTTACTTTATCAAAATGGCAAAACTATTCTTGAAATTTTTAAATAATATAAGGTGTCAAAATCAACTATATATCAGTTAATTGAAAAATTTCATAATTCTGGATTTTTTAAAGCAAAAAATAATCACACTGTTAAAGAAAATTAACTTTGATTGCCTTGCAAAAAGAATTAATCCAATTATAATGAAAAACAACCCTTTAAAGCAAGTAGTGCTGATAATTAATAAAAAAAATAGAAATTATTAACAATAATAAAGAAAAATATTCTGTGCGAAAAATTGGTCAAATAGGATCAAAATTAAAGATAGCAAAATCAATATATTACTATCAAATTAATAAATGTGGCTATTGTTGATGTTAATAATTATGAACAAAAAGTTATCAGCGCATTTAATGTTAATCGTAAAATTTATGGATCTTGTAAAATTAAAAAAGCTTTTTAATCATAAAGATATTATCTTATCGCGAAGAAAAATTCACCAAATTATGATTAAAAATTAGTTAGTATCTAAATGCACCAAATTAAAATATCGTAATCATAAGTTGGTGGTTAATAACAACGAAATTAGCAACGTTTTAAACCGTGAATTTAATTAATAAACAACCCAATGAAGTTGTTGTTAATGATTTAACATATGTTCAAGTTGGCGATAAATAACATTTGACATTATCCTTTGTTTGTTAATTGATTTGTTTAATTGTGAAATAATTAGCTATAGTGTCGAGACAAATAAAATAGTACAACTAGTGCAAGAAACCTTTTATTCAATTATAAGACCATTAAAACAAATTACGTTATTTCATACTGACTTGGGCAATGAATTTAAAAATAAAATAATTGATAATACCTTAAATATTTTTAACATCAAACAATCATTAAACAATAAAAGGGGGCTATCCTTATGATAATGCTGGGGCTGAAACAATTTACAAAAGTTTTAAAAAATAATTTGTCAAGAGGCAAAAATTTATAAATTTAACCCAATTAAAATACAAATTATTTGACTTTGTGCATTGATATAACAATATTTGAATTCATGGTAGTTTAAATTATTTAATACCTGTTGAATTTAGAAAACAACAGTCCATATAAAAAGTGTCTTAAAATTGGTTGTTAATCCATTTTAAATAAAAAGAAAATATCTTTGTTGGTTAATGCTTTAATATTTAGTAATAATATTTATATTTTAATTTAATTAGCTTAATTTGCCACCATTCACATCACTTCGGATGTGAATGGTTATAACAAAACTTTATATTTAGATAAAGTTTATCCCGTACGGAAACAAACCCAAAAAACACGTGCTCTAACATTTCGACAAGGGATTAATCTTGCTGAGAATTAAAGAAATAAATAGGAGTAAAATCCATTCGCTTTCACACTTTATTTAAAACTTCGTGTCATAGATGAGTTATCAATCTTTAAGCATTAAAATATTAAGTTTAAGAGTTGCATTATTTATCATATAATAAATACCTTTATTTGAAAGGATTTATGAAAATATCGTTTATTTTGTGTAAGGAAAACATAGTTTAATCTATTTTTATGATAAAAGTTCTAAATTTAGAGATACCATCCGATAAATAATACAAATAAATTTATGTTTTTTAATATAAAAATAAAAAAACACTTTATGAAAAATAAAGTGTTTTTTTATGTTTACAAATTTACATAACAAAAAAAGAAACGACATTTTGTCGTTTTGTCCTGTTATTTGTTTTGCACCGCCTCAATCCCTGGTAGTGGTTTACCTTCCATATATTCTAAACTAGCCCCACCACCAGTTGAAATATGGGTAAATTTATCTTTATAACCTAATTGAATTGCCGCTGCGGCAGAATCTCCCCCACCAATTAAAGTAAATGCCCCTTCTAATTCCGCGATTGCTTCACAAACTGCTTGAGTTCCAATTCGATAATTTTTAAATTCAAAAACTCCCATAGGACCATTCCAAGCCACTGTTTTTGCATCAGATAATTCTTTTTTAAATAATTCAATTGTTTTAGGCCCAATATCTAAACCTGTATAACCATCGTCAATATCAACGCCGATAGTAACTTTCGCTGGAACATCGGCAAATTCTAACGATTCTAAAGCATCAATTGGTAAAATAATTTTCCCTTTTCCTTTTGTTAAAAATTCTTTTGCAATCGACACTTTATCACTCTCTAACAATGAATTACCAATTTTGTGTCCTTGGGCAGCAAAAAATGTATAAGCCATACCCCCACCAATTAAAATCTTATCTGCTTTAATTAATAAATGCTCAATTACGCCAATTTTGTCAGAAACTTTCGCTCCCCCAATAATTGCCACAAATGGTTTAATCGGGTTATCAACCCCTTGTGATAACATTTTAACTTCTTTTTCAACTAAAAATCCTAAACATGATTCGGTGGTGTTGGCAGCAATCCCAACGTTTGAAGCGTGCGCACGGTGAACAGTTCCGAAGGCATCATTAACAAAAACACCCCCTAAACTTGCTCAATATTTTCCTAGCGCAGCATCATTTTTACTTTCTCGTTTTGCAATTGCTTTTCCATCACTATCAACACTAATTTGACCATTACTATTAATAATGTCCGCAAAACGGGTATTTTGGAATAAAATAACATCCTCATTGTGCATTTGATTAATCGCATCTTCTAATTCTTTTCCTTCAAAAGCATTAATAAATTTAACTGGTTGCCCTAATTTTTTTTCTAACACTTTTGCAACCGGGGCCATATCATATTTTTCTAAATCAGCTGATTTTTTTACTTTTCCTAAATGGGAAAATAAAATAACTTTTGCCTCTTGCCTTAACAGATATTTAATTGTTGGCAACGCGGCAACAATACGATTATCATCTGTTACTTGTCTATCTTTCATTGGAACATTAAAATCAACACGGACTAAAACTTTTTTTCCATTAACTTTAACATCTTTTAATTCTTTTTTGTTCGTCATAAATTCCTTATCACTTTCTTTTTATTAACCATATATCTTATCATAAGATTACCGTTTTAATTACAACTATCAAGATATTCTAAGGCAAACTGGGCTGCTTTAGCTCCATCACTAACAGCTGTTGCAATTTGCCGTAATGTTGTGTTAGTAACATCCCCAGCAGCGTACAATCCCGGGAGTGCTGTTAAACATTTATCATTAATAATGAAATAACCTTCTGGATCTAAGACCCCTAATTTGGCAGCAAAACCACTAGTTGGAATTGCCCCAATGTATGGGAAAATCGCACTCACTGTTAATTGTTCAATTTTCGCTGTCTTAACATTTTTAATAACAACTGTTGTGACACGCTTTTCGGACACATCCTTAATTTCGGTTATGACCGTATCAACAATCAAATTAATTTTGGGATTTTCTTTTACCTTCGCAACAATATTATTATCAACGCGGAACTTATCACGACGATGAATTAAAGTCACTTTATTAACAAACCGCGCTAAATAAAGTGATTCTTCAAACGCAGCATAACCACCACCAACAACAACGACACCTTTCCTTTTATATAAAGATCCATCACAAACGGCACAATATGAAACCCCGCGGCCTTCTAATTCTAATTCACCAGGCACGCATAATTTTCGTTCAACCGTTCCGGTTGCGACAATAACTGCTTTTGCCAATACTTCTTTTTTTGAAAACAGCTTTAATTTAAATAAATTATCTATTTTGGTAATGTTCATCACGCAATCGGCAAGATAAGGGATTTTAAATTTCTGAGTTTGTTGAAACATTTTTATTGCTAAATCATAACCTTGAATACTCTCAAAACCAGGATAGTTTTCAATTTCACTTGTCTTTGTTACTTTTCCACCAGGAGCACCTTTTTCAATCATTGCGATTTTTGCCATTGCGCGAGCCCCATAAATGGCTGCTGTCATCCCGCTGGGACCAGCCCCAATTACTAAAATATCATATATTCCATCATATATTTCATTAGTATTGTTTTTCATATAAAAATCCGCCTTTTCTTCGTTTTCTAACAACTATCCATTGGGCAAATAATATTAAAATAATGACAACAACAATCATTAAATTAAGAATAATATAGTCTAATGTTCGCATATTTTTTAAAAATAAATAATGGTCCTCTTGTTGTGTTTCTAAAAGTATCCAAATTAAATTATAACCAACAATGTACATTCCCGCTTTAACAATACAACGTAAAATCTTTAATTGATGTTGATTTTCTATTTTTTCTAATGAACGAACATCCACTGTAAAAATTTGTTTTAACCTTGCCCCACATATTTTCATTTATCTTTCATCGCTTGCTTTTTTTGTCATCTTATGTTTATTTTAAAAATAAACTCTATGTAATTTACTTACTGTGATAATTTAGTAACAATCGTTAGATCAAATTTTACATCATAATATCATTTTATATAATTTTGTCCAAACACCTTTTTGCGATAACTATCTAAAATCTGGTTCTTATTTTTAAGCCATCAAAATAATAACTATAATAAAATATTAACGGTAATGCAATCACAATTAAAATTCACAGTAAAATATTTGCAAATGATTCATATAAGAATATTAGTTGAAAATATTGAACATTAGCAAAATCAGTGGTATTGTGGACCCCGCGTTTCCATTTAAATCAATTGCCTAAATTTGATGAAAATGATAAATGATCGAGCGCCGGTGTTAGAACATATCATTTAAAAAGGTTGTCCCGAGTAAAATTTGACAATCACATTAAATGTTCCCGAGCAATTTGACTTCCTAAACAACTAATAATTAAAAAAGTTCCCTCAACAATCAATCGTATGAACTAATAAAATATTTGACACAATTGAATTAAATCAAGCATAAACTAATAATGAAATATTATGCTTTCGTGATTCAAACCAAAATCAAATTCAACCATTAATTAAACCAAAAATTAATCCTCCATGAATACTCATTCCAGGTTCTCAAAAGGCAAATAAATTAAAAAATAAAATTAGATTATTAACATCATATTTGCCAAACAAACTGGCTTCCAATAAAGCAATTAGGTAATTACAAAAACTCCTCAATAAAAATCTTGGGTTGGAATATCACGTTTCCGAAAATTAACCTACGACAAAATAATGGTAATTGCAAAACCACAAAAAATAAAAAATCAATGTATATAAAATCAATTTCCATAAGTATCATGGAAAATTAATGTTGCTAAATTAACTGCATAGACTACTTCTTAATTCTATTTTGAATATTCTTCAAAACGGTCTTGTAAAATTTTTAGGGAAAAAATTCCCGCTTCATCTAACTTCAATTTTGAAACTGCCGTCTCAACCAATTCACTAACATTCCGACCATAAGTAACTGGGATCGTAATAATTGGGACTTTTGTATCTAAAATTTTAATATATTTATATTCAGTCCCTAACCGATCAATTGATTTATATTGTTCATCGTCTAAATGAATTAATTCAATCACTAAATCAATTTTGGTTTCATCTAATAACACTTGTAAACCATAAATTTTACTTAAATCTAAAATTCCCAAACCACGAACTTCAATTAAATTTTTTAACATTTCATGGGATTGACCATATAAACGATTATTTCTCTGCTGAATAATAATGCGATCATCACCAACAAATAAATGATTCTTTTTAATTAATTCCAATGTTATTTCTGATTTTCCAATCCCAGACTTTCCTCTTAATAAAATTCCTTTCCCAAAAACATTAATTAACGAAGCGTGCTCTTCTATTACTGGAGCAAAATATTCATCAAAAAATTCTAATACTAGTTGGTATAAACGACTTGTTGTAATATTACTAGCACGAACAACGGGACAACTGTGTTTTTCTGCAATTTCTAATAATATTTTATCCGTAAACTTTTCCGTTAAAATAATCATCGGGATGTTTTCATTTAAAATATATTCATACCGTTCTTTTTTTACTTTTTCACTTAAGGTGTTTACAAATAATTGTTCTTTATTTGATAATAAAATTACCCGACGATTAATATTATTTTTTTCAAAATCAAAACCTGCTAATTCTAACCCCGGCCGATTAAGACCATAAATTTTAACAGTCCGATTAATACCATCTTTCCCTGCTAAAACCTTATAACTAAATTTATCAACAATATCTTTTACAATAAACTTTGTCATTCACAGTCACCCCTTTGTAAATTAATACTATCACAAATTGTTATTCTGCTTCAATTTCAATAATAATATCGCGTAATTCTGCGGCACGTTCAAAATCAAGTTTCTTACTTGATTCATACATTTCTTTTCGTAAATCAGCTAACAATGCTGTTTTCGCTGTTTGATATTCTTTTGATTTTTTATTTTTAATCTTCTGTAACTTATCTTCTTGGCGTTTAATATTAGTATAATAACAAATACTTTTAATAATTGTTGTTGGCGTAATATGATATTTAAAATTATATTCTTCCTGAATTTGACGACGACGAGTTGTCTCTTGCATTGCTTTTTGCATTGCATCAGAAACAGTATCAGCATATAGAATAACATGCCCTTCCGCATTTCGCGCTGCCCGACCAATTGTTTGAACTAAACTACGTTCATTACGTAAAAAGCCTTGTTTATCCGCATCAAGAATACAAATTAATGAAACTTCTGGAATATCAATTCCTTCCCGAATTAAGTTAACACCCACAATACAATCATAAACACCTTTTCGTAAATCAAGTAAGATTTGGTTACGATCTAAGGTTTTTAATTCACTGTGTAAGTAGGCAACTTTAATATTTTGTTCTTGTAAATAACTTGTTAAATCTTCAGACATTCGAATTGTTAACGTTGTAATAAACACCCGTTCATTCTTTTTTCAACGGATTTTTACTTGTTCAATAATATCATCGATTTGACCTGTTGTTGGTTTTACTTCGACAGTTGGATCTAATAAACCAGTTGGTCGAATAATTTGTTCAACAACTTTGTGGTCAACCAATCGGACCTCATAATCACCTGGTGTTGCTGAAACATAAATAACATTTTTTAATTTCTGATTAAATTCATCAAAATTTAAAGGACGATTATCCAATGCACTTTTTAAACGAAAGCCATAATTTACTAATGTTTCTTTTCTACTTCGATCAGTATTATACATTGCCCGAATTTGGGGTAACGACATGTGGGACTCATCAATAATAGTTAAAAAATCATCACCAAAAAAATCAATCAAAGTATAAGGGGCTTCCTTTTCTGAACGTAAATCTAAATGACGCGAGTAATTTTCAATCCCTGAACATGTGCCATTTTCTCGCAGGGAATCTAAGTCATGTTCTATTCGTTGCTTTAATCTTTGAAACTCAACAATTTTTCCATCCGCTTTTAGTTCTTCTAACCGAACTTTAAACTCATCTTCAATTCGTTTAATTGCTTTGACTAACCGTTCTGGTGAAGTAATATAATCTTGCGCCGGAAAAATTGTTACCGTTGATAACCGTTGGGTAACATCACTTGTTATTCCATCAATGTAAGCTAAATCATCAATTTCATCACCAAACAAATCAATGCGAATAAAAGTTTTAATATTTCATCCTGGAACAATTTTAATAACATCCCCTTTTGCACTAAAACTACCAGGAATTAATTCAATATCATTACGAACATATCCTGATGATACTAAAAAATTAGCTAAATCCTTTTTACTAATTTTTTGATTACGATCAATTTGAAAAAAAGATTTTTTATATTCATTTGGGTCTTGCGTCCCGTATATCGCAGCAACCGATGCGACAACAATCACATCTTTACGTGTTGTTAACGCATTAAAAGCACTTAACCGCATCATATCTAATTCCATATTTTGGCGAGCATTTTTATCAATATATAAATCTTTCCCTGGTAAATAAGCTTCTGGTTGATAAAAGTCAAAGTTTGAAACAAAATACTCAACACGATTATTGGGAAACATTTCTTTTAATTCAACATATAATTGCATTGCTAATGTCTTATTATGGGCCATTACTAACGTTGTTTTTTGATAATTTTCAATAACATTAGCCATCGTAAACGTTTTTCCTGTTCCAGTTGCTCCAAATAAAACTTGATGCTTTTTATTTGCTAATAAATTGATAGTTAATTTTTCAATTGCTAATGGTTGGTCACCTGCTGGTAAATACTTTGATATTAATTTAAACATTGTACCATCATTCCTTTACGCTTTTGTTTCCTGTTCTTTAATTATATCAATCTTCAGACTAATTATTTTAAAAATAAAAAACAAAAATAGAATACTGTACCCAAAAAGTAAGTAAAATAAAAAAGATTTTGCTAAATTTTTATAGGGTGCATTTTTATATAGCAAGAAAATAACAAAATTATAACAAATATACATTAGAATTTAGAACAAAAATAATTAATGAAATTAAACAAAAAAGTTGTTGAATAGCAGCAAAACAATATAATCTAAATGCAAATACATTATAATCTTTATGAGAAAATAATAAAAAAACCACAAATGATCTAAAATATCTTTTACCAAAAGAGATTTTTAATATTATAAAACAAGGTATGAGTTACTAAAAAAGCTCCATGACTTTTACAATTAAACAAACTAATAATCGTCTCTTTTATTAAACAAAATTGTCATTAATATTCAATAAAATTATTACTAGAAATAACAAGGTTAAAACGTAGTTATTGAGATAAATATAAAAATTATGACAGTAACAAAAAAATAAAAAAGCAATAAATGATATTGTAAAAGTCTATGAAGAAAATTTAAAACAATTTGGATACCGAAGAATTACTAAATATTTAAATGAAGATTATGATATAAAATATAATTTAAAAAAATTTTTAAGGATTATGTGTAATAATCAAATACAACCTGAATATGTAAGAAAAATGAGAAGAAAAATGAAGTATGAACAGAATAAAGAAAAAAGTTTATTGCAATATCCTGATTTAATTAATTGTAAATTCAATGATATAAAAACAAGGTTTTCAATGCTATATGCTGATGTAGCATATTTAATTTAAAAAGGAGAAAGATATTATCAATCAATAATTATTGATTGATATACTAAAGAAATAGTTGATGTAAAGTGATCTAAATATAATGACAATAAATTAGTAATGGATAATTTAAATGATGCAATTAAAAAATAAAATTAATAAAAAAAAGATCTGAATGGCATAATAATTAACTCAGATCACGGATATCAATATAAATTCGCTATTTATCACGATAAATGTTTATCTAACGGTATTATAATTTCAATAAGGAAAAAATATCACTATTCAGATAATATTGTTATAGAAATTTTTAATTCATTACTTAAAAAAGCTACAATAAATAAGAAAATATATAATTCACATTAAGAATATATACAAGATGTTATTAAATGAAATATGGATAGCTTACAATAATTTAAACAATATTTATGTGGATTTTCAAATAAAATATAATAATTTTAAAAATAAAATTATATTAAATACTTATTTTTTGTGTTATAATAAAATTTAATAAATTATTGCATTTGATTTATAATTTACATTATTAAAAATTATTAATCCTTGAAAAACAAACACTTTTAAATTTAAACAATAATTTTGAAAAATAAACAGAAATTACAAATTAAACATCCAAAAATGTTATTTATCAACGATAAATAACATTTTTATTTTCTTGTTTAAAACAAAGTATGTTATAATTTTGATACTTGTATTCAATAAAATTAATGGTATACAATACACATTTATAGATTAATTTGCCCAGTGCTATTTATTTTAATAAAATAGTGGTAAATGTTAGAAATAAGTAGATGTTTAACGAAAAGGAGAATTAAATAAAAAAATGGCAAAAGAATTAACAAGAGAAATGTTATGAGAAGCTGGTGCTCAATTTGGACATCAAACAAAAAGATGAAATCCCAAAATGAAACCATATATTTATGGAGAAAAAAATAAGATTCATATTATTGATTTACAACAAACATTATGAAGATTAGAAGATATTAAAAAATTAATGGTAAATATTGCTGCTCGTAAAGGAAAAATTTTATTTGTTGTAACAAAAAAACAAGCAAAATGAATTGTTAAAGATGCAGCAGAACGTTCTAAATGTTTTTATGTTAATCAACGTTGGTTAGGGGGAACCCTAACCAACTTAAAAACAATTCATTTACGTGTTAAACGTTTATGAAATATTGAACGTCAAGAAAAAAATAGTGAATTAAAATTATTACCAAAAAAAGAGCAAATGTTAATTAAAAAAGAAAAAGAAAAATTAGAAAAATTATTGGGTGGAATTAAAGGAATGAAAGAATTACCACAAGCATTGTTTGTGGTTGATCCAAAAAAGGAACATATTGCTGTTCGTGAAGCCCGTAAATTACGAATCCCAGTTATTGCGATTTGTAATACAAATGCGGACCCCGATCCAATTGACTATATCATTCCCGCAAATGATGATAATTCTCGTTCAATTGCACTTATTACCCATCATATTGCTGACTTATATGGTGATGCTATGGAAATTAAAATGCCAGAACCGCAATTTAAAACAAACGAATTTACACGTAGTGATATTATCGAAGAAAATCGTCATGCCCCCCGTGCCCGTGATGGTCAATATGATAATCGCAGAATGGGTGAAAAATATGAACACGGAAAATACCAACAATATAGTTATACACATCGCCAAGGTTATCCATCTAAAAAAGAAACTATTGTCACAGAAGCTTCAGGCCCAAAAGTGGCTCAAGTTGCCCCAATAACAACACCAAGTTTTAATTTAGAAACAATTAATGTTGTGGATAATGATTTAGAAAAGACTTTAGCAAAATTAAAAGTTGATGAGTTAGAAGCCTTTGGTAAAATTTTTGCTTTACCAAAGGCCAAAAAAGGAGAAATGATTAGTGAATTAAGTAAACATTTAGCAATTATTGATAATAAGATTGTAAAAAAATAACCGACAAAGCAAATTAATTAACTGGTTAGTTTAAATATACGAACCCTTAAATTTGAAAGGAGAATCAATATGACAATTACTACACAATTAGTAAAAGAATTGAGAGATAGAACAGGAGCAGGAATGCTAGATTGTAAAAAAGCATTAGAAACTACTGAAGGTAATATCAAAGAAGCTATTACATGGTTACGTGAAAAAGGAATTACCAAAGCAGCTAAAAAATATGATCGGATTGCTGCCGAGGGATTAGTTGGTTTAATAATCAAAGGAGATAAAACAGTTATTTTTGAAGTTAATTCAGAAACTGATTTTATTACCAAAAATAAACAATTTTTAGATTTAATGGCTACCGTAGGGGAAGCACTAATTACTCATGAACCAAAAACGGTTGAAGAAGCATCAAAAATAATTGTTAATGGCGAACCATTAGAAACAATTATTGTGCATACTATTGCCACAATTGGTGAAAAGATTACGCTTCGCCGATTTAAAACATTGTATTTAAACGCCAATCAATCAATGGGCGTTTATTTACATTCAAATAATCGCATTGCAACGGTGTTAATTTTTAATGGTAAAATTGATGAAACAATTGGTAAACAATTGGCAATGCATGTTTCAGCAATGAGACCACAATTTATTTCTCGCGATGATATTTCTGCGGATTTTTTAAATAGTGAAAAAGCAATTTTAACCAATAAGGCAAAAAATGATCCCAAAAACGCGGGGAAACCAGATAATATTTTAGCAAAAATGGTAGAAGGACGTTTAAACAAACAATTAACTGAAATATCGTTTTTAGACCAAATTTTTGTTGTTAATCCTGATCAAAAAATTGGGGATGTTATCAAAAAAAATAATACTACTGTTGTTGAAATGATCCGATATGAAGTTGGCGAAGGGATTGAAAAAGCAAAAATTGATTTTGCTTCTGAAGTAATGGCCCAGGTTCACAAGTAATAATGATAATGATGGAAAGGAAACGTAATAATGGATGATACTAAAAGAGGGACAATAATTGCCCTTTCAATGGCAACCTTTTTATTTGCTGCTGTTGGTTTATCAATTATTGGTTATTTAATTAGCTTTACAAAACGAGAATTTAAAGTCCGTTTTATTAATAAAAAGATTTTAATTATTTTATTTTCTATTTTAGGGGGTAATTTACCAGTTGTTATTATTGGTTTTGTTTTACAATTTTGAATTAAGGTATCATCAGATGTACTGTTAATTATCATGATTGTGCTTGCTTTTGTTTTAACTGTTGGAGTTGGAATTTATATTTTCTTATTCTTACAATTAATTGCAATTGGAATTGATGAAAAAGAAATTACCTTTTTAGGAGAAAGAATTTTAATTCGTAAAATTACTCGTGTTGAACGCAATGATAAAACAAATCAATTAGTAATTTACTATACCGAAGGAAGCCGTAGTAAGAAAAAAACTCGTTTTTCATTAGCAAATCAAGCAGGGCAATTTATGATTAATAATGTTAATTTATTAAATCAAGAAATCATGATGTTTGTTTCAAATCAACCGGATCTAACATTAGAAACCGTTGACCAAACATCACCAAAAGCAGTTGAAAAAACTGCACCAGAAAAAAAAGATTAAGAAATTTCGTTTGGAAAATCTTTTTTTTTTTTTTGAAAAATATTTATTGTTTTTTGGAAAAAAATATTGTACACTTGTTATTATAAGAGAGAAAAAAATTTCAAAATATAAATTATATAAAAGTAGGATTATAAGCAAATAATTATTAATATTATTTTTCTCTTATATATTTATTTAATATAATTTTTAATTACATTTGCTTTATCAAAACACTACTTATCAGAAAGGAAATATAAGAAATGAAGAAACTTTTAGCATTATTAGGGACTTTGGGGGTATCAGCAGTTGTGACAACACCTTTAGTAGCATGTAATAATAAAACAACTGACAGTAATAATAACTTATCAAGAGTTAAAACACTTGTAGCACCTGCATATATAGCAGCATCAAACGAAGAGAAAGTTACAGTTGAAGAAGTTAAATCAGCATTAAAGGATAATGTTTTAAAAGCTGTTCAAGGTGTTGTTAAAACTGCAACAAGTACTGATTTTTATTTTGATGTTTACAAAGATAACAAAGGTACAAAATATGAACCAGTTAACTTAAAAACCACAGAACAGCCTGTTTTTATTCAAATTACTTCAGATAAATATAAAACAGTTGTAATTGGTAAATCAGGATACATTAAAGTAACTTTACCAAAAACTGGTACAGTAACAGTAACAAAAACAGATATTAAAGATGTAACGGTCGATGATCAAGAAGTAAAAATTAAAGTTAAAAAACATGACAATGTTACAAAAACAGAATTAGAAGCAATTAATACTGATAATAAACTTTCAAAAGCAGTTTTAAATGCATTGCAAAAAAAAGTTGCCGGTGTAACTGATGACGAATATACAATTACTAATGATGGTGTTGAAGGCAACGATGTAGCAACAAAAAACATTTATGTAACTGTTAGAGCAAAAGAAAATTCAACAAAAATTGTTGGTAAATTTACCTTTAAAGTAAAAGTAACAACTGAATCTGAGTAATAAAAAAATAGTTAAAGATTATTATTTCTTATTTGTGAAAGATTTAATTTAAAAAATAAAAAAACACTAATTAGTGTTTTTTTATTTTTTAAATTAAATCTTTACAATCTTATAATATCAACTAAAATTAATATAAACAAGTTGAAACAAAGCGAAATGGAAGGAGAAAAAGCATGCTTAAAAAAATTGGAATTTTAACATCTGGCGGTGATTCACAAGGAATGAATGCAGCGATTGCTGGCGTTATTAAAACAGCGCACGCTAAAGGATTAGAGACATATATTATTCGTGATGGTTATTTAGGTTTGATTAATAATTGAATGGAAGTTGTTGATAATAACTTCGCGGATAGTATTATGCGTTTAGGCGGGACAGTGATTGGGAGCGCGCGTTTACCTGAATTTAAAGAACCAAAGGTTCGTGAAAAAGCAGTTGCTAATTTGAAAAAGCAAGGAATTGAATTATTAATTGTTATTGGTGGGAATGGTAGTTATCAAGGAGCTCAACGGTTAACTGAAATGGGAATTAATTGTGTTGCTTTACCAGGAACAATTGATAATGATATTACTTCATCAGATTATACAATTGGTTTTGATACGACCATTAACATTGTTTTAGAAGCCATCGATCGTTTACGTGATACAATGCAGTCACATAACCGTTGTGCAATTGTCGAAGTTATGGGTCATGCTTGTGGTGATATTGCTTTATATGCGGGGATTGCTGGGGGGGCAGATATTATTTCAATTAATGAAGCTGCTTTATCGGAAGCAGAAATTGCGGATCGCGCGGCAGCTTTACATAAAACTCAAAAACGAAGTGTAATTATTATTGTTAGCGAAATGATTTATCATGATGTCGACAAATTAGCAAAATTAGTCGAAAGTAAAAGTGGTTATGTAACACGTGCGTCAGTCTTAGGGCACACCCAACGCGGTGGCAGCCCAACAGCGATGGAACGTTATCGTGCTTTTCAAATGGCCCAATTTGCTGTTGAACAAATTATTGCTGGGAATGGTGGTTTAGCAATTGGTAACCGAGGTGATAAAATTGTGGCGTGACCAATTATTGAAGCGTTAAGTATTCCAAGGACATCGCGAAAAGAAATTTGAGCTAAATTTGATGAATTAAATCAGAATATTTATCAAAAATAATAATTTTGCGATAAAATAAGGAGGTAAGATATTTTTAAAAGGAGATTGTCAAAAAAATGAATAACTTTAATATTAATGATAAAATGAAGAGAACGAAAATTATTACAACTATTGGGCCAAGTACGCATTCAGTAAAGGCTATTGAAGAGTTGTTTAAAGCGGGAATGACAACAATTCGATTAAATTTTTCACACGGAAATCACGCCGAGCAAGGAGTGCGAATTGTATGAGCACGCGAAGTTAGTGCTAAAATTGGAAAACCAATTTCAGTTTTATTAGATACTAAGGGACCAGAAATTCGTGTTGGTAAAATGAAAGATGGGAAACAAAAAATTATCGCCGGGACAACAGTTACAATTTATTCATTACCAGCAGAATATAAAAATCGCGAAGGAACAGGAACGGAAATGACTGTTTCATATGATATATCACAAGATTTAAAAGCGGGCGATGTTGTGCTAGTTGATGATGGTAAGTTACAATTAAATGTTACGGTAATTAAACCTGGCATTATTGAAACAAAAGCTTTTAACCGTCACATTGTTAAAACAAATAAACGTATTAATTTACCAGGAGTTGATTTTACATTACCATTTTTATCGAAAAAAGATATTGAGGATATTAAATTTGGAGTTGAACAAAGGATTGATTATATTGCTGCATCATTTGTTAACACCGCGGATAATATTAAACAAATTCGCAAATTATTAAAAGAATGTAAAGCGGAACATGTCCAAATTATTGCTAAAATTGAATCACAAATTGGAATTAATAATATTGATGAAATTATTGCCGCATCAGATGGAATTATGGTTGCGCGTGGTGATTTAGGATTAGAAATCCCATATTATGATGTACCATATTGAGAAAAAATTATTATTCGTAAATGTCGTGAAGCAGGGAAAATTGTTATTATCGCAACGCAAATGTTAGAAACAATGACTGAAAATCCATCACCAACAAGAGCAGAAGTAATTGATGTTTACTTTGCAACAGAATTAGGTTCTGATGCAACAATGTTATCAGGAGAATCAGCAAATGGAGATTATCCGTTTATTACAACGCAAACGATGGCGATGATTAATAAACGAGCTGAACATGAATTTTATTCAAAATTATACTACGAAAAACAATTAGAAGATGCTATTAATTCAACAATAGGACCCCGTGCTGATATTGCCAAAAAATTAGCAAATAAATGTAAAGATGGGAAATATGAATATGCCGTGGTTGTTTCAAACACCGGGGAATTATTAAAAATAATTTCAAAATTCCGACCAAATGTAGTTATTTTAGGAGTTAGTCCGTTGCTAGAATTATATACAGCATTTGGATCATGACATTCAATTTTTATGAATAAAGTTGAAAATTATGAGGAATTTAAAATTGACGAAAAAGCAATTTGTAAAATTGCTAAAAAATGAAAAGCAAAAATTGGTTCAACAATCTTATTTGCTCGTAACGAAGAAATTAAAGAAATTACAATTAAATAATTAAACTAGTTATCTAAAGTTTGATCTCTTCTTTTTTCGCAGCAAGTTAAGAATTATGGAATCTTAATAAAAGAGCGATTAAATTACTAGTAACAACTAATTTTACGTTTAAGTATTTTTTCGTTATTAAGCGTGATAAAAGATAAATTAGGTTAAAACCTAATTTAATTAGGGTGGTACCACGTAGAACTCGCTCCTATTATTATTTTGATAATATTGGGAACGAGTTTTTACTTTTAAGAAAGGGAAATCACAAATGATTAAAATTACATTATCTGATTGTCAAGTTCGCGAATTTAAAACTGCACAAACAATTAAAGCGATTGCAACTAGCATTGCCCCAAGCTTAGGAAAAGCTGCCCTTGGTGGTGTTTTTGCCGGACAAGTGCAAGGGTTAAATTATTTAGTCACAACAGACGGGACATTAGAAATTATTACTAACAAATCACCATTAGCCTTATCAATCATTAATTATACAACAGCTTTAGTCGCGGCGAAAGCAATTACTAATTTATATCCATCCGCTAAAATTGCTAAAATTACGGTGCAAGATGATACCTTTTTTGTGGATTTTGATGTTAATCCACATTTGAAAGAAACCGACCTTGCCATTGTCGAACAAGAAATTATAAAATTAATTAATAGTAATATTGCTATTACGCCTGTTTTAGGGTCCTTAGCGATAGTAGTAAAAAAATGATATAAGGATAATAGCTCCAAACAAGCGGGATATTGCCTTGACAATACCTTATATTTGCCAAATAATTATCCAGTTGCCCCTTTAAAACAAATTAAAGTCTTAAAATTGTGAAGTTTAGCTGGCGCATACTGACAAAACGATGCTAAAAATAAAATGTTGCAACGATTAACTGGTAGTTCTCATTTTTCACAAGAATTATTTGAACAAGTATTATTAGCTTATGAAGAACGCAAAGACCGTGATCATCGTAAAATTGGTAAAGATTTAGAAATCTTTACCTTTAATAAACTTGTTGGGCTAGGGTTACCAATTTGATTACCAAACGGAATGGCATTAAAAAAAGTCTTGCAAGAATATATTCGCAATAAAGAATGAGAATATGATTTTATTGAAGTTGATACGCCTGTAATTGGAACTAGTGAAATGTATAAAATTTCAGGGCATTGAAATCATTATCAAGAAAATATGTTTGCCCCAATGGCCCAAGATAATGAAATTAGTGTTTTACGCCCGATGGCTTGTCCACATCATATTGCTGTTTACAATTATAAACAACGAAGTTATCGTGAATTACCTTTGCGGATTTCTGAGCATGCAATTTTACATCGTTATGAAACATCGGGTAGTTTAACTGGTTTAGAGCGAGTACGAATGATGCAATTAACTGATTCACATATCTTTTTACGCTATGATCAGTTAAAAGAAGAATTTAAACGTTGTTTTAAGTTAATTAATGAAGTTTTAACTGATTTAAAAATTACGGTGGATTACTATTCATTATCAATTCGTGATCCGGCAAATAAAGAAAAATATGATGATGCTGATGATGAAATGTGAAATCATGCTGAACAAATATTAAAAGAAGTGTTAGATGATTTAAAAATTAAATATGTATCAATGATTGGGGAAGCTGCTTTCTATGGTCCAAAGTTGGATATTCAAATTAAAACAGTATTAAACCATGAAATTACGGTATCAACATTACAATTTGATTTTATCTTACCAAAAAAATTTAATTTAAGTTATATTGATGCAACAGGGGTCAGAACAAGACCGGTGATGCTTCACCGTGGATTAATTGGAACTTATGAACGGTTTATTGCTATTTTATTAGAGCAAACAAAAGGTGTTTTACCGTTTTGATTAGCCCCAAAACAAATTGTTTTAATGCCAGTTAATAATGAACGTCATTTAGCTTATGTTAATGAATTACAACAACAATTTAAGAAGTTAAAACTACGAACAATGATTGATGACCGTGATGAGCGTTTAAGTTATAAAATTCGCGAATCACAAATTGCCAAAATACCATATCAAATTGTCATTGGTGATCAAGAAAATGATAAAAAAATGATTACTTACCGAGTTTATGGTCAAGAAGAACAAATTACAACTAGTTTTGATCAATTTATTATTTTAATTAATGATCAAATTGTGAATAAAACATAAAAAAATATTTTTTACAAAAAAATGGAATGTAATTTTTTGTATTGTAAACTGTAAATACAAGTGCAATAAATCTATTAACTTAATAATAACATAAAATATTATATAATTTAAATAAGTTTTAATTAAAAAGGCGTCCTGTACGATGAACCGGCAAAAAACAATTCTTGTGAGATTGTTTTTTTTATTTTTATGCCTAATTGTAAAGTTAAGTGCAACTAAATTATTTTTCTAACCAAATATTCGATTGGTGAAAGATAATTTAGTTGCACTTAACTTTACAATTAGGCAAATAAAAAGAAATTTTTATTACAAACTATTAAATTAATTGAAAATAATGAAGCGGCTGTTAAAAACCAAGCATTATAATATAATATTGGTTGTCATATGGAAGGAGATACTTCACATTATATTAAGACCATTAAGAGGCGTTGGTAAAAATATACTGTAAAAAAACATTTAAAAAATAATTATATTATTAAATGTTAAGACTTAATGATAGAATTGATGAAAAAAGTTAATAAAACTAATGAAGAAAAAATTGAATTTAATATTTTTAATTTAAATCAATTTCAAAATTTAAATCATTTTCAAAACCAGTATTTATTTCTTTAATCAAATACTTTAAAAAATTAATTAATGTAATTTTTAAAAGTATTTTTAGTTTGTCAAAATTCATAATTTTAGAAAATATTTTTTAACTAAAAATTATATTTATAAAAAATTCAACTTTTTTATAAATTTTGTTATCATTTAATATATAAGCGAAATTTAATTTGTTTCTAATTACTTAATTTTATACAAAATCTAAAAATAGTGAATACTACCGTAATTTTTGAGTCGTAATTTGACTTGGTTATGCTTGTGGTTCTAAATTTGATAATTCTTGCGGATGAAATTTTGCACGCGGTATTTTGAAATTGGATTTATCTTTGCTTTAGGAAGATATCATTGGTATTTTTCTTTAGATCAACGTCTGCTTGATCAGTATTTATTTCAAAATTATTAAACTTAATTTCTAAATTTTGGTATGTTCCTTGCGGTGTTGTAATAATTTCTTGTCAATTTGGAATAATTTCCTTATTTTTATGTTGAAAATGTGATAATATCACTTCAACATATAATTTAATTGTAATTGCTGAGCAATATTTTTATTGTCTGATAATTCTTATAAATTTATTGTTTCAGTTAATTTTTTATCTTTTTTCATTATTTTGATATATTTGTTTTCTAATTTATCAAAGTCTTTTAATAATTTTTTAAATTCATTATCAATATTATATAAATTAATTAAAAATTATGTTTTTTCATATTTTTTATTCCTTTTATTTTTTAATAAAATAAAGTTATTTACTAATTAAAAAATAGTCATACACTAAATAAATAGTATCCTATTTTGCTAAGAAACAATATTTTTTCTGTTTTTATAGTTTTTCTCAAAATAAAGCGATATTATTAAAGCAACTGTTTGAAATAAATCCTATATTTAGTAAAACATACTTTAATTATAAAAATATAAAGGATAGTAATTATTTTTAATTTATAGTAAACTTACACACAGGAGGAAGATATTAGAGAAAGATATTATGATTGAAATGACAGTAAGAAAAACAAGTTAACAAGGGAATAATCATTATTATTTTACACAAACTTTATCATTTAATAATATAATTGGAGGAAAAAGAAATTAAGAATCGTTAAACCATAATATTACCCAATTATTGCTAATACAATCGCTTCTTACGAGTACAACATGTTTTTACTGAAAAGATATTAATGAATGTATTAAAATTAAAGATGAATCAGAAAAGAAAGAAATTAATATAAAAGATTTTGTTTTAAAATATTAAGAATTAATATTAGTCGAAGAGAAAATATTAGAGAAGCTTGTTAAGCTTAGTCATATATTAACGAATATTGAAGATTTTTTTAAATAATATAAAGAGAAATATAACGAAAAGTTAACAATTTAATTAGGAAAATATATTAAAATTATTAATATGAATTATTGCTTTATTATATTTTCTAGTTATAATTAATAATGTTAATTTAGTTTAGTGGTGATTTTTATGATTGAGAAAATTAATATAGATAAAATTGCAGATTTGGTTCATGCGGCAGTTATTACAGTACCTGGGGTAGCTGGGTTCGCAAAAATTGATGATAATGAAAATAATGAAGAAAATGTGATAATGTTACTTAAAGATTACTCACAGTCAATTAAATTTAGACAAGATAATCGTAATTTTTATATCGATATCTTTATAATTTTGCTTGAAGGAGTAAATATTAAGGATATTGCGCAAGAAATACAAATTAGGATTAAATATGAGTTAGAAAAATTAGATATTTACTCAAATGACATTATGATTTATGTTAATGTAAATATTCAAGATTTATTAATTTAGGAAAATTTATTAAAAACAATATATTTATAATTGATGCAAGATTTACAATTATATCACTTATGATAGTTAAAAAAAGGAAAGTAATTGATGAAAAATGTAAGGTTGATAAAAATGGAATTTAATGCAAAATCTTTTAAAAATTCACTGGTCAGCGGTTATAATAATTTATATAATTTTTATCCAGAAATTGATAAATTAAATGTTTTTCCAGTTCCTGATGGTGATACAGGAACAAATATGAATTTAACAATGACTAATGCTGTCAAGGAAATCAATGAAATAAATTCGGAATCAATTAGTAAAATTGCTGATGTTTTTGCGCGCGGCTTAATTATGGGTGCGCGTGGTAATTCGGGGGTTATTTTATCGCAGATTTTTCGTGGTTTTGCGAATGGTTTAAAAAAATTTGATGAATTAAATTTTGATTCGGTTAAAGCGGGAATTTTCCAAGCGAATGAAGTTGCATATAAAGCGGTAATGAAACCGGTTGAAGGAACAATTTTAACAGTAATTCGTGAAACAGCAGAGCATGTTTCAACATTAGATCAGGAAATTTCTGTGCCAAAATTATTTCAAAAAATTGTTGATTTTGCAACAGAGTCATTAAATCATACACCAGAGTTATTACCCATTTTAAAAGAAGTTGGGGTTGTTGATTCCGGTGGTTTTGGTTTAGTAAAAATTTTCGAAGGAATTACAGAATATTGAAAAACAGGAAAAATTGTGCCACAACAAAAAAAACAAGTCGAAAATGTTGGTGAAAATGTTGTGGTAGATTTGCAAAATGAAGAATTCGGTTATTGTACTGAAGCAATTGTGACGATCGATAGTAAGTATATTAATAAAATTAATGTTACGCAAGTTCGTCAAACATTAGAGGACCAAGGTGGAAAATCAATTGTCGCCGTTGTTGATAATGAAATTTTAAAAGTTCATGTTCACACTTTACTGCCCGGTCATATTTTAACTTTTTTACAACAACACGGTGAATTTAAAAATATTAAAATTGAAAATATGAATTTACAAGCCGAAAAACATGTTAAAACAATTAAAATTGATCGACAATTAAAAAATCCGGATGCTATTATCGCTGTTGCACCATCAAATGTGATTGCTAATTTCTTTAAAACCGACTTAAATATTCAATTTACGATTAATGGTGGTGCAACAATGAATCCATCAACAGATGATTATTTAAGTGCTATTGAAATAGTTGATGCAATTAATGTCTTTATTTTACCAAATAATAGCAATGCGATTTTAGCTGCGCAACAAGCCGCAAAATTTGAACGTAAATCAAATGTCTATGTCATACCAACAACATCCGTTCAAGAAGGAATGGTAGCGGCTTTGTCATTTGAATCAGGAGAAGCTCCTAAAAAGATTTGTTCAACATTAAAATCAAGTCTTAAAAATGTGACAAGTTTATCGATTACGATTTCTTCTAAAACAACTTCAATTGATGGGGTTAATATTAATAAAGGGGAATACATGGGGATTATG
Source organism: Spiroplasma endosymbiont of Polydrusus formosus (assembly GCF_964263245.1). Classification (NCBI taxonomy): domain Bacteria; kingdom Bacillati; phylum Mycoplasmatota; class Mollicutes; order Entomoplasmatales; family Spiroplasmataceae; genus Spiroplasma; species Spiroplasma endosymbiont of Polydrusus formosus. The sequence goes on from NZ_OZ181656.1 coordinate 751,314, forward strand.
AACAAAAAAATTATTTGTTCATACCCAACCTTAACAAAAACAATGAAATATTTGTTTGACCGCGCAATTACTAAATCAACCGAAATTGTTACAATTTTTACTGGTGAAGAAGCTGAAACACGGGATATTAATGCAATTCGAAAATATTTAGATGAAAGTTTCGATGTTGAATATGAATTTATTGATGGTGACCAAACGTTATATCCATTTTTAATTTCTGTTGAATAAAAAATAAAATGAATTTAAGTTTGTTATTTATTTGTTTTGAAATGAATTATGAATATGATAATATATTAGAGGTTTATATTTTATGGCACTATAGCCAAGGTGGCTAAGGCATGGGACTGCAACTCCCTGATCGTCGGTTCGAATCCGACTAGTGCCTCCATTTAAATTTATTTAACATTTAAATATATTTTTACTTTCATGTGCCCATAGATCAATTGGATAGATCATTTGACTACGGATCAAAAGGTTGAGGGTTCGAATCCTTCTGGGCGCGCCATTTATTTAAATGTTATTTTTTTCGGAAAGTAGCTTAGCTTGGTAGAGCACTCGGTTTGGGACCGAGGGGTCGCAGGTTCGAATCCTGTCTTTCCGACCATTTTTTATACTATTTATTTTTGGCCCGTAGCTCAAGTTGGGAGCGCACCACAACACCACCTGCCTTGCACGGCACAAAAAAAGAGGGGTGGTCGTCAAACGGTTTCGATCCTGTTTTTGGGGTATTTTCCCACACCATTAACATTTTTTTAAATCTTACACATTAATAAAGCAATTAAACATAATGATATGGCGGGATAGCTCAGTTGGTTAGAAGCACTCGGTTCATACCCGGGAGGTCAAGAGTTCAAGTCTCTTTCTCGCTACCACGGACCCTTAGCTCAGTTGGTTAGAGCATCCGGCTCATAACCGGACGGTAACTGGTTCAAATCCAGTAGGGTCCACCATTTATTATTTAATTGTTTTTAGCACATTTTTGGAAGATTACCCAAGCTTGGTTTAAGGGATCGGTCTTGAAAACCGACAGGCGGTGAAAGCCGCGCGAGGGTTCGAATCCCTCATCTTCCGCCATTTTACAAAAAAACTTGCAATTAAATATTAAGTTATGATAGTATTAAAATTGTGGGGTGGAGCAGCGGTAGCTCGTTGGGCTCATAACCCAAAGGTCGCAGGTTCAAGTCCTGCCCCCGCAACCAAATGGTCTTGTAGTGAAGTGGTAATCATGCCTCTCTGTCACAGAGGAGATCGCGGGTTCAAGTCCCGTCAAGACCGCCAATTGTGGTTCAGTAGCTCAGTTGGTAGAGCATTTGATTGAAGCTCAAAGTGTCGGCAGTTCAATTCTGTCCTGAACCACCATTGAATTTAGTTAAAAATATGTAGTTTACCACACATTTTTGAGATTACAAGAAAAAATATTAAAATATATAATTTAAAATATAAAAACATAATTAAAAATTATAAATATATAAATAAAAATTCTAAAATTGACACACTAAAAAATAGTTTAAATAAATCTTTTAAAATTATAAAAATAATAGTAATCATTTATTTTATTTTGTAAGCCAACTGCATCCAATATTTTTTCATCAAATACAAATAACTTATTATAATTTTGATGAAATTTTTCATTTTTACCGTTTGACTACGGAGAATGAACGATTGTTGTTTGATATAAAATATTTTTATCTGTTAAAAATTGAGTAAAAGTAGTTTCTTTAAAAATACTTTTTTGATTATTCCGATGACTATTAATAAATTCAGAAACATTATCAGTTTTAATTCGTGTTATTTTAATACCAAATATTTTTTTAAAATCCCTAATTGATCTTTTAACATCATCAATAGATAGCATTTTCGGTGCTTAATTTATCATAAATATAACAAATATGTTCCTTTTATTATTTTATTGATAAAATAATAAACATAATATTTTTTATCAACCAGAAATTTACTTGGCATAAAATATTTATCATCCATTTGTAATAATTCTAATTCTTTAACTTAATATTTTGGGCGTTGTCTTTTAATTTATTTGATTTTATTTTTTATTTTTAATCAACGTTCATCTTTTTTAAGCCAACAAAAAATGTTTTTAAATCTTTAGGTGCTATTACATTAGTGGGAACAAGCATAACAACTCTAATTGTTTGTAATAAACCAGATAATAGCTAAAACAGAGAGAATAATAAAACAGAACCGTTAAATTAACAAGAACTATCATAAAATAGTAATTGAAAGTTAATTCAATTAGACAAATTGAATCGTAATAAAGATAATAAATGATATATTGTAATTGTAAAAAAACAAAATGATAATTTTTTTATTATAAAATTTAATTTTTCAAATAAATCAATTTGAGATAATAGTGGGGTTCCTTATCATATTGTTAATGGGATATGATATCTTTTTAAAATCATATTATTGTTGAAATGTAGTAAATATGAACCTGAAACGCCAAAAATAGATAAAATTACAGGTAAAATTACAGATTGAAAAGAAATAAAAAGGAACTTTGTAAGACTGCACCCCAAAAAAATAAGTAAAATAAAAAATTTAGCAAAATTTTTATAGGTGCATTTTTATATGGCAAGAAAAGGACAAAAATTTAAAACATATACTGCGGAATTTCAAAAAAATACAGTAAAAGAAATTGAACAAATATCATTTATTTATGTTGCATAAAAATATAAAGTAAATATAAAAACACTTGATTAATGATAAAGAAATTTTTAAAAAGGAATTTTAAATACACAAAAGGGTCAAAAAAACCATTTAGAAAAAATATTTAAACTATTATAAAACAAGGTATTAATTATTAAAAAACTCCATGACTTTTACAATTAAACAAACTAATAATCGTCTCTTTTATTAAACAAAATTGTCATTAATATTCAATAAAATTATTACTAGAAATAACAAGGTTAAAAAGTAGTTATTAAGATAAATATAAAAATTATAACATTAGCAAAAAAAGCAATAAATGATATTGTAAAAGTCTATGAAGAAAATTTAAAACAATTTTAATATCGAATAAGTACTAAATATTTTAAGAAAGATTATGATATAAAATATAATTCAAAAAAATTTTTTAAGGATTATGTGTAATAATCAAACACAACCTGAATATGTAAGAAAAATGAGAAGAAAAATGAAGTATAAACATAATAAATAAATAAAAAATTTTATTGCAATATCCTAATTTAATTAATTGTAAATTCAATGATATAAAAACAAGGTTTTTAGTATTATATACTGATGTAACATATTTAATTTGAAAAAGAGAAAAATATTATCAATCAACAATTATTGATGAATATACTAAAGAAATAGTTGATGTAAAGTGATCTAAATATAATGACAATAAATTAGTAATGGATAATTTAAATGATGCAATTAATAAAATAAAATTGATAAAAAAGATCTGAATGACATAATAATTCACCTCAGATCACGGATATCAATACAAATTCGCTATTTATCACGATAAATGTTTATCTAACGTAACGGTATTATAATTTCAATAAGGGAAAATTACCACTATGCAGATAATATTGTTATAAAAAGTTTTCATTCATTACTTAAGAAAGCTACAATAAATAAGAAAATATATAATTCACACGAAGAATATATAAAAGATGTTATAAAATGAAATACAGGGTATTTAAATCGTAAATAAAAAGGATATTATTAAAATAATAAATACTTTTTATTATTTTTTACTAAAATGGGTGCATTTTTTAGTATCAAATATTACCTTTTTATTTTATTAAATTACTTTAGCATGACATTGGGCAATTGATAGCTGTCCTTTTGCTCAAAAAAATAATAACAAAGACGGTTTCAACAATTGCTGTCATTAAAATTCATTGTAATAAAGAACATAGTCCATATATAAATTTTTCCTTCTCGGTCTTTTGGACAATCTGTTCCAAAAATTAATGTCCCAACAAGATTAACATTGAAAATTAATAAGATTACATTTAATCAACAAAAAAGCATATTCAAAGGGTATAATAAGCATTCTTTTGGCCATAACATAGCCTTTTATTTCAAAGAAAGAGTATAAAATGTGTAATTATAAAGTATAATGTATAATTATACAATGTTTATTGAAATATTATTTACTAAAATGAAAATTTTCTTTATGCAACCTTCTTTATTTTAATTTATAATATAATTATTGTACTAATTTTTGTGGATAATATAGCAATGAACGTAAAAAATTTACAAGAAAATAATAAAAAACTTGTTAAACAGCATTATAATTATTGAATAAAATTTAAAGATTAGTTATTTAAATATTTATTAGAAATAATTAAAATTGGCAAAATAAAAATGTTTTATTACAATAATTTCCACGTAGGGGGAGATGTTGATGATTTAAATATTTATGATCTTTTCTTTTAATTTAGTTTTGATAAAATTATTGTTAAAATGGAAACAATTGGTCATTTTATTGTTGAATTATGTAATGAATATAATGAAATGAATGATATTACCAATTCATATATTAAAGTTTTTACAAAATAATGTTGCTTGTTTTTGTTGTAAAAAATTACTTTATCAAGATGATTAACATTTATTTCTGAACAATAGTTATTATTGTTCAGAAATAGTGTTTGCGAAAATATTTTAATAAAACAATTAAATAAGTAGGTAAGTGATAAGTACAAAAATGTTAGATAATAATAGGTTAATAAATAAAATTACTTAATTAGTTGTAAAAATTCAGACATTAACTAATATTTCATATATTGATTGTGATAATTGTAATTATGAAAATCAATCATAAAATTTGCTTTTTGTTAATTCATTATATGAAATTTTAGTTGTTTTAATTAAAACAACCTGTGGTCACGATGTTAAAAAATGAGTTACTTTTTTCGCATTATTAATGATTATGATTATAATTTTGAATTATTATGCGAAACAATTACCGAATGTTGAGTTAAAAATGGAACACAATCTTGTAGATGTCATTTAGATGAATAAAAAGCATTTGTTTATTATCAATGTGATAAACTTAAACCAAAAATTATGCGCATTGATAATATTAATGTTTGTTCATTAAAATGTTTAAAAGATTATTAAAATGATCAAGTAAAGTAAATATTATGATTAATAAAAAGCTAACTAATTTCCGTTATTTAAAGGTTAATAAGTTCTTTATTACTTAATTAATTTTTTAATTATACCTTTAATTACTAAATTATCCGAGATAAAATTATAGATGGTAATTAATATTAATTGTAAAATTGATTTAGTTTTATGCCGTAATATTATAACGGAGCAAATTTTAAAATTAAAGCAACCAAGATTAAAAGAACCCTTAACGGAGTTAGAAATTAATGTTATTGTAACAGCTTTTAAGCATTTGGTTTGTAAAGTTAAAAAAGATTCGGTTGTAATTAAACACCAAAAATTTGATTATGAAATTTTTCGTAGCAAAGCAGATGATAAGTATTGATCATATGCCATTGCTTTTACTGAACATTTTAATCCATTAAAATAATTTATAAACATCATTAAATTAGGAATGCTTTTATTGGTTATGGCTATGATACATTATAAGCAACAATCAACCAAACTTTTAAAATGATGGAACAATGACCAACTGACCAAACCAATTTCCACGATTATTTATTTATTTGAAATGAAAAAATAACGAATATTTTTAACTTGAAAAGAAAAATAATGACCTTTTGAAAAATATCAAAAGTTTCAATGATAATATGAAAAAATAATGTTAAAATTATAGCGAAACAAGTTTGGTTTAAGGATGATTAAGATTACAATAAAGAAATTAGTAACAAAAAACTAGTTTAGCAGTTTTGTTGGGTAAAATGTGAGACACACCAAAACGCCCTCGGGTAATAGCTGTGGTAATGTGGGAAACAATGGAAACAAAACAAAAATGGGATTATCCCAAAACGAAAAAATATTTAGTTGATTTTATGTATGTTAATTAAAAAAGAAAGAACACGATACTATGAATTATCGCGAAATTAATTCGACCCAAAATGAACATATTAAATTATTAGCAAAATTAAAAGAAAAAAAATATCGGAAAGAGTTTAATTTAGCATTAATTGAAGGTTGAAACATTATTAATGAAGCATTACAATGTGGTCTTTTGATTGAAATTTTAACAACAAAAACAAATCACCTAAAATTAAAAAATCTTAATGATGTTTTATTAACAATATCTTCCGAGCCAATTTTAACTAAATTAAGTCAAAATAAAAACAATCAAAATATTGTTGGCGTAATTGATTTACAGAAACTTATTCAACAAAATAATTTTGACTTTAGTCAAAATATTCTTTTATTGGAAAACATTCAAGATCCTGGCAATTTAGGAACATTGATCCGAACTGGCCTTGGTTTTTGTTTTACTAATATTATTTTATATAATCATTCTGTTGACCTTTTTAATAACAAAGTATTACGGGCTAGTCAAGGCGCTATTTTTAAAACAGCTATTAAAGAAGTTGGTTTAAAAGAAATTAAAACATTACAATTAAAACATTATAAAATAATTACAACGGGGTTAAAACAAGAAAGAATTTTGTTGCAAGATTGTCGGTTTAATACAAATGAACGCCACATATTAGCCTTAGGAAATGAAGGGAGTGGTCTTTCAACTACTTTGCAAGCAATTAGTGATTATAATGTCCAAATTAAAATTAATCCTCAGCTTGAATCATTAAATGTTGCACAAGCAGGAACAATTTTAATGTATGAAATTAATCGCCAGATGGGGGAGAAATAATATTTAAGTTTAAGAATGCAAATTATATTACCTCAACGGTTAATACGAGCGTGTTTAATTAATGACAATTTATTGAAAATTGCTTTTTTTTAGAGAAAAGTAATGTTGGTAAATCAAATTTTTAAATATATTAACAAATCACCGTCAATTAGCAAAAATTTCACAAACGCCCAGAAAGACACAAGAATGTTAAATTTTTTTGCAATTAATAATAATCAATTTCATATTGTTGATGCTCCGGAACATGGTTTTGTAAGAGTGAGTGATCAACATAAGAATGTTTTTGTCAAAATGATGAAGGAATATTTAACAAAACGCAATAATTTAAAATTTGTTTGTCTATCAGTCGACTTGCGGTATCCACCAACACGAAATGATTATGAAACTTATCAATATTTAAAATATTTTAATAGTTTTAATTGGAACAAAACTTGATAAGGTAAAAAGAATGATATTAAAAAAAAATAAAAAATTGTTAAAGCGAAATTAAATTTTGCTGATGGTAATTATTTTATTAAAATATCAAGTCTTAATAAAATTGCTCGAGATGAATGTTGAACATTATTTGTAAAATTATTAAATTTTAATGAATAATGTAAAATTGAACGGATTAGAAAAATTATTAAAAATATTGCTAAATTAACACATAATTAGGTATATTAATGAGAGGATAACATGAATAATTTTGGTCGTATAAATAATTATAAGGTAACTTATAAAATTTAAAAAATTAGAACGCTTTAAGCGTTTCATTTACATTTTTATTTTAAATCAAACTGTTTTATTGTTAATATTTATCTCTTATATTTTTCATTTTTAGTATTTTTACACACTAAAAAATACCTTTTATTTATTTTATATTTTTAAAAAAATAAATTAAAAACTAAATACTTAAATTTTGAACTTTAAGAACTTCAACTAAATTATTTTTATTAACTACAATATTTTTCATTTTTTTATTATTTTTCATATTAGTTTCACTATTAATTTTAATCATTTAAGCAGTTAATAAATTATTAAAAGTTCTTTTATTATATATTTTGCTTCCTCTACCTTTAACACTTTTCACATTATTGAAAAGGCACTATTATCAAAAAAGCCATTTATAGTGAAAAAACTATTAGAAATAAATTAAATACTAGTATGATAGGATTAAAAAATAAAATTAATTTACTTGATACGAATTAACAATTAGAAGAAAATAAATTTAATTGTTCAGTTAATAATTTTGTAAATAATAATTTACAACCAATTTTATATTTTTATTGTGGAAAAATTTAAAAAAATACAAAAATATATTAACAATAAAATTAAAAATAATACAATCTAATTAATTAAGTGATTGTATTATTTCACGATTTCTAAGGTATTAATTTAAGACCCCAAAATAATTTATACGACCATAAATCGACCATAATTTTTTTTAGTGTTGGCTTATTTAAAATGGACAATGTTGTAGAAAAAACCATCAATCTATTTGTTTGGTATTGGTTGAACAGTCAAATAATAATTACTTTGCAGTGAAATTAAAAAATCATAGTGCTATAAAAATAGTAACAAGATTTAAAGATATTATTATAAACAATAATTTAATAGGTAAAATGAAAAGAATAATAAAAGATAAAGGAAAGAATTTAGTAAATGAAGATAAATGGAAATATTTACTGAAACACAAATTTATTTTTGTGACCCCGGTAAACCACAACAAAAACCATTAATTGAACATATGAACGGTGAATTTAGATATTGACTTCCTAAGGGAACTGATTTTAATAATGTTAGTCAAAAAATAATAGATTTAGTAGTTAATGTTATAAACGATAAACTTCGACCGTGTTTGAATTGAATAAGTGCAAAGGTAATGTTTTTACAAAATATAAATTTGCCGTTTGTATCTACACAGTGACATATTTAGAAAACAAAACATTAAAATGCTTTTATTTGAAAAATCATGATTAATAATTTGAATATTAACATCGACAAATTTACCTAAATTTCAATTAATAAATATTTATCCGATTGTAATGGAATATTTTCCAAAAATTTTATCAATAAAAAAACAAATAATTTGTATAAAAAAATTCAAAATGATATTATAACAAATGGTTATTTTTTATATGCTGTTTAATTAAAAATGACCCAATAATTTTTGGGTTTTTGTGGTTTCAATAATGTAACTTTTGTAGCTGATTTTACTCCTTGTGTTGAAATTGGGTTACGCTTAAAACAAACATCACAGGGGCAAGTAATTTCCAACAGAAGCAGCAAAAAGATTGTTTAAATTATAGGAAAACTAAACTAATATTTCTGATTGTTTATAGTTTTACAAATATTTTAAATAAATGCTCTGAAAATATAATGAAAAAAATTTGAATGGAAAAAGTTAAATAATTTTATCATCCAAATGTTTCGCAGAAAAATATTTTAGTAAAGCATGTTTTGTATAAAATTAAGCTTTAATTTAACTTTTTAATCGGTATATTTTAGATAACGTTGTCAGAAAACAGGAGTTAAACCCCGCAGAGCTAACGGGATCACAATTTGCATAATTGGAATTGGATAGGTAAAAAGAAAAATATAAATAAAATTATAAACAATTGCATATAATCAATCTGTATAACCTTATCAAACTGAACCAGGAAATAAAGTTGTTCAAATTAGGACTACAGATAATACTTGTGATAAATAAATTAAACTAATAATACTGAAACAAATAATAATATAATTAACATATGTAATATATTTTTTATCATTATTAACCTTAAAATGCATAAAGCCGGCAATAATAGGAATAATCATCGGGACAAAATAATCAAGTAAATATGATCATGCTGAAACATAAAAATGCAAGGAAATAAATAATAAGGACATTAAAACACTAATACTCCCAACAAAAACCGGATAAAGCTGAATGCAAAAAAGCAATAATTACAATAGGAATATATCTTAGTCCGACAAACCAACCACCAAATAAAGGTAAATATTAATTAATAATGTTTCTAAATAGGCTAATATCAAGGTTAAAACAACAAAAATTACAATAATAACAAAATCAAATGTTTTTCATTTTCAAATTCCTAAATTAATTAAAAACGTTTGCGTTTAGTGGCATTAGCAAAAAGAAAATCATTAACTTTTGTTTCATAACTATAAATAATAGTATTACTAATTATATTCAGGATATTAAAACTAATAATATTTAAAATAATAAACTGAAATTTATAATTAATATACTCTTCATAACTTGCCAATAAAACACTTATCGCATATAAAATTCTAAAAATTAATCCAAAAGCACAAATAGTTATACAAAAAATTCATATTTCTTTAAAATTTTCATCATTATTTAAATTCAATAATGTACTTAAAGTTGATAAAGGTAAAATATTAAGAGTTATTAAAAAAATAAAGTATAAAATAATTACAACAAATAGTTATTTTATCATAAAATAACTATTTGTTGTTTAAAATTAAATTTAACCGTTGGGGTTACATCCATATTAAAATCTCCTTACAAAAATAATTTTGTAATTAACTTCTATGAAAGTGAGGATCAAATTAAATTTATTAAATTAAATCAATAACTAATTGGGACTCCCCATGCTAGTCTTAACTAGATCTCTAGTTCTAAGAGTATTTTTCAAGCTTATTCTTCATAATTTACATTTGGCAATTACAACGTAATCTTAACATTATTGTAAAAAACTGCAAGAAATTTTAATAATTTATTATATAAAATTTATTATATAATGTATATAGAAATTATATATATATATATATATATATATAATTAGAGGCAAGAGATATGTTTAAATGATGAAGACTAAAAAAACCGAAGCAATAATAGTAAATTTAGCAACAGCTAATATTTTTGATGACTAAATTGAAGTATTTAGTGGGGTTGGTTTTAGTGATGAATCATTTACAAATGATTTAACTAAATCAATAACATCAACAAAATCACCAAATTCGAAAATAAAAGTTAATGAAGAACAAGAGTTAAAACAAAAACCAAAATATTTTAACAATATCCATCATATTGGACAAAATGATCGTCACCAAATCAATAAATACAAAGAAGAAAATAATGTGAATGAACATGAAAATTTATTAGAACAATTAGAACAATTAAAAATTTACGTGATAGTTCCCAAGTACAACCAAATTAATTTCAACAAACGTTAAATAGTATTAAAGAACGTAATTTTAATGATCATATGGCGTATATTATGGAAAGAATTAAAGTTTTTCATCGTGATGATGATAAATTAGAATTAGATCAAAACAACGAACCACTATAAGTAAAAAATACTAACAAAGCAAGGAAAAAATAAAATCACAATTACTGGTAAAGAAGAAATTACGAGTTTAAAACAAAAATTAACAAATAATCCTTTAAATAATATTGAGAAAAAAGATAATTTTATCATTACTTTATCTGTTGAACAATTTCAACAAGTTGTTCGTGATACGGTGGAAGATGTTTAAATTTAGTTGGGAATTAAAAATAAAAATTAATAATTTTCCATTTATTTTTGTTTATTTTAATTTTAGATTGGAGCGGAAAAACCGATGAAAATAGCTTTATTTGGTGGTAGTTTTGATCCTTTTCATACCGATCATTTAACAATGATTAATCTTGTTAAAACAAAAACAGATATTGATGAAATTTGAATTATTCCAACAAATCAAAACCCGTTTAAAACAAGGAAACTATCACCAGTTAACGATCGCTTTACAATGATTACTTTAGCAGTTAGTAGTTTACCATATGTTAAAATTAATGCGATTGAATTAGAAAATAAAAAGTCTAGTACTACTTATGATACTGTTTTAAAATTACAACACAAATTTCCTAACCATCAATTTTATTTTATGATTGGGTCTGATCAGTTGACGACGTTAGATAAATGAAATAATATTGAGGCATTAACAAAAATGCAAACTTTTATTATTTTTCAGCGAAACGAAAAGATTAATAAAGCAATTTTAAAACAATATCAAGCAATTTTAATTCCATTTCATAATAATTTACATTTATCATCAACAATGTTACGCGAAAAAAAAAATATCGCCTTACAATTACCAATGATTACTAATTATATTAATAATAATTTATTATATTTGCCAGAACGTTTAAAACAAAATGTTGATGCGAAAAGATATCAACATTGTTTAAATGTCGGTCAAAAAGCACAAGAATTGGCGTTAATTTATAATTTAGACCCGCAAAAAGCTTTAATTGCCGGGACTTATCATGATGTCACAAAACAATGAACAGAAGAAAAACAACAAGCATATTTAACAAAATATTTACCATCTTTTTTATCAGAGCCCTTGCCAACGTGACACTCTTATACTGGTTATTGTCATTTAAAATATGATTTATTATTTACTGATGAAGAAATTTTATCAGCAGTTAAGTGGCATACTGTTGGTTGACCACAGATGACAATGTTTGAAATGTTAATATTTGTTGCTGATAAAATTAGTTGTGAACGAGATTATCCGAAGGTTGATTATTATCGAAAATTATCCCAACAAGATTTAAAAAAAACATTTATAGAATTGTTGATCGCTCAATTTGAGCGATCAGCGGCTCAACATGGTGTTGAATATTTAGGAAAGAACATTAAATTAACTTATCGTCATTGGATAGGGGATAAATAAAAAAATGAATTTAATTATTATTGCAATTAAAGAAAAAAATATTAGCAATCATTAATCCTTTACAACCAACAGATATTGTTAAATATTCCTATATTAAATTATATCAAAAAGGTGATTGGTTATTTGCAATTAGTAAGATTGGGTTAGTAAATAAAACAATGACTTTAATAACAATATTTAACAACAATAATTAATGATTATGCAATTAAAACACTTTACAATATCAACACATTTGGATCATTAAAAGCAACGTTTTAAACCATTGATATTTTTGGTGATTACAAAATCTTATTATACTTTTGCTGATGTGCAGGGATTTTGTTATAACATAGGCCAAACTTCCTGGTGAAGCCGTTAAGTTATAATTAATAGTGACCAAAAATTGTTAATAACAATAACAACAAAAGTTCCCTAAATTAAACAAGTTGTATTAGAAAACAGTTATATTTTTATTGATAAATTAGAATATTTTAACCATATTAAAAATAAATTCAAAAATAAAATTGATGTTGTAGATATAGAAGATAATGCGTTTTTCCAAGTCGCTGCAAAATACCACATTCCAATTGTTAGTATTAAAATTGTTACATAAATTGTTACATATTATTTACAACCAGATAAAAAAGTTCAACTAGTCAATTTAACAAAAAATTTATCACAAGATGATATTTTAATTCGTGATTTAATTTGTAAATAATTATTAAATAATTAGAAGATAAATAATTTAAAATTAAGTTATAATTAAATAACATTAAATAACATTTATTAAATATAAAAAGGTGTTAAATGCAAAATTTTATCAAATATTATTGTCGAGATTGAAGGTTTTGATTTAAAATAGTTGTAGCAATGTTTGTTTTATTTGGCTTAATAACAGATTATTAAACAAATTTACTGCATTTATATAAAATTATTGTGAATGGAAGTGATCAAAAACCAATATATTTATGAGCTGTGTATGATAAAATAGAGGGGTGATTGATCATTGAAATTATATTGGTTATACCATATTATATGGGTCGTGAATTTCACATTTTACAACCCAATCAAATTTTTTAGTATTAATTTGATTTTTAATTGCAATTATTGGTAATCGTAATTAAGGAATTATTAAACCATTAAAAACATATTTTTCATTATCAGTTGCAGTTTACATTACTGTTACTTGTTTAATTTATAATTTCTTATTATTACCATCAATTTTGAAAAATAAAGATTTAACTTGAAATGCGATTCGCTGATCAGGACAAATTATGTTGCGTGTTGTTGTTCTACTATTAACCATTTTTATATTGTTGGCTTTACTAAACAATAAACATTATTTTTAATAAGACAATTTTATCAACAAAAATTATGATGATATTTTCTTTATAAAATTTTGTATGGGATATATGGAATTATTAAAGTAATTTTATGTTAGTACAATGGGGTGGGGTGCATTCAAACATTGCTTATCAGTATTTCTTTTTACAAATAACAAACCCAAAAGTAGCAGGGTTATCGGTAATTGTTTTGTTTGTAATTACCATTATATTAATTTCCGGGATTATTATTGCTTTTGGTAGTTTGTATCATTTTATTATTTTGAAACTTGCGAAATATCCGCAATAAAGTAATGATAAAGTTTTATTTGCAAGATAATATTTCTTTTAAAATTAATTTGATAAAAGCACTATAGTGCTTTTATTTATTCAATATAATTAAACCCAGTTCACAAAATAAAGGTAACGATTTAATGAGGATATTATTAACGATTTTTAGTGTTTTATTTTTATGTTTTACTAGTAATGTAGGGTTACTTAGTTGTGTGACAGAATTAAAGCAAATGTTTGAGGATAAATAAGAAATCAATTAAAATCAAGAACTTAAAATTTTTAATAACCTGAGTTGTAAAATTAAATGGGACAGTTAAACAAATAAAAATATTGTGTTAAAATCCAAATTTAAAAAAGGATAAATAACACAATGTATCAAAAAATAACAATAGAAAAATTAATTTCAATCCAACAATATCAAAATTTTAATTATTAAATTAGAAAAACAGTTTATAAAATAAATCAAAGTAAAATAACTGTCCATAAAATTTATAAAATGTTGGCCGCTGATTTAAACTCAATTGAAATTTATGAAAATAGTAATAAAAACAAAAAAAGTCAGTAGCAAACAAAAAACATTAAATAAAATTTACCTCGAAATTATTAATTATTTAGTTAATTATGAACACTATTCACTAGATATTATTACAAATATAATAAGAAATATTGACAAAAATTTTATCTGTTGGCGCTGTGTAGATACAAACGGCAAATTTATATATTGTTAAATTATTCACCAAATAATCCTTTTATTAAAAGGATTTATAAAAAATATCGTTTATTTTGTGTAGGTAAAACAGTAAAAAATCTGTTTTTATGATAAAAGTTTTTAATTTAAAGATACTACCCGATCAATAATGCAAATAAATTTATGTTTTTTAATATAAAAATAAAAAAATAATCTTATAATAATTGTTTTTTGCTGGTTAATCGCACAGGGCGCTGTTCAAAGAACTTTATATATTTTTAACTTTTCTCGTTATAATTTTAATAAAGAAAATTTATTAAGAAAAGGTAAAAATAAACCACATAATAAAACAGAAAACCACAGAAAAGTTAATAATTGTCAAACAATTATTGAATGTAATATTGAATTTTCAAATATTAAAGCATAAATGTCTCTGGTCATCTAGAGGAAGATACTATAGTTGGTGAAAACCATAAAACAACAATTATAACCTTAGCTGATATATTATCTAAAAAATCAATATAGCTAGTAACTAAATAATAGCAAAAGCAAAGATGTCATAGAAAGTATAATAAAATTTATTTTAAACAAACCACCTGGCACAATAAAAACAATTACATTTGATCGTGGTAAAGAATTTATTAGGTGAAAAAATTTGAAAATATTTATAAAATAAAAGTTTATTTTGCTGATACTGGTTGTTCTATCCAAAAATAATTAAACGAAAATAATAATGGAATTTTGAGACGAATTTTACCAAAATGAATAGATTTATCAATATTTTCTCAAAATTATTTAAATAAAATAACATTGAAAATAAATTCAATGCTAATAAAATCATTAAATTATAAAAATTAATTTGATTTAATACAAAATATTCAATAAAGTATCCCAAATATATTTACAATTCAGGTAATTATTTATATAGTTATTTATAAAATTTTAATCATTTTATTTTTCAGTGTGTCAAATTTCATAAATTTAAGACAAAAATAATAAATTTTTTAAAAATAAATTATATTTAACATTTATTTTATTGGTGTTATAATGAGAAATTAAAATTGAAATTAAATAAAGCGATACACTTCATAGTGCACTTTACAGACTTTGTGCATTGATATAACAATATTCAAATTAAAGATATTTAAATTATTTAACACATGTTGAATTTAAAAAACAACAGTCCATATAAAAGTATCCTAAAAAGGGTTACCAATTCATCCAAAAAAAGTAATAATTAATAGAATATTTTTTAAATTATCAATTTATTTTTTTAAATTCGTTGTAAAATAATATTATTATTATTAATTCATTACTATATAAAAAGGAGACAAATAGAATAAAAAAATCAATTGATACAATTAAAATGTTGGGAATTGAAGCAATTAATAAAGCAAATTCAGGTCATCCAGGAATTGTTCTTGGAGCTGCACCAATGGCCTATACTTTATTTACAAGACATTTAGTTGTTAATCCACAAGTAGATAAATGAACAAATCGTGATTGATTTGTTTTGGCAGCTGGGCATGGTAGTGCTTTATTATATAGTTTATTACACTTATCAGGTTTTGATATTAATATTGATGATTTACGCAATTTTCGCCAAGTTGTCTCGATTACTCCCGGCCATCCTGAATCACATTTAACTCCCGGAGTTGATGTTACAACTGGTCCGCTTGGACAAGGAATTGCAACGGCAGTAGGATCAGCCTTGGCAGAAACTCAATTAGCAGCAAAATACAATACAAAAAAATATCCACTTTATAATCATTATACTTATGTTATATGTGGTGATGGCGATTTACAAGAAGGTGTTACGCAAGAAGCAATTTCTTTAGCGGGACATTGAAAATTAAATAAATTAATTGTTTTATTTGATTCAAATGATGTGCAATTAGATAATATGGTTAATGTTGCGCAAAGTGAAAATATTGGAAATCGTTTTAAAGCAGCTAATTGAAATTATCTTTTTGTTAAAGATGGTAATGATGTTGAAAAAATTGACCAAGCAATTATTAAAGCAAAAAAAAGTGATAAACCAACTTTAATTGAAGTAAAAACTGTTATTGGTTGCGGTTCAACTAAACAAGGGACACCGGCAGTTCACGGTACGCCATTAGGAACTGATATTGAGACAATTCGCAAAATGTTAAAATGAAACTACAAACCATTTGAAGTTCCTAGTGAAGTATATGATGATTTTGATGTTAATGTTAAACAACGGGGAATTAATAAGCACTGTAAGTGATTAAAAATGTATCAGGAATTTTGTAAAGAAAACTCATCTTTAGGAAAAGAACTTGATGATGCAATTTATGGTAATTTTAATTTTAATCCGCAAGATTTGTGTGATTTAAAACCAATTAAAGCCCAGGCAACACGGGTTAGTAGTGGGGCAATTCTTGATCGTCTTTCAAATATAATTCCAAGTTTAATTGGAGGTAGTGCTGATTTAAGTGGCAGTACTAAAGCAAAAGGTGCTGATGGCGTTTATAGTGTTGAAAATCGCAAAGGTCGTAATTTAGCATATGGGGTCCGTGAATTTGCAATGGCCGCCATTAATAATGGAATTTGTCTTCATCGCGGATTAACACCTTTTGCAAGTGGATTCTTTGTTTTTGCGGATTATATGAAACCAGCAATTCGGTTAAGTTCATTAATGGAAATCCCTGTTATTTATTTGTTATCCCATGATTCAATTGCTGTTGGTGAAGATGGACCAACTCATCAACCAATTGAACAATTAGCAATGTTGCGTAGTCAACCAAATTTAAATGTTTTTCGTCCTGCTGATTTTAATGAAACATTAGGGGCTTATCATATAGCTCTGCAAACAAAGCATACTCCAAGTGTTATTTTAATTACTCGGCAAGATTTACCAGAATTAGAACATTCAAATGTTGAAATGGTTAAAAAAGGAGCTTATCAAGTATATGGTGAAAATAATAACAATGATGTTGTGTTATTAGCAACAGGTAGTGAAGTAGGCACAGCTATTGCTGTGGCGCAAAAATTGGAGCATGATAAAAAAATTAAAGTAAAGGTCGTATCAATGCCGTGTTGAGAATTATTAGAACAACAAGATGCTGAGTATAAAACAAAATTATTAGAATCAAACGCCCTAATTGCTTCGATTGAATTAGGGACAACTTTTGGCTGAGAACGTTATACTTCAAATAAAGGGTTAAATTTTGGAATTAATACATTTGGCCAATCAGGCCCATTCAAAGATGTTTTAGAATATTTTGGTTTTAATGTTGAAAATATTGTTAATGCTATTAATAAAAAAATGCAATTATCGCAACAATGATAATTGTTTTTAAATTGTTTTTAACATAAAATTACTTATAAATAACATTAAATAATACCTAAATTGTAAAATTAAATGGAATAGTTAAACAAATAAAAATATTGTGTTAAAATCCAAATTTAAAAAAAGATAAATAACACAATGTATCAAAAAATCACAATAAAAAAATTAATTTCAATTCAATAATATCAAAATTTTAATTATTAAATTAGAAAAACAGCTTATAAAATAAATCAAAGTAAAAAAACTGTCCATAGAATTTATAAAATGTTGATGTTGTTTGAAACCCAATTGAAATTTATGAAAATAGTAATAAAGACAAAAAAAGCTGGTTGCAAACAAAAAACATTAAATAAAATTTACTATGAAATTATTAATTATTTAGTTAATTATGAACACTATTCACCAGATATTATTACAAATATAATAAGAAATATTGACAAAAATTTTATCTGTTCAAAAACTTTATTTATGTTTAACTTTTCTCGTTATAATTTTAATAAAAAAATTTATTAAGAAAAGGTAAAAATAAACCACATAATAAAACAGAAAACCACAGAAAAGTTAATAGAAAAGACATCCCAAGAGGTAAAAGTATTTACGCTAGATATTAATATTAATTATGAAGTTAAATTTAAACAATTACAAAACCGTGATCATATTACTGATTTAATAGTTATTAGTAATAATTTAAACACCATAAACAATATTAAAAAGCAACTATCAGAATATCCTTATTAATTTGCAAAAGAGATTAGTAATTCAACAATTGGAATTATTGGAACTGGGCGAATTGGTTTTGAAGAGGCAAAGGCACGACACAGAATGAGAGCAAAAGTATTATAATACGATATTTATCAAAATTATGCTATTCGTACAGTTTTAACATATACTGATTTAGATACTTTGTTAAAATAATCCTATTTAATTTCATTGCATTGTTTATATTTCAAAGAACAAAATGTCGTATAAATTATTTTGGGGTCTTAAATTAATACATACAACCAATTTAAATAAAATGAATAATATTGCCTTTGATAATTTACCAGTCTTATTTTTTATTTCGATTGCAATGGAATATACCAAAAATATGGGGGTTGCAGCATTAACCTCGGTGGCTTGTATTTTTAGTTTTTAATGCTATTAAATTGTCATTACTAAATTAAGCACATGTTCACATTCGATATATTGTTAATATTGAAGAGGCAAGTAAAATAACAATTAATGGATTGGTGATTGGGGGAGTGACCTCAGTTAATCTAAATTTACTAACCGGTGAATAATTATTAAAATTAATGCAAACAAGTGATATTTATAAATAATTAGTTACTGGATCAGCTGTTAAAGTTACAATTGTTAGTTCAACGCGTGTAACGACCCCTAATTTAACTTATTATTCTATACTAGTCAAACATGAGAGCAGTACAAAATAAATTATTAACTTCTAATTTAGAAATTAATTCATTAAATATTGGGTTTTTGGTGGAATTTTTGTTGGAGCAATTGCAGGATTTGCTCACAATCGTTTTCATAAAACACAATTACCCCGGCATTAAGTTTCTTTAGTGGAACAAAATTAGTGCCAATTATTATTTTTATGGTGTTTAATTCCTTTGACTTTTATTTTTATGATTGTTTGACTATTAATTGGTGATGAGTTAGCGTGATTTTAAAATAAATCAAGGAAATTATCAGTTTGGTTAGATTATTTTATTTTTGAAATTTTTTAAAAATCATTAGTCCCATTCTGATTATACAATGTGCTTTATTCACCACTTTGATGAACTCAAGAGGGAAGAAGCGCAACAAACTTAATTGCTAATCTTTAAAAAGATCCTTTTAAGGATCTGACTTTCCTAAAATATTTACAAGAAGCCAATTATATTCAGGTTAGTATTGATTTAAGCGGAATTGAAGTTTTAATAATGTAACCTTGTGCTATTAATAGTTGAATATCAAACTTAAATGTGTCTACAATTGCCACTGTTGGGGACTAAACTATTATGTATAAAATTATTGCTGATCCAAAAATTATCTTTACAACGATGCAACATATGAGGTTAAATTTAGGCCATTTCCAAGGGGGAAATTTCTATTCATGATTTTTGTATTACCAGCAGTATCAGCAGCCACGTACTTTAGTGTTCCAAAAAAATCGAAAACAAATAATAGGGATTTACTCTTCAACAACATTTACGTGTTTCTTAATGGGAATTACATAGTAAATTGAATTTACTCCTTCTTATTTGTAACACCGTGATTATTTTATGGGGTTAATATGCCGTTATGTGACATTCCATTTATGTTGATGGAACTATTTGCATGTGCATAATTCAATGACAGTATCAGGTATATTTATTGACTTTATTTTTTTTGGAATTATTCCGTTTGTTAGAGGAAAAGAGACAAACTTTTATTGAATTTTTGACTTTGGAATCCCATACATTGCCGTTTACTTTGTTGGTTTATACTTTGCAATTAAATATGGTAAAGTTCAAATTCCAGGGCGTGATGGTATTACGAAACTATATACCAAAACCGATTTTAAAACAAAACAAAGCGGAAGCGAATCAGCAGTATGATTTGCTACAAAAGGCGGACACTGTAAAACGTGAAAAAGCACGAAAAATTATTGAATTTTTAAGCGGTACAGATAACATTGCGACAGTTGACTCATGTGCTTTACGTTTACGTGTAACATTTGTTAATAGTAGTCTTGTTAATAAATATGAAATTAAAGCTTTAGGTGGCAGTACCGGGATATTTATCCCTGGCCAATCAATACAAATTATTTATGGTTGCGAGCAATAAGTTATTAAGACATATATTCGTGAACTATTATCAGAAATGTGTAATGATAAAAAACAACTGAATTAAATTAAAAAATTAAATAAAAAACAAAATAACATTAATTTAAAAATTAATGTTATTTTGTTTATTTTAACAAATGTTATTTTGTGATAAAATTACAATATATAAAAATAGAGTGGAAAATGATGAAATCAATTTTTGAATACCCGAAAGATAAATTACAATTATATTTAATTGCGCATGGTTTTAAAAAATATTTGGCAGAACAAATTTTTGATTGAATATATATCAAAAATATATATTCTTTTGATGAAATGACAAATATTTCAAAAACTGATCGAATTAAATTACAAAAATATTATACAATTGAACCATTAAAAGTTGTTGCACAACAACAATCAAAAAATGGAACAGTAAAATTTTTATTTCAATTAGAAGACGACTATAAAATTGAAACATTTTTAATACCGAAAAGTTATGGTAATTCAGTTTGTGTAACAACACAAACTGAATGTAGATGTAATATGACTTGCACTTTTTGTGTATCAAGGCTATTAAAGAATCTGCGGAATTTATCAACTGTTGAAATTGTCCAACAAGTTGTTATGGTTAACCGTTACTTAGCAGCAAAGCAAGATCGTGTTAGTCACGTTATTGTAACGGGAATCTGGGAACCGTTTGATAATTTTGATAATACACTTAAATTTGTTAACATTATTAATGATGCAAAAGGTTATCAAATTGGTGCTCGTCATATTACAATTTCAACTTGTGGTTTTATTCCCAAAATTAAAAAATTTGCGGAGTTAAAAACGCAAATTAATTTATCTATTTCGTTGCATGCACCAAACAATACGATTCGTAATCAATTAATGCCAATTAATAAAGTCTACCCAGTGGAAAAATTAATGGATGCTGTGCGTTATTATATTGAATTAACTAATCGTCGGGTTACTTTTGAATATATTTTAATTGAGGATATTAATGATAGTCGTGAAACGGCGTTAGAATTAGCAAAATTAATTAAGGGATTAAATTCTTATGTTAATTTAATCCCTTATAATAATACAGCCATAGAAAATGGTTATAAACATAGTACTAAAATTAATCAATTTTTTGAAACTTTACAACAACAAAAAATTAATTGTATTATACGACGTGAATTTGGCTATGATATTGATGTTTCTTGTTGACAATTGCGCGCTAAAAATGAAGAAATTATTATAAAATAATTATGCAAATACGGTTTGGATATAGAACTGATATTGGTGCTTATCGTAATGGTAATCAAGATTACTTTGATTTTGCTAACAATAGTTTTAATAATTATATTTCGATTGTTTGTGACGGAATGGGTGGCCATCAGTATGGGGAAGTTGCTAGTAAAGTTGCTGTTGATAGTTTAGTCGAACATTTTAAACGAACAAATTTTAATCATTTATCGGATGAAGAAATTAACAAATGATTTAAACAAACAATTTTAGCAATTCAAGAAGAAATGGTTAATTATGCACAAGTTTATCCTGATACGAGTGATATGGGAACAACTGTTGTAGCAGCATTAATTGCAAATGGAAAAGTATATGTAATTAATGTTGGTGATTCACGGTTATATAAATTACATCATGATAAAATTTATCAAATTACAACCGATCAAAATATGAAAAATTCAATAGATTATCGAGAAAAACAAGAATTAGAATTTCAAGGTCAGTATAAAAAACAATATAATATGCATACTTTTTGAAAAGTATTAACAAGTGCCTTAGGACCAACTAAGAATTTAAAAATTGATACTTATGTAATTGAAGATATTAAAGGTCAATATTTATTAACAACAGATGGTATTCATGATTATGTTGATGAAATTGATTTGATTGAAATCTTAAAATCAGCAAATAAATTAAATGATAAAGTTAAAATTTTAATTGATCGGGCATTAGAAAACTTATCAACCGATAATTTAACGGGCGTTGTTTTTGAAATAACAGATTAAAAATCTGTTATTTTTTATTGTTGTTTTTTCTTCATGTTTTTTTTGTGTTATGATGTTTACGAGTTGAAATAATAAAGCAAAAGGAAAGGGTGGATAAAATGGCACAAATCACAATTGGAACGATTTTACATAGTCGGTATCAAATTTTAGCTAAAATTTCTGATGGTGGAATGGCTGAAGTTTTTGAAGGTTACGATATGTTATTAAAACGCCATGTTGCAATTAAAATTATGACGTTAACTTTATCAAAAAATAAAGAAGCAATGGAGCGTTTTAATAAAGAATACAATTCAATTGCACAATTTTCCCATAATAATGTTGTTAAGGTTTATGGTTCATTTGAAGCATATGACCGTCATTGTTTAGTTTTAGAATTAGTGAAAGGTTATACTTTAAAAGACCGTTTATTAACATTAGGACCGTGTACTGTTAAAGAATTGTTATATTTTTTTGATGAAATTAATTTAGCAATTACACAAGCACACCAAAATGATATTATTCACCGTGATATTAAACCAGAAAATATTTTAATTTCATATGATGGGAAAATCAAAGTTGCTGATTTTGGTGTCGCAATTTTAGAAAATGGCGATGATTTAGAAAGTGGCAATATTATTGGAACATCAAAATATATGGCTCCCGAAATTGTTCGGTCAAAACCAGCCACTAAACGCAGTGATATTTATGCATTAGGAATTATGTTATATGAGTTAGCGATTGGAACAGCGCCTTTTGTTGGAAAAAATCCAACATTTGTTGCGGTGAAACATGTTAAAGAATTACCATTACGTCCGCGCTTAGTGAATCCAATGTTACCACAAAGTTTGGAAAATGTTATTTTAAAAGCAATTGCTAAAAATCCCAGTGAACGTTTTCAAACTGTTACGGAGTTTAATACTAGTTTACAAGCAGTTGAAGCAATTGAACATCAAAATGATAAACCATTAAAATTATCTAATTTAATTGATGTAAAGGGTAAGTCACACAAACTGTATGATCGATATTATTCTTACCCTTGGTTTTTAAGAATTAAAGTTGCTTGATGGTTTAGTTTATTGTTTGTTGGTTTTATTATTGCGATGGTTTGCTTTTGATTGTTTTTACCAATATAAAGTAATATGCATCAAACAGGGATGATTATTCGCATTGTTAGCGAGTTTTGTTATGTGAAAAATGATACTGACCAACAAGTTTATGCATGTAAAACAAAGGGGTTATTTCGTCATCAAGAGATTAAATCAGTTGTTGGGGATTATGTTCAGTTTGAAATCCAAAATGACAAGCAAGGAATTATTTATCAAATTAAACCACGAAAAAATGAATTATATCGCCCCAGAATTGCCAATGTTGATCAAGTTATTATTATTACAGCAATGGTCGAGCCAACTTTTAATTCATATTTATTTAATAAATATTTAGCATTTATTGAATATAAAAGTTTAAAACCAGTGATTGTTTTTACCAAGAAAGACTTAGTAAAAACAAAGGACCTTTATCAAAAATATTTTAATTGATATTCATCCTTAGGGTATGAGGTTTATTTTATTAGTAATAAAAAGGATGACAAAAAAACATGACAACAATTTAAACAACTTTTTCAAAATAAAATTTCAGTTTTTACTGGTCAAACAGGGAGTGGAAAGTCGTCAACATTAAATACCTTATTACAAGCGGAAATAATTAAAACCCAAGAAATTTCAAAAGCCTTAGGGCAGGGAAAACATACAACAACAACAAGTGCCTTATATGGGTTATTACACGGGATGATTGCAGATACACCAGGTTTTTCAACTTTTAATTTAAGAGATTATAAAAAAAGTGGTTTAGCCCGCGCGTATCATTTTTTTAATCAGTATGCTGGTGAATGTAAGTTTCGAACTTGTTTACACTTACATGAACCCCGTTGTAAAATAAAAGCCTTAGTGCAAGAAAATATTATTCCGCATTTTTTTTATAATGATTATATGCGAATTATGCAAGAAAAATAGAAAGAGGTAATGATGAAAAAATATATTGTTGCACCGAGTGTTTTAAGTGCAAATTATTTAATATTAAAAGAAGAATTAACAGCTATTAAAGCATCCGGGGCGCAGTGAATTCACTTTGATGTAATGAATGGTGACTTTGTACCAAATTTAACTTTTGGTCCAAAAATTTTAACTGATATTACTAATTATAGTGATTTATTTCTTGATTGTCATTTAATGGTTAAAATTAAAAATGATAGTGTTGAAAATTATTTAACTCCATTTATTAAAGCGGGAGCTTCATCCGTAACATTTCATTATGAGGCATTAACCCCATCTCAATTAACAGAATTTTTAACTTTACGTGTAAAATTAAAGTTAAAAATTGGGTTAGCCGTTAAACCATCGACCCAGGTTGATGTGCTTATTCCGTATTTAAATAGTCTTGATTTAGTATTAATAATGACTGTTGAACCTGGTTTTGGGGGGCAAGCTTTTATAGCTACCGCCGCAAGCAAGATTAAAACATTACGAAATTATCTTGACCAAAATAAGATGCAGACTTTAATTGAAGTTGATGGTGGAATTAATGCTGAGACGGCTAAGACTTGTAAACAATACGGGGTTGATGTTTTAGTTGCCGGAAGTTATTTATTTGGCCACACTGATTTAAAGACTCGTGTAAGGGAATTAATGATTAGTGATGAAAGCAAATAAGGTGGTAATTGTTTGCTCTGAAACAAACCTCGATTTACAGCATTATCAAGATTATTATAAAATTGGGGTTGAACGGGGAGCGTTAGATTTAATTAAAACTTTTGATACTTTTAATTTTTTTTGTTGTGATCAAGATAGTTTAACAGAATTGGAAACAAAGTTAATTACTAGTAAAGCAAAAGAAATTTTATTAGTTCCGAAAATGAAAGATTATATTGATGGAGAATTAGCCCTTCAGGAAGCTCTTAAATTAGAACCACAAGAAATTGTTTTTATTGCACAAGGTGAACGGTTCGATATGCAATTGAGTTGTTTTTACTTTATTTATCATTACAATATTATTTTTATCAATGATCACAATTATGCTTATTTATTAAAATCAGGAACGAATGAAGTGCTTTCTAAACCGGCATATCGTTATTTTTCCTTATTTAGTTTACAATCATCAACTATAACAATTACTAATTTAAAATATAATGTTAAGCAATTTCGGTTAGCAGAGTTATCGCCAAATACTGTTAGTAATGAATTTATTGGGTCAACGGGTAATATTGAAGTTTTATCGGGGCAGGTTGTAGCTATTTATAGTAAATAAAAATCGGTTGTTTAAACCGATTTTTTTCTTCAAATGGTACCCATGATCGGGCTCGAACCGATACGAATTTCTTCGGTAGATTTTGAGTCTACTGCGTCTGCCTATTCCGCCACACGGGCATTTCATACCTTTTTAATTTTATCCTATTTTATATAAAAAGTAAGGATAAATTTTAAATTTTATCCTTACTTTTTATTATGTCTTAATTATTTCTGTGAGCTTTATTTATTGCGCAATTTGACCCTTAATCTTTAATTTTTTTAAAGTTCTTGTTGCAACACGCAATGTTTTAACTTCACCATCAACAACAATCCTTACTTTTTGTAAATTAACATTTCATTTACGGCGGGTTGCGTTTAAAGCGTGTGATCTTTTATTTCCTGATAAAGATCTTTTACCAGTAATTTCACATTTTCTTGCCATAATTTCACTCCTTTATATCTACATACTTTAAAATAGTAACTAATTTTAAAATTAAAAGCAAGTAGAAATGTAATTTTTTATTTAAACCTGAATTGTAAAATTAAATAGGACAGTTAAACAAATAAAAATATTGTGTTAAAATCCAAATTTAAAAAAGGATAAATAACACAATGTATCAAAAAATCACAATAGAAAAATTAATTTCAATTCAACAATATCAAAATTTTAATTATTAAATTAGAAAAACAGCTTATGAAATAAATCAAAGTAAAAAAACTGTCCATATAATTTATAAAATGTTGATTGTTGGTTTAAACCCAATTGAAATTTATGAAAATAGTAATAAAAACAAAAAAGCTGGTCGCAAAAAACATTAAATAAAATTTACCTTTAAATTATTAATTATTTAGTTAATTATTAACACTATTTACCAGATATTATTACAAATATAATAAGAAATATTGACAAAAATTTTGGTCGTATAAATAAAAGTAGAGTAAAAATATAAAAATTATAAATTAATTAACGCAAAAGCAACACCACTTACATAAAAGTGGTGTTTTTTGTTTTTAACAATAAATATTTAAAATAGTGGAGGGGCAATATCTTTTTGATTAGCTTTAAGCATTTCCGCTATTTCAAAACACTTTTAAAAACTTAATATTACACTAGTTTTATATTATTTTAGTTAATTTAATATTTTGTTTAATAATTAACTGTTCTTTGAAAACTTAATAGCATTTTTAAGTGTGCCATTTTTTATTATTTTGCATATTTTTAATATTCCAAAATTTATTTTTATTATATATTTAATATATTTATTTAATTCTTAGTTTATCAAATGTATTTTCTAGTAATATATTTAAAAATTAACTAATAATTAAATAAAACAATTATTCAAAAATTTTTTAAGAAAAAAGGATATGGATTTTTCATATAAAAATTGTCCTAAAAGGGTTGCAAATCCAGAATCACTACTTAATAGAAAAGAAAATATAAACTATGAAAAGTTTTTTATCAGTCATATCAATTTTTAGTTTAACAACAACCATAGAAAAAACGTTAGTTGCATGTACCAAAGTTGATGATAGCAAAGACGAAAATAGCACCTCTGAAAATAATAATAATTTAGCAAAAATTAAAATAATTGAATCACCAAAAAATGACCATTATGGGAACAGCATCAGTAACAAAAACTGAGATTAAAATATTATTAGATTATATTGTTTTATCAGCAGTAAAATAAATTAATAAAGAAACAACAAAAGATGATTTTACTTATGGTGTTTTTAAAGATAACAATGACAGTGAATTAGAAACTGTTAATTTAAAAAATAGTAAAGTTGATGTTTGTGTTCGAATTATCGCAGCGAATAATAGCACAGTTGTGCTTGATCAGACATAATGCATTAAAATAATTTAACCACAGATTGAAGAAATAAAAAAGTCGATATTTATTTTCGTGAGGGTAATATTATGTATAGCACTTTAGAAATTAAAGCATTAAATCCAAATACAACAACTATTAATTAATTAGAAAAAATTAATATTGAAGCTACTCTTGTTACTAAATTTATAATAATTGTGAAAAATATAATAGAAACAATAACTGCTGATGATTATACAATTATAAATAATACTCAATCAAGAGATTATTCATCGCAAAAAAAGTCATAATTTTAGTTAAAGCAAAAAATACTTCAAAATATATTTATGGAAAATTTACTTTTAGGGATTATGTAAAAGCTATCAAATAATATTTTCATTTTATTAAAAAGATTAACGCAGTAAAAAGTTAATCTTTTTAACTGCATATTATAGTTTACAATTATTTTACAATAAAAATTGTTTTGATTTTAAATTAAATTGCAAAAAATAATTTTTATTTATTTTAAAAATAAAAAACAAAATAATTTTTGTCATTTTAACAATTTTGAACATTTTATGGTTAGTCATTGATAATTAGGCCAAAATACGATACTATAAGTATAGTTGTATTTTGCATATAATAAAATATTAATTATAGTAAGATACACTAAAAATAGACAATTTTTGGAAATAAAAATATGAAAATAGAGGTGGAAAATAAATGATCGGTGTAATTTCAACAGCATATTTTACTATGAAAGATAAACACAGTATTAAAACAGTGAAAAAATATTGGTGAAAGAACTGTGTAATTCAACATATTAAATACCATGGAAAAACTTTCATTATAGCAACAGTAGTATATGGTAAAGCAAACGCTGCAATGGCCATTACTTATTTGTTAGAAAAATATCCTTGTTTACAAAAAATTTTAAATGTAGACTTAGCATTATCAACAAATGATAAACATGGCACAGGAGATACAACAATCTCAACAAAATTTATTTATCGTGATGCGGACTTAACAGTTTTCAAAAATATTAAATATGGACAAATTGTTAATGAACCAGAATCATTTCAATTCGATGATGAATTTGCTAATACTATTAAAAACTTTAAATTAGGATTAACTGAAGGGGTTACTGGAACAGCAGATATGTTGATTTATAACTCAAAACAATTTAAAGAAATGGTTGATAAATATGGACAAACAATTGATGTGATTGACACTGAAGCTGGTGCAATTGCGCAGGTTGCGAAAAAGTCAAATATTAATTATATTGCTTTAAAAATTATCTATAATAATGCATTATCAACATGAGATAATGACCCAATTCATAAATTTAAAATGTATGAAACAGTTAACACATTAAAATATTTATTAAGAAGATTATTTAATTTATTAAGTTCAAAATATATTATTGACTTGTCAAAATCTTCACAAGATGATTTAGATTCAATTAATGAGTTATTTGAAATTAAACATGACCAATGAATTAAATTATTTAAACCAAATACACACAAAGTGTTATCGGGATTTGGACCTTCATTAATGTTAATTGATAAAGCAGAAAGAACACCAGTTGCCTTGGATATTATTAAAGTAATGAGTTCAAAAACGAAAGAAACAGAAGGACCAAATAAAGTAATTTTAGGTGAAGATGAATGGAAAAATGCGCCAAAAAAATGATTACGTAAGTTATTATTTTTAGAACAAGTTCGTGTTAACGATGATGAATTATTATGAAATAAATCAGCAAAATATGATTTAAATAATGAAAGATTATATAAAATTGAAACAGTTGCCAATGAAATTGCAGCTGCTATTGCTGAAAAATCTCAAGATAAATCATCATATACATATAATGGTGTAACAGTACTAAAAAAATACTTATTAGTAAATTGTTATGCTAAAATTTCATTTTACATTACCCACAATCAATCACATGAATTTGTGGAAAATAAAGAATTTGGGACACAATTAGTAAATGATGAATTTGTTAAATACTTGAATGAATCATTAAAAGATGTTGATTCACCGTATCAACAAATTGTTATTTATATGACAATTCCAGCATTAGATTACCGTAAAATTCCTATGTTTATTCCTTCAAATAAAGGAACAAACATAGGTGTTAAATTTGGCACTTTAAAACAAAAATACCAAAGAGATTACACTGTCGTTGATATTATGAGAAATGATTATGATCCAATCAAAGTTGGTTCATTCAAAGTTACAATTCGTTTAAAAAATGAGTAGTTTTTAACTAATTTTATTAAAAAACAACCTTTTGGTTGTTTTTTAATTTTTAAATAATGTTATACTTATTTATAATAATTAAGGTTAAAAAGGGGTGTGGAAAAACAAAAAATGGTTAACGATAAAGAAAACAGATTAAAACAAGAAAGAGATAGTAATAATTCTGGATTTAGCCCTGATAATATAAAAAGTAAAAAAGCAGAAAATTATCCAAAAGAAAAAACAAATGAACGGAAAACCCGTAGTCATGAACGAATTTCCCGAACAGAATTTAATTTACGTTTTAAAGCTTACTTTAAATCACGTTTATTCCGTGATTATAGTTATATTATTTTTGCCTCTTTTTTAGGAATTTTAAGTTATGATTACTTTATTGCGGTAACAACAAGTAACGGGATTACCCCTAGTGGGGTTGGGGCCATTGCCCGGGGAATTGCTATTGGAATTTGACCAAAACAAAATCAATTACAAATACAGACAAGTATGTACTGATTATTTTACTTTGTATTTAATGTTCCTTTATTTATTTTTGGTGTTATTAAAGTAGGAATTCGGTTTTCATTCCGAACAATTGTTTATATTGCTTTGCAAAATGTGTTCCATTTTACTTTTGCTTATATTCCTGTTATTAATCCCCAAGAATTATTTTTTATTGTTAATTATAGTAGTTTAAATGTTTTTACTAATTATGGGGGAATGTATCAAATTTGATTATTTGTGTTTGCCGCGGTAGCGGGAATTTTAAATGGAATTTCTTATGGATTAGTTTATAAAGGAGGATCTTCAACCGCTGGGACTGATTTTGTTTTTGCCTATTATTCAGTTAAGAAAAAAATCTCAATTGTGAATTATAACCGCATTGTTAATTATATTATTATTGTTGCAATGTTAGCTATTCATGTCACATTATTAAGTCGTAATGAAATTACAAGTATTTATTTTGGTAAAGATTGAGCGACCCACATTGACAAAATTAAAGAACTTGGCTTTAAAATTGATGAAGGTGGATTAATTAGCAGTGATATTGAGACTCACAAAATTAAATACTTCTTTGGTCCAGTGTTATTTGCTTCATATTTATTTGTTGTTGTGCAAACAATTACGGTTGATATTATTTTCCCGAAATTTAAATATCGTAGTTTAATGGTTATTACTTCAAAAGGCGATGCAATCGTTTCGGGTTTACAATATGTTCATTATCAAAATGACATTGTGCGAATTCCAGCGCGTGATCATTATGAAGGTAACGATATTAATAATGAAGTTGTTATTGTTTCAACTTCTGTTTTAGAATATAAAAAGATTAAAGCGGCAATTGTTGTTTCTGATCCGGACGCTAAAATATTAGCTCATAAACTTGATAAGATTATTGCTAAATATAAAGTTGATAAGTATTAACTGTTATAAAAGATTAAATTAAACCAAGTCAAACTTTTTTACAACATTGTATAGTCATGCTTAATTGTTAATAATATATTTTTATAATATATTATTAAGCATGATTTTTTGATTTAAGTTAATGTCAAGATTAAACAAACTATTATAATTATCCTTACTATTATTTACTAAAATGGTTGCTAATTGAAATAACCAAGTTTGGTTGCTTACTTTAATGCTGAGAATCATTTTTGATGTTGTTATCTCCTCGATAATTAATTTTTTAAGCGCCGGAGAAGTTAGAGCTTTGTTCATTTGGTCATATCAGAAAAAGTTATCAAAAGTTACGTTTTTTCTGATATTTATTTTTTTTATTTAATTTCCCAATTTTGTTGTTTCAATGTTGGAACAGTAATTATTAAAATTAAATAATGATATTGTTGAATATTATAATGTTTATAGATTAAATTTGGTTGGAGATTATCAATAATAGTAGTTGATGCTTGACTAATATAACCAATATTAAACTAATAATTATGATATTGTCCAGTCATAATGTTATCATTAACTTTAAAGTTAGGAAGATTGTCCAGATTAATTGGTTTAATTGTTCATTGGAGTTGTAATATTAGTAATTATTAATGATGTGAACTATGACTTAAACAAATCATGATAGAGGTTAATTAAGAACTTTTGATCAATGTTAATTTTAATTTATTCCAGTAATATTTTTTTCTGTTTTTTAATTATAATTATTAATATAATGGTACTTAAAATTATTACACAAAAGATAATTGCTAGGGGACAAAAATAGGTTTTTTGTAATATAAAACGAAAGTCAAAAACAAGGGTCATATATAACAATAAAGCTAAAAATTGTCATTAAAATAATATATATTATGATAAATAATAAAACAAGTTAAATTGGTTCGTTGCTAAGTAAGAAGCGGTTTTATCAATTTTTTTTAATTATAACTTTTTGATAAATTTGTTTAATTGTTGTTTTAATTTTTTCATTGTTTTGTTCATTAATAATTATTAATAATTTCCCAAAGAAAAAATTATTTTTTCTTATCTTATATATGACTTATATATGATATTATAAAATTAATCAGAAAGAAATGGTAACTTAAGAATGAAAGATTATAATTTAATTATTGGCAGTCATGTTAGCATGAATAAGCAGCAGAAATATTTATTGGGGGCTTTAAATGAAAGTTTAAATAATAAGGCTAATGCTATGATGATTTATACTGGACCACCACAAAATACGATTCGGGTTAATACCAAGCAATTTTTTATTCCAGAATTTTATCAACAATTAAGGGGGTGCCAGTTTGATATTAATAATGTTATTATTCATGCCCCCTATATTATTAATTTAGCTAACACGACTAATCCTGGTACTTTTGAAATTGCTGTTGAATTTTTAAAAAAAGAAATTACCCGAGCTGATGAAATTGGGGTTAAAACAATTGTCTTACACCCTGGGAGCGCCGTTGGAGCTCCTGAACAAGTTGGACTAGATCGTATTATTGAAGGATTAAATTTAGTTTTAACTCCTGATCAAAAAACAAAAATTGCTTTAGAGACAATGTCTGGGAAGGGAAGTGAATTAGGGACTAATTTTGCCCAATTAAAGTATATTATTGATAATGTTAAATTAAATGATAAATTAGGGGTGTGTTGAGATACTTGCCATATGAATGATGCTGGTTATCGTTTGATAGAAACTTTAGATGATATTATTATAGAATTTGCCCAATTAATTGGATTAAACCGATTATTATGTTTGCATATTAATGACAGTAAAAATCCATTAGATGCGCATAAGGACCGTCACGAAAATCTTGGTTATGGTTACCTGGGTTTTGAGACTCTTTTAAAAATAATTTATCATCCCAAATTAGATGGAATGATTAAAATTTTAGAAACCCCATATTTAGGTAAAAAAAATGATTCATTCCCACCTTATAAGGATGAAATTACTATGATTAAAGCAAAGCATTTTACTGATCCATTTCACCAAAACGGGAAAATAAAAGTAGATTTAGGAGGATAAAAAATGTCCGCAAAGAAAATTATTGATAATTTGTATCTGGGTGATCGTCATAGTGTTCCAAAAGATGTGAAGTTAGTAGTGTGTTGTGCTGAGGAAATTTATCGAGAACAAATTCAAAAAAATAAAATCAAAGATGATAATCAAGAATATTTGTGAACTGATTATGGGCATGTTTATTTTAATTTTAAAGATTATCCAACATTACATGAATTAGATGTTAATGTTGTCATTCAAGCATTAAAGATTATTGATAATAATATTAAAAATAAAAAAATTTATGTGCATTGTATTTGAGGAATTAATCGTAGTGCCTCAATTGTTTTTATGTATTTAGTTGCCAAAGGGTATATTAATCATGGTGATTTTGATACCGCTTTAGAGCAGTTTGAACGAATTTATCCTTATATAAATCCAAATCCAGGTTGATTTGATTTTTTACTAAATGAATTTCCCTACAGTCATTTAATTTCAAATTAAAAAAACTAGTTAGTTACCAAATTTTTTAATTAACGTTTATTTTTACAACACTCACATTTTTTATTAACACAATTTGTACAAGAAATACAAATTAAACAAGAACGGCATCCAACTTTTAGTTTACTGCAAGTACGACACGAAAAACAATCGTGGTTTTTAGCGGGACAACACATATTCATATTATTTACCTCTATTTTCTTTCTGGTTTCATTTTATCATAAAAAGTTTTATTATGATTGTTCCTGCTTTTTTTATCATTATCGATAATATTCATCAATTAATATTTTTAATTCCGAGACAAGGTCCTTTTTACATGATTTATAAATTTTACCCTTTTTAAAGATAAAAAACTATTTTTCCCTCAGCAATCCCTAAATAAACTTGTTTATTATCTTCTCTGGGTCCGTTAACAACACAACATAAGATGGTAATTTTCAATGGAATTTTAATATCTTTAGTATATTCTTCTAATTATTTAACAACTGGAAAAAGTTCATTTTATAATCGTCCACGAGTTAGGCGAGTAATAACATGAACAATGTTATTATCATATAGTCCTAATTAATTTAACATTCGTTTGGAAACTTCAACTTTGGCAACATGATCAGTTGATAACAGTTAATAAACTAATACGAATTATATCACCAATACCATTAAATAGGGTTGGGTGATAAACTGATATATGATTTAATTGTTCCTTAGTGATGACTTCCATCTTCTGTAATTCCCAAGCGAAGAGGATAATTTCATTCTTTACTATCTAAGGTATAAGTTTCAATTACCATTAATGATTTAGTTATTTTTAATTATAGAATAATGTCATAAAAATCAAGATTTTTTAAAATTTAAATGTTTAACCGTACACTTTTAATCATCGCTTTAGTTGTTCAACCATATTAATTAACAAGATCAAATGGTAAACTACTATGGTTAACCCCAATTCAAATCGGGTTTTTCATGGCATTTTACCGCAACTTTCTAATATTTTCAATACTACCAATGTTGCCGAAATTAATTATAATTTTACTAATTCCAGCATCAGTTGAAATCAAAGCAAAATCATAATTAAAATTAATATCCACCACAAAAGGACAAAGCGAACGTTCAACGATTGTTTTAAATTGCGCTGTATAATCTTTCCCTAAAACAGCAATTCGAACAAGTTCACAACCTTCTTGATATAATTTGGTTAATTTGTTTTAAAGTTGCTTCAATATAATGTGTTTTGATATTAGTCATTGGTTGAATTACAACTTTATTTTGACCACCTACCTATTTGAACATTACCGAACCGAACATTACTTTTCGCGTATTACTTCGTTTATTCATCTTTTGATCGTCCTTATCTTTTTAATCTTTTTGTCAATGCATAGTGAACGGCAAGAGAGTTTTTAATACCGGTATAGGGTAGTTGAAAAAATCCAATATACTAAAGGGTTCATGCTTCGATACATTACATATAATTATTGCTTTATTTTAAAATAATTTTAAAATAATCGTACGACTAAAAGCAAATAAATTCAAGATTTAAATTATTTTTTCTAAATTTATCTTAAATTAGATATTTAATATCTTTGATAAGGAATAAATAGTGGTCTATTTAAAACCTTATAAAATAAAAGCTATTTTTTGTTCCACTTATATTCCGATTATATTCCAATTTTATTCCAAATTCAAAAAAAAACCTAAAAAAGTTATTTAAATATGATTAAATTTTATTTTATGAACTATATAATAATAAATATCTAAGGAAGTATAATAATTGTACTTTTATTAAATTAATAATAAACAACACAAGTTTAGCCCTATAAATATGACCATATAATATAATCATACTTTGTATTATATTATATTATACTTAATGGATACCCTAAAAAACAATCTTACCGGATTGTTTTTTTTTTTTTTTTATTTTATTTGCTTTTTCTAAAAAAAGAGATTATGATATAAATATAAAAATAAATGATATATAAATATATCCTAGTAATATAGCCCGGTGTTTCTATGTCTTACTATTTAGAAAAAAAATATATAGGTTAATGCTTTTTCTTTTTAAGAATTAACCGTTCATTTTAATTGAAGATACCAGGTTGATTTTTTTATTTTTAGGAACATTAAATTAAAAAGGAACAAATTTAATGAAAAGAATTTTACAAAGTTTAATGATTATAATTATTGTGGGGGCTTCAGCTAGTAGTCTTATTGCTTGTACAAAAAAATTTTTTTTTGATAGTAGTATTTGAGTTATTACTGATGGCGGGACTGTTACTGACCTTGCTTTTAATCAATCGGTATGAGAAGGGGCAAGTAAATATGTTGTTGCCCAAAAAAATAACGGGGTTTTAGGATTAAAATGAAAAACTTTAGATTGACGATCAAGTTATTTTGAATCAGTTAGTCAAACACCTGGTGATTATAAACGTGCTTATATTACTTCTTCAATTGCAGGGGGGAAAACCTTAATTTTACCAGGCTTTAATCACGGTAACACTTTGGGGTGAGCTGCAGCTTTATTTGATAATGTTATTTATATTGATGGTAGCGGGCAAAATATCCATCTTAATATGTATCAAAAAGCTCCTTTAGCAAAAAATATTATTGGAATTATTTATCAAGCTGAAGCTTCTGGTTTTTTTGCTAGTTTAGCAACAAGTATTTATTTAAATGCTCACCAGCAAGAATATAATGGTCAATTTAAAATAGGTACTTATGGAGGAATGGACAATCCTGTTGCTGTTTCAAATTATATGTGAGGTTTTTTAGTTGGGTTTGATTTATTTAATATGATTATTGATGCACCATTAAACAATAAATGAAATAATTTAAAAGTCAAATTATTAGAGCAAGTTCAAAACATTAATCCGTCAATAACAACTTTACAACCGGTTACTAAAATTCAAAAAGTTTTAAAACAAAATGAATCATGATTTTCACAATCATTTAAAGCTGGCGACGGAAAAATTATTAGTGATGAATTATTGTCTCGGAAGGCTTGTATTATTTTTCCTGTTGCTGGGGCACAAGTGCAAGACACAATTAATCAAATTAAAGTTCATAAAGTTAATGCTAAAGTTGTTGGTGTTGATACTGAACAATCAAAAATTTATGGGGAAAATTATATTGTAACAAGTGCTCTAAAACAAATTGGAACTTCAACTTATGATGCTTTAAAAAATATTTATTCGCAAGAATGTGGTTATGATGCTCAAAATGAAATATGAGATTTAACATATCAAACCAATAATTGTTGAATTAATACTGATCAAACTACCTTTAATCATCCATCATGAACAGGGATTGAAAAAACTAAATGGGTTAAACAAGACCTAGTTGATTTTTTACATAATACTAGTGAAGATAAAAGCAAAAATACTTTATTTGATAAAATTATTCAAATATTACAACAAGCTTATAAAACAGGGATTGATAATAATGGGGCAATTGCTTCACATAACTTTACTAATACTTTACAAAATACTTACGGGACACAAACAACATTAAAAAAATATTTATTAACAGCGATTGAAAAAATATTATAATATATTTGTTAGTAACAAAATAAATTAATATAAATCCAATAAGTTTATATAGATGTAAATTATAAGCCAAATATAACGCTTTATGAAACTTTAATTGTAAAATTAAATATGACAGTTAAACAAATAAAAATATTGTGTTAAAATCCAAATTTAAAAAAAGATAAATAACACAATGTATCAAAAAATCACAATAAAAAAAATTAATTTCAATTCAATAATATCAAAATTTTAATTATTAAATTAGAAAAACAGCTTATTGAAATAAATCAAAGTAAAAAAACTGTCCATATAATTTATAAAATGTTAGCTGATGGTTGAAACCCAATTGAAATTTATGAAAATAGTAATAAAAACAAAAAAGCCGGTTGCAAACAAAAAACATTAAATAAAATTTACCTCGAAATTATTAATTATTTAGTTAATTATTAACACTACTTCACCAGATATTATTACAAATATAATAAGAAATATTGATAAAAATTTTATCTGTTCAAATACCTTATATATAATATTTTTAACTTTTCTCGTTATAATTTGTAAATTGTAAATCAAATGCAACACTTTATTTTTCCTGAATTTTAAATATATTTGGGACACTTTATTAAATATTTTGTATTAAATCCAATGAATTTTTGATCGCATAAAAAAGATTGGTTTTTAGAAAAAAACTTGGAAATTGAATAAGAATAATAAAAAAACTCAATATCAAAGAAAAGGGATGAGTAATGAAAATTAATAAGCAACAAAACAGTATGTGATGTTGATAATTGCTATAAATCAATATCATTCATTACCGAATAATTTTTATCAAATAAAGTTTTATGAATTTGTGAAAAACATAAATATTTATTAAATCGTACAAAAGATAAAAAACAAAAGCTATTTTATCAGAAACTAGAAAATTCAAAAATTATCTTTGATTGAGAAACTGATTTTTTAAAACTTTGATTTTATAAAACAACTTAATGCAAGTGTGGAACGGTTATTTTAAATAATTAAGTGCTTCCATAAGAACATGAGTTTAACTCATTCCCACAGCCAACCGAGGCGAGTACTGAAATAGTGTATTAGGAAATATATATAAATCGACGATAGTTTATTAGAACTAAGCGATAATTGTAATAAGTGCAAGGTCAACATCGAACCACAATAAATATAGAGATGATAACTTTATAAATAAATTTGCGATAGACATTACTGATGAACATTGAGCATTAAACAATAAAAATAATTAGGAGGAATAAGAAAATGTCATATTGTATTAGTAGTAATTACTTAAATGAAAAATTAATTAATAATAAAGCATTAAAAATTACAAATAAAGATATTATCTATGCGGAAATTGATAGTTAATATGATTTAGGTTGAAAATTAAATTTATATATTAAATTTGGTAATGAATAACAACATGTAGGTAATATCCCATTGCCAACAGATTTTGACTTAAATTTAAATTTAAAATGATATGAAATTGATGAAGTTAAAGTTTTAATAACTGATTATTTATAATATTAAGAAGCGGATTACAGGGTGATAAATTATGAATAATATTTGAAAAGATGAAAGTTGGTTATGTTTATAGCTAAGAAGACTTATTTAATATAGCATTATTATAATGCTATTCAGAAGAGAGTTCTTATGAATATATTGATAATTTAATTATGAATATGGAATTGGAGGAAATTTAATTATGGTAAATTTAAAGTTAAATAATAAAATTAAAAATATTACTTATCCATTTTCTTTAAAAGGTAATTCTTTTAAACTTAATTATTTAAAAGAATTACCTTTTAAAGAATGATTTGATAATAACGGATAATAATTAGTTGAATTTATTTATCGTCATTTTAATCATTATGCATTAAATGGTTATAGATATGTTAATTTAAAAGATGTAAAAAGTTCTATTAGTAAAGTTGATTATGTTTTTAAAAACCATTAGCATTAATTGAAAATTTTAAAGATAAATTAAATAAAATTAGAACTAATATTATTAATTTAGAAAATTATAGACCGCGTAAAATAAACGTTTGGGAAAAAATTATATTAATAATTATAGAAAAGAAATTAAAAATAATTTAATTAATGTTCAATATGCTAAACAAAGAGAAATGGTTGAAACCTATAAAAAGAACAATTTTTAAAAATTAAAGTGTGGCGAAGCGAGAACGAGAATTAAATATTATTACTAATAAATTTCGTAAAGAAAAATTATTAATTAAAGATATTGAAGTTATTGGTATTAATGATGATTTTTTACAAAAAGCTGATAAATTAGAACTTATTAATCTTATTAAAAACTATTTAATTGTTGATGAACAAATTGTTAAAAATGAAATTAAAGAACAATGAGATAGTAATAAAGATATTAATTTAATTGGTGTTAAAGGTATTAAATTCAAAATAAATAAAAGAAAAATAATATGGCAAATATTGTTGAATTTTTAAGAACAGATAAAGCAATATAATGAATAAAAAGTAAATTTTCTAATAAAAATGAAATTTCAAGATTTAAAAGTAATATAGTTGCAATATCAAATAGTAATTAATTATTACAAAAATCAGACCCAAAAACAATTATGAATACTTTGTTATCAAGGTGTTTTATTAAATTTACCCAATGTAAAGGCAATTCAGGTATGTTTATGTAGTTCCATATAATACAAAAAATAACAAGAATTATTAATGGTCGTGAAATACAATAATTAATTAATCAAGACCAAATTTCAAATGGATTATAAAGTTTATATTCAATTAGCACAAAAAAAGCGGTCAATATCTAGATATGTCAGTATCTGATGTCAAAGAGATGGTGAATTAGCAAATTATGATCGATTAAAATGTACTACTTTTAATTGAATACAAGATGAAGATAAAAGAAAAATTAACCAGTTATAGGTTATGTAGCATATTTTAAAATGGTTAATGGTTTTGAAAAAATTTTATATATAACAAAATAACAAATGGAAAATCATTTTATTAAATATTATAAAAATTATGCTAAAAATAAATCATTTTATATTGCTAGTTTTGATAAAATGGCACTTAAAACAAGTGTTAACATCATTGTTAAGAAAATAATGTATTATGTCAATCGAATTACAACAAACATATAAATCAGACCAAGCAGTTATTACAATTAATGATGATGAAAAGATTTATATTGATAACGATAGTAATATCGCCAAAAATCGGGGGCAGATGAGCGATTAACCTCTATCAAATAATAATATAATCTCCCCATCTTATACTGAAATAGCGGACACAAACGATAATATAATTAAAAAAGATGATATATCAAATGTAGTACCAGCAGTTAATAATAACAGTGATGAAGGTTGAACAACTTGAAAAAAATAGGTATTGACCCGTCAGGAACCGGTACTACCACTATTGTTGTTTTTGAAAATAATATATTTTAGATAAAAAATAATTTAATAGTAAAGATTGAAAATAACATTCTAAATTTATTATAAATTATTTAAAAAATGAAAAACTATTTAGGAAAATATTGACAAATAATCATAAAATATAAATATTTAATTTTTATATAGAATTGTTTATATACAAACGATAATGGCTCAAAAGATAGAGATGATTTATTAAAAGTAATTGAAACAGTTAAATACAATACAAAAAAGTACGCAACATTAATTGAATATCACCAAAACATAACAAATCAATTGTTAAAAATATGAAAAATTTAAGTAAATATAATGATAGTTGTATATAAAAATATTAAAAAGATGTTAATTTAACTTATCAATATGATAAGGGTTGAAAATATAATAATGATAAAATAAGTAATCATTTATGAGATACCATTATTATTGTTAATTATGAGGGTTAATATTATGAAACATTCATATAATCAAAAAACAGGAAAATATTATTCTTGCAAAATTCGAAATATTAATGTTTACTTAAATTAAAATGAAGAAAAAGCTTGAAATAAATTAAATTTTAATACTTATTCGCAACGAATAGAATATCTTATTAATTTTTATATAAGTCACAGCAAATAAAAATAAAAAATAACCAATTAAGGTTATTTTTTATTTTTTAGCAGATAACCCCCCTATAATATCAAGACTACCCATTCCTACTGCACCCGCTAACACAAGTAAAGTAATTACTAATTCATTACTTAATTTCATTTATTTTTTATATTTCCTTTCTTATCTTTACTAAAATAGTGGCCATTCATTCTTTCAGAACAAAATTATAGTTATTTTTTATATTTAATTAACCTTACTATAAGTAAGTATTATTTTAAGAGTTATTTTTTATATTTATTTCTTGGTTATTTTCTTGCTTTTGTTTTTTAATGTTTTAATTTTGTGTATTTTTAAATATTTCTTATGTTATACCATCTAAATTATTTTATTGTTTTACTATTCTTGATTGAATAACACACCAGATTAATCCAACAATCTAAACAATGTCTTAAATGGTCTTTTTCATTTTGATTTATCAATTCAAATAATAATTAAAGAAATTATTAAAGTAATGAAAGGTAAAATTGTAAATACTAATCCAATTTTATAAACTTTTAATCGTGGAATATCGATTTTTATATCTACTTTTGGCTTACTACTAACAACAAATACACCATGAATTCCATGAATAATAAATAAGGGTGTTAATAACATAGCGATGCCATTACCTCAATATTAACCATAATTATACCAATTAATATGATCTTTAATTGTATCATCAATCACCTCATATTCCAATCAACAATTTAATGTTAAAAACATTAATGTATAAAAACTAACTACTCAACTACTAATTTTATATTTTCTTTCCCATTCTCTAATATCTTTATGAGTTAAATTAATTATAAGTTAAAATAGGGTATTTTTTAAATCAATTTCAAAGTAAAGCACCCTTTATAATAAAGTTGTTTTATCTTGTTTAATTAATTAAAATCTTTTCTGATTTATTTTTTTCTTTCAATGTGTAAATCAGTAATCGTTCCATCTGTCCCACCGGCACATATAGCAATAATTCTATCATCTTATAATTCTACACGATGAGAAAATTTATTTTCTAAATCAAATGATCCAACAGTTATTTTTCCCTTAAAATTTTTGTACGTTGATAAATAATAATTATTTTGCATACTTGTTCTAATTCAAATATTGTATTTATAATTTTCTTTATCTCAATTTTGTATTTCATAATCAAACCTTGTATTATCTAAATCACTATTGTCAACAATTTCTTAATCATTTATATTAATTTAATATACTCATTATAATTAATTTTAAAAAAATCATTAATAATAGGATAATTTATATTTATTGAATTATCTGTTTGTAATAATTCTTTTAATCAAAATAATAATTTTGGATAAAAAGTTTTTTACTAATATGTTTATATTATTCTTATCATGGATGAGTTTAATTATCTAAACTATAATTATAGGGTCTAGATACTGTTTTTACTAGATATAATATCAATTATTTCACCAGTTAATTTTAAAGAATTTTTAACATCACAAGTAATATTTTTATTTGCTTCGGGTCATTAGTTTGTAAATAAGCAACCCCACCTTGTGGAAATGATGCACTATCAATTAAATCATTAACTCCTTTTGGTAAATATCAATTCATAACTGCTAATAAACAGGCAGATTGAATATAACTTAATCATTTATCATATTCAATT
The DNA here is from genome assembly GCF_964263245.1 of Spiroplasma endosymbiont of Polydrusus formosus. NCBI lineage: Bacteria > Bacillati > Mycoplasmatota > Mollicutes > Entomoplasmatales > Spiroplasmataceae > Spiroplasma > Spiroplasma endosymbiont of Polydrusus formosus. The sequence continues at coordinate 794,617 of NZ_OZ181656.1, forward strand.
ATTCCATTATTATCTTTTTTTAATCACGGGAATAAATCTTTTTTATTTATTTTATCTGAAATTGTGCCACCTAATAATCTATCCATTCATAAACTAGTTTTTAAAATAGCATTATAAATTAAATTATCGTTATAAGCAGATTGCTTACAGTCATTAATAGGTTGTCAAAGTTTACTTTCTTTTACATCTTCAACTGTTATAAATAACAAATTACTTAAATTATTTTCCATACAAAACACCCCTTAATTGATTACGATATTTATTTCTTAAATTAGATGGTTTATAACTATTAATATTTCTTTGTGTTTTTTTTATTTTTTAAATAGCCTGATTATTTTTATAAAACATACTTTTAACTAGTGTTTTATATAAATTCTTAATGTTTTTAACATCACTTTTTTCGCTCTCGATATCATTTTTTATTATTAATTTCACCAGCAAAATCAAAATTAAAATGCTTAATCTTTAAATTATTAATAAATTTTTTAATTTGTTGTAATTTTTGAATTGTTGGTAATGTTAATTTAATATTTCCTTTTGAGTATTTTTCTTTTAATTCTTGTGGTAATCGTTTTTTTTTTAATATAATTTATTAAATGACTAGGCAATCATTTTCTTAATAAATAACGCCAAAATAAAGTCCCTGCATTAGATACAGCATTACTTAATAATTTTCAAATTTCAACTGGAATACCAGGATAAACATATGGACCATAAAATTTTGGATGTTTTACTGTTTTTGTATATATTAAAATAGTTAAATTACCTGTTAAAGTTAATTTATTTGTTATATTAAACATACCACTATCAAATTAACTACTATTTAAAGATTGTCAATTAGTATTTAGATAATTTTCATTTTTAAATTGTTCTCTATTTTTAATATTATTATCTTTTTCTAATTGATTTAATATTTATTGTATTTCTTTTTTATGAACTTTTTTAATTAAATCTAAATAAGTAAATTGGATTTAATCATTTATAAATATCTTCAATTTTATTTGTAATTTTATTATATTTATCAGTAATATAATAAATTGACTTTAATACTTTATTTTTAACTTGATTAACGCTATTAATTAAATTTACAAATTTACTTATTAAAGGTTTATTTTCTAAATTAGATACTAATAAAGTTAAAACTCGTAATTTTAATAAATTCATAATTAATTATTTTTAATAACTTAATTTAACTGTTCCACTATATTTATTTGCATTAGCAATTGCTAATGCACTATCAAATTTTATATTATAAAATGTAAAATCTCCATTTTGATAACTATGATTTTTTTGATTTAATTGCTGTTTCTAATTCGGAAACATTATAAGTATCTCCTGACATTGTAATTTTTCCTAAATTAGGTTATGTAATTATTGTTCTAATATAATCCAATAGATACATGATAATTTTTATTTAAGTTATTAATTGCTTGATTAATTTCATCTTGTGTTGGTGCTTTTTCTAAAATAATTTTACATATTTTTGGATATAAAATAGTTGGTGTTGCATATTGCACTTTACCAATTCATTTAGGGTTAGCAGTATCATTATCTAAAACTTGTTGAATAGTATCCATATTAATTGGATATGCTCATACTTGTTTATTAATAATTAAACCATTTACATTAGTAAAATTATAACCTTTATCTCGGTTAACTTGTCCTTTTGTATATGTTTTTTCTAAATGAAAACTTTTCGATATAGGAATACCCATTGCGGTATTTTCATATAATTCACCATTAACCATTGCTTTTAATTGGGCTTGTGAACCAATTACTTTTAAATAAGCAGGTGTTAACCCTAAATAAGCTCTTCGCCCTAAAACCATAAACATTTTATCAGTTGGCAAACCAAAATATAGATTACTAATTTGATTTGTTAATTCAATCAAAGTTTCATTTAATGTAAAGAATGCTTTATTTACATCATCGGCATTTTCAGCTGTATAACCACGAAATGGAATTACTTCATATTGACCATCTGCTAAACAATAATCATAAATCCCCTGAATTAATTCACATTCTAAATTAACAAATTTATTCTGTACAATACTAGCAATAGCGTTAGCAATAACACCATTTTTAATATTTTGTTCTATTAATGCCAAGTCAAAAGCCTCATTCATTAATTTTAAATTAAATCTCTTATCAATAGGAACTGGAATTCTTGTTAATCCCATCGTTTGAGTTGCCCCACCATTTGGTAATGCATAATCATTTTGTCATACTACACGATTAGTTAAATTATATAATGCTTGTCCAGCATTTGGTAATCAAGCAACTTGTTCGGCTGTTGCTGTTGCATACTGCATAATACTTGCATATTCATTATATAAAGTCCACGCAATAAAGCATTAACCATATCAACATACGCTTTTTGATCTGTTGTATTACCCTCTAACGCAAAAGGTATTTGTGGCAAATTAATTGTTGCCATAATATTCACTCCTTATTTATCTAAGGTTTTTAAGTTTATAATCAGTTAATTTTTTAATATCTTCCGAAGTATATGCTCCTTTTTCTTTAATAATTTCAATTTAATCATTCTTATTTTAAACCGATTTTTCAATCATATTTTTAATTAAATTAGTTGATTAAACTGATGGTTGTTCTTGCGCAAACAAATCAGGTTTTAATTATTTTAAAGTTTACATTTTTGCAGTTAAAGAACTACCATTAACTTTATCTAAATTAGTTTTAATATCTTCAATTTTATTAGATAGAACATCCTTAAAAGCTTTTAACTAATCTAATTCGTTAGATGAGTTAAAAAAATCTTCTTTTGATATAATATCTTCGCGTTTTTGCACACTTTCTCTAATTTGCTTTGCTTCATTATTAAACTGATTTAAGATATTTTCTGTAATCTCTTCACTTAAAATTTGTTCTATTAATTGCTCTTTTGTAAGTGCCATTTTATAAACTCCTCTTTTTTATCCTTGTTCGATTAACAAGTCGGCGTAAAATCTTTTTTACGGAAAAAGATTAAACCATTACCTTTATTTTACACTCTTATTTTATAAATAAAATATATTTTTTGTATTTATATACAAAACTTAGTATATTTTATTGCTAATTTATCGCTTAAAATCACTAATTAATTGCATTTTTAAAGATAAAGTTTTTTAAATAATTCCTAATTTTGCTTTTATATATATTTACTGTGAGTAGATATATATAAAAAGTTTCAAGATAAAAGAAAAGGAGAAAAACAAGTATGAAAAAGTTACTTAGTTTATTAGGTTTATTAACTATTAGTGGAACTTTAATACTAACAACAATTGCTGCTAGTCCTTATCAAAAAGAAGAAAAATTAAATGATATTAACTATTTACTTGTAAATAATTTAAAAAATTTAAAAATAAGTAAAAGATAAAAAATTAATTATAAAAAAATAATTGTTGATTCAAATGATATAGGTGATAAATATCAAATTATTTCTCTTATTGTATTAAATAAGAATATATACTTTACTACAATAAATGGAAAAATGTATGAATATTATTAACAAATAGAACAAAACAAATTAGTTATAAAAATTGGATTCGGCATACAAAATTGATCCACAGGCATTATTTTTAATAATAAAATAATATATTGCATCAGGAGCAAATTCATTAAATAATCAAAAAAGTTTATGAAGTAGATCAAACAAAAAAATCAAAAAAGCAGCTATAAATATTACTAATGTTTCTCATTCACAAGGACTTTTATTTATTGTAAATATAATTTTGGATCTCACGATAAAAAGTTTATGAATATTATTCTGTTACAGAACAACAAAAAAATAATTATAAACGCAAATAGTATTTTTCGTACTTCTGGCGTGGCTTTAAATAATAAATTATATTTTAGTTCAAATGATAGTAATGTTTATGAATATGACACTTCAACAGGACAACAAAAAATAATTCAAAACTTAGATAAAATCCGAACCTTTTACTAGTGTTAAATAATAAAATATATTTTTGTTCAAATAATGAAGGCAATATATATATATAAATATAATCCACAAACAAAACAAAATAGATTTGTTATTAAAATAGGGAATAAGAGTGATATATGATCTGATGACGCTGTATTAAATAATAAATTATATTTTGTATCTGATAGTAAAGTTCACGAAATAGATCCAATAGCAAATTATAAAAAACAGTTATAAATATAAAAGGTCAATCTCATTTAAGAGGATTAACATTTAACAATAAAGTATACTTTGCTTCAACTGATGGTAATGTTTATGAGTACTGATTATATATCAGGATATCAAAAAATTATTATGAACAATGAAAATGTTGGTTTACCATCTAATGGTATTGAACTTAATAATAAGTTATATTTTGGTACAGTAGACGGGAAAATATATAAATATTTTGATTTTTGTAATGAAAACATAAATAATTTTAAAAAAGATTTAAATGAAAAAAAATGAAATTAATCAATTTAAAACAGAATTATTAAATTATAAAAATGAATTTGAAAAACTCCCCGTGAAGTATGTTTCATTAGATCAAGATCAATTTTTAAAAAATATAAATAAAACAATAGAAAATATTGAAAAAACACAAAATTCATATGAAACAAAAATTAATATTGATATTAGAAATAATTAATTTAATAGTAATAAGTAAATTAAATAAAGTTTATTAAACTATAAATAAATGAAAATAAACAAATTTTATTTTCATTTTTAATTAAATTAACAAACACAACTATATAAAAAAAGGATAAATATGAAAAAGATATTAAGTCTTTTAGTAACAATCACTTTAATCGGAACAACAAGTACAACAAGTTTAGTTAGTTGTCAAAATGATAATAATAAATATAAATATTATTATGATTAGAAATAACAATCAACACCAATGTTAACAAAACCATCAGAAAATAATAACTGATCCTTAGTTAATAAAAATTAATATAAAAATGAATTTAATAAAAAAATTCATAAATTATATGCTATTATTTACTTTTTTAAATATAAAAATGCAAATATATTTGCTATTGATAAAGAAAAAATATCTTTTGCTGTTGTAACAGAAAATAATTACATAGCATTTGGTGGAGGTTTTATGTAAATCAAGTAATTTATCGTTGAAATGGCGATAATAAATCAGAAATACCAACAATAAACAAAGATACTGGAAAAATTATTGATTGGAAATAACATATATAAACTTAATTGTTCCTATATTTTTATATTGGATTAATTGTAATTTTAATAGCAGAATTAGATGTGTTTCTAATATTGTGTATTTTTACATTATTTGTACTAAATATTATATTTTAATTTTATGATGTAGGAAATGCTGATGTCCCCATGTAATAAATATCTCCGTAACCTCGACCCCCATAAATTTAGGAATAACATTTTTTGAAAACCTAATCTTTAATTTTAAATCATTAGTATAATAATCTTGTAAATATGTTTCTTTAATTTTATTATTATCATTATTTTATATTTTTGTTACTTGTAGAAAAAGATAAAAAAATACGTTCTCTCATTCATATGCAGTTCTAATTTTATTTATATAATCTTTATCAGTTGGTACACCATTTGTATATCCAGTAGCAAATGTTTAAATATCATTTACTATTATATTATCATTGTATAAAGCTATTGTATATTATCAAAATTAATATTATTAATTTGCATAACACCCTTGTTTCCACTGTTTGTAATCCTTTAATGTTCCGAATCAATCAGTATAACTCTGCTCTACTAAATTTAGGACCCGAAGTAAGGGGAGATAAAATATCTTTAATTTCCATTCCTTTATATAAAACTTTTAAATTACTACCTAAATTACTTATTTATATTGTATTATAAGAACCAATAAATTTGTCTATACTTTGAATTGTTGGATCAATTTGTTTTAAATCAATTTAAAATTAACAATTTTAATAATATGTAATATTTTCATCAAAATAATTGTGACTGGCTTTATCATAAGGTTTGGATATTTTAGCACAGTTACTATGATAAAGTGTGGAAAATAACATTGAAATTTGTTTATTTCAATCTATAATATCTTTTGTATATGGTTTATAGTTACACGGAACTGGTGTTAATACATATTTTGGGTAATTAAATGTTGATATTTTGTAGTTGTGGGGTAAAATAAATAAACTATTTTTATAATTAGTTGTCATATCGCGTAAATAACTATTTAATGTACTTTTTGTTTTTTCACGAAAATTTCATACCAATAATCTTAAATAACCTTCTTCATTATTAGTATATGGGTTATAAGCACAAAAGATAATTTTGAAATTATCTTTATATAATGCTTGTATTTAAAACATATCAATAATATAACTACAATTTGTTCCATCAGGTGTTTGTAATAATTCACAATCATTATCTTTTTCACTACGACCAACTGGTATTTGAGCATTTACCACTTTTGGTTAGTTAATTAATTAAATAAACTCGGTTTTTTTTGTTTAATTGTTTTAAATTATATGTTTAATAAACTATATTATTTGTTGGTTTACCATCATTAGTTAAAACAGTACCTACTAATTTATTGATTAATAAAGTTGTAAAATTTAAGCTAGTGACATTTGCTCCAAAAATAACACCAACTTTATCATATTACTTTGTTCTCTAAATATTTCAAATGGTAAATAACCTTTATTTTTCACATTATCACCTCAAAACGCATCATTATAAAAACTATAAATATTAGCACTCATAAAAAACCCATTTAATCATTGAAAATTAGGTCAAGTTTTTTAATCTTGATTAATTAATCAACCCCAAGGAATACCAAATGAAATAAATTTTAAGAATTTACCAACTCCACCGGTTATTGTAAAAGGATTAAATACTAATTTTTGATTATAGTTTAAAGGTAATGCAGTTATTTGACGGTTAATAAAATTATTCATATTTAAAATATCCCAAACATTACATGCACCCATTTTATTATATTCAATTTGAACTTGATCAACCGTATTATCAAATTCATCTTTTCTTCTAAAATACAATGATGCTTGAGTACCAATAATATTGTTAACTATACCCGTTTGTTTTTATTTTGTTTGGTGGTGTTATTTTTCAATCTTTTGATCAATAAAATTTAGAATCCTTATCTTCTGTATGAATAGTTGTGCCAACAGTGGGATTTGTTGCTGTTGAATTTGTTTTATCAGTTATAACAATAATTTAACTATTTTTTTGATTTAAAAAATCATATTTACTATCCATATCTGTTTTTCAATCTTTATAACCAGTTATCATAATTAGTTGAATCCCTTGAATGTTATATAAACTTACTTTGGGTGAAACATAAATATTTACTTTGTTGGGTGGACAAGGATACATGTTATACATTAATAAATCACGATAATTCATTACTTTTGGATTAAATTGACCTTTAATAATTGGTCGATCAATAACTGGCATATCAAAAAAGATCGGATTACCATAAAATTTAACCGTCATTGATCTAACACCAGGGTCTTTAAATAAAACCTCATCTAATTAAACAATGCCTTTATTTATTTTTTCATTATAAGTTATTTTAGAAAAACAATAACCTTCCCCGGGGCGCCTGATGTTTTAATAAATTTTTATACAGATAAACTACTATTACTAATTTTGTTATTAATACTTGAAAAAGTAATTTCTTGTCATAAAAAACTACCATCATAAGGTTAATAATAATTAATAATAACATTTGATATATATAATCATTGTCTATCTTGGGGTGCATAATTAATATCACCACCACCAATATTTAAACCACAGTCATTAAATACAAGTATAAAAATTATAATAATCATTAATATTTAATTTACTTGCATCTTCATCTAAACTTAATAAAGTGTATTGTTTTTCGGTTGATCGCTTGGTAAATACTTGTTCAAATTTAGCTTCTTTAAATTGAACTAAATTTCTATCATCAACAATATAAGCATCTCAATATTTACCAACTTTAACTTTTTTTGTGTAAAAATTATTGGCTTTATTATCATTATTAATAAAATAACTTAATTTATATTTATTTAAGTATTATAACATTCTATTAATATCATAGATGTTTTCGCCATCAATTAATTTTCAATAAACATTATTATTTTCATCTTTTAATTTTATAACAAAAAGTGTTTTGTTATTTGATCATAATTGAGTTAACTGGTTGATTTTTAAAATCATCAATTGTTAAGATATTAATTTCTTCACCTTTATATTTTTATACTATTTTTAAACTATCTTGTCATTAAACAATCGTACTTTCCATATTATCAAATATTTGTGAATAACTACCGTAATTACTTAGTTTAGCGTTATTAGGTTTTCAACTTGTTTTAGTATCGGGGATATACGAACTATAAACATTAAAAGAAAATATCATTTCAATGTCCATTATCTTTTATGTTTTCTCTTATATCTATTAAAGTATTGTGGTCCTGTTTTCTTAATTATTCGATAACCTCTGTGGGTTAATTATACTAATTTTTTAATTCTCCTCAACTTCTGCTCTACCTTGTAAGGAATTTTGATTATTACCAATTTCATCATATTACATTAATTTATTATTATGTTCGATCTCTTTGGTTTTCATTTTCTCTTGTCATGCCTCTATTTTTTCAAAATATTTTGTTGCTTCTAATTCATCGATGTTGTCATATTCAATTATGGCTCTTATTGGTTCCATTGTACCATTATCTAATCTAGCAGTAATTAATTAATTTTGTCACATTTGGTTAACTAAACTAGCACTAATAAATCAAAACCATAAGGACGTTCGCCTGCCTGTGCCATCTCATAAACCATAATATTTTAAAACAGTATCAAACATTTTAGTATAATATTGCTTACGGTATGCTTGTAAATAGGCTTGTTTTTCTAAGTCTTTTGTTTTTTTAAGTTAATAATGATTGGGTTTTATTTTGATCACCATCTGATTTATCGTCAAATGGACTAGAAAAATGACATGCTAAATATATTTTGCTCAATAATGGATTTTTGGTATTAGGTATATGTTTATAATTTTGGTGTATATTGTTACTACTTATAAATATTGTGATGATGTCTCATCTGATGCCATTTGACTTGATTTAATAAAAATATCATCAAAAATATTTTGATATACTTTTTTATTTCCCATATTATAGGTAGCAAGTAAACTATCATCTAATTGACCATATCAATGCGTGTATTATATGCTCATTTTTCTTTCGATTTAATATTAAAACTATCTTCTAAATCAAATTGTAATTTATAAAAATTTGCCATAGTAGATCAAGGGTTTAATGTAGTTGAAGTTAATAAAAATAAAGGATTAGGTTCATTTATTTTTTCTCAGAAAGGTACTATACCTAATTTATTTTTAAATTATCGAACCAAAACAAGTTTAACATCATCTTTGATTTGTGTTTTATTTTGTCCAACAACTACCTCGTTATTTTTTGGTCAACATTTAATAACTATTTTATCTTTGGTACAAATTAAATTTAAAATAAAGTCACTATCTGATTTATGATAATTTAATCAAATATCAGCACCTTGTTCAATTTCATTTATTTTACTTACGCGTGATATGAAGTTAAAATGGTTGATTCATAAATCAATATTTCCATCACTATTTTCTAATAAACCAAAAATAGTTTTATCCATTAAACTTGCTGTTAATTCATTTTTATCTAATTTTTTTATTTTATAAGTTTCATATCATCAATTTAATTTTTCTAAAATGTCTTTACGATGGAAACTTAAATAAAATATCTTTACCATTTATTAATCGCGTTTGATGGCTAGCAATAATATTTGCTAAATTAATTGTTCAATCATAATTATAAAATTTTAAAACACTATTAATATCATTTAAGTTTTATAAAATAAGGAAAGTATTATTCATGGTTATTTTTCTTCTTTAATTTTAAGATAAGTGCATAATTAATAATATTTACTGTTAATAAATTTGGCTCATTTGATAAAACTTGTACACATACTTTAATTTTTTGATATTTTTTAATATATTTGTTATATAAATTTAATTTACATATTGCGATATTATCTTTTTTTAATTATTGACAAAGTCTTTTTTAACTTGTCCGCAAACAGATATATATGGTCTTTTGCATTTATTACACGCTCATCATGTATTTACATGAATATCTTTTTTAATTAAGTTATTTAATCCCTTTGTTGTTATAATTTATAATCTGCTGAACTATTATGTTTAACCATTGATATTAATTCAAAATGTAAAGTATAAAAATCACTATCAAATATATCACCATATAAGTCTAGCATTTTTTCTTCCCTGGCATTTGGTTTATCTTATCATTTAATTAATTCATATTGTGTTTTACTTACAGAACATTTTTCTCATAATCATTTTAATTGGTTTGTATTTATCAACATTGTAAATGTTTCAATACGATGTCTTATTTTAAATTTTTGTTTTTGTACTGGTTTAAATGTCATATATTGCCCAAAAGAGTAATTATATTTCTTTTGATTTAAACTTTATAATGTTGAATAAGCACTATCATCAACATTTATTGATATTCCTTGTTGTATTAATTTAAAGTATTGATTTAATTGATTGTTATAAAATTCTAAAATATCTTTTACTTGTTATAATTCAATTTTAAATTGCTGTGTAGCATTTGAATGCATATATTCTGCTACTTTATAAGCTTTTTTATCAAATGAATTATATAATGCTAAATTATACTTGTAAGTGCAAGTAAATAAAATTGCAAAAAATTTCATATAAAAATTTCATGATGCTAAGTTTATTTTAGAAAAATTAAAGCAAGGAGTTTTTTATATGGGATATAAACATCTTGGCATAGATGAAAGAATTTATATTGAGAATCAATTGAAATTTAAATTAAAAATTAGTGAAATAGCTAAAAATCTTAATCGAAGTATTAGTACTATTATTCGAGAAGTTAATAGAAATAAAGATAATAATCATTATTTTTCATTAATTGCACAAAATAAAGCAGAAAATAGAAAACAATCACATGTTTATTTTCATAAGTTTAAAAATAGAGAATTAGTAAAATATGTACAACAAAAATTATTATTAGGTTGATCGCCTGAACAAATTTATGGAAGAATTAAAAATTTTCATAAAGAATGAATTATTAGTTTTAAAACAATTTACAATTGAATTTATTCTGGATTACTTGAAAAGGTTACTAATAAAAATTTAAGAAGAAAAGGTAAGAAACGAAAATCTTAAGAAAATCGCGGTAAATTTAATGGTAAATCAATTAAAGAACGAAATGTTAATGTTAATAATCGCATAACTGTTGGCCATTGAGAGGGTGATACTATAGTATCATCGCGAGGTAAAAGTAAATCATGTTTAATAACTTTAGTTGAAAGAACATCAAGATTTACTTTAGCAATGTTAGTTGAAAATAGAACTACTAAAGTTATTAACGAAAACATTAGCCATTATTTATCAATTCTTCCAAATAATCTTGTTAAAACTATAACATTTGATAGAGGTAAAGAATTTGCTAATTGACAACAACTTGAAAAAATTTAAATGTGAAAATTTATTTTGCTAATGCATATTCACCCTGACAAAGAGGTACTAATGAAAATACTAATGGGTTAATTAGAGAAAAATTTCCTAAAAAATTTAATTTTTCAAATACCACGAAAAATGCAGTTCATAAATTTATATTGTCTTTAAACCATAGACCAAGAAAAATACTAAATTATCTTTCACCAATCGAATATTTGGTTAGAAAAATAATTTAGTTGCACTTAACTTTACAATTAGGCAATCAAAAAATTGCTGATGTTGTATATTTTTTTTGGATTATTAGCATTAGCAATATCAACACCACCCAATAATTTCGTTGGTTGAATAATATCGGTTACTTGCATAATATAAATATGTCTTGCAAAGATTGATCAACTAGTGTTTGTCTCTGGCAATTCTCAACTCCACACTTTTGTTCTTTCAATATCCAATTGTTACAATCTTAATCGATCATTAACTTTATCTTATGGTAATTAATAATTAAGTTTTCAACTAGAATAATGAATAATAATTTTCATATTTTATTTTTTAATATATTTAATTTTTTCATATTTACTATAAATTATTTCTTCATTAAAAGATAATAATTCATTACAATAACCAACAATATATCGTTTTAAACTTTCAGGATTACATGTATTAATTGTTATTTTATTTTTATAACCACTAATAACAAAATCTAAATCACTTAAATCTTTTTTTGAAATTGGTCACATTCTTTTCTTCAATCAATAACTAATTTATATTTATTCAAATCAACAAATGCTTTTAATTTTTATTTTCGACTTGGTGAATGCAAATTTTTACAATATATTTTGCTATCATTTGATAAAGTAAAAATAAATTTTGATAAATTAATAGTATAAGGTATATTATTTTCATCCAACGTATTTCATATATTTTGAAATATACTACCTTTTAAAGGTTTACTCCGATACACACTAGCGATTATACAAATTGGTTCTTTAATTAATAAATTAATTTTTAATAATTCAACCAAACATTTTAATATTTGATATAGTCTAACCACTACGTTGTGTACCGATTTGATTAATTTAATTAACTAATTCATATTTCTTGGTAAATGCGATATTTATTGCCAATACTACTATTTTGTAATAACCAATAAAGAGTTTCTAACAAATAAGTAAAATTATTAAGCATTATTATCACTTTCTTTTTTAATATCTCTGATATTCGTTTGTAAATTAATAATTATTGGCTATTGATTATTTAAGTTTAATTCTTGTTCCGATTGTTTTTATTGCAGTGAATACTTATGATTAAATGCGACGCTATTAATATAACCTAGTATCTTCTGAAGTTTAACCATCCGTTTAATAAGTTCACTTTCTATTTTATCAACTTGTTTTTCAAATAAAAGAAATTATATTCTAACTCGCGTAAATATCATATCTTAACTTGCGAGAAAGGTTGAATTTATTGGTTAAATCATTCAAAGTATATAAATAAAAAAATATTATATAAGTAATTTATCACGTCAAAACTGCTCTATTTTACGATCAAATGTTCGTAAACTTGCTGTTTTTGGATTAAATTATTTCATTTTTACTCCTTTTTGCATATTAAAGTTACTTATTATTTAATAAGTATGATTTAATATGATTAAATAAAAGGGTAAATAGAAATATATAAAATAACCATAGCGGTTTTTTTATATTAATTACATTTTACATCAAAATAAAAAAAGTAAATTACTTTACTTTTTTCAGTTAAATTAATTTGCTAATAATTAACAATTAAATTGTAACATAATAAATAAAAATTACTATCTTTTTTTGCATTTTTATTATTTTTTATAATAAAGTCCTAAAATATGGAAAAAAGGGTAAAAAATGATAAATATTGATGAAAACTTTTTTAACAACTCTAATATCTTATTAGATAAACAAAGTATCGATTTGATTAAACAAAATTTAAAAAATTATAATAAATTAATTTTTAAAAATTATAAGAATGATAAAAGTTTAAAATAATATAAAGTAAAAAACAAAATTGAAATAACAGTAATAATTTTAAAAGGAGAAATAACTTTAAAAGAAGAAGATATTTTAAAATTAATCCAGAAATAGGTAAAGAAGAATATGTTTTTCTTTTAGATTTAATTGTTGGAATTGAAAAATGAAAAAGAGTAACTAATGATGTTAAAGAAAAAATATTATCATTTATTACTGAGAAAAAATATATAAGGATATTTTAGATACTATGGAACATTTAAAAATTAGTTTAATGACAATATCTAATATTATGAAAAATTTTAAAAAATACAAAAATATATTGACAACAAAATTAAAAGTAATATAATCTAATTAAGTAAATGGTATATTATTTCACGATTTATAAGGTATTAATTTAAAACCACAAAATAATTTATGCGACCATTGATTTTCTAGTTAAATTAATATCAGTACTAGATTTATCTAAATTATTAATAATTTCAAAATTAAAAATTATTCTTTGATTACTCAAATTTAGATTATCATAGTTTGGATTTCCACCTTGCTTAACTATAATATTTTCCTGCACAATAATATTAATATACTTTAATAAAAAAGAACGAACATTTTGATACTCGTTATCAGTCCCAAAAATGGGATTTGTCATTAGTATCTATTTTTGGCGTTTCAGGTTCGTTTTTACTACATTTCAACAATAATATGATTTAAAAAGATATCATATAATATCCCATTAACAACATGATAAGGAAATCTACTATTATCTCAAATTGATTTATTTGAAAAATTAAATTTTATAATATAAAAATTATCATTTTGTTTTTTTACAATTACAATATATCATTTATCATTATAAGTTAATGATTGAGATATTTTTAAAGTAGGATTAATAAAATAATTTGTCTTCGACTAATTTTCAAAAAACTACTGCGTAAAAACATTGTATTAAGAAAATCAGTTTAACTTATTCCTATTTTTTTTTGTTGATTAACAGTATAAGTTTGTTGATCTAACAGTTTTAATGCTGTTAAAGTAATAAAAGGAATAATTAAACCCAAAAAACCTAAAATTACTACTGAAAATAAAGAATAATGACTTACACATTATTCTTTACCACCTTATTTTTTTATTTTCTTTTATTAATTTGATAATTTGATTAAACAAATAACCATAAAAATAATGAATTATTAAAATATATCATAATATATCAAATCATAAAACATAAATTATATAACCATTTATACCAGCATATTTCTCTTTTAATTCATCAATAGTTGAAACTGTATCTAATATAAATACAAAGGTTAATGAAAAACTTGTAATAAGATACAAAATTAAATCAATCCAAAAAATAAATAAACTATTTTTTTTCCTTTAATTTTTATTATCCATAATTTCAACTACTAACTATACAATGTTTTTGAAACAATAAACCCAACTATATATAAATTTGATATTGTTAACATTAAATGATGACTAAATAAAATTGCCATTTTACAAATAAAAAAAGTAAAAAAGTATCTTAGTTATATAAATCCATAATAATATTTTTTGCTGATGTTAATTGATTAATAATCACAGTAATAAAATCAGTACAAAAAATAGTCATCGCTGCAACTAATAAAACTAATCTAATAATTATTTATTCACTCTCCGATATCTTTGTTCTCTTGTTTTTTTTGCTTGTTTTGTTAAACTCGATAATTGTTATTTATTACAATTAATTTTAAACTGTTTATGTTTTTTAATGTGTTTTTGTATACCTTGTTTAGTGTTTTAAACCCCATGAGCATTCTCATAATAAATATTTGATAAATCACTTTGTACTGTTTAACCTAATTAATTGTATTGAGTTCTTGTTCCATGAATTGCATAAATAGATAACTTAACAATCATAAAAAAGATAATAAAATAAGCAATTGTCATATTTGTCATTGGTAATTTTATATTTCAAATTACATCAAAAATAAACAAAAAACACCAAAAATAAAACTAAAAATTTTATATCAATTACTACTTTTTGATAATAAATTAATCATTTTTACCACTTCCTTTTTTCTTTTTTAAGTTTTAAATTCTTTTTCAAAATATCAATATCAAGCAAATCTAAACGATCTTTAACGCTTAATTTAGTAATTTCTGAACAGTAATATTATTTATAATTAACTATTTCATAATTTTTTAAATCAAGAACAAACTTTAATTATTAACTATCATATTTTTTAACAAATTTTAATGGAATAATTATTTTTAAAAACCTAATTCCTAATCAAATATCTGATTTGTGTTTTGCTCATTTACCTTCTGTTGTTTTTTCTACTGATTTTGTTTTTCAAATTTCATAATCCGTAATATCTTGGAAAATACCAATTCGCATAATAAAGAAACGATTAAAAAAATTCAATCCTTTTTTAGCAATCGGTTTTTTCAATGAAATTGAAATAATAATACCACTTGCTAATTGTCGTATATTATTTCAAATCATATCATCACGCTGAGCAGTAAACAAAGCACTATTACCAAAATGTCTTGCTAAAACAACTCACGGTATATTACCACTATGATTTTTTTCTAATCGTTGGGGCTAGTTCCATCAATATATAAATAACTTTCATTAAATAAAATAATACTAACCATCATATGGGAACTGGTTTTGTTTGATCAGTAAAATATAAATTTTTAAACGTTAAAATTTTAACTTTATCATTTTATAACAGATAATTACTATAAATTTTATCTGTTAATAATTTCATGGTTTATTATAAATAAGTTAAAAATAAAGTTTTTCCCGTTCATAATTTACCAATAATTACCGATAATGGATTATCTCAAACAAAATTAACTAACTGAAAAGCATTTAACTGATAAAATATGTTTTTCCATACTCATCACACAAAATAAACACATTGCAAAGCAAATAATAATCAAAATACTAAACCACTATAATTTAATTAAATTATCCAAATTTAATAAATCAATTAAACTAAAAAAAATCATTTAACCACTAATATAACAATAATTTTTTAAGAAAAATATAAGATTTTTTTATTACTTAAAATACTTAACTATTTTAAAAATCATTCACAGTAAAAACCAATTTAAAAAAAATTACAATTTAAACATCAACCATTATAGTTAAATATTCATTTTGTGTTAAATTTAAAGCTGTAATATTTTCAACATTCGTTTTATTTATAAACAAAAAAATGAATAAAAAAACTCTTTTAATTTTTCTCAATCATTTTGCATATTTAAAAACTTCACATTTTTTTAATAAGTTTAAAAAATATTCCAAAAAATAAAACTATAAATAATATAAATGATAAAATATATAAAAATTCAGGAGCATTTGAACCAATAATATAACTAACAAATTTAACTAAACAATCATATAAGCTCATTAAATTTAAACTTTCTAAGTCATTAATTAATTGTTGTACTTTTTAATAACTTAAATTTGTTAAATTATTATTGCTATTTATCTTTACTTTTTTAGGTTTATTTGAAAATAATGTTTTATGCATACGATTAAAATAATTTTGTTTATATTTATTATACAAATTAATTAATTATGTTCCAGTTAAAAAAATTCAAGTATGTTGTTTAAAATTTTCATCATATCTTACAATATAATAAGAATTATCATAAATTAAACCAATCGCTACTTGTCCGAATGTTTTTCACTAGGATAAATAAATTTATTACTCAATCAAAAACCAATATGATGATTATGATTGGGTAAATTTATAAAATTTGCTTTTTCTGTTTCAAAAACCATCAACTCTTTACAAATAAAATAATTTTCTACATTTTTATTTTTCTTAACAAAATTACTCAATTTTATCAACTCCTTAATAAACATTGTTAAATATATAAAATAGTAAAAATTTGCACAACGAAAAATATTATTAAGTTTAAAGTAATAGTTATATAAAATAAATTAATAAAATATAAATAAATTAGTGTGCCTTAGTTTTTTACCACTAAAATCCTTTAACCATAACACGGAAAAATTTAATATCTTAACAACAACAAAAATACCAAATGGAATTAAAATAATTCACACATCACCAAAAAGGTTATTAATTGTGGTAGTACAGTATAAACAGCATCTTTAACTTTCATCATAGATTGTCTTAATATACACTTCAATGGAATCCATTCCACCTGAAATATTAGGATTATCTGCATCTAGAAAATTAACCGTTGTTGTTAAATACATACTTAACATTATTTCTTATCCTCTTTATTTAATTTTTTTTATTTGCTTTAATTTGGCGAATTTTTTGATAAATTGATAAACCAATTCATGCAAAAATTCCTAACAAAATCAAAATACTAAATATTCATGTTAATCATACTGGTGTGATATAATTCCTTTCAATAAATTAAAAAATTTAAATTTGCAAATTTGCTCTGCTCGTTGTCGTTTTTCTCCTTTTAAAAAAACATTATTGAATAAATTATCCCGCGTAAATTTATTAACGGATAATTTATTATTTCCTTTTTAATTTCAATATCTTTTGCAATCTTATTGACAGTATTAATAATATTATCTTTATCATACTTTTTCAATAACGACCGGAAAATAAAATATTGCTTTGTTTGCATAATTTCAACTACTTATTCAAAATATTAATAAAATTTATTTATAAAACTGTAAATACCACAAAAGCACAAAATGTGTGTGTGGGGGATTTTTTACAAAAATATATGAAAATGGCTTTACCCCATCAGAAACAGTTGTATTAGGTTCAGCTGATTTTATTCGTGGCATTCCGCATGATAAATTACAACTACAACTTTGAACAAATGACCAAATAAATAGTGTAATCAGAACAAGTGGGGCAATGAAAACTATTGAAAGAACAACATATTATATGGTTCCAACTATATGGTTCATAAAAAAAATACCAATTATTAATAAAGATGGTTCAGAAAGAATAATTAATCTATTACCATAATGTGTTAATACAATTGCCTTTAAATTTAGTAAAAAATATGACCCTCTTATTTTACACAAAAAAAGACCATCTTTATTAATAATTGGTGCTACGGCATTAGGGACTGGAATGGTAATACTTTGATTATGGAAAGAGTTTTTATATTTGGGCGGAGCAGTAGTTGAGCCAAAAGGAATTATTAAACATATTGTTGCTAAAATTGATACTAAGAAAGAATAAATCAGTAAGGCGTCCTGTGCGATTAACCAGCAAAAAACAATTATTATAAAATTATTTTTTTTTATTTTTATATTAAAAAACATAAATTTATTTGCATTATTGATCGGATATTATCTTTAAATTTAGAACTTTTATCATAAAACAGATTAAACTATGTTTTCCCTACACAAAATAAACAATATTTTCATAAATCCTTTCAATAAAGGTGTTATTTGGTGAATAATTTAACAATATATAAATTTGGCCGTTTGTATCTACACAACGCCATTTCATAAAGTTATCATTTTATAACCATAAATTTCTTTAATTATTATTGAAAAAATCAAATTACCGAATTACCTCAAAAGTTATTGCCTTTGTTAAATGTAATGATAATTTTGTTGAAGTATATGCATGAGGAGTAATTTTTTATAAAAGAGATCATTGAAGAAGTTGTCTTTGGAACACAAAGAGATAATAATCAACAAGATAATTTGAAGGAAGAAATAAATTCAAACATGTTAATTAAAAATAATAAACCAACCCTGAATAAGAGTATGACAGTTTCATCATTGGCGATTCCAATTTCAAATGATGAGCTTATTCAAATTAGTAATGTTAAACCAAAAATTAAATATTGAATTTGGATTATGGAAATTATTGGTGTTTTATTGTTGACAAGTGGTGTTGAGGCAATTGGCTATGAAATATATCGGCGAACGACATATTATAATTTAATTAATAAGGCATTTGTTGGAAATAAAAATAATAAATAGAATAATCAAAACAATATTGGTGAGGATGAACACAATTAAAGATAAAAGAATAAAAATAATAAAAAAATTATTGCTGTTATGTTGTATATTACTGAAGAATAATTTATTTAATTATTAATTAATTATATTAGTAAAACAAATTAAAAAATGATAAAATATACTTATATTAATTTAGTAGATATAAATAAATAATTTAAGGAAAATAGATGGGAAACAAAATGTTAAAAAAGGGAAAATCAAATTCATGATGGTCAATAATATCTTTTTCGATTTTTAAAATTCGTCGTTCAATGTCAGTCTGAGCGTTACTTTTACTGTCGATTGTTTTATTTGGAGCAATTACGGTTACTCTTTTTTTATCTTCAAAAGATGTTAATGAATTTTTAAAAAATTTTCAGTATGCTGTATTTATTTTTAATAACATTTTATTATTATTGTTTGTTTTGTTAGTAATTATTAAAATTTTTGGACGAGAGTTTGAAGATGGAACTTATTTATTATTAATTTCAAAGCCATATTCCCGTTTTGCTTTATTTTTATTAAAATTAATTTCGATTTGAGTTTTAATCATTCTTTTTTTAGTAGTAATTGTCTTGTTCGCTTTCTGTGCTGGTTATATTGGAAGTTTATTTAAACAACATGACACCGAATATTTCCAAGTTTATCAAAATTTATTATTAAAGTTATTTATTTATTCTTTAATATTATCTTTTTTTGCTTCAAATGGTATTTTATTTGCGATAACTTTTTTAAATTCACAAATTGTTTTATTAATTGTTGTTATTTTCTGTAGTTTGTTTTTAGTTGGTGGGGTACCATATTCATTAATTGTGAGTTTAACGAATAACATCGATTTATCATTTGATAACGAATCAATTGTTAAGCAAAATTATCCCGTTAAAATTATTAAAGATACGATTAATTTTAAAAGAAAATTAGAACAAAAATTAATTAAATATGATAAATTAACTAATGAAATGTGAAATTTTTATAGTCAATATGACTATGATGTTTTAAAAAAAGTTTTTGATAATGCTGATTATCAAAATATTACAGATGATTCGACGTTAAGAATTCAACGTTTAGAGTTTTATAAATCACTTGATTTAATTAAAACAAAAGAAAGTGAATATGAAATTGATGGTCTTCAAAAGTGGGATTCAACAACAAAATATAATTATGGTGGAAAAGATAGTACTGTCAGTCAAATTATTAGCAGTGTTGGAACACAAAATTTTAAAATGAAAGTTCATTTTGCAACTGACTACTTTTTTAAAGCACCAAGCGAATTAGACCCACATAATAATATTCATAAAGAACTACTTGATTTTATTAATGTCATTGGCAAAAAAATAACATGATTTTCATATTTTAGAATAAATTCTTTTAATGGGACTTCTTTATTTTATTTTAATTTAGATAAATCATATTATAATCTATCATCAAAAAATAATGATCCAAAGATAGTAACTGTTGACCGAAAATTATCAGAATCAAATTCATTTAATCCGGTATCGGTCTTTAAAGCAGAATTTGATCGAATGGGTGTTTTACCAATTGAATCAATTTATAATAATGGTGATGATTTTCAAAAATGAATTTTTATTTATTTTGGAATTAAAAATTCAGATGATCTTGATTTTGATAATGAAAATGATTTTGTCGTTAAAACGCTTTATGTTTTACGGGAAATTGAACTTGATATTGTAAAAAAAATAATGGATTATAAATTACTTGAATTAATACCATTAAAAACAAATAACGCCTGACAAAAATATAATGATTTAATGAAAACTTATAGTTTAATTTCTAAATTGAATATTATTGAACATTGAAATCAAATTTGAACAAGTTTATTATCTTATGTTCCGTTTTGATTTACTCCAATTGAACGAAGCAATATTGATTTTACTGTTCAAAACAATTATTTAATGAGCTATCAAGATTTCTCAATATTGTTGGACATAACAGATAAAAAAGTTAATCTTTATCCACCACCATTATTAAATATTAATTTATTATTATATATTTATTTAGGGATATCTGGTTTATTTTTAATTAATTCTTACCTAATTTTACGCCGAAAAAATATTACTTAAATGATATGATGACAAAGGAGATATTAAAAGATGAATAATAATGTATTAGTGCTTAGTGATGTTGCCATTGCTGCGTGTAATTTTAGTAAAAAATTTAAAAATAGTATTATTGGTCCTTTTAATTTTAATGTTGGCCCAGGGAAATTACATGCTATTTTAGGGTCGTCAGGAAGTGGAAAAACGGTTTTTATTAAATCTTTAATTGGTGGTTTAAAGGGTTTTAAAGGGGAAATTATAGTTTTTGGTAAAAAATCAACAAAAATTAGTATGAAAAAAATGATTGGATATGTACCAGAGTTTGTTACTTTTCCCGAAAATATTAGTTCTTATAATTTTTTAAAGTATTTAGGAAAAACCAATGGTTTACGCGGAAAATATCTTCGCGACCGTATTGAATACTTAATGAAATCATTAGAAATTTGAGAACACCGTGATAAGGATGTTAATTCCTTTTCATCGGGAATGAAAAAAAGGGTTATGATTATTCAAGGAATTATTCATGATCCAGAAATTTTAATTTTAGATGAACCAGAAGCCGGATTAGATATTAATAATCGAAAAAAAATTATTTTTTATTTAAAAAAGTTAACATTATATGGTAAAACAGTCTTTTTTTCTTCTCACTTATTAGATGAAATTAAAGACTATATTGATGAATTTACGATGGTAATGAGTGGAACACAAATTTATACAGGGCAATTAGATACTTTTAATATTAAAAATAGTTATTATATTGTTACAAATAATCCCCAAGAAATGATTCGATTTTTTAATGCCAACCGTGTTCAAAACTGGTATGATAGTTCAAATAATTCATTAAATTTTGTTTTAAATTCGCCATTACATTTATATTATGTAACGCAGTACGCCTTAAAAAAACGTATTAAAATTGTAAAAATTAGTGAAGTTGAATTTTCATTTAATTTCTTATTGCAAAAACTAAATATTACCTTACCGCCTAATATGACTACTAGTCGTAAATTACGGAAAAAGCAATTTAAAAAACAGCACCAAAATTGGCCGGGGCAAGGAGGTTTTCCTTGATAGGATATAGAAAAAACTTATTTTTAAAATATTTTAATTTAAATTGTATATTGTAAACCAAATACAACACTTTATGAAAAATAAAAAAAACAATCTCACAATAAATTTTTCCGGTTCATCGTACATGAAAAGACGCGTAATTATATTTTATTTAAAAGTCCACATAAATATGGTCCAACTTATTGGAACTTATCCAACTTGTAAAAAAAAATTACAATAATAAAAAAGGGAATAAAATAAAATATACATAAAAATATTAAAATTTTAAATAATTTTATTGATGTTTGTAAACAAGTTACTAATTTAAGTATTTATCATTTTTTACAATGAACCGAAAAAGATAAATCTTATAAATGGAACTAAAAATAATAAAATTAAAAGAGGAAACAAAAATGAAAAAATTATTAATTATTTTAGGATCAATAAGTTTAAGCACAGCAAGCACAACAAGTTTAAATGCTTGTAATAAACCACAACAAGAAAAATATTCATATAAAGTAGAAAATATAAAAAATATAAATGATAATATAAAAAAAATTAAACATAACGAACAAAACAATGACATTTATTTTATATCAGATAATAATATTTATGTTTTAAAAGAAGGAGAAACAATAGCAAAAAAAATTAAAGGGATAGAAAATATTTATGCTAATACAATAGAAATTGATAAAAATAAAAATGTTTATTTTGAGGCAAATGATAGTGTGTTTGTTTTAAAACAAGGTTCAGATACACCAATAAAAATTAATAACATAAATTATGCTGTTTATTCTATTAAAATTGATAAAAATAATAGTGTTTATTTTGGAACACAAAATGGTGTATATATTTTAAAAGAAGGGGAAACAACAGCAACAAAAATTAAAGGGATAGAAAATGATTCTGCATATACAATAGAAATTGAATGTAAAAAAAACAACATTTATTTTAAAACCGATAAGAATGGTCTTTATACTTTAAAGGTAGGGGAAACAACAGCAACAAAAATTAAAGAGATAGAAAATGGGAATATTAGTAATATTAATATAACAACTATGGACAACGTAATAATAAATGATGAAAAAGATAATGCTTATTTTGTGGATAGAAATCGTAGTATGTATATTTTAAAAAAAGGTGAAACACTAGCAACAAAAATTGCTAGTATTAATCAAAATAATGTTTCAATATTAATTGATAAAAAATATAACATTTATTTTGTTGCTGAAAATAATAATGTTTATAAATTATCTGCTGGTTCATACACTCCGACAAAAATTGATAATATTGTTAATGTCTTAGAAAGAAGACAAGACGGTCTTAATGCAGTTGATGAAAATAATAATATATATTTTGGAACCAATAATGGTGTTTACTTTTTAAAAAGTGGCGAAATAAAAGCACTTAAAATAATTGATAATGAATATATTAATTTTATATTTATATATAAAAATATTGTTTATTTTGGAACCAATAATGGTGTTTACTTTTTAAAAAGTGGCGAAATTATACCAACCTTAATAAAAGAAACAAAAAAATTAGGAGATGCAAATGGTTTTTACATAAATAATATAAAAAATATTATTTATATTAGAACAAACCATGGAGCTTATAAATTTCCAATGGAATTTGTGGTTAATAAAAAAGCAGGGGAGTAAATTATTAATAAAATATATATTATACTTGGTACATAACTATAACTAGCTTAATTCAAAATTATATATTCCTAAAATTAAGTTAAATCGTAATCCAAATCTTCTAATCTTATTGCGATAACAATAAACTAGTATTTTAAATCTTTTTTATCTAGCAAAAAACATGTTAAACAGCAATTATAACTTTACTTAGAAAGCTATTATATTCCTTTTTATCTGTATTTAAAGGAATATTTTTTTTAATTTTGTAGAAAAATGAACTTGTCAATAAAAGTGGACATTTAAAATATGATGCTGTATATGTATAAACGGCAAATTTATATCTTGTTGCATTATTCATCAGATAATACTTTTATTAAAAGGATTTATGAAAATATCGTTTATTTTGTGTAGGGAAAACGGTAAAAAATCTGTTTTTATGATAAAAATTATAAATTTAAAGATACTATCCGATCAATAATGCAAATAAATTTATTATGTTTTTAATATAAAGATAAAAAAACAATCTTACAATAATTGTTTTTTGCTGGTTAATCGCACAGGACGCCTTACTGATTTATTCTTTCTTAGTATCAATTTTAGCAACTATATGTTTAATAATTCCCTTGGGTTCAACTACTGCTCCACCCAAATATAAAAAAACTCTTTCCATAATCAAAGTATTACCATTCCAGTCCCTAATTCCGTAGCACCAATTATTAATATAAAGATGGTCTTTTTTTGTGT
The DNA here is from genome assembly GCF_964263245.1 of Spiroplasma endosymbiont of Polydrusus formosus. Taxonomy (NCBI): domain Bacteria; kingdom Bacillati; phylum Mycoplasmatota; class Mollicutes; order Entomoplasmatales; family Spiroplasmataceae; genus Spiroplasma; species Spiroplasma endosymbiont of Polydrusus formosus. Next base: position 819,562 of record NZ_OZ181656.1, read on the forward strand.
AAAATAAGAGGGTCATATTTTTTACTAAATTTAAAGGCAATTGTATTAACACATTATGGTAATAGATTAATTATTCTTTCTGAACCATCTTTATTAATAATTAGTATTTTTTTTATGAACCATATAGTTGGAACCATATAATATGTTGTTCTTTCAATAGTTTTCATTGCCCCACTTGTTCTGATTACACTATTTATTTGGTCATTTGTTCAAAGTTGTAGTTGTAATTTATCATGCGGAATGCCACGAATAAAATCAGCTGAACCTAATACAACTGTTTCTGATGGGGTAAAGCCATTTTCATATATTTTTGTAAAAAATTCCCCACACACATTTTGTGCTTTTGTGGTATTTACAGTTTTATAAATAAATTTTATTAATATTTTGAATAAGTAGTTGAAATTATGCAAACAAAGCAATATTTTATTTTCCGGTCGTTATTGAAAAAGTATGATAAAGATAATATTATTAATACTGTCAATAAGATTGCAAAAGATATTGAAATTAAAAAGGAAATAATAAATTATCCGTTAATAAATTTACGCGGGATAATTTATTCAATAATGTTTTTTTAAAAGGAGAAAAACGACACCGAGCAGAGCAAATTTGCAAATTTAAATTTTTTAATTTATTGAAAGGAATTATATCACACCAGTATGATTAACATGAATATTTAGTATTTTGATTTTGTTAGGAATTTTTGCATGAATTGGTTTATCAATTTATCAAAAAATTCGCCAAATTAAAGCAAATAAAAAAAAAAAAGAGGATAAGAAATAATGTTAAGTATGTATTTAACAACAACGGTTAATTTTCTAGATGCAGATAATCCTAATATTTCAGGTGGAATGGATTCCATTGAAGTGTATATTAAGACAATCTATGATGAAAGTTAAAGATGCTGTTTATACTATACTACCACAATTAATAACCTTTTGGTGATGCGTGAATTATTTTAATTCCATTTGGTATTTTTGTTGTTGTTAAGATATTAAATTTTTCCGTGTTATGGTTAAAGGATTTTAGTGGTAAAAAACTAAGGCACACTAATTTATTTATATTTTATTAATTTATTTTATATAACTATTACTTTAAACTTAATAATATTTTTCGTTGTGCAAATTTTTACTATTTTATATATTTAACAATGTTTATTAAGGAGTTGATAAAATTGAGTAATTTTGTTAAGAAAAATAAAAATGTAGAAAATTATTTTATTTGTAAAAAGTTGATGGTTTTTGAAACAGAAAAAGCAAATTTTATAAATTTACCCAATCATAATCATCATATTGGTTTTTGATTGAGTAATAAATTTATTTATCCTAGTGAAAAACATTCGGACAAGTAGCGATTGGTTTAATTTATGATAATTCTTATTATATTGTAAGATATGATGAAAATTTTAAACAACATACTTGAATTTTTTTAACTGGAACATAATTAATTAATTTGTATAATAAATATAAACAAAATTATTTTAATCGTATGCATAAAACATTATTTTCAAATAAACCTAAAAAAGTAAAGATAAATAGCAATAATAATTTAACAAATTTAAGTTATTAAAAAGTACAACAATTAATTAATGACTTAGAAAGTTTAAATTTAATGAGCTTATATGATTGTTTAGTTAAATTTGTTAGTTATATTATTGGTTCAAATGCTCCTGAATTTTTATATATTTTATCATTTATATTATTTATAGTTTTATTTTTTGGAATATTTTTTAAACTTATTAAAAAAATGTGAAGTTTTTAAATATGCAAAATGATTGAGAAAAATTAAAAGAGTTTTTTTATTCATTTTTTTGTTTATAAATAAAACGAATGTTGAAAATATTACAGCTTTAAATTTAACACAAAATGAATATTTAACTATAATGGTTGATGTTTAAATTGTAATTTTTTTTAAATTGGTTTTTACTGTGAATGATTTTTAAAATAGTTAAGTATTTTAAGTAATAAAAAAATCTTATATTTTTCTTAAAAAATTATTGTTATATTAGTGGTTAAATGATTTTTTTTAGTTTAATTGATTTATTAAATTTGGATAATTTAATTAAATTATAGTGATTTAGTATTTTGATTATTATTTGCTTTGCAATATGTTTATTTTGTGTGATGAGTATGGAAAAAACATATTTTATTAGTTAAATGCTTTTCAGTTAGTTAATTTTGTTTGAGATAATCCATTATCGGTAATTATTGGTAAATTATGAACGGGAAAAACTTTATTTTTAACTTATTTATCACAAGTTATGAAACTTTTAACAAAAAGAATTTATAGTAATTATCCAATTGAAGATAATGCAATAAAACTTTTTAACTTTTAATAATTTAGATTTTACTGATAGAACTAAACTGGTACCACCCGATGATAGTTTAATATTATTTGATGAAAGTTTTTTATATATTGACGTAACTAGTCCTAACAAAGTTAAAAAAGTTCATGGTGGTAAAAGTGTATGAATTATTTTAGCAAGACATTTTAAAAACAGTGCAATTTTTACTGTTCATCGTGAGGACATGATGTGAAATAATATTAGTCATTTAACAAGTGGTATTATTATTCCTATTTCATTAAAAAACCTGTTAAGTCAAAATTAGGTAATATTTTTAATCGTAGTTTTGTTATGCGAATTGGTATTTTTCAATATATTACATATTATGAAATTTGAAAAACAAAATCATAATAACGAACAGCAGAAGGCAAAAGAGCAAAACACAAATCAGATATTTGATTAGGAATTAGGTTTTTAAAAATAATTATTCCATTAAAATTTGTTAAAAAATATGATAGTTAATAATTAAAGTTTGTTCGTGATTTAAAAAATGATGAAATAGTTAATTATAAATAATATTACTGTTCAGAAATTACTAAATTAAGCGTTAAAGATCGTTTAGATTTGCTTGATATTGATATTTTGAAAAAGAATTTAAAACTTAAAAAAGAAAAAAGGAAGTGGTAAAAATGATTAATTTATTATCAAAAAGTAGTAATTGATATAAAATTTTTAGTTTTATTTTTGGTGTTTTTTGTTTATTTTTGATGTAATTTGAAATATAAAATTACCAATGACAAATATGACAATTGCTTATTTTATTATCTTTTTTATGATTGTTAAGTTATCTATTTATGCAATTCATGGAACAAGAACTCAATACAATTAATTAGGTTAAACAGTACAAAATGATTTATCAAATATTTATTCTGAGAATGCTCATGGGGTTTCAAACACTAAACAAGGTATACAAAAACACATTAAAAAACATAAACAGTTTAAAATTAATTGTAATAAATAACAATTATCGAGTTTAACAAAACAAGCAAAAAAACAAGAGAACAAAGATATCGGAGAGTGAATAAATAATTATTAGATTAGTTTTATTAGTTGCAGCGATGACTATTTTTTGTACTGATTTTATTACTGTGATTATTAATCAATTAACATCAGCAAAAAATATTATTATGGATTTATATAACTAAGATACTTTTTTACTTTTTTTATTTGTAAAATGGCAATTTTATTTAGTCATCATTTAATGTTAACAATATCAAATTTATATATAGTTGGGTTTATTGTTTCAAAAACATTGTATAGTTAGTAGTTGAAATTATGGATAATAAAAATTAAAGGAAAAAAAATAGTTTATTTATTTCTTGGATTGATTTAATTTTGTATCTTATTACAAGTTTTTCATTAACCTTTGTATTTATATTAGATACAGTTTCAACTATTGATGAATTAAAAGAGAAATATGCTGGTATAAATGGTTATATAATTTATGTTTTATGATTTGATATATTATGATATATTTTAATAATTCATTATTTTTATGGTTATTTGTTTAATCAAATTATCAAATTAATAAAAGAAAATAAAAAAATAAGGTGGTAAAGAATAATGTGTAAGTCATTATTCTTTATTTTCAGTAGTAATTTTAGGTTTTTTGGGTTTAATTATTCCTTTTATTACTTTAACAGCATTAAAACTGTTAGATCAACAAACTTATACTGTTAATCAACAAAAAAAATAGGAATAAGTTAAACTGATTTTCTTAATACAATGTTTTTACGCAGTAGTTTTTTGAAAATTAGTCGAAGACAAATTATTTTATTAATCCTACTTTAAAAATATCTCAATCATTAACTTATAATGATAAATGATATATTGTAATTGTAAAAAAACAAAATGATAATTTTTATATTATAAAATTTAATTTTTCAAATAAATCAATTTGAGATAATAGTAGATTTCCTTATCATGTTGTTAATGGGATATTATATGATATCTTTTTAAATCATATTATTGTTGAAATGTAGTAAAAACGAACCTGAAACGCCAAAAATAGATACTAATGACAAATCCCATTTTTGGGAATGATAACGAGTATCAAAATGTTCGTTCTTTTTTATTAAAGTATATTAATATTATTGTGCAGGAAAATATTATAGTTAAGCAAGGTGGAAATCCAAACTATGATAATCTAAATTTGAGTAATCAAAGAATAATTTTTAATTTTGAAATTATTAATAATTTAGATAAATCTAGTACTGATATTAATTTAACTAGAAAATCAATGGTCGCATAAATTATTTTGTGGTTTTAAATTAATACCTTATAAATCGTGAAATAATATACCATTTACTTAATTAGATTATATTACTTTTAATTTTGTTGTCAATATATTTTTGTATTTTTTAAAATTTTTCATAATATTAGATATTGTCATTAAACTAATTTTTAAATGTTCCATAGTATATAAAATATCCTTATATATTTTTTCTCAGTAATAAATGATAATATTTTTTCTTTAACATCATTAGTTACTCTTTTTCATTTTTCAATTCCAACAATTAAATCTAAAAGAAAAACATATTCTTCTTTACCTATTTCTGGATTAATTTTAAAATATCTTCTTCTTTTAAAGTTATTTCTCCTTTTAAAATTATTACTGTTATTTCAATTTTGTTTTTTACTTTATATTATTTTAAACTTTTATCATTCTTATAATTTTTAAAAATTAATTTATTATAATTTTTTAAATTTTGTTTAATCAAATCGATACTTTGTTTATCTAATAAGATATTAGAGTTGTTAAAAAAGTTTTCATCAATATTTATCATTTTTTACCCTTTTTCCATATTTTAGGACTTTATTATAAAAAATAATAAAAATACAAAAAAAGATAGTAATTTTTATTTATTATGTTACAATTTAATTGTTAATTATTAGCAAATTAATTTAACTGAAAAAAAGTAAAGTAATTTACTTTTTTTATTTTGATGTAAAATGTAATTAATATAAAAAAACCGCTATGGTTATTTTATATATTTCTATTTACCCTTTTATTTAATCATATTAAATCATACTTATTAAATAATAAGTAACTTTAATATGCAAAAAGGAGTAAAAATGAAATAATTTAATTCAAAAACAGCAAGTTTACGAACATTTGAGCGTAAAATAGAGCAGTTTTGACGTGATAAATTACTTATATAATATTTTTTTTTATTTATATACTTTGAATGATTTAACCAATAAATTCAACCTTTCTCGCAAGTTAAGATATGATATTTACGCGAGTTAGAATATAATTTCTTTTATTTGAAAAACAAGTTGATAAAATAGAAAGTGAACTTATTAAACGGATGGTTAAACTTCAGAAGATACTAGGTTATATTAATAGCGTCGCATTTAATCATAAGTATTCACTGCAATAAAAACAATCGGAACAAGAATTAAACTTAAATAATCAATAGCCAATAATTATTAATTTACAAACGAATATCAGAGATATTAAAAAAGAAAGTGATAATAATGCTTAATAATTTTACTTATTTGTTAGAAACTCTTTATTGGTTATTACAAAATAGTAGTATTGGCAATAAATATCGCATTTACCAAGAAATATGAATTAGTTAATTAAATTAATCAAATTGGTACACAACGTAGTGGTTAGACTATATCAAATATTAAAATGTTTGGTTGAATTATTAAAAATTAATTTATTAATTAAAGAACCAATTTGTATAATTGCTAGTGTGTATTAGAGTAGATCTTTAAAAGATAGTATATTTCAAAATATATGAAATATGTTGGATGAAAATAATATACCTTATAGTATTAATTTATCAAATTTTACTTTTACTTTATCAAATGATAGCAAAATATATTGTAAAAATTTGCATTCACCAAGTCGAAAATAAAAATTAAAAGCATTTGTTGATTTGAATAAATATAAATTAGTTATTGATTGAAGAAAAGAATGTGACCAATTTCAAAAAAAGATTTAAGTGATTTAGATTTTGTTATTAGTGGTTATAAAAATAAAATAACAATTAATACATGTAATCCTGAAAGTTTAAAACGATATATTGTTGGTTATTGTAATGAATTATTATCTTTTAATGAAGAAATAATTTATAGTAAATATGAAAAAATTAAATATATTAAAAAATAAAATATGAAAATTATTATTCATTATTCTAGTTGAAAACTTAATTATTAATTACCATAAGATAAAGTTAATGATCGATTAAGATTGTAACAATTGGATATTGAAAGAACAAAAGTGTGGAGTTGAGAATTGCCAGAGACAAACACTAGTTGATCAATCTTTGCAAGACATATTTATATTATGCAAGTAACCGATATTGTTCAACCAACGAAATTATTGGGTGGTGTTGATATTGCTAATGCTAATAATCCAAAAAAAAATATACAACATCAGCAATTTTTTGATTATATAATTCATTTGATAAAAAAGCTTATAAAGTAGCAGAATATATGCAGTCAAATGCTACACAGCAATTTAAAATTGAATTATAACAAGTAAAAGATATTTTAGAATTTTATAACAATCAATTAAATCAATACTTTAAATTAATACAACAAGGAATATCAATAAATGTTGATGATAGTGCTTATTCAACATTATAAAGTTTAAATCAAAAGAAATATAATTACTCTTTTGGGCAATATATGACATTTAAACCAGTACAAAAACAAAAATTTAAAATAAGACATCGTATTGAAACATTTACAATGTTGATAAATACAAACCAATTAAAATGATTATGAGAAAAATGTTCTGTAAATAAAACACAATATGAATTAATTAAATGATAAAATAAACCAAATGCCAGAGAAGAAAAAATGCTAGACTTATATGGTGATATATTTAATAGTGATTTTTATACTTTACATTTTGAATTAATATCAATGGTTAAACATAATAGTTCAGCAGATTATAAATTATAACAACAAAGGGATTAAATAACTTAATTAAAAAAGATATTCATGTAAATACATGATGAGCGTGTAATAAATGCAAAAGACCATATATATCTGTTTGCGGACAAGTTAAAAAAGACTTTGTCAATAATTAAAAAAAGATAATATCGCAATATGTAAATTAAATTTATATAACAAATATATTAAAAAATATCAAAAAATTAAAGTATGTGTACAAGTTTTATCAAATGAGCCAAATTTATTAACAGTAAATATTATTAATTATGCACTTATCTTAAAATTAAAGAAGAAAAATAACCATGAATAATACTTTCCTTATTTTATAAAACTTAAATGATATTAATAGTGTTTTAAAATTTTATAATTATGATTGAACAATTAATTTAGCAAATATTATTGCTAGCCATCAAACGCGATTAATAAATGGTAAAGATATTTTATTTAAGTTTCCATCGTAAAGACATTTTAGAAAAATTAAATTGATGATATGAAACTTATAAAATAAAAAAATTAGATAAAAATGAATTAACAGCAAGTTTAATGGATAAAACTATTTTTGGTTTATTAGAAAATAGTGATGGAAATATTGATTTATGAATCAACCATTTTAACTTCATATCACGCGTAAGTAAAATAAATGAAATTGAACAAGGTGCTGATATTTGATTAAATTATCATAAATCAGATAGTGACTTTATTTTAAATTTAATTTGTACCAAAGATAAAATAGTTATTAAATGTTGACCAAAAAATAACGAGGTAGTTGTTGGACAAAATAAAACACAAATCAAAGATGATGTTAAACTTGTTTTGGTTCGATAATTTAAAAATAAATTAGGTATAGTACCTTTCTGAGAAAAAATAAATGAACCTAATCCTTTATTTTTATTAACTTCAACTACATTAAACCCTTGATCTACTATGGCAAATTTTTATAAATTACAATTTGATTTAGAAGATAGTTTTAATATTAAATCGAAAGAAAAATGAGCATATAATACACGCATTGATATGGTCAATTAGATGATAGTTTACTTGCTACCTATAATATGGGAAATAAAAAAGTATATCAAAATATTTTTGATGATATTTTTATTAAATCAAGTCAAATGGCATCAGATGAGACATCATCACAATATTTATAAGTAGTAACAATATACACCAAAATTATAAACATATACCTAATACCAAAAATCCATTATTGAGCAAAATATATTTAGCATGTCATTTTTCTAGTCCATTTGACGATAAATCAGATGGTGATCAAAATAAAACCCAATCATTATTAACTTAAAAACAAAAGACTTAGAAAAACAAGCCTATTTACAAGCATACCGTAAGCAATATTATACTAAAATGTTTGATACTGTTTTAAAATATTATGGTTTATGAGATGGCACAGGCGAACGTCCTTATGGTTTTGATTTATTAGTGCTAGTTTAGTTAACCAAATGTGACAAAATTAATTAATTACTGCTAGATTAGATAATGGTACAATGGAACCAATAAGAGCCATAATTGAATATGACAACATCGATGAATTAGAAGCAACAAAATATTTTGAAAAAATAGAGGCATAACAAGATAAAATGCAAGCCAAAGAGATCGAACATAATAATAAATTAATGTAATATGATGAAATTGGTAATAATCAAAATGCTTTACAAGGTAGAACAGAAATTAAGGATAATTAAAAAATGAGTAGAATTAATCCAGGGATTATAGAATAATTAAGAAGACAGGCCACGATACTTTAATAAATATAAGAGAAAACATAAAAAATAATGGACATTGAAATGGTATTTTCTTTTAATGTTTATAGTTCGTATATCCCCGATAATAAAACAAGTTGAAAACCTAATAATGTTAAAACCAAGTAATTACGGTATTTATTCACGAATATTTGATAATACGGAAAGTACGATTGTTAAATGACAAAATAGTTTAAAAATAGTACAAAAATATAAAGGTGAAGAAATTAATATCTTAACGATGGATGATTTTAAAAATCAACCAGTTAACTCAATTATGATCAAATAACAAGATACTTTTTGTTATAAAATTAAAAGATGAAAATAGCAATGTTTATTGAAAATTAATTGATGGTGAAAACATTTATGATATTAATATAATGTTATAATTATTAAATAAATATGCCTAATTGTAAAGTTAAGTGCAACTAAATTATTTTTCTAACCAAATATTCGATTGGTGAAAGATAATTTAGTATTTTTCTTGGTTTATGGTTTAAAGACAATATAAATTTATGAACTGCATTTTTCGTGGTATTTGAAAAATTAAATTTTTTAGGAAATTTTTCTCTAATTAACCCATTAGTATTTTCATTAGTACCTCTTTGTCAGGGTGAATATGCATTAGCAAAATAAATTTTCACATTTAAATTTTTTTCAAGTTGTTGTCAATTAGCAAATTCTTTACCTCTATCAAATGTTATAGTTTTAACAAGATTATTTGGAATAATTGATAAATAATGGCTAATGTTTTCGTTAATAACTTTAGTAGTTCTATTTTCAACTAACATTGCTAAAGTAAATCTTGATGTTCTTTCAACTAAAGTTATTAAACATGATTTACTTTTACCTCGCGATGATACTATAGTATCACCCTCTCAATGGCCAACAGTTATGCGATTATTAACATTAACATTTCGTTCTTTAATTGATTTACCATTAAATTTACCGCGATTTTCTTGAGATTTTCGTTTCTTACCTTTTCTTCTTAAATTTTTATTAGTAACCTTTTCAAGTAATCCAGAATAAATTCAATTGTAAATTGTTTTAAAACTAATAATTAATTCTTTATGAAAATTTTTAATTCTTCCATAAATTTGTTCAGGCGATCAACCTAATAATAATTTTTGTTGTACATATTTTACTAATTCTCTATTTTTAAACTTATGAAAATAAACATGTGATTGTTTTCTATTTTCTGCTTTATTTTGTGCAATTAATGAAAAATAATGATTATTATCTTTATTTCTATTAACTTCTCGAATAATAGTACTAATACTTCGATTAAGATTTTTAGCTATTTCACTAATTTTTAATTTAAATTTCAATTGATTCTCAATATAAATTCTTTCATCTATGCCAAGATGTTTATATCCCATATAAAAAACTCCTTGCTTTAATTTTTCTAAAATAAACTTAGCATCATGAAATTTTTATATGAAATTTTTTGCAATTTTATTTACTTGCACTTACAAGTATAATTTAGCAATTATTAATATAATTTTCTAAATTAATAATATTAGTTCTAATTTTATTTAATTTATCTTTAAAATTTTCAATTAATGCTAATGGTTTTTAAAAATATAATCAACTTTACTAATAGAACTTTTTTTTTTTTTTTTTTTTTACATCTTTAAATTGACATCTCTATAACCATTTAATGCATAATGATTAAAATGACGATAAATAAATTCAGATAATTATTGTCCGTTATTATCAAATCATTCTTTAATTGGTAATGCTTTTAAAATTAATTCTTTAAAATAATTACCTTTTAAATAAAATGGATAAGTAATATTTTTAATTTGATTATTTAACTTTAAATCTACCATAATTAAATTTCCTCAAATTCCATATCCATAATTAAATTATCAATATATTAATATGCGCTTTCTTCTGAATAACATTTTTCTAATACTATATTAAATAAGTCTTCTTCGCTATAAATTTTACCATCTTCATCTTTTCATATATTATTAATAATTTATCATCTCATAATCTACTTCTTCATCTTATAAATAGTCAGTTATTAAAATTTTAACCTTATCAATTTAATATAATTTTAAATTTAAGTCAAAATATGTTGGAAACGAAACATTATCTACATGTTGTTCTTCATTACCAAATTTAAGATATAAATTTAATTATCAACCTAAATCATATTCACTATCAATTTACGCATAAATAATATCTTTATTTGTAATTTTTAATGCGTTATTATTAATTCATTTTTCATTTAAGTAATTACTGATACAATATGACATTTTCTTATTCATCCTAATTATTTTTAGTGTTTAATGCTCAATGTTCATAAGTAATATCATCAAGTTACAATGGATAAATTATAAGCATTAATTTATTTAATTTGTTTTATTTATTACATTTAAAAAAATAATCTCAATATCTTTGTTTAAGACAAATTTTCTTTTTCATATAAATCTTCTAAATTATTTGATTTATTTTTTTATCAATTTGTAATATTTTTCAACCATCTAATGACAAATCTAAAATATCATTAATTTTGTAATGTCGCATATATGAATTAATAACATATCATTTATTTTTAAATAAATTTAAGTACATTTTTGCAAAGTATAAACACTGTAAATCATAATTATTTTTATGATGGAAAATACGACAATTAAAATGTTGACAATTAACTCAATCAAATGATATTGTTATTTCATTTCAAGTTTTATTAATATACAAACTTTTATATTCTGTCATTATATTTCCTCCTATTTTTAATTTGATGATAATCACTTTAAAGTGAGGAAGGTGCCAAAGCAATAGTTAGTTTTTTTATATAAGTATTTATCTATTTATCTGTTTATTTACTATACCACACCCCTTTCAATAAAGGTGAAAAGTAGCGGTATATTGTTTAATAATAATCGATAGTTGTTTTTTACTTTTATAGTCAGAGAACTCTCTTTCTTCACCAGCACCATTTCAGGTCAAAACGTTCAGTTTTTAAAATAAATTTACTTACACCTTAAAGAGATTGGTGCTATTTTTGTGGTTTTTAAAACCGCTACCATTTTTAAAAAGTAATATCTATCGCAAATTTATTTATAAAATGATCATCTCAATATTTATTGTGGTTTAATGTTGATCTTGCACTTATTACAACTATCGCTTAGTTCTAATAAACTAGCATCGATTTACATATATTTCCTAATACTACACTATTTCAGTACTCGCTTCGGCTGGCTGTGGGAATGAGTTTAAACTCATGTTATGATAAAATCACTTAATTATTTAAAATAACTGCCCACAATGCATTAAATTGTTTTATAAAATCAAAATTTTAAAAAACCAGTTTCTAAATCAAAGATAATTTTTGAATTTTCTAAGCGTTTATAAAATATCTTTTGTTTTTTATCTTTTGTCTGATTTAATAAATATTTGTGTTTATCAAAAGTTCATAAAACTTTATTTGATAAAAATTCTTCAATAATGAAGGATATTGCTTTATTGCAATTATCAATATCGCATATTTTTTGTTGTTTATTAATTTCCATTATCTGCTCCTTTTCTTGATATTAAGTTTTTTATAGCAAATTAATTAACTAAAGCAAAGAAAGAACAACACCTTAATTTAGGAGAAAAACAGGTACACTTTGTAAAGATTTTTAAGATATTTAATAAATGTATAATACAACTTAAATATGGTATCAAAAAGTTATTATAGTTTTTATGTAAATATTTAAGATACTGTCCTTTTTCTGAATCAATTAATAATTTTGGTTTTACAAATAAAAAAACCATTTTAGTAAATGGTTTTTTTATTATTATTATTCAATTTCAAAGTTTTTCCAAAAACCCAATCTTTTTTGTGCGACCAAATCAATTTATCGAATGATTTTAACAATTGATGAACATAAAAATATTTTTGCAAGTAATTATAATAATTATCGGTATACTAATAATTTAGGTTTTTTGTTTTTTTATGAAAGAAAAAGAAGATATATTTAATTTTACTGCTGAAACTTATAATTATAATCATGGTAATACTCCCAATACTGGTAAATATTTTTTTGAACAGACAAAAGGTCGAATTAAGATTAATAAATTTTTAAAAGCCTTTTTGCACATGCATTGGTGTCTATATTTCAAAATCGTAGTAATTTTATTGAAAATTGTTATATTGATAATTTAAAATATAATACGGTTTTAATTGATTTTTTGGGTTTAAAATTAGTTAATTTTAGAGATGTTTTAATTGATGAAAATAATACTAATAAAAGTCAATTTGAAAAACTATTAAATAGTATGTTTACTTTTTCTCAAAATTTTTATAAGGATTATTTACGAACGATTTTTGACTTATAAAATGACACTTATGTACAAGGATATAATAAAAAATATGGTTTATTAGTTAATAATGATTTTAAGATTTATCCGTTTTATTTTTATTTTTCAGATAAATATAATCAATTAGATATTAAACTTTATTCAGCATTTAAAAGTCGTTTTATAACACTAACTATAATAATGTTATTTAATTGTGATTTTTTAGTTTCAAATAATTATAGCATTAATCAAAATGATGGTTATGTTTTTGAATGATTTTTAAAAAATAAATATTATTTAAAATACAAAAAAATTGAAGAACAAAAAATCGGTTATAATGTCTTTGAATTACAAACCCAAATAGCAAATGATGTATATCATTATTATGATTTTAATTTCGGAATTTATATAATTGACAATAAATAAATAATGGCAGACTATTTTCCGGTAGTCAATGATGACAAGCACAATATGAAAGTTGTAGTTGATATAATTTAGCGTGTTATATAAAAAATGCTGCAATTTTAATTACAAATAACATTTCAAGTATTAAACAAGTGAATGAATTAGTGAATGGAGTTGGTAAAATTTTTCAAACAATATATAGTTTTTTTAGTAAAACATTTGAGGTATGAAAATTTAGTCAAGTGTTATATAACACAACAAAAACATATTCTTATTAATTATCTTTATGAAATTTGTACGATTAATATAAAAAAGTAAATACAAAAATTGCAACCCCAAAAGTAAGTATTAATAAAAAGGTTTATAAACTTTTATTTATTATATCTTTTTCTTTACGGCTTGAATATCATTTATTTCATTTTTTAAAAATCATTAATGTATTCGTCATGCAATAAGTAAATATGTTATGAATTGTTGTTTTTTTAATAAATAATGGAAACTTTTAACAAAAATATTGTCAGCACAATGATAATTTTTACCAATATAAATTCTAACTCTATTAAATATACATTTATTATTATATATTTTTGATGTGTATTGAAATCCATAATCTGAATGAATTATTATACCATTCAAATCTTTTTTTATCAATTTTATTTTATTAATTGCATCATTTAAATTATCCATTACTAATTTAGTGTTGTTATATTGAGATCACTTTACATCAACTATTTCTTTAGTATATTCATCAATAATTGTTGATTGATAATATCTTTCTCCTTTTAAAATTAAATATGTTACATCAGTATATAGCGTTGAAAACCTTGTTTTTATATCATTGAATTTACAATTAATTAAATCAGGATATTGCAATAAAATTTTTTATTTATTTATTATGTTTATACTTCATTTTTCTTCTCATTTTTCTTACATATTAATCTTTAATATTATTTTCATTCATAATTAGTAATGCTTTTTTAGCATTATAAATAATGCCATAATCTTCTTTTAAATATTTAGTTATCCGACGATATCCAAATTGTTTTAAATTTTATTCATATACTTTTACAATATCATTTATTGCTTTTTTATTTTTTGCTACTGTCATAATTTTTATATTTACCTCAATAACTATGTTTTAACTCCATTACTTCTAATAATAATTTTATTGAATATTCACAACAATTTTGTTTAATAAAAGAGACGATTATTGGTTTGCTTAATTGTAAAAGTCGTGGAGATTTTTTAATAATTCATATCTTGTTTTATAATAGTTTAAATCTTTTTTTCCAAATGGTTTTTTTGACCTTTTTTGTGTATTTAAAATTCCTTTTTAAAAATTTCTTTGTCATTAATCAAGTGTTTTTATATTTATTTTAAATTTTTATGCAACATAAATAAATGATATTTGTTCAATTTCTTTTATTGTATTTTTTCGAAATTATGCAGTATATGTTTTAAATTTTTGCCCTTTTCTTGCCATATAAAATGCACCTCCTTAAAAAGTTTAGCAAAGTATTTTTTTCTTTACTTACTTTTTTGGGTGCAGTCTTACAAAGTTCCTTTTATTCTTTTCAATCTGTAATTTTACCTGTAATTTTATCTATTTTTGGCGTTTAAGGTTCATTTACTCCATTTTAACAATAATATGATTTAAAAAGCTATCCATATTATCCCATTAACAATATGATAAGGAACTCCACTATTATATCAAATTGATTTATTTGAAAAATTAAATTTTATAATAGAAAAATTATCATTTTGTTTTTTTACAATTACAATATATCATTTATTATCTTTATTACGATTCAATTTGTCTAATTGAATTAACTTTCAATTACTATTTTATGATAGTTCTTGTTTTAATTTAACGGTTCTGTTTTATTATTATCTCTGTTTTAGATATTAATCTGGTTTATTACAAACAATTTAGAGTTGTTATGCTTGTTCCTACTAACACAATAGCACCTAAAATGCTAGGCCATTTTTTTATTCCTCCTAAATTATAAGATAACTATCAATTGTATTTGTAACAATTTTTCAAATCATGATTATGACTAGAAGAAAAATGATTATTTATTTCTTTAAAATGATTGTAAATAAGTTTAATTAAAGTATCAATACCATTATCAAAAATTGATCCACCTCAACTACTATAATCTTCTTTATGAAAATTAGTAATTTCTGATTTGATTTGATTTTTAAATTATTGATAATTATTTGTATTTTATTAATAAATTTGTTTAATTTTATCTCATTCATTACTGTTAATGTTCTAATTTTAATTAATCATGAGCTAAAAATTTATAGTATTTTTCAATTTAATTATATTGATTACGTGACTCATGTTTAACTGTTGTATAATCATAATTAATTCATCAAATAATAACATTTCCTGCAATTGCTAAACCATATATCAAATTACTAATGATAAACCTAGTGTGTTTTTAGTTTAGGGTGCTTTAAAAAACTGCAACAGTAACAGTTTCTGATCCACAATAACCGCGCGTTGTTCCTTTCAGTGGCGACAACAATTGCAGTTTTATTATTATGTATGCTACTAATAAAGAGTTTCGACAGCCGTTTTAAACCTTATGATAAAAGTGGCCCGTCATTTCCATTGTTTCTCATGTTTATACAGCAACACTGCTCAATGAACAACTAATAATTATTTTTGTTACAACTCACATTAATTATAGCACCAATAACAGATGTGCCAATGACTGTTAATTTATCTTTAAAACTTTTTTATCATTTTCAGATAAATTTTGATAATGTTAATTGATTTCATTTAATTTTTGTTGTTTTTTTGCTTTTGAAGAGGTGTTATATTTATTTATTGCCTTGGCAGTTGTTGTTTGTAAATTTGAAATATTTGTGTTTATTGATTTATTATTTATAATAGGTAAATTTGAATTATTATTTTCGGTAGATTTATTTAGAATTATTATATTTGTTTTTGTTTGTTGTTCTTTTTTAAATTTTTGTTTATTTGGTGTATCTGTAGTTTTTACTTATGAATTTATACAGCTTTTTACAATTGTATGTTCTGACAAATAAATTATAATTAGTTTTATTATTAACATGAAATATTTGTATAGTATCTGTATCCTGTTCATTATTTTCAGTAAATAGTCTTATATTATTTTCATTAATATTATTATTTAACATGTTACTAATTACTAATATTTCAATTTGTCTCCCTCACTTATTTATTTGTCTCATTCTTTATAAATAAGAATTAATATTAATTTAATTTTCGCTCATTTTAATTGCTATGCTAAAACTTTCTGTCTGATTGTTATTAATATTTATTTGAATGAAATTATCTAAATTTTATTCAATATAATTTATAACTCGATTACGAAAAACAACTATTATTAATCTATGTGCTGTGACATCTTGATATCAAATTTGTCTAGAACTAGAATTTGTTAAATCAAATTGTTGAAACAAATTTCGAACATATGATAAATAACTCAATTGTAATTCACCAAATAACTGGGTAAATCGATTTTTAAATTCTTGATTATTATTTATTGCCAGTAATAAATATGTTATTGCCGTAGTTCACAATAAACAACTATTATATGATGGTACATCATATAATAGTTGTTTATTGTTTTTATTGGAGTATTGATTTTGTTTTTAACTAGTTCTTAGATGATCACTAACAGAAATATTTTAATTACTATTATTGCCATATTTAGGAAGTTGATTTAAAAAACCACTTTTAAATCCACTAAAACCTAATTAATTTTTTTATTTTGAACTATAATTGTTTCATTTGATTTTTTATCAATAGTAAATGTAACTATTACACCACCAGAACAATTTTTATCATTATAAGTAATAAGTGCGGTTGTTATATTAATATTTGTGACTTTAATTTTTTAAAAAAAATAACTTACGATTTAATTCTTTAAAATATTTTAAAATTGTTTATTCAGAGTTATCGACTATTTCTCATAAATTAAGATTTGTAATAATAAAATATCATAATTTAATTTATAATAATTATTTTACTAATTCATTTTGTTTTTATTTTGTTAAATTTCTTCAATTTTGGTTTATTTTTAATAATTCCTTTAATTATTTACTTTCTTTAAAATATTTTTTTAATTAATTAATAAAGTTATTTTTAAATTGTTCTTGAAACTATTTTGAATTAATATATTCTTCAGTTTTTTTAATTATTTCTTCAGTAATTTTTTTATTTTCTTCTGTTTCTTGTTTTTCTTTATCTAATTTTTCATTTATTTTTATTTTTTTTAATTCTTCTAGTTCTTTTTTATTTTCTTCTAAACTTTTTATAATTTTATTTTTTTATCTATGGCTTTTTCTAATAATTAATTATAAAATTTTATTTTATTTTTCAATATGTTATCTATTTATTTTTCAAATTGTTTTTCCAATTCTTGTTCAAATTATTTTGAATTAAAATTTTTTTCATTTCTTATTCAAGGAAATTAGGAATAATTTTTAAAAAATACTGTCAATGTTAATTTTATGATGTTTTAACAATTATTCAGTAATTTGTGTTTTACCAAAAATTTCTGCAAAAACTAAAGGTGTTAATTTTATTTTTTATTAAAGATTTATATCAATATTATATTTTTTAAAATTATCAAAAATTTCTACCGAAAATGGATTTGTTAAATTATCTTTTTTATTTATATCATTAACATTTATTTTGGGATGTTTTAACAAATATCGAACAATTTTTCATTATTACCAAGTACTACTGCTAAATGTAGGGTGTTATATCATTAATAGCTATAAAATTAGTATTAATGTCAGGATTTTTTAATAATTATTTTATAATTTATGTTTCATTAAAAAGCACTGCGTTGTGCAAATGACTTGTATTGCAAAAATGTTCTGTTTTATTTAAATTAATATTTTTATGTTTTGGTAATTCTTTTACAATTTCTGTATAATGAAAATAAAGTGCTATATTTAAGGGTAAAAAAATTATTTTAATTGCCATTTATAATTTCTGATTTCGAAATTAAATTAATCAATAATTTAATAATATCTAAATTTTTTTTGATAAATACTTATAACTAAAAGAAAATTTTCTTATTTCTATTTGTTTTTGTATGTAATTTAAAATTTCAACCTTAATTTTTTTATTTTTTTATTTTTTCAATTTTTACCTGTTCTTTTAAATTATCTAATTATTTAATTTATTAAGTTTTTCTTGAATTTATCATTCTAAGTTTTATTTTTCGGTTTTATCTTTATTTTTTTATTTGATTAATTTATTAAATTTTTCTAAATTAGTTTTTATTTTTTATAGTTCAGTAATTTCATTTTAATTATTTTGTTTTATTTTTTCTAAAAGTTCATCAACAAAATAAAAATATTTATCTTTGTTAATAAATCCCAATAAATAAAAATTATTTAAATTAATTACTAATTTTATATCTTTATTATCACTATTTTTTAATATTAATATTTTATTTTTGTTATTTTTTTGTTTTTTAATTCAATCAGCCATTTTTAGCTCTAATTATTCTAATTTAAAAATAATCGTTTTATTTTAAAGTTATTTACTTAGTAAGTCCACCTATATTTATACTTCTTAATAGATCAATATAATTTCCATCAATAAGTTCTTGTAACATTTTTTGAATATTATCAAAATAATTTTAATTTAAAGTAATTTCTTTTCAATAGTGTCAACTTTACTATCTGAAGTTATTGAAAATTGAGATTGTTGGTCATATTGCGTTTTTGGAATAGTTGATTTATTTTTGTTTTTTTTTGTTTTTTTAATAATGTGTTTTCGATTAGGTGCTGCTTCAATAACTGATTGTACTGCATCACAAGTTATGATAATTGTGCCTAATAATTCTAAAATTTTTTCATTTATTTATTTTCCTTTTTTTATTGAATATTTTTATCAATTTATATTGATATTATACATATAATACAATAACTTTTAAACATTAGTAATAAAAAATGGTAACATAACAAAAGATGATTTTTTATAAAAAAAATAAATTACAATAAATAATAATTTATAAAAAGTTAATTAAATTTCAAAATGTTATAATTAGCATAATTATTCTATATATTTTTTAAGGTGGTTATAAAATAATTAAATATATTATTAATAATTTTAATTTAAGTAATTTACAAGCAAAATTGCAAGATTTTTTAAGTAAAAACTATAAAAATAAATATTATAAAATAATAAAAAAGAAAATATTTTCATATATTAATTTATGTAAATAGTTTTTCATTAAAACTAAGTATTTATTAAAATAGTTGATTAAAAACATTTTAAAAATAAATTTTAAACTTTTTATTATTGAACAAATAAAATTTTACTTATATATGCAAATAATAATTTTGAATATTTATTATTAAAATCAACAATTCCTAAATAATATTAATTATCAATATAATGACTAAATTCATAAAAATATTTGTAATTTATATTTTGAATATTGTATTTTGAATATTGTAATAAACACGCTGGTGAGGTTTTATCTTTGTATTATAATTTAAAAAAAGAATTCACGGCGAATAATTAAAAAATAAAGCACCTAAAAATTTAAAAAAAACTTTTTGTTGGCTTAAAAAAGATGAGCGTTGATTAAAAATAAAAAATAAAATTAAATAAATTAAAAGACAACGCCCAAAATATTAAGTTAAAGAATTAGGATTATTATAAATGAATGCTAAATATTTTATGCCAAGTAAATTTCTGGTTGATAAAAAATATTATGTTTATTATTTTATTGATAAAAGAATGAAAGGAACATTTGGTTATATTCATGATAAATTAAGCACCGAAAATGCTATTGATGCTGTTAAAAAAGCAATAAATTGTTTTAAAAAAATATATTTTGCATTAACATAACATAAATTAGAACTGATAACGGTTCTTAATTTATTAATATTAATCGAAATAATCTAAAAAGTACTGTTAAAGAAACTATTTTTACTCAATTTTTAACAGATAAAATCTTTTACATCAAACAACACCTGTTCGTTCTCCGTAGTCAAACAGTAAAATTGAAAGATTTCATCAAAATTATACTAAGTTATTTGTATTTGATGAAAAATATTGGATGCAGTTAGCTTACAAAATAAAATAAATGATTACTATTATTTTTATAACTTTGAAATAGTACATAAATCTTTAAATTTTCAGACACCATTTGAATTTTTAAATAATTTAACTAAATAATTAAAAATTTATAAAGTTTTATTTAAACTTTTTTAGTGTGTCAATTTTAAAATTTTTATTTATATATTTATCATTTTTAATGATATTTTTATATTTTAATTATATATTTTATTATTTTTTTCTCGTTTTCTTGCAATCTCTAAAATGTTTGTGGTATACTAAAATTTTAATATATTTTATCCATAATTTTTCATCGTGGATTTGTAAAGCATTTGTGTCATCTTTTTTTGCCCTTGAATAGTTGTAATTGTTCCTTTGCTAATAATATTTAAAATTTTGTTACGTTTATAAGCAACTTCAGTATCCATTGCTTGTTTAATATCGGCAGCCCAAAGATTAGGATTAAAATTACTTTTTACAGGATATAATTTACGAGCAAAAGTTAAAATGGTATCTAATTCAACAATTCCATCTTCAAATTCCACTGTTGAATATTTCAATAAATTATCATCTGTATTAAATATTTGTCCATCTTTTCTTAAACCTTCATTATATTTAATATTTTTCTTTTTCTTGTATGTTAAACCAAATTTATTGGATTATTTTCACACAAATAAAGCTTATCAACTAAATTTTTGTTGCTTAATTAACAATATCTCCAAATATTCTTTATGGATCTTATCCTATAATTATCTCTTTCTTGGAATGGCAACCGTTTTTATGACACTTTTTATATGGCCTGTTGTTTTTTTTCTAAATTCAACAGGTATTAAATAATTTAAACTACCATGAATTAAAATATTTTTATATCAATGCACAAAGTCAAATAATTTGTATTTTAATTGGGTTAAATAACTGTTTTTTATAATTAAAAATTAGATAAAATTCTTGACAAGATTTTTGTTACTAAATTATTATCACAAAAATGTTGAAAACCAATAACTAAACTAATTTTATTTGTTTTTATAGTATCAAGACACCATTTTGGAATAATGAATTTCCACCAATTTGAATATTGTACTTCTTTTTGTGAAATTATTAATAATATTTAATGATAGGTTGCTTGTAATTGTGTTGTTATTTGACGTTGTTTTTTATTATTAATATTTTAAGCAATCTTTAAAATGTAAAAATTAATAATTCAAAAGATCGAAATCGCTTTTGCAAAATTTTAATAAGCTCCATCGGGTGTGTCCTACGGTTCTTTTCTATATATGCCCCCGTTGTTATAGTTTGCCCACATAGTGTATAAACCATGGTTTTAAATTGATAATATTAGGGCGCTAATATAAAAATAATAAGGCCCTACTATTATTCCTTATTATTATTAAAATAAAATAACGACATTGTGATATCTAATGCTAAGTTAATTTTATTATTCAGAGAAAAGGAAAAAATTATAAACCGCTAATGGTTCTGAAATAGGATTTTACTAAACAAATAAAAAAACCCTTTACAATTGAAATTTATCAAAAACAAAGAAAGTTTCCTTGTTATTAATAAGCGCGGGAAAAATAAACTAAACTAGTTGCTGGTTGCCCACAATGAAAGCACTTTGATTTTTTGGGTGGCACATCAAAAGTAATACAACGTGATGTTGTTTGGGTCTCGATCTTAACGGTATATTCACATTCAATCCGTCCACAAAAAGGAACTAAAAATAAGCCATTCATTTTCGCTAAAGTTTTTTTATAATCAAAATAATTATCAATTTTTTTTGTTCGTTGCTGACGATTTTTTAACGCCTTTTGATACAGATTTGTCGCAATTTGTTGTAATAAATCAGCAACTATCTTTTCAATTTCTGATAATGTAACGATCATCTTTTCAAAGGTATCGCGACGAACAATGATAACTTGCTCTTTAGCTAAATCATGCGGCCCAATTTCAATTCGCAACGGAATCCCTTTAATTTCGGAATTCGCTGCCCGAAAGCCAAAACCTTTATCAGATTGATCAATTTCACAACGGTATGACTTTAGTTTTTTTTGTAATTGGCAAGCGGCATATAATTGCCCATCACTATCATTATTAATTGGTAAAATCATAATTTGTGTGGGGGAAATTTCGGGTGGTAAAATTAACCCATTATCGTCACTATGTGTCATAATAACCCCTCCTATCAAACGCGTAGAAACGCCTCATGATGTTGAATAGGCGTATTCTAATTCATTTTTTTGATTAGCAAATTTTATATTAAAGGCTTTCGCAAAATTTTGACCAAAATAATGACTTGTACCGCATTGCAACGCTTGACCATCATACATTAATGATTCAATTGTATAAGTTTTTTCGGCCCCAGCAAATTTTTCCTGTTCAGTTTTTTGACCCTTAATAACTGGTAATAATAAAGTTTTTTCAGCAAAATTAGCATAAATATCTAAAATTTTTAGGGTAAACTGCTGAGCTTCTTTTTTTGTAGCATGAATCGTGTGCCCTTCTTGCCACAAAAATTCACTAGTTCGTAAAAAAGGACGGGTTGTTTTTTCTCATCGCAAGACACTAACTCATTGATTGTATAATAACGGTAAATCACGATACCCTTGAATTTCTTTACTAAAGAAAGTCCCAAACAAAACTTCCGATGTTGGACGAATATATAATTCTTCATCAAGCACCTTATCACCAACTTTTGTTACTGTTGCGATTTCAGGGGAAAATCCAGCAATATGTTCTTTCTCTTTATTAAAAAGGGTTTTTGGAATTAATGTTGGAAAATAAACATTTTTTACACCAACTTTTTTAAACCCCGCATCACAAATTTTTTGAATATTTTCTCAAATTGCATACCCATAGGGTTTAAAAATCGTTGTTCCTTTAACTGGCCCATAGGCAATTAAATCAGAATTTAAAACAATATCAGTATATCACTGGGCAAAATCAACTTCACGAGGAGTAATTTTATCTAACTTTCTCTTCATTAGTTATTTACTTCTTTCTATTTTTTGTTAAAACATTGGAAATATTTCCTTTTTCACCTTGAAAAATTTTAAGTTTTAAATGATTACTTTTAACATATGTTTGAATTCGATTTAAATACTGATTATTTTTCATTAATATTCATCTAATTGCCGCTGGTTTAACATCTTCAAAAACTTTGACGCGGCGCGTAACATCATCATATTCTCAGTCTTTTTTTGTTAAATAAAATAAACTTTTAATATCAATTGCAATTACTGCAATTTGAATTGGATTAACTTTTTGCTCTGCAACTCAACTTCAAAAATAGTGCCGTGTTGAATTATCTAATTCAAATTCTAAATGATCTGGTTTTTCTAAATATGTTCAAACAATATATTCACTTTCTTTTGCCAATTGAATATTTTTAATTGGTTGTAAACCAAATTCTAATTGGCGTAAGACATTACTAATGTCAGTATAAAATAATAACAATTTAACTCGTTGTCGATTAAATTCCTTAATAATTTTATGCGTTTTACGGCGTTTAAAACTAAAACCAGTCTTAATCTTACTATTATCATTATCATCATCATCATCAAACAAACTACTTTCTAAATTATCTGATGATGATTCTTGTAATAAGTTCCACTCTCTATCTCTTTTATTATCTTTTATCTGGTAATCATGATTTTTTAATTTATTAAATAACATTATCAACCCTCCTTTTCTCATAAAAATTATACAAAAAATTATTCCCAATGTTGTGATTAACTTATAAAATTGGGGCTACCAATTTTAAACATGTTAATAATAAACGATAACTTAATGGTTTATATTTAATCGGTCACTCACATCATAAAATGGCATGTTCATAATCTCATTCTCACCGCGGAAGAAAACTTTCCACAACTGTTGTATCGTATATCACAGCTGTTGTTTGATGATCAGAAAAGAAACTACGATAATCTAAATTACAAGTTCCAATAATAGCAACATCATCATCGAAAATAGCAATTTTATTATGATTAAAGGTATTATTCATTTCATAAATTTTAACACCACCAGCAATTAAATCTTTACAATAACTTTTGGTAATATCTAACACAAAAATTTTATCCGTTAAACCAGGAATTGTTAACCGAACATCAACGCCATCCCGAGCAGCCATAATTAAGGTTTGAATAAGGTCATTTGGTGAAATAAAGTATGGTGTTGATAATCAAACGCGTTTTCGTGCTCTACTAATTAATGAAATATATAAATCTTTTGTAATTGAACGATCAATATTAGGACTATGATTAACAATTTGTAAATGTGATTTACCCGTAACATTATATTGCTTTGGTTCTAACACTGTTGGTTCTAAGTCAGTAATTTTTTCATGCCGTTTTGTGACAAAATATCAATCATCAGCAAAAATAACTTCTAACCCGCGAACTGCTTCGCCTTCAATTCGCACTTGCGTATCATGAAAAATCCCAAACTTTCATGAACAATCAGCATATAAATCTGCTAAATTAATTCCCCCAGTATAACCGATTAAACCATCAATAATAACATCCTTTCGGTGATTACGATAGTTTGCATTACCACTAATAAAAGGTGTAATAATTGGTAAATACTTATAAACTCGGACCCCAACTTTAATTAGTTTTTTAATGCTTTTTTTACTAATTTTAAAATAACTTCCAACATGGTCATAAATCATGTAAACACGAATTCCACTGGCAATCCGTTCTTTTAAAACTTCTAAAAAAGACTCAAATAACTCACCATCCGCAACAATAAAATAAGTTAACAAGATATATTCTTGTGCTTGCTGTAAATCAGTTAATAATGATTTGAAAACATTCGTTCCATTGGTAATAATTTTAATTTGATTATTTTGATATAATGGTTTATTAGCATGCCACATGAGTAACTCAATAACATTCCTAAATTTTTGCGTTGGTGCAGTATATTTACTCAAAGCGACCTTATTTTTTTTTAAATAAATATCATATTCTAATTTATTTAAATGGTTATATAATAATGATTTTTTATTTGAATAATGGTGTTTTCTTCCAAAAAAAACATATGAACATAACCCAATAAACGGAACAAAGTTAATAAAAATAATTCACGAAAATTTAACTTCATAACGTCGTTTTGAAAAAAAGAAAAATAATGAGAAAACTAAATCAAGAATAACAATTCCTAAAAAAATATACAAGAACTTAACATTAAAAATAACAACAACAACAATTAACCCCATAATCGCCATTCCAAATAAAAAAATCATTGATAAAATAATTTTTAATCAATTTTTCATTATGTTTCCCCTTTATGACACAATTATTAATATCTTCATTCAATAATTTAAAAAGAGTTGTAAAATTATTATAACTCTTTTTTGTCTTTTATCGTCTAATGTAATGTAATGTAATGGCGGAACAGAAGAGACTCGAACTCTCGCACCAGTTACCCGGCCTAACACCTTAGCAGGGTGCCCTCTTCACCAACTTGAGTACTGTTCCGTAAGTGATACCCTATAAGTAATGATACCCTATAAATATTATACAAAAAATATCATTTTAAACAAGCGGAAAAGACCATTTTTGTGGAAACCCCACATATTTAATAATTTAGTTCGTATCATTAATAAATTTATTTCATAAAAATGAAATTTCTATCATTTTTATGAAATAAATAATTTACAATCTTTGTGCTTTTTTCTAATATCATTATAAATTTTTAAAAATGAATGCTATATCATCTTTATTAACTTTTAATATAACTTCATTTTCTCTTATTATTTTTGGCCATTTTAAAATATTTAATTTTTTCTTCATTTAATTTTTGAATAAATTATAATCAAGGAGCATTCATACCTAACCAACAATTATATTAATCATAACTATTATTTTCAAACTATACAATTTTTTCTTTAAAAAAATTTTTCTTCTTTTAAATAAGATATTTTCTTCTCTTAAATTAAAAATTTTTTCGCGTAAATTATCAAATTTTTTTGGTAGTAATAAAAAAAATAAGTTTTTATAAAAATTATAAATAAAGTAATTAAATATAAATTAAAAAAATATAATAAATCACAGAAATGAAATTATAAAAATTAACTAATTTATATGGCAAAGGGGTTAATTTTAAATTTTAAAGATAATATCTGGTGAATAATGCAACTATTAAAACTTAATATTTTATGATGAAAGATTGATAACTCACCTATGGTACGAAGCTTTAAAGAAAGTGTGAAAGCGATTGGGTTTACTTCCTATTTATTTCTTTAATTTTCGGCAAGATTAATCACTTGCGAAATGTCAGAGCGTGTGTTTTTTGGCTTGTTTTCATAAAAAGAGTGTTATTAAACCAAAAAATATCGGACACTAAAAAACAAGATGGTTAGAACTTTCAAAAGGTTATTTTCTTTACCTGAATTGTAAATATATTTGGGATACTTTATTGAATATTTTGTATTAAATCAAATTAATTTTTATAATTTAATGATTTTATTAGCATTGAATTTATTTTCAATATTATTTTATTTAAATAATATTGAGAAAATATTTGATAAATCTATTTATTTTGGTAAAATTCATCTCAAAATTCCATTATTATTTTCGTTTAATCCTCTTTAGATAGAACAACCAGCATCAGCAAAATAAACTTTTATTTTACAAATATTTTTAAGTTTTTTTACTTGCTAAATTCTTTACCACGATCAAATGTAATTGTTTTTATTGTGCCAGGTGGTTTGTTTAAAATAAATTTTATTATACTTTCTATGACATCTTTGCTTTTGCTATTATTTAGTTACTAGCTATATTGATTTTTTAGATAATATATCAGCTAAGGTTATAATTGTTGTTTTATGGTTTTCACCAACTATAGTATCTCCTTATAGATGACAAAAGACATTTATTGCTTTGATATTTGAAAATTCAATATTACATTCAATAATTGTTCGACAATTATTAACTTTTCTATGGTTTTCTGTTTTATTATGTGGTTTATATTTACCTTTTCTTAATAAATTTTTTTATTAAAATTATAACGATAAAAGGTAAACATATTATATATAAGGTATTTGAACAGCGTCATGTACGATGAACCGCAAAAAACAATTATTGTGATATTGTTTTTTTTTTATTTTTATATTAAAAAACATAAATTTATTTGCATTATTGATCGGGTAGTATCTTTAAATTAAAAACTTTGAATAGGTTACAATAAATTGGATCATATTTATGTGGACTTTCAAATAAAATATAATTATTAAGAAAGTAGGAATATAAAAATAGGGAAGAAATTCATCGATATATGAATTTAAAAAACAAATTGTTTTACTTTATCAAAATGGCAAAACCATTCTTGAAATTTTTAAATAATATAAGGTGTCAAAATCAACTATATATCAGTTAATTGAAAAATTTCATAATTCTGGATTTTTTAAAGCGAAAAATAATCGCACTGTTGAAGAAAATGAACTTGATTACCTTGCGAAAATAATTAATCTAATTACAAATGAAAAACAACCTTTTAAAGCAAGTAGTGCTGATAATTAATAAAAAATAGAAATTATTAACAATAATAAAGAAAAATATTCCATGCGAAAAATTGGTCAAATAGGATCAAAATTAAAGATAGCAAAATCAACATATTACTATCAAATTAATAAATGTGGCTATAGTTGATGTTAATAATTATGAACAAAAAGTTATCAGCGCATTTAAGCTAATCGCCAAAATTTATGGGTCTTATAAAATTAAAGCTTTTTAAATTAAAAAGATATTATCTTATCGCGAAGAAAAATTCACCAAATTATGATTAAAAATTAGTTAGTATCTAAATGCACCAAATTAAAATATTATAATCATAAGTTGGTGGTTAATAACAACGAAATTAGCAACGTTTTAAACCGTGAATTTAATAATAAACAACCCAATGAAGTTGTTGTTAGTGATTTAACATATGTTTAATGTGGTGCTAAATGACATTATCTTTGTTTGTTAATTAACTTGTTTAATCGTGAAATAATTGGCTATAGTGTCGAGACAAATAAAACAATACAACTAGTGCAAGAAACCTTTTATTCAATTATAAGACCATTAAAACAAATTACGTTATTTCATACTAACTGGGGTAATTAATTTAAAAATAAAATCATTGACAATACCTTAAATACTTTTAACACCAAACAATCATTAAGCAATAAAGGCTGTTCTTATGATAATGTTATGGATGAAACAATTTACAAAAGTTTTAAAAAATAATTTGTTAAGAGGCAAAAATTTATAAATTTAACCAATTAAAATACAAATTATTTAACTTTGTGCATTGATATAACAACATTCGAATTCACGGTAGTTTAAATTATTTAATACCTGTTTAATTTAGAAAAAAAAACAACAGGCCATATAAAAAGTGTCCTAAAAGGGGTTGCCAATCCAACCAAACTTTTTTTACTACCAAATTAATTCGAAATATTAGTTACGATGCATTATTTTTTTTATCTTTAAAAACCAGCAACAACATCATAATATGGTAATAAAATTAAGTATTTAACAACTAATCAAATTAATAAATATCAAATTATAAATCTTAAAATTATTTATTCAAAAATCTCATTAATTACTAAAGATGTTTATCATGAATTTTATCATAATTATCAATACTATAAAACAAAAAAATAATTAATATTCCTTACTTTAATATGTTACAATATGTTATAAT
The DNA here is from genome assembly GCF_964263245.1 of Spiroplasma endosymbiont of Polydrusus formosus. Classification (NCBI taxonomy): domain Bacteria; kingdom Bacillati; phylum Mycoplasmatota; class Mollicutes; order Entomoplasmatales; family Spiroplasmataceae; genus Spiroplasma; species Spiroplasma endosymbiont of Polydrusus formosus. The sequence goes on from NZ_OZ181656.1 coordinate 849,044, forward strand.
AAACTAGCTTTTAAAATTAAAAAAATTTTTATATTTCTTTAAAAAAAGAATATCAATATGTCATTTGTCTGGAGACGGAAGACGCTTTTATTGTCTGATAATTTAATTTTAAAATATACTTTAAAATTAAATTAGAATATAATTGGACATAAATGAGGAAATTGTAAAATGAAAAAAGTATTGTTAATTGATGGGAATTCTTTACTTTTTAGAGCGTTTTATGCCACAGCTTATAATTACAAAATGTTAAAAAGTTTAGATGGAACACCAACAAATGCTGTTTATGCTTTTGTTAATATGTTGAATAAAATTTTAAAGGCAAATAATTACAATAGTGTTGTTGTTGCTTTTGATAAAGACAAAAAAAATTTTCGGCATGATTTATTAGAGAACTATAAAGATGGTCGGAGCAAAACGCCAAATGAATTAATTGTCCAATTTCCGATTGTTAAAGAATTTTTAGATAGTTATCAAATTCCATATTTAGAACAAGAAGGATATGAAGCAGATGATTTATTGGGGTGTTTAGCAAAAGTTGCTGAGCAAGAGAATTATTATGTTGATATTTTTTCAAGTGATAAGGATTTATATCAATTAATTACTGACAAAACAAATATTTTAGTTCCTCGACAAAAGGATAGTGCCGATGTTATTGACCAAGCTGCTTTAGCAGCAAAGTGGGGAATCAAGTCTTCTCAAGTTCCTGATTTAAAAGGATTAATGGGTGATTCTTCTGATAATTTAAAGGGTGTTCCTGGTGTTGGCGAAAAAACAGCCGTAAAATTAATTAAAAAGTATCATTCAATTGAAAATTTATATGATAATATTGACCAAATTAAAGGTGCATTACAAAAAAAAATGATAAAGCATAAAGATAGTGTTTTATTATGTAAAAAGGTAGCTACTATTTTTTGTGATATTAATTTGGAACAATTTGCCTTTGTTCCATTCGAACCAAATCAAGACGTCCTAATGCAGTTTTATTTAAAATATAATATGAATTCATTTGTAACAAGATTATTTAATAATAAAGAAAACGATGTTCAAAATACTAGTTTAAAAGTTAAAATTATTGAATCATGACAACCTGAATTTAATGAAGATAACACGACGGTTTATTTAGAATTATTAGATGAAAACTATCATAATTCAGAAATTATTGGATTTGGAATTGTTAATTCAAAAGGTGTTTTTTATTTTGATTATATTGATGCAAAGCACGATAAATTATGACACCAATTTTTAAATAACAACAAATATCATAAGTTAACTTATCATGCCAAAAGTTTAATTGTGGCTTTAGCACGAGATAATATTTTTGTACAAAATATTACTTATGATATGATGCTTGCCAGTTATGTTTATAATTCAAATGTTAAAAATAGTTTAGATACTTATATTAATTTATTTGATAAAAAACGAATTTTAACTGATGAATTATTTTATGGCAAGGGGGTAAAAAAACAAATTCCTATTGATGTAATTAAATTGAGTCATTTTATTGGTGAAAAAGCATCATATATTCATAAGTTAAGACCAAAAATTATTGAGTTGTTGAAAAGCAATCAACAGTATGATTTATATTATAATATTGAATTACCAACTGCTTTCGCGTTGGCTCGAATGGAAATTAGTGGGGTTAAAGTTGACAAACATGAGTTAATAATGCAAACAGTACAAATTGAAAAAATTGTTCAAGAATTAAATGACGAAATTAATCGTCTTGCCCAAAAAAAAATTAATCCTAATTCACCGAAACAAATTTCAGAGTTATTATATCAAGACTTGGAATTACCAGACCGAAAAAAGGGGTCAACGGCACAAGAAACCTTAGAAGAAATTAAAGATAATCACAGCATTATTCCTAAAATATTAGATTATCGAAAATATCAAAAATTATATTCAACGTATTTAAAGGGGTTGAAAAAATATATTTTTGCCGATGGAAAAGTTCATACGATTTATAAGCAAACTTTAACAAATACTGGGCGTCTTTCTTCGGTGGAACCTAATATGCAAAATATTAGCATTCGCGATGAAATTCAAAAAAAGGTTCGTAAAATTTTTGTTGTTTCATTAAGTAATAATGTTTTATTATCATGCGATTATTCGCAAATCGAATTACGGATTTTAGCACATATGTCAAAAGATCAAGATTTAATTACTGCTTTTAATAAAAATGAAGATATTCATACTAATACGGCAATTAAAATTTTTAATTTAACAAAAGATGAAATTACACCAAATATTCGTCGTAGTGCCAAAGCAGTTAATTTTGGGATTATTTATGGAATTAGTGATTTTGGTTTGGCAACTGATTTAAATATTTCTGTTGCGAAAGCAAAAGCAATTATTAGCAATTATTATCAACAATTTATGACAATTAAAGCTTTTATTGAAAGCCAGGTTGAATTTTGTAAACAAAATGGTTATGTTACAACAATTTTTAATCGGAAACGTTATGTCCCAGAAATTAATGATCATAATTATATGCAACGTGAATTTGGGAAACGAATTGCGATAAATATGCCAATTCAAGGAAGTGCTGCGGATATTATTAAAATTTCTTTAAAAAATATTGACCAAGAATTTTTAAAATTAAATTTAAAATCAAAAATTATTGCCCAGATTCATGATGAACTAATTTTTGAAATACCACAAAACGAATTAAAGCAAGTTCAAAATATTGTTAAAACATTAATGGAAGATTCAACTAAATTAGATGTAAAGTTAACAGTTGATATGAAAATCGGCTTAAGTTGATATGATTTAAAATAACCTTAAATCATATCAACATTTTTTATAAAATATGATTATTTATTAAAAACTTACTTTTTATTATGTAAATTGTAATATGAAATGCAACAAATTAACTAAGAAAGAGTTGATTTTTTAATGGAAAGAAAACATTATTTTATTCTGCGTCACATATTAACTAAGGTATGGGAAAGATAATGTTATTAACAGTGTTAATAAAACAACAGTGTTAATAACATAACAACTAATAATTAATGTAAAAGAAACTGAATAAATTATTCGCGTAATTTATTCAGTTTAGTTTATTTTGATTGCAACAAAAATGAAAAGTGTGCCGTGCAAGTTAAATTTCTAAGGGTAATTAATTTATGCCAGTTTGATTAACTACAATATTTAGTGTTGTTATTATATTGGTATTTTTGCTTGAATTGGTCTATTGATTTATCAAAAAATTCGACAAATTAAAGGAAAGAAAAAAGATAAAAAATAAATTAAAAGTAAAGAGGAAAATAAATAATATTAGGTATGTATTTAACAACAGCTGTTAATTTTTTATCTACAGATAATACTCCCGCTATTTCGAATAGGACGGGATTATATTTTAATTGGATTAGGACAAGTAATGATGAAAGTTAATAAATATACCCGTATATGCTATCTTACCGCAATTAATGACTTTTTTAAGTGATGCGTGAATTATTTTAATTATATTTGGATTATTTATTATTATTAAGATTTTGAATTTCTTTAGAATTATGATTAAAGGATTTTAATATTTATTATAACTTATCATATATCTTAGCTGTGATACACTAGTTTTATTGTTTGATTTATTAATTTTTAATTTTATATTTTCTATTAACAATGTTAATAGAATTTTTAGTGTACCTTATTTATTAAATTTATATATTTAACAATATTATTACCATTATTTAATGTTATTACCATTGTTTAATAAACAATACTAAGTTACGTTAATATAATATTGGTTATTAAAGTAAGGGGTAATTTATGAAAAAATATAGATACTAATGATGATAAAATATATTCTCAACAAGATTGTAAAAATATTTTAGAAAAAATAAAAAGTTTTTATAAACATTAATTGTAAATATATTTAAGACACTTTATTAAATATTTTGTATTAAATCCAATCAATTTTTATAATTCAGGAAAATAGGAGTAAATCCACCTATTTCACACTTTCTTTAAGTCTTCGTGCCATAGATGAGTTATCAATCTTTAAGCATTAAAATATTAATTTTGAAAGTTGCATTATTAATCGGATAATAACTTTATTTGAAAGGATTTATAAAAATATCGTTTATTTTGTGTAGGAAAAATAGTAAAAAATCTGTTTTTATGATAAAAGTGGATTATCAACCCTTTTTATGACATTTTTTATATGATCTGTTTTTATAAATTCAACAGGTATTAAATAATTTAAACTGCTGTGAATTCGAATATTGTTATATCAATGCACAAAGTTAAATAATTTGTATTTTAATTGGTTAAATTTATAAATTTTTGCCTCTTAACAAATTATTTTTTAAAACTTTTGTAAATTGTTTCATCCATAACATTATCATAGGGACAACCTTTATTGTTTAATGATTGTTTGATGTTAAAAATATTTAAGGTATTATCAATGATTTTATTTTTAAATTCATTGCCCCCAGTCAGTATAAAATAACGTAATTTGTTTTAATGATCTTATAATTGAATAAAAGGTTTCTTGCACTAGTTGTATTGTTTTATTTGTCTCGACACTATAGCCAATTATTTCACGATTAAACAAGTCAATCAACAAACAAAGGATAATGTCAAATGTCATTTAACACCACCTTGAACATATGTTAAATCACTAACAACAACTTCATTGGGTTGTGTTTTATTATTAATTATTAAATTCACAGTTTAAAACGTTGCTAATTTCGTTGTTATTAACCACCAAATTATGATTACAATATTTTAATTTGGTATATTTAGAGATACTAACTAATTTTTAATCATAATTTGGTGAATTTTTCTTCGCGATAAGATAATATCTTTCTGATTTAAAAAGCTTTAATTTTATAAGATCCATAAATTTTGCGATTAGCTTAAATGCGCTGATAACTTTTTGTTCATAATTATTAACATCAACTATAGCCACATTTATTAATTTGATAGTAATATGTTGATTTTGCTATCTTTAATTTTGATCCTATTTGACCAATTTTTCGCATGGAATATTTTTCTTTATTATTGTTAATAATTTCTATTTTTTCATCAACCATTAGCACCGTTCTCTTTAAAAAGTTGTTTTTCATTATAATTGGATTAATTATTTTCGCAAGGCAATCTCACAAAGTTCATTTTCTTCAACAGTGTGATTATTTTTCGCTTTAAAAAATCCAGAATTATGAAATTTTTCAATTCACTGATATACAGCTAATTTTGACACCTTATATTCTTTAAAAATTTCAAGAATGGTTTTACCGTTTTGATAAAGTAAAACAATTTGTTTTTTAAATTCATATACCGATTAATTTATTCCCCATTTTTATATTCCTACTTTCTTCATAATTATATTTTATTTGAAAGTTAACATAAATATGATCCAACTTCTTGGAACTTATTCAAAGTTTTTAATTTAAAGATACTACCCAATCAATAATGCAAATAAATTTATGTTTTTTAATATAAAAATAAAAAAAAATACTTAAGAGTGCACCCCAAAAAGTAAGTAAAATAAAAAAGATTTTTCTAAATTTTTATAGGAGTGCATTTTATATGGCAAGAAAAGGACAAAAATTTAAAAAATATACTGCATAATTTCGAAAAAATACAATAAAAGAAATTGAACAAATATCATTTATTTATGTTGCATAAAAATATAAAATAAATATAAAAACACTTGATTAATGACAAAGAAATTTTTAAAAAGGAATTTTAAATACACAAAAAGGGTCAAAAAAAACCATTTGGAAAAAAGATTTAAACTATTATAAAACAAGGTATGAATTATTAAAAAAGCTCCACGACTTTTACAATTAAGCAAACCAATAATCATCTCTTTTATTAAACAAAATTGTCGTGAGTATTCAATAAAATTATTGCTAGAAATAACAGGGTTAAAACTTAGTTATTGAGGTAAATATAAAAATTATGACAGTAGCAAAAAAAATAAAAAAGCAATAAATGATATTGTAAAAGTCTATGAAGAAAATTTAAAACAATTTGGATACCGAAGAATTACTAAATATTTAAATGAAGATTATGATATAAAATATAATTTAAAAAAATTTTTAAGGATTATGTGTAATAATCAAATACAACCTGAATATGTAAGAAAAATGAGAAGAAAAATGAAGTATGAACAGAATAAAGAAAAAAGTTTATTGCAATATCCTGATCTAATTAATTGTAAATTCAATGATATAAAAACAAGGTTTTTAGTACTATATACTGATGTAACATATTTAATTTGAAAAAGGAAAAATATATTATCAATTAACAATTATTGATGAATATACTAAAGAAATAGTTGATGTAAAGTGATCTAAATATAATGACAATAAATTAGTAATGGATAATTTAAATGATGCAATTAAAAAATAAAATTAATAAAAAAAGATCTGAATGGAATAATAATTCACCTTAGATCACGGATATCAATATACATCCGTTATTTATCACAATAAATGTTTGTCTAACAGTATTATTATTTCAATAAGGAAAAAATACCGATGTGCAGATAATATTGTTATAAAAAGTTTTAATTCATTATTTAAAAAAGCTACAATCAATAATAAAATATATAATTAACACGAAGAATATATAAAAGATGTTATGAAATGAAATACATGGTATTCAAACCATAAAGAAAAAGATATACTAAAAAAATAGTAAATATTTTTTATTATTATTTACTAAAATTGGTGTAGTCTTACTTTACACATTTTCTCCATTTAATAATTTTTTCAAATAATCACCAACTCCACCTTCGTCATTTGTTAAATGCGTAATTCCACGCGCATTGGTTTTTAAATTATCGTTTCCATTTTTCATTGCTATCCCATAGCCAACATTTTGTAATAGTTTTAAATCATTCATTTCATCGCCAAAGGCGATGACATCACGAATGTCAACATTATAGTATTGTGCTATAATATTAGCGGCAAATCCTTTTGAAACAAGTTTATTGGTAATATTAATCATTGTTTGGGTTTTACTACTACTATAGTGGCCAATGTTAACCTGTACAGAATTTTTGAAATTTTCAAATATTCGTAATATTTGATCTTTTTCATTAGCATTATTTAAGTATAATGCCATATTGCTAGCGGGGCCTTTTCAAGCGTTATAGGGATTAGCGACAAAATATTCATCATCAGCAACATCATCAAGATGAAAGTAATTTTCAATTGCTTCATCTTTTTTTCAACAAATTGCCTTATCATAATGTTCAATTAAAACATTTGCAACAATATTTTTAATATCAAAATGGTTGATAATACTCATAATAACATCATAAGAAATTGAAAAAACTAATCGTTTAAATTCTCGTTTTAATGGATCGTGAATATGGCCACCATCAAAGTTAGTTAATAAGGTGTTCAACCCTAATTCACGATAAAAACGAATGCTTGCTCGGTGCGGACGGCCAGTTGTAATACATACTTTGTGTCCGACATGAACAGCTTGTTTGATAGCTTCATGTGTTATTGGGTGGATTTTTTTGCCATCATTCATTAACGTTGTTCCATCTAAATCAATTAGAATTAAACGTTTTTTATTTAAGTGTTGTAATTTCACGGTGCTCCTTTCTAAAAAAGTTATGATTCTTATTATTGTATATTCTAATTATATCTAATATTTTTATTTTTATATTATTTTTAAAAAAATTTAGCACTATTTAATTGACTTTGTTAAGCAGTGTGATAATATATAATTATGAAATTAGCAGATAAGCACTTAGAGTGCTAAAAATAAGGAGGCAGGTATCGTGGATTTAACACAACAATATGAATCAAGTAAAGATCCTAAGGTGCTTGAAAAATTTGCCAAAAATATTAATAAAGAAGCTATTGGCGGGAAATTAGACCCGATTATTGGCCGCGAAGATGAAATTAATCGAGTAATTAGAATTTTATCGCGCAGAACTAAAAACAATCCGGTTTTAATTGGTGAACCAGGGGTTGGAAAAACAGCCATTGTAGAAGGATTATCTCAACGAATTGTTAAAGGTGATATTCCTAGTAATTTACAAAACAAAACAATTTTTGAATTAGATATGGGGGCTTTAATTGCCGGCGCTAAATTTCAGGGTGAATTTGAAGAACGCCTAAAATCAGTGCTTAATAAAGTTAAAGAGTCAAATGGAGATATCATTTTATTTATTGATGAATTACATTTAATTGTTGGGGCTGGAAAAACCCAAGGTAGTATGGATGCTGGAAACTTATTAAAACCAATGTTAGCTCGTGGTGATTTACATTGTATTGGAGCAACAACATTAGATGAATATCGTTTATATATTGAAAAAGATGCTGCCTTAGAGCGTCGTTTTCAAAAAGTAATCGTTAGTGAAAATACAATTGATGAAAGTATTTCAATTTTACGTGGTTTAAAAGAACGTTTTGAAACCTTTCATGGGGTTAAAATTCATGACAGCGCTTTAGTTGCATCTGTTAATTTATCGTCACGTTATATTACTGATCGATTTTTACCAGATAAAGCAATTGATTTAATTGATGAAGCTTCTGCAACAATTAAAACAGAAATTGCCTCTGTGCCAACGGAGTTAGATAATTTAAATCGGCGAATTGTTCAATTAGAAATTGAAAAAGCAGCTTTACAAAAGGAAACGGATAGGGCATCAAATGAGCGGTTAGTTGATATTGATAATGAGTTAAAACCATTGAAAACAAAACAACAAAAATTAGATATTCAATGAAATTCAGAAAAAGAAATTATTAAAAAATTAAAAAACTTAAAGTCTCAAGTTGAAAAGTCAAAAAAAGAATTAGAACAAGCGCAATTAAGTGGCGATTTTAATCGTGCTGGTGAAATTCAATATGCCTTGTTACCAAAATTAGAACAACAATTACATGAACAAGAAAAACAAACATATGGCTCGCAACTATTAAAAGAAGATGTTACTGAACGTGAAATTGCGGCAATTGTTGGAAAATGAACGGGAATTCCAGTTGACCGCTTAGTGGAAACTGAAAAAGTAAAATTATTAAATCTAGATAAGATTTTACGGCGTCGTGTTAGGGGCCAAAATGAGGCAATTAAAGCTGTTGCGGATGCTATTATTCGTAGCCGCAGTGGAATTAAAGATCCAAATAAACCAATTGGTAGTTTCTTATTTTTAGGACCAACCGGGGTTGGGAAAACCGAAATTGCCCGTAGTTTAGCAGATATTCTTTTTAACTCAGAAAAACAAATGGTTCGCTTAGATATGTCAGAATATATGGAGCGCCATTCATTAAGTAAATTAATTGGGGCCCCGCCAGGTTATGTTGGCTACGAACAAGGGGGGCAATTAACTGAGGCTGTTCGTCGTAATCCTTATTCAATAGTTTTATTTGATGAAATTGAAAAATCTCATACCGATATTATAAATATTTTATTACAAATTTTAGAAGATGGGCGTTTAACAGACTCATTAGGAAAAACGTTTGATTTTAAAAATACAATTATTATTATGACCTCTAATATTGGATCAGAGTATTTATTAAATGAAAATAATGAAGACATCGGGTTATTAATTCAAAAAGAATTAGCAAAAAAATTCAAACCAGAATTTTTAAATCGAATTGACAATGTTATCACCTTTAATACTTTATCAAAAGGTGTTATTAAAGAAATTATTGAAAAAGAATTATCTGAGTTAACACAACGGATTGAGGATACGAAAAATATTCTCATTAGTTATTCTGAAAAAGTGTTAGAGAAAATTTTAAATGAAGGATATGACCGCGAATTTGGGGCACGACCAATTAAACGATATATTCAACGAAATCTTGAATCTTTAATTGCTCATGCTATTATTGCTGAAAAAGTGCAAGAGGGAAAATCTTATACAATTTACATTGTTAACAATGAAATGGTTATTAAAAATAATACAAAATTAAATTAGCACTTGCATTCTATAAATGATAAATTTATAATTTTAAGTGTTATCACTATTATATTAGTTATCACTATATTAGTGTTAATTGCCAAATATTTATTATAATTGAAGAAGGAGATGCTGATAATGTTAAGTCAACGACAAGAAAGCATTTTAAAAATAATTGTAGAAGAGTACACAAAAACAGCACAACCCTTAGGAAGTAAAACTATTATTTCTTCATCCTCAATAGATTATTCTTCTGCAACAATTCGTAATGAATGTGCAATTTTAGAAAAAGAAGGTTTTTTAGAAAAAGAACATGCTTCATCAGGAAGAATTCCATTAACAAAAGGTTATCGTTATTATGTAGATAATTTGATGGTTGAAAAAAATATTGATGATATTAAAAACCGCATTGAAGCTTTATTTGTTAATCGTAATATGTCAATTAATGACATTCTTGATCAAACTGGCCAAATTTTAAGCGAGATGACAAATTTAACAACAGTTGTTGTTGGGCCAAATTTTCAAGAGGAATTATTAAAGAAAATTGAGTTATTACCAATTTCTGCAATACAAGCGGTTGTTATCTTTGTATTGGCAAATGGTCATGTTGAAAATAAATTGTTTACAATTGATGAAAATAGTTCAATGGATGATTTACAAATTTCAGTTGAATTATTTAATGGCCGTTTGAAAAATACTAAAATAACTGATATTCCAACGAAATTCGAGGTAATTCGGCCAATTTTAGAACAACAAGTAAAACATTATGAATATATTTTAAAACAATTTGTTAATGCTTTAACAAACATTATTAAACCGAGTTATTCAACCCACGGGATTCAATATATGCTGCAAAATCCAGAATATAATAATCCCGAACGAATTAAACAAGTTATTCGTTTTATTGAAACAATTTCTCCGTTTGATTATTTTAAAAAACAACAAAATAACCCAAATAAAGATCTTGTTTCAATTCAAATTGGGAATGAGACAGGGTTTAACAATGATGATATGGCTTTATTGACAACAACCTATAAGGTTGATGATGTGCAAGAAGGAGGGATTGCTTTGGTGGGACCGAAGCGGTTAGAATACAATAAGATTTATGAAGTTTTAGAATGATTAGCATATCGGATTAAAGAAGCATATCAAAAAGAGGAGAAGGGGGGTGAAATTAATGAATGATGAAAAAAGTAATGAAAAGAAAGACAAATCCTCGCCAAACCAATTAAAAGAAAAAATTCAACAGTTACGGGAAGAATTAGCAAATAATCAAACGGTTAATTCATCATCGGAAACACCAGAAACAGCTTTACCGACATCTGAAGCAAATAATTTAGCAATTATTGAGAATTTAGAACAAGAAATTGATTTATTGTTGAAAGACAATTTACGGTTGCGAGAAGAGAAATTATTAACTTTAGCTGATGGTGAAAATTTTAAAAAAAGAATTAATCACGAAGTTGCAGATATTAAACGTTATCGGGCGGCTGGGACGGCAGAGAAATTATTACCAATATTAGATAACTTTGAACGTGCTTTACAAGTTACCGATGTAAAACAAGAAGTGAAAAACTTTTTAACGGGATTTGAAATTATTTATCGTATGTTTAAAAATATTTTTGAAGAAGAAGGAATTACAGCAATGGAAACAAAATTAGGCGAATATTTTAATTCTAGTTTCCATTCGGCAATCGAAACAATCGAAACATCTGATGTTCCATCGGGATGTATTGTTAAAATTTTACAAAAAGGATATATGATTCATGATCGTGTTTTACGTCATGCATCAGTTCAAGTTGCAAAATAACTAAATTAGAAAGAGAAAGGAATGATATTATGGCCAAAATTATTGGGATTGATTTAGGAACAACAAATTCGTGTGTTGCGGTTATGGAAGGGAAAGAATTTAAAGTTTTAGAAAATCCAGAAGGACAACGAACAACACCATCGGTTGTTTCATTTAAAAATGAAGAAATTATTGTAGGAGATGCTGCCAAACGACAAGCGGTGACAAATCCAAACACAATTAGTTCAATTAAAAGAAAAATGGGAACAGCGGAAAAAATTCATGTAAATAATAAGGATTATAGTCCTGAACAAATTTCTGCAGAAATTTTACGTTATTTAAAAAATTATGCTGAAAAAAAATTAGGACAAAAAATTTCAAAAGCAGTTATTACTGTTCCAGCATATTTTAACGATGCACAGCGCCAAGCAACAAAGGATGCCGGAAAAATTGCTGGGTTAGATGTTGAAAGAATTATTAATGAGCCAACTGCTGCTGCCTTAGCATATGGAATTGATAAAGTTGATAAAGAACAAAAAGTGTTAGTTTTTGATTTAGGAGGAGGAACTTTTGACGTTTCAATCTTAGATTTAGCAGATGGAACATTTGAAGTTTTGTCAACTGCAGGGGATAATCATTTAGGAGGGGATGACTTTGATGAAGTTATTATTCAATGAATGGTTGATGAATTTAAAAAAAATAATGGGATTGATTTAAAAACTGACAAAATGGCAATGCAACGGTTAAAAGAAGAAGCAGAAAAAGCGAAAAAAAATCTTTCTTCACAATTACAAACCGAAACCGCTGCTCCATTTATTACTGCGCGTGATGGTAATCCACTACACTTAAACTTAACATTAACAAGAGCAAAATTTGATGAAATGACAAAATCACTTGTGCAACGAACAATTGAACCAGTTCGAAAATCCTTAGCTGATGCAAAATTAAAACCAAGTGATTTGGATCAAGTTTTACTAGTTGGAGGAAGTACGAGAATTCCGGCTGTCCAAGAAGTTATTAAACATGAGTTAAAAAAAGAACCAAACCGTACAATTAATCCAGATGAAGTGGTGGCAATTGGTGCCGCAATTCAAGGGGGGGTTTTAGTTGGTGATGTTAAAGATGTCTTATTGTTAGATGTTACACCATTATCATTAGGAATTGAAACATTAGGGGGTATTTCAACAATCTTAATTCCTCGTAATACAACAATTCCAACATCAAAGGCACAAGTTTTTTCAACAGCCGCCGATAATCAACCTGCCGTTGATATTCATGTTTTACAAGGGGAACGTAAAATGGCACAGGATAATAAAACTTTGGGTCGTTTCCAATTATCAGGGATTGATCCTGCTCCAAAAGGAGTTCCCCAAATTGAAGTTAAATTTTCAATTGATGCTAACGGAATCGTATCGGTTGCGGCAAAAGATTTAAAAACAAATCAAGAACAATCAGTTACAATTACCAATGGTGGTGGTTTAACAGAAGAAGAAATTCAGCGAATGGTTGAGGAAGCAGAACAAAACAAAGATAAAGATGAACAAAAATTAAAAAACATTGAACTACGCAATAAAGCAGAGTCATATATTTCAACAATTACACAAGCTTTAGATGGCAATAATGATAAAATGGATCATGAGCAATTAAAAACTTCAAAAGAAATGGTTAAAGAAATTAAAGAATTGTTAGAAAAAGAAGACTATGCAGGATTAGAAGCCAAAATGACAATGTTAGAACAAGCAATGACTGAAGCTTCAAAATTTATGCACGATCAAGAAAGTAACCAACAAGAATCAGAAGTTACTAACAATGATGATGAGAAAAAAGATGAATAACACGATAATGATGACTAAAATTATTTTAGTTATCTTTTGCTTTAAAAGAGAAAGTAGGAAGATGATAATATGGGAAAACGAGACTATTATGAATTATTAGGTGTTAATAGTAATGCCACTGATGATGAAATTAAACGTGCTTTTCGACAATTAGCAAAAAAATATCATCCTGATGTTTCAAAAGAAAAGAATGCTGAGGCAAAATTTAAAGAAATTAATGAAGCTTATGAAGTTTTATCAGACCCCAATAAACGCCTTAATTATGATCAATTTGGCCATATGGGAACTAATACAAATAGTTTTGGTGGTTTTGGCAATGGTGGTTTTGGTGGAACTGCTGATTTTGAAAATATTTTCTCTGGTGGTTTTGGGGACATTTTTGAAAACTTTTTTGGTGGTGGTAAGAAACAAAGCGGTTTTAGAAATCAACCAATTAAAGGGGAAAATATTTCTGCTAGTGTTGTAGTAACTTTAAAAGAACAAATGTTTGGTAAAACAGTTAAATTAGACTTAAATATTGATAAGAAATGTGAAAGTTGTGAAGGAACAGGAGCAAAAGATCCGAAAAAATACATTCATAATTGTACAACTTGTGATGGTTATGGCTATATTAACATTGAACAACGGAGCATTTTTGGTATTATTAAGTCGCAACAACCATGTCCAGATTGTAAAGGACGGGGAGAAGTTATTACCAATAAATGTTCAAAATGTAAAGGGCAAGGACATTATCGCGGTAAAGAAGCCGTTGAAATTGAATTACCAAAATCAATTTATGAAAATCAACAAGTCCGAATTCGTGAAAAAGGAAACTATGGTTTAAATAATGGTTCTCGAGGTGATTTGTATCTTGAAATTTCAGTAAAACCGAATAAATACTTTAAACGAGTTAATGACGACTTACATTTAAATTTACCTATTTCGTATTTAGATGCTTTATTAGGAGCTGAAATTAAAGTTCCAACTTTTGATGGTGATGTTCATTTAAAATTACCATCAAATACAAAAACAAATAGTATTTTTAATATTCCCAATCATGGTTTTTTTAAATCACCAACATCATCAAAACGGGGAGATTTAATTGTTAACATGATTGTCACAATTCCAACAAAATTATCCACAGAAGAGAAAACAATTTTACAAAAATTAAAAAATAGTAGTTCGTTTAAAATTACCGATGATTTCTATGAAAATTTATAATTAAGCAAGTAAAATTTTTAATTGATAGGCGCGCTGTGTATATACACATATACAAACGGCAAATTTATATCTTGTTGCATTATTGATCGGATAATACCTTTATTTGAAGGGATTTATAAAAATAAACTTTATTTTATGTAGAAAAAACAAAACTTAATCTATTTTTATGATAAAAGTTCTAAATTTAAAGATACCATCCGATCAATAATGCAACTCTTAAACTTAATGTTTTAATGCTTAAAGATTGATAACTCATCTATGGCACGAAACTTTAAATAAAATGTGAAAGCGAATGGATTTACTTCTTCTATTTATTTCTTTGATTATCAGCAAGATTAATCACTTGCGAAATGTTATAGCGCGGGGTTTTTATCTTGTTTTCATTAAAAGAGTGCTGTTAAATCAAAAAAACAAACATCGGACACTAAAAAAAGATGGTTGTAACTCCAAAAGGTTATTTTATTTATATAAAGTTGTCTGGGGATTGATGAAGCGTAATTAATAACTCCTCAGTAAACTCTTTTTTTCTTCCTTGGTGTTTTGTTTTGGGGGGATAAACTATGTCTAAATAACCTTATAACCGCCGTCCCGCTTCACTCTGGTGGTTAGCAGGCGGCGAAATGAATAAATACTAAAATAAAATACATTATTTACTAAATATCAAAATATTAACCAACAAAGGAATTTTCTGTTTATTTAAAAAAATAAAAATAAAGAAGGAAAATATTATGGAATAATATAAAAGTAAATATATTAATAAAAATTAAAATAAAATAACAACATCATTTGATTTAGTTAATTGTCAACCTGTTAATTTCCGTATTTCCTATTATAAAAATTATTATGATTTACAATGTTTATAATGAGCAAAAATATATTTAAATTTATTTGAAGATAAATGAGATGTTATTAATTCATATATGCAACATTACAAAATTAACGATATTTTAGATTTAGCAACAGAAGAATGAAAAATATTACAAATTGATAAAAAAAATAAAACAAATAAATTAAAATATATTATTGCAATTGATCATGACGGAATTGAACAAACCAATATTATTATTTATAATGTTTTGCAAAAGAAAATAATTAATAACATTACTTTTAATTATAAAAACGAATAAGACGCAATAAATAATATGTGTTTAATATTAAACGAATTTAAAAAGTAAGCCTGTTCTTATTCAAATAAAGTTATTGTGATAATTGAAGGTTGTCAACTTCATAGGGATTAAAAATAACAAACTCTCATTATCTACTCTTAAATTAATTGGTGGTTTAAAAGTTTTATACAAATATCGATTTAATTTAAAGTATGTTTTACAATCATCAATTATTAAGAAAAATTATAGATATAAAGGAAATATTAAAATGGCAGAACATGAATACGATGTATAAAAACATTTACAATATTTTTAGCAAAGAGCGTTGAAAAAATGGTACAAACAAAAATAATTTGTCAAAAAACAGTAACTAATAAACCTAAAATAAAAAATAAAATAGTTTGATTTAAAGTAATATTGTAAGTGGAATGTTTAAAGCGTTATAATTTCTTAAATTATATAACTTACCCTACTTTTATTTATACGACCAAAAGTTCTAAATTTAAAGATAATATCCGATCAATAATGCAAATAAATTTATGTTTTTTAATATAAAAAACACTTTATGAAAAATAAAGTGTTGCATTTGGTTTACAATTTACAAAACTAAACTTTTTTCTTACTACCACTAATTAATGACTTAATCAATAGTTGTTTAAAACAATTAAATATGATTTAAATAAATTAAAAGGTGTAAAAAGCCAAGATTTTTGATATTTTATACAAATTTTTTTATTTTTTTGTTATAATGAGCAAAGATATTCAAAGGAGAAAAAAGATGGATAATTCAACTAGAAAAGTAGTTTTGGTTGGATGTGGAATGGTTGGAAACAGCTTTTTATATTCAGCAATTAACAAAGGGATTGCACAACAATATGTGTTAATCGATGCATTTCGACAAGCAGCGGAAGGGAACGCAATTGATTTATCTGATGCTGCTACTGTCTTAGAAAACCGTTTTAGTATAATTAAAGCTGGTGATTATTATGATTGTAAAGATGCTGATTTAATTGTTATTACAGCCGGAAGACCACAACGCGATAAGGAAACACGATTAGATATGGTTGCTGATAACGCAAGGATTATACAAGATATTGCTTTACAAATTAAAGCATCGGGTTTTAAAGGAGTTACTTTAATTGCTTCAAATCCAGTTGATGTTTTGGCATCAGTTTATCAAAAAGTAACTGGTTTTGCAAAAAATAAAGTTATTTCTTCAGGAACAACTTTAGATTCAGCACGTTTAAGAAGATTAGTTGGGAATAAATTAAATATTCCTCCCGATCGTGTTAATGCTTATGTTTTAGGAGAACATGGTGATTCATCAGTTTCAGTTTGATCAAAAGCTTCAATTATGCAAAAATCAATTGCTTATTTTGTTGCAGAAGGGAAACTAACCGAAAAAGATCTAAAAGATATGCATCAACAAATGATTAAAATGGCTTATAAAATTATTGCTTTAAAAAAATCAACTTTTTATGGAATTGGAGCGTGTTTATCATTAATTGCCAAAGCAATTTTAAATGATGAAAAATTAACCTTTTTAGTTGGTGCAAAGTGTGAGGGGGAATATAATGTTACTGGAACACATATTGGAGTTCCGGCCATAATCGGGATTAATGGAATTGAAGAAATTATTGAATGAAAATTAACCAAAGAAGAACAAGATAAATTTGAAAAATCAGAAGCGCAATTACATGAAACCTTAACGGTTGCTTTGTTGGCTTTAAAATAAGAAATATATAAAAAAACTTTTTAAGAGCGCACCCATTTTAGTAATTACTAATAAAAAGTATTTACTATTTTTTAATATATCTTTTTCTTTACGGTTTGAATATAAATTATTTCATTTTATAACATCTTGTATATATTCTTCGTGTTAATTATATATTTTATTATTGATTGTAGCTTTCTTAAATAATTAATGAAAACTTTCTATAACAATATTATCTGCATAGTGGTATTTTTTTCCTTATTGAAATAATAATACCGTTAGATAAACATTTATCGTAATAAATAGCGAATTTATATTGATATCCGTGATCTGAGGTGAATTATTATGCCATTCAGATCTTTTTTTATTAATTTTATTTTTTAATTGCATCATTTAAATTATCCGTTACTAATTTATTATCATTATATTTAGATCACTTTACATCAACTATTTCTTTAGTATATTCATCAATAATTGTTGATTGATAATATCTTTCTCCTTTTTAAATTAAATATGCTACATCAGTATATAGTACTAAAAACCTTGTTTTTATATCATTGAATTTACAATTAATTAAATCAGGATATTGCAATAAACTTTTTTCTTTATTTATTATGTTTATATTCCATTTTTCTTCTCATTTTTTTTACATATTCAGGTTATTTTTGATTATTAATCATAATCCTTAAAAATTTTTTTTGAATTATATTTTATATAATAATCTTTCTTAAAATATTTAGTAATTTTTCGATATCCAAATTGTTTTAAATTTTCTTCATATACTTTTACAATATCATTTATTGCTTTTTTATTTTTTTTATTTTTTTGCTACTGTCATAATTTTTATATTTATCTCAATAACTACGTTTTAACTTTGTTACTTTTAGTAATAATTTCATTGAATATTCACGACAATTTTGTTTAATAAAAGAGACGATTATTAGTTTGCTTAATTGTAAAAGTCATGAAGCTTTTTAATAATTAATACTCTGTTTTATAAAATTAAAAAACTCTTTTGCCAAAAGAAATTTTATATCTTTTTAGGGTTGTTAAATTTTCCTTTTTTATGATTTTATCATCAAAATTTTACTGTATTTACATTTATATTACATTGTTTTGCTGCTATTCAACAACTTTTTTGTTTAATTTCCTCAATGATTTTTGTTCTAAATTATGATGTATATTTGTTATATTTTTGTTATTTTCTTGCCATATAAAAATGCACCATTTATAAAAATTTAATAAAATATTTTTTATTTTACTTACTTTTTGGGGTGCACAGTATATGTTTCATTTAGCGCTATCTTGAACATATGTTAAATCACTAATAACAACTTCATTGTTTTTTTTGTTTATTATTAAAAAAATTAACAGTTTATAAAATGTTGCTAATTTCGTCATTATTAACCACCAACTTATGATTACAATATTTTAAATTTGGTGCATTTAGATACTAACTGATTTTTAATCATAATTTGGCGAATTTTTCTTCGCGATAAGATAATATCTTTCTGATTAAAAATCTTTAACTTTACAATCTCTATAAATTTTGGCGATTAGCTTAAATGCGCTGATGACTTTTTGTTCATAATTATTAACATCAACAATATCCACATTTATTAATTTGATAGTAATATGTTGATTTTGCTATCTTTAATTTTGATCCTATTTGACCAATTTTTCGCACAGAATATTTTTCTTTATTATTGTTAATAATTTCTATTTTTTATCAACCATTAGCACCGCTTGCTTTAAAAGGTTGTTTTTCATTTGTAATTATATTAATTATTTTCGCAAGGCAATCAGTTAATTTTCTTCAACAGTGCGATTATCTTTTGCTTTAAAAAATCCAGAATTATGAAATTTTTCAATTCACTGATATACAGTTGATTTTGACACCTTATATTATTTAAAAATTTCAAGAATTGTTTTGCCATTTTGATAAAGTAAAACAATTTGTTTTTTAAATTCATATATCGATGAATTTCTTCCTATTTTTATATTCCTACTTTCTTCATAATTATATTTTATTTGAAAGTCCATATAAATATGGTCCAACTTATCGGAACTTATACATTTTTTAAATTTGGATTTTAACACAATATTTTTATTTGTTTAACTGTTCCATTTAATTTTACAATTCATGTTTTATAAAAAATAAAAAACCTTTTAAAATCAGTAATAACTTTAAAAAGTATTTTTTAGTTTGTAAAAATTCATAAATTTATAAATTATTTCTTCAACTAAAAATTATATTTTTAAAAAATTGAATTTTTTATAAATTTTGTTATCATTTAATCGTAAATGAAAAATAATTTGTATTTTAATTGGGTTAAATTTATTAAAAACATAATAATAATGAATAATACATCATTATAACCAAAAATATTATTTGCCAAAATCTTCAAAAAATTTTTGGATATTTTCAACAAGTTTTTTATTATGTAATATTTTGTACAATTCATCATAATTTACTTTTTGCATTTCCCTTATACTTTCAAAGTGGCGATTTAATAATGTAATCCGCTGCTTACCTAACCCCGGAATTGTTTCTAAAATGCTTGTTGTTAAAGCTTTTGTTTGGCGGCGGCGAAAACTAGTAATAGCATAATGATGAACATCATCTTGCATTCTTGTTAAAAACAAAAATAATCGACTACTTTTATTTAATGATACTTTTTCTTTATTTAAATTTAATAAATGATCCGTTTTATGCTTATTATTTTTAATTAAACCAATAACGGGGACCGTTAAATTTAACGCTGCTAATTCTTTTAAACAAGCGTTAACTTGTTGAATCCCACCATCAATAATAATTAAATTAGGCAGGGGTTGCTCTTCCTCGATTATTTTTCGATAACGTCGCGCCACAACTGCCGCAATACGATGTGTATCATCTTGATAAGGGATGTTTAAATTATATTTTCGATAATCATTCCGAGATGGGCGACCATTTTTATAAACAATTACACCCCCTGTGACAAATTCATCATTAATGTTTGCAATATCAATCATTTCAATTAAATATGGCAATTCTTTTAATAATAAGAATGTTTGTAATTCTTTCAAAACTTCCGCATTATTAAATTCACGTTGCGCCGTTGTTTGATATTGTAAATAAGATTCATAACTATTGGTGGTTGCTAATTGCATAATAGTTTTTTCAACTTGTGTTTTTGGGTGATAAACATGATTATTAAACAATAAATTTAACTCTGGTAAAGCAATCTTTTTATTAACAATAATTTTTGTTGGCAAAATATTTTTTTGATAAATATTTTGTAAATATAACCTATATAATTTTTGACAATCTTTGGGAAAATCAAGGTGATAATATTCATAATCTTTATAACTTAATTTACCCGCTCGATAAAATAAGGTTGTTAAAACTAAGTGTTTTTCCGTTTGATACAAACTAATCACATCTAAATCATCCTTTTGATTTAACATTTCAACCATTTGTGATGATAATGTTCAATCTAAATTACGAATTAACACTTTTAACTTTTGTGCTTCTTCAAATTGTAAATTATCTGCCGCTTGTAACATTTGTTTTTCTAACAATGTTTTTGTTTCGGTAAAATTACCCTTAAAAAAAGTATGAATTTTTTTTATCATCTTGGTGTAATATTCCGGTGGAACCACTTTAAAACAAGCACCAGAACATTGATTAATATGATAATAAAGACAAGGTTTCCCTATTTTCATTTTACAACGGCGCAACGGATATAATCGCTCTAAAACTTTAATAATTTCTCGGGCGCGACTGCCTTCTGGAAATGGTCCGTAAGAATGGTTGTACTTTTGACGAATATTACGGACATATAAATATTGGGGATCTTTTTCTTTAGTAATAACAATGTACGGGTAATGTTTATCATCATTTAACAAAATATTATATTTTGGTTTATATTGTTTAATTAAGTTGTGTTCTAAAATTAACGATTCTTTTTCCGTTTTGGTAATGATTGTCTCTAAGCGCACAGTTTTTTGCATTAAGCGAGTTGTTTTGTAATTATAAACTTTATTAAAATAAGAACTAACCCGACTTCGTAAATTTTTTGCTTTGCCAACATATAATACTTGATGATAACTATTGTAAAATAAATAGCACCCTGGTTTGTTTGGTAAAATTTCAACTTGTTCTTTTAACGATAATTTTGTTATCATTTTTCATTCTTTCCCATATGTTTGTTAATATTTTATGCTTAATTATCATAATTATCAACCTATCCTAATCCTAATTTATAGCAAATAGTTCCCTTAATTTTGTAATAAAAAACTACTTTGTAAAAAAGACTACACCCATTTTAGTAAGTACTAATAAAAAGTATTTACTATTTTTTAGTATATCTTTTTCTTTATGGTTTGAATACCATGTATTTCATTTTATAACATCTTTTATATATTCTTCGTGTGAATTATATATTTTCTTATTTATTGTAGCTTTCTTAAGTAATGAATGAAAACTTTTTATAACAATATTATCTGCATAGTGGTAATTTTCCCTTATTGAAATTATAATACCGTTACGTTAGATAAACATTTATCGTGATAAATAGCGAATTTATATTGATATCCGTGATCTGAGGTTAATTATTATTCCATTCAGATCTTTTTTATCAATTTTATTTTTTAATTTCATCATTTAAATTATCCATTACTAATTTATTGTCATTATATTTAGATCACTTTACATCAACTATTTCTTTAGTATATCAATCAATAATTATTGATTGATAATATCTTTCTCCTTTTCAAATTAAATATGTTACATCAGTATATAGTACTAAAAACCTTGTTTTTATATCATTGAATTTACAATTAATTAAATCAGGATATTGCAATAAAATTTTTTATTTATTTATTATGTTTATATTCCATTTTTCTTCTCATTTTTTTTACATATTCAGGTTATTTTTGATTATTAATCATAATCCTTAAAAATTTTTTTTGAATTATATTTTATATCATAATCTTCATTTAAATATTTAGTAATTTTTCGGTATCCAAATTGTTTTAAATTTTCTTCATAGACTTTTACAATATCATTTATTGCTTTTTTATTTTTTTTATTTTTTTTATTTTTTTGCTACTGTCATAATTTTTATATTTATCTCAATAACTACGTTTTTACCCTGTTATTTCTAGTAATAATTTTATTGAATATTCACAACAATTTTGTTTAATAAAAGAGACGATTATTAGTTTGCTTAATTGTAAAAGTCATGAAGCTTTTTAATAATTAATACTCTGTTTTATAAAATTAAAAAACTCTTTTGCCAAAAGAAATTTTATATCTTTTTAGGGTTGTTAAATTTTCCTTTTTTATGATTTGCTCATCAAGATCTTGCTGTATTTGCATTTAGATTATATTGTTTTGCTGCTATTCAACAATTTTTTTGTTTAATTTCCTCAATGATTTTTGTTATAAATTATGATGTATATTTGTTATATTTTTGTCCTTTTCTTGCCATATAAAATGCCCCTTATAAAAATTTAGCAAAATCTTTTTTATTTTACTTACTTTTTAGGGTGCAGTCTTAAAAATAGTTTTTTAATTTTTTAATGCTTTTTTTGATTTTTCCACTAGCATTTTAAATTCACTTGGATTATGAATTGCTAATTCTGATAACATTTTACGGTTTACTTCGATGTTTGTTTTATTTAAACCATTCATAAATTGTGAATATGACATATCATGTTTGCGCACTGCCGCATTAATTCTTTGAATTCATAATGAACGAAAATCTCTTTTACGTTTTTTACGATCACGGAATGCATATACTCATGATTTCATCACTTGTTCCTTTGCTTTTTTATAGTGAGTTGATTTTGTACCAAAATATCCTTTTGCTTTTTTAATAATTTTTTTACGACGTTTTCTTGTTGTTGGTCCGCCTTTTACTCTTGCCATTTGTTAATACTTCCTTTTTTTCTTTTTCTTATCCCTGCAATAAATTTTTTAATCGTCTTTGATCGGTGTGATCCATTAAAACAGCTTTTCGTAAATGACGTTTTTGTTTTGTTGACTTATTTTGTGCTAAATGCGAAGTATATGCATGCGCAATTTTTCATTTCCCTGTCCCGGTTATTTTTACTCTTTTTGCTAAAGATTTTTTTGTTTTCATTTTTGACATAAATTTTCCTCCTTATCTTTCCTATTAAAAGTTAATTTAATTAATTTTTTTTGGTACGATATACATATCTAAAAACAAGCCGTTTAATTGTGGTTCTTTTTCAATCTTTGCTAAATCATCAATATAACTAAAAAACTTATCTAATGTTTCTTTTCCGTATTCTGGTCTAGCAACTTCTCGCCCTCGAAACTTTAATGAAATTTTAACCCGGTTCCTATCAAGCAAAAATTCACGTACTTTTTTTGCTTTAAATTCTAAATCATGATCACCAATACCGGTTCGCAAACGCATTTCTTTATTTTCAGTTACATGTTGATTTTTCTTGTTTTCTTTATTTTTTTTCTTTTGTTCGTATTTATATTTTCCATAATCAACCAATTTTGCTATCGGTGGATTTGAAGTCGCTGATACTAACAATAAATCTAAACCTTTTTCTTTTGCAATCCTAATTGCTTCATTTCGCCCTAAAGGACCAATTTTGCTACCATCATCTAAAATAATTAAAACTTCACGCGCTCTAATATCATAATTTACTTGCTCGATATTCTTATTGTTTTTAGCGGGTTGATTCATCCAATACCTCCATTTTAATTAATTAAAAAACGCTCAAAAGTAGCGCTTTAATTAACAATAGTTATTTTTTTAAATGATTAATTTAATCATTTAAAAATTTTAATTTTATCTTGTATACCTAATAACCACACTTAAGGGCATAGGTGAGCATTAACTACTTTAAAAATTTTTTAACATTTTCCAAAATTAATTATATGATTTTTTTAAAATTTAGTCAATAAAATTATTAATTTATTTTTGGAAAAAAAATATATATTAAATATTAAAAAATCAACTTTTTCTAAGTTGATTTTTTAACTTTTTATTTTATATTTTTAAATATGATTTGTTTGTAATTATCAACATCTTATCAAAAGTTCCATGATGTTTATGATAACAATACCTATGTGCCATTGGCGCTAGTTTTTCAAATTTCCCCGGACCATAATTTTTATATTAAGCTGGGACAGATTTTGCAAATTTTCCATGATAATAATATCTACAAGTAATTGGTGCTGGTTTTATAAATTTATTATGTAAAATTGTTCCTATTTTAGGAATAGCACTTTTTGACAAGGTTGCACAGCCACCTTGTCCTTATATTGTTTGAATCAAACATCAGGAGTTGGATTATGATACTCATCATAAAAACGTTAATTGTTATTGTCAATATTGTTATTGTTAATAACAATCATTATACTTTTTCATAATATCTCTCGACTTTTTTGACGTCCTGTACTATGCACAGGCAAAAAACAATTATTGTAAAATTGTTTTTTATTTTTTCTTAAATCACATAAATTTATTTGCATTATTTATTGAATAGTATTTTTAAATTTATAACTTTTATCATAAAAACAGATTAAACTATGTTTTTATACACAAAATAAAAAATATTTTTATAAATCCTTTCAAATAAAGGTATTATACGATAAATAATGCAAATATCAAAACTTAATATTTTGATGTTTAAAGTTTATAAATAATTCATCTATGATATGAAGCTTTAAAGAAAGTGTAAAAGCGAATGGATTTACTCCTTCCTATTTTCCTGAATTATAAAAATTAATTGAATTTAATACAAAATATTTAATAAAGTGTCCCAAATATATTTACAATTCAAGAAAATATTAAATAAATTTATTAGTTAAAATTTATCTAAAATTATCTAAAAATACTTCTTTAGATGTTCTTCAATTCAAACAAGGTATTAATTTTTTATTCATAACATTAACTACTCAATCTATTTCTTGATGCGTAAATGCGTAATATTATTAAAATCTGTTCCTTTAGAAAATCAATGTATAATATCTCTATTATTTATTTCAACTAACGGTTTTTTTTTTTTTTTTTGAATAGGTGTTCCAACATCACGAAAATAAATATTATTATAGGCAATTTTTTTTATTTATTTTCACTTGCTAAATTATTTTCCTCTATCTGTTATTGCTCCTTTAATTTTTCCAAATAACTCATTGATTATAACTAAATTATTCAAGTTTTTTTAAAACTTAATTATTAGTATGTTCTTCCAATTTCATAGCAAAGTATTTTTTACTTGATTTATTTACTAAAACTAAACAACTAGATTTATGGTTTTTCCAACAACCGTATTCATTTCAAAAAATCCAACATCACTATCTTTATTTTCAATATATTATATTGATCTAAATATTTCATCTAATTTCCTACGATTATTAGGTCTTTCTTTGTTCTATTTCTTCTTCCGCTATTCATTAAACTTTACTTTAACAAACCAAAAAGACCCAAATAAATTCATCTATAAAATGTTTTAAGACATGCAGAAAATTTGACACCAAATTTTATAAAATATCGATGAATAATTTCCGATGGATAATCATCGAAAATATTAAATCATAAATTTAAAAATAATTGTTATTATTCTGTAAATATTGTTAGATATTTTTAATACACTTTTTTGTTTTTGTTTATAATTTTTTGTGCTTCAACTGGAGTATAATCTTCTACCTTTTTAAATCGATTGATTTCTCTTTTAATAAAATTAATACCACGATCCCCATTTGTCTTGCTATTTCAGACAAATTAACCGTACCATTTTTCTTTTTACAAGTATCAAATAATAATAAATCTTTAAATAAATTTTGTTCATCATATTTTACATGTGTATATTTTTGTATGTTTCTTATCATCCATAATTATTAAAAATATTTATAAAATTAAATTTAAAAATTATTGACAAATATTTTTATAAGTATAGACTCAAAGAGTAAGCAGTAAGTAAATTATGTCTCTTAAAGATGCTTACGCCAAAAAAATAAAGCAATTAAGTTTACTTTTTTTGATGTAAAATATAGATAATAAAAAGAACAAACTTGGTTCTTTTGTTACATTTTTATGGTTTTTATTTACTCTTTTATTTAATCGTATTTTAGATAGGTTACAATAAGTTGGACCATATTTATGTGGACTTTCAAATAAAATATAATTATGAAGAAAGTAGGAATATAAAAATAGGAAGAAATTCATATACCGATGAATTTAAAAAACAAATTGTTTTACTTTATCAAAATAGCAAAACATTCTTGAAATTTTTAAATAATATAAGGTGTCAAAATCAACTATATATCAGTTAATTGAAAAAATTCATAATTCTGGATTTTTTAAAGCGAAAAATAATCGCACTGTTGAAAAAAATTAACTGATTGCCTTGCGGAAAGAATTAATCTAATTACGAATGGAAAAACAACCTTTTAAAGCAAGCGGTGCTAATGGTTGATAAAAAATAGAAATTATTAACAATAATAAAGAAAAATATTCTGTGCGAAAAATTGGTCAAATAGGATCAAAATTAAAGATAGCAAAATCAACATATTACTATCAAATTAATAAATGTGGCTATTGTTGATGTTAATAATTATGAACAAAAAGTCATCAGTGCATCCAATGATAATCGAAAAATTTATGGATCTTGTAAAATTAAAGCTTTTTAAATTAAAAAAGATATTATCTTGTCGTGAAAAAATTAACCAAATTATGATTAAAAATCAGTTAGTATCTAAATGCACCAAATTAAAACAATTGTAATCATAAGTTGGTGGTTAATAACGACGAAATTAGCAACGTTTTAAACTGTGAATTTAATAATTAATAATAAAACACAACCCAATGAAGTTGTTGTTAGTGATTGAACATATGTTCAAGGTGGTGTTAAATGACATTTGACATTATCCTTTGTTTGTTGATTGACTTGTTTAATCGTGAAATAATTGGCTATAGTGTCGAGACAAATAAAATAGTATAACTAGTGCAAGAAGCCTTTTATTCAATTACAAGATGTAAATTGTAAAACTGATATTTTAGTTCCACATAAATGATGAAAAATAATTAATTTTAGTTTCTTTGTAACAGTATTACTAATTCAAAATTGTTATACTTTAATTAAAGTTTTGTTTGCAACAAAAGTGATTGGTGTTCGTAATGCGATTAAAAAAATTAACGATAAGATGAGTGTTTTTCGTATTTTCTATTATAATGATGAAAAAATAAAAGCCTTGGAGGATAATACTTTTGTAACCCGATTACTAATTTAGTTAAAAAACCATTATCAACAACAAATAGTATTAATCTTTATTAAGTTTTTAAATTAGTAACTACAATTGATGAAACAGTTAATTTATTTGACAAACATTTTATTAAAGAAAAAGAAAAAATTATAAATTATATCATTTATTTAATGAAATTACTGATGAAACAAAAATTACTTAAAATCAAGGAAAATATTTTAAAAGTTTAAGCAAAAAAAGCAACAAAAGGTGATAAACATTCTAAAATAATAATTTATAACGTTTTTTTTCTTATAAAAAATTCTAATTTTAATTATATAATTTAACTATGAAAAATAAGGTAAGTATGGAACAAAAAACAGTTATTACGTTAACAGCGAAAGCAAATGATATTAATCAAACGATTTTTAATTTCATTAAAAAAATGTTTCAAACAACCCCCTTATCAGTTGTTTACAAGTTATTCCGCAATAAAAAAATTAAGGTAAATAACAAAGTAGTAAAAGAGAGAAAATATAAATTGCGGTTGGGGGATCAAATTATTATTTTTGATAAAAATTTAGTTTTCACAGAGCGCCAGAAACAAACAACTATTCTTGATGCAAAATTATTACCATTACAAGTTGTTTATGAAGATAAAAACATTTTAGTGGTTGATAAACCTCATGGTGTTGAAATGCATTCTAATTTCCATGTTTCATTAGATTCAATGGTTCGTAATTATTTAATACAAAAAAAAGAATATAATCCTCAGGATGAACAATCTTTTGTTATTTCACATGTCCATCGCTTAGATAAATTAACGCGTGGCTTAGTTATGTATGCTAAAAATAAAATTATTTTAGATTTATTATTAACAAAAATTAATCAAAAAGAATATATTGAGAAAAAGTATTTAGCAAAATGTGAGAGTATTATTTCCGAAGATGACTTTATTTTAACAGGCTATTTGTATAAAGATGATCATAATAAAAAAATGGTTTTTACTAAAACTGCCCAACCAATAGCAAGGGCGGTTAGCACGCACTTTATCGTTCAAGAGCGATTAGCAAATGTGACTTGATTAGAAGGAACATTAATAACTGGTCGTAAACATCAGATTCGAGCATCGTTAGGTTATTTCCATCATCCGGTTGTCAATGATGTTAAATATGGGGCGCAACAAATAACAAAAGCTTATATGATTGCCTTATATGCAACAACATTAAGTTTTCATAAATTACCAGATCATTTATCGTATTTAAATGAAAAGGTTATTAAAATATCAGAAAATATTATAAAATAAAAATATTAGAAACGAGGTGAAGTGATTGTCAACAAGAAAAGGAATTTTTAGTATTTTAATCGGGGCTTTTACTTCGTTAATTGGAACATGTTTTCAATTTACATTAATGTATTTATTAATTCGTAATTATGGATCACAATTAAACGGGTTTGTAAAGAATAGCGTAGCGATTGTCTCTTTTTTAGGAACAGTAGAGGGTGGTTTAGGGGCCATTACTGTTATTTTTTTAGTAAAGCCATTGTTGCAAAAAGATTGAATTAAAGCGAATGAAATGGTTAACACCGCGAAGCATCAGTATAAAGTATCAGGTTATGTCGGAATTATTTTATTAATTGCAATTGCGATTGGATATAGTGCTTATATTTATTTATTTGAAAATAATTTCAATATTTTATGAAAGGATGAAGCAATTAGTTATCCATTATGAAAAATGATTTTAATTGTTTTAATTATTGGCTTAAAAAACTTAATTGTCTTATTTTGAACAGCGACTTATGAAAACTTAATGCAAGCTGACCAAAACAATCATTTACGTCGGTTAATTTTAATGATTTGTGATTTAATAACCTATTCAGTTGTTTTCTACTTAATTTCAATTGCGGTTGATCCGGTTTTTGCCTTCCTAATCTTTTTAGTTTATTCGGTGATGAAAGGAAGCTTAATTTATTTATTTATTAAGTTACATTATCCGTGGGTACGCCTTGTTCGTCAACGCGATAATGTGCAATTAGTTAAAGCAAGCAACATTGTTGTGTTTAAAAACATTGGTGAAACATTACTAATTAATGGCGATGTTATTATTACAGCCTTATTATTGGGGTTGCGTGTATCTTCAATCCTATCGTTATATATGACGATTACGATCGGGGTACGAAGCATTATGATGATTTTAATTAATTCCTTTCGTGAATTCTTTGCCACTTGAACAGTAAAAAACGGGCGAGTTGATTGAAAAAATTATATGAAATTTGAAACATATGCATTTATGGTTGGTGTCTTCTTATTTATTAACCAGTTTATTTTATCGCCATATTTTGTCACAACACTATATGCGCCCCAAATTATTGAACAAATTAGAAATAGTAATTCAACATTAAACCCATGAACAACACAAGAAATTGAAATTTTTAAAAGTATTTTTTACAAACCAATTTTCTCTTTATTAGTGTCCTTAAGTTCTGTTTTCATTATTTTAGCGGAGCCATCAAATGTAATGGTGTATGCTAAAGCGAATTATAAACAAACAGCGATTCCAATTTTTATTATTGGTTGCATCAATATTGTTATTTGTTTTTTCGGTGCTTTAATTTGACGTTTTGGGTTAAATGATTTATCCGCAGCATTATATAGTATTTTAATCATTACTTGTTTTGTTAGTTTCCTGCGGTTCTTATACTTATGATTTTATAATTGAATTTTTTTAACTTATAATAGTAACTTTAAAGGAATATTTCGAAATTGAATGATTTTATTAGTGCCAATTATTATTGCAATTTTAGTAAATTATTTATTTTTAACAAAAGCATATAATCCAAATGAAATTTATAATATTGATTTACAACCGGTTTGAGGATGACAAAAATTATTGAATTTCTTCTTTGGATTAATCTTTACTTCTTTATTTGTTATTTTTGCTAATTTAATCTTTTGATCCCTTGGTTCCGTGCGCGGTAT
Source organism: Spiroplasma endosymbiont of Polydrusus formosus (assembly GCF_964263245.1). Lineage (NCBI taxonomy): Bacteria > Bacillati > Mycoplasmatota > Mollicutes > Entomoplasmatales > Spiroplasmataceae > Spiroplasma > Spiroplasma endosymbiont of Polydrusus formosus. The sequence continues at coordinate 879,755 of NZ_OZ181656.1, forward strand.
CTTCTTACGCTTACCTATTGTTTATAAAATTTGAACAAAACAACAAAATAAAATGTGAAAAATTATCCGTAAAAAATATGAAGATGATTTTATTACTTTAACCAATTCAAAAACACCGTATCAAAAAATGTGGGAACGAGAAGAAACTCTACACAATAATATGAAAAAAATTGATGATCACGAACCAAGTAAAGAAATTTATAAATTAACGGGTTAAAAAAATAAATTATATTATACTTTATTTTTAATATTACTTAAATATCCAGGGTGATATTTTTGCTCATGAATGATTTTATTAATATTATATGGTGCATTAACAGCTTCATCAAAACCAGTTACCATATTTATATAATAATACTTCCCTCGCAATAAGTACTTATTACCAACAGAAAATGTGTGGGGGTGACTAATTTGACTATTTGGTTGAATAATGATTTTTTTGCATTAGGGTTGTTGCTAATATAAATTATTGTAACATTGTTAGTATAACTTTTACCCAATATTGAACAATAAAATGTCCAGCATTAATTGTTAATGTTTCCTTGGTTGTTTCGTTTGCAATTCTTAAAGTAGTAATTTTATTATTATTTGTATCAACTGTTTCGACACGATAGTGTTTAATTTCTTCGCTTTATTTTTTGTAACTTTTAAATAATGCTTTCTTTTGCGCGGTATAGTTCGCGACGATGAACAATTGTTACATCATTACTAATATTATCTTAAACAAGATGATTTGCCCAGTCCACATAGCTATCACCATCTCTTATAATAACAAATCTTTTTGTTTGTCAACACAGTTGGATTTTTAACAGCGTATGATAAATTATCATATGTTTAGACAAGATCAATATGCCTTAAGCGAATTGAGGGGTTAACACGTCATTACCACTTGTAATTAAAATTGTTTTAACAGTGATGATTTGTTTTGTTGTTAGGGTAATGGTAAACCCATCTTTTGTTTCCATAACAATTTGTAAATTAGTTTTTTGCCAACGTATGTTATTTGTCTGGCGTTTTTTCGACTTGTTGTATTAAGTTTTCAATAAAAGTTTTTGTTTTAATTTATTCAAAACCAGGTATATCGTATAATGGTTTTTTTTTTTTTTTTTCAGGATACAATTATAAAGGTTGACCACCAATGGTGTCATTTTCTTCAATGACATAACCTCTTAATCCCAACATCCTAACACAACTTCACGCACACAAACCAACGGGCCAGCTCTAATAATTAAAATATCTTTCATTTTTTTTATAACAACCTTTCTAATTTTTTCTGCACTTTAATTATTTATTACATATTTTTTAAAAGTATAGCACAATAATTAATTATTAGATATAATAATAAAAGAGAGTGTGTTGTTAATGAAAATAATTGTCGAAGATGAGATGGCAACAAAACTTTTAGCTGAAAAAATTGCACCATTTTTACATCCTAATTTATGTTTATTGTTAGAAGGCCCGTTAGCTGCTGGAAAGACGACTTTTGCTAAATATTTATTACAATTTTTAGGAGTAATTGAACCAGTTACTTCACCAACCTTTTTGATTATGCAGCAATATACAACAAAGGACGACGTTGGTGTTAATCATATGGATTGTTATCGCTTATCAGGGTTAGAACAGCAAGAAGAATGGAAAATTTATTTTGACTATTTTCTCGATCGGATTAATATTATTGAATGACCAGCATTAATTAGTAACCAAATAAGTTCAAAGTATGAGATAATTAAAATTATCATTAAGATAGGAAACGACCAAAAACGCCTTTTTACCATTAAAACCAATAACCCAAATTTATCAGCAACATTAGGAAAAGAGGAATAAGATGTTAAATATATTTATTGATACTAGTACTGATTTCTTAATTTTAATTTTAGAACAAAACGAGAAAATTATTGGCCAAGTTCACCATAACAACGCTCGTCGTCATACCGAAACAACTTTATCAACCATTATGAAGTTATTAAGTGAACATAAATTAAAATTGCAAGATATTAATAATTTTTATTTAACTTCTGGGCCAGGTAGTTATACTGGTGTACGAATTCCAATGACAATTGTTAAAACTATTAAAGTAATTAATTCAGTGGTTAAAGTATATACTATTAATACTTTAATTTACCAAGCGGGGTTAGATAATGTTATTTCAACGCTTGATGCGCGGGGTGAAAAATATTATTTTGCGGTAGTTAGTAATGGAACAGAAGTAATTCCAAGTCAATTGCTAGATTATGAAACATGTCTTGACATTATCAAACAATTTCCAGGTTATGAATTTCGTTGTGATTTACAAATTGTGGATTTAGGGCAAAATTATCTCGCTCTAAAAAAACATTTTCGTTTAGTTGACGATATGACAACATTAGAACCACAATACTTGAAAAAGGACTGAAGTTAAATGGTTACTTTTAAACCAGTAAATAATAGTGATGGGTTAATATTATTTTTATTAAAATAAGAAAACTATCAACAGTATTATTACAAATACCTTAATTTAATTGATAGGTTTAATAAACCAAATTATCTTGTTTATAAATTAATTGTGAAAAATAATCTTTATTGTTATTTTATTTTAATTCAAAAGTTGGAAAAATTTATAATTAATTAGGTTAACAATTAAACAACAGTATCATCACTAAGGGTTTGGTATTCAAATGTTGCAATATATTTTAACGCATTTTTCTTATCAAGAAATCTTTTTAGAGGTAAATGAACATAATCTTGCGGCGCAACAATTATATTTTAAAACAAAGTTTTCAAATTATACGGACAATCCCTCGATATTGTGGTGATGAAAAAGGGTATTTAATGCGATATCATAAATAACTTTATTTTATTTTAAAGTATATTATTTTAATGTATAATGTATAAAGAAAAAATTAGGTTATAAAGGAGTAAAAAAGATTATAGGAAGATCATTTGAAGTTCGAAAGCAATCAATGGCAGCAACCGCGGAGAAAAAAGCAATAATTATATATCGTGTTGCTATCGAAATTTATTTAGCATAATAGGAAGGGGTTCTGAACCTAATGCAAATTTAGCATTACGAGATGCAATTGATAAAGCGAAAACGAAACAAGTTCCGCGGGATATGTATTTAGCGAGCAATTAAAAAAGCGGGTGGGAACGATAATGAGAAATATCAATCAATTCGTTATGAACGTTATGGTCCAAAGGGGTGGTACAACTATTATTGAGATATATTAACTAATAATGTTAATCGTGCCGTTTCTGAAGTTAACAATTGTTTTACCAAGCAAGACATGTGGAAAATTAGATGTTACTGGGGTTGTTGCATATCGCATTTATTTGATAACTTAGCAGTTTTTACCTTTGATGGGAAAACAATTGAAGAAATGTTGGATTTATTATTGCTAGCTGATTGTGATATTAATGATATTTCGTTGCGGATGATGGTCAAATCGTTGCCTTATAAACTTCCCCTGCCACAGCTTTTACTTGTGTTAAAACACTTTTATTTATACGAGAGGCGGGTAATTTATAACTTTTCAAATGGTCGAAATCATAATTCTGCCATGCCGCATGAACGGATTATTTTGCAAGGAAATGACATTGAACAATTTAAAAAAATGCTAAATATGTTAGATGAAATTGACGATATTCAAGATGTTTATCACAATATCGCTCTTGCTTAAATTGCTGATAAAAAAGATAAAATACCTTGTAAAACAAGAAATAATTGAAAAAAGTGCTTTAATAGTGCATGATAATAGTAAGATAAAAAAGGAGCTCAGATAATAATAATGTCATTTTTTTGGGGTGGTAGTATTACAACGAATGTTATTTTAGTAGTAATTGTATTTGCAGTTATTATTTTTGCTGTTGTTTCTTCTATTGTGGGGCGAAAAGCCCAACGAATTGAGCGTGAAAAAAGAAAAAAACAAGTTAAAGATAAAATTAAACAATATATTAAAGATACTGATAATCGTAAAAATTTAAGACTAGAATATGATAAAGTTATTGCCCGTAAAGGAAAAGAATTTAAATATCGGGATATTTTTGATGTTATTGTTGATATTTATGAAGCGAAGACTAATTCTTTTTTAGAACAGAAAGCTTTTGAAATTGAAGGAATTTCAAAGAAAATTAGTAAGAAACAATATGAAACAACTTGAATTGTTAATAAAGAAATTAATTTAGAAGAAACAAAACACAAAATTGAAATTAGTGATAAAAAAGTTAAGTTAACAAAAGAAGAAAAAAAAGCAGCAAAAATTGCCGCAAAAAAAAAATATGAAAAACACCGCACTGAAATGCTTAAAAAGCATGAAAAAGAAAGAAAAATACGTAAAGTTGGCCATCGTCAGGTTGAAGAACGCCCAAAAGCAGAGAAATTTGTCCCTAGAAAATAAGTGTCATCTTATTTTCTTTGTCTTTTTAATGAGAAATATGAGATAACGAAAGTGAAGTGCAACAATGGATTTAGAAGTCACTTTAAAAAAAGAAGATTTTAAACGATTTAAGAAATGTTTAAAAATTGCTTGAACATTAGCATCGCGGGTTAATTTAAAAACAGTGCAAGATTGAGTAACAGCGCAAAAGATTTCTATCTTTTTTGATTTACAAGATAATATTAATAGTGCAAAAATAGATGAGAGTGCTTTTTTTGATGATAATAACAACGATAATACAAAAGGATTATTTACCCCGCATTTATATGATTTATCGTTAGAAACTTATTGACCAGACGATGAAATAACAAGCGATGATAATGTGATAAAGTTACAAGATGATGTTAAAATTGATTTTTATCCGGGTGAAAAAATTGCTGATGGAAATGAAGTTGGTAAACGGGCACGCGAATACTTTATGCGTGATCATAATTATTTTAATTTAGAACATTACAGTAAGAAAATTGCTTTTGCTAAAACAATCGATGTTTTAGCAGACCCTAATTATGATGTTTATTTTGAACCATCATTTGTTTACAACAATTGCATTACGAAATGTGACATTTTACAGAAACTCCTGGATGGAACTTATCATTTAATAGAGGTTAAAGCATCAACGGGACGGAAATATGCTAAAGATACCCAAATGTATGTGGATAAAGAAATTAAAGATGAGTATGGCTATGATGTCGCTTATCAGTATTATGTTTTAACGGGGATTGGTTTAACAATTAGTCGAGTTTCCTTGATGTTATTAAATTCGGAATATTATCGTGTTGGCGATATTGATGATGATCAATTGTTTATGTTTCAAGACCTTTATAAATTGCCAACCAAAACATTACCACCAGTTAGTTTGTTAGAATTTTGTCAGCAAATTATGACTGGTCAATTCGCAAAACGAGTTGCCAAGAATTGTATTATTACCGATGATTTAGCTTTAATTAAAAATTATTTTATGCAACCAGCAACTGAAATTTTTCCATTATTTAGTAAGGAACAATGTTTTAACAGTAAGGGTGATCGGTATGGTTATTGCCAGCATATCACTAGTTATTTACCAACCCATCATAGTGTTTTTGAATTAACGCAGGGAATGGAAAAAAAAACATTATTAAAGTATCAAGAGAACATTGATTTATTAAAAGATATTATCTTACCTTTTACCTTTCACCAATCAGCCAGGCAAAAAACTCCCGTTTTATTTTCCGAAAAACAACATCGTCAAATTCTTGCTGTTCAAGATAATGCGCCTGTTCTTAATCCACAAAAAATTCCGGAAATTAAACAAATTTTAGCCCAATATCATTATCCGTTATATATGTATGATTTTGAAACGATGAAGGCCGCCGTCCCGCGGTTTGATTATTCTTATTCTTATCAACAAATTCCGTTTCAATACTCAATTCATATTATTAAAGATAGCAATTTTGATTATCAAGATGAGACAACAATGACACATCATGCCTTCTTAGCGGATGGGAAAGGTGATCCACGGTTAACATTAATTGAACATTTAGTTGCTGATTTATTTAGCGCCGGATTAGGGGTTTGTGTTGCTTATTATAAAAGTTTTGAATGTAAAGTTTTAGCAGAATTAATTAATTACTTAGCAATCTTAATTAATCAGACGCGAAATGAAGAAACTATTGTGAAATATCAGGATTGGCAACAAAAATTAAGAATAATTCGTAATAAAACAATTGATTTAATGGACTTTTTTCAAGATTTTATGATTTATAAAAAGGAATTTTATGGTTCGGCTTCCATTAAAAAAATTCAGCCAGCATTTGATAACCAATTTACTTATCAAGTCTTAAAGATCCAAAAAGGTGATGTGGCAAGTGAAATTTTTCGTCGATATGCGGAAAATAACATTTCATTACCAATTTGGAATAAGTTCTTTCGCTCGGAAATGTTAAAATATTGTAACCGTGATACTTTAGCAATGATAGTAATTTATCAACATATTATTCGTTTAATGACACCTTTAAACAAATTGAGGTAGGAAAAAAAGATGAAAAAATATAGAGTAGTTTTTATGGGTACACCAATTTTTGCAACAGCGGTGTTAGCGTCCTTACAAAAATTGGCTCCAGCAATTGAAATAATTGGAATCGTGACCCAACCCGATCAAAAAATAGGGCGAAAACAAATAGTACAATTTTCACCCATTAAAGAATTTGCTTTATCAAAACAGATTACGGTTTTTCAACCAGAAAAAATTAATGATCTTTATCAAGAATTAATTACCTTACAGCCAGATGTTATTGTTACTTGTGCGTATGGTCAGTTTATTCCGGAACGAATTTTAAAATTGGCCCGGATTAATTGTATTAATGTCCATGGCTCTTTATTGCCAAAATTAAGGGGAGGGGCTCCGATTCATAAGGCAATTATTTATGGGGAAAAAGAAACCGGGATCACCATAATTAAAATGATTAAACAAATGGATGCTGGGGAAATATATGTTCAAACAGCAATTCCAATTATGTCAACGGATACTGCTTCATCTTTGCATGACCGACTAATGGTTTTAGCAGGAACAATGATTGAAAAATATTTATTAGATATTATTACCGGCAAGATTAAAGAAACCCCCCAAGATGATAGCAAAGCAACATTTGCTTATAATATTACACGGGATGAAGAAAAAGTTAATTGATTTTTACCAAAACAAAAAATTGTTGATCAAATCAGAGGCTTATGAAATTGACCAATTGCTTATACCACAGTTAATAATGTGAATTATAAATTACATCAAGCGATGATTGCTAATGAATCATTATCTGAGAAAGATGTTGATTTTGTTAATGGTACAATTATTGATGTGTTAAAAAATGGGATTAAAGTTAAAGTTGAAGATGGTTATTTATTAATTACTCGTTTACAACGAGAAGGTAAGAAAGTAATCGATGCTAAAAATTATTACCACAGCTCGTCATCAGAAATTATGGTTGGAAATATTTTCATTTAATAATGTATCGCTTAAAATCATTAAAATATTTAACAATAATGAGATTAATAACAACCTTGTTGATAAAAATTACTTATATTTTACAATTTATTATAATTTATTTTTGTAGTGAGTGGTGGGGAATGGATTATTAAATTAGCAGATGGCTTATTATCAGCTTTAACAACCTTAATCAAAGGACCAATGTTATTAATTAGTGATATATTTTTGTATGTATCAATTATTGATATTGTCACAAGGGACTTTATTTTTATTCCCGTTTCTATTGTCGTTCTAATTTTAATGTTTTTTATTACTTATTTTGGAGTGTGGATTTTAGTCGCTATTGAGCTATTTTATTAGTACATATGGATGTTATATTTTATTATATGTCTTCCCTTATATGGCTATCTTTGTTTAGGCCAGATGTCACAATTGTTGAGTTAATTACTGATGCCATTCAAATTGAGGTTGCCACAATAATTGAAATTATTTTAGCAGTTGTCTTTGTATATATTAATAACCATAGTGTGAATAAAATTTGAGATGATGAATAATTTTGACATTATAAAAAATAGTAATTAAAATAGTAAAAACTGCACCCATTTTAGTGAGTAATAATAAAAAAGTATTTACTAAAATGGGTGTGGTCTTAAAATGGACTATACTTGACTATAATAATAAAATAATGTTAAAAAATATCATTCCTTTTGAATTTAATAATTATTATTTTAATGTTAAAATAATAATTATATTTATGTTATAATTTTAATTATTAAATAATATTATAATTTATTATTTTGGTTTTTATAATTTTAAAAAATTGTGAAAAATTAATAAAAATGACGAGGTGAAGATATGAAGAAAAAAAAACTAAAAAATATAGGTTTTTTTATGTGCTTTTGTATGGTTGTTGGGACAGTTGTTGGAACAGGAATCTTTTTTAAAAACGAAAGTGTATACGGATTAACAAAGGGAAATGGAATTTTAGGTTTAGCTGCCTGAATAATTGGTGGTATTATGGCTCTTTCATTTGGGTTATCCTTTATGGAAATTTCATCAGTAAAAAAAAATTCAAATTCTGGGATTGCTTTATATGCAAAAATATTTGGAGGAAAACAATTTGGCCGCGTTGTGAGGAATGCGATGAGCCACATTTATATTCCATTAACAACTTTTACTGTGGGATATTACACAACAAAAGCGTCGATTTGAGCGTTTGGTGGTGGCTTATCAGCTGAAATTGCTTTTAGTGAAATGGTTGGTGGTTATGCTAATTATCAATTAATTTTAACTAGTTTTTCTATTGTTTATATTGTTTTATTGATTTATATTTGTACTTATTTAGAAAAAACAGGAAAATATATTCAAATGATAACCGTTGTTTTAAAGTTAATCCCATTAATTTTAATTGGTTTAATTGGAATGTTCTTTTTTAGCAATGAGCCAAATGCATTAAGTAAGACGGGCTTAGGCGATTTAACAAAATATAAGTTAGTTATTAATAAAACTGACTTTGAAATGATTTTAATGGCTTTACCAGGAATTTTATTCTCATTTGATGGTTTTTTATCAACAACTTATATTCAAAAAGATGTTAAAAAACCAGAACAAAAAATTCCTTTAGCGTTATTATTGGGATTATCTTCTGTAACAATCCTTTATTTACTTGTTTCTATTGGAACTTTAAATTTAGATACTCACGGAAGTGTTGCAGCAGCGGCGGGTAAAATATTTAGTAATCCAGTTGTTAATAAAATTTTTGAACGGATTATTTTCTTTTTTATTTTAATTAGTGCCTTTGGCACATTAAATGGCTATAGTTTTTCATTAGTTAAGATAAGCCATTCCTCAATTGAAGATAATTTTTTCATCGGTGCAAAGTTATGAAATAAAATTATTGAAAAATATAATATTAATTTAGCAATTTTTTTAGGATCAGTGATGATAATGTTAGTGTGGGGGTTAATTATGGGAATTCCTACAACCTTGGCAACTGAGAATTATAATTTTTATGATTTTATTGGTAATGCGGGGGTTATAATGGCCTTTCTAATGTATGGCACAATTATTATGTTGGGTATTTACAATCGCTTTCGTCAGAAGATTACAACGGTTAAGAAATGGTATTTTCTTCCCGCAGCAATAATTAGTGTATTTTGTATTATTACAATTATTAGTTATAATGTTTATTCATGTTTTTTAAATGCGATTGTTATGGCGGAAAAAACTGGTCCTATTTTAGCAATTATCCTATTATTAATAATATTGCTTTTACCATGAGTTGGTATATGAATGAAAGACAAAGATACAATTAATAAAAAAACAGTTTTATCAACGTAATTAAATCAGCGAGCTCCTAATAATAACTAACATAAAAGCAAAATTAGAAGCAGGTTCAATAACAAAAAAGATGATAAAACTTATTAAGCATTTTAGGAACAGTAAGTTTAGTGGTAACAGGAACTTTTTACGTGATTAGTTGTTATAAAACTAATATTTACGTTCTTGATTACAAAACATCTGGATAGGTTACAATAAGTTGGATCATATTTATGTGGATTTTCAAATAAAATATAATTATTAAGAAAGTAGGAATATAAAAATAGGGAAGAAATTCATCGGTATATTAATTTAAAAAACAAATTGTTTTACTTTATCAAAATGGCAAAATCATTCTTGAAATTTTTAAATAATATAAGGTGTCAAAATCAACTATATATCAGTTAATTGAAAAATTTCATAATTCTAGATTTTTTAAAGCGAAAAATAATCGCACTGTTGAAAAAATTAACTGATTGCCTTGCGGAAAGAATTAATCTAATTACGAATGGAAAAACAACCTTTTAAAGCAAGCGGTGCTGATAATTGGCAAAAAATAGAAATTATTAAATGGAACTGTGTAGATACAAACAGCAAATTTATATTTTGTTAGATTAATAATAAAATAAAATATTTTTAATAAATTACAACCATTTTTTCAAAAAAAATAAATTTTTGTAATTTAATCTTATTTTAAATATATTTAAGCACGCTAAAAATAATTTATTAAATTTTAACTAATAAATTTATTTAATATTTTCCTGAATTGTAAATATATTTGGGACACTTTATTAAATATTTTGTATTAAATCCAGTGAATTTTTACAATTCAGGAAAATAGGAGTAAATCCATCTCTTTCACATTTTCTTTAATTATTCGTGTCATAGATGAGTTCTTCATCTTTCATCATCAAAATATTAATTTTAATAGTTACATTATTTATCGTATAATAAATACTTTTATTTGAAAGGATTTATGAAAATATCGTTTATTTTGTGTAAGGAAAACATAGTTTAATCTATTTTTATGATAAAAGTTCTAAATTTAAAGATAATATCTTATCAATAATGCAAATAAATTTATGTTTTTTAATATAAAAATAAAAAAACAATTATTGTGAGATTGTTTTTTACCGGTTAATATTACAAAATACTTTATAAAAATATTAATTCCAAATTATATTTCGGAAATTAAACATAAGAAATGGTATTGTTTAATGAAAAAATATTAGCTTTTTATGAATGATTAGTGTATCAACCAATGTAATTTTTGTAAATAACAGCTTCAGTTCCATATAATAATACAGAAAATGTCTCAATAAGTTTAACAATAGTAAAAAGATATGTTAATCTAAATAATAACAAAATTGAATATTTTTATAATTTTTTAACAGATATAACAACCTTATACGCGACTTTTGAACCATCATTTTGGCGAAAACAATCATTAATTAATTATGATTAATTACAATAAAAAAATTTTATTAATGCGGATTGTAAGAAACTTGTTTCGTTGTATTATGATACAATCAGGCGTTTTAAAAACTTACTGGTTTAGCGGAAAAATATATGATAATTGATCCCTTATTAATTATATTTGGAATAATAAGGGATCAATTATCATCATTAAAATAAAAGTCACAGTTGTAAAAAAATGTCAACGGATTGATTTGACCGATATACAGTATATTATAATTAATTAATATTATATTTCAACTAACATCAAATCTAATCAATAAAATTTTATGTTTAGTTTATTAAAAAATAAGATAAACCGAAAGGAAAGTTCCTATTATTTTTTATTTATAATAATTTTAGTTTTATTTAAATTATTTTCGTTATAATTAAATAAGAATAAAATTATTATAGGCGGTGATTAAATTATTTAAAAAGGGTAATAATATTATTGATTTAGGAAATTTATTACTTTAATATCATTTTGATTTATAAATTACTAATATTATATGTGTTAAAAATATGTGTTAAAATTCCTAAATCAATAATTTAAGTAGTGGATATTTTGAAGAAAAGGAGTATTGGAATGGCAAAAATAATAACTAAATTTAATGGAAATAATAAAGAATTTAAAGGTCGAAAAAAAGAAATTGGTTTTTTAAAAACTGATGAAATTAAACAAATTTCTCAGTTTTCACAAAGTGAAATATTAGAACATTTTGAACTTAAAAAGTTTGGTTTAACTTATGATGAAGCAGAAGAAATGGGCAAAAAGTATGGCGATAATTCACAAGAGAAAACAAAATTTCACTGATTTAAGCATTTTTTAAAAGTATTATTAAATCCTTTTAACGTTGTTCTAACTTTAATTACAACCTATAACATAATTAGTTACTTTGCTTTAGGTGGCGATAGTTTCGAAATTATCGGCGTTATTATTATTACTATTATGATTCTTGTTAGTACGACAATTACGTATGTCCAAGATATTCGTAGTTTTTTTGTGACAAAAAAATTAACTTATTTAGTTAGTAATACAATTACGGTGATTCGTTTAGCTGATGATGATAAAGTTTCTGAAGTATCAGTTAAAAATAACACCGCCCTAATTCGGGAGGCAAAAGAACTAGAAATTCATGAATTAGTTCCTGGTGACTTGCTTTATTTATCAAGTGGGGATTTGATTCCGGCTGATGTTCGAATATTATGAAGTAATGAACTTTTTATTAACCAATCAAGTTTAACTGGTGAATCATTACCAATTGAAAAACATGCTAACTATAATTGTTATAAATCCAGCTTGTTAGAATTAGAAAATATTTGTTATACCGGAACAAGCGTTGTATCAGGTAGTGTTATTGCGATTGTTATTGGCGTAGGAACAGCAACATATTATGCCACAATTTCAAAAACATTGTGTGGTAAACCACTAGAAAATAGTTTTAATCGAGGAATCAGAAGAACAACATGGTTATTATTATCATTTATGTTTGTAATGGTGCCAATTGTTTTTGTAATTAATGGTATTACAAAAAATGATTGATTATCGGCGTTATTATTTGCTGTTTCTGTTGCGGTTGGTTTAACACCAGAAATTTTACCAATGATTGTAACTTCCAACCTTGCCTTAGGGGCAAGCCGGATGAGTAAAGCCAAGGTTGTTGTTAAAAAATTAGAAGCAATTCAAAATTTAGGGGCAATTGATATATTATGTACTGATAAAACCGGAACATTAACAAATGATAAGATTGAGTTAATTGATTATCAGTTGTTAGATAATAAAAAAGATAATCGTTTATTAACATATCTATATTTAAATAGTTATTTTCAAACAGGACTAAAAAATCCGTTAGATAAAGCAATTATTAATTATATTGATGATCATTGTTTATCTAAGTTTAAAAATAATTATCAAAAAATTGATGAAATTCCGTTTGATTTTAATCGTCGTAAATTAACTGTTGTTGTCTCAGACAAAGAACAACATCATATTTTAATTTGTAAGGGAGCAATTGAAGAAATTGTTAAAAATTGTACATGAATTGAATATAAAGGAAAAGTTGAAAAATTAACAGAGGAACATTTACGAATGATTGTGACAACAGCTGAACGAATGAACAGTAAGGGATTAAGGGTGATTGGGTTAGCTTATAATCACGGGCATGATAGTGATACTTATTATTCAACAAAAGATGAAAAAAATTTAATTTTTTATGGCTTTGTTTCATTTCTTGATAAACCAAAACCTTCTGCTGCAAAAATGATCCAATTATTACGAAAAAATGGGGTGCAGTTAAAAATTTTAACCGGAGATAATGAAAAAGTAACACGAGCAATTTGTGACCGTGTTAATTTGAAAATTCGCGGTGTTACTAGTGGAGATTATATTGAAAAATTAAGTGAATTTGAACTCCGGGATGTTGTTGAACAAAATAATGTTTTTGTTAAATTAAATCCATTACAAAAGGCAAGAATTATTACAACTTTAAAACAAAATCAACATATAGTTGGTTTTATGGGAGATGGAATTAATGATGCCCCTGTTTTACAGCAAAGTGATGTCGCAATATCGGTTGATAATGCGACTGATATTGCAAAAGAAGCATCAGATATTATTTTATTAGAGAAGTCTTTGCTAGTTATGGAAAAAGGAATTATTCAGGGGCGGCAAATTTTTGGTAATATTTTAAAATATATTAAAATTACGATTGATTCTAACTTTGGAAATGTTTTGAGTATTTTAATTGCTTCGGCGTGATTACCATTTCAACCAATGATGCCAATTCAAATTTTATTTCAAAATCTATTATACGATATTTCCCAATTAGCAGTTGCTTTTGATAAAGTTGATGTTGACTTTTTATCAAAACCACAGACTTGGACGACAAAGGATATTTTGCCGTTTGTTTTTGTTAATGGGCCGGTCTCCTCAATTTTTGATATTTTAACCTTCGTTGTAATGAACTGTTATTTCGGTGTTCTTGCTAATTTAAAACATATTACTGCTGAACAAATTACGTTATTCCAAACAGGTTGATTTGTGGAAGGATTAGTAACACAAACCTTAATTGTTCAAATGTATCGAACAAGAAAAATTCCTTTTATTCAATCAATGCCATCTTGAAAATTATTGGTATCAAGCATCTTTGTGATTTTGATTGGAATTGCTTTACCATTTACATTATTAGGACCACACTTAAGTTTAGCACCGTTACCGTCGATGTACTTTGCATTTTTTGCTGCCTTGGTTATTGGTTATTGTTTGATGAGCCAAGGTATCAAAAATTTGTATATTAAAATTTTTAAAAGATGATTATAGATTTACTTTTCGTAAATCTATTTTATTTAACAATAAAAAACATCTTGCAATTGCAAGATGTTTAGGATTATCCTTTAAATAGTTCAAATAATGTTTTAATCATTATTCCGGTTCCACGACCATCAGTAGTATCTGCTGTTCCAGCGATATCTAAATGAATATATGGTTTTTCTTCCACAAATTCGCATAGGAAGGCGGCGGCAGTTGAACTACCAGCAAAACGTGAACTTTCAGCATTTGTTAAATCGGCAATTGGTGTTTTTCGCATTACAGCAGTGTGCTCTTCTAAAATTGGCATTCTTCAAATTCCTTCATGGGCATTAGTTGCTGCTTGAGCAAATTTATCATATCAAGCATCGTTGTTAGCGAAGACTCCAGTTAATCATTTTCCTAAGGCAACTAAAATTGCTCCAGTTAAAGTTGAAACTTCAATTAATTTATAAACATTTAATTTACGAATAGCATAAGTAATGCCATCGGCCAGAACTAATCTTCCTTCAGCATCAGTATTGTCAATTTGAACTGTTTTTCCATTCATTGAAGTAATAACTGATTCTGTTAGGGTTGCTTTACTACCAAGACGGTTTTCTGTTAAACAAGCTACTGCGGAAATATTTGTTTTAAATTTGGCTTTTGCTAAAGCTAAGACGGTTGAACAAACAATTGCTGCTCCAGACATATCAAATTTCATTCCAGTTAAGGCTGTTGAAGGTTTTAAATTATATCCACCACTATCAAAAGTAATTCCTTTTCCAATTAACCCAACTTTTTCTTTTTTGCTGCTATCACTTAAATATTCTAAAATAACAACGCGTGGGTTCTAAGTAACTCCCAGCGTTAACAGCTAAAAGTAGCCTCATTTTTTCTTTTTCAATTTCTTTTTTATCTAAAATTGTCACTTTTAAATTTGGGATTTTTTTTGCCATTGCTGTAATTTTTTCAGCAAAAACTTCTGGATACATTAAATTTGGAGGGGTATCTTGTAACATACGAGCAAAGTTCACAAACTCCATTTTAATTTGAATTTCTTTAAATACGGTAGGCGCTTTTTCACAGGTGTGAATTAAATTAACGGTGTAATCTGTTTTTTCTTTTTTACCTGTTTTTAAATTATAACTATTATTTAATGCGTATAGCGTTCCTTCTGCTAATGCTTGGAAAATATTACTATTTGCTTCGGTTCCTTTTTTGAAAGTATCAACATCAATGTTTAAATTATATTTGATTTTTGTCATAAATTTTTTTATAAAATCTTCTGCACTTTTAAAGGTTAATACTTTTTCAAAATAAGCATAAATTGTTTTTTGTTCTGAAATTAAAGTTGTTGTGCCATTTTCTTGAATAACTAAGGGATTAATTTTTCCACCTTTAAAAACTGCTTTTAAAGTTAAATCTTGTTTCTTATCATTTAATAATACCATTGTAAAATTCCTTCTTTCTATATAGATAATTATATACATAATATTATAATATTGCCTATAATAACACTAAAAATATTTTGTTTTCCGCTATAATATTTTACGTTATAATGTTTTACGTTATAATATAAAAAGATGGATTTAGAAAAAAGAGGATAAAATAATGAAACGAAATGAAGCATCACCACAATATAAATGAGATTTTAGTTATTTATATCAGAATCATGAGGCTTGAAAAAAAGATTTAGCAAAAATTGTAAAAAAATCAGAAGAAATTATTAGCTTTAAAGGAAAATTAAATCAAGCGGCAACTTTTAAAAAATATATTTTATTAGACGAAGAAATTGATTTAATTACCAATAAAATGGCACAATATCTTCACATAAGGGATATTGATACAACTAACTTATCGTATCAAGAATTGGGCGGAATTTATTCAAATACTTTAAATCAAATTGCAAGTCAATTAGCTTTTGTTGCGCCAGAATTAAAAGCAATTGGAGAAAAAACAATTATGACATGAATTAAAGAAGACTATAACCTTCATGCGCATGAATATAGTTACCGTAAGTTTTTTAAAAGTGTAAAATATATCTTGTCAGAACGTGATGAAGAGATTTTAGCATTAGTAACACGATCACGAAACGTTGCTTATGATTTATATGATTTATTGGCATATGCTGATAAAAAACCAATATTTATTGATTATCAAGGGAATAAAACAGAATTAACAAATTCAATATATAGTGAAATTATGGAAAAATCAAACCCCTTAGCAGATCAAGAACTTCGAATTGAGACAGAACAATTATTTATTAAACATTTAGTTGATAAAAAACATTCTTTTTCCCGAATTTATGAAGGAATTATTCAACAAGGTGTTGAGTCGGCGCGTTTACGCGGTTATAAAAACACTTTGCAAGCATCATTGAGCAATGATGATGTTTCTGAAGAAATTTATATTAGTTTAATTAAATATGGTCGTGAAAATAGCCATTTATTTGTTCGATATAATGAGCTATTAAAAAAATATTTTAAATTTAAAAAGTTTTATCCAACTGACCGTAGTTTAAAATTAGTGACAAATATTGCTTCATTAGATAAAAAATATACTGTTGAGGATGCAAAGAAAATGATTAGTGAGTCACTGCAATTATTGGGTGATGAATATTTAATGCAATTAGAATTAGTGTGAGGCGATCATCGCATTGATTATTTTGAAGATACCAATAAACGTAATGGTGCTTATTCGTCGGGCGGTTCTGGTGTTGAACCAATTATTTTAATGAATTGAGATGATACAATTGGGTCAGTTAATACCTTGGCACATGAAGTGGGTCATTCAGTCCACACTTTATTAGCAGATTTAAATAATAAATATCCTTTGAATAATTATCCAATTATTTTAGCGGAAGTTTCCTCAACAGTTAATGAACATTTATTATTTGATTATTTATATAAAAATGCGGTAAGAAAAGAGGAAAAAATTTATTTATTACAAAATCGAATTGATGAAATTATGGCAACATTCTTTCGTCAAATTCATTTTGTTGATTTTGAATGAACATGCCATAAAATGGTTGAAAATAATGAACCATTAGATGCGGATAAATTAGCTGATCTTTTTGAACAAAAATCTAACGAGTTTGGATATACTGTTTTTGATAAACATGAACCACAAAAAAAAACATATAGTTGACCACGAATTTTACATTTCTTTAATTCACCATATTATGTTTATAAGTACGCCACATGTATTGTTGCTTCTTTTAAGTTGTATAATGATGTTATTAATGGGTATCCAGAGCATTTATTGAGCTTTTTAAAACAAGGTGGTTGTAAAGAACCATTAGCAATTTTAAAAGATATTGGGATTGATTATACTGACCCGAATGTTTATAGTGACTTGTTGATAAAGTTAACAGAAATGATTGACAATCTTACCGAATTATTAAATTAATTTGATTTTAATATTAAAAATAAGGAATAAATTTATGTCAAATTATTTTCAATGTTATAAAACTATGGTACAAATAATTTGATAAAAATTAAATTTATTTTTGTTTTTAATATTTTTTTATAATATATTAACAATAGTTTAAATATTAATTGAACTATTAAATTTCAGAAAGGAGAAAATGATATTATAAAATAAAAAAACTGTTAAGTATTTTAGGCGTAGATGGTTTAATTAGTACATCAAGTACAAGCTTGGTGATTTGTAATGATGGCCAAAAATCACAAAATATAAAAGAATCAACCCCGCAATTTGAAAACAAAAAACATTATGATATTAATATGTAAATTGTAAACCATAAAAATTGAAGAAATTAATCACATAAAAATTATGTTTAAATGCACAAATAACATAATTGCAATCCAAAATTACAAAATTACAAAATAATTTAAAAAATACTAATTTGGTTAAAGAATTACAAAAAAGTAAGTGTTATTGAACATAAGAAAATTGATTTGGAAATGGAACTAACATAATCACAATATAAAATTAATTAATTAATTATTACTGTATACTGAATAAAAAGTGTCTTAAAAAGACTGCGCCAATTTTAGTACGTACTGATAAAAATTATTTACTATTTTTTAGTATATCTTTTTCTTTACGGTTTGAATATAAATTATTTAATTTTATAACATCTTTTATATATTCTTCGTGTTAATTATATATTTTATTATTGATTGTAGCTTTTTTAAGTAATGAATGAAAACTTTCTATAACAATATTATCTGCACATCAGTAATTTTTTTCCCTATTGAAATTATAATACCGTTAGATAAACATTTATTTGTGATAAATAGCGAATTTATATTGATATCCGTGATCTGAGGTGAATTATTATGCCATTCAGATCTTTTTTTATCAATTTTATTTTATTAATTGCATAATTTAAATTATCCATTACTAATTTATTGTCATTATATTTAGATCATTTTACATTAACTATTTCTTTAGTATATCAATCAATAATTATTGATTGATAATATCTTTCTCCTTTTTAAATTAAATATGCTACATCAGCATATAGCATTGAAAACCTTGTTTTTATATCATTGAATTTACAATTAATTAAATCAGGATATTTGTAATAAACTTTTTTCTTTATTTATTCTGTTTATATTTCATTTTTATTTTCATTTTTCTTACATATTCAGGTTATTTTTGATTATTAATCATAATTATTAAAACTTTTTTTGAATTATATTTTATATCATAATCTTCATTTAAATATTTAGTACTTATTCGATATTCAAATTGTTTTAAATTTTCTTCATATACTTTTGCAATATCATTTATTGCTTTTTTATCTTTTTTGCTACTGTCATAATTTTTATATTTATCTCAATAACTACGTTTTAACTTTGTTACTTCTGGTAATAATTTTATTGAATATTAACGATAATTTTGTTTAATAAAAGAGACGATTATTGGTTTGCTTAATTGTAAAAGTTATGGAGTTCTTTAATAATTAATACTATTTTTTATTATATTAAAAAACTCTTTTGGTAAAAGATATTTTAGATCATTTATGGTTGTTTAATTTCCCTTTTTTATGATTTGCTCATCAATATTTTATTATATTTGCATTTAGATTATATTTTTTTGCTGCTATTCAACAACTTTTTTGTTTAATTTCATTAATTATTTTTGTTCTAAATTCTGATGTATATTTGTTATATTTTTGTTATTTTATTGTCATATAAATGCCCCCATATAAAAATTTAGCAAAATCTTTTTTATTTTACTTACTTTTTGGGGTGCAGTATAAAAAGTACTTTTAAAATTACTTAGGATAAGAAATTTGGGGTTAACAACATTAACATCGCTACAACGCAATTAAAACCACTATGTGCAATTATGGTATAGGTCACATTCCCGTTAACAATAAAAAATAACAAACTTAATGCTAATCCTCCTCCAAAATAACCAATAAAGTGTTCTCAATCACCAGTACCTGTAACATGCATTCCCGTAAAAAAAATAATTGAAGCGACACATCCAATTCACTTATTGCCAGTTAAACTAAAAATTCCATGCCGAGTTGCCAACTCTTCAGTAATAGGAGCAAAAATAATTGAAAAAATTAATAAAATAATAATATTTCATCATTTATCCAATCCCTTAACCAAGGCATCTTGATTTTTTGATTTCAATGTTGTTATAAATGTTTGAATATAAGCAAAAAACAAATATACGAAAATAACAACAATAATGGCGATTATTGAAACTATAAACAACCTAATATAATCTTTTTTAAAAGTTAGTTTAATTTTTTTAAAAAGTAACTGCGATGTTTTGAAAAGAACTATAATAATTATAAGTCTTGAAATTATTGCTGTCAATAAATTAATCGTTGTTCTAACGCTATCTGTTAGGTAAAACTTATTAGTAATCACCCCAATTACTAACCCCATAATATTGGGAGTAAAATAATAATAATAAAAGGCAACGGCCCCTGACCGCATAATTTTATTTTGTGCCCCACCAATAACAAAATATGAACCAACTGCCACAATAATTAAATTAATAAAATTCATTCCAGCTAAGACATATTCATTATGGTCAAACAAATATGAAATTAAAATACTAATAAAAAAGGGGACAAAGATCGCTGTTCATAAAAATATATAACCAATATTTCTAAGTTTAACTAAATTAAAATCAAAAGGTAATGTTTGATCAACTAAGGTTGGCTTTAATTTATATCATTTTCTAACATTATAAATATTTTTATTACTACGCATTTTCTACGACTCCCTTAAATCATATTTTTTATTATATATTGAATCAAATAAAAATTCATTTAAAATTGCAAAATATTTATTAATATCGGTAGCGGTTATATAAAAAATATATTTTGTATAATGCGCCCCAAAAAATAAGTAAAATAAAAAATATTTTGCTAAATTTTTATATGGGGGCATTTATATGACAATAAAATAACAAAAATATAACAAATATACATCATAATTTAGAAAAAAAATAATTAATGAAATTAAACAAAAAAGTTGTTTAATAGCAGCAAAAAAATATAATCTAAATGCAAATATAATAAAATATTGATGAGCAAATCATAAAAAAGGGAAATTAAACAACCATAAATGATCTAAAATATCTTTTACCAAAAGAGTTTTTTAATATAATAAAAAATAGTATTAATTATTAAAGAACTCCATAACTTTTACAATTAAGCAAACCAATAATCGTCTCTTTTATTAAACAAAATTGTTGTGAATATTCAATAAAATTATTGCTAGAAATAACAGGGTTAAAATGTAGTTATTGAGATAAATATAAAAATTATGACAGTAGCAAAAAAAAATAAAAAAGCAATAAATGATATTGTAAAAGTCTATGAAGAAAATTTAAAACAATTTGGATACCGAATAATTACTAAATATTTAAATGAAGATTATGATATAAAATATAATTTAAAAAAATTTTTAAGGATTATGATTAATAATCAAAAATAACCTGAATATGTAAGAAAAATGAAAATAAAAATGAAATATAAACAGAATAAATAAAGAAAAAAGTTTATTACAAATATCCTGATTTAATTAATTGTAAATTCAATGATATAAAAACAAGGTTTTCAATGCTATATGCTGATGTAGCATATTTAATTTAAAAAGGAGAAAGATATTATCAATCAATAATTATTGATTGATATACTAAAGAAATAGTTAATGTAAAATGATCTAAATATAATGACAATAAATTAGTAATGGATAATTTAAATTATGCAATTAATAAAATAAAATTGATAAAAAAAGATCTGAATGGCATAATAATTAACTCAGATCACGGATATCAATATACATCCGCTATTTATCACAATAAATGTTTGTCTAACAGTATTATTATTTCAATAAGGAAAAAATACCGATGTGCAGATAATATTATTGTTATAAAAAGTTTTCATTCATTACTTAAGAAAGCTATAATCCATAATAAAATATATAATCCACACAAATAATATATAAAAAATGTTATAAAATGAAATATATAGTATTTAAATTGTAAAGAAAAAGATTTTTTTAAAAAAATAATAAATACTTTTTATTAGTACTTACTAAAATTGGCGCAATCTTTGCAATATCTTTTTATTTCAAAATTAATGATGGTTGTGTCATTTCTGCAGGAATTTCTTCCCCTAATAAATCTAAAATTGTTGGGGCAATACCAGCAATGGCTGGGTTATCTTCCTGTAATTTGATTCCTGCTTTTGTAATAATAATTGGCACTAACTGAGAAGTGTGTTTCTTATTTGGACCACCAGTTTCGTCAATCATAACTTCAGCATTACCATGATCAGCGGTAATAATCATAATTCCATTAACTTTTTGGATTTCTTCATAAATTTTACCAAGACAATCATCGATTGTTTTAACAGCTTTAATTGCGGCGGGTAGCATTCCAGTATGCCCAACCATATCACAATTAGCAAAATTTAAAATAATAACATCAAATTCATTGCTTTGAAGTTCAACAATTAATTTATCAGTAATTTCATATGCTGACATTTCTGGTTTTAAATCATATGTGGCTACTTTTGGTGATGGAATTAAATCTGCTGAGGCCCCAGGTAAAGTAATTTCTGCTTGAGTTGCTAAACCATTTTTAAAATAATCTTTCCCCCCATCAAAGAAAAATGTAACATGCGCAATTTTTTCTGTTTCAGCAATTCGTAATTGACGATAACCTTTTTTGCTTAATCATTCTCCTAACCCGTTAACAACTTCAATTTGTTTAAAAGCAACATGTTTTGAGGCAACTGTTTCGGCATATTTCATCATTGAAACAAAATAAATATCTTTTAATTTTGGCGTAAAATAATTTTCTGATTCATCGCTTGGAAAAGCAGGGTTTGTTAATGCCGAAGCAATGGAAATAGCACGATCAGGGCGAAAATTAGCAAAAAAGACCCCATCACCCGCTTTAATATATCCTTTTGGCGTATTAATATTATACGCTGGCATTAAAAATTCATCATTACGTCCTGCAGCATATTCGCAATCAATATATTCGATTGGATCACTAAATTCTGATCCTTTTCTGGCAACTAAAACATCATAAGCCACTTGTATACGGTCATATTTTTTATCACGATCCATCGCATAATAACGTCCCGCAATTGTGGCAATAGCCCCGACTTTAAATTGTGCCTGTAATTGTTGAAATTGTTCAAGATAAATTTTAATATATTCTGGTTTAGTATCACGACCATCACCAAAAACATGTAAATATATTTCTTTTAGGTCTTCTTGCACCGCTAATTGATAAGCAGCAAAAATATGATTAACATGTGAATGAACACCACCATCAGAAAATAATCCCATAATATGAAAGGATCTATTATTTTTTTTCGCAAAATTAATTGCTGCTAAAATTTCTGGGTTTTGCTTAAATGTTCCATGTTTGATTGCTTTATTAATTAAAGTTAATGACTCATGCTTAATCCGCCCAGATCCTAAATGAACATGGCCAACTTCAGAATTTCCCATTTGTCCTTCTGGTAAGCCCACTCATTTCCCCGAGGCATGCGCTGATACTGATGGATATTTTGCCTTTAACATTTCACCATTTACCATATGTCCCTGTGTAACAGCGTTCCCTTTTGCATCAAGGGAAATTCCTCACCCATCAATAATTGCCAATAAAATTAGTTGTTTTGCTTTCATTCTTATATTTCTTCTCTTTTTCTTTTTCCTCAACAATTATATAATTATTTTTTATCATTGAGAACATATTTTTTAATCATTTTTGCCACACTACCTGTTTCAACAGTACTTGTTACTTTCTTGGCAATGGCTTTAATTTGTTATTATCCATTACCCATTGCACAATTCCTAAACCAATATTTTTAATAATTCAATAGTCATTAATAATGTCTCCAATTGTCATAATTTCCGATAAAGCAATCTTTCATTGGATTTAAATTAATTT
This sequence comes from Spiroplasma endosymbiont of Polydrusus formosus, assembly GCF_964263245.1. Taxonomy (NCBI): domain Bacteria; kingdom Bacillati; phylum Mycoplasmatota; class Mollicutes; order Entomoplasmatales; family Spiroplasmataceae; genus Spiroplasma; species Spiroplasma endosymbiont of Polydrusus formosus. The sequence goes on from NZ_OZ181656.1 coordinate 903,603, forward strand.
TAGCCCAGATAATTTACTAATTACAAGGGGGTATTTATTCTGCTGTCTTTATTTAGTCAATTGCAATCTCAATTTTATCGGCATGAGCAGCAATAATAAATTGATCGTTTTCATCAACATCCATCGCAATAAATTTATAACTTGTGTTTTAAATTTCAACTGCCAAATCATATTGAATAAACTTCCTGTTAAAAACAGACTAATTAAGGATTTTGTTCGTAACAGGATCAAAATTAACAATAATTTTTTTAAATCATCAATATAACATACATCATAATTTCTTATGATATTTCTTTGCTAATTTAAATAAAAAATTAAATTGCAACTCTGATAAAGTTTGTTAATAAACTATTTTATTGGCTTTAATATCATAAATACACGTTCCATTGAAACCAATAAAGTATTGCTGAAAATAATCAATTTTCACTAGTAATTTTTCATATAAGAAATTCAATACCAGTTTCTCTGTTGCAAAAACAACTCGTAATCCCCATTATTCTTGTGCTTTAATAATTATATTTCAATGAATTATTTCAATGTTTGTTGCATGAATCCTTTGATGAAAAGAACAAGCAGTACCATCCATATCCAATGCAATTAATTTAAATCTTAGTCATAATTCCCTACTTTCTATTTTAAAAAACTTATAATTATATTGTAAAAGTATTGTAAAAAAACCATATTTTCAATATATGGTTTAAAAATTAATTAATAATTGTGCTAATTATTAATTAACTACTGTTTTAATTTCAGTGGTAGTTTCTGTTTTAAGTAATCAATCTTTAATTTGTGTACGAAAACCATAAATAGTTCCTACACAACCGCTTAAAATAATTAACACCCCTAACATAAGTAAGAAAAACAACTAACCATTAGTGTGATTTTTTAGTGCAATTTTTACATTGACATTTAACCCCTAGTATAATTAACATCAATATTTAATTTATTACTTGTTTTTTTTGTTCCTGGTTTATTTTTATTACTGTTAATTAAATCTGCCGTCTTAACTAAATTACCATTTTGAATATTATCAATTCGTTTCGCAATTGTTTTATTTTGGGCTCATTGTCCTGTTGTTTGTTGGCTGTTTCCTGGAAAATAATTTAAACCATGACTATTATTTTTTTACTGTTCGTATAAATTAACATTGCCGTGTTGTTTATATTGTTGTTGGAATGATGTTCCACTATTATTAATATTATTATTCATTACATTATAATTTTTAATCCCGATATTTTGTTTATATTGTTGCGCCCCATAATTTATTTGTGATCCAAATTGCGGTGGGCGTTGCATTATAAATTTTGTTGTTGCAAATATTGTTGTGATTGCCCTCTTTCTGAAATAGTTACCGAATGATAATTTTTATTATAATTGTTTCGTTGATATGGTTGTATACCATAATTTCTTTGTTGTGAATATTGTTGTGATGAAACATTTTGTTCTAAATGTTGATCATATTGTTGTGCAGCATTTTGTCCTACTTTAACATAATTCATTGTATTATAATTATGATTAGAATTATTTTGTTGACATTGTTGTTGTGATGAAGCATTAAAGTTATTTCTTTGTTAAGAGAAAATTGTTGTTGATTATTTTCTGGTTTGTTGCCAGAACCATTATTAAAAGAATGTTTAAAATTCATTTTGTGCCATTCCGTTTCATTAATAATTTTTTACACATACTCTTTATTTTCAGATAACTTATGATGCGATTATACCATAAAATGGGGAATTTTAGATAATATTGTCTTTGTAAAAACGTTGTTAATGATAGCGCTTGGGGGTTTACCATTATATAAAATATCATATAAAGTTTCAAACAACGGTAAAGTAATGTTGTTAGCTTGCGCGTCCAACACAATTGTTTTACAAGTTAAAACTCCTTCGACTGTTTTTGAATAACTCGCTAAAACTTTTCCCACATCACCATCTTGGGCAATTTCAAAACCAAGAGTATAATTTCGTGATTTTTTAGAAGTAACCGTTAAAATTAAATCCGCTAAACCGGCAAAATTTAAAAAAGTTTCAATCCGGGCTCCTTTTGCATTCGCAAAAAGTTTAATCTCATTTAATCCTATCGTAATTAATGATGCTTTAGCATTATCTGATTCATAAAGACCATTAAAGATTCCTGAAGCAATAGCAACAGCATTTTTCAAAGCAACAGCATATTCAGCCCCAATCACATCAGTGTCAGCAAAAGTAACAAAATATTCATTATTAAACAATTTTTGAACTTCTTGGGCAATACTGAGATCATTGGAAACTGCCATAATGCAGGTTAGTTTTCGTTGCAATACTTCCTCAGCGATACTTGGCCCATAAATACCAGCATATGCTTTTAAAATGGTTGGACTAATTAATTTAATAATTGATTTTGATAAAACTTCATGTGTTTCAGGATCTAAGCCCTTTGCAACATTAATTATAACAACGGGTTTTTTCACTGTTTGATTAATTTTATCAATAATTGGTTTAATTGCCATAACAGGAATTCCTAAAATAATATATTCTGCATATTTCACTGCTTCACCAAAATTTGTTGTTGCTTTAATTTCTTTATTAATTTTTAAATCCGCAAAAAAATGACGATTTAAATGATCATCATTAATATCATTAACTTCTTTATTTTCAATACCATACATAATAACATTATGGTCATTATCTGTTAAAACATTTGCCAAGGCAGTTCCGTATGCACCGGTTCCGATAATAGTGATATTCTTTTGTTCTTTTTTCATCATAATTTACCTCATTATTTTCTTTCTCTAAATAATATTTTCATTGGGACTCCATCAAAAGCAAAATACTCACGAATTTGATTTTCAAGAAATCTTTTATAAGAAAAATGAATATATTTTGGATTATTACAAAACATAATAAAAGTCGGAATCATACTATCGGGTTGTGTTGCATAATATATTTTTAAACGACCACCATTAAAATCTGGCGAGGGGTTTAATAATTGAGCTTTAACTAAAATTTCATTTAAAACACTAGTTTTAACCCGTTGGGTTAATCTATCATAAACTTCATCAATTGTTTGAAACAAAAGATGCAAACGTTTTTTTTCTAATGCCGAAACAAAAACCATTTTAGCATAATTTAAATATTTAAAATAACCACGGATACTTTTTTCAATTTTTTGCATTGACTGATCATCTTTTTCAGTTACTGCATCTCATTTATTAACAACTAAAATAATTGGTTTATTTTGTTCAAAGGCAATTCCAGCAATATTAGTATCTTGATCAGTAATAGGAATTTTACCATCAATAATTAGTAAAACAAGATCGCTTCGTTCGATAGAACTAACAGTCCGTATAACACTATATTTTTCGAGCTTTTCATAAATCTTTCCCTTGCGGCGAATACCGGCTGTATCAATTACAGTATAAATTTGGGTATTTCGTTTAAAAACGGTATCAATTGAATCGGTAGTTGTTCCCGCAATTGGCGAAACAATCACACGTTCTTCTCCTAAAATTGCATTTGTTAAGGAAGATTTCCCAACATTTGGTTTTCCAATCAATGAAAAATGAATCCCTTCTGTTTTTGATTGAACAGGAATTTGATCTAAATATGAAATTACTTGGTCTAATAAATCCCCCATCCCAATCCCGTGAGATGCTGACACCGCAATTGGTTCTCCAAACCCTAATGTCATATATTCATACAACTCACTTTCTTTTTCTTGTTTATCATATTTATTAATAACTAAAATAACTGGTTTTTTTGTTTGATATAAAATTTTCGCAATCATCTCATCATCGGGAGCAATCCCTTCTTTGTATGATAAAACAAAAATAATAATATCTGCTTCTTCAATTGCGATTTCAGCTTGCATTTTAATTTTTTGGGCAAACATTGCTGTATTATTTAACGTAATTCCACCAGTATCAATAATTAAAAATTCGCGGGTCAATCATTCTGAAAAAGCATAAATACGGTCACGTGTCACACCAGGAGTGTCTTCAACAATGGAAAGTCGATTTTTAATGATACGATTAAATAGTGTTGATTTCCCAACGTTTGGTCGCCCTACAATTGCAACATTTCCTTTTTGTGCCATTTATTTCCCTGCTTTCTGATAATAACTTGCTACTTTATAAATTTTTGCCACTGTTTTTGAAAATGTTAACCCACTACTATCAATAACAATTGCCTTTGATGCAATTTTCAATGGTCCTACTGTTCGGGTTGTATCAACATAATCCCGTTCAGTTAATTTTGTTGTAATTTTTACTAAACTATTAGGGGTAATATGATTTTTCTTATTTTGATTTCATCGTCGTTCCGCGCGCGCGACAATACTAGCTGTTAAATAAATTTTTACTTCAGCATCAGGTAATACAACTGTTGTAATATCACGACCGACAACAACATTCCCTTTCTTAACAACTAATTTTCGTTGCAAACAAACCATTTTTGTGCGAATAAAATCAATTCCCGTAATTTTATTGATATTATCAAGAACGATATTTGCTTGTAAATTGTCAGTAACATCAATATTATTAACATAAATTTGATTATTAATAACTTGATATTTAAAATGTGCTAATTGTACTTGCAATTGATGATGGTTTGTAAAATCAACTCCCCTTTTGACACAAAAGTAAGTAAAGGCACGATAAGTTAAACCAGTATCAATAAACTGATAATTTAATTTTTTAGCCAATTCATAACCAGCAGAGGATTTACCACTACCAGATGGCCCATCAATCGCAATATTTATTTTCATCATCTTCTCCTGTTTTCTATAACATAAAGATTAAAGCTGTACAAACTGTCAATAAAATAATTAGTAAAACCATCGTATTAAATAAAACTTTATATCGTGATTTTATCTTACGATAAACAACTAACACATTGTTATATTTTTCCTCTAACAACGCGCTTGAGTCTCTTAACATTTCTGCTGTTGGTCGTTGATCATTTTTACGCATATTCGCAATTGTATTAAATTCAATATTAGCATAATTAATTTTAAAACCATTATTTTCTGCTTTAATTTTATCGCTTACGCGATTATATATAATTTTTTCCGCTAAAATACTTTCTAAAATTGCTTGATATTTCTGATAAGTTGGTTTATTAAACAAAGTTTCCGCAATTAAAATATTATACATAACATCACCGGCATCTTTTTTGTTTTTTTGATTAGTTTTAATTGTTGCTTTTGTTGTATTAACAACTTGTTTTAACAATTGCTGCAAATCATATTTAAAGTCAGATGGGTAAGGTTGTTCATCCGGATTTTTATCCAAATATACTTTTTCTCAACCAAATTCTTGTTCAAAGTTTGATTTAACACTACCAAAAAAAGTTTCATCAATAGCATCTAATTTCGTCATATAATTATTAATAACCTGATTTGTTTGATTAATTTCTTGATCTATTTCAATCTCCTTCTTAATCATTTCACGCAGATGGGCGAATTTTTCCACTCTAGTTTCCATATTAAACCTCCAACTTTTTAAACTACATTAAAATTATATATTATTATTAAAATTTTTGTTATTATTTATAATAACAAAAATAATGGAGTTATAAAAATGGCAAATAGTGATGTATAAAAAAGAACATATGTAAATACTGACTTATGCATTTTTTGTAATAGCTGTACTATGATTGATGAAATTGAAACATTTTTTATGGATGATGATGGTTTTGCAAATACAATTGACACCAACAAAGAACTAGTTGAAAGGTAAATGGTTTGCTCGAAAGCGGCCAATTTTTATTAAAATATTAGAATAATTTAAATAAAACCACAAAAGTAGTTTGAATACTTATTTTAAAAATATTTTATAAGGAAATTATTATAAAAAATTTTTTAATAATTATTTTCTTGACGAGCAAAATTAATTTTGTTTTTTTTAATATAAGCAGTAATTAAATCATCTTCAGTAAATTTTAACTGTTCAAAAATGATAAAATATTGATTTAAAACTTTAAAATAAATTTCTGGTGTTTGATTTTTAATTAATTCCGCACAAATGGCAAAACACTCTAAATAAAGTTCGGTTAAACTAAGATCTTTATTCTTATCCTCATTATGATATTGATAATTTTTAAAATCAACTTTTAAACTACTGCCAATACTAATTAAGAAATGAATCCCATCAATATATTCTTCTAATAAAATATCTTTTGCTGATGCCGGTTTAACACTTCAATATTTAAAATCACGCTGTTCATTAATAAATTCTGATAACTCCACTAAAAAAGCTAAAATCCTTTTATTAAATGTTTCTTTATCATTTAAGTTAAATTTTGTTAAAATGTGTTGATCTAATTTTTCTTGGTTTATTAACAAGTAATTAAAAGTATCTTTACTTAGCATTTTTGCCAACCTCCTTTGTTGATTTAATTTGTGCTAAAATTGTTTTTGCCGTAGAAACCTTATCATATTTTTTTACAATTTCGCCCGTTAACGTTAACGATACAATAACTCGTTCTGAATCAAATGGGTCTCGATGGTAATAAACTCATGTATTACCAAAAACTGTTTCAATATTTTCTTTTTATCCCATTGTTCCAATGGCAATTGCATAAAAACTATTACGAAGACGTTTTAAGCCTATATTCTTGTTACTAAATCCGGTGTGATAAATCAGTAGTGATAAAATCACTAATTAATAATAAATTAGTATTAAAATATTCATTACTATCCATTATTTTAGTGCGTGTTCTAAAGTTGGTTTAAGATCAGTATTACCAGCAAAAATTTTTGATAAAAACTCAATTAGTTTGGGTAAATAATTTTTAAATTGAGATAAATTATAAACATCTAAACTTTTGGAAAAATTAATCATACAATTAATCATATAATTAATAATATAATAAGGGCGGTGCCTCTGTTAAAACAATTTTAGCAATTGCTAAAGCAAGAGCTTTGGCAATTTGTTTGGAATCCCTTACATATAAGAGGAGGTGTCAATTGATAAAATAATTGATCATTTTTCCTATTACACACAAGTCTCGATTGTTCGTAATTTAATTTGCTCTTTTGGTACTTTATCTTGGGTAAAAATTCAAATGTTGTTAATTTTCATTCAATATCTTTTTTATAAAAAAGATATTTTAAAATGGGATCTTTTAATAAAACTAATTTAGTTATAAAAATATGCTTTAAATCTTTTTTAACTCTGTTGCCCCAATAATTCTTCTGGTTAAGAACTAACTGGTTTTCATTCATAATCAATGATAATTTCTTCTAATATTCGTTGTTAAATTAAATTACTTTCGCATTTATATTTTATATAATGCCCTAATAAAATGGCAATTCCCATAATTGCTGAATTAGTTTATAAAAATTTGGCAAAATTATCAATTGCTACCATATCAACGCATGGTTTTAAAAGTTCACCCGTATCTCATATTTTACCAAAAAATTTAATACAACTTTCAATAAACGACTAACATTATTGTAAATCTCCACTTTATTATATAAATAATACATAAACTTTGTACGTAATTATTTAATCTTTACAAAACGATAATTATTAATTCTTTTAATTAAAATTGACTCTCAAATGCCAATAAAATCACGAAATAACATACTCGAATTATTATTATTCTTATTAAACTCATAGCGTGGATTGGCAATCATTTTACATGTTCCATAGTATCTAAAATATCCTTATATATTTTTTTATCAAAAATAAATGATCATTTTTATAAATGATAATATTTTTTCTTTAACATCATTAGTTACTATTTTTTATTTTTCAATTCCAACAATTAAATATAAAAGAAAAAATATTCTTCTTTACCTGTTTCTGGATTAATTTTATAATATATTATTGTTTTAAAATTTATTTCTCCTTTTAAAATTATTACTGTTCTTTCAATTTTGTCTTTTACTTTATATTATTTTAAACTTTAATCATCCTTATAATTTTTAAAAATTCATTAATCATAATTTTTTAAATTTTGTTTAATCAAATCGATACTTTGTTTATCTAATAAAATATTAGAGTTGTTAAAAAAGTTTTCATCAATATTTATCATTTTTTACCCTTTTTTCCATAGTTTAGGACTTTATTATAAAAAATAATAAAAATGCAAAAAAATAATAATTTTTATTTAGTATGTTACAATTTAATTGTTAATTATTAGCAAATTAATTTAACTGAAAAAGTAAAGTAATTTACTTTTTTTATTTTGATGTAAAATGTAATTAATATAAAAGAACCACGATGGTTATTTTATATATTTCTATTTACCTTTTTATTTAATCATATTAAATCATATTTATTAAATAATAGTAACTTTAATATGCAAAAAGGAGTAAAAATGAAATAATTTAATCCAAAAACACAGCAAGTTTACGAACATTTGAGCGTAAAATAGAGCAGTTTTGACGTGATAAATTACTTATATAATATTTTTTTTTATTTATATACTTTGAATGATTTAACCAATAAATTCAACCTTTCTCGCAAGTTAAGATATGATAGTTACGCGAGTGAAAATATAATTTCTTTATTTGAAAAACAAGTTGATAAAATAGAAAGTGAACTTATTAAACGGATGGTTAAACTTCAGAAGGTACTAGGTTATATTAACATCGTGCATTTAATCATAAGTATTCAATGCAATAAAAAGAATTTGAAAAAAAATTAAACTTAAATAATCAACAACCAATAATTGTTAATTTACAAACGGGTATTATAGATATTAAAAAATAAAGTGATAATAATACTTAATCATTTTACTTATTTATTAGAAAATCCTTATTGATTATTACAAAATAGTAATGTTGGTAATAAAAATATCTATTGGGTTTACAATTTACATATTTAAAAAATTTATGGTTATAAAGTGATAACTTTATGAATGACGATGTGTAGATACAAACAGCAAATTTATATTTTGTTAAATTATTCACCAAATAATCCTTTTATTAAAAGGATTTATAAAAAAATCATTTATTTTGTGTAGGTAAAACAGTAAAAAATCTGTTTTTATGATAAAAGTTCTAAATTTAAAGATACCATCCGATCAATAATGCAAATAAATTTATGTTTTTTAATATAAAAATAAAAAAATAATCTTATAATAATTGTTTTTTGCTGGTTAATCGCACAGGACGCCAGTTATCATCTCAATATTTATTGTGGTTTGATGTTGACCTTGCAATTATTACAACTATCACTTAGTTCTAATAAACTATCGTCGATTTACATATTTCCTCATACACTAATTTCAGTACTTGCCTCGGCTGGCTGTGGTAATGAGTTTAAACTCATGTTTTGTGATAAAATCACTTAATTATTTAAAATAACTGCCCAAAATTCATTAAATTGTTTTATAAAATCAAAGTTTAAAAGAACCAGTTTCTCAATCAAAGATAATTTTTTAATTTTCTAGTTTCTGATAAAATAGCTTTTGTTTTTTATCTTTTGTCTGATTTAATAAATCTTTATTTTTTTCACAAGTTCATAAAACTTTATTTGATAAAAATTATTTTACAATAAATGATATTGATAATTGTTACAAATCAATATCACATAATGTTTGTTGCTTATTAATTTTCATTACTCATCCCTTTCTTTGATATTAAGTTTTTTTATTATTCTTATTAAATTTCCAGGTTTTTCCAAAACCCAATCTTTTTTTTATACGACCAATTTTTAATAAAAACGTAAGTAATCACATCCTAAAACTTGGTATTATTTTTATAATTATGTTAAAATCTAGTAAATTAAGGAGGAAAAGTAATTAATGTCATTTACTGTAATAAAACACCCACTAATCTTAGATAAATTAACAAGAATGCGTAAAAAGGAAAGCAACTCAAAGATTTTTAAGGAAAATTTGGATGAAATTGCGCAATTAATGGCGTATGAAATATTTCGCAATATTAAATTAAATGAATTTGAAATTGAGACACCAGTAGCAAAAACAAAAGGATATAAAATTTCAAATGATATTGTTTTATTTCCAATTTTAAGAGCCGGTTTGGGAATGGTTGATGGAATTATTAATTTAGTTCCAAATGCTAAAATTGGGCATATTGGCCTATATCGTGATAAAAAAACACTAGAACCACATGAGTATTTTGCTAAAAAACCAGAAAATATTAACAAAGCAAATGTTTTGGTTTTAGATCCAATGTTAGCGACCGGAGGTAGTGCTAATCTTGCGATTCAAAAAGTTAAAGAGTGAGGTTCTACTAATATTAAATTAGTGTGTTTAGTAGCTGCGCCAGAGGGAAAAAAATTCATCGAAGAACATCATCCTGATGTTGATATGTATGTTGCTGCTTTAGACAAGCATTTAGATGAACATGGTTATATTATTCCTGGTCTGGGTGATGCAGGAGACCGTATTTTTGGAACTAAATAAAAAAAGTAAATTAAATTGAAAAACCCCATTTAAAGGTGTAGAATGTAAACTGTCAATAATAAGTTTAATTATGTTTTTGGGAATACTAATAGTATTGACGATGATATATTTGACATTAAAACGAGATTGAACTTTATACTCAGGATTATTTTTTGGGTATTTGTTTTCTCTTATAGGTTTCTTAATCATTTGTTTTTCTGGATGATTGTTAAGTATAAGTTTAAATAAGTACTTTTTTATCTTATTGTACCTAGTTCGCTTAGTTATTTATGCTATACCAATAGTTATTTATGCTGAGAATACTAGTTTTTTTAGTATATATACAATAATTATTGGAATTAGTTTATGTCCGTTTTCATCGCTATTTGCAAATGTTAAATTTCCGATTCATAAACATAGAAAGGAAGATAAAAATGGTGACTAAAAGTAATTTTATTCAATTTATTGCAATTAATTTAATTCCTGATCCAAATAAAAGTGGAATGGATGCATGAAGTTATATGGTTTTATTACCGCAATTAATAACGATAGTTATTACTACCTTTATTATTATGCTTTTATTAATTGGTTATTATAAACGTATAAAAAAACTTGGTCCAACTGATGTTCCGACTGGTTTAGTACTGTTTGCAGAAATTGCAATTAAGTGAGTTGAAAAACAAGTTATTGATTTAATGGGACCAAAATATAAATTTTTGACTGTTTATGTTATGTATTTATTATTGTATACTGGGATTGGAAATTTAATTAGTGTTGTTGGTTTTGAATCATTGTCAACAACTTATACTGTCCCACTATCAATGGGATTGGTAACATTTATTGGGATATATTATTTTGGGATTAAATATCAAAAAATAGTATATTTTAAAAAGTTTTTTATCAATCCATTAGAATTATTAACGCAATTTGTTCCGTTAATCTCAATTTCATTTCGGCTATTTGGAAATATTTTGGGAGGAACAATTATTATTACTTTATTTACCGCTTTAATGGGATTTATTTGAGGTAAAATTCCTTATATTGGTCCTGTTGATTTGTTGACCGGTATCTTTTTACCTTTTTTAAGCATTTATTTTGACGTTTTTGATGGCTTAATTCAAGCTTATATTTTTTCAATTTTAACAATTGCTTATTGGGCAATGGAAATTAAAACAGAAAATAAAGAAAAAAAAGAAAAGACAATTAAGTTAAAAAAAGAACAAAAAGTTAAAAATGTTGCTTTAAAAGGCTAAAAAATGATTAAAATAAAATTATATATTTGTTAAGGAAGAGGAGGACTATAATATGATAGATTTTATGACGATAGATTTTATGACGATAGATTTTATGACGATAGATTTGATGTCAAATATGATGGGAATATGATTAATGACTGGAATTAATGATGGCTTTACAAAAGGAATGTCATTGTTGGGAGCAGGATTAGCGGCTATTGGGTGTTGTGGTTCGGGAATTGGACAAGGATATACGGGAGGAAAAGCAGTTGAAGCAATTGCTCGTAATCCAGAAGTTGAAAGTAAAGTTCGTACACAATATATTATTGCTGCTGCGATTACTGAATCAGGATCAATTTATGCATTAGTTATTGCGATTATTTTAGCATTTGTTACCGGTTAAAAGAAAAGCAATTTTAAAAAAAGGGGGACTGGGAGTCAATGACCATGTGATTAATGTCAAAACCAATTGAACCATCACAAATTATTAATCAATTATTTCCTAATTTATGGATTTTTATTGCCCATATTATTGCAACAATTATCCTATTAATTTTATTATCAAAATGGGTTTATAATCCATTTCGTAAGGCAATGTGTGCTCGTCGAAATAAAATTCGAGAATTAATTCAAGATGCAGCAGAAAAACAAGCAAAAGCAACAATTGATCAAAAAGAAGCATCAAAATTATTAACAAAGGCAAAAGTAGAAGCAAATAATATTATTGCTTCTGCCCGCACTGAAGTAGAAACGAAACGTCATCAAGTTTTAGAGACAGCGAAAGCAGAAGTTATGCAGTTGAATGAACAAGCCCATAAAGAAATTCAAAAGGAAAAAGAGCAATATTATGATGATATTCGAAAATCAATTATTAATGTTGCATTTAATGCAGCTGAACAATTATTAGAAAAAGAAATTAGCAAAGAAAAAAATGAAAAATTAGTAGAAGAATTCATTAAAGAATTAGAGTAACAGGTTGTGTTAGTTGGCGAAAAATTTATTGATAATTATGCAGCTGCGCTCATGGATTTAGCGCTTGAAACAAAAAGAATTGATCATTTTTTAGAAGTTAGTAATATCATTGTTGAATTATTTAAACAAGAACCAGATTATATTAAATTAATGATGAATGGAGACATTACAAAAGTAGAACGTAAGAAGATTTTGGCAAAACCATTTCAAAAAGTTATTGACCCATTAATTTTAAATGCCTTTTTCTTATTAATTGATTGGGAAGCTTTTTGTTATGTTAGAAAAATCTTTAAATGCTTAAGAAAATTAATTAATATTAGTTATGATGTTCAATATGGAAATATTTATTCAACACAACCGCTAACAAAAAAACAAATTACAACAATTGAAACAAAATTAAGTAAAAAATTTGGTTATCATATTGAATTAGTTAATAAAATTGATCCCCTGTTATTGGGTGGTGTTCGCATTAAAATTAAACACGAAATTATTGATGGATCAATTGCGGGACAATTAGAAACAATGCGCCAAAAAGCAATAAATAATAAATAGAAGACGAGGTGAAAAAGTGACTTTAAATGTAAATGAAATTTCAGAAATAATTAAAAAACAAATTAAAGAATATGGTAAGAAAATTGAAATTCATGAAGAAGGAACTGTTGTCATGGTCGGTGATGGGATTGCTTTAATTGATGGTTTAGATAATGTAATGATGAGTGAATTATTAATTTTTCCAAATAAAATTTATGGAATGGTGTTAAATTTAGAAGAAGGAGTCGTTGGAGTTGTTCTAATGGGTGATGATACGACAGTTCGCGAAGGAGACCAAGTTCGACGATCAGGAAAAATTGTTGAAACACCAGTTGGTGATGCCTTGTTAGGACGAGTTGTTAATGCTTTAGGGCAACCTATTGATGGAAAAGGTCCTTTGAAAGCAAAAAAAACTCGTCCAGTTGAAAGAATTGCCCCTGGAGTTATGACAAGAAAATCAATTGATGAACCGATGGAAACGGGAATTATGACAATTGATGCGATGATTCCAATTGGAAAAGGACAACGGGAACTAATTATTGGTGATCGGCAAACAGGAAAAACATCGATTGGGATTGATATAATTTTAAACCAAAAAAAGAGAAGCGTTAAATGTATTTATGTTGCCATTGGGCAAAAAGCGTCAACTGTTGCCCAAGTTGTTGAGAAATTACGTGCGGCAGGATCCCTAGAATATACGACAGTTGTCTCGGTGACAGCAAGTGAATTAGCCCCGTTGCAATATTTGGCCCCATATACAGGGGTTACAATTGGCGAAGAATGAATGGAATCTGGTGAAAATGTAATCATCATTTATGATGACCTTTCAAAACATGCTGTTGCTTATCGAACAATGGCGTTGTTATTACACCGCCCACCGGGACGTGAAGCATATCCTGGAGATGTTTTCTATTTACATAGTCGTTTATTAGAACGTGCTGCCCGCGTAAAAAAAGAATATGGTGGCGGAAGTATTACAGCCTTGCCAATTATTGAAACTCAAGCCGGTGATATTTCAGCATATATTCCAACTAATGTTATTTCAATTACGGATGGACAAATTTTCTTAAATAATGACCAATTTAATGCCGGGATTCGTCCGGCGGTTGATGTGGGATTATCAGTGTCACGGGTAGGATCAGCGGCGCAAATTAAGGCAATGAAACAAGTTACTGGTTCATTAAAATTAGAATTAGCTCAATATCGGGAATTGCAATCTTTTGCACAATTTGGGTCTGATTTAGATGAATCAACAAAAGAAATTTTAGAACACGGGAAACGAGTAATTGAAATTTTAAAACAAAAACAATATTCACCACTTTCCCAAATTGATCAGGCAATTATTTTATTAGCAGTTAATAAAAAAAGAACTCGTTGAATTCCGGTTAATAAAATTAAAGAATTTAAAGAGGAATTAATTGAACATTTTAAAACAAAAGCAAAAAAATATTACACTGAATTAGAAAAAACAAAAACCTATAGTGAAAAATTAATGGCTAATATTGATAATGAAATTATTCAAGTTGTTAAAAAAGTTACAAATAAAATTGCGGATTATAAACCAGAATTGTTTGGTCAAGTTGAAAAATGAAATCGTTTAGGACAATAAGGTCGGAATAAACAAATGGCAGTTGGAACAGGATTAAAAAAACAAATTACTTCAATTAATTCAACTTCTAAAATAACACAAGCAATGAAATTAGTAGCGACGGCAAAATTAAAAAAAGTTGGAAAAATAATTTCAAATTCAAAACCATATTTTGCTGAAGTTTATACTATTTTTAATGACATTATTAGTAAAGCGGATGATTCAATTTACCAAAAAAAAGATGGTACAAAAGATAGTGAGCGTACTTGTTGAATTGTTGTTAATTCAAATTTAGGCTTATGTGGTGGTTATAATATTAATATTAATAAACTAGTGTTACGTCAATTACGAAAAAATGATTGTATCATTGCTATTGGTTCTAAAGCAGAATCATTTTATGCCAATAAAGGTTGCAAAATTATACACGTAAGAAAAGACGTTGATATTAATTTTTCTTATGGTGATGCTCGTGAATTTGCGCAAGAAATTTTATCTTGGTTTAATGGTAATACTTATGATGAAATTAAAATTGCTTATACTAAATTTGTTAATAATGTTATTTTTGAGCCAACAATTTTACAATTGTTACCAATTGTTAAAGCAACAAACCATAATCAAGAATCAAAACATATTAATGTTATTACCCAATTTGAACCAGATCCAGCAACAATTTTGGAAAATGCTGTGCCGATGTATTTAAATACAATTTTATTTTCAACAATTGTTGAATCACAAGTTTCTGAACAAGCATCACGACGTGTAGCAATGGAAAATGCAACGGAAAATGCGCATGCGATGTTAGGAAAATTATCGTTATTATATAACCGTAAACGTCAAGCAGCTATTACTCAAGAAATTACAGAAATTGTTGCTGGAGCTGGCGCACAATAAAATTAAGAGGTGGTTAATAAAATGGAGAAAAATGGAAAAGTAGTACAGGTCTTGGGGCCTGTTGTTGATGTACGTTTTGCCGAAGAATATTTACCAGAATTATATAATGCAATTACGCTTGATAATAATGGGGTAAATTTAGTATTAGAAGTTGTCCAACATATTGGTGATGACACAGTGCGAGCAATTGCGCTAGGTCCAACCGAAGGAATGGTCCGGGGAATGGTGGCTATTGATACAAAAGCACCAATTACAGTTCCGGTTGGGGAAGAGGTTTTAGGAAGAATGTTTAATGTTCTTGGAGAAGCAATTGATGAAAAACCACAACCTAAAACAAAAATAATGCGACCAATTCACCGTGAAGCACCATCATATGAAGAGCAACAAACAACAGCGGAAATTTTGGAAACAGGAATTAAAGTTGTTGATTTATTGGTTCCCTTTGCAAAGGGAGGAAAAATTGGTTTATTTGGGGGAGCTGGTGTTGGAAAAACAGTTATAGTTCAAGAACTAATTAATAATGTGGCAAAAGCGCATGGGGGAATTTCTGTTTTTGCTGGCGTTGGTGAACGAACTCGGGAAGGTAATGATTTGTATTATGAAATGATTGAAGCTGGGGTTATTGATAAAACTGCATTAGTTTTTGGTCAAATGAATGAAACACCCGGAGCTCGTATGCGAGTTGCTTTAACTGGTTTAACAATCGCTGAATACTTCCGTGATGATAAAAATCAAGATGTTTTATTATTTATTGATAATATTTTTCGCTTTACACAAGCTGGTTCTGAAGTATCCGCATTATTAGGGCGAATGCCATCTGCGGTTGGTTATCAACCAACCTTAGCAATCGAAATGGGGGCCTTACAAGAACGGATTACGTCAACAAAAAAAGGTAGTATTACCTCGGTTCAAGCAGTTTACGTTCCGGCGGATGATTTAACTGATCCCGCTCCAGCAACAACTTTTACCCATTTAGATGCGAAAGTTGTTTTAGATCGAGAAATTTCCTCATTAGGAGTTTATCCCGCGGTTGACCCCTTAGGAAGTTCATCACGGTTATTAGATCCTTTAGTGGTTGGTGAAGAACATTACGAGGTTGCCCGGGGAGTGCAAGAAATCTTACAAAAGTTTAAAGAATTACAATCAATTATCGCAATTTTAGGAATGGATGAATTATCGGATGAAGATAAAATTGATGTTGCTAGAGCACGAAAAATTCGAAACTTTTTATCGCAGCCATTCTTTGTTGCTGAAAAGTTTTTGGGAAAATCCGGAAAATATGTCCCCGTCGCGGAAACAATTCGCGCTTTTAAAGAAATTTTAGCGGGAAAATATGATGACTTACCAGAGCAAGCATTCTTATACGTTGGAACAATTGATGAAGTTGTTGAAGTTGCGTCAGTTTTAAAACATAGTTAAAATGGCAAATCAAATTGGTTTAAAAATTATTACACCTCATGGTGTTGCTGTTAATTGTTTGGTTGATATTGTAACAGTAAAAACAATTACGGGATATATGGGGATTTTGTATGGCCATATTTCACTTGTATCAACAATTGTTCCATCGGAAATTGCATATAAAATTAATAACAAAGAATATAAGTTAAGTATTGCTGGTGGAATTTTACAAGTTGAACATGAATTTGTTAAAATTCTTACCGATGAAGTTGATAGTATTTCTTAGAAAATAAAACAAAAAATCTCTTAAAGGATATTTTTGTTTTATTATTCTTATATTATGGGGTTAAAAATGTGTTATTACAATTACAATTTACAAAAATATGATTGTATGTATTTTTCATATGAACTAAATTAAAATTCATTAATATGATTTGTAATTAAAATATAATTTAAAAATTCGTATATAATAATACATAATTCAATATTTTTTATATTAAAAATATTCATTAAAATTTTTCTTATATTATTTGCTTTTAATTTACTAATTGGACATGTTTCAATAAGTTGGACTATATTTATGTGGACTTTCAAATAAAATATAATTATGAAGAAAGTAAGAATATAAAAATAGGAAGAAATTCATCGTTATATTAATTTAAAAAAATTGTTTTAATTTATCAAAATGGCAAAACCATTCTTGAAATTTTTAAGGAATATAAGGTGTCAAAATCATCTGTATATCAGTGAATTGAAAAATTTCATAATTCTGGATTTTTTAAAGCAAAAGATAATCGCACTGTTGAAAAAATGAACTTTGATTGCCTTGCGAAAAGAATTAATCTAATTACAAATGAAAAACAACCTTTTAAAGCAAGCGTCGCTGATAATTGGCAAAAAATAGAAATTATTAACAATAATAAAAATATTGGGAGTGTTGCATATAAACGGGTATTATTAAATTTATTTAAAAACAATAAAATTTTTTATTTTATAAAAATGAAATAACAAAAAAAATAAAAATACAAAGAATAATTTAATAATTTGATATACTAAAAAATAGTTTAAAAACTAAGATTAAATTATTTTAAATTAACTAAAATTAAATATCATAATTTTTAAATATAAAATTTTTTTAAATATTGAAAAAGAAAATGTTTTATTACCATATTATAAACAAGATTTTAAAACTATTGAAATATCACTTTCAGCAGATACTCCAATATTTCACTCTTTATTTTGATTTAAAAAACCATTTTTTATATCTTGAATTGTAAATATATTTAGAGCGTTTTATTTAATATTTTGTATTAAATCTAATTAATTTTTATAATTTAATAATTTTATTAGCATTGAATTTATTTTCAATGCTATTTTATTTAAATCATCTTGATAAAATATTGATAAATCTATTCCTTTCGGTAAACTTTGTCTCAAAATTTCATTATTATTTTCGTTTAATTCTTTTTGGATAGAACAACCAACATTAGCAAAATCAACTTTTATTTTATAAATATTTTTAAGTTTTTTCACTTATTAAATTCTTTACCACGATCAAATATAATTGTTTTTATTGTACCAGGTGGTTTTTGTTTAAAATAAATTTTATTATACTTTCTATGACATCTTTGCTTTTGATACTATTAGTTACTAGCGTTGGTGTTTTATAACGTATATCAGCTAAAGTTATAATTTGTGCGCTGGTTCATCATATATGACGCAAATAGAAATACCCATTGAATAACTATACTTTAAAAAATCTAAATATCATTTATTATTATAAGTTAATGACTTTGATGTTTTTAATGTTATGTTAATAAAGTAATATGTTTACGAATAGTTTTCAAAGAAACTACTGCGTAAAAACATTTGTATTAATAAAATCAAGTTTCATTCATTCCAGTTTGTTTGTTGATTAACATTATAAGTTTGTTGATTTAACAGTTTAAATGCTGTTAAAGTAATAAAAGGAATAATTAAACCCAAAAAACATAAAATTACTAATGAAAATAAATAATAATTACTTACGCATTATTATTTACCACCTTATTTTTTTATTTTCTTTTATTAATTTGATAATTTGATTAAACAAATAATCATAAAAAATAATGAATTATTAAAATATATCATAATATATCAAATCATAAACCATAAATTATATAACCATTTATATCAGAATATTTTTCTTTTAATTATTCAATCGTTGAAACTGTATCTAATAAAAATATAAGTATTAATTAAAAACTTATAATAAGATACAAAATTAAATCAAATCAAAAAATAAATAAACCATTTTTATGTTTCCTTTAATTTTTATTATCCATAATTTCAACTCCTAACTATACAATGTTTTTGAAAAAATAAACCCAACTATATATAAATTTGATATTGTTAACATTAAATGATGACTAAATAAAATTGCCATTTTACAAATAAAAAAAGTAAAAAAGTATCTTAGTTATATAAATCCATAATAATATTTTTTGCTAATGTTAATTGATTAATAATCACAGTAATAAAATCAGTACAAAAAATAGCTATCGCTGCAACTAATAAAACTAATCTAATAATTATTTATTCACTATCCGATATCTTTGTTCTCTTGTTCTTTTGTTTTTGCTTGTTTTGTTAAAATAGATAATTGTTATTTATTACGATTAATTTTAAACTGTTTATGTTTTTTAATGTGTTTTTGTATACCTTGTTTAGTATCATAAACACCACGATCAATCTAATAATAAATATTTTATACACCACTTTGTGTTGTTGAACCTAATTCATTATATTGAATTATAGTACCTTGTATTGCATAAATATATAATTTAAAAACCATAAAAAAGATAATAAAATAAATAATCATCGTATTTGTCATAGGTAATTTAGTATTTCAAATAACATCAAAAATAAACAAAAATACATCAAAAATAAAACTAAAAACCTTATCTCAATTACTATTTTCTGATAACAAATTAATCATTTTTACTACAACCTTTTTGTTTTTGTGAAAAACTTCTAAGGTTAAATTAAACTTACCATATGACTTTATTTTCATTTTACAATTCCCTTTTAATTTGTTTAACTTCATTATATAAAATATAAAAATCATTTAAACTTAAATTTTCAGAACGTAAATTTAAAAAATAATGTAATTTCAATAAAACATCTGATGCTAAGGTTTTATCATTAACAATGCCTGCTAAATTATTTAAAATTGTTTTTCGTTTTGTTGCAAACATCATTCGAACAAAATTAATAAATTCTTCTTCATCATTTAAACTTAGATATTTTTTATTTAATTTAAATTTTAAAACAACACTATCAACTTTTGGAGCAGGCATAAAATTATTTCGTCCAACTAAACTAATTTTTTCAATATCACTATAGAACTGACAAAAAACCGAAAAGCTATTATAAGCCTTTGAATTTGGTTGTGCCATAATTCGTTCCCCAACTTCTTTTTGCATCATTAAAATAATTTCTGTTACTTTTGGATTTTTTATTTTTAATAATTTAAAAATAATTGGTGAAGTAATATAATAAGGAATATTAGAAATAATACTAATTGGATTATTATCGAAAAATTCTATTAAAAATAATTTCTCTAAATCAAGATTCAAAATATCATCCTCAATAACTTTTAAGTTTTGATCTTTAAATTTTATTGTTAAGTATTTTGTTAAATCCGAATCAACTTCAACACAGACAAGTTTATTTGCTTTTGCCAAAATATAACTTGTCAAGGCTCCCATCCCAGGACCAATTTCTAAAATATTTGTTTTTGGTAAATTAAAGGCACTGTCAACAATTAAATTAATAAAGTAAGGATTTGTTAAAAAATTTTGCCCTTTACTTTTCTTGGTAACAAGACCTTCTGTTTGCATTTCTTGATTTTGTTTTTTCATTATTTCTCCTCTAAAATATTAATTAAATATTTGGCTGGTAATATTCATATATTTTAGTCATTTAAAAGTTGTTTTATTATTAGTTGGAATTAAATTATTATGGCTCTGTGTATATACAGACAGCAAATTTATATCTTATTAAATTAATAATAAAATATTTTTAATAAATTGCAACCATTTTTTCAAAAAAATATTTTTTTGTTATTTTATTTCATTTTAAGTACATTAAAGCACACTAAAAATAATTTATTAGTTTTTAAAAATTAATAATTTTAATTAATATTTCCTAAATTGTAAATATATTTGGGACACTTTATTGAATATTTTATATTAAATCCAATGAATTTTTATAATTTAATGATTTTCTTGGTATTAAATTTATTTTCAATGTTATTTTATTTAAATAATCTTGAGAAAATATTGATAAATCTATTCATTTTGGTAAACTTTTTCTCAAAATTTCATTATTTTTCGTTCTAATTATTTTTGGATAGAAAAACCAACATTAGCAAAATAAACTTTTATTTTATAAATATTTTTAAGTTTTTTCACTTATTAAATTCTTTACCACGATCAAATGTAATTGTTTTTATTGTACCAGGTGGTTTGTTTAAAATAAATTTTATTATACTTTCTATGACATCTTTGCTTTTGATACTATTAGTTATTAGCTATATTGATTTTTTAGATCATATATCAGCTAAGGTTATAATTGTTGTTTTATGGTTTTTACCAACTATAGTATCTCCTTATAGATGACAAAAGACATTTATTGCTTTGATATTTGGAAATTCAATATTACGTTCAATAATTGTTCGACAATTATTAACTTTTCTGTGGTTTTCTGTTTTATTATGTGGTTTATGTTTACCTTTTCTTAATAAATTTTTTTATTAAAATTATAACGAGAAAAGGTAAACATATTATATATAAGGTATTTGAACAGATAAAATTTTTGTTAATATTTCTTTATATTTGTAATAGTATCTAGTGAATATTGTTCATAATTAACTAAATAATTAATAATTTCGAGGTAAATTTTATTTAATGTTTTTGTTTGCAACAAGATTTTTTTGTCTTTATTACTATTTTCATAAATTTCAATTGGGTTTAAACCAATAATCAACATTTTATAAATTTTATGGACAGTTATTTTACTTTGATTTATTTCATAAACTGTTTTTCTGATTGAATAATTAAAATTTTGATATTGTTGAATTGAAATTAATTTTTCTATTGTGATTTTTTGATACATTGTGTTATTTATCCTTTTTTAAATTTGGATTTTAACACAATATTTTTGTTTGTTTAACTGTCCCATTTAATTTTACAACTCAGGATTATTATAATTTACAGTCGCATAAATTATTTAATGGTTTTAATTAATATCCTAGAAATTGTGAAATAAAATACCACTTAATTATTTTAAATAATAATATTTTTATATTTTATTGTCAATACATTTTTGGGGGCGCTGTGTAGATACAAACGGCAAATTTATATATTGTTAAATTATTCACCAAATAATCCTTTTAATAAAAGGATTTATAAAAAAAATCATTTATTTTGTGTAAGTAAAACAGTAAAAAATCTGTTTTTATGATAAAAGTTCTAAATTTAAAGATACCATCCGATCAATAATGCAAATAAATTTATGTTTTTAACAATAAAAAACAATCTTACAATAATTGTTTTTTATTGGTTAATCGCACAGGACACGCCTAATAAAACTTATAAAAATATATGATAACTTTTTCAAATTATTATCACCATCATAGAATAAAAATAAATAATGTCAATTAAATAATTAAAATAATCTACCTTTATTAAGCATTTTAAATGTCATGTAATGGATAATAATTTATATTAATTATTTATTTGCCTAATTGTAAAGTTAAGTGCAAGTATAATTTAGCATTTTATATTAATTATAAAAATAATAAAATAATCGCGAGCCCATTTATATTAATAAAAACATAATTACAATAATAATTATAGTTTTCCTACCTTTCTAAAATAAAATTAAAAGTGCTTATATATATAATATCAAATAAATCTTGATAAATAAATAAATAAAAAGTTTCAAGATAAGAAAGAATAATAAAAAAATGAAAAGACTTTTAAGTTTATTAAGTATATTAACAATTAGTTTAAATGTAGCGCTGGTTGTAATTTCTACCAATCCTTATCAAAAAAATATTTAGAAAATAAAAATATTATAAATGGTGAAATTAATTTTTTGAAAAAAATTAATTTAGAAAAATTAAATAAAAATAAAAGAAAAAACAAAGCAACAATGAAAATAATAAAATAAATAGAACAAAAATTGTTATTACAACAAATTATTGAATCCAATCTTCTGGTGTGGTGTTAAATAATAAATTATATGTTGGTTCAAATGATCGTAATGTTTATGAATATGAACCAATAACAAACCAACAAAAAATTGTTATTGCGACAAATGGGATGGTTTAATCTTCAGAAGTGGTATGACAAAATAAAATTTATTTTGACTCAGATGGTCATAATGTATATGAATATATAACAAATAATAAACAAAATTTATATAATGTTATTACAAATACCTGATTATGGAAATTAAAGAATAGTAATCAACAAACTATTTTAAATTATTTAAATTATTTAAACAATAATTTAAATATATAATAATTATAAATAATTAATATAACAAATAATTCGGCAATAATTAAAGCAAAAGTAAATAATACTAAATTTATTGGTGAAAATATAGTATATTATAAAATAAATAATCAAAAAAAAATAAGATTATTAACTTTAATAAATTAATAAAAAGAGCTATTTTTTAACATTTCGTGATAAAAATCACTACTTTCTTTTTTTTAAAAAAATAAAAGATATTAATATAGATAATTTAAATTTTGATAATGTTGAGGTAACGAGAAACAAATATTTAAATTAAAACTTTGATTTCAAAATCATTTGTTTTACTACAAAATAATGCAAAAACAATTATTCAATTAAAAAAATAAAAATACCAAATGTTAATATGCTAAATTATACTTGTAAGCGCAAGTATAATTTAGCATTATTTTATAAGAACTAATAAATTTATCAATACTTTAAATTGTTGGGTCAATTTGTTTTAAATAAATCTCAAATTCACAATTTGAATAGTATGTATTATTTTCATCAAAATAATTATGAGTGGCTTTATCATAAGGTTTGGATATTTGAACACAGTTACTATGATAAAGTGCTGAAAATAACATCTCAACTTCTTGATTTCCACTTAAAATATCTTTGGTATAAGTTTTATAGTTATATGAAATTGGCGGAAGAATATATTGCGGATAATTAAATGTTGGTATTTCATAATCATGTGGTAATAGAAAACTAGTTTTATAATTAGTTGTCATATCGCGTAAATAATTATTTAATACACTTTTTGTTTTACCACGAAAACTTCATACTGATAATCTTAAATAATCTTCTTCATTATTTGTATATGGGTTATCAGCATAAAAGATAATTTCAAAATTACCTTTATATAATGTTTGGATTGAAAACATATCAATTATATAACTACAATTTGTTCCATCGGGTGTTTGTAAAAATTCTAAATCATTATCTTTTTCACTATTACTAACTGGTGTTTGAGCATCTGCTGCTCTTGTACGTTCATTAATTAAATAAACTCGATTAGTTTTTTTATTTAATTGTTTTAGATTATATGTTGAATAAACTATATTATTTGTTGGTTTACCATCCTTAGTTAAGACAGTACCTACTAATTTATCAGTTAATAAAGTAGTAAAACCAAAGCTAGTAGCATTTGCTCCAAGAATAGCACCAACTTTATCATTACCTTGTTCTCTAAATATTTCAAATGGTAAATAACCCTTACCTTTTGAGTTTTCAGACCAAAATGCATCATTATAAAAACTATAAATATTAGCACTCATAAAACCCATTAAGTCATTGAAAATTAGGTCATGATTTTTCATTTTGGTTAATTACTCAACCTCATGGAATACCAAATGAAATAAAGTTTAAGAATTTACCAACCCCACCCGGAATAGTAAAAGGATTAAAAACTAACTTTTGCGTATAGTTTAATGGTAATACAGTAGTTTGGCGATTAATAAAATTATTCATATTTAAAATATCTCAAACATTACATGTACCCATTTTATTATATTCAATTTGAACTTGACCGACAGTATTACCAAATTCATCTTTTCTTCTAAAATATGATGATGCTTGGGTACTAATAATATTATCAACTGTGCCACCATTTACTTTTATTTTGTTTGGTGGCATTATTTTTCAATTTTTAGACCAATAAAATTTAGAATCTTTATCTTCTTTATGAATGTTTCTACCAACATTAGAATTTGTTGCTGAGGTAGTACTAGGGTCAGTTATAACAATACCTTCACTATTTTTTTTATTTCAAAAATCATATCTACTTTCCATATCTGTTTTTCAATCTTTATAACCAGTTATCATTGTTGGTTGAATACCTTGAATGTTATATCAACTTACTTCTGGTGAAGCATAAGTGTTTATTTTATCGGGTGGACAAGGATACATATTATACATTAATAAATCACGAGAATTCATAACTTTTTTATTAAATTGACCTTTAATAATTGGTCGGCCAATAACTGGCATATCAAAAAAATCGGATTACCATAAAATTTAACTGCCATTGCTCTAACACCAGGGTCTTTTAATAAAAGCTCATCTAATTCAACAATTCCTTTATTTGTTTTCTCATCATAAGTTATTTTAGGAAAGCAGTATCCTTCTCCTGGTGCTGATGTTTGTATAAATTGTCGCACAGATAAACCACTATTACTAATTTTGTCATTAATACTTGAAAAAGTAATTTCTTGTCATAAAAAACTACCATCATATGGTGAATAATAATTAATAACATTTGATGGATATAATCATTGTCTATCTTGTGGTGCAATATTTATATTACCCCACCAATATTTAATCCACGATCATTAAATACAGTATAAAAATTATAATAATCATTAATATTTAATTTATCTACATCTTCATCTAAAATTAATAAAGTATATTGTCTTTCGGTTGATTGCTGTGTAAATACTTGTTCAAATTTAGCTTCTCCAAATTGAACGGAACTCCTATCATCAATCACATAAGCATCTCAATATTTACCAACTTTAACTTCTTTTGTATAAAAATTATCAGCTTTATTATCATTATTCATAAAATAATTTAATTTATATTGATTTAAGTATTCTAACATTCTATTAATATCATAAATGTTTTCACCATTAATTAATTTTCAATAAACATTATTATTTTCATCTTTTAATTTTATAGCAAAAGGCGCCTCATTATTAGCTCATATTGTTGAATTAATTGGTTGTTTACTAAAATCATCAATTTTTAATAATTTTATTTCTTCACCTTTATATTTTTGAACTATTTTTAAACTATCTTGCCATTGAGCAATCGTACTTTCCATATTATCAAATATTCGTGAATAACTACCATAATCACTAGGCTTTGCGTTATTAGGTTTTCAACCTGTTTCAGTATCGGGAATATATGAACTATAAACATTAAAAGGAAATACCATTCAATGTCTATTATCTTTTATATTTTCTCTGATATCTATTAAAGTATCGTGGGCTTGTCTTCTTAATTCTTTCATAACCCCTGGGTTAATTCTACTCATTTTTTAATTCTCCTTAATTTCTGTTCTACCTTGTAAGGCATTTTGATTATTACCAGTTTCATCGTATTCTATTAATTTATTATTATGTTCGATTTCTTTGGCTTGCATTTTATCTTGTCATGCTTCTACTTTTTCAAAATATTTTGTTGCTTCTAATTCATCAATATTATCATATTCAGTAATGGCTCTTATTGGTTCCATTGTACCATTATCTAATCTAGCAGTAATTAATTCATTTTGTCGCATTTGGTCAACTAAACTAGCACTAATAAAATCAAATCCATAAGGACGTTCGCCTATGCCATCTCATAAACCATAATATTTTAAAACAGCATCAAACATTTTAGTATAATATTGCTTACGATATGCTTGTAAATATGCTTGTTTTTCTAAGTCTTTTGTCTTGGTTAATAATGATTGTGTTTTATTTTGGTAATTATCTGATTTATCACCAAATGGGCTAGAAAAATGACATGTTATATATACTTGTTCAATAATAGATTTTTGGTCTTCGGTATATGTTTCTAAGGTTGGTGTCCCTTGTACTACTTGTAAAGATTGTGATAATTGACCATCTACAGCTGATTGACCTGATTGAATAAAAATATCATCAAAAGCATCTTGTAATACTTTTTTATTACCTTTGTTATAGGCAGTCATTAAATCATCGTCTAATATCCCATATCAGTGCGTACGATTTGCTCATCTTTCTTTTGATTTAATATTAAAACTATCTTCTAAATCAAATTGTAATTTATAACAATTTGCCATTGTGGGTCATGGATTTAAAGTAGTTGATGTTGATAAGAATAATGGATTGGGCTCATTAATCATTTCTCAAAAAGGTACAATACCTAATTTGTTTTTAAATTCTTGTATTAATACAGGTCTAACATTATCTTCAATTTGTGTTTTGCTTTGTCCAACAACTATTTCGTTATTTTTTGGCCAACCTTTAATAACTATTTTATCTTTGGTACAAATTAAATTTAAAATAAATTCACTGTCTGATTGGTGATAATTTAATCAAATATCAGCACCTTGTTCAATTTCGTTTATTTTACTTACACGAGATATAAAGTTAAAAGGGTTAATTCATAAATCAATATTTCCATCACTAGTTTCTAATAAACCAAAAATAGTTTTACCCATTAAACTTGCTGTTAATTCATTTTTATCTAATTTTTCTTTTATTTTATAAGTTTCATATCATCAGTTTAATTTTTCTAAAATGTCTTTACGATGCGATTTAAATAAAATATCTTTACCATTTATTAATCGCATTTGATGGCGAGCAATAATATTTGCTAAATTAATTGTTCAATCATAGTTATAAAATTTTAAAACACTATTAATATCATTTAAGTTTGGTAAACTGGGGAAAGTATTATTCATGATTATTTTGCTCCTTTAATTTTAAGATAAGTGCATAATTAATAATATTTACTGTTAATAAATTTGGCTCATTTGCTAAAACTTGTACACATACTTTAATTTTTTGATATTTTTTAATATATTCGTTATATAAACTTAATTTACATATTGCGATATTATCTTTTTTTAATTCTTGACAAAGTCTTTTTTTAACTTGTCCACAAACAGACATATAAGGTCTTTTTGCATTTAATACACGCTCATCATGTATTACATAAATATCTTTTTTCATTAAGTCATTCACTCCCTTTGTTGTCATAATTTATAATCTGCTGAACTATTATGTTTAACCATTGATATTAATTCAAAGTGTAAAGCATAAAAATCACTATCAAATGTATCATCATATAAATCTAACATTCTTTCTTCTCTGGCATCTGACTTATCTTCTCATTGAATTAATTCATATTGTGTTTTACTTACAGGACATTTTTCTCATAATCATTTTAATTGGTTTGTATTTATTAACATTGTAAATGCCTCAATACGATGTCGTATTTTAAATTTTTGTTTTTGTGCTGGTTTAAATGTCATATATTGACCAAAATAATAATTATATTTTTCTCGATTTAAACTTTGTAATGTTGAATAAGCACTATCATCAACATTTATTGATATACCTTGTTGTATTAAATTAAAATATTGATTTAATTGATTATTATAAAACTCTAAAATATCTTTTACCTGTTCTAATTCAGTTTTAAATTGCTGTGTAGCATTTGAATGAGTATATTCTGTGACTTTATATGCTTTTTTATCAAATGAATTATATAGTCAAAAACTAGCGGCAGTAGTGTGTCCTTTTAGACTAGTAGCATTAGCAATATCAACACCACCTAATAATTTCGTTGGTTGAATAATATCTGTTGCTTGCATAATATCAATATATCTTGCAAAAATTGAACCACTAGTATTACCGGGCAATCCTCAACTCCACACTCTTGCTCTTTCAATATCTAATTGTTCTAATCTTAATTGTTCATTAACTTTATCTTGTGGTAATTTATAATTAAGTCTTCAACTAGAATAATGAATAATAATTTTCATATTTCATTTTTTTAATTTAATGTTATAAATAAATTAAAAGATTGGAGACAGAAAAATGCAATACTATACACATGTAAAATTTGATGAGCGATATTTGTTTAAAGATTTATTTTTATCTGATACTTGTAAAAAGAAAAATAGCACACTTAATTTATCTGAAATATCAAAACAAGCGGGGTCGTGCAGTTAATACTGTTAAAAGAGGAAATTAATAGATTTAAAAATATAGAAGATTATAATCCATATGAAGCGCAAAAAGATTATAAACAAAAGCGTAAAAAATCTATTAAAAACTACCTACATTTACAGAAGAACAACAAGAATTTTTAAATTTACGATTTAATATTTTTTGTGATTCACCAGCAGAAATTATTCAGCGATTTTTAATAAAGTTTAGTGTCAAATTTCCTTCCTGCCTTAAAACATTTTATAAATGAATTTATTTAGGTCTTTTGGGTTTGTTAAAGAAAAATTTATTAAATGGTGGCAGAAAAAATAGAACAAAGAAAAGACCTGATAATCGTGGTAAATTAAATGAAAGATTTAGGTCAATATGAGATATTGAAAATAAAGAGACTGATGTTGGTTGATTTGAAATGGATACGGTAGTTGGTAAAGACCATCAATCTAGTTGTTTAGTATTAGTTGAACAAAATAGTAAAAATTATTTTGCAATGAAATTAGAAGAAAATACTGCTAATGAAGTTTTAGAAAAACTTGAAGAATTAGTTAGAATTAATGGTTTAGTTGGAAAAATTAAAGGAATTATAACTGATAGAGGAAAAGAATTTAGTAAGTTTGAAGAAATGGAAAAGATTACTGGTTATAATGTTTATTATTGTGACCCAGGTTCACCAAAACAAAAACCCTTAATTGAAAGAATGAACCGTGAATTTAGGGAACGATACCTTAAGGGAACGGATTTTAATAATGTTACTCAACAAGAAATAGATTGAGTAATTAATGTTATAAATGAAAAATTAAGGCCTTGTTTAAATTGAAGAACATCTAAAGAAGTATTTTTAAATAATTTTAGATAATTTTATTTTAAAAATTTAATAAATTATTTTTCAGTGTGCTTAAATATGCTTAAAATAGACTAAATTTACAAATATTTTAATTTTTTTAAAAAAATAGTTGCATTTATTTTAAATGATGTTATTATCATACTAACAAGAGACAGAATTTGCTGCTTGAATTTACATAATACATTACTTAAAAATTTATTTCAAACATTAATACCAATTTTAAAACCAGTTTTTACACTTTTTAATGGATTATCATCTATTTTTGCTAATATTGGAAAAGCAATTATAACTTTTTTTTTTTTTTTTTTTAATACTTCCATTTAATTTTTTAATTAAAATTTTAAATAGTATTATATAAATAATAAATAAAGTATTAACAAGGCTAAAATATTTAACAGTTGGATTAGTAAATGTTCAAATCCCAACGTTACCATAAATTAAAAAATCAACATTACAACAATCAACTCTTAATACAAAAAATAAATAATAGTAATACATTTAATAATAATTTTATTATTAAAAATAATATGGATATTTAAGAAGCAACAAATAAAATACTTAGACAAATAGGAAATAAAATAAATAGGAGTTATCATTTTATGATAGTTAGAACATTTAAAATAAAAATAAGTAATAATTAAATTATTGACTTACAAAATACTAGTAATATATTAACCATTTTTTTAATAATGTTGGCATTGGTTTTAATTTTTTTTAAATGTTAAAAATAACTTTATTTTATAATCAAATAAAAAACATTAAATGAATTGTTTTTAAAATTATTTTTTATAAAACTTAACGCATATCAAAAATATCGTAATTTTATTGAAAAAATAAAATATGAACTCGCTAACTATTAATCATTAAAATTAAATTATGGTGATACATATAATAATAACTATAATGAAATATTATTGTAATGTATATATTAAAAATATTGGTAAAAAATAGTTAAACAAATTCAATAATTTAGAAGTTGATTTTATTTTATAACAAGTTTCTAATTGAAAAAAAGAAATTCAAATTGAATAATAATTAATTATTTATACAAGTGGTGTAAAAAAATATAATTATAAATTTGGAACATTTAAATTCAATAAGTATTTATTATCAAACAAAGAAAATAAAAAATAATAGTGATTTACTAGCAAAAGGTGAAATAATTATAAATGGTGTATCAATAAATCCACATATAAAACTTCTTAAAGATAATAAAGAAATTAGCGAGTGTAAAATTTATGAAACAATCAAGGAAAACAAAGCAATTATTATTAATACGACTACCGGTAATCAAAAAAATTATAAAAGTTATTAAATATAAAAACAACAAAATTAAACAAGAAATTAATATTTATGAAAAACAAGACTTTAATTTAAATACATTTTTTACAATACCAATAGTAGAATATAAAATTAAATACTTTAATGATCTACCAAAATCAAAATTAGCAGGTATTTTAGAAATAAAATACTATGAAGAATATTTATCAATTTAAGTATTTTAATATTAATATTTTTTCACAAATTAATTTACCATTTTAAAGACAATAGTATTGTTGAAAATCA
Organism: Spiroplasma endosymbiont of Polydrusus formosus; assembly: GCF_964263245.1. Lineage (NCBI taxonomy): Bacteria > Bacillati > Mycoplasmatota > Mollicutes > Entomoplasmatales > Spiroplasmataceae > Spiroplasma > Spiroplasma endosymbiont of Polydrusus formosus. Next base: position 935,233 of record NZ_OZ181656.1, read on the forward strand.
TAATATTTATAAAGATATTTGTGTTTTACAAGTTTCAAAATTTACATTAAATAAAAATAATATAAACACCATTATTGGTGGTTGTGTTTATATAATCAATAATTTTAATCAAAAAATATATTTAGGAACAATAACAAATATCGAAAATATTAAATAAAATAAATCTTATATAGTTAGTTGTAAGCTAATAATTGGAATATTTTATTTTAAAATATTAATTAACAATTTTATAAATGAAATTGCTTGAAATTATTTATATAGAAATTTTTATTTTTATCTTTAAAAGATAGTTATTTAAAAGAATTTTATGATAATAACTTAATATTAACTAATAAATCAGACAATAGTAAATATACATTTATACAAAAAAATCAATCAGAAATAAGTTTTTTATTTTTATAAAATTATTTATAATCAAACAAGAAATTATTTAACTTTTGAATTAGATATCAAAAATAAAAAAATTAATATAACTTTTAATTCATCAAACAACGAAAATTATTATTTAAAAGATAACATTAATGATATTTATAATTTAAAAATAGATGTTTTTTATAAACAAGCAATTAATAAATTATATATTTATGATTAAAATAATAACTTTAAGTAAATATCATCTTTACTTAAAAATAATGGAAATTATTAATAATAAAACATTAGAAAATTTAAATAAAATTTAAAATATCTTAAATAGTAAAATTTCTGTATAAACATTATAAATTACATTTTAATTTAAAAAGATAACATTATATTTAATGAAAAATGCTCAAATTAGTACTAAAATTAACAAAATAAATTATGAATAAGTTTATTTTATAAAAATAAAAAATAAAAAAGATTCTATAAAAAATTGCCCCACTTTCTATATCTGGTAATTGAAATAAAGAACAAATTTTTTGATTTATACATGAAATTGGTTTGCTGGGTTAAAAAAATAATTTCTTATCAAAACAATGAAAATACTTGAAATGAAATATCAAAATATAATATTTTTAATTTAAATAAGTTTTTATAATTAGAAAAATTTACAATAGAATCGCAACCAGAATTAAAAAATTTATCTGATGTTAAAAAATATATTGAAAATATTAAAAATAAAAAAATATTAAAAATATAATTTTACCTATTATAAATAAAACTGCTAAATTAGATAAAAAATTAATATCTTTGATTATGCTAAACAATAATTACAACAAAGCAAATATTCGCACGTCATAGAATTTGATATTAATAAAAATACAAATATTTTAGATTTAAACAAAATAAAATTAGGCGATAAATTTATTTTATATTTTAATAGCAAAGAATATGAAACAATATTATCTGCAATTAAATATGAAAATAACAAAAATACCATTCATTTAATATTCGGAAAAGCGTGACTTAATTTTTATGATATGTTAAAAACAAAAAATATTTAATTTTAATAGACAAATTTTAATTAATAACGGTATGGTTACACATGACCAATGATATGAATAAAATTGGCAGTCGTAGGAAAAACACATTTAATAACCATAATATCGAAGCAATATATGATGCAAACATACAAAATTATTTTTTATCAAAAAATAGCGAAAATAAAGTCGGAATTATTAAAGATAATGAAAAAGTACTTTATACACAAAATAATAACAAAATAACTTTTAATCAAAACTATATTTTAATTTATGGCAGATTATTATAAATTAAAGAAAATACAGAAATAAAATTAATTAAAACCAGCAAACCAAATGAAACTTATTATTTATATTTAATAATAAAAGTTAATTTATGACAATATGATCCAGTTAATTTAGAAATTAAATACAAATAACGGATCAAACCCAAATTTATAAAATAACAATCTAATTAATAAAGAAAATGGCATTTATGAAACAGCATTAGTTAGTTATCAAACAACATCAAATAATATTACAAATATTAAAGAACTAATAAATTACATTGAAACAAACCAATTAATTAAAAATATTAAAAAAATGAAGATATTAAACAGGAATTTGATAAAAAAGCAGAAAATATTGAAAAACAAATTAATAATGAAATTAATAATATTAAAAGAAAATTAAATATTTAATGGAACAATTCCTTAAAATTATTGCAATTATATTATCATTATTTAATGGTGGGGGCGCTAGTACAATGACGATGTGGTTAAATAAGAAAAATAAAATAATTAAAAGAAATAGTGTTATGGTATTTATAATACCCGTTGTTTTCATTGTTATTTGGTTTTTCACAACTAATTAATGTTTGTTGTACTTATTGTTGTTAATCCGATTGTTCCTAAAATATCAAGTAATTTTTTAATTTTTTTATTTTTTCTCAATTATAAAATAACTGCCTACAGTATTTGTTATAATTTTTCAACCATGGTTAAAATTAGATAAAAAATAATTATTTATTTCTTGAAAATGATTGTAAAAAATATTGATTAAAGTATTAATATTATCATCATTAATTGACCCGCTTAAATCACTATGATCTTATTTATAAAAATTAGTAATTTCTGATTTGATTTGATTTTTAAATTATTGATAATTATTTGTATTTTATTGATAAATTTGTTTAATTTTATCTCATTCATTACTATTAATGTCCTAATTTTAATTAATCATTAGCTAAAAATTTATAGTATTTTTCAATTTCATTATATTGATTACGTGACTAATGTTTAACTGTTTTATAATCATAATTAATTCATCAAATAATAGCAGTTCCTGCAATTGCTAAACCCACATATCAATTACTAATGATAAACCTAGTTGTTTAGGGGGGTTGTGCTAAAAAGAAAGCTGTAGTAGTTTACCCAACTTATTCTCCAATAACCCGCGCGTTGTGTTCCTTTGGTGGCGACAATTGCAGTTTCTTATGCTACTAATAAAGTTTCAGCAGATGTTTTTTTTAAAACCTTCTGATAAAAGTGGGGCGTAATTTACATTGTTTTTCATGTTGATACATCAGCACTGCTCAATGAACAACTAATAGTTATTTTTGTTACAACCACACTAATTATAGCACCAATAACAAATGTGCCAATGACTGTTAATTTATCTTTAAAAACTTTTTTATCATTTTCATATAAGTTTTGATAATGTTGATTGATTTCATTTAATTTTTGTTGTTTTTTGCTTTTGAGGGGGTGTTATATTTATTTATTGCCTTGGCGGTTGTTGTTTATAAATTTGAAATATCTGTGTTTATTTGTTTATTCATGGTATTGTTGTTGCTATTATATTCATTTCCTATACTTATTGATCCTATATTTGTTTCCATTTTTGATTTGACAAAGCAAAATTATAATGACTACCATTAACATGAAATATATTTATGATATTACTTGCATTTTGATTAATTGATTGAAAATAACCATATTTATTTAAACTAATATTATAATTTAAAAAGTTGCTCATTGCTATTATTTCTGGTGTGTCCCAACTAATGTCGAAGGTTGTTGCATTATTTCTAAATAATTTTAAGCAATTTCATTATTTTCTTGAATAAGAGTTATAAGTTTTATTTATGTGTTATTATTGCAATCATTAAGTATATTTTTGTTTAAATTTGAATTAATATAATCAACAACACGATTACGAGAAACAGTTTGCACCAATTTTTAAGTCGTTTCATTTTGATATCATGATTGATTATTATCATTATTTTCTAAATTATAATTTTGTTTTTTAATATTTTTATTACTACTATTAATAGATTTATTAGATTAATTTAAAAACACACTTTTAAATCTACCAAAGTTTGATTAATTTTTTTTTTTTGATTTTGAGTTGTTATGGAATTGTTTTGACTTTATATGCCACTAGCACTGGTTTAATGTTATTGTTCACTAACAATAACATTTTCACTATTTTGTATTTGTTCCATATTTTTAATAATTTCTTTTTTTTAATAAAAAAATTAAGTAAATCAGAATTTTAAATAAATTTATTTTTTATTTCATTTATTTTTTCTTGTGTGGGTGTTGGTAAATTTTCAATTTTATCTTGTATTTTTCTTTTAATTATTTTCATATTTTTGTACTTTTTTTATTTCCTCTTCTATTTTTTTAATGTCTTTAGGGTTAAGTTTTTGTTTTAAAATTTTTGTTATATCAGGATTATTTTGAGAAAATAATTATAAAACAGCAAAATCTAAAATATTTATATTAATCTGAGGATGATTTAATAAATGCTTAATAATATTGATATTATTACATTGAAAAATTGCAATTAATAGTGGGTGTTTTATTAAAAAAACCTAACTTATTTACATCAGCATAATTTTCAATTAATAACTTTGCAATTTATTCATAATCATTATTAATTGCAACATGTAAATGAGTATAATTTTTTATATCTTGTGCATTTATATTAGCATCATTATTAATTAATTATTCAACTATTTATAAACTACAATCTATTTCATCTGAAAAATGTAAATATGTATAATAATTTTTATTTTTTAAATTATGATTATCACCATTTGCAAGTAATAATTTAACAATTTATAAATTATCATCAATTATTACTGCTATTTAAAAGTGATAATCCAATTTAATTTTTAATAATTACATTTACAATTTTTTAATAAAATTTTTTTTGGAAAAAATAAAAACTTTGATTAATAATAAAAGATTTATTAATTTTTCTAAAATTTTTTTTCAATTATTTTTCGATTATTTTTTTCTCAAAAATTATTTTTATTTCATTATAAATATCTTTTTTAATTTTTTTAATAACTTTTTCTTTTGTTAAATATTTTTGGTGCATTTCCTTTTCTTTTTTTGTATTTTAATTTTAAATTATTTTTTGATTAATCTATTCTAGAATTTTTTTAATTTTTTTATCATTAATATATTTATTGTATTTTTCTAATTCTTTTAATAAAAACTTATCTAATCCTATTTTTAAAATTAATTATTTATTTCATTAATTTTGTTAATTTGTTGCTCATATTTTTTCATATTTCTTTTATTTTTGTTTAAACTGGATTGGAAACCCTTTTTATGACACTTTTTATATGGAATGTTGTTTTCTAAATTCAACAGGTATTAAATAATTTAAACTACCATGAATTAAAATATTGTTATATCAATGCACAAAGTTAAATAATTTGTATTTTAATTGGGTTAAATTTATAAATTTTTGTTACTTGATAAATTATGTTTTAAAACTTTTGTAAGTTGTTTCAGAAATAACATTATCATAAGGATAGTCTTTTTTTATTGCTTAATGATTGTTTGGTGTTAAAGTACTTAAGATATTATCAATGATTTTATTTTTAAATTCATTGCCCCAGTCAGTATGAAATAACGTAATTTGTTTTAATGGTCTTGTAATTGAATAAAAGGTTTCTTGCTCTAATTGTACTGTTTTGTTTGTCTCGACACACTATAGCCAATTATTTCACGATTAAACAAGTCAATCAACAAACAAAGGATAATATCAAATGTCATTTACCACCACCTTGAACATATGTTCAATCACTAACAACAACTTCATTGGGTTGTGTGTTATTATTAATTATTAAATTAACAGTTTAAAACGTTGCTAATTTCGTCGTTATTAACCACCAACTTATGATTACAATATTTTAATTTGGTATATTTAGATACTAACTAATTTTTAATCATAATTTGGTGAATTTTTCTTCGCGATAAGATAATATCTTTAAAAATTAAAAAAGCTTTAATTTTACAAGATCCATAAATTTTACGATTGGCATTAAATGCGCTGATAACTTTTTGTTCATAATTATTAACATCAACAATAGCCACATTTATTAATTTGATAGTAATATGTTGATTTTGCTATCTTTAATTTTGATCCTATTTGACCAATTTTTCGCATGGAATATTTTTCTTTATTATTGTTAATAATTTCTATTTTTTATCAACCATCAGCACCGCTTGCTTTAAAAGGTTGTTTTTCATTATAATTGGATTAATTCTTTTTGCAAGGCAATCAAGTCAATTTTCTTCAACAGTGCGATTATTTTTCGCTTTAAAAAATCCAGAATTATGAAATTTTTCAATTAACTAATATATAGTTGATTTTGACACCTTATATTATTTAAAAATTTCAAGAATGGTTTGCTATTTTGATAAAGTAAAACAATTTGTTTTTAAATTCATCGGTATATTAATTTCTTCCTATTTTTATATTCTTACTTTCTTCATAATTATATTTTATTTGAAAGTCCACATAAATATGGTTCAACTTCTTGTAACCTATTAATATAATTCACATTAATAATATATACAAGATGTTATGAAATGAAATAATTTATATTCAAAGCGTAAAGAAAAATATATAATTAAAAAATAGTAAATACTTTTTATTAGTACTTACTAAAATTAGTGCAGTCTTATGCACTCTTTTTTTTAATCTTCTTTTTTAATAATGAATGATCCAATTGCGTCATATAAGATTTGTGAATAAACATTCTCAGAATTATTAGCAAGGGCAAGGGAATATAATCTTGTTTTTGCTGCTGTTTGTAAGTTTTGTTGTTGAGCAAAAGTATATTCAATTCATTTTATGATTTGTCCTTTTGTATTTTTAGTAATGTCAATAGGGGCTCCTTTGTTATTATAAAGTGGGCTTCCTGTTTCATTGTGTGTTCCTAAGTAACCTTTTTCTTTGTATAATCATGATAATGAACGTTTAGCGCCGCCTTGTTGCGCTAACCAAGCTTGGTCTAAATCAGTTGGTATTCCGCCTGAACCATATCAAGTTAATGATAATTTTTTGTTATTTTTATCATCATCTTTATAGTTGATATTCATGTTTTTCATTAAATCAATGGCATAGATTGGTAAAACTAACACAACTGAACCATATCTTTTATTAGCATCTAAGAATTGATAGCTTGAAGGATCTGTTCCCTCGCCAGATTTAATAATTCCCGGAGTTACTGTATCAATAATTTTTTGTTTATATGCATCAGCATTGCTTAGGGTTGTAAAAATATCATTTTTGCTTTTGTCAATTCCTACGAATCCTTTAAATCCACTAATACCAACGATTGGATCAATTCCATCTTTAATCATGTTATCAAATACATTATTTTGTTTATTATTAAATATTTTTGTTAGAGTATCTGTTAAGACATTTTTATAATTAGTTAAATTATAATTTAATTCTTCAACTTTTGCCAAAGGACTGCTTATTGCGAATAATTTATCTAAACTTTCTTTATCTAATTTTAATTCTCAAACCATTTTAAGATAAGATTTTCATCGTGAACCACTAACGGTGTCTCATGATTGAGTGGCATTAAATAAAGCGCTATTTCGATTTAAATAAATTACACTATTATCAATACTTCCATAACGTTTAATTTCGTTTTGGTGTAAATATGTCGCTGTAATAATTTTATCGATAACTGCCGGTACTTCGACGTGAATATAATAATCGTTAAAACGAACTTTTAATGCTGCTTTTTTTTCATTTTCTGACATTGCATTAAAGTCATCATAATTGTTACCAGCACTTTTAATTTTAATTTTAAAGTTATTTTCCTTTTGTTCTTTTCGTGATTTTTTATAATCTACGTTAGATGTACCTGTTCAGAAGTGTGATTGAGTACCGCCAACATATCATTTTTCAGTTTGATAGTCGGGAGTGTATCCTTGTCCGGCGATTGTTGTTTCTAATGGAGTTGAATTAAATATTCCAGTAAAGTATTTTGTACTTAAATTATCAAGGGCTACTTGTTCAACAAAATTGATAAATTGTTTAATTAATAATGAGTCAGGTTGACTAATATCAATTGACACTCCTGTATAACGAGCTCTTGTTGCTTCTTCAGAAGCGTAGAAATATTTTGAAATATTAGTATCTAATAATCTTATTGCTATTTCTTTTAATGCTGCTTTAGTAAAAATATCATTGAAAGAATATTTAACAACACCCGATGCATCTTCTGCATTAATTTGGGCAATAATTCAACTTTTAACTTGATCAGCAATCGCGGGTTCAGTAAATCTTTCAAAAGATTTTTTTGTACAAGCAACAAGGGTTGATGTACTAACATACGAAGTAAGGGATACTACACCTAAAAGGCTTAGTAATTTTTTCATTATCGTATACCTCCTTTATAGTAAATTGCTGGATTTGTCGTTGGACTTATCATTGTTGTAGCACTTGTTTGTGTTAAAAACGCTGTTGTTTCTGCTGCGTTGTTGTTTGCCACGGCGTAATTGGCATTGATTTCTTCATTTCATACTTTTGCGTTGCTAATTTTATGAACAATATCTTTTGTTTTAATTTTAGCCGCTGATCCACCAATTTTATAACCTTCAATTGTTTTGTTTTCTGCCTCAAAACTACTGTATAAACGTTGAACAGTTCCTCCAGCTAAATTAGATGACATCGCATTAATAATTGAAATAAATCAATTGGCACTATTTTGGCCTTCGCCATCATTATTAAAAGTAATAAATTTTTTTAACCACTCTTGCGGGGTTGTATTATTTGTTATAATTTTATTATTAAAGTTATTAAAAAAGTCAAAAATTCATCATCATCATGTTTTATCACCCGCTGAACCAGAACTCGAACTTAAAGTAGCGTATTTTTTAACTTCATCTAAAACTTTAAATTTAAGTTTACTGTTGTTACTATTATTAACTAAGCTACGGTTTATTAGATACCATAAGTATTGAGCATTACTAAATTGAGTATTCATCATTTGTTTTGCTTTATCAGTTGTTATAATTTCTGATTTATCATCCATTGCACCATAAGTATTGCTTGAGTAATTTAAACTTTTGAATTGTCAATCAATATTATAGTATTTATATGACGATGCAGTTGCATTTTGCAAATATTCACGACCATCAATATGAACTAAATTTAAACCATTTGTATCAAAGAAACTAACAACCATATCGCCGCCAACACTTCCAATTGTTCAGTTGGCACTAATTTCGTCACCTTGATTTTTACGACTGATCTTAGTTATTACAGCATCTATATCGGCAGGTGCAGTTTCTCCTATCGCATTAATACTTTCATAAACACTTGATTTTAAAATATTTGATTTAACATAATCAGCTTGTGTACTTAATGTTAATAAGTCACTTGATGGGATAACGGTTCCTTCGCTGTTAGTAACAAAGTCATCTCAGTTTTTAGATGATTTTAAATTTTTTAGATCAGTATTAATTTGTTTTTTTGTTGCTTCATCAAAACTATCTGCTGTAAAGCCGGTATCGGTTGGTGTCACACCTGATTTAAAACCATAAGTTATTTTTGAAATTGCTAATGGTTTTTCATTTTGAAATCATTTTTCAGTCATATATTTTTGAAATAATGAAAGTTGTCCAATATCATATGTTTCACCTAATATTGGTGTTCCAATAGATGTTGCTGTTGAATTTTCAAAAACAGGTGTTGAAACCGGCGGACGATTACCGTTCATATATTCTAAATGGTTATAATTATGTGTTTTTAAATCATTTGCAATTTTGTCAAGACGATTGTCAATCTCATTAATTGTTAATTTACTAAAATCTTCACCAAAAGAATTTTTACTTTTATCTCAAGTAAAAGCTAAGGCTAATTGAATTCGTAAATTTTGATTATTAATATTTCATTCTTTTGCTGATTTTTTATCTTTAAGGAAAGCAGCAAAACCTTTTAAGAGTTCAACTGAACTGTTAGTAGTATTTTGTTTATATACACGCATATTATTATTCAATAAAGTGTTAGTTAACATTTGCGTTGCACTAACACCGCCATCAATTCCTGTTGTCATAATAGCTGCCTTATAATTTTGTTCTTCAATTTCATATTTTTTGTTATCACTAGCACCACTAATATCTTTATAGTTTGAATCTAAAAAATCATGGTATTTTTTTTCTCATTTTTTTTTGTCGCTATCTTTAAAGCTTTGTTTCTTTTTCTCAACAGTTTTATTTGTACTTGTAACCAATAATTCTCATTGTTTATTTAAAATGTTTACTAAGTCTTTATAATCTGCGGTATCAATATTATTTTCTTTATTATTTACAAAGAACTTGCTGGGGTTGGCCAAAATTGCAACACTTAAAATTAATGATAATTGTACTGACATTTTAATTTTAGTAGGTCCATCTCATTTGGTTGGGTTATTTATTCATTTTCCATTTCCCGCATTTACAAATGGATTTTCTAGAACAATTCAAATATCGGGTGAAGTAATTTTTTTTCCCCCAAAAATTCCTGGAATTCATGCTCAAATACTGTCTCCTCCATTTTCATTTTTGTGCTGATTATTTTTATCTTTAGTACTACAACTCGTTGTGACCACGGTTGTGGACACTATTATCATGATGCTCAGTAATGATAATAGTTTTCTCATTTTAGTTCATCCTTCCTTTTAACTTTTTTATTTTTGTACTTTTTGATAAAAAATACTAAATACATTCTATTAAAAAAAATAGAATAAAGTCTATTTTTATTGTACAATAAAAATAGACTTTATTAAAAAAAATAAAGATAATTTTACTTCTGGATTGGCATAAAAATATTCCAAAGGAGGGATTAAAGTGAAAACAATTGAAATAAAAAATCTATTTGTTTCGGCGGATAATTAGGTTATTTAAAATGTTTTAAATTTAACTATTAATATTAATGAAATTAATGATTAATGAGACCTGATGGAAATGGAAAATTAACTTTATTGTCAACAATAATGGAACATCCTAGCTATAACGTTAAAAGCGGGAATATTTTAATTGATGATAAAAGCATTTTAGAAAAACAGTAGGTGAACGAAGCAAAATGGGAATTTTTTTCGCAAGGCAATCACCACTTGAAATTTTGGGAGTTTTTAATTTAGATTTTTAAAAAGCAATTATTAATGCACATCGTGATTTGCCAATTAAGTTACCCGAGTTATATCAAGATATTAATCATAATATTAATAATTTAAAAATTGATGATAGTATGATTCGTCGTTATTTAAATACTGGTTTTTATGGAGGCTAAAAAAATGAAATTTTACAATTAAATTTATTAAAGCTAATGATAGCTTTAATTGATGAAATTGATTTGGGCTTAGATGTTGATGCTTTAAATGTTGTTAGTACCGAATTAAAAAATGCGAAATAAAAATTTTGCGGCAATTGTTGTTTCGCATTATGATCGTTTTTTTTTTTTTTTTATTTAGTTAAACAGACACATGTGCCTGTTATTGTTAAATATAAAATTGTGAAAAGTGACGATTATAGTTTAGTTAAAAAATTAACAAGGAAGTTTACGAATGATTATTACAAATAGTTAAATTTAACTGTGAAAAATAAAAAAATGTGTTTTAATAAATAAACAAGAGATTGTTAGTGATAAATTTAATGTTTATGCAGCAACATCGGAATTAACCGTTAAGAATAAAAACAACCCAGGAAAGTTATTGATATTAATTTTGTTTATAATCTTGTTAATAAAACTTTTTTGTTTTTTAAATTTAACATCAGAAGTAACAATTAACTATAATATTCCTGCGAATAGTCAAAATAGTATTATTAATATTTATAAAAATCATTAATGTTAACAAGCGTCCAATTTTTTTTATAATAAATTATAAAAAACCCAAGTTAATACTTATCACTTAAATATTGTTAATAGTGGTGTTACGAAAAAGGTTACTTTTAATTTGCAAAGGAAACATAATATTTTGAAATATTATTTGGCAAGTTTGTCAACATATGATTATTATAAAAAAACAATTATTTATGCTCATTACTTAGCGTTGAGAACGAAAAGTGAAATTAAGACATGTTCAATTGCTAAAGATAATTAATTACAAACTGTTAAATGTACTAGTAATTTTGAAAAAAAACAATGAATTAATCAAAAGCACATCAAGAATTAAGGTTGTTGGTTTTTGATAAAATTTCAAAAATCATTTATGGTCCAATTTTATTAATTGATGAAAATGATATTAAGGCTAGTAATGCTAATATGGTCGGAATAATTGACCCAGGATAATTATTTTATTTACAAACAAGAGAATTAACAATAACGTAGGCCCGAAAATTAATTTGTATGGGTTGTTTAAAAAATGTAATTGATGCAATTGAAAACGAAGAATTACAAAAAAATATTATTAATGAAATTGATAAAGAGATTGGAGAATAACGATGATTGATTATAAAGAAATTAAAAGAAAATTTCCTTTTTTTAAAAATAATGCTGAACAAATTTATCTTGATAGTGCCGCAACTAGTTTAAAACCACAAGTTGTTATTGATGCGATTGGTGAGTACTATACAAATTATGGAACTAATCCCCATAATATTGATAGTATTTTAGGATATAAAACAAATGTTAAATATGATATTGTTCGTAAGAAAATTCAACAGTTTATTAATGCTAAAAAAGTAACCGAAGTTATTTTTACACCCGGAGCAACATATGGTTTAAATCAAATTGCTTATGGTTTAAGTTCAAAAATTATGAATGGTGATGAAATTTTAATTACAAAACAAGAACATGGGGCTAATATTTTACCGTGATACCGTTTAGCTCAAGAAAAAAAAGCAGTTGTTAAATTTTTACCAGAAACAAATTTTAGAATTAATTTAGAACAATTAGCAAAAATGATTTCTGCTAAAACAAAAATTGTTGCTTTTGCTAACGTACCAAATATTTTAGGATATGAAAATGATCCGACATCCATTATTGCAATGATTAGAAAGATTAATTCAGCGGTAATTGTTGTTATTGATTGTGCTCAAGGGGTTATTCATATGCCAACTGATGTACAAAAATGAGATGTTGATTTTATTACTTTTTCAGCACATAAAATTTTTGGACCCATGGGAATTGGAATTTTATGAGGAAAAGAAAAATTATTATTAGAATTAAAACCTTTAATAGTTGGTGGGGGAATGAATGTCTGAATTGATAGTGATGGTTTAAATTATAGTGTAAAAAAAATACCAGAAAGGCTAGAAGCAGGAACAGCTAATATTGCTGATATTTTTGGATTTGGAGCAGCAATCGATTTTATTAATGCAGTTACTTTGCAAGAAATTATTACATACACCCACCAATTAAAGCGATATGCGATTAAACAGTTTAATGAAAAATTAAAAGATAAAGCAATAATTTATAATGTCGATTCTAAAGCAGCAACCTTAGTTTTTAATATTCAAAATGTTTTTTGCCAAGATGTTGCGATGCATTTAGGAAGTCGGAATAATATTACAGTGCGAAGCGGCGATCATTGTGCCCGTTTAATTGGTGAAGTTATTCCTGAAAAAAATACCGTTAGAGTTAGTTTTTCAATTTATAATAGTTATAAAGATATTGATTTATTAGTATCAGCCCTTGTTGATGAGCAAGATTTTTTAGGTGGGTTGGTTTAAATGGAATTTAATAAAAATAACCCAATGTTTTTACGACAAATTATTATGAACCATTATTCAGAGCCACAACATAAAGGTTTAACCAAAAAACCAGTGGTTTATTCGATTAATCAAGCTTCAGAGTCTTGCGTTGATAACATTTATTTAGAATTAATTATTGAAAAAAATAAGATTATTAGTGCTCGTTTTGACGGTGTGGGTTGTGCCATTTCAATAGCGTCAACGGATATTGTGGCACAAGAATTAGAAGGAAAAACAATTGTGAGAAGTTTAGCAATTATTGATAATTATTTAGCAATGATTTTTGAACAATCATATGATGAAAAAAAAATAAATGATTTAATTGCTTTTATTAATATTCCAAAACAACCGAATCGAATTAAATGTGCCACAATTGGTGTTGATGGTTTTCAAACATTATTATTAGAATTTAAAAGCAAATTATAATTAAAAAATAAAGGAGGCCTTATTAATGCCAAAATTAAAACAAGAAAAATAAATTAAATAAATTTCTAGTTATAAATATTGTTTTAATTACGGAGACATTTTCTACTATAATTTTATACTATAATAATACAGGAAGAAGATATTAATGAGACAATTATTAATGAAATTTAAGATCATTAAAATTAACCAACATTAATGCAAGAATTTTGATTACAATCAAAATCATAATTTTTTAAAAATGAAAAACCCAAGTTAAGGTCAAAATCTCCAATTTATGAATTTTAATGAGTATATTTATTATGTTAAGTCAACAGAACATATTGTGATAAAATGAGAAGAAGCTCCTAAAAAATTAAAGAAACCTTTGATTATATTAGGATTATCAGAGGCAGAACAAAAAAAGAGGGGGATATTTAGCTGGAATTAAAGCCCAATATGATAGTTAATATGTTTGTGGGGTAGTATGTTGAAACAAGTTGAATAAAAGATGATTATTTTTTTTGAAATTGTGATACGGAATTATGAGAACATTCGGAATTATTTAAAAAATATTTTGGAACACTAGTTCCTAATACGGATAATAAATATGCGGCGTTAAATGGGACAATTTGATCGAAGGGATAATTTATTTATGTTACGAAAGGCGTTAAATTAGAAAAACCACTACAAGCTTATTTTCGGATTAATCATCAGAATAGTGGGCAGTCTGAACGAACATTAATTATTATTGACAATAATGTTTAGTTGCATTATATTGAAGGTTATACATCGCCAATTTATTCGCGTGATTCTTTCGTGCAAGCGATTTTTGAAATTTTTGTTGGGAAAAATGCTAAAATGCATTATACCACAGTTAAAAATTGAAGTAATAATATTTTATATTTAGTTACAAAACAGAGTATTGTTGAGGAAAATGGTCAAATTGAATGAATTGATGATAACATTGGTTCAAAAATTAATATGAAATATTCTAGTGTTATTTTAAAGGGGAATATATAGTAAGAGACAATGTATTTAAACTGCTATTGCTAAATAAAATGTGATTCAAGATACCGGTTCAAAAATGATTCATTTAGGGAAAAATACCTCTTCTAAGATTATTTATAAATAAACGACTTTTAATGGGGGAACAGCCAATTATCGTGTCTTATTTTATATTGGTCATAAAGCACAGTGTTTAAAAGATTGTGTTGAATGTGATACCTTAATTTTAGATGGAAAATAATACTTTGATACAATTTCCTAAAACAAGGTTTATAATAATTAATCACAAATTGAATACGAAGCAACAGTAAGTAAATTTTCCGAATAACAACTGTTTTATTAACGAAACCGTGATTTATCTGAGAAATAATCTTTAGAAATGATTATTATGGGATTTTTAGAACCTTTACGGGAGAATTACCAACGGGAATATACCGTTGAATTAAATCAATTAATTATAAAATGAATATGGAAAAGACAGTGCGGGAAACAGTGTTGGCTAATGGCGATTCTTTATAAAAGCAACAAATTCAACAAGAAAAGTTAATATTCTGAAATAAGTTTTTATCAGTCTTATTTATGTCAATAAAAAGAAACAAAAATTTTTAATGATAAAAAAAGCATTAAGCAGTTCAAAATAGCAAAAATATTGCTATTTATTATTCAGAGTTAAAGGTGAAGTTGATATCGTTCTTATTATTGAACAATTATATTGAACAATTATTAGCGGCAAAGGTTGATGTCTTATTACCCAGAGTAGTTGAAAATAATTTACAATTTCATCATATTTATAATTTAACAACTGATTTAGAACTTAATTCGCAGTTTGGGATTTATGAACCATTAACATCGTTGCTAATAATTAATGTTAAACAAATAGAACTTGTTGTTTTTGTTATAATTGTTGCTTTTGGACCACCTCCATTTTCGATTGGGTATAAGGAAAGGGTGTTATGGGTGTTATGATCGATTTTTAACAAAATATCAGCACACTGTCTTGGAATTAACATTTAATTATGTGAATAGTTAATTTCTGAGTCATCGCCAATTAAAGAACATGATGTTAAAATAGAAAATATTATTATCAGTGATTAAAAATTAAGGGTAAGGGTAAGGGTAAGGGTAAGGGTAAGGGCTGAATTTATCATTATTACGTGTTGTTAACAAATGTTGATTTACATCATTAAATATTTATTTAATAACATTATTATTACCAGTTATTTTATATTTTATTAGTACGCGTGTTACCAATATGTTTAATAGTAATGCTAGTTATTTAGCTTTTCATGGTTCAATTTTATTAGCAGGGGTTTCAAATGGTATTCTTGATTTAGCGATTGATTTTTATGGTTTTCGAAAAACTACTTTTTCCCGCCAGTTACATTTACTAAAAGTTTTAATTTATCATTTAGTGTTGGTTTTGGTACTAATTAATTTAATTACTAGTTTAGTTGGCTCATTACGGTTATTAAAAATTGCTTTTCTTAGTTATAAGGAAGCAATTCGTGTTGAATGAATTAATTGATATGGCTTATTTTGAGCAATTATTTTATGATTATTCTTAGCATTTTTATTTGATATTTTAATTGCTTTTTGTTCGAACTATTTAAAAGTTATCTTAGTAATGGCAATTTTGCTTTTTATAATTTTTTGTTTTTAAACAAGGCTATTTTCCTGACCAGGGTTGTTCGGAATGATAAAATTTAAAATTTTATTAGTTATTTTTATCATTAAATTATGTATCACCAATAATGGGAAGTACTTGCTTTTGAAATGTTGTCAAATGAATTTTATATTCCAATTTATGTCCTAATTTAACATATTTTACTTATTTACATAATGTTTGACTGCCTTCTGTAATTAGTTTGTGATTAAGTATTGCTTTTGTTACTTTAATTTTTATTATTAAGTTATTATAAATATAAATAAAATATGGTGTGATAGTTTTAAACAATTTAATAAATAATTATTTATAGTTAGGAAATAAAGTGCAAATCTTGAGCTGTCCCATCAACTATTGTCCCATCAACTATGATATTAACGAAAACCACACAAGACAATGAAAAGAATTTTTGAGGAAGGCAATTGGTAGAATGAAGTTAAGTCAGTATACTTTTCTAAATTTAATTAGTCTTATTATATATATAATATATAACTATATATAACTTCCGGATGTGAGTCGTGTAATTGTTTTGTAAATAAATAATTTAGTGATTGTTATGTAAAAAGCATGTTGGGGGATGCTTTTATTTTACTGTAACTAGAATTAAATTGTCCATTGTTAATTTGCTAAAAAAATGAAAAAGATATTATTACTATTCCTAAATTATACATTTATTGTTTCACCAACCCTAACAACGATTGCTTGTCATAATGTTGATTAATCATTTTAATATTATAACCCATATTTAATTTATCAAATTAAACCAGAGGAAACAGAACAAATTACAATTGGATATAATAATTAATTATTTATCATTTGCAGAAAATACGTTCCAACAAAAAGGTTAATTAGATCTTAATTTAATTTAATAAAGAAACGCACATTTATATTTATTTTAAAAATATTATAAATATTGATGAAATAATGCCGAAATTACAGTTTGATGATAATGTTTATATGCGGGATTTAACGAATCTTTATGAGCAAATATCATTTGCAAAAAGTGATGATAATAATTGTATTTATAATTCCTTTTAATCCAAAATACTCCTGTTGGTGGTTACACAATTATGGTCAAAGATAAATGACAAGATCTTAAAAATAGTAATAATATGAAGAAATTAAATGACAGGTTTCAAAAATAATTTTAACAATGAAAAACAATTCGTGATTCGCATACGGTCACGGTTTAATAGGTGGATGGTAAATAATTTGTTTGATGAAATTATAACTATTGGAATGGTTTGTTGTAGACGGAAATTCATAAGGCAATATATATAATTTTAAGTATCACTGAAAATAAAATTCAAGTGGGAATAAATATTTACATTAAACTTTGTTAGTAAATGTTCAATTAAAATGTAAAAAACTAAGAATCACGGTATGTTTTAAATAGATCTAAATTATTAAATTATCAAGAAGATTGAATAAATTATAATTTTAATAAAATAAAATACCAATTATCCCACTGAGGTTTTTATTTTAAAATCATCAGTAAAAGTAAAGTCCAATATATTTCACCACAACTAATTATTGCAATTAATAATACTTTTGTGTGACTGATGTTTTGATATATTTAACATCACGAAATTGAAATTTTTTTAATACTACAGGTTATAAAAATTACAAAATAATTTTGTAATTTTCTTATATAATTAATTATAATTATAAGAAGGGGATGGAATTATTAAAACATTAACATGACAAAAAATTTTAATGTTTGTTGACGCAGTTTTAATTATTATTATTGGTATTTTGTTTTATGCCGGTGTTATAACAAAAACTTCAATTTATGGATAAGACACAAATTGACCGGTTCTTTTGCTTTTAAGGAATTTTGTATATTTTAATTCCACTATATCAATCAAATCAGGCTTTTGATCAATATTGTGAGTAATTGCCACTACTGGCTTAGCATTAATTTTCTTAGTTGGATTTTTTGTGAAAACAGATTATCAATCACACTGAACTTATTTATGGGCCATACCTAATCTTTTTATTATGGTCGGAGCATTGGGGTGGATTTTTATTAACGAATAAAAATTTAATGCTATTATAAAAATAATATTGAATTTAATTCAATATTATTTTTATGTTTTTCAGCAACTATAGCGTAATATTTTAAAATAAAGTTGTTTTTTTTTTTGTTTATTGTTACAATTGACTAGGCATTTATTCTGATTTTTAGAATATGCTTAAATGTGATAGTAATGGTAACATTACGTTTGGACCACAGCGAGAATTTGAATAAAAGGAGGAATTGCTCGTGGCAAGAATTATAAGAATTGCAAAATTAGAATTTAACGCAGGACAAGCAAAACCAGGGCCAGAGCTAGCTTCATTAGGAATTAACATGCCGCAGTTTTGTACACAATTTAACAATGCAACAAAAGACCGCATGGGTGATGTTGTTCCTTTTATTGTTACTGTTTTTGATGACAAAACATTTAAATTTGAATTAAAAACAACCCCCGCAGCAATTTTATTAAAAAAAGCAGCTAAAATCCAAAGGGGATCAGCAAAAGCAAAGGGTGAAAAAGTAGCAACAATTTCAGCAGATGATGTTCGCAAAATTGCGGAATATAAAATTGTTGATTTGAATGCAAATGATGTTGAAGCGGCAATGCATATTATTGAAGGAACTGCTCGCAATATGGGAATTGTTGTTGAAGGTATGCCAAGTAAGAAAAAGAAAAACTAATGATGGCAAAATTTGGAAAAAAATATAACAAAGTTGCTGAGTTAGTTGATAAAAATAAGGTATACTCAATTGTAGAAGCAATTGAACTAGCAAAACAAACTGCAACAACAAAATTTGATTCAACAGTTGAAGTAACTTTTAATTTAAATGTTGATCCTCGTCATGCTGACCAACAAATTCGGGGGGCAGTTGTGTTACCAAAAGGAACCGGAAAAACACAACGAATCTTAGTTTTAACAAAAAGTAAAGAAGCTGATGCAAAAGCAGCTGGCGCTGACTTTGTTGGGGGTAAAGATTTAATTGAAAAAATTAAAAAAGAAAATTGATTTGATTTCGATGTTGTTATTGCAACACCAGATATTATGGCTGAACTAGGAAAAATTGGGAAGTTATTAGGACCAAAGGGGCTAATGCCAAACCCTAAAACAGGAACAGTTGCGCCAGATGTTATCAAAGCAATTGGTGATGTTAAAAAAGGGAAAGTTGAATATCGTGTTGACAAGAATGGAAACATTCATTCAATTATTGGAAAAGCATCATTCAAAACAGAAGCTTTAAAAGCTAATTACGATGTAATTTATGAAACAATTCGTAAGGTCAAACCCGCTGTTATTAAAGGAACATATATTAAAAATATTTCTGTAACAACAACAATGGGGCCAGGAATTAAAGTTTTAATTGAATTATAATTAGTAAAAAGGCTAACAAATGTTAGTCTTTTTACTTTTTCGATTATTTTTAATTTTATAAATTGTAAAATACCAACAATAGCACTTTTACTTCCTTTTTGATAATATTTTTGTAAAACAATTGCTTGCTTATTTCAAACTTGACAAAGTATAAAATCATTTTCTTTTTGTGTTGAATAAGATATTATTACTACTAATTTAAATATGACATATTATTTACTATTTTGTGTTTTTTTAATTTCAATATCCTTAATTGTTTTACCAATTCCAATAAATTTATTCATTATTATATTCCTCTAATTCCATTTCTTAAATTAAATTATCAACATATTCATATGCACTTTATTATGAGTGACGTTCCTCTAATGCAATATTAAATAAAACCATATTATGTATAAACAGAATCATTTTCATCTTTTTTCATGTATTGTTAATAATTTATCACCCCATAATCTGTTTATTCATATTCTAAATAGTTAATTATTAAACATTTAACCTCATCAATTTCATATCATTTTAAATTTAAGTTAAAATTTGTTGGCAATGAAATATTACCACACGTTGTTCTTAATTACCAAATTTAAGATATAAATTTAATTATCAACTAATATCATAATAACTATCAATTTGTGCATAAATAATATCTTTATTACTAATTTTTAATGCTTTATTGTTAATTAATTTTTCATTTAAGTAATCAATAATACAATATGACATTTTCTTATTCCTCCTAATTATTTTTATTGTTTAATGCTCAATGTTCATCAGTAATATATTCTTGTGATACTTGATAACTTTTAAGTATTAATTAATTTAATTTATTTTCTATATTGCATTTAAAACAATAACCTCAGTATTTTTGTTTAAGACAAATTTTTTCATAATTACCTCCATTAAATTTGATTAATTTTTTTCTCAATTTGTAATATTTTTCAACCATATAATGGTAAATCTAAAATATCATTAATTTTGTAATGTCGCATATAAGAAACAATAAAACATTATTTATTTTAAAATAAATTTAAATACATTTTTGCTCATTCTACACATTGTAAATCATAATGATTTTTATGATGATAAATACGACAAACAACAGCTTTACAAATAACCAAATTAAATGATGTTGTTATTTTATTTCAATTTTTATTAATATACAAACTTTTACATTATGTCATTATATTTCCTCCTATTTTTAATTAGCTGGCATTCACTCCCAAATTAAAGTACCAAAACGATAATTAGTTATATAAGTATTTATCTATTTACTTTACTACGCCATCAGCTTCTCTGGAGGTGAGTGATTACGGTATATTATTCAATAGTCGAAAGTTGTTTTTTATTGATTACGCCAGAAAATTCTCTATCTTCATCCGCGCTATTTCAGACCATTATATCTTTAAGTTTTTAAAATAAATTAACTTGCACCTTGAAGAGCCTAATGCTAGCTTTGTGATTTTTAAAACCGCTACCACTTTTAAAAGTAATATCTATCGCAAATTTATTTATAAAGTGTCCATCTCAATATTTATTGTCGTTTGATGTTGACCTTGCACTTAGCACGACTATCGCTTAGTTCTAATAAACTAGCATCGATTTACATATTTCCTCATATACTATTTCAGTACTTGCCTCGGCTGGCTGTGGTAATGAGTTTAAACTCATGCTATGATAAAATCACTTAATTATTTAAAATAACCGTTCCACACTGCATTAAGTTGTTTTTTAAAATCAAAATTTTAAAAAACCAGTTTCTCAATCAAAGGTAATTTTTGAATTTTCTAGTTTCTGATAAAATAACTTTTGTTTTTTATCTTTTGTACGATTTAATAAATATTTATGTTTTTCACAAATTCATAAAACTTTATTTGATAAAAATTATTCGGTAATGAATGATATTGATTTATAGCAATTATCAACACCACATACTGTTTTGTTGCTTATTAATTTTCATTACCCATCCCTTTCTTTGATATTGAGTTTTTTTATTTATTATCCAAATTAATTAATTTAAATAAAGAAAGGACAACACCTTAAAATTGGAAAAAAGGTACATTTTTAAAAGATTTCTAAGATATTTAATAAATGTGTGATACAACTTTAATTTAACGAAAAAATTGTGATAAAAAGTTTCTATTTTAATAATTTAAGATTCTGTCCTTTCTTTTAATTAATTAATAATTATGGTTTTACAAATAAAAAACAACTCTTGTTAAATAAAAATGGTTGTTTTTTGGGGGGTTCATCGTACATGATGCATAATAAAAAATAATAAGTTATTAGTTGAAATTAGTAATGTTAGACAAACATTTTTAACTTATAATATTTGTGTGATAATACTACTACGAAAAAAGTTGTTATAGATAACAAAAATAATGTATATGTTTTAGGATATGGCGATTATATATACATGATAAAATCAGGTGAAATAACCGGCCACTAAAATTGAAAATATTTATCTTGATGATAATAAGGCTGGTGTTGTTATTGACGGTAAAAATAATGCATATATTTTAATTAATGATGCCCTTTATATTTTAAATATAAAGACAGTACTATAAATAAAATTATCGAAACAAAATACTATTTAAATAATTATCTTTATATTGATAATAACGATAATGTTTATTTTAAATTAAAAAATGAAGTGTTTGTATTAAAATCATAAAAAATGAATGCTTTTGAAATTATAAAAGTAAAAAACATTACATATGTAATAATTAGAAATAATAATTTTTATTTTATAACAAACAAACAAAAGACTTATATTATAAAAAAGATGATGCTGTGCCAATAGAAATAAATAGTAATAATAAAAGGGCGGGCCAATTATTTGTTGATAATAATGAAAATATTTATGTTTATGCCGACATTGTCAACCAGAGAAATTTTTATTTATTAATTTTAAAAAAAAAATACTAATATACTAATAAAAATTTCTGGTGTTTCGGTGCTATAAGCTATATTTTTGAGGATAATAATAACATATATATTGGTTCAGGAAACGGTTTATATGCTAAATTATACTTGTACGTGCAAGTAAATAAAATTGCAAAAAATTTCATATAAAAATTTCATGATGCTAAGTTTATTTTAGAAAAATTAAAGCAAGGAGTTTTTTATATGGGATATAAACATCTTGGCATAGATGAAAGAATTTATATTGAGAATCAATTGAAATTTAAATTAAAAATTAGTGAAATAGCTAAAAATCTTAATCGAAGTATTAGTACTATTATTCGAGAAGTTAATAGAAATAAAGATAATAATCATTATTTTTCATTAATTGCACAAAATAAAGCAGAAAATAGAAAACAATCACATGTTTATTTTCATAAGTTTAAAAATAGAGAATTAGTAAAATATGTACAACAAAAATTATTATTAGGTTGATCGCCTGAACAAATTTATGGAAGAATTAAAAATTTTCATAAAGAATGAATTATTAGTTTTAAAACAATTTACAATTGAATTTATTCTGGATTACTTGAAAAGGTTACTAATAAAAATTTAAGAAAAAAAGGTAAGAAACGAAAATCTCAAGAAAATCGCGGTAAATTTAATGGTAAATCAATTAAAGAACGAAATGTTAATGTTAATAATCGCATAACCGTTGGCCATTGAGAGGGTGATACTATAGTATCATCGCGAGGTAAAAGTAAATCATGTTTAATAACTTTAGTTGAAAGAACATCAAGATTTACTTTAGCAATGTTAGTTGAAAATAGAACTACTAAAGTTATTAACGAAAACATTAGCCATTATTTATCAATTCTTCCAAATAATCTTGTTAAAACTATAACATTTGATAGAGGTAAAGAATTTGCTAATTGACAACAACTTGAAAAAAATTTAAATGTGAAAATTTATTTTGCTAATGCATATTCACCCTGACAAAGAGGTACTAATGAAAATACTAATGGGTTAATTAGAGAAAAATTTCCTAAAAAATTTAATTTTTCAAATACCACGAAAAATGCAGTTCATAAATTTATATTGTCTTTAAACCATAGACCAAGAAAAATACTAAATTATCTTTCACCAATCGAATATTTGGTTAGAAAAATAATTTAGTTGCACTTAACTTTACAATTAGGCATATACATTAAAATCTGTCGAAACAATTATAACAAAAATTAAAATTAAAAATGGCAACCAAATTAGTGTGTATGTTTTAAATAATAATAATATTTATTTTTAAATGTATTATTCTGTTGTTTTTGTTATAAAATCTGGTGAAACTAAACTAACAAAAATTGAAGGAATTAATTGAAATTATGGGAGTATGCTGAAATTTATAGGGATGAAAAATATGATATAATTCATTTTAAAATTGATCGTTCATTATATAAATTAAATGAAGGATAAAATAAAGTATCTAAAATTATTGAGGGAGAAAGCCCGATCTTTTTATAAGTGATAAGAATAATACTTATTATAGAAATCGTAATAATGATATTTATGTTTTAAAAAAAGATAAATTAACCCCCGAAAAATCAACGAAATAAATGATGTTGTATTTTCAATAGAGATAGATAATAACAATAATATTATATTTTAGAACAATTAATCGTTTATATGCCTTAAAATCTAGTGAAACAACTGTCATAAAAATTAACAACAACGATCATAAAACAATTTTGAATAATATAAATTATTTAAATCGTGAAAATAATTATTTTTTAAATTTGAATAAAATGAAAATAATTGATAAAACACCAACTTCGGCAACAATTGTAGCAACAAAAGGAAAATATCGTTGTCAAGTTACTGTTAATTATAAAATTAAAAATAAAGATTAAAATAATAATATTGATTTAAATAACTTATTACAAAAATTGGTTTATTTTGATTTTATAAACAAAAACTTTTACTCTATTGATAAAATTAAAGGAATAAAATATATTAATATTAGCGATTTAAATTTTAGCAATGTTAAAGTAACAAGAAATAAAAATTTAAATTGAGGTGATGATTTCAAAAATGTTTATTTTACTATAAAAGAACGTAAAAACAATTATTCAATTATAAAATCAGTAAGCATACCCAAATATGAATATAATCAAAAATCAAAATTTATGTTTCAAATTATAAAAAGAATAAGTAAAAATGGAAAAAATAACCCACAAGCCGGTTAAATTTTAAATATGAATGATAAAAATAAATTAGTAAACTTTGTAAATATTAATTATCGATATGAAGCAAAAAACATACTTTATCAAATTATTTTGATTTTTCAAATTTAAATAAACAAGAGCAATAAATGATTTTATATCCATTTAATGGGCCAGAAGAAGAAATAGAGCTTGCCACCAATGAAAAATCAACAATTGTTTATTCAGTAAGAGAAAGTAAATATGAATCTACAATAAATTTAAAACAAAAAATTACAGAAACAATTACTGCTAAAATTATTATCGATTATAATGAAAAACAAATAATTACATTATCAATTAAAAAAGCGGTGCAAATATTACAAAAATATAAGTTTATTATCAGATGAAATTCTTCTTAACGAAGATAATAATATAACTTTTAATGGAAAAGCAATTTTTTCATTAATAAGAAATAATAAAACAAAAATTAATTATAAATACAGAAATAATATAAATTATTAAAAGATTATTAAATATTTTAGCAACAATTACTTTAATTGGAACAAGCATAAGAAATTTAGTTGCTTGTTATTATTATGATGCATTAGAAAATTAATAACTTAAACACACAATTTATAATTATTGTAAAATTTATATTATTTTTAATTTTATAATTTTTTATAAAATTTGATATAATGTTAAAAACATTAAAAATTTAAGGAAAAATTATTCCAAAAACTTTTAATAATTTTAAAAAAAGAAAACAAAGAAAAAATTTTGCTTCTTACTGTTTTTGTATCAAAAAAGGTTATTAAAAAAATTTGAAACAAAAGATAATACGAAATTATAAAAAAATTTAATTTAATGATAGTAATACTTGAAAAAAGATATGAAAAAATTGATATAGAAAGTGATAATGAATAGTTATGAAAATGATTAGTTTTTGTAATAAAAAGGGTGGGATTGGTAAAACCACCATAACCAAAAATATTGCTTATAAATTAGCTTACGATAATAAAAAAATTTTACTTATTGATTTAAAACCCAATCTAATTTAACAATGGAATTTATCGATGATTAACAATAAATAAAAAACAATCAAAAATATAATCGCAACAAAAAATACAATATAAAATATATCAATTAAAAAAATTATAATTAATTATAAATATAAAAATATTGACCTAATAGCAACTAAAAAATTAACCAAAAGTTCATACATTTTAGGTACCATGTATGAAAAAGATGAAATATATAAAATTTCTGATATGTTGTATTAAAATAATAAAGATATATTTGATAGTTATGATTATGTTTTAATTGATTATCCACCAACAATAAATGAATTAAATTTAAGTTTTTTAGTTATAAGTGATTTAATTGTTGTTCCAATTAATAATGGCTTTAATATATTTAAGGGGGTTCTTAGATTTAAAAAATAATCTTGAAATTATTTGTCGTCATCAATAAAAAAGAGAAATACCATATTTAAAAAATTTAATAAATAATGTAAAAAATAATTTTTATTTATAAGAAATAAAAAAACTTATTTTTGATTTTAAATTAGAAACAAAAATGTTAAATACAAAATTTTAAATAATCAGAAATATTTAAAGCAGTTGAAAATAAATTATGTTCAATTTGGGAAAACCCACATTATTGAATACAAAAAAAGCATACGAAGAACTCATTAAAGAAATTATATAACACATGTAATTTTAAAATTTTTTTACAAAAAATATAAATTTTTAAATAAAAGGTATATAATTATTTTGTAATTAAATAAAAAAATGAAAACACAGTGAAGTCAAAATTACTTGTGTTTCCATATAAAATTATATCAAAAACCCAACTTAAAAATAATTAATTATGATTATATTTATTTGGTTTTTAAATTGTAATTAACTATGGGAATATCAGCGATGTGATATAGACTGCACCCAAAAAATTAAGTAAAATAAAAAAAGATTTTGCTAAATTTTTATATGGAGGCATTTATATGACAATAAAATAACAAAAATATAACAAATATACATCATAATTTATAACAAAAATAATTAATGAAATTAAACAAAAAAGTTGTTGAATAGCAGCAAAAAAATATAATCTAAATACAAATATAATAAAATATTGATGAGCAAATCATAAAAAAGGGAAATTAAACAACCATAAATGATCTAAAATATCTTTTACCAAAATAGATTTTTAATATTATAAAACAAGATATGAGTTACTAAAAAAGCTCCATGACTTTTACAATTAAACAAACTAATAATCGTCTCTTTTATTAAACAAAATTGTCGTTAATATTCAATAAAATTATTGCTAGAAATAACAGGTTTAAAACTTAGTTATTAAGGTAAATATAAAAATTATGACAGTAGCAAAAAAAAATAAAAAAAATAAAAAAAATAAAAAAGCAATAAATGATATTGTAAAAGTCTATGAAGAAAATTTAAAACAATTTGGATACCGAATAATTACTAAATATTTAAATGAAGATTATGATATAAAATATAATTTAAAAAAATTTTTAAGGATTATGTGTAATAATCAAATACAACCTGAATATGTAAGAAAAATGAGAAGAAAAATGGAGTATAAACATAATAAATAAATAAAAAATTTTATTGCAATATCCTGATTTAATTAATTGTAAATTCAATGATATAAAAACAAGGTTTTTAGTACTATATACTGATGTAGCATATTTAATTTGAAAAAGAGAAAAATATTATCAATCAACAATTATTGATGAATATACTAAAGAAATAGTTTATGTAAAGTGATCTAAATATAATGACAATAAATTAGTAATGGATAATTTAAATGATGCAATTAAAAAATAAAATTAATAAAAAAAAGATCTGAATGGCATAATAATTCACCTCAGATCACGGATATCAATATAAATTCGCTATTTATCACGATAAATGTTTATCTAACGGTATTATTATTTCAATAGGGGGAAATTACCACTATGAAGATAATATTGTTATAGAAAGTTTTCATTAATTACTTAAAAAAGCTACAATAAATAATAAAATATATAATTCACACGAATAATATATAAAAGATGTTATAAAATGAAATACATGGTATTCAAACCGTAAAGAAAAAGATATACTAAAAAATAGTAAATACTTTTTATTAGTACTTACTAAAATTGGTGAACTCTTTTATTGTCTTTTTTTATTTACATAAAGGAAATGAAAAAAATGAAAAAATTACTTAGTTTATTAACTATATCAATGTTAGCAACGAGCGCTCCCGCTCCGTTGCTTGCCGATATAACACTAGTTAGTACAAAACATGATATTGTAAAAGTAATGACTAACTCAAACAATGACTATCTACCACTCGCTAATTTTTATAAAAATATAGGCAAAAATGCAAAATCTGTTGCAGTTGATAATTTGGGTAATATTTATTTTGGAACAAAAAACGGAGCTTTTTCTTTAAAGCAAAGTGAAACAAAGCCAACTAAAATAAATGGTATTAATGGTAATGTCGTTTCTGTTGCAGTTGATAACAATAATAATGTTTATTTTGGGGCAGGCAAAACTGTTTATAAATTAACCGTTAATTCAGACACCCCAATTAAAATAAATGGTATAAATGAATATATTTCATCAATAGTAATTAATTATATAAATAATGTTATTTATATTGCTTCAAATTTTAATATTTATTATTTAAATAGTAGTGATACAAAAGCAAATCTTTTAAATGTTAACTTTATTGAACAAATTAATAGTATTTCTGTAAATAAAAGCAATGATTTAATTATTGGAGGAAAAAAATATGCCTATATTTTAAAACATGGGACAACTTCTCCAATTAAAATTGAAGTAAAAGGAAATATTAGAAATATAACTTTTAGTGTTAAAGATGATATTTATTTTAGTATAAACAACGATTTATTTGTTATGAAAAAAGGTTCATCAACACGAAAACAAATAAAAGGTATTAATAATTATATTTTATCTGCCACATTAAGTTCAAATGGTGATTTATATTTTGGAACAGAAAATGGTGTTTATACATTGCAAACTTCTTTGTCATGAACAAAAGAACAAAGTCATTTTATTTTGGTTGATAATAGTAAAACACAAACTTGAACACGAAATAACCTACTTACTGTTGATGGAGAATTAAATATTGATATTAATAACAACAACATTGATAAAGTTTTATTTGATAATATCTTACAACCACAAACAGCCAAAAAATGAACTATCAATGTTAAACCTGAAACTAGCAAAAAAGACCATAATTTACAAGTATTTTTTACTTTAGCTGGTAAACAATACACTAGTAAAATCATTGTCTCTATGCAGGCCAAAATTGATCCGCCAACACCAAGCAAACAAGAAAATTTAAGTGATGTGATTAAATTTGGTAGCAATAATAACTTAGGAAATATTTTAGATAATAACAATGAAAATATCATCTCAGCAATTACACAAAAAAATTATCGCATTATTGATTTTTCTCAAATTACAATTGAAAAAAAAGATATACATTCAGCAACTTTAACTGCCAAAAAAAATAGCAAAAGTTATCAAGGTTCCATTGTTGTTAAATACAATGTAGTTCCTGCAAACGTGGTTGATTTAAAAATTGATTTAAAACCAACATCACCAGCAACACAAGTTGATATTGATTACGTTGGACAAATTGATACAAGTAATATCACAAACCAAGCTAATACATTCTACTATGCAAATAGTGAAAGTAAAATAACAATGAAAAAACCAAATGCAGGTAGTGTCATAACTGGAGTGATTTATGGTTGTGATGAACAATGAAATAAAATATCACAACTATACACGATTGACCAAACAAATGGAATTGTGCTAGATGATTCACAGTTAACAACAAGCAATGGTAAATATGTTGTTGAATTATCTGACAACTTAGGTCACACTAACAATGTTTATTTACAAATTGCATCAAAACAAGAAATAACAAAATATTTTGATACAGATAATGGCAAACAATTTGAAATGTGAGCCAAAGCAAATGGACACGATGGCATTCGGGGGTATAGCGCTATACAGCTAAACAAATTATTTGAAGAAAGCAAATCATGAATTAAACAAGCGAGCGATAGTCAATTTGCTAACGCAATTGTCGAGTGGTTTAAAGCAAATGGTAAACTTACTTTCAAAGAACCATTGATAAAAACACAAGTTATTGAACAATTAAAAACCCAAATTCCAAGTAGTATCATCATTGATGGGCTAAATACTAGCAATTATGATGTAAACAAGGTGAGATTTGAACTAAACCAAAATGAGTTTAAACTAAATAACAAAGTCAAAATTATTGTTAAATACAACGATATTAAATCATATGTTTTCACCCTACAAATTGAAAACAGCAACTCATCAAATAATGACAAAAAATTATTAACGGGATGAGCAATTGTTGGAGTTTTTGTTGGTTCTTTATCAGGACTACTATTTCTCGGGTGATTATTGAAAAAATTTGTAATTATATCATTTATTTGCGAACAAATCCGCAAGAAAAAAGCGAAAACGTTTGCAGAAAAAACCGCAAAAGACATCGCCCAAATAAAAAAAGATGAAGCCGAAGAAGAAGCCAAACGAAAAGGATAAAAATAGATATGAACTGAACAATATTATAAAAACATAGTAATAAAACGAGTATACTTACTGTTTTTAGTGGCGTTTTAATTTTGAATATAAAACTATTCATAATGTGTGTTCAATTATTTAACTTTTTTATCTTTAATAATCCTTATAAATAAAGGTTATTTTATTTTGTTATAAAATAATCATCTGTAACGAAAAATGAAAGGTCTTCTTATAAAGAAGATATATATATATATATATCAAATAATTTTTATTGTTATATTAAAAATAATAACTTAAACACACAATTTATAATTATTGTAAAATTTATATTATTTTTAATTTTATAAATTTTAAAAAATTAAATATTTTTTCTTTTATTTATATAACATATAATTTAATTATTATAAATTTTATATTATTTTAAATTTTACAATTATTGTAACCTATTCATTCCTTTTCTTTTAAATTAAACAAATCGTAAATCATATTTTTGGTAATAATTTATGCTGAAAAAATTTCATTTAACTTATTCGTTATTTTTATATTTATTAATTTAACTATTTTTGTTATTATTTAAAATCTCTCTTTTATATTCTTTAATACCCTTAGTGAGATCTAATTCATCATTTATAAGTCAACAATAAGTACAAAAACATTTATTTTTTTAAAATATTCTTCACAATCACATGATTTTATAAATTTTTCTTTTTCTTATTTTTTCATTACTTATTTCCTCCAAATTAATATCCATAATTAAATTATCAATATACTCATAATCACTATCTTATAAATGACATTCTTATAACGTCATATTAAATAAATCATCTTCTATATAAACAGAACCATTTTTGTCTTTTCATATATTGTTAATAATTTATCACCCCATAATCTGTTTATTCATATTATAAATAGTTAATTATTAAACATTTAACCCTATCAATTTCATATCATTTTAAATTTAAGTTAAAATTTGTTGGCAATGAAATATTACCACACGTTGTTCTTAATTACCAAATTTAAGATATAAATTTAATTCTCAACTCATATCATAATAATTATCAATTTGTGTATAAATAATATCTTTATTACTAATTTTTAATGCTTTATTATTAATTTATTTTTCATTTAAGTAATTACTAATATAATATGACATTTTTTATTACTCCTAATTCTTTCTACTTAATACTCAATGTTCCTGGGTTATTTTATCTGTCGAAATTAGATAAACACGTAGCCTTAGTTATTATAATTTACTTTCAATTTTTTTATTTAACTTTTTCATAATTACTTATATTAATTTATTTGGTTTATTTTTTCTCAATTTATAATATTTTTCAACCATTTGATGCTAAATATAAAATATCATTAATTTTATAATGTTGCATATATGAATTAATAACATCTCATTTATCTTCAAATAAATTTAAATACATTTTTGCACATTCTAAACATTGCAAATCATAATGATTTTTATGATGTGAAATACGACAATTAACAGGTTGACAATTAACTCAATCAAATGATGTTGTTATTTCATTTCAAGTTTTATTAATATACAAACCTTTATATTCTGTCATTATATTTCCTCCTATTTTTAATTCGTTGGCACTCACTCCCAAGTGAAAGTGCCAAAACGATAATTAGTTATATAAATATTTATCTATTTATTTACTACACCACCCGCTTCACTGGAGGTGAGCGGTGGCGATATATTATTTAATAATCGACAGTTGTTTTTATAAGGTAAAGCCAAATAATTATCTCTCTTTATCCACACCATTTTAGGTCAAAACGTTCAGTTTTTAAAATAAATTTACTTACACCTTAAAGAGATTGGTGCTATTTTTGTGGTTTTTAAAACCGCTGCCACTTCTAAGAAGTAATATCTATCGCAAATTTATTTATAAAGTGTCCATCTCAATATTTATTGTCGTTTGATGTTGACCTTGCACTTAGCACGACTATCGCTTAGTTTAAATATAACTTGCGTCGATTTACATATTTCCTCATACACTATTTCAGTACTTGCCTCGGCTGGCTGTGGTAATGAGTTTAAACTCATGTTCTTATGGAAGTACTTAATTATTTAAAATAACCGTTCCACACTTGCATTAAGTTGTTTTATAAAATCAAAGTTTTAAAAAACCAGTTTCTCAATCAAAGATAATTTTTGAATTTTCTAGTTTCTGATAAAATAGCTTTTGTTTTTTATCTTTTGTACGATTTAATAAATATTTATGTTTTTCACAAGTTAATAAAACTTTATTTGATAAAAATTCTTCGATAATGAATGATATTGCTTTAAAAATATTAATTTATAGTGATTATCAATATCACAAATTTCATGTTGCTTACCACTTCCTACCATCATCTCCCTTCCTTAATATTAAGTTTTTTTATTTATTAGCAAATTAATTAACTAAAACAAAGAAATAACAAAACTTCACTTTAAAATTGGAGAAAAAACAGGTACTTTTTGTAAAGATTTTTAAGATATTTAATAAATGTATAATACAACTTAAATAAGATAACAAAAAGTTGCAATAAAAAGTTTCTATTTTAATAATTTAAGATAATATCCTTTCTCTTAATCAATTAATAATTTTGATTTTTCAATTAAATGAACCCTTTTAGTAAATGGTTTAGTTTATTATTTTTATTCAATTTCCGAGTTTTTTAAAAACCTTATTTTTTATTCGATCTTAAATCCTAACAATTATAAATGAAAAAATTAAAACAATAACAACCGCCGCAATATGTGACTATACTTTTCCTTTTAAAACAAAAACTACACATAATTATGGGAATTATTCCAACAACTACAATAATTAAGTAAAAAAATATACCACTAAAGTATATCAAACCCAACTCCATAGAGTATTGTCGTTGTGGCAATTAATGATATTAAACTAAAAATAGCAGAAAACCTTAATCATATTTACGACATAACAATTGAAGCAATACATTCTGCCCGACATAAATTATTCGGTCTTTTCCTTTCAAAAACATTTGTTTGGCCATTTTCAATATAATTTATTTCCATTTAAATTTTGTATGCTACTTTCAAAATAAATCAGTTTTTTCATTAGTTAATCTGTAATCAAATATTCAAATATTAAATTTTGACACAATTTAATTATAAAAAAGTCAACTTTTTCAGTTAACTTTTTCGTAATTCGGATAATTATTTTAATTTTGACAATCAAAACCATTGTATAACTTATCTTCTTTAAAGATATCCTTAATATCATATTTTTTTCGATAATCAGCGATTTCTCCCATTTCAATTGCCCCAATTGCTTCACGCGCCATCTTATGTGAGTCGCATAACGTAATTTGCGGAATATCACCACTATTTAATGGTTCAAAATATAATGCACCAGTGATCATTTCATTTAAACCAAAACCAGGACATTCTCCTTTTAAAATTCCTTGTTGTAAACGAAAATCAGAAATCACTGGGAATAAATATTTATTCTTATTATGCAAGGCTTGCTCAACCACTAAACCAAATTCCATATGTGTTCCTGAATCTCATCCATCTAATTCAAGAATAACATAATCAGCGTCCGTTAATCCTGCATAATCTAATTCAAAAATTGATTTATTTGTTGGACGAACTGTTTGATTTGTTTCAAAATCAACAGGATTACCAATCACAAAATCTGGAAACATTTTGCGTAATAAATCGCCTTCTCGTTTTCTTGTATTTCATTGGGCTTCAGTAAACATACTACCTGCATTATAAATTACTTTTTTATTATCTTTCATATTATTTTTCTCCTTTATTGATTAATTATTGTTTTAAATTTTTTAAGTTTTTCCAAGTCAAGACCTTTACTATTAACACATCTGGTAATAAAAACCCCAACGGCGATTAAATCTCATATCACAATCTTGTTGCCTCTTCGTAATTTGTTAAATTAATTCCTCCCAACGCCATATAAACTTTTGTGGAAAAAATATTTTAATTGTTTTAATAAAATTTAATTTAAATCTGTTGTTGGAAAATTTTAATAATTTTCCATTTTGTATTAACAATATTGTTAACTTATTGTAATGTCATCGCTCATGGAATATATAATAAATTATTTTGATGACAACAACCACTAATTGCTTGATTAAAACTGACCCGACTAAAAATTGC
Source organism: Spiroplasma endosymbiont of Polydrusus formosus (assembly GCF_964263245.1). Lineage (NCBI taxonomy): Bacteria > Bacillati > Mycoplasmatota > Mollicutes > Entomoplasmatales > Spiroplasmataceae > Spiroplasma > Spiroplasma endosymbiont of Polydrusus formosus. The sequence continues at coordinate 969,914 of NZ_OZ181656.1, forward strand.
GCTCCGGCTTCCGTAGCTTGTATTGCTTGGCATAATGTTAAAATTGTTCCCGCCCCAACTAATGTTGTTGGATATTTATATCAATAAAATTTAATTAATTATTTAACATTAGGAATCATAAAAATTAATTATAAACATTTTACCTGTAAGGTAATTAACTGTTTACAAATTTGTTGCGCAACAGCATAAATATAATTTCGAATTACATAAAAAGTTTTATAAGTTAATACTTTTTCTAATATAATCATTATTCTGCCAAATATGTTGTAATTCTATTAATAATTGAAGTTTAATTTAAGAGTTTATAATTGATGACATCATCAGTGTTTCATGATAAACCATAGTTATCAACCCCTAACAACTAAACCAGTTTTTCAGCAAATTTGTATCAAACATAATCATTTGAAAATTCCATTGCAATTACTTTTGTCACTTTTTTTTGAATAATCTTTTCTTGATAATCCTTTGGTTATTGTTCAAATAATTCAACACAAAGCATTGATACAACCGAATGTTTTTATTAATTGTGTTAGCATCGACAATTGATGGAGTAATCTGGGTCCCTGTTACAATAATAATAGCGTCTAATGGTTTTTGTCATTTTTTGCAACAACAATATAACCACCTTTAAGTTGTTTTTTCTCAACATGTTTTTGTTAATTGATATAGCATATCTTGATGGGCATCCTGTGCGATGAACTGGTAAAAAGCCAAATTATTATTAGGTTATTTTTTTTTTTTTTATTTTTATATTAAAAAACATAAATTTATTTGCATTATTGATCGGGCAGTATCTTTAAATTAAAAATTTTTATCATAAAAACAGATTTTTTACTGTTTTACCTACACAAAATAAACGATATTTTTTATAAATCATTTCAATAAAAGGATTATCTGGTAAATAATTTAACAATATATAAATTTGCCGTTTGTATCTACACATAACCTTTAAAACAATAAAATATTCAAATGTTATTAGCATTTTAAATTACATTTTATTTTACTTAATTATTAATTAATTATTATTATTTTATTGTCTTTTAAATAATTCCTTTAAATAGTATTATTACTTTAAATTAACAACTAAAAACGCTTTTTGACGTTTTTCAAATTATTATTTAATAGTTTTCACTAATAAATAATTAATTATCATAATTAATTATCCAATACCATAGATAATAACTATAGGTGTGGCATATCATCAATGTTTTTTATATCGTTCTACTGTCTTTGTTTCACTTTACTAACTAATTCTTCTCAATAAATTATTTCTCAATAGAACTATCTTATCTTTCATCCTCTTTACTGTTGCTAGGACAGCCTGGTATTAACATCTAATTTCCGTAACATCCAAAATTGCTTTTTAAAGTTGTTAAAGTAATAATATAAAGTTTGGTTTTAAAATGCAAGTTAAAATTAACAAATTATTGGTTACATAAAAAATAAGGGTTTTGGAAAAAAATCGTAAATTGAATAAAAAGACGTTATGTACGATGAACCAGCAAAAAAATAAATTATTGTTAGGTTATTTTTTTTATTTTTATATTAAAAAACATAAATTTATTTGCATTATTGATCGAATGTTATCTTTAAATTTAGAACTTTTATCATAAAAACAGATTTTTTACTGTTTTACCTACACAAAATAAAGGATATTTTTATAAATTTCTTTTCAAATAAAGGTATTATTCGATCAATAATGCAACTATCAAAATTAATATTTTAATGCTTAAAGATTGATAACTCATCTATGGCACGAAGAATTAAAAAATTGTGAAAGCGAATGGATTTACTCCTATTTATTTCTTTAATTGTAAAAATTAATTGTATTTAATACAAAATATTTAATAAAGCGTCCTAAATATATTTAAAATAAGATTAAATTACAAAAATTTATTTTTTTTGAAAAAATGGTTGCAATTTATTAAAAATATTTTATTGTAACCTATCCAAACATATTTAATTTAAAAAAAGAAAGATATTATCAATCAACAATTATTGATGAATATACTAAAGAAATAGTTGATGTAAAGTGATCTAAATATAACAACAATAAATTAGTAATGGATAATTTAAATGATGCAATTAAAAAATAAAAAATTAATAAAAAAAGATCTGAATGGCATAATAATTCACCTTAGATCACGGATATCAATATAAATTCGCTATTTATCACGATAAATGTTTATCTAATGGTATTATAATTTCAATAAGGAAAAAATACTGATGTGCAGATAATATTGTTATATAAGGTTTTAATTCATTATTTAAGAAAGCTACAATCAATAATAAAATATATAATTAACACGAAGAATATATAAAAGATGTTATAAAATGAAATAATTTATATTCAAACCGTAAAGAAAAAGATATACTAAAAAATAGTAAATACTTTTTATCAGTACTTACTAAAATGAGTGCGGTCTTACATTATCTTTGTTTATTAATTTATTTGTTTAATTTTAAAATAATTGGCTATAGTGTCGAGACAAATAAAATAGTACAACTAGTGCAAGAAAACCTTTTATTAAATTACAAGACCATTAAAACAAATTACGTTATTTCATAATAACTGGAGTAATGAATTTAAAAATAAAATAATTGATAATACCTTAAATATTTTTAACACCAAACAATCATTAAGCAATAAAGGAGGGCGCTATCCTTATGATAATGCTGGGGCTGAAAAAATTTACAAAAGTTTTAAAAAATAATTTGTCAAGAGGCAAAAATTTATAAATTTAACCCAATTAAAATACAAATTATTTGACTTTGTGCATTGATATAACAATATTTTAATTCATGGTAGTTTAAATTATTTAATACCTGTTGAATTTAGAAAACAACAGTCCATATAAAAAGTGTCATAAAAAGGGTTACTAATCCAAACATTATAATTATAATATAAATAAGATTTAATTGCAATTATATAATTTTGTTTGTTTTTATCTAAAAAACAAAAATCATCTGGCACTGAAACACACCAAGTTTCGAAACGAATTTTGTAACTTTTTCAGTAAATTTTTTATTAACACATTTCTTTGAAGTGAAAATATTAGAAATATACTTATTTGGATTTAATTGATTTAATATTTGCGATTAATTTTTAATAATAATTTATTATGTATTCATATTTATTTTTTTATAATAAAGTTGCTGTTTTTTGTTTATTATTTAATTGTGTTATTCTTTTTAACCCCCCATTGTGACGATTAATTGTAATTTCTATATATTAAAAAAATATAATTTTTATATTTTCGACGCTAATACTGGTGTAAAATTACTTTATTTAAATAAATAATGTATTTTTTTAATTTCTTCAACGTGTTTTTTATATTATCGTTGTTTTTCTTTGTCTAAATTGACGAACCAGTTGCGTTTTCACTCATTGTGTAATTTAGTAAATTCGTATTTTTTATTTTATAACGCCAGTTTGTTCGACAATAGTTTATATTCTTTTTTTATCTTTAGTTATATTTTCAAATCAGCCACTTTTTCAGTGTTTTTCTAACTGTTTTAATACAATTCGACCAGTATTTTTCAATTTTTCATTTGGTTCATGGTTCATAATCAATGTTTGTATCAACATAACTGACTCTTCGCATAAGTTCGCATCATTTCTAATAAATAAAAAAACAGGTGGGGTGGTTTTTGTTATTATATCTATACACATTATGATATAAATGTTATAAATTAATAATAACCAATGGAGTAAATTATATTAGCACTATTTAAGTGGTTTGTAGTTGCTTAATGAGTTTATAGAAGAATGATGGTGGTGTCATTTTTTTGTTTTATTTATTTTAGTTAATTGTAACATTAATTATTACAATAAATTTATTTATTTGTCATTTTTCTTTAAAAAATAAAAATGACAAATAACGGTGCATGCTAACTATTAGTATATTATAAATTATAAAATAAAAAACATAAATTTATTTTTTTACCGTATTTTTTAAAATAAAAAGTTTATAATATTAATGTAACATTTTATACTAGAAAGGAAAAGAAATTATGGGACAAAAATATCATTCTAAATTAGTTAATGCTAGTGAAATAATTAAAAAAGCACGCCAGAATAAATACGCTGTTGGTCATTTTAATATTAATAATCTAGAATGAACAAAATCTTTATTAGAAACGGCACAAGAAACAAAAACCCCAATTATTTTAGGGGCTTCAGAAAGAGAAATTAAATATATTGGAGGATATAATTTAGTTGTTGCTATGGTTAATGCTTTATTAGATTCATTAAACATTACAGTTCCAGTAACTTTACATTTAGACCACGGGCAATCAGTAGAGAGTTGTAAAACAGCTATTAATGCTGGTTTTTCATCAGTAATGTATGATGGTAGCCACCATCCGTTTGTTGAAAATCTAAAAAACACCAAAGAAGTAGTAGAGTATGCAAAATTAAATGCTGTTTCAATTGAAGCGGAAATCGGAACTATTGGCGGGGAAGAAGATGATGGTGTTGTTGGTGCTGGGGAAATTGGTGATCCAAAAGAAGCGGCGGAAATGGTAAAAACAGGAATTGATTTTCTTGCCGTTGGAATTGGTAATATTCATGGACCATATCCAAAAGGATGACCAGGTTTAAACTTCCAAGCATTAGAAGATATTCAAGCTGCGGCAAAAATTGGGATGGTTTTACATGGTGGTAGTGGAATTCCACAAGAGCAAGTTAAAAAAGCGATTTCTTTAGGAGTTAGTAAAATAAATGTTAATACTGAATTACAAATTGCTTTTGTTTCTGCAACTAGAAAATATATCAAGGAAGGAAAAGACAAACCAGAAAATGGTAAAGGATTTGATCCACGAAAATTATTAAAACCAGGATATGAAGCAATTAAAGCTACATTTGATGAATTAATATCATGATTTGGATGCAAAGGTAAAGGTAAGGGATAAAAAACATTTCATTTTTGAAATGTTTTTTATTTATAATTTTATGTTTAAATAGTCTTAATAAGCGATTCAAAGACAAAGTTTATTAGAAAAAGGAGTTTATTAGTTATAGTTCAAAAATTTAGCAATGTTTATCATTTTTCAACAATAACAAGTTTAGCGGCAGGTAATTTTGATGTCGTGGTTAGTTTTGCAAAATTATTACCTTGTTTTAATAATTTTGGGTTAGGAACTTTTGATCATTTAGATGGTTAATTAATTGTGTTAGATAATATATAGGCTATCAACTAAAGTTGTATGGAAATGTTAATAATGTTACGACTGATATGACAAGTCCATTTGTTGTAATATCCTTTTTAAAGATCATCAAAAAATTAATATTTCGGAGTAAACTAGTTATGAAGAAGTTCAAAAAATTATTGTCAAAAATTTACCAAGTTTAAGTTTATTTTTGTGGTGTTAAAATTACATAATTATTTTTATAAATTAAAAACAATAACTGTTTCACAACAAGAAAAGCCGTATTCAACTTTGTTACAAGCATCCGCGCGGGTAAAAAAGGAATTATTAATATTAAAGATGTAGAAAGCGATATTATTGGTTTTTAAACACTATTTTTTGCTAAAACATTATGGGTTGGTGGTTTTCTTTGTCATTTTATTAATAATGCAAAAAATACGATGGTCGTGTTTTTGAATTTTAGTTGATGACATGGGTTTTATAATGTAAAACTAAATCATAAAAAGTTAATAAAGTTATAACAAATTAAAAATAAAAAACAATAATAACAAAAAATATTAAATTAAAAATATTGTTTTTAATATTTATTTTAATGTAAAATTTCCCAAGCAAGGTCTGGTCTAATTGTAGTATTTAATATATCTAAAATAGATTTTAATCTACTATGAATATTAATTGATGGATCATTTTGAACTAATCAACATATTATTATATTTCTATTTATTCTTTCTGACGAGGCATATCAGCATCGTAAAAATAAACTCTTATTTTAAAATGTTTTTCTATTGTTTTTAATCTATAAAATTATTTTCCTATAGGTTAAAATACAACTAAATTTGCTAATACCAATTTGATTAATCATTTTAATTAAAATTGTTAATACAATAATTGCCTTTTTATTAAATAAAAAATGATAAAAAATATTTTTGATTTACAATTTACTAAAACTAACAAATGAAAATCACCACAATCAAGAGTATCCATTTCTCAAATTATATTAAAACTTAAATTATCTCCATAATAATTTAAAAATTACTTATAATCTCTAATATTAAATAATTTTCCACGATTATCATTTTTTTTCCATTTTTTTGTTTTTATTTTTTTATTTTTAAAATATAATATTTATTTTTTTAAATTAAAATAACCTAATTTAATATATTTATACATTGTTTTAAACATACACCAAATTTTACATAAATTATATTGTAATTCATACGAATTAATAATATTTTGTGGCGAACGATCAAAATTATTATATTCATTAGAAAAATGACTTAATTATTGTGAATTTAAAATTTAATATTTACGACACTGTTTTTATTTTTATCATATATCTTTTGTACTTTTGCAAGCATTATAATCATTAATATTATCAAAAATATTTAATTGTTATCAAATAGTTCTATAATCTCTATCCGTTTGCTTAACAATTTTTCGAAATATTAATTGTTCAATTTTTCTTTTTAAATAATTAATTATTTTTTAATTTTTCCAAATTTACTATTTCATTAATATTTAATCTTTCATATTTTTTAACACTTTACCTCTTGAAATATTAAAATATGTTATAACTTATATATATAATAATTATAACATCTTAAATAAAGAAATAAAAACACGAAAAAGATACTTAGTATTTTAGGAGTAATCGGATTAACAGCAACAAGTACAACAACATTAATTAGTTGTGAAAAACAAAATAACAATAAAAACGAAGGAAGTAATAAACTATAACCTAAACATGAACCAAAAAACTACAATAACCACCAAAAAATAGTAATTAAAAATCAATAATTTTATTCATTAATTTTCAATTATTTTTCAATTAAATAAACTTTTTGTAAATCTGTTATATTTGCTTTTAATTTATTTAACATTTGAGTTAAATTTTTTTTATTTGTAAAAAAATAAATAAAATTTGTTAATTTTTTTTATTTGTAAAAAAATAAATAAAATTTGTTAATTTTTTTTAAAAATTGTTTTTTATCAACATTATAAAATTTATTAATGTTATATTGTTTAACATAATTATCTCAATTTTTATATAAATCCACAAATTTATCACTAAGCTTATCGTAAGAAATACCAATTGAATAACTATCTTTTAAAAAATCTAAATATCATTTATTGTTATAAGTTAATGATTTTGATGTTTTTAAAGTAGAGTTAATAAAGTAATTTATTTATGATCAATTTTCAAAAAAACTACTGCGTAAAAACGTTGTATTAATAAAATTAATTTAATTAATAACAGTTTTTACACTTAACTTTTTTCTTATTTTTTCTGTTGTTTGTGATTGATTGTTTTGTTGTAGTATCATTGCACATAATGATAAAAAATAAATCAATAATATTGGTACAAAGAAAAATAATACTAAAAACTTACACATTATTTTTTACCAATTTATTTTTACGATTTTCTTTTATTAATTTGATAATTTGGTTAAATAAATAACCATAAAAATAATAAATTATTAAAATATATCATAATATATCAAATCATAAACCATAAATTATATAACCATTTATACCAGAATATTTTTCTTTTAATTATTCAATCATTGAAACTGTATCTAATAAACACATAAGTATTAATTAAAAATTTATAATAAGATACAAAATTAAATCAAATCAAAAAATAAATAAACCATTTTGTTTCTTTTCTTGTTTATTTTCTTACTTTTCTTTTTTAATGTTGGATAGGTTCCAATAAGTTTGACCATATTTATGTGGACTTTCAAATAAAATATAATTATTAAGAAAGTAGGAATATAAAAATAGGGAAGAAATTCATCGATATATGAATTTAAAAACAAATTGTTTTACTTTATCAAAATGGCAAAACAATTCTTGAAATTTTTAAATAATATAAGGTGTCAAAATCAACTATATATCAGTTAATTGAAAAATTTCATAATTCTGGATTTTTTAAAGCAAAAGATAATCGCACTGTTGAAAAAATGAACTTTGATTGCCTTGCGAAAATAATTAATATAATTATAAATGAAAAACAACCTTTTAAAGCAAGCGGCGCTGATAATTGGCAAAAAATAGAAATTATTAACAATAATAAAGAAAAATATTCCATGCGAAAAATTGGTCAAAGAGGATTAAACGAAAATAATAATGGAATTTTGATACGAAGTTTACCAAAAGGAATAGATTTATCAATATTTTTTTCAAGATGACTTAAATAAAATAGCATTAAAAACAAATTCAATGCCAAGAAAATCATTAAATTATAAAAATTCATTGAATTTAATGCAAAATATTTAATAAAACACCCTAAATATATTTACAATTCAGGAAATAATATTGTTGTTACAATTGGATCAGAACTAGATAGTGCAGTTATTGGGTTATTATTGAATTGTTATTTATTGGCTTTTCAATTAGTTTTTCCACAATTTGATACCTTACGTATTATCGTGCTAGATATCTTCGTCAAACGAAAAATAGCCAAACACTAAAAGTTAAATTATATGCTGAATTTGAGGTAACAGATGATTTAAAATATGTTTCACTAAAAATTAGTCAAGAAATTAAAAGTTATTTAAAACGTAATCAGGTTTTATATCAAGCAATTAATAATCCTAATTATCAAAATACTCGGTATATGTTAGAAGAATTAGAATTTATTGTTGCACTGAAACCAAAAACCTTGATGAGGATAAAAATCCATCCAAGGATGCCGAATAATAAAACAATTTAATGAAATTTAAGTTGTTTTATTTATAATATATTAAAACAATAATAAATGAGGGATTGATTAAATGACAATAAAAGAAGAAACAAAAGTACAATTATTGATAATTGCTGGTGAAACTGCCAGCGGTAAAACAACTGTAGCTAATAAAATTGCGGAAATTTTACAGGGCAAAAAAATTGTTTATTTAAAAATGGATTTTTATTATAAAAAATTAGTTAATTTAACATTAACATAACGTAAAAAAATTATTTTTATTCATCCAGATGCCCTTGATTTAGAATTATTAGTTAATCATTTACAATTATTAAAAAACCGCCTGAATATTCAAATACCCAATTATGATTTTACAACCTAAAATCGTTCAGCAAAAACAACCGAAATAAAAAGTGGCGATGCTGTTATTATTGATGGAATTTTAGGATTAACATTAGAATAAATTCGGGAATTATACGATATTAAAATTTTTATTAAAATAGAAAATTATATTTGTTTTATTAATCAGTTAACGCGAGATTTAGCAGAACAAGGACGTACGGCGGAAATTATTATTCAACAATATTTAACACCCGTTAAACTAATTTATGAATATTTTGTATTGAGCCAAGTATTAAATATACGAATATCATTCGTACCATATTACCATATTACGAAGGAAATGAAATTGTAATTGATATGATTGCAACCAAAATTAAGGCACCATTATTGGAAAAAAAATAAAAAAAATCACATTATTATCTTTTTTAAGGTATAATAATCATTGTTGTAATTTAAAAACAGAGAAGAATGAAGAGAAACACAATGAATGAAGAAATTTTGTTAACTAAAGAGGGAATTAAAGACCTACAAGAAGAATTAGATAATTTAATTAATGTTGTCCGTCCCGAAGTTATTGAAGAATTAAAAGAAGCTCGTGCCCAAGGAGATTTATCAGAAAATGCTGATTATGATGCAGCGCGTAATCGTCAAGCGGAAGTTGAAGGTCGAATTAAAGAAATTGAGTCATTATTAACAAAAGCAAAAGAAATTAAAGAAGTTAAATCAAAAACAGGAATTATTAAATTAGGAAGTACCGTAACTTTTACTAATTTATTAATTAATAAAAAATATGAACTTAAAATTGTTGGGGTGGTTGAAGCGAATCCTTTTGAAAATACAATTTCAAATGAATCACCAATTGCAAAAGCAATTATTGGAAAAAAAGGTGGTGATTTAATTGAAATCAAAGGAATTCAAGAACCATATAAGGTTAAGATTTTAACTGTTGAGTAAATAATAAATTAAGTAATTTTAAAATTACTTTTTAAGAAACCACAAACATTTTGTATTTTTGGTATTTACATTTTTACAAAATAAATTTTATTAATATTTTAAATAAGGGGTTGAAATTTATGCAAACAAAGCAATATTTAATTTTGCGGTTGTTAGTGAAAAAATATGAACAAAGATAATATTATTAATATTGTCAATAAGATTGAAAATGATATTTAAATTAAAAAGTAAATAATAAATTATCCCGCGTAATTTATTATCGGATAATTTATTTAATATTTTTTTAAATGGAACAAAGCAATAACAGAGGAGCGAGTTTATAAATTTCAATTTTTTAATTTATTGAAAGGAATTATATCACACTAGTATGATTAACATAAATATTTAGTATTTTTATTTTGTTAGGTATTTTTGCTTGAATTGGTTTATTGATTTATCAAAAAGTTAGACAAATTCAAGATAAGAAAAAAGAAAAAAATAAATTGAAAAGAAGAATGATAGAAAATAATGAATTTTTAACATAGGCAGTTACAAAAATCGGATTTGTGGTGATGGAATTAATTCCATTTGGATTACTTATTAGGCGTCCTGTACGATGAACCAAAAAACAATTTTTGTGAGATTATTTTTTTTATTTTTATATTAAAAAACATAAATTTATTTGCATTATTGATCGGGCAGTATCTTTAAATTTAGAACTTTTATCATAAAAACAGATTTTTTACTGTTTTACCTACACAAAATAAATGATATTTTTTATAAATCCTTTTAATAAAAGTATTATTTGGTGAATAATTTAACAATATATAAATTTGCCGTTTGTATCTACACAGCGCCAATATAATGGACATTGTTAATTACAACTTTTTGTAATGCTTTAAATAAAGGAAAGGATGAAAAAAGTTAGGTTTTATTGCTACCGGTTTTCTTTGTATTTTTTTAAAAATTAACTTTCTTTTAATTAAGGATTAATTATAATAAATTATATTATTATAATTACATTATTTAAATTGGATTATTAATAAGTGAGGCAGAAAAATGAAAATACACCCCCTTGTGAAAGAAGTTTTAATTACTACTGAAGAAATTAACCAAAAATGTTTTGAATTAGGTCAAAAAATTAGCCATTATTATCTTAATGAACATCCAACTCAATATAATACGATTTTATGTTTAGGTCTATTAAAAGGATGTATACCTTTTATGGCGAAACTTATTACTCAATTAGTTGGCGTTGAATGTGAAACCGAATATATGATTGTTTCATCTTATTTTGGTGGTGTTAAAAGCAATGAAACACCACAAATTTTATTTGATTTACCAATGTTAATAACAAATCGTGATATTTTATTAGTCGAAGATATTATTGATAGTGGTAAAACAATTAAAATGATAAAATACTACTTATATATCAAAGGAGCACGAAGTGTTAAAGTTGTTACTTTATTAGATAAAAAATCTGGTCGTAAAGTAGACTTAGTTACTGATTGATATGGATTTGATGTTCCGCCGGATTTTTTAATTGGTTTTGGATTAGATTACCAAGAACGATTGCGAAATTTACCATATATTGCGATTATTGATCAGGATAAAATAAAAAATTGAAAATGAACAACAAAAAGATAACTTAAAAAGTGTATGACTAAAAATAGTCAACTATTTGAAAAAATAAATTGAAAAAGTAACGACAATAATGATTACAATTAATATTATTATTATTACAATTTTTTTATTGTTTGCCGTAATTCCTTATTTAGGCTATATTACTATTGGACCAGCTAGTTTAACGTTAATGCATATTTTATTTTTAATTGGGATGTATGGATATGTTCCAATAAGTTGGATCATATTTATGTGAATTTTCAAATAAAATATAATTATGAAGAAAGTAGGAATATAAAAATAGGGAAGAAATTCATCGGTATATGAATTTAAAAAACAAATTGTTTTACTTTATCAAAATGGCAAAACAATTGTTGAAATTTTTAAGGAATATAAGGTGTCAAAATCAACTATATATTAGTGAATTAAAAAATTTCATAATTCTGGATTTTTTAAAGCGAAAAATAATCGCACTGTTGAAGAAAATGAACTTGATTGCCTTGCGGAAAGAATTAATCTAATTACGAATGGAAAAACAACCTTTTAAAGCAAGCGGTACTAATAATTGGCAAAAAATAGAAATTATTAACAATAATAAAGAAAAATATTCTGTGCGAAAAATTGGTCAAAGAGGATTAAAATTAAAGATAGTAAAATCAACATATTACTATAAAAATTAATAAATGTGGCTATAGTTGATATTAATAATTATGAACAAAAAGTTATCAGCGCATTTAAGCTAATCGCAAAATTTATGGATCTTGTAAAATTAAAGCTTTTTAAATCAGAAAGATATTATCTTATCGCGAAGAAAAATTCACCAAAATTATGATTAAAGATTAGTTATTATCTAAATACACCAAATTAAAATATTGTAATCATAAGTTGGTGGTTAATAACGACGAAATTAGCAACGTTTTAAACTGTTAATTTAATAAATTTAATAATAAACAAACAACCTAATGAAGTTGTTGTTAGTGATTGAACATATGTTCAAGGTGGTGCTAAATGACATTATCTTTGTTTGTTAATTGATTTGTTTAATCGTGAAATAATTGGCTATAGTGTGTCGAGACAAACAAAATAGTACAATTAGAGCAAAGAAACCTTTTATTCAATTACACAAAAGACCATTAAAACAAATTACGTTATTTCATACTGACTGGAGTAATGAATTTAAAAATAAAATCATTGATAATATCTTAAGTACTTTTAACACCAAACAATCATTAAGCAATAAAGGCTGTCTTTATGATAATGCTGGGGCTGAAACAATTTACAAAAGTTTTAAAAAATAATTTGTCAAGTAACAAAAATTTATAAATTTAACCCAATTAAAATACAAATTATTTAACTTTGTACATTGATATAACAATATTCGAATTAACGGTAAGTTTAAATTATTTAATACTTTGTTGAATTTAGAAAACAACAGTCCATATAAAAAGTGTCTTAAAATTGGTTGTTAATCTAGTATGTCTTATATATTACAATTAATTTAAATTTTTAATTTGAGCAGGTTTAATTTATGGCCTTATTTTGGGATTATCATCATTAATTAAAACACTTATTTCGCAAAGGATAACTAGTTTTATTTTTCTTAATCCGTTATTTTTCGTTGTTCCAATTGTTTTAATATAACTTTGTATTGGGGTTTTAGCTTATTTCTTAACAAAAGTTTCAGTTAAAATTGAAACAAATATTTATGCTAACGAGATTATTGGATTAACGTGATATCAGCGTTATTATTTAAAAATTTATAATATTATTGTTGTTTTTACGTTGGCAATTTTAAATAATATTTTTGTGTTAGGATTTATGTATTTTATTGGTCCTTTAATTTATACTAAGCCAGATAAACAAGCTTTCTTTCAAGCTTTTACTTGAATTATTTTAGCAACTAATTACTTACCATAAATGTTGTTAGCTGTGGCAAAAAATCCAACGGCACACGCCTTAAAGAAACTTTATATGTAATAAAATTAATTGACTTTATTTAAAATATGATTAACATTGCATTATTTATTATAAAATTATAAAATAAAGAAGCGAAAAAGCAGTGAAACAATCAATGGTCCTTATTTTTATAAAAGTTATTTTATTTGTTTTATTATCACCAATTTTATATTTTTGATATTTATTATTATGATAACTAGGTTATTTTTTTACTCAGTTCCGTTCAATAAATGAATTTAAGGAACAATTACAAAGTAATGATAATGAATTATTAAAGATTATTGTTATTGTTTTATTATGATTTTTTTCATTTTTGGTTAATTTATTATTGCTTTTTATTTTTATTTTATTCTTTAGCTCAATACTTGCGATTTTATCAAACTTTAAGTCATGCTTTACAGAAATTATTTGGTTTATCATGAATCATTTTCTTTTTTCAAAAAGTTTTGAAAAACATACCTTAATTATAATAAAATAAGATAAAATAATGATATAAAAGAGAGGACAGTTTGGATTAAAAAAAAATTACAATTTTAAGGACTATTTAACTTTTGATTATTTACCAATGGGAACTGGCAAAATAGGGGAAACAAATGCTTGACCAGCCAAATTAGAATCCTTATTAACTAAACATTATCAAGCAACTGAAATTAAAATTCAAACTGACGCTCAATCAGAGCGAACAATTATTAAATCATTATTTAATTTTTATTTTTCACAAAATAATAGTATTGATAATTTATTAAAATTATATCAAAAAAGACATAAAATAGATTTATTTATGGTTTTTAGAAACAAATGATTATTTTGGATATAATGTTTATGCCAAAATAAAAGAAATTACGAGATTATCCAATTGAAATAATAATTGTTAATTCATTGGTGGAATTAATTAACAAAATAAAAGATTTACATCAAAATAACAAAGGAATAAGCTAATTATCAAGTATTAGTTGCTTGCCCGCCAAAAGTCTTAACTTACCATGATAGCGACCTATTAATATCGTTACCAATTGTTTATCAAAAATATTTTGCAAATTAAAAATCCTTGTTGTTAATTTATAATTATCAGCAAATCACCATCGTGAAGATCAAACTAAATATGACAGGATTCATTATACAACAATGAAGACAATGGCTATTGCTGAGGCTATTTTTGGTGTTATTGTTGCAGAAAATTTATTAAATTTAAATTAAGTTTTTAACAATCGGTATTTTGAAAGGAACCAAATATAATGATTATTGGTGTTTGTGGTTATATTGGCGCTGGAAAAACAAGCGCATGTAAATATTTGCAAAATAAATATCATTTTACTTATTTAAATGCGGATAAAATTGTGAAAGAAATTGTGAAAGAACCAGCAGTTTTAATTTTTTTAGAAGAAACTTTTCATGGGATAGTTCATAATGGGGTTCTTGACCGTGACTTGTTACGAACAATTATTTTTACTGATACAATTGTTAATAATAAATTAAATAATTATTTGTGGCCAAAGATTAATCAACAAATTACAACAATTATTAATAATAATCCAGACCAAAATTTTTTAGTTGAATCAATTGGGTTGAACACATTAGACCTTGTTTTTAAATCAAAAATATTTATTACAACTAGCGAAGAAATAATTATTGATCGGATTAATGTTCGTGATAAGCAAACAGCGGCACAAACAAAACAATTGTTAAAAATTCAAGCAACTTTTTTTGAACAAATTAAAATAGATTATAAAATAATAACTAACAAATCATTGGTAGAATTATATCAGAGATTAGATGAAATAATGAATGAAATATTGGGGGATAAACAATAATGCATTGTTTTGTAGCCAATAATTTAGAGGATAATTATTTTAGTTTAGTTGAATATGATGTTAAACAAATTAAACAAGTTTTGCGTTTAAGTGATCAGGAACAAATTATTTGTATTTATAATGGCGAACATTACTTAACAATCTTAGAAGTGAAAACGCCCCAAAAGTATTTATTTAAATTAATTACAAAATTAAATAACAATCATGAAAGCCCAATTAAAGTTCGTTTAATTGCTGGATTAATTCGAAATAAAAAATGAGATTATTTGTTACAAAAAGCAACAGAATTAGGGGTTAATGATATCATCCCTTTTCAGTTTAGCCGTTGTGTGGTACAATTAAAAGGTGAAAATAATCTTAAGAAGATAGAACGTTGGACAAAAATTTGTAAAGAAGCGACAGAGCAATCTTATCGGAATAAAGTGCCGCTGGTTCATGATGTTGAAAGTGACTTAAAAGTTTTGCAAAAATATCAAAGTGATATTAATCTTGTTTGTTATGAAAAAATTGCCGAAACAGTTTCGGCAAAAGAATTTTTACAACAAGATTTTAAAACAATTACAATTGTAATTGGACCAGAAGGAGGCCTTACCCAGGCGGAAATTGCTATTTTATCTTCATATTGTTATCATCCTGTTTCATTAGGAGAACGGATTCTACGAGCAGAAACAGCACCAGTTGCTCTTTTGGCGATGATTATGTATGAAAAGGAATTATAAGGGGGTCAAAGATGACAAAAGTAGTATCAATTAAAGCGCTAGTTAGTGTTGCAAATATAATTTTATATACCACACTAGTATTAATTTTTCTAATTTTAGGCTTACAAAAATGAGATATTCCAGTAGTGACGGGTTATAAAATTGGTTATATTTTAATCGGGTTTGCCATTATTATTTTTATTATTTATCATTTAGTTCGTATTCATGAGTTAAAAAAGACCCCATTTCAATTATTGCGAAAACATATTATTTTTATGCAATTTTTTTATATTGGTCAATACTTAATTTTTGCCATTAGTTTATTTTTTTTAATTTTAGATAATATAAAAGTTTTAAATCCATCGCAAATTTTTATTTTCTGATATGTCTGATTACCAACAGTCTTTATTGGAACAATTGCTTGCTCAGTATTAGAGTCAATTGTTCGTGTTGAAGAACGGATTTTTATTGTTAAGAAAAATTGACAAAATTCAGAACAATGAGAAAAAGAAGAATCGGCAGTAAAAAATGGTCTGGAAGAGGGAAATGAATTCCAAGTAAAAAAAAGCGAAAATCCTTTCTTTGATGATGATAAAAATCCTAATTAGTTTATAATTAATAAAAAAGATAAGTAATAACGAAGGATTGAAAAATTAAAAAAAATATTAAGTTTATTGAGAGCATTTACACTAATAGCCCCGAATATTGTGCCAAGTATCGTGATTTGTATACCCCCATAAAATAGTGGTGGAAGCAATATTATTAGCAATAAATTAGATTTAAATTTATTTGCTTTTGATAAAATTGGAAGTAAATTTAAGTTAAGAAAAGATAATGTTATTGTCAATGATGAAATTAGTTTATAATCCGGAATTACAAAGGTAATTAAAAATTTATCATCATTATTTTTACCTTGAAATTAAGTTGATGTTACACTTCAATTACCAACAAGAAACATGATTTTTAAACAAGTATATATGAAAATGATTACAAAAGATGATACAAAATCAACGAAAGTACCAGTAATATTAAGGGATTTAAAGGCAAAACCAACAGCAACTTATGTTGATTTTCGCCCAACTTTAAAATAATTATTATCATTATCATCGCAAACATTAAAAGTTAAAAAGGATTATGAATTAGATGCCGCATCAATTGCTTGTTTTAAGGGGCTGCATTTAAACAAACTGATTTAGCCGGTCTTAAATTAAAAAGAAAATATAATGCAGAAACAAAATAATATAAAGTTTGGTTCTAACTAGAGATAGTAATCTTTTCAAACAAGTAATATTTCTTTTAAGATTGATATGAAATAAATAATTTACAAATATTTAACAAAAATGAAAGGTACATAATGATGTGTTTTTATGTTAAAGGTTGGAATCATTGGAACAGACAATATTGTTAGTGAATTTATTACAGCTTGTTGTGATATACAGGGAGTTCAAATTAGTTCATTTTATTCACATAGTTTAGAAAAAGCTAAATTTGTTGCTTTAAAAAATAATTTAACAGTTAATATTGTTGATAATTTTGAAGATATGTTAGATTTTATATTAATATTATTTATATTGCTTTACCAAACGGGTTACATTGTTAACAAGCAAAATATTTTTTACAGCAACAAAAACATGTTTTAGTTAAAAAACAAGCCACCTTTCATACTTGTAAATTAATTTAATTAAAAAAATCGCAGAAATTAATAATGATTTTTGATGGAAGTTTTTAAACCGGCATGATTACCAGCGTAACAAGTTTTACAAACAAATGTTAACAAAAATTAAACCGTTTTTAGCTTTTTTTATTGTAATCAATATTCAATTCGAATAAAAGAAGTTTTGTTAGATAAATATAATTCAGTTTTTAATAAGAACTTATGGAAAGATTATTTGTGTGATGTGTTTATTTATCCAGTTGAATTAGCAGTTGCTTTATTTTGGCTGGTCAAAGATGTCAAAGCGATGAGTAATAAGTTAAAAAATGGCGTTGATATTAATAATGTAGTTATTTTACAATACAATAATAATATTTTAACAAGTATTGTTTGTTTAAAAGAGGAATCAAGGATTAGTGCTAATGAAATTTTAAGTTATGATGCAATAATTAATGATACTAATTTAATGAAATTAGAAACAATTACAATATATCACCGTACTACAAATAAAACAACAATTGTGCCGATCAGAGCATAACATAATAATAAAACGTAATGTTAATTACGGTATTTTATTAATATAGTAAATACAGAGAACTACTCGGAAATGAAGCGATTATTTTATTTAGATTTAGATTAATTTAATTGTCACAATTCGTGTTTTAGAAGCAGTTCAAATCCACGAATAACAACAAAAAGAATTATTAAATAAAATTAAATAAATATATTGATTATACGTTATTAAAACCAGATGTCACAGAATCAGAAATTAAACAGTTATTTGTAGAGGAAAAATAATATGATTTTGTATCAGTTTGTATTAATCCAACATATGTTCAATTAGCCACAGCTTATTACAAGATAGTTCTATTAATATTTGTATTTTTGTAGGGATTACACTACTACATTATTAGTATAAAAAAAATACAACGCTAACAAAAGTTAACATAAATTACCACCGCATTAGCCTGATGGAGCCATAGAAATAGACATAGTAATAAATAATATTATTCAATTTAAATCAAATAATTATGATTTAGTAATGGCTGATATGAATAATTATAAAAGCATCGAGCAACATGTTATAAAAGTAATTTTATAACATGTTTATTATTCTCGAAGCAGAAATTATTAAAGCTTGTCAGTTTATGGAAACGGCGAGGCTTGATTTTGTGAAAACTTCAAATGGGTTTAGTAAGGCTGGAGCAACTGTAGCGAATGATAAATTAATGAAAGCAACAGTTGGCGAACGAACGAAAGTAAAGGCCGATATGGCGGTGGTGTCCGTACAAAAGCGGATGTATTATTAGATATGATTAATGCTGGGGCCACACACAGGATTGGGACAAGTAGTATCCCGTTGGATTTTGCTAATCAATCAAAATATAGCAAGTATAACCATGATTTAGAACAATTATTTATTGAAAACCGTGCTAGAACCTTGTATATTTATAAAATTAATAATCCTTTTGTTAAGACAAAGCAAAAACAAACCTTAAACTACTCTCAAAATAGTGTTAAAATCGGTTTTATTGATAAAGATGAATATATTAAAATAACTAGTTATGAAATTAGTGATTTTAATTTTAAATTACAAATTCAACAAAATACTACAGTTCAAGATAATAGCATTAGTTATGTGATGATTGAAAAAAGATATTTTAATTAATGATATTTCAAAACAAAACAAATAATTTTTATAAAAATTATAACTAAAAATAGTATCTATTAATGAATCAATTAATGAAGATAACAAAAATGAATGTTATATCATTGAATAATATAAGCAACCTTATTCACCTGATGGTGTTGATATTATTAAATATACTCACTTAATTAAAATAACTGACTTTAAATTAAAAAATAAAAATAGTATTCATTTAATTTTACAAAATTCATTACCTGAAGATACAGTCTTTACTGGTATTGAAATTAAATACTCTAAATCAATGTTATTTGATAATATTAAATACTGAGGTAATATTAATAGTGTTTATTCTTATCCATCGTCAATAGTTTAAAAGGTTAGTTTAATGTCTTTATTATCAATACCAATTGAAACAAACCATAATGTGCGAATATTTTAGTATTTATTTACCGAAAGTTTTTTGCCGCGAAATATAGCACAAAAATATATTCAAAAAAAGATGTTATATATTTATTACCTAAAAATGGTTTATAATAAATTTTATTATATTTTTTAATCTTTCGCTTATAATTATGATAGAAAATTTGAAGATGTCAAATATGATGAAAGAAATAATCATATAAATGACAATGCTAAATTAAGAAAAAAATGAAGGACAAAAACCATAAAATGCAATTGATGGTTTATTTTAAAAATGAAAATTGGATAATTAAACCATTATTAAGGATAAATTTGCCAAAAAATTTAAACAAATTATATATATTCTTTCAAATTACACATATAGTAAATATGCAATCAATAAAGGTTATAATAATGATATTAAATTATTTTTTCCTTATTATTTTGAATTAATATCTAATACACAAAAAGAAAACGAATATTGAATATTTAAAGAATGTAAAGTTTAGTTAAATTATTCATATTTTAATTTTAATAACACTAATTGGATTAACAACCCCTTTTAGGACATTTTTTATGTGGACTGTTGTTTTTTTCTAAATTCAACATGTGTTAAATAATTTAAACTACCGTGAATTCGAATATTGTTATATCAATGCACAAAGTTAAATAATTTGTATTTTAATTGGGTTAAATTTATAAATTTTTGCCTCTTGACAAATTATTTTTTAAAACTTTTGTAAATTGTTTCAGCCCCAACATTATCATAAAGATAGCCTTTATTGCTTAATGATCGTTTGATGTTAAAAATATTTAAGGTATTATCAATGATTTTATTTTTAAATTCATTGCCCCAGTCAGTATGAAATAACGTAATTTGTTTTAATGGTCTTATAATTAAATAAAAGGTTTCTTGCACTAGTTGTATTGTTTTATTTGTTCGAGAACTATAGCCAATTATTTCACAATTAAACAAGTCAATCAACAAACAAAAAATAATGTCAAATGTCATTTAGCACCACCTTGAACATATGTTCAATCACTAACAACAACTTCATTGGGTTGTGTGTTATTATTAATTATTAAATTAACAGTTTAAAACGTTGCTAATTTCGTCGTTATTAACCACCAACTTATGATTACGATATTTTAATTTGGTGCATTTAGATACTAACTAATTTTTAATCATAATTTGGTGAATTTTTCTTCGCGATAAGATAATATCTTTCTAATTTAAAAAGCTTTAATTTTATAAGACCCATAAATTTTACGATTGGCATTAAATGCGCTGATAACTTTTTGTTAATAATTATTAACATCAACAATAGCCACATTTATTAATTTGATAGTAATATGTTGATTTTGCTATCTTTAATTTTGATCCTATTTGACCAATTTTTCGCATGGAATATTTTTCTTTATTATTGTTAATAATTTCTATTTTTTGCCAATTATTAGTACCGCTTGCTTTAAAAGGTTGTTTTTCATTTGTAATTAGATTAATTATTTTCGCAAGGCAATCAAAGTTCATTTTTTCAACAGTGCGATTATCTTTTGCTTTAAAAAATCCAGAATTATGAAATTTTTCAATTAACTGATATATAGTTGATTTTGACACCTTATATTATTTAAAAATTTCAAGAATTGTTTTGCCATTTTGATAAAGTAAAACAATTTGTTTTTTAAATTCATCGGTATATTAATTTCTTCCTATTTTTATATTCTTACTTTCTTCATAATTATATTTTATTTGAAAGTCCACATAAATATGATTAAACTTATTGTAAAATATCCAAATTAATTTATAATTTGAACAAGAAAAATAAAAAATTATAAACAAACATTCTAATTAATTAGATCAAAATTTTTGGAATTATAAAGAAATTGAGGAGTGTAAAAAAATTATAAATTATTCAATAAAAAATACTATTTTAAGATTAGGAAAATTAAATAATTGTGAAAATAAATATGATTATACAAAATTAAATAAAGATTATGAAAAAATAAAAAAGTTAGAAAAAATTAATGAACTAGTAAATAAAGAAATAGAACAATTATAAATTATAATAAAAGAAAAAATTAATAATTTTAATAATTAATAGTTATAAGAATTTTTATTATTATTTAATGTTCTATCCAGACACATAATTATGAATAATTTTTTTGGTTCTTTCTTAGAAGAAAGAACCAAAAAAATTATAAAAAATAAAATATTTTGATAAACTTTGATAAACTTTCTGATTATTTTTTAGAAGTAAAATTTGAAATCCAATTATTTAAGTTTATTAACTTTAGACTCAGTTAATTGGACATCTCTTTATTTTTGATAAAATTAGTTTTTAAATTTTCTTTTATTTTTTCTAAAATTATGTTTTTAATATAAATTAAAAAATTTTCTAAAATAAAATCAATATTTTCTGATTATTTATTATTTATAAAATGCATTGATAAAATCTTTTTTTAAAAATATTTTCTTTTTATTTCATTTTTGTTATTTCCTTTTTAAATAAATTATTATTATTTTATATTTATAATTTTATTCTTTAATTTCCTAATTAGGATTATTTTTAATTTATTATTTTTTATCTTTTCTTGACAATATTGTAAAAATTTAATTACTTCATTTAAATATCATGTATCAATAATTATTTTAAATTTTTTTGTATTATATAGTTTTCATTGTTCACCACCATGACAATAAAGATTTCTTTCATTTTCATTATTTGGGTAATAGTATGCTAAAAAGCATTCTTATTTATTATGTGATTAAAAACAATTTTTATTAAATTTTTCGTATTATAATTTTAATTTTTTATCTAAAAACATATTTTTACATCCATTTTTATAATGTGATGATACTGTCAATAATTAAAATTGTCTATTAAAATTAAATATTTTTTGTTTTTGACATATCATCAAAATTAAGTCGCGCTTTTCAGAATACTAAACTAAATTAATGGTATTTTTCATTTTCATATTGAATTGCAAATAATATTATTTCATATTCTTTGCTATTAAAATATAAAATAAATTTATCGCCTAATTTTATTTTGTTTAAATCTAAAATATTTGTATTTTTATTAATATCAAATTATATGGCATGCGAATATTTGCTTTGTTGTAATTCTTGTTTAGAATAATCAAAGATATTAATTTTTTATCTAATTTAGCAGTTTTATTTATAATAGGTAAAATTATATTTTTAATATTTTTTTATTTTTAATATTTTCAATATATTTTTTAACATCAGATAAATTTTTTAATTCTGGTTGCGATTCTATTGTAAATTTTTCTAATTATAAAAACTTATTTAAATTAAAAATATTATATTTTGATATTTCATTTCAAGTATTTTCATTGTTTGGAAAATAAAATAAAAATTGCTTATTTAATGACCACTTTAAATCATCAAATGATTCTTCACTTGTCTCGGTAATACCTGTATCTATACAATCCGAATTTGTTCCATATTTTACAAAAAAACTTTCATAAATTATTTTCTTTTTTTTATTTTAAAACCATCATCTCAATGTAATTTCGTAAAAATAGGAAAATTTTTCATTAAATCTAATGTTATCTTTTTAAATTAAAATGTAATTTCTAATGTTTATACAGAAATTTTAATATTTAAGATATTTAAAATTTTATTTAAATTTTCTAATGTTTTATTATTAACAATTTCATTATTTTTAAGTAAATATCAGCTTTCTTTAAAGTTATTATTTTCATCATAAATATCTAATTTATTAATTGCTTGTTTGTAAAAATCATCTATTTTTAAATTATAAATATCATTAATGTTATCTTTTAAATAATATTTTTCATTGTTTGATGAATTAAAAGTTATATTAATTTTTTTATTTTTGATATCTAATTCAAAAGTTAAATAATTTCTTGTTTGGTTAAAAATAATTTTATAAAGATCAAATAAACTTATTTCTGATTGATTATTTTGTATAAATGTATATTTACTATTGTCTGATTTATTAGTTGATATTAAGTTATTATCATAAAATTCTTTTAAATAACTATCTTTAAAAGATAAAAATAAAAATTTCCATATAAATAATTTCAAGCAATTTCATTTATAAAATTGTTAATTAATATTTTAAAATAAAAATATTCCAATTATCAACTTATAACTAACTATATAAGATTTATTTTTTTCAATATTTTCGATATTTGTTATTGTTCCTAAATATATTTTTTGATTAAAATTATTGATTATATAAGCATAATCACCAATAATGGCGTTTATATTATTTTTATTTAATGTGCTAAATTATACTTGTAAGTGCAAGTAAATAAAATTGCAAAAAATTTCATATAAAAATTTCATGATGCTAAGTTTATTTTAGAAAAATTAAAGCAAGGAGTTTTTTATATGGGATATAAACATCTTGGCATAGATGAAAGAATTTATATTGAGAATCAATTGAAATTTAAATTAAAAATTAGTGAAATAGCTAAAAATCTTAATCGAAGTATTAGTACTATTATTCGAGAAGTTAATAGAAATAAAGATAATAATCATTATTTTTCATTAATTGCACAAAATAAAGCAGAAAATAGAAAACAATCACATGTTTATTTTCATAAGTTTAAAAATAGAGAATTAGTAAAATATGTACAACAAAAATTATTATTAGGTTGATCGCCTGAACAAATTTATGGAAGAATTAAAAATTTTCATAAAGAATGAATTATTAGTTTTAAAACAATTTACAATTGAATTTATTCTGGATTACTTGAAAAGGTTACTAATAAAAATTTAAGAAGAAAAGGTAAGAAACGAAAATCTCAAGAAAATCGCGGTAAATTTAATGGTAAATCAATTAAAGAACGAAATGTTAATGTTAATAATCGCATAACTGTTGGCCATTGAGAGGGTAATACTATAGTATCATCGCGAGGTAAAAGTAAATCATGTTTAATAACTTTAGTTGAAAGAACATCAAGATTTACTTTAGCAATGTTAGTTGAAAATAGAACTACTAAAGTTATTAACGAAAACATTAGCCATTATTTATCAATTCTTCCAAATAATCTTGTTAAAACTATAACATTTGATAGAGGTAAAGAATTTGCTAATTGACAACAACTTGAAAAAAATTTAAATGTGAAAATTTATTTTGCTAATGCATATTCACCCTGACAAAGAGGTACTAATGAAAATACTAATGGGTTAATTAGAGAAAAATTTCCTAAAAAATTTAATTTTTCAAATACCACGAAAAATGCAGTTCATAAATTTATATTGTCTTTAAACCATAGACCAAGAAAAATACTAAATTATCTTTCACCAATCGAATATTTGGTTAGAAAAATAATTTAGTTGCACTTAACTTTACAATTAGGCATTTAAATTTACTCTTTAATAAAAGTAAAATCAACTTTCTCTAAATATTTAACTGTTAATTGCAACCATGTTATAATTTTTTTATCATTATAATATTAGTTTTTGTTCATAAAATAAAATAGTAATCAAATCATTAATTGAAAAAACAATCTTTTGCTTTGACATAAAAAAATTTTGTAAATTAAAAATCTTTTTCCGAAAAATCATCATTGAAATGAATAACAACAATTATAATAACATATTCAACCACGCATTCTTAGTCTTCCCTTCTGTTGTTATTACAATGAACAAATAATAACTTCATCTTGGCAATCATACTTAAATCATTTTCACTATCATAAAATAAATTTAATGTTTTCTGACTAATTTTTAATTCCACATCATAATTTAAAATTTCTGATTCATAAGTATCAATAACCAAACTCTTTCCCACCAACCCTTTTGTTAACCGCACTACTTGTTCTTGGTCTAAAATCACAGAAGCATTAATTGTTGAAAAAGTTGAATTTGCAACGGGAGCAATTTCTTTTAATTGTCACAAAGTTGAAGTATTAGTTGCAATAATTGAACCATTAATTGCTCGCATATAACCCGTTGACCCCGTTTTAGTTGCAAAAACAAGACCACTTCCCCGGAAATGTTCTAATAATTCATCATTAACATAAATATCAGTTCGAATTGTTTTAACATGATCAACAACTTTCACCTCATTTAAAGCATACCGAATTAAATTATGATTATATTTAATTTCTAATAGGGGCATTTCACGCAGATTAATCTTCTGATTAAAAATGTCAGCAATTGATTTCGGATAAGTATTTTCATCATAATTGGCATAAAAACCTAACGAACCCGACTTAATAACAATAAAAGAAACTTTGTTAATAATCTCTTGAAATTCATTAACTGCTCGTAATAAGGTTCCATCCCCTCCAATAATAAAAACATATTGAGGATTAACAAGGTTTTCTTTGAAATATTCCTCTTGTAAAAGTTTTTTAATTTTAGTAACCAACTGTGTTGATTCTTGATAATCATTGGCAATAATCGCGTATTTGAACATTGTTAGCGTCACCTTTTCTTTCTTTTAAGTACATTATATCTTTATTTTAAAAACAAAAAATTAATTAATTAATTAAAAATAATAGTTAGCTTTTCTAACTATTATTTTTATTACTAATTGTTAATAATTCAATATCAGTAAATTGCAATAAGTTATCCTTATTAATATGATAATGAATTTTATTATCTGTTCAAAAAAAATATTTTTAAATGTAAAGTTAATGTAAGTTAACCATTGTTTAGTACAAAATTTACGACTTGATCCGCAGGAAACAATTATTAATTTATAACACAGACGTCTTGTACGGTTATAAAATCATATTGTTTAATTAAAAACTCCGCTTTTGTTTATATTCTTAGGTACGATCTTTAAATGCACCCACTGGCAAATGAGTAATTTTTTGTGGTTGATCAAAAATAATTTTACCGTCATGCCCATTACAAATAAAAGCGGGGTGTCAGCCAAAGTTATACGGTAATGGTTTATCATCAATATTAGTAATTTTAAATTTATTAATTAATTTATCTACTTTTAATTAATTTGTTGCTTCTAATTTAAAAAAAAAGAATACTGGTCATAAAATTATTTTGTTGTCCTATATTTCACCACCAATACATTTGTTGTATAAGTAATAACTTTTAAAGCAGCAGTAATTGCGCGAAAAACCGTACCATGGCATATATTACATTTAAACTAATTGTTAATACACTTAATAAACTTAAAAGTCTTTTAATTTTTATATTATCCTTTCTTATATTGAAACTTTTTATTTATTTATTAATCAAGATCTATTGATATTATATATATTAATTATATTTAATTAATATAAATTAACCCCTCATATGGAATTTAAAATGTTTAATAACGGTATATTGTTTAATTATTTATTTGACATTATTTTAATGGGCGGGTATCATTATGAAGTAAAACTGTATTGTATATCTCAAAAAACAAAAAACATATATAATATTACATAGACAGAGATAATCATAACTATCTGTTTTAATAAAAAAATATAGTTAATAACATTTAATTATCACAATATCCCTTCTGTTACAGAATTATTATTAATCTTGTTTTTTTATTAGCCTAATTGTAAAGTTAAGTGCAACTAAATTATTTTTCTAACCAAATATTCGATTGGTGAAAGATAATTTAGTTGCACTTAACTTTACAATTAGGCATAATTAACTAAATTAAATAATTTTGTTATTTCATTTCAATTTTTATTAATATATTTATTTTTATATTCTTCCATAATATTTTCCTTCTTTATTTTTATTTTTTTAATAAACAGAAAATTCCTTTGTTGTTTAATATTTTGATATTTAGTAAATAATGTATTTTATTTTAGTATTTATTCACTTCGCCGTCCTATTCACTCTGGTAGTGATCGGGCGGCTGGTAGGGGGAGGGCGGCTATTTAGACAGAGTTTACTCCCCATACGGAGGAATAAATAAACAAAAAAATAGTTTACCTAGTTATTAATTACGCTTCATCCATCCCTAGACAACTTTTATATAAAGAAAATAACCTTTTGAAAGCTCCAACCATCTTGTTTTTTAGTGTCCGATATTGTTTTTTTGGTTTAACAACACTCTTTTTATGAAAACAAGCCCAAAAACACATGCTATAATATTTCGCAAGTGATTAATCTTGCCGAAAATTAAAGAAATAAATAGGAGAATAAATCCATCTATTTCACACTTTCTTTAATTCTTCGTGTCATAGATGAGTTATCAATCTTTAAGCATTAAAATATTAAGTTTAAAAGTTGAATTATTGATGGATGGTATCTTTAATTTTAGAACTTTTATCATAAAAATAGATTAAGTTTTGTTTTTTCTACATAAAATAAAGTTTATTTTTATAAATCCCTTCAAATAAAGGTATTATCCGATCAATAATTCAAATAAATTTATGTTTTTTAATATAAAAATAAAAAAAAATAACCTAACAATAATTGTTTTTGGGGTTCATCGTACAGGGCGTCTTTTTAATGAAATTAACGAAAATGACTAAGTGTATTTTCAAGTTAAAAAATAAGAATTAGTTATATATTTTTACAAGAATTATGACAATATTTTACTTTAATTTTAACCAAATATATGATATAATTCATTTATAAATAAATTGAACAGATTGCATATTGAGTTAGATGGAGGTGTAATATGAACAATAATGAACCAAACTTTAATGTGGAGAACGAAAATAATTTTAATTCATTTGGATTGCCAAATGAATTCGGGAATAATAATTTTGCAAACCAAAATACAACGGTAACTCCATTAACTGACCCAATTAAAGTTCCTGATAATCCAAATGATTTTCAAAACGAAGCTAATCCGCCGTTTAATTCTTCTTATATTTCACAAAAATTAGGAATTAATAGCACAGCAATGAAACCGCAACATAATAAACCGGTTTATCAACCGATTATTTATCAACCATTTGTGATGCCAATGGTTGGCAATACAATGATGATGATGGGTTATCCACAAATGTTTCCATATCCAATGATGCCCCAATTCCCAATTATGATAGGTTATCCGCAAATGTCACAATATCCTGGGGGTGTTAACTTATCCACTAATGGTTGGATCAGAAGTATGACAACAAGAAATGCAACAACATTCTCCTGGTCAAGAATATGAAAAACACCAAACGCAAGATAATGGTCGTTGTTTTACCTCTATGAATCCTGGTTTAATACAACAACAACAACCACAACCACTTAATTGTGATTTTGATGATAATTTTGGTGGTGGAAATACTTTTGGATTAAATTCAAATTTTGGACAAGGAACTTCAAATTTTGATTTAACACCAGATTTTAATGCTACGCCAAGTTTTAGTTCTGCTTCTGATTTTACCCCACCGGATGTTTTTAATAACAATAGTAATGTTTTGAACAAAATGGATTCTATTAAAACACCATTAAAATATGAAGAAGAAACAAGCAAACGAAAATTACCTGTTTGAGCAATAGTTTTGATTGTGATGTTAGTATTTTTAATTTTAACAATTATAGCTATTATGTGTTTATATTTTAATTTAGAAGCACTGCACGATTTAATTAATGATTTATTTGGTTTTGAATTACAATTTGGACCGTGATTTTAAAAGTGTTATAGGGTATTATTATTTCTTTAATATTTGTAATATTATTTGATGTTGCTTGATAACTAACTAATGATATTTCATAAATGCTATTTTCTTTATTAATTAGATTGTCATTTTGTAAATTTGGAGTTAACCCGTTATTGTATTTAATTTATAAATTAACTGGATTAGATTGTTCTAAATTAACTTTTATTATTACATATCCGTAATAAGTTTTATTTTGATTGCTGGGTTTAATTAATTCTATTTCTGTATTTTCTTCAATTTATAATAATCTGCCATAAATTAAAATATAGTTTTGATTAAAAGTTATTTTGTTATTATTTTTAGTATAAAATACTTTGTCATTATTTTTAATAATTCCAACTATGTCTTCGCTGTTATTTGATAAAAAATAATTTTGTATGTTTGTGTCACCTACTGCTTCGATATTATGGTTATTAAATGTTTTTCCCATACGACTGCCAATTTTATTCACCTCATTATTCGTGTGTTATCATACCGTCATTAAAATATAATGTCAAATAAAAAAACGATTAAAATCATTTATAAAAATAAATATGATATTATTAAGTATAAGAATAAAATTAAATTAAATTAAATTAATAAGAAAAATAATATTCTGGTAATAATAAATTAAAAAGAAATATTTAATACTAATTTATAAAAATTAAATAATATTGTTATTTATAATGAAAAAATTATAAAATTCAGTTTTTATAATTTAAATAGTGATAAATTAAATGTTATTGATTTAAATTGTGAAAATTTAGACGATGAAAATAAAAAATTTAAAAAAATCACATATTTTTTAAAAACAAATTTAATTATTAATAATCAATAAATTAAAATTTTAAATCTTTTAAGATTAAAATTCTTCTTTTTTATTATTTGGGAAATATTATTATAAAAATACTCTTGTTTATTGTGTGATGAAAAACAATTTTTATTAAAGTTTTCGTATTTTAATTTTCATTTTTTATCTAAAAACATATTTTTACCTCTTTTTTATAATGTGATGATACTGTCAATAATTAAAATTGTCTATTAAAATTAAATATTTTTGTTTTTAACATATCATCAAAATTAAGTCACGCTTTTCCGAATACTAAATGAATGGTATTTTTGTTATTTTCATATTGAATTGCAAATAATATTGTTTCATATTATTTGCTATTAAAATATAAAATAAATTTATCGCCTAATTTTATTTTGTTTAAATCTAAAATATTTGTATTTTTATTAATATCAAATTCTATGACGTGCGAATATTTGCTTTGTTGTAATTCTTGTTTAGAAGAATCAAAGATATTAATTTTTTATCTAATTTAGCAGTTTTATTTATAATGGGTAAAATTATATTTTTAATATTTTTTTATTTTTAATATTTTCAATATATTTTTTAACATCAGCTAAATTTTTTAATTCTGGTTGCGGTTCTATTGTAAATTTTTCTAATTATAAAAACTTATTTAAATTAAAAATATTATATTTTGCTATTTTATTTAAAATATTTTCATTGTTTGGAAAATAAAATAAAAATTGCTTATTTGATGACCACTTTAAATCATCAAATGATTATTCACTTGTCTCGGTAATACCTGTATCTATACAATCCGAATTTGTTCCATCTTTTACAAAAAAAACTTTCATAAATTATTTTCTTTTTTTTTTTTTTTATTTGCCTAATTGTAAAGTTAAGTGCAACTAAATTATTTTTCTAACCAAATATTCGATTGGTGAAAGATAATTTAGTTGCACTTAACTTTACAATTAGGCAAATAAAAATAAAAATTCTTCTTACTTAATTTAAAATAGTTTTTGATTAAGAAAGTGAATTTAAGTATTTTTTTTCTTACATTTTTAAAATAGACTTTAATTCGCCACCATTATCTGCATTGTTTTTATTTTTAATTATGTAATTAATAATTTTATTTTGTAAAGAATTAAAATAATCAATATTATTTTTATAAGTTATTTTTGATATAAAATCTTTCAAATAATTTAAATAATCATTAAGTGAATTCCTTATGTTTATTTTTTCATCTTCAATATCATTTTTAGTTATTAATTATTTTATATTTATTAATTTCATATTTCTTATTTCTTCCTTTTGTTATTTAATATTAAATAGTTTGATTATTTTTAATATTAGCCTAATTGTAAAGTTAAGTGCAACTAAATTATTTTTCTAACCAAATATTCGATTGGTGAAAGATAATTTAGTTGCACTTAACTTTACAATTAGGCATTACTTTTACTTTAATATATTTATTAACAAATATATTAATTTTGTTATTAACTAATTATTTATGATTGATAGGGTGAGAAAAATATTAATATTTTTCTTTTTTATCTATTTACCTCTCTGTCTTTTAAATAAATATATTAAATATATAGTAAAAATAAATTTTGACACATTAAAAATATGCAAAATAGTAAAAAATGGCACACTGAAAAATACTATTAATTTTTCAAAGAACAGTTAACAGTATTTTTCAGTGTGCCATTAAGTTTTTAAAAGTGTTTTGAAATAGTGAAATGGTAATACTTTAATTTTAATAATATATTTATTAAAATTAATTAAAACAAAGAAGTTAAATGATTATAACTAATTAAAAAGGATATTGCCATTTCACTATTTCAAATATTTATTGTTTTTACATTAATTAATTTTTAACTTTTATATTTTTACCATACTTTTATTTATACAACCGAACTTTTATTATAAAAACAGATTAAATTCTGTTTTCCATACACAAAATAAACGATATTTTTATAAATCATTTCAAATAAAGGTGTTATTCGATCAATAATGCAACTATCAAAATTAATATTTTAATGCTTAAAGATTGATAACTCATCTATGACACGAATAATTAAAGAAAGTGTGAAATAGATGGATTTACTCTCCTATTTATTTCTTTAATTATCGACAAGATTAATCACTTGCGAAATGTCATAGCATGTGTTTTTTGACTTGTTTTCATAAAAAGAGTGTTGTTAAACCAAAAAAACAATACCGGACACTAAAAAACAAGATGATTGTAACTCAAAAAGGTTATTTTCTTTATATAAAGTTGTCTAGGGATGGATGAAGCGTAATTAATAACTGAGTAATTTTTTTTTTACTTCCGCGGGGGATAATAAACTATGTCTAAATAACTTTATAGCCGCCGCCCCGCTTCACTATGGTGGTTAGCAGGCGGCGAAATGAATAAATACTAAAATAAAATACATTATTTACTAAATATCAAAATATTAACCAACAAAGGGATTTTATATTTATTTAAAAAGATAAATAAAAAGAAATAAATAAATTGGATTGGCAACAATTTTTAAGACACTTTTTATATGGACTGTTGTTTTTTCTAAATTCAACATTGTGTTAAACAATTTAAACCACCGTTAATTCGAATATTGTTATATCAATGCACAAAGTCAAATAATTTGTATTTTAATTGGGTTAAATTTATAAATTTTTGCCTCTTGACAAATTATTTTTTAAAACTTTTGTAAATTGTTTCAGCCCCAACATTATCATAAAGATATCCTTTATTGCTTAATGATTGTTTGGTGTTAAAAGTACTTAAGATATTATCAATGATTTTATTTTTAAATTAATTACTCCAGTCAGTATGAAATAACGTAATTTGTTTTAATGGTCTTGTAATTGAATAAAAGGTTTCTTGCTCTAATTATACTGTTTTGTTTGTCTCGACACACTATAGCCAATTATTTCACGATTAAACAAGTCAATTAACAAACAAAGATAATGTTATTTATCGCCAACTTGAACATATGTTAAATCATTAACAACAACTTCATTGGGTTGTTTATTAATTAAATTCACGGTTTAAAACGTTGCTAATTTCGTTGTTATTAACCACCAACTTATGATTACGATATTTTAATTTGGTGCATTTAGATACTAACTAATCTTTAATCATAAGTTGGTGAATTTTTTCGCGATAAGATAATATCTTTTTAAATTAAAAAAGCTTTAATTTTACAAGATTCATAAATTTTACGATTAGCATTATAAATGCATTGATAATTTTTTGTTAATAATTATTAACATCAACCATAGCCACATTTATTAATTTTATAGTAATATGTTGATTTTGCTATCTTTAATTTTGATCCTATTTGACCAATTTTTCGCATGGAATATTTTTCTTTATTATTGTTAATAATTTCTATTTTTTATCAACCATTAGCACTGCTTGCTTTAAGGGGTTGTTTTTCATTCGTAATTAGATTAATTCTTTCCGCAAGGCAATCAAGTCAATTTTCTTCAACAGTGCGATTATTTTTCGCTTTAAAAAATCCAGAATTATGAAATTTTTCAATTAACTAATATATAGTTGATTTTGACACCTTATATTATTTAAAAATTTCAAGAATAGTTTTGCCATTTTGATAAAGTAAAACAATTTGTTTTTTAAATTAATATACCGATGAATTTATTCCCCATTTTTATATTCCTACTTTCTTCATAATTATATTTTATTTGAAAATCCACATAAATATGGTCCAACTTGTTGTAACATATTCAATGACTTTCTTATTCCTTCCAATTCTTTCTACCTAATGTTCAATGTTTTTGGGTTATTTTTAAATGCCAGTAGAATTTAACTTAAATTTAAAATGATATGAAATTGATGGGGTTAAATGTTTAATAATTAACTATTTATAATATGAAGAAACAGATTATGGGGTGATAAATTATAAATAAAAGATAATTATTAGTAATGAAAAGTAAGTATGGTGGTTTAAAAACGAAATTCCTTTATACATTAGAAAAAACAAAATATATCACTAATTTTGAAAATGAGCAAGAATGATTAACTACAATTATTTATTTATAAAACAACAACATTAAATAATAAGTAACTGAATAATATGTGAAAAAATGAAAATTGTTATGTTTATACAGAAGATGATTTATTTAATATAAGCACTTGAAAAATGTCATTCAAAAGAAAGTGCATATTAATATATTGATAATTTAATTATGAATATGGAATTAGATGAAATTTAATTATGGCAGATTTAAAGTTAAATAATCAAATTAAAAGCAAATAAAAAAATATAAAAAACGAAATTAATATGATAAAAATAATTTATTTAAATCAAAATTTAATTTTACAAGAAATAAATAATAATAATCCATATTTTAATAAAAAATCAAAAATATTATGTTGTTTTAGATAAAAATTATTTAAGTTTATTAAGTTATCAAAATTATTTTAGTTTAAAAATTGATGAAAATAAAAAATATGTAGCCATAGTAACATTAATAATAAAAGTGATAATATTATGGGGAAAAATTTAATTTTATATTTTGAAAAATTAAAAAAAGAAAATAAAAATTATTTTAATTCACAGAATAACAATGATTATAATAATAACTTACTAAATAAATATAATAATCATTATGAAAATAATAAAATACAACAACGAAAATTAACATAAACAGAATTAAAACAATTACTAGAAGATTTAGAAAATATTAATAATCCTAATTATTGAGATAATGGTTTTTATTTAGGATACAAAAAATGTGATAAAAAATAAAAAAATTTAATAATTAATATAATTGTTAAAAATATAGGAGAAAAAATAAAATGAAAAAAATAAATAAAGAAATGTCAGATAAAATAATGGGGTATATAATTAATTCTTATTTTGATAATTTAAAAAATATAATATGTAAATTACATATAAAAGGCAATTTTCTAAGGAAACTGAGCAAATGTTATATAATATAATTAATAAATTTGAGGTGAAAAACTAAAATGATACCATTTAAAAATATAGTTTTACATGATCTTTTTAATAATTAATATTAAAATATTAAAGATGAAATTAATAATTACGAAGATAATTATATTTTAAATGTTGATGAAAATAATATTATTGAATATTTATTTATAAAATATGAAATAAAACCTATTAACTTATTTTTTGATAATTGATTTTAAAAAAATTATAAGGAGAAAAAAATAATTCTGATTCCGTTTGATGTAATTTCAAATTCAAGCACATGTGAATATATTGCCACAATGGTAAAAATTAGTATACCACATGAAGGTGATTCAAAATTATTTAAAACATATTATATTTCTCAAAAAATGTCATAATATGAAATTCAAATAAGTAATAGTGAAATTTATTTTGTTGTTGAGTGAAAAGAAAATAATGTAAATTATTCTAATGATAAAATTAATGAAAATAAAAGATTATTAAAAATATTATATAGACAATATAAAAAAGTTGATTCATACAACAATAATTTAAAATCTTATATTAAAAATATTTTTAATAACAAAAAGAAAAATTAAAAACAATAACAACTTATTTAAAAAATTTAATTGTTCATTAATAAAAATAGAAAATAAGGATAATAATACATTTTCAGTATATCCAATAAATAATAAAGAAAAAATATCAATTAAATTACCAGAAATTAAAAATGACTTTAATTTAGATCCAATAATTTCTGTATATTTTTATTTACAAATATTAATTATAATTTATTGATTTGGAAAAAGAACGGAAGAATATCCAAGTATTTATCGTAATAAAAACGAAGAAACAATTAGATATTATATTTTATTAATACTTTCTTTAAATTTTAAAGTACCTGTAACGGCTGAAGAATTTAATATAAATGGAAAAACAGATATATTGCTAAAATATAATAATTAAAATATATTTATATCTGAATGTAAAATTTAACATAAAAAAACAATTGTTTTATGCAATTAATCAATTCCAAAGTTATTTAACATGAATATATACAAAATCATAATTGATTATTTTTGTAAAAGATAAAAATATATCATCAATTATAGAAAAAATTAATTATACAATAATTGAACATCCACAATTTATAAAAAAATATAAACTATTAAATAATTATGATACTATTTATGAATTTTAATTTTAGCAAAATAATAAAAAGAACTTTCAATTAGCAATTTTGCTTTATCATTTAATAAATTAAAAAAATATATAATTTTTAATTATTTAATTTGACAAACAATTTAATTGACGGTATTATATCAGTGATTTTTAAATATATAATTATATTTTTATTTAACCCCATATTGTGCCTTTATTTTAAAGGTATCTTGGGTGGGCTACCAAGGGGCAGGGCACGTGCACACCAACAAAAGGTAAAAATTTTATGGTGTGATGAAATAAATTATGTAAAATAATAAAAAAACATTTTTAAATAAGGGATTTTATTAATTGAAAGTAAAGAAAACAATAAAAAATTGATAAAAAATAATCCAAAAATGAATAAAAATAAAGCTATTTTAAACGAAAATGAACTAAATTTAAAAGGCGAAAAAGAAATAAATAATCTTTTTAAAGATTATAAAAAAATATTAATTAATAATAATGTCAAATTAGATAAATCAAAAATTAATTTCCTTAAAATATTTTGTAAAATTGAATGATTAATTGATGATATGGACAAAAAAATTCGTCAATTAGATAATTATTATATTGATGTTGAAAATATTCGTGGTAATAAAAGACAAAAAATCCAATTTTGCCAGAATATAATGCAATGTTAAAAAATTATAAAAGTCATTATATAATTATTGAAAAATGAATAAAAGAAAGCAATGAAAAAAATAAAGTATCGCCTATATTCCAAACAAATAATAATTTATTAGATGAAGTTCTAAAATTATAAGAAAAATAATTTATGATGGAAAAAACGATAAATATTAAAAATTAATTTAGAATTATATAATGAGTTAATTAAAAAACAAAAATATTGTTTGTTTGAAAATTAAAAAGATAGTATCTAATTTAGTTAATTAATTAAAAAATAGTAAAAGGTTTTATTTTAATAAAAAACAAGCAAGCGGTGCAATAATTTTTATAGAAATATTTTGTCATCTTTTAATTGGCGAATATGCGGGACAAAATTTTAAATTAGAATTATTACAAAAAACATTTACAGAAGCATAATTTTGTTTTTATGAAAAAGAAACTAATATTCGTAGATTTAAAGAATAATTATTAGTTATTGGTAAGAGAGAATGGTAAATCAACCTTAGTATCTGCTTTTTTAAAAATGTTTGTTATCTAATAACAAAAAAAGAGCAAGTATATATACGGTTGCAACAAAAAAAGAACAATTAAAAATTATTTTTGATGAAATTAAAAGCATGGTTAAATAAGAAGAATGATTAAATAGTAAATTAAAAATAACAAGGGAAAAAATATAATTTTTAAGAGATTGATCACATTTTCAACCATTAGCATCATAAGATAAAACATTAGATGGTTTAAATCCATATGTAGTAATTTTAGATGAATTGGCAGTTATGAAAAGAGACTTATATGATGTTATTAAATCAGTAATATCAAAAAGAAAAAATACATTAATTCTTTTAATTATAACAAGTAGAAGTACTCGTGAAAATATTTATGATGAGAGATATAAATATGCTGAAAAAGTATTAAATAATATTTATCAAAACGATAATTTTTTACCTTGAATATATTAATTAGATAATTTTAATTAATGAAAAAAATTTAAAAATCTACATAAAGCAAATCCAAATCTTAGTATTTATAAAAATATTGAAAAATTAAAATAAAAATGACAAACAGCAATTAATCAACCATTACAACAACCAAGTTTTTAACTCGCCATTGTAATATTGTCTAACTGCAAGAAGCTTCATTATTTAATTTTGGCTTTTTACAAGAAAAAATAATAAAAATGTTAATTTAGAAGATTATTTAAAAAATAAATATTGTAATATTGGTATTGATTTATCACAAACAATGGACTTAACTGCTGTTGTAATTTTAATACCCGAAAAAAACTGATTATTTTTTTATTTTGCCACATTTTTTATTTCCCAAGAAAGAACCTATGAAAATAAAAAAGAAGACAAAGTTTTATATTATGTTTGAGAAAAACAAAGATACATAACTTTTACGCTTTGATCCGTTGTGAATAGAGATGAAATAATTGATTATATTATTGAAACTATTAAAAATATAATTTAATTTGTGTAAAAATTTGATATAACAGATATTACGCAGATTATATAAAAGAAAAATTAGAACAAAATGACTTTTATAATATAACAGAAATTGTAACAAATGGTATGTATACAATATTACCATTAATAAAATCGATTGCTCCATTATTTTATGATTATAAAATCATTTATAATAATCACCCTATTTTTAAATGAAATTTAGATAACACAAAACTTATAACATATAGCAAAGAAAATATTATGTTAATTTAAAAAGTTCACACAAAAGGATTGATGGTTTTATGGTACTATTATTTGCTTATAAAATGTATACAAATACACGAACAAAATTTTAAAATTTATCAAACAAATATAGGAAAAAATTTTAATTATTAACTCATTTTAAATTACATTTTTATAAAGACTTGTATTTTTTTAAATAATGATGCTATCATCGTGATGACTTAAATTATTTGGTTTAAGTAAGGGGGTAATAAAATTATTTTGTGATTTAAGAAAAAAATAAATAATAATTTATCCAAAAAACAAAATTTTATGTATATTAATTGTGACTTTAAAACTTTTTTATTAAAATTTTACTAATAATTATGAAATTTATGTTGTTAAAAGCACAATTAATCAAATAGTAAGAGATATTGAACAGTTAAAAGAAATACCACAATGTGTTGAAAAATAAAATATTAAAACTACAAATAAATATAATTTAAAATATTTATTATATGTTAAACCAAATTTAGGGATGAGTGCTTATGATTTTTATAATAAATTAACAAAAAATTTGTTTTTACAAGGAAATACTTTTATTTATATTCAATGATAAAGTGACAAAATTAATTATTTAATTCTTATTTAGGATGATTTTTTAGAAATTTTATTCGATAAAAATAATCAATATTTTATAAAATTTTATTTAAATAATACAAATTTATTATTACCATATGACAATTTAATACATTTACGAAAATTTTATAATAAAGGATTATTCGGTGAAATTACAAATAAATCATATAGAATATTTAACAAAATTACTAGAATAAATGATTAATTCATTAATTAATAATTTAAAACAATCAGGTAATTTTAAAGGTATATTAAAAGTTAATAATATAGTTGCACCATAATAATTACAAGAAAAATTAAAATAATTTGTAGATAATAATTTACAAAATAAATATTGCGGTTTTGCCATTTTAAATAATGGTATAGATTTTCAAGAAGTATATTGTAATATTTTTAACTTAAATAAAGAACAAATGGAACAATATCGAAATAATATTTATAACTTTTATAATGTTGCTTATGAAATTGTTAATGGAAAATATAACCCAGAGTAATATCAAGGTTATGTTAGTTATGTTATTCAATAATTATTAATACAATGAGAACAATAATTTAGTTTTAAAATTTTCAGCAAAAAAGAATTATAATTGGGAAACTATATATCATTTTCAGAAAAACGAATACTATTAGGAAATTTACAAGATAAAAAAGCATATTACGTAAAAATGTTAGAACATAGTTTTTTATCTTCGAATGAAGTTAGAAATCAAGAAGGATATGAAAGTGTTGAGGGATTATATATTTATATAATGACAAAAAATTCTGATTGGTAAGAACGAGAACAACTTAAAAATAAAAATATAGGAGATAAAAGTTAACAAAACAATTAATAACGAGATTAATAAAAAAATTAATTTTAAAGTAAAAAATATTTCACAAACAAATGACGATGGCATTTAAGAAATAATCGGAATTGCCAATAAATATAATGTTATTGATTATCACGGTGACATTACTGATGAAAATAAGCTTTATTGAAACTATTAAAAACACACCAGCAGTCCCATTATTATGAGGTCATGAACATAAAAATTCAATTGGAATTGCTTACTTAAAAAGTAAAAAAGATGGTGGATTTTTAGCTAAAATGCAAATTAATACAAATATTACAATTAAAAATAAGCATATGAAATTTCAAAACAAATGCAAAAAAGTAATTAACCAACGCAATTAAGCTTAGGGTATACAACAATATACATTTGATATTAAAAATAAGATAAAAAATTAAGTTATTAATAACCATAAATAAAATTTTAGCATAAATAAAAGAAAAAGTTCCGATTAGCAAAAACAATAAAAATAATTTACGAAATTATTTTATTTTATAAATTAAAGAAAATAAAAATTAAATAATTGCTTACATAAGAGCAAAGAAAAAATATCAAATAGTTCATTTAATTTAATTTGGCGTAAGATATTATTGGTCTGGTACGCAAATTATGGCGCGACCGTTTATGTGGGGATCACATATAACAACAATATTAATGAGTTTATATAAAATATAAAAAATATTATTAAAAATGGAGTTTAAAATTAAATGAGTTACTAAATATAAAAAAATTTAAAATTAATAAACAGGTTAATTTCTAAAAATTATTTTAAAATACCTATTTTTTATAATTTTGGTAAAATAGATGATAATAATTTATCAAATTACATTACATACTATGATATTACTGATCAAAGTATTTTATACACAAATAATATTTCATATGTAAAAAAACAAGTAATTCAAGTATCAATTTTTACACAATAAATAATTTTTATTAGAAGAAGAATTAGAACAAATATTTGAAAATAATAAAATTATTTTCAAAAAAATACAAAATTATTATTTAAATAGTGAAAAAATTTATATAACAATATATGAAGTTTATTTAATTAATACAAGAAATTAATTAAAAGGAGAAAAA
The DNA here is from genome assembly GCF_964263245.1 of Spiroplasma endosymbiont of Polydrusus formosus. Classification (NCBI taxonomy): domain Bacteria; kingdom Bacillati; phylum Mycoplasmatota; class Mollicutes; order Entomoplasmatales; family Spiroplasmataceae; genus Spiroplasma; species Spiroplasma endosymbiont of Polydrusus formosus. Next base: position 1,011,157 of record NZ_OZ181656.1, read on the forward strand.
ATATGAACAAAGATAATTTAATTGAGTTTGGACTTTCAAATGTTCATTATGCAATTATTAAAACAATAGATAATAAAATCAGTTATGAAACACCAAAAGCAATTAAAGGTGCTACCAGTTTAGCTTTAAATATTGCTGAAAATACAACTACTATTTATGCTGATAATATTCCCTATTATATTGCTCATTCTAATCAAGGTTATACTGGAACATTAACTGTTATTAAACCAAGTGATACATTTTTAGAAGAAATTTTTGGATTAATAAAAGATAAAAATAATATTATATTTGAAAAATCAAATATTCAACCAAAATAAATGGCATTAGGTTTTGAAATTGATGGTGACAACAAAAAAGAATAATATTACTTTATCGAGTTAATTTAAAAATATCTAACGAAATCCATAAAACAAAAAGCGAAAGCAATAAACTTAAATTATTTACTAATATTATTAAAGAACTTAACCGTCGTGACAAAGAATCTTATGTATGTTCTGAACCCGAAATAACAAATTTAATTAAAAGCACAATATTATTAAAATAAATTAATACTTTGTTACAATTTTTAATTGCTAAATTATACTTGTAAGTGCAAATAAATAAAATTGCAAAAAATTTCATATAAAAATTTCATGATGCTAAGTTTATTTTAGAAAAATTAAAGCAAGGAGTTTTTTATATGGGATATAAACATCTTGGCATAGATGAAAGAATTTATATTGAGAATCAATTGAAATTTAAATTAAAAATTAGTGAAATAGCTAAAAATCTTAATCGAAGTATTAGTACTATTATTCGAGAAGTTAATAGAAATAAAGATAATAATCATTATTTTTCATTAATTGCACAAAATAAAGCAGAAAATAGAAAACAATCACATGTTTATTTTCATAAGTTTAAAAATAGAGAATTAGTAAAATATGTACAACAAAAATTATTATTAGGTTGATCGCCTGAACAAATTTATGGAAGAATTAAAAATTTTCATAAAGAATGAATTATTAGTTTTAAAACAATTTACAATTGAATTTATTCTGGATTACTTGAAAAGGTTACTAATAAAAATTTAAGAAGAAAAGGTAAGAAACGAAAATCTCAAGAAAATCGCGGTAAATTTAATGGTAAATCAATTAAAGAACGAAATGTTAATGTTAATAATCGCATAACTGTTGGCCATTGAGAGGGTGATACTATAGTATCATCGCGAGGTAAAAGTAAATCATGTTTAATAACTTTAGTTGAAAGAACATCAAGATTTACTTTAGCAATGTTAGTTGAAAATAGAACTACTAAAGTTATTAACGAAAACATTAGCCATTATTTATCAATTCTTCCAAATAATCTTGTTAAAACTATAACATTTGATAGAGGTAAAGAATTTGCTAATTGACAACAACTTGAAAAAAATTTAAATGTGAAAATTTATTTTGCTAATGCATATTCACCCTGACAAAGAGGTACTAATGAAAATACTAATGGGTTAATTAGAGAAAAATTTCCTAAAAAATTTAATTTTTCAAATACCACGAAAAATGCAGTTCATAAATTTATATTGTCTTTAAACCATAGACCAAGAAAAATACTAAATTATCTTTCACCAATCGAATATTTGGTTAGAAAAATAATTTAGTTGCACTTAACTTTACAATTAGGCTTTTAATTAAGTTATTTACTCCCTTTGTTGTTATAATTTATAATCTGCTGAACTATTATGTTTAACCATTGATATTAATTCAAAATGTAAAGTATAAAAATCACTATCAAATATATCACCATATAAGTCTAGTATTTTTCTTCTCTGGCATTTGATTTATCTTATCATTTAATTAATTCATATTGTGTTTTACTTATAGAACATTTTTCTCATAATCATTTTAATTGGTTTATATTTATCAACATTGTAAATGTTTCAATACGATGTCTTATTTTAAATTTCTGTTTTTGTGCTGGTTTAAATGTCATATATTGCCCAAAAGAGTAATTATATTTCTTTTGATTTAAACTTTGTAATGTTGAATAAGAACTGTTGTCAACATTAATTGATATTCCTTATTGTATTAAATTAAAGTATTGATTTAATTTATTGTTATAAAAAAACTATAAAATATCTTTTACTTGTTCTAATTCAATTTTAAATTGCTGTGTAGTATTTGAATGAGTATATTCTGCTATTTTATATTCTTTTTTATCAAAATGAGAATTATATAATCAAAAACTAGCAGTAGTGGTATGTCTTTTGGACTAGTAGCATTATCAGACAATCCTCAACTCCATACTTTTGTTCTTTCAATATCCAATTGTTACAATCTTAATCGATCATTAACTTTATCTTGTGATAATTAATAATTAAGTTTTCAACTAGAATAATGAATAATAATTTTCATATTTTATTTTTTAATATATTTAATTTTTTCATATTTACTATGAATTATTTCTTCATTAAAAGATAATAATTCATTACAATAACCAACAATATATCGTTTTAAACTTTCAGGATTACATGTATTAATTGTTATTTTATTTTTATAACCACTAATAACAAAATCTAAATCACTTAAATCTTTTTTTGAAATTGGTCACATTATTCCCTTCAATCAATAACTAATTTATATTTATTCAAATCAACAAATGCTTTTAATTTTTCTTTCCGATTTTGTGAATGTAAACCTTTACAATAAATTTTGCTACCGTTTGATAAAGTAAAAGTAAATTTTGATAAATTAATAGTATAAGGAATATGATTTTCATATAACATATTTCATATATTTTTAAACATAATATCTTTTAAATCTTTACTCCAATACACACTAGCAATTATACAAATTGATTCTTTAATTAATAAATTAATTTTTAATAATTCAACCAAACATTTTAATATTTGATATAGTCTAACAACTACGTTGTGTACCAATTTGATTAATTTAATTAACTAATTCATATTTCTTAGTAAATGCGGATATTTATTGCCAATAATACTATTTTGTAATAACCAATAAAGATTTTCTAACAAATAAGTAAAATGATTAAGCATTATTATCACTTTCTTTTTAATATCTTTGATATCCGTTTGTAAATTAATAATTATTGGTTATTGATTATTTAAGTTTAACTCTTGTTCCGATTGTTTTTCTTGCAGTGAATATTTATGATTAAATGCACACTGTCAATATAACTTAGTGCCTTATGGTGTTTTAACCATTTGTTTAATAAGTTCAATAAGTTCACTTTCTATTTTATCAATTTGTTTTTCAAGTAAAGGAACTATCTTTCGCTCGCGTAAAACTATCATATATTCACTTTTTAAAAAGGTTGAATTTATTGGTTAAATCATTCAAAGTATAGAATATTATATAAGTAATTTATCACATCAAAACTGCTCTATTTTACGATCAAATGTTCGTAAACTTGCTGTTTTTGGATTAAATTTTTTCACTTTTACTCCTTTTTGCATATTAAAATTGCTATTATTTAATAAATATGATTAAATAAAGGAGTAATTAAAAACTATAAAAATGTATTAAATAACCTAAACGATTTTTTTATTATATATAATTTACATCAAAATAAAAAAAGTAAATTACTTTACTCCTTTATTTTGTAATACAAGTAATAGAGATACAAATTTATTACTTGTTACAATTTAATTATATAAATCATATAATCCTTAAATTTTTTGTCAATATCTTTTTAAAAAAATAGTGTATAAATAAATTAAAATAAAAAAATTGGAGATACAAAGATATGAAAAAATATACACATGTAAAATTTAATGAGCGAGATTTGTTTAATGATTTATTGTTATCTGATAATTGTAAAAAAAACGGCACAATTAATTTATCAGAAATAGCAATACAAACGAGAAGAGATATTAATACTATTAAAAAATAAATTAAGTGATTTAAAAAGATAGAAGATTATACTCCTTATAAAATACAAAAAGATTATAAACAAAATCGTAAAAAGTTTATTAAAAAAGCGCCATAATTTACAAAAAAACAGAAAGAATGATTAAATTTACGATTTAATATTTTTAATGATTAATCAACACAAATTATTCATCGATATTTTATAAAATTTGGTGTTAAATTTCCTGCTTGTGTTAAAATTTTATATAAATTAATTCTCTTAGGAAAATTATAATTAATAAAACAAAATTTGCCTCATCATGGTAAAAAATATAAAACAAAACAAAAACCTGATAATAATGGAAAATTAATTAATTTTAAATCAATTTGAGATATTGAAAATAAAGTTTCTAGTGTTGGTTGATTTGAAATGGATATTATTGTGGAAAAAACCATCATTATAGTTGTTTGGTATTATTTTAACAGTCAAGTAATAATTACTTTGCAATGAAATTAAAAAATCATAGTGCTATCGAAATTATAACAAAATTTAAAGATATTGTTATAAATAATAATTTAGTAGGTAAAATGAAAGGAATTATTACAGATCAAGGCAAAGAATTTAGTAAATGAAGAGAAATGGAAATATTTACTGAAACACAAGTTTATTTTTGTGATCCTGGTAAACCACAACAAAAACCATTAATTGAACATATGAACAGCGAATTTAGATATTGACTCCCCAAAAAAGGGAACTGATTTTAATAATGTTAGTCAAAAAATGATAGATTGAATAGTTAATGTTATAAATGATAAACTTGGATCGTGTTTGAATTGAATAAGTGCAAAAGCAATATTTTTACAAAATATTAAGTAAATTTTTATTATTTAAAATTAATAAATTTATTTTTAGTGTGTCAAAATATGTTAAAAATAATAACAATTTAAAAATAATTTATTTTTTTAAAAAAATATTTTCATTTCTTTAAAATAGTGTTATCATCAATTTAACAAGAGATACAAATTTGGAGCTTGTATCTACACGATTCCTTAATAACTATAATAAAAATGATAATTACTATACAAAAGAAGTTAAAGTTGGTAAATATTGAGATGCTTATATAATTGATGATAGAAGTTCGGTTCAATTTGTGAAAGCTAAGTTTGAACAAGTATTTACACAACAATCAACCGAAAGACAATATACTTTATTAAATTTAGATGAAGATGCAAGTAAATTAAATATTAATGATTATCTTAATTGTAAATATATTTGGGACACCTTATTTTTAAACTTAGTCGTTATTTAAAATAATTAATTTAATAAATAGTCCATAAAATAAAAAGTATTTATTATTTAATTTTTATATCAAATCTTTAAAAATTTGAAAATATTGAATTTTTTACTAACAAAGTGTTTAATTTGGTTTACAATATACAAATGCTTAAATTTTATTAATAGCATTTTGTAAAGCTTCAAATAATATTAATTTATCATAATATAATCAATAATAATAATAATAAATAATTAAGAATAATAATAAATTTAAAATAATTTTGAAATTTACGACTAACATAAGTATGTAACAATGTTTCCAAAATAAAAACAAAATCAAAAATATTAAAATTTATTTTAAAACCTTTAATATTTAACGTAATTACAAATTGTTTATTATAGTATTAAAAAAAACATCTCATAATATTTTGATAATAATATATCTCTTAAATAAGAGATCTTTGATAATAATGTTTAAATGTTCTTTACAAAAAGAAATAATATCATTAGCTTCGAAAAAAGTTACTTGCAGTCGCTGAAAAAATCATTTTGTTGATAAAAAATTTTTATAAAAATTTTTTATTTTAATTATTTAAAAATTCTCTAAATTTTTGTACGATTTAAGTTTTTTACTAAAATCATTAATTATTATCTTTTTTATTATTATATAAAGAGAATTTAAATTTTTTAGGTTTTGATTTAACCGGATTATAAGAAACTTTATCATGATTATTTGTTTTTACTTGTTTTGTTTTTGTAATTTCGACCGCTTCTGGCAAATTATTAATTGTTTTAAAATGTGGTTTGCGGACAAATAAATGTTTAATTTTTTGTCCCAATGAATCGGTATTTTTATTTTTTTTTCTTCGTTTTTTAACTCGTAAAAAATGAAATCCTAATGTTTGTAAAATTTGAATAAAGGCTGAAAAAATCCAGTAAATAGCGACTCCCGACGCAATTGAGATTGTAACTACAAAGAAGACAATAATCATTACTCCTTGCATAATAAATTGACGTTTACGGTTTTTTTTCTGCTCTTTTGTAATAACTCTTGTTTTTCGAAGGTTTAAAATAGTTGGTAAAATCATTGATATAATTTGAATTGATAAATATACAAATAATAAAGTTAAATAAACATAATTTCCACTTGTAATCATATCTCATGGCTTTTCAATTAAAGAAATTTTTCCAATTGTTGCCATTTTTAACTCTCGTGTCGCTCTAACAACAGTATACATTGCAATTAAAAACGGGATTGATAAAAAGGAAGAACCAATTGTTGATAATGGTGAAACTCCTTCTTTCCGGTATAGTTGCATTATTTCCATTTGTTGTTTTTGTTTTGCAACAGGATCTCTCGAACCCTTATATTTCGCTTGAATTTCTGCTTGTTTAATTTGCATTAACTGCATTTTGTCTTGATTTCGTTGAACTTTTCAACTAAACATTAAAGTAATTAAACGAACAATTAATGAAGTTAAAAATAGCGCTCCAATAATTCCAGCTCCATTGTCTAAACCACCAAAACCATAAATTAAATTAACTAAAATTCAACCAACAGGAAACACGAAACATCCATAAAAAGGTGATGATGTTTTAACAAAAGCATCATATCATGTTCTAATTGCTAAATATGGATATTCATAAAATTGTCCATTTTCAAAATGAAAAAAGTGTTCTTTTCCGACATTAACGTATCCTAAAATAATTTCAAAAAAAACTCCTGGTTTATATACTGTTTGGCCAGAAACATCTAAAATTTGCGCCGTTCCATACCTTGGAACCATCATCTGTCCACAACCTCATAACATTGATATAATTAAAAAAAGATACAAAAATAATTTTATTCATTTTCAAGCAATTGAATATCAAGGTTTTCGTGTTCTTTTTCCGTCTGAGAAAATATAATCACGATAATTCACTGTTACGCCTCCTTTACCTTTTGATTTGCTTTAATAAAATTTCTTTATTAACTAAATAACTATTACTAAAATATGATTTTCTAACAATGATAATTTGATCATAACCTTCTGTTGCAGCAAAATAAAAAGTTAACATACTTCGAATTTGTCTTTTTACTTTGTTTCTAACAACGGCATTTCCTATTTTTTTACCAACAGATATTCCAAACCGATGATAATTAAAATCATTTTTTTTTAAATAAATAAAATAAGTGTTAGTTTTAATAAAAGAACGATTACTTATTATTTTCTGAAATTCATAATTTTTCTTAACAATAAATTTTTTTAACATTTCAACACAAATAGAAAATAAAGTATATTACCAACAAATTATGCCGATAATACTTTTCTTCCTTTCGATCTTCTTCTACTTAAAACTTTACGTCCTGTCGATGATCCCATTCTTACTCGAAATCCATGGGTTCTTTTATGTTTAATTTTACTTGGCTGTCAAGTTCTTTTCATACTAATACCTCCTTATGATATAAATTATTAAGAAATCAGATAAATAATATATTAATTAATAAAAAATAGCAATTAAAATAATAATTAAAATAATATTTTTAAAAAACCTGAATTGTAAATATATTTGGACACTTTATTGAATATTTTGTATTAAATCCAATGAATTTTTATAATTTAATAAATTTATTAGCATTGAATTTATTTTCAATGCTATTTTATTTAAATCATCTTGATAAAATATTGATAAATCTATTCCTTTCGGTAAACTTTGTCTCAAAATTTCATTATTATTTTCGTTTAATTCTTTTTGGATAGAACAACCAACATTAGCAAAATAAATTTTTATTTTATAAATATTTTCAAGTTTTTTTCACCTAATAAATTCTTTATCACAATCAAATGTAATTGTTTTTATTGTGCCAGATGGTTTGTTTAAAATAAATTTTATTATACTTTCTATTACATCTTTGCTTTCTATATTATTAGTTACTAACGGGATTGATGTTTTAAATCAATCATATATTGGCTAAAGTTATAATTGCTGTTTTATGGTTTTTACCAACTATAGTATTTCTTTCTATACGACCAAAGACATTCATACTTTAATATTTGGAAATTCAATATTACGTTCAATAATTGTCGAACAATTATTAACTTTTCTATGGTTTTCTATTTTATTATGTGGTTTATGTTTACCTTTTCTTAATAAATTTTTTTATTAAAATTATAACGAGAAAAGGTAAACATAAATAAAGTCTTTGAACAGATAAAATTTTTGTCAATATTTCTTATTATATTTGTAATAATATCTGGTGAATAGTGTTCATAATTAATTAAATAATTAATAATTTCATAGTAAATTTTATTTAATGTTTTTTGTTTGCAACCAGCTTTTTTTGTCTTTATTACTATTTTCATAAATTTCAATTTAGTTTAAATCAGCGGCCAACATTTTATAAATTTTATGATTTTATGGACAGTTATTTTATTTTGATTTATTTCATAAACTGTTTTTCTGATTGAATAATTAAAATTTTGATATTGTTGAATTGAAATTAATTTTTCTATTGTGATTTTTTGATACATTGTGTTATTTATCCTTTTTTAAATTTGGATTTTAACACAATATTTTTATTTGTTTAACTGTCCCATTTAATTTTACAATTTAGGAAAATATGATAAAAAAATATTTTTGATTTACAATTTACTAAAACTAACAAATGAAAATCAACACAATCAAGATTATCAATTTCTCAAATTCCACTAAAACTTAAATAATTTCGATAATCATTTTGTTCCCCGTTTTTTGTTTTTCTTTTTTTTATTTTTAAAATATAAAGAGACTGCGCCCATTTTAGTAAGTACTAATAAAAAGTATTTACTATTTTTTAGTATATCTTTTTCTTTATGATTTGAATACCATGTATTTCATTTAATAACATCTTGTATATATTCTTAATGTGAATTATATATTTTCTTATTTATTGTAGCTTTTTTAAGTAATGAATGAAAACTTTCTATAACAATATTATCTGCATAGTGATAATTTTTCCTTATTGAAATTATAATACCGTTAAATAAACATTTATTTGTGATAAATAGCGGATGGATGTGTATTGATATCCGTAATCTAAGGTTAATTATTATTCCATTCAGATCTTTTTTTATTAATTTTATTTTTTAATTGCATAATTTAAATTATCTATTACTAATTTATTGTTGTATATATTTAGATCACTTTACATCAACTATTTCTTTAGTATATTCATCAATAATTGTTAATTGATAATATCTTTCTCCTTTTTCAAATTAAATATGTTACATCAGTATATAGTACTAAAAACCTTGTTTTTATATCATTGAATTTACAATTAATTAAATCAGGATATTGCAATAAACTTTTTTCTTTATTCTGTTCATACTTCATTTTTCTTCTCATTTTTATTATATATTCAGGTTGTATTTTATTATTACACACAATCCTTAAAAATTTTTTTTGAATTATATTTTATATCATAATCTTTCTTAAAATATTTAGTACTTCTTCGATATCCAAATTGTTTTAAATTTTCTTAATAGACTTTTACAATATCATTTATTGCTTTTTTATTTTTTTGCTACTGTCATAATTTTTATATTTACCTCAATAACTATGTTTTAACTCCGTTACTTCTAATAATAATTAGATTGAGTATTCACAACAATTTTGTTTAATAAAAGAGACGATTATTAGTTTGCTTAATTGTAAAAGTCATAGAGTTTTTTAATAATTAATACCTTTTTTTATAATATTTTAAATCTTTTTTTCCAAATGGTTTTTTTGACCCTTTTGTGTATTTAAAATTCCTTTTTATGATTTTATCATCAAGATTATAATGTATTTGCATTTAGATTATATTGTTTTGCTGCTATTCAACAATTTTTTTGTTTAATTTCATTAATGATTTTTGTTATAAATTCAACAGGTGTTAAATAATTTAAACTACCGTGAATTCGAATATTGTTACATCAATGCACAAAGTTAAATAATTTGTATTTTAATTGGGTTAAATTTATAAATTTTTGCCTCTTGACAAATTATTTTTTAAAACTTTTGTAAATTGTTTCAGCCCCAGCATTATCATAAGGATAACCTTTATTGCTTAATGATCGTTTGGTGTTAAAAATATTTAAGGTATTATCAATGATTTTATTTTTAAATTCATTACTCCAGTCAGTATGAAATAACGTAATTTGTTTTAATGGTCTTGTAATTGAATAAAAGGTTTCTTGAACTAGTTGTATTGTTTTATTTGTTCGAGAACTATAGCGAATTATTTCACGATTAAACAAGTCAATCAACAAACAAAGGATAATGTCAAATGTCATTTAGCACCACCTTGAACATATGTTAAATCACTAACAACAACTTCATTGGGTTGTGTGTTATTATTAATTATTAAATTAACAGTTTAAAACGTTGCTCATTTCGACGTTATTAACCACCAACTTATAATTACAATATTTTAATTTGGTATATTTAGATACTAACTAATTTTTAATCATAATTTGGTGAATTTTTCTTCGCGATAAGATAATATCTTTAAAAATTAAAAAAGCTTTAATTTTACAAGATCCATAAATTTTGGCGATTATTATTATAAATGCATTGATAATTTCTTGTTAATAATTATTAACATCAACCATAGCCACATTTATTAATTTTATAGTAATATGTTGATTTTGCTATCTTTAATTTTGATCCTATTTGACCAATTTTTCGCATGGAATATTTTTCTTTATTATTGTTAATAATTTCTATTTTTTGCCAATTATCAGCGACGCTTGCTTTAAAAGGTTGTTTTTCATTTGTAATTAGATTAATTATTTTCGCAAGGCAATCAAAGTTCATTTTTTCAACAGTGCGATTATCTTTTGCTTTAAAAAATCCAGAATTATGAAATTTTTCAATTAACTGATATATAGTTGATTTTGACACCTTATATTATTTAAAAATTTCAAGAATGGTTTTGCCATTTTGATAAAGTAAAACAATTTGTTTTTTAAATTCATATACCGATGAATTTATTCCCCATTTTTATATTCCTACTTTCTTCATAATTATATTTTATTTGAAAATCCACATAAATATGGGTCCAACTTGTTGTAACCTATTCATTTTATTATAAATTCTGATGTATATTTGTTATATTTTTGTCCTTTTCTTGCCATATAAGCATTGCACCCCTATAAAAATTTAGCAAAATCTTTTTTATTTTACTTACTTTTTGGGGTGCAGTATTGAGGTGTAGTATATAAATTATTTTTTTAAATTAAAATTTGGATTATATTAATTATAGCAAAAAATAATTTGCACCATAAAATGTTAATAATGTGGAAAAGGATGTAAATAGTCAATAAATACAATGCTTTTAAGCATTGTAAAAAAATATTTAATGTGGAAAACTATTAAAAAATGATTAAAATTAATAAAAATTAATAGTTTTCCATATCTTTTATTTATAATTAATAACGGTAACAATATTGGAGATGAATTTAATGAATACAAAAGAATTATGAATTGAAGTTAAAGAAATATTATCCCGCGATGAATCAGTTTCCCCTGAAATTTATAACTACTATATTAGTGACACAAAAATATATACAGTATCTGATAACAATTGTTTAATTACAACAAAATCAGAAATTACTATTGGTGTTTTTGAAGCGGGGTTAAATGAAAAAATTAAAAACATTTTAAAAAAATTAACGGGTATTGAATACAATGTTTCTTTTGAATTAGAAAAAAATATTAATAAAGAAGCGTCTGTAATTAATAAAATTGATACATTAACAGAAAATAATAACACTGCTTATTATGAAAATTATACTTTTGAAAATTTTGTTCGTGGTGATTCTAACCATGAAGCAATGCAAGCAGCTTTAGCAGTTTCTTTAGATCTTGGGAAAAAGTGAAATCCATTATTTATTTATGGTGACTCAGGACTTGGGAAAACGCATTTATTACACGCAATTGAAAATAAAGTAAACGAAATTTATAAAATAAATAACCATGTGAAATATTTAAAAGCTGATGAATTTGGAAAAATTGCAATGGATATTTTAAACCAAGGACATGAAATTATTGAAGCTTTTAAAACATCTTATGATATTTATCATTGTTTATTAATTGATGATATTCAATTACTGGCAAAACGAAATAAAACAAATGAATTATTTTTTCATATTTTTAACTCATATATTGAAAAAAATAAACAAATTGTTATTACTTCCGATAAATATCCTGATGATCTTGGTGGTTTTGAAACAAGAATTATTTCACGATTTTCATATGGACTAAGTATTGGGTTAGATTCACCAGATTTCGAAACAGCCCTTAAAATATTAGAACAAAAGTTAAAACATCAAAATAACTTATCGCTATTTTCAGAAGAATCATTAGAATTTATTGCTTTAAATTTTAATAGTGATGTTCGAAAACTAGAAGGGGCAATTAAACGATTATTATTTTTAGCTGTTATGAATAAAAAGCCCCACGAAATTATTACTTTATCTGATGTTGAAAAAGCATTTAAAAATGCACCCTTACAAAATAATGAAAAAATTACCCCTAAAAAAATTAAACAAATTGTTGCCGATAATTGTAATATTACTATAAAAGCAATGATGAGTAAATCAAGGGTTAGTAATGTAATGCAAGCTCGACAACTCGCAATGTATTTTTGCAGAACATTATTAGATGAACCATTTACAAGAATTGGAAACGAATTTGGGGGAAAAGATCATACTACTGTTATGAATGGTGTCAAAAAAGTTGAAGCTCATATTGGTACAAATAAAGAATTTAAACATTTAGTAAATACAACCCGCAGAAAAATTGAAGGAAAATAACACATTGTTTTACACTGTTGTTTTTTAATAAAAGAAGAATATTGTTAAAAACTTTCATAAGTTTTCCACATTTTCTACATTATAATAATAATAAATAAAAGATAATATTTTAATAATGTTATATAATTATTTATAAATTACAGATAATATTAAGTAAGGAGTAACAAAATGATTGTAAACATTAAAAGAGATAAAATATTAAATGAGCTATTGAAAGTAAGTCGCGTAATCTCTCGAAAAACATTAATTCCTTCGTTATTAGGAATTTTAATTGAAGTTAAAAAAGACAAGATTACTTTTACTACTTCTGATGGTAATACCTCAATTAAATCCGAAATTATTGGTAATGATTTAAATATTACTCGAATTGGTAGTGTCTTAATTAAAAATAAATTTATTATTGAAGTTATTCGTAAAATTGAAGATGATTTTATTACATTGGAAGTTGTTGAAAGAAATTTAATTAAAATTAAAGCCAATAAATTTAATTCAATTTTAAATACATTAAGTTCATCTGATTATCCTCATTTGTTATTCAAGACAGAAGGGAAAGAAATCATTTTTACAAGTGCTATATTAAAAGAAATTATTTCACAAATAAGTTTTGTAATTGGGGAAAAAGAAAAAAGATTTATTTTTAATGGATTAAATTTAAAAACAAATCAAAGTAATAAAGAATTAATAATTACGGCCACTGATTCATTTAGATTGTCATGTAAGAAAATTGAATATAATAATAATTATGATTTTGATGTTATTATTCCGGGAAAATTTATTAATGAAATTGGTCACTTAATTTCGGAAAATAATCAAGAAATTAAAATGAAAATTACAGATAAATCAGTTAGTGTAATTATTAATAACACAATTGTTCAAACAAAAATTATTGAAGGAAAATATCCAAATACAAGTAAAATTATTCCAAATTCATTTAATACTTCATTAATAATTAATAATCGCGAATTAATTAAAATTATTGAGAGAGCTAGCATTTTATCAAATGAAACAATGACAACAATTGTTACCTTAAAAATAAATGAACAAAAAGTTTTAGTTACTTCATTTACCCAAGAAATTGGTAATACAGAGGAAGAAATTAAGGAATTTAAAGTTGAAGGTGTGGATCAAACTATTGCTTTTAATTCGAAGTATATTCTTGATGCTTTGAAAGCTTTTAAAACAAAATACATTACCATTAAAATGATTGATGAAACAAAACCATTAGTTATTACTGCAAATGATGATCATACCCTACAACAATTAGTTTTACCAATCCGATTATATTAAAAACTCATTATTGAGTTTTTTTTGATTATTTATTGTATTTTGTAACTTTTTTATAGGGTTAAATTATGCACAAAAATAAAAATATATTTTTAAAAAATATTTAAAAATATATTTGATAATTTAGTCCTAAAATTAGGTAATAATGGTAAAATAAAAGAAGAAAGAAATGGAGAAAATTATTTATGGGTGATAATTATAGTTCAGAGTCAATTCAAATTTTAGAGGGATTAGAAGCGGTTCAAAAACGACCAGGGATGTATATTGGGGCAACAAATGTCAGAGGTTTACATCATTTAGTTTGAGAAATTGTTGATAACTCAATTGATGAAGTTTTAGCTAACTTTGCTAATAAAATTAAAATTATAATTAATAAAGATGGATCAATTACCATTGTTGATAATGGACGAGGAATTCCAATTGAAATTCACCCAAAAACAAATGTTTCAACAATTGAAACTGTTTTTACCACTTTACATGCAGGGGGAAAATTTGATTCAAATACCTATAAAATTTCCGGGGGATTACATGGGGTCGGAGCTAGTGTTGTTAATGCGTTAAGCAAGTATTTAAAAGTCGAAGTTAAAAAAAATAATAAAGAATATGTGATGGAATTTCATAATGGGGGACAAATTTTAACACCAGTTAAAGAAATTGGACCAACTTCTGAAACAGGAACAACAGTTACTTTTTTACCAGATGAAAATATTTTTACTGAAACAACAATTTTTAGTTTTTCAACAATTCAAAATCGCATTAAACAATTAGTTTTTTTAAATAAAGGGTTAGAAATATCATTAGTTGATTTACGAGAAGAAGATGAGGAAAAATCTGTTGTTTATCAATTTAACAATGGAATTAAAGATTATGTTTTAGAATTAAATAAAACAATTGGAACACCCATAAACGATGTTTTTTATGTTGAAGGAATTGAGGATAATATTATTGTTGAATGTGGAATTCAGTATAATGATAATTATTTGGAAAATATTTTTTCTTTTTGTAACAATATTAATACTCATGAAGGTGGAACCCATGAAGAAGGAATTAAATTAGCGATTGTTCATGAGTTAAATAATTATTTTAAGAATATTAATAATAATAATAAAGGGAATGAAGATAAATTTACTTGAGATGATATTAAGGAAGGAATGACAACAATAATTTCAATTCGTCATCCTAATCCCCAATATGAAGGACAAACTAAAACAAAATTAGGAAATAGTGAAGTTAAAAAAATTGTTTCCAATATCGTCGGAAAGGGTTTAAGTAGTTATTTATTAGAGAATCCAGAATATGCAAAAAAAATTATTGAAAAGATAAGTTTATCCCTAAAAGCAAGAATTGCTGCACAACGAGCAAAAGAAACAACACGACGCAAAAATGTAATGGATAGTTTTTCATTACCAGGAAAATTAGCTGATTGTGAAACAAAGGATTCTAAATTTGCTGAGCTTTATATTGTTGAAGGGGATTCTGCTGGTGGAAGTGCTAAATCGGGTCGAAATCGAAGATTTCAAGCAATCTTACCCTTGAGAGGGAAGATTTTAAATGTTGAAAAAGCTAAACAATTAAAAGTATTTGAAAACAACGAAATCAATTCAATTATTACCGCTTTAGGAACTGGAATTAAAGATAATTTTAATGATAAAAAATTACGTTATCAAAAAGTAATTATTATGACGGATGCCGATGTTGATGGGGCTCATATTAGAATTTTATTATTAACTTTCTTTTATCGCTATATGAAAGATTTAATTGAAAATGGCAATATTTATATTGCTCAACCACCGCTATATAAAATCCAAAATGGTAATAATATTCGTTATGTATATAGTGATAATGAATTAAATCTTTATAAAGAAGAATTATTAAACAAAAATATCAAAAATTATACAATTCAACGCTATAAAGGATTAGGAGAAATGAATCCAGAACAGTTATGAGAAACAACAATGAATCCAGAACGACGATTACTATTGAAAGTATATGTTAATAATGTGTTTGAAGCAAATTTAATTTGTAGTGAATTAATGGGTGAAAATGTCGAACCACGAAAAAAATTTATTCGTGAAAATGCAAAATATGTTAAAAATTTAGATGTTTAAAGGGAGGTGTTGGTCAATGAAAACAGAAAATGAATGCTATGATTATGATGGTGAAATTCGTGATATTGATATTGCTGATGAAATGAAAAATGGTTTTTTAGATTATGCAATGTCAGTTATTGTTTCACGAGCAATTCCTGATGTTCGCGATGGTTTAAAACCGGTTCATCGGCGTATTATTTATGCAATGTGAGATTTAAATATGACTTATAATAAACAACATAAGAAATCGGCACGAATTGTTGGGGAAGTAATTGGAAAGTATCACCCGCATGGTGACACAGCCGTTTATGAAGCGATGGTTCGAATGGCCCAAGATTTTTCTTATCGTTATCCGTTAATTGATGGACATGGAAATTTTGGATCAATGGATGGTGATGCCCCGGCGGCAATGCGTTATACAGAAGCAAAAATGAGTAAAATTTCTAGTGAATTAATTAAAGACATTGAAAAAGAAACAACAATTTTTAATGATAATTATGATGGTAGTGAAAGTGAACCAAGTTTTTTACCAGGTTATTTTCCCAATTTACTAGTTAATGGAGCTAGTGGGATTGCTGTTGGAATGGCAACCAATATTCCACCTCATAATTTAAACGAAGTAATTGACGGGGTTATTGCGGTAACAAAAAAACCAGAAATAACAACTATTGAATTAATGAAAATTATTAAAGGTCCTGATTTTCCAACCGGGGCATTAATTACCGCTGGTAATGGTTTAATCAAAGCTTATGAGACGGGAAATGGAACAATTACAATTCGTTCAAAAATTGATATTGAAGAAATCAATAATAAAAGACGAATAATTGTTTCTGAAATTCCTTATCAAATTAATAAAGCAAAATTATTGGAACGAATTGCTGAATTAATTCGCGATAAAATTATTAATGGAATTAGTGATCTACGGGACGAATCAAACATGGAAGGGGTGCGCATTGTTTTAGAATTAAAACGTGATGCACAAGAAAATGTTATTTTAAATAAGTTATATAAATTAACGCCCTTACAAACTAACTTTTCATTAAATATTTTAGCATTGTATAAAAACCAACCAAAAGTAATGGGATTAAAACAAATTTTAAAATATTTTATTGAGCATCAAATTGATATTATTATTAATCGTGGTCAATTTGAACTAAAGAAAAACCGTAGTCATTTAATAATCTTAGAAGGGTTAAAAATTGCCCTTGATCATATTGATGAAGTAATTGCGATTATTAAAAAATCGCAAACACCACAAATTGCCAGTGAGGCTTTAATTAATAAATTTAATTTAGTAACCGAGCAAGTTCGTGCAATCTTAGAAATGCGTTTACAACGTTTAACAGGATTAGAAATTAAAAAAATTAATCATGAAATTAGTGATATTAAGATTGAAATTACGGAGTTAGAAGAAATTATTAATAATAGTGAAAAGCAAATTGCTATTATGATTACGGAGTTAGAAGAAATTAAGAAAAAATATGGTGATAAACGGCGAAGCAAAATTATTAATGAAGAATTAATAGAAATTGATCCAGAAGAATTAATTCGACGAGAAGATATTTTAATTATGTTAACACAAGATGGTTATATTAAACGAGTTGCTGATGATACGTTTAAATTACAAAATCGTGGCGGCAAAGGGATTGTTGGTTTATATAATATTGAAGATAGTTTGAAAAAAATTATTAGTGCTAATAGTATTGATTCGCTATTAATTTTTTCCAATTTTGGAAAAGTTTATAAATTACGAGCGTATCAAATTAAAACATATTCGCGGCATGCCCGAGGATTACCAATTATTAA
Source organism: Spiroplasma endosymbiont of Polydrusus formosus (assembly GCF_964263245.1). Taxonomy (NCBI): domain Bacteria; kingdom Bacillati; phylum Mycoplasmatota; class Mollicutes; order Entomoplasmatales; family Spiroplasmataceae; genus Spiroplasma; species Spiroplasma endosymbiont of Polydrusus formosus. The sequence goes on from NZ_OZ181656.1 coordinate 1,029,275, forward strand.
TTTAATTGCGATTGATAAAACAGAAAGTATTCAAACAATTATTGCAATTGATGAAACAATTTCAACCGAAGATAATTTATTCTTTGTAACAAAAAAAGGTTTGATTAAAAAAACAAAACTAAATGAATTTAATCAAATTAGACAAACAGGAAAAGTTGCGATTGAATTAAAAGATAAAGATGAGTTAGTAAGTGTTATTATTACAAAAGGACAAGATGATGTAATTATTGGAAATAATATTGGAAAAGTAATTCATTTTAATGAAGAAAAAATTAGGTCAATGAGTCGCCGGTCAATTGGGGTCAAAGGAATTGCTAATGATGGTGTTGGTGAAACAATTGGGATAAGTTCGGTACGGTCTGCCAAATATGTTTTATCAATAACTGCAAATGGTTATGCAAAGAAAACATTAATTAAAGATTATCGTTTAACAGGACGAAATACTAAGGGTGTTAAATCAATGAAATTAACAGATAAAACAGGATGTTTAAAATTTATTAAGGCTGTTAGTGGGGAAGAAGATGTTTTAGTTGGAACAAAAAAAGGAAATATCATTCGCGTTTCGTTGAAACAAATTCTCTTATTTGGTAGAACAACGTCGGGTGTTAAGATTATGCGATTAGAACAAAATGACAAATTAGAAGTTATTGAAATTTTAAAAAAGAAAATTAAGATTGAAGGAGAAAGATAGAAAATGTTAGATCAAAAAAGAATTGTTGAAAATCTTGACGAAGTAATCAAAAAATTAAATCGCCGACATGATGATTTTTCATATTTGCAAGATATTAAAAATTTATCAGAACAGCGCCGTGACCTAATTGTTAAATCAGAAAAATTAAAGGAAAAACGAAATCTTGAGTCAAAAAAAGTTGGAACGTTAGTTGTAGAAAAGAAAGATCAAGAGGCGACAAAAATTAAGGAATTAATTAGTACGCTTAAGCAAGAAATGAAAACAATTGATGAACAATTAAAAGTTGTGAAAGATAAAATTAAAGCCATTTTAGAAGTTACGCCTAATATTCCAGATGATTCAGTTCCAACAGGAAAAGATGAAAATGATAATCTAGAAGTTCGGAAATGAGGAAAAATTCCTACTTCTAAAAAAATCAAAGAACATTGAGAAATAGCTACTGCATTAGATTTGATTGATTTTGAACGAGGAACAAAATTATCAGGTTCGCGTTTTGTGATATATAAAGGGATGGGGGCTAAATTAGAACGTGCTTTAATGAATTTTATGTTAGATGAACATGCTAAGCGAGGATATAACGAAATTGAACCACCAATTTTAGTTCAATCACAAATTATGTACGGAACAGGAAACTTACCAAAATTTAAGGAAGATTTATATTATATTGAAAAAGATAATTTATATTTAATCCCAACAGCAGAAGTACCAATTACTAACTTATATCGGGAAGAGATTTTAGCAAAAAACCAATTACCAATTTATCATATTGCTTATACCCCGTGTTTTCGTCAAGAAGCTGGTTCAGCTGGCCGTGACACAAAAGGAATTATTCGGTTACACCAGTTTAAAAAAGTTGAAATGGTTAAGTTTACAAGAGCAGAAGATTCATTTGATGAACTAGAAAAAATGGTGGTAGATGCAGAAAATATTCTCCAATTATTAGAAATCCCATACCAGGTAACCTTATTATGTTCTGGTGACATGGGATTTTCTTCAACGAAAACATATGATTTAGAAGCATGGATGCCTGGGCAAAATAAATATCAGGAAATTTCATCATGTTCAAACTGTCTTGATTTCCAAGCACGCCGAATGAAGTTATGCTATCGCGATGATAATAATGAAACAAAATTTGTCCATACTTTAAATGGATCGGGGGTAGCAGTCGACCGTCTAATTGCGGCAATTTTAGAAAATTATCAAAATGAAAATGGAACTATTAGAATACCAAAGAAATTACAAAGTTATTTACAAGGAGAAGTTGTTATTGCTTAAAATGTTTCACGTGAAACATCCCACATTTTAATAAAAATAATAGGCAAAATAAAATTATATGCTATAATATATATGTCATTACAATAGTTACATTTGAAACTGGTCAGGACCGGAAGGTAGCAGCCATAAAACTAAGGACTATGTGTAATGACATTTTTTATGACAAGGGTGAATTTATGAAAGATACCACATTAATTTTTAATAAATTATATAAGTTATCACAACGAGCATACAACAAAAAACATGTTCCAATTTCCGCACTAGTTGTTGATCAAAGGGGCAAAATTATTGCCATTGGATATAATAAAACAACAAAAAACTCTGTAACGACACACGCTGAGATTTATGCTTTAAATCAAGCGTGTCGCAAGAAACGAACAAATAAAATTAGCGATTGTTCAATATGAATTACCGTTGAACCGTGTATGATGTGCTTAGGAGCAATAATTAATTCAGGAATTAAAGTTATTAATTATTATTTGTCAAATGAAAAATATGGCTTTTTAAAATCTAACCATACTTTTGATGTGTCAAAATTAAAAGTTCATCATGTCAGAAAACGTGATGATAATGTTGTTTTAAAAGATTTAATGAAAAAATTTTTTGAACAATTAAGATAGAATATTTAAAATTAAAAGAGTAAAATAAAATTACTATAACTTCAATAATATTGAACAGAGGCATAAAAATGGATTATATTTCTTTATATCGTAAATATCGACCAAATAATTTTATTAAAATTGTTGGACAAGTTGAAATTAAAAAAGCTTTGAAAAATGCAATTATTAATAATACATTTTCGCATGCTTATTTATTTTCAGGACCACGAGGAACAGGAAAGACTTCAATTGCAAAAATATTTGCAAAAGCAATAAATTGTACTAATTTAGATAACGGAAATCCATGCAATACATGTCATAGTTGTAATGAAATAAATCGCGGAAGTGCCGTTGATGTATTTGAAATTGACGCAGCATCAAACAATGGGGTTGATGAAATTAGAGAAATTAGAGATAATGTGCAATTACTTCCTACTATGGCAAAATATAAAGTTTATATTATTGATGAAATTCATATGTTAACTAACTCAGCTTTTAATGCTTTATTAAAAACATTAGAGGATCCACCACAACATGTTGTCTTTATTTTAGCAACTACAAAAAGCCACAAGATTCCAGCAACAATTATTTCTCGTTGCCAACAGTATAACTTCCGTAAAATATCAAAAATTGAATTAGAAAATAATATTATTAATATTTTACAAAAAGAAGAAATTAAATATGATTTAATTGCGATTAAAGAAATTGCCCTATTAGCGGATGGAAGTGCCCGGGATTCGTTAAGTATTTTAGAACAAGTGATTATGTTTTCTAATCGGAATATTACGTTAGGAAGTGTTAACATTCTTTTTGCAACAGTTTCAAAAACAATTAAGTTAAAATTGCTAAAAGATATTTTAGAATATAAAACAACCGAAGTTTTATTAGCGAGTAAAAAAATTTATGAGGCTGGTTCTGATTTTGAAATTTTAACATTAAATTTACTAGATATGTTAAAAGAGATTTTTGAGTATAAACAAACCGGTAATGTTATTTTTTTAAATTTATTAACTGAAGATCAAGCAAACATTTTTGCAAAGCAGTTAAGTTCAAAAGAATTAATTATGTTACTTGATTTGTTTACAGAAGCATCGAGTAAAATGCAAAATAGTAAAACTCAAGAAATGTATTTTGAATTAATTCTTTTAAAAGCTTTAGCATTTTTTGAGAATAGTTCGAAAAACTTAGCGGATTTAAAATTAAGTGAGATAATTATTTTTGACAATAAAAATCAAAAAGGTATTAATGATAATATAATAGAACAAATTTCTGAAAATAAAGAAATAATAGAAAATAATTATGATAAAAATAAAATAGAATTTCAGAAAGAAATTATTTTTGCGGATAAAACCGTAGATGATAATAAGATATTAGCTAACCAAGAAGAAAAAAAATTATGAAATAATGATTTATTATTTGATGACGACGAACCAATTATTAGTTCTAGCAATGAAACAAAACCGTTTGAAGATAAAACAGCAAAAGATGTGCGTGATTCACAATCGCATTTTAATAAAACAATCGCTCAAGAGACATTAATACCAAGCGAAGCAGAGCAAATTTTACACAGCAAAGAATTAGCAGGAATAACTGATTTGCATAAGTATCGCGATGATATGAAAAATAAGATTAACATTTATGAAATTTCAAATATTAATTATTCTAATAGTCAAATTTTTAATATTTTAATTAAAGCTAATAAAAAAGAGCGTGAAAAATTTGAAAATAAATTTATGGAATTAATTAATGAAAAAGGAAAAGTGGTTCAATTAGATAAACTAATTAGTTTTTATGATGTTAAATATGCTGCAGCGTCAGAACAAGGATTAATTATTGTAACTAATACAAAACCAGAAGCGAATTGAATTAGTATTGAAATGTGTGATTGAGAATTTCGCAACAAGATTTTTCAATTTTTTGATTTTAATTTTGTTATTATTGCTTTAAGTGAAAGTGAATGAAATAATGTTCGTAATGATTATGTTAAGATTATACAAGCAAATAAATTACCACAACCAACATTAATCGATATGGAAGAATTTTACCACAATTTATTAGTGAAACAAATTGATAATTATGAAGAACATAAAAAATTACTTGAAACAGGAAAACAAATTTTTGATAATATTAAAATAGTTGAATAATTTATGGGATATTTAAAATAAACTATGAATAATTAATTACGGAATTAAAAATTATTTTAGGCGTTGGGGAAAAGGATGTGGAAAGAATTTTTAATAAATTAATTATTAAATCATCATTATTATATTAATTATAAAATGTTTTTAATGAAATAAAAAATAATTATCATCAATGCTCAATATGTTCAACATTAATTCAAAATAATGTTTATTTGTTTTGTTAAAATGATTTGCGTGGTCAAACAAAACTTTGTGTTTTTAGTAATTTTTTTGATTTGATAAAAATTGAAGCAACAAAAGCTTTTAATGAGTTTATCATGTTTTAAATGGTGAAATTAATGTTAAAAATGGTGTTACTCCTGATAAATTGATTTTTCCTGCGTTATAATTCGAATGAATGATAAAATTATACAAGAAGTTATTATTGCTGTTTGTGCTATACTTTTGAAGGAAAAGTAACAGCTCAATACTTAAAAACATTTTTACAACTTTTTGTGGTAAAAATATCACTTTTATCATAAGGAATCCCAATTGGTGGTTCATTAGATTACATTTACTAGGTAACTTTAAAACAAACACTAGAAAAGGGGTCGTAAAGATGTTTAAGAATAGGGGGTGTAATGATGCTATTTATAACATTGGAAGGAATTGATGGTTCTGGGAAAACGACAATTTCAAAATTATTAAAAGAAAAATTACGGTCAGAAGAATATCAAGTTGTTTTAACACGCGAGCCGGGAGGCAATGAAATTTCTGAACAAATTAGAAATATTATTTTAAGTAAACATAATTTGGGAATGGATAATTGGACAGAGGCTTTACTATATATAGCTGCGCGAAGACAACATGTTGTAGAAGATATTTTACCAGCTTTAAAAGAAGGAGTAATTGTCATTTGTGATCGCTTTATGGATTCAACTTCAGCTTATCAAGGATATGCGCGGGGATTAGGAATTCGCACATTAAACGAAGTTCAATCAATTGTTTTGGGCACAACAAAACCTGATTTAACACTTTTTTTTGATATTGAACCAACAACAGCAAACGAAAGAATGAAGGTCAGAAATGAAGGTGAAATGAATCGCTTTGATTTAGAAAATAATTTGTTTCATGAGAAAGTATATAAAGGGTACCAAGTTTTAATTAGTGAAAATACTGACCGGATTAAAGTTGTTGATGCCCGTAAAACGGTAAATGAAGTATTAGAACAAGTATATTATTATGTTGAGGAGATTATTCAAAAAATAAAGGACAAAGCAAATGGATAATTTATTTACAAAAAATGATGATGAAAAAGTTGCTCTATTTAAAAATTTAATTTTAAAAAACAATTTATCAAATCAACTTTTAATTTATTGCAATAATAAGGTTAAATTAGTAACATTTACAACAGAAATTATTAAATTTTTATTATGTTCAGAAAAAAAAGGTCAGGATTGTCAATGCGATATTTGTCAACGCGTCAATAATCAAACTTATTATGATTTAATAATTAAAGGTGATTTTGAAACAACAATCAAAAAAGAAGCAATTCAAGAAATTATTCAAACCTTTAATTATTCATCCTTAGAAGAAACAGGTATTAAAGTATATGTTATTAAGGAGGTTAATTTATTAACCCCAGAAGCAGCGAATTCTTTATTAAAATTCTTAGAAGAACCTATTAAAAATACTTATGCTTTTTTGCTAACAACTAATAAGACAAAAGTAATTGAAACGATTAAATCCCGTTGTTTAAATATAATTTTAGAGAATAGTACTAATTCCGAAGAAGTTGATGATTTTAAAAATAATTTTATTCAAACTTTTTTTAAAAATTTTGAAAATAATGCGGCAAATAATTTTATTCATCTTCGCCAATTAAATAGTTATGATAATATAGAATGTCGCGAATATTTTTTAGCAATTGCTAATGTTATCAAAAAGAAAGAATGAAATAAATATCAAATTACTGATCAAACTTTAATTGAAAAATTAAATCGTAAAAATAGTAAGTTAATTGAGATTTGTTATGATACTGCTAATTTATTATTGGAGAATTTAAATAAGGAATTAATTTTGGAAAAAGGATTTATTGATTGATATAACGAGATGTAAAATGGAAATTTTAAATGATTTATTAGATTATGATAGGATTAAAATTTAACAACGAACTTATATGTTTAATTTTTCCTTGGATAATTATTGGTTCATTAAAACATTTTGTAACCTTAAATACGCGAGTAAAAATATTTTAGATATCGGTATTAATAATGTTGCAATTCCGTTAATTTTATAAACTTTAATATCACCAAAAATTATGGGGATTAAATTGAAAAAAGAGTCGGAATAATTAGTGAAAGAAAATGTTTTATTAAATCAAAAAAAGTACGCAAATTAAAATTGTGTACAATTGATATTGATGATTATGTTAAAACGAATGCTAATTTTAAATATGATTTAATTTTATGTAATCCACCTTTTTTAAAGTTGATGGGGCAAAATTAAATGAGAAAAATAAGTTATTAATTCCAGCACGCCATGGAACAAATGTATCTTTAAAAGATATTATTTTTGTTGCTAATAAATTAATTGCCAATCGGGGTTATTTTACGATTATTAATCGAACAACAAGATTATTAGAAATTACTGCTTTATTAGTTAAATATGGTTTTAATATTAAACGATTACAGTTTATTTATCCTTTTTTAACAATTGAAGCAAATAATGTTTTAATTTAAGATCATTTTCAAAGTGGGTAAGGACTTATTGCTGAGGAACCAACTGAGGAATCAATTAATTATAGTAAATAATAGCGATAATCACTATACAAAAACAGTTTTAAAATTATTTCGAAAATAGGTGATTAAAATGGATACTAAACTTTTAAAAAAAAATGAAAAATATGTTATTGGTGTTTCGGGTGGTCCAGATAGTATGTTTTTACTTGATAATATTTATCATAGTTCTGAATTAGATATTAATAATTTTATTGTTTGTTTAGTTAACTATCAAAAACGAGAAGATAGTAATAATGATGAACAAATTGTTGTTGAATATTGTCAAAAACGAAATATTAAGTTACATGTTAAAAAAGTAACGTCGCAGAAATATCAACAATATCAAGAACTATCACATAATTTCCAACGGATTGCGCGTGATTTGCGTTATGATTTCTTTTGCCAAATTAGTGAAAAATATCATTGCCAGGGAGTTTTAATTGCTCATAATTTAACAGATCATATTGAGACATATATTTTACAAAAACAACGAAACGGCATTGTTGAGCATTATGGTTTAAATAAAAATAGCTATTATTATTCACAAATGTTATGAACAAAACTTAATGTCTTTCGAATTATGTTAAAAATAACACGAGAAGAAATTATTGAATATTTATTGCACCATAAAGTTAATTATTCGATTGATTCAACTAATATTTTAGCAATTTACAATCGCAATATTATTCGAAATGAAATTCAACAAATTAATTTACAAGATATATTATTAGAATTTGACCAAAAAAATAAAGAGAATGAACAGTTAAAATTAATTGCCAAGAATTATTTAATTGATAATTTTGGTCAAATTAATGTTACTAGTTTTAATGTTCTTAATAATGTTAAATTACAAAAAATTATTATTTTTAATTATTTTAAAACTAATAATGTTGTTCATTTAATTAGTCATAAAAAAAGAAAATTTTTAGATGAAATAATTAAGGAGTTAAAAAGTCCAAAAACCAACCTTATTATTAATATTAATGCGGATTATGCCTTAATTAAATCATATGATAATGTTGCTATTATTAATAATGATCTTTTAAAACCAACAACAATACAAATTAGTTTAAAGATTAATTTACCCGTAAAATGGCAAGAAAATACCGTTAATTGAGGAACTAAAAACAAGCACCTTTTTAAGATTACAGTAGCGCAATGACCAATCACAATTACTAATGATTTATTATTACTAAATAAAGTAATAATAAATAAGACACCATTAAATCGTTGATTTATTAAAAATAAAGTTTCGCTTTTAGCGCGAAAAAGTTATTTTGTCTTAGATAAAAATAATCAGCTTATTTATGCCAATAATTTAGTTAATTTAAAAATTAATGAATTTATTAATAATACTTGCTTGGAAAAACAAAATTTATTTTTTTTTATGATAAAATAGTCTATAATTGGATTGTTGTTTAAAATGCCCAAAAAAGATTAATTTTTAAGTATTACATAGAGGGGAAATGGTTATGAATAAGAAAAGAATGTGGTTTGCAATTATAAGTTCTCTAATTTTTATTGGTTTGATTATTTTAACAATTGTATTATGAACAAAATCAGATATTACAAAAATTAGTGAAGGGGGCATGCAAAGTATTGGTAATACCCAGAAATATAATGAAAAAGAAATTAATGAAATGACTATTGAGGCTGGTGTTGGTAAAAATAGTGTTGTTATGAAAGGGGTTATTCGTTATTCTGAAGGTGGGAATATTAAAACTGTCCGTTATAATTCTGAATGAAGTCGTGAAGGTTTTAATAATTATACTTACCGACCTGGAGAAGAAACAAATATATGAAATCATAATTTTAAAGAAAAATTAAAAGGTGGTCTTGTTTCAATTGATCGTGAATTTGTTCCAATGTGACAAGCAATGTTAGCCCAACTGGTGCCGTGATTATTAATGGTTGGAATTGCGGTGTTTATGATTACGCGGTTATCAAAAATGTCGGGTGGAATATCGGGGGCTAATCCTTTTTCAATGGGGAAAAATAAAGCTTGTCAAATTAAATCAACTGTTAAGTTTTCGGATGTAGCGGGAATTAATGAAGAAAAAACAGAATTAGTTGAATTAGTTGACTATTTGAAAAACCCACAAAAATATTCAAGTATGGGAGCTCGTGCGCCAAAAGGAGTTCTAATGGAAGGACCACCCGGAACAGGAAAGACCCTATTAGCAAAAGCGGTTGCTGGAGAAGCTGGTGTACCATTCTTCTCGATTTCAGGTTCTGAATTTGAAGAAATGTTTGTTGGAGTTGGGGCTTCAAGAATTCGTGAAATGTTTATTGCCGCTAAAAAAGCAGCACCATGTATTATTTTTATTGATGAAATTGATGCTGTTGGTCGTAAAAGAACTGTTTCATTTGGGAGTGGTACTAATGAACAAACATTAAACCAGTTATTAGTTGAAATGGATGGATTTGTAACTAATATTGGAGTTATTGTAATGGCAGCAACAAACCGAGTTGATGTATTAGACTCAGCCTTATTAAGACCAGGTCGTTTTGACCGTCAAATTCAAATTTCATTACCGGATATTAATGAACGTGAAGCAATTTTAAAATTACATGCTCGCAACAAAGCAGTTTCAACAGAAGTTGATTTTAGACGAATTGCCGAAAGAACGCCTGGTTTTTCTGGGGCACAGTTAGAGAATGTTTTAAATGAAGCAGCAATTTTATGTGTTCGTAAGAATTTAAAAATTATTATTGTTAATATTATTGATGAAGCGATTGACCGCGTTGTTGGGGGACCAGCAAAAGAATCACGTAAATATTCAGTAATGGATAAAGATATTGTTTCATATCATGAAGCTGGTCACGCTTTAATTGGTTTACGATTAGAAGCTGCTAGCAAAGTTCAAAAAGTTACAATTATTCCAAGGGGACAAGCTGGCGGTTATACAATTATGACCCCAAAAGAAGAAACAATGTTCCACAGTAAAGAAAACTTATATGCAACAATTACTGGTTATTTAGGTGGGCGTGCTTCAGAGGAAATTATGTTTGGAAAAACAAAAATAACAACAGGAGCGCATGATGATCTAGAAAAAGCAACCAATATTGCTCGTCATATGGTTACTGAATACGGAATGAGTTCATTAGGATTAGTTCAATTTGAATCACCAAAAGATGAATATACAGGAACAAGAAAACGATATTCAGAAGATGTGGCAGCTAGAATTGATACGGAAGTTCGTAAAATTTTAGATGATTGTTATGTTACAGCAAAAGAATTTATTTCTGAAAATCGTAGCTTATTAGATTTAATTGCTGAAAGTTTAAAAGTATTAGAAATAATTACAGCTGAACAAATTGAATATATTGATAAATATCATAAGTTACCAGATGAAGTAATTTATGAAAAAGAACGTGCAGCTAAGCATAAAGAAAAAGAAGATAAAGGTGAAATTTTAGAAATTAAACCAAAAGAACGAAAAAAAAATCACCCGTCAGATGATAAAAATAATGATCAAAAATAAAAGTAGGTTGAATTAAACCTGCTTTTATTTTACTTTTCCGGATTGTTGTACTATAATTGAAGCTGAAAGAAATTTATTAAAGTAGTTTTAAAAAAATGGATAAAGTAACGAAAGCAATTAGTAATTTTCATAATATTAAAATGACCTTTGTTGATGTAACCAAATAATTAAATGATATATATTAAAATATATGAAAATAATTTACTTGTCACAATTTTGTTATCACAATTTATTTTATTAACTATTTTAATTGGTAGTGATATGAAGAATACAACTGATAAAATGACAAGTATTGTTAATAGTAATGGTTTAATTAGGAATTATTATAGAGGAGTATACTTTGGGGGTTATAAAATACGAGGATTTTGTACTAATCCTTAATTTGATTTTGAGGAAATTGATGGGGATCATAATGTTATTTCGCAAGTAGTCGTAACAATGATTATTTACGAGTTATGAAAGATTTAGGAATGAAAGAGAATTTTTTGGGGCAAATCTAAATTAATTTATGGTTAAATTAATTTAGATTTTACTTATTATTTAGCACAAAGCGAACAAATTAAATATATTATTGCTTGTTCAATTAAAATTAATGAAGATAATATCATTGCCAAAGTGGTTGGTTTTTTTGCGAAGTTATTATCAGGATATAATGATAAGGACAAAGATATTTATTATTTAGAAGAAAATATTGATAATTTAGAAAACATTAGTCATAAATTAATTGCGGAAGATAATATAATTAATATTTTTTAAATTAATTGATCAAGAAACCAAAGTGTTAAAAGCTGATGAGGTTAATTTTTAATTTAGTTGTTTATATGAAAAAGCTTTATAATAAGCTAAATTATTAGGTGATGAGCATCTTAACAAAATTATAGCAAGCAATTTGAACTTCACCATTGCTTGTGACTTTTGTTGCAAAAAATATCTTATTTTATTATAGATAGTGATTTAAAAACCTTACTAAAAGTAATAAGGATAATATATCCAAATAAGTTGATAAAATTAAAATAATTTTGTTATGATATTATTATGATAAAAAATATTTGTTAAGTGTAATTTAATTTTCAAAAGGGAGATAAAATACAATATGATTGAAATTAAAGATTTATCTATTACAGATCAAAAAAAATCAGAGGGGAAAAAATCTAAAACAAAAAAATCAAATGAAAAAGATGGAAAAGAAAAATTTTATTATAGTGCCGTTAAAGAATTTAAACAAAAATTAAAAGAACAAAAGAAACAAACAAAGTTATATTCAAAACGGATTTTAAAAAGGGAAATTATTTCAACAACAAACAGCAAACCAGATATAAACAAATATGTAATTGAATTAGTCAATGTTAAAAAATCATATATTACTGGCGAAGTTGAAATACCAGTTTTAAAAGGAATTGATTTAAAATTAGAAAAAGGAGATTTTATTGTAATTTTAGGTCCTTCTGGATCAGGAAAGACAACATTATTGAACATTATTTCTGGATTAGATAAAGTTTCTAGTGGTGATGTTTTTGTAATCGGTTATAATTTATCGTTATTAAAAGATATTGATTTAACAAAATTTAGACGAGATAATATTGGTTTTATTTTCCAACAATATAATTTATTAACTAATTTAACTGCCAAAGAAAATGCTGAAGTTGGTGAAAACTTAAGTAAAAATAAAAATAAAGATATGACAATTAAAGATATTTTTGAAACAATTGGGATGGAAGAACAAATGAATAAATATCCACACCAAATGTCAGGGGGACAACAACAACGTGTTTCGATTGCTAGAGCATTAGCAAAAAACCCCAACATCTTGTTTGGGGATGAACCAACGGGAGCTTTAGATGAAGAAATGGGTCGCAAAGTACTTGAAATTTTAGTTGATGTTAATAAAAAATACAAAACAACTGTAATTATTGTTACCCATAACCCTAATATTGCTGATATTGCTAATATTGTTATTCATGTTCGTAATGGTTTAATTGACCAAATTAAAAATAACACCCACCCTAAAAAACCAAGTGAAATTGATTGATCTTAATCTATAAAACGCTAATAATAGCACTTTATAGATTTTTTTATGGAAATTATAATTAGTAGTTATTTTCAACTTGAATTATAATATAAATATCTTAAACTAAAAATTTTTATTAAAATATTAATAAACTGTTTAACAGTGTTAAAAACTTGTTATAATTAAAATGAATATTAACTATTTATTAAGTAATAATTTATTCATTAATATTTTTCAAAGGAGGAATTTAAATGGCAGATTGTGCTTTAGTTTGCAATGCGTGTTAATTGTTCTCATATTATGGATCAGATAGTGATCATAAATGTAGTGAATGTAATTGTAATTAATCACATGGTTAAAAATAAAAAGGGTGGTAATTGGGAATATTGAAATTAAAGGGCAAGTTTTTAACACCAATGGTTGGAATTACTAATGAATCATCTCGTATTATTTGTTATGAATTAGGGGTGGGATTTGTTTATGCTGAAATGGTTAATGATAAAGCAATTTTGCGAAAAAAAAATGAACGAATTTTATAAATGATTAAAGTTAATAAATTAGATCATCCAATTTCAATGCAAATTTTTGACACCGATATTGAAACATTTGTTGATGCTGCAAAATATGTTGATCAGATCTACAGTTACTTGCGATATTATTGATATTAATATGGGATTGTCCGACCCCGATAATTTTGATTAAGTAATAAGTGTGATCATTTTTATTAAAAAACACACCAGTAATGAATTTATTGTGCTACTAAAGTAAAGTGGTTGTTGAAAATGTTGCGAAACCAGGTGCTATTAAAATTATAATTGGATGATATGAAGAAAATATTAATTGTGTTTAAATTGCAAAATATAGCGAACAAATAAGGGCTCGGGGTAATCTGTGAGTGTTTATTAAACAAATTCACCATTTTTTAGATACAAGTTAGAAAATTGAACAATCACCATTAGATTAATGACGAAGTATTATTTTACGTATTTGCATCATGTAGATACAAGTCCCAAATTTCGTATCCCTTGTTATATTTATAATGACAATAATACTATTTTAAAGAAATGCAATTATTTTTTTAAAAAATAAAATATTTGTAAATTTTCCATATTTTTGGTATATTTAAGCACAATTAAAAATAATTTATTAAATTTTTTTAAATAAATTTATTTAAAATTCTCTAAAAATACTTATTTTAAAGTTTTTCAATTAAAATCATGCCTTAATTTATCATTAATAATATTAACTACTCAGTATATTTATTGTTGAGTAACATTATTAAAATTTGTTCCCTTTTTAAATTAATGTCTAAACTAATCGTTAATATATTAAATTAATGGTTTTTGTTGTGGTTTATCAGGGTCACAAAAATAAATATTAGAACCAATAATATTTTCCATTTATTCAAACTTACTATTTTTTTATTTGTTATTATTCTTTTAATTTTCCTAACTAAACCATTAATTATAATCATATGTTCAAGTTTTTTTAAAACTTAACTTGAATTATTTTTTTATAATTTCATTGCAAAATAATTTTTACTATTTTGTTTAATTAATACTAAACAACTAGATTGATGATCTTTACCAACCGCCGTATCCATTTTAAAAAATCCAACATCATTTTTTTATTTTTAATATCTCGTATTGACTTAAATTTATCATCTAATTTATCATGATTATCATATTTTCCTTTTCTTTTGTATTTTTTACCGTGATGTCGTAAATTTTGTTTATTTAATTATAATAAATTTTAATAAATTCATTTATATAAAGTTTTGGTCGTATAAATAAAAGTATGGTAAAAATATAAAAGTTAAAAATTAATTAATGTAAAAAAAAATAAATATTTGAAATAGTGAAATGGCAATACTTTAATTTAATAAATATATTATTAAAATTAATTAAAACAAAGAAGTTGAAATTATTATAACTAATTAAAAAGGATATTACCATTTCACTATTTCAAAACACTTTTAAAAACTTAATAGTATTTTTCAGTGTGCCATTTTTTACTATTTTGCATATTTTTAATGTGCCAAAATTTATTTTTACTATATATTTAATATATTTATTAAAAAGACAGAGAGATAAAGAAATAAAAAAAGAAAATATTAATATTTCTCTCACTCTCTCATAAATAATTAGTTAATAACAAAATTAATATATTTGTTAATAAATAAATTAGAGTAAAAGTAAGTAAAAAAAGTATTAATAATATATTTATTTCAATCTCTATCATAAAAAAACAATATAAATATATTAAATTAAATATTTTTGATAAACATATCTTAAAATTATATATAAAAAATAATGTTAAAAAAATATTTAATAATTTTAGTTTAATAAATACAAAAAATAGGATGATAATTTAATGAAATAATTTAAGAATAATTTAGGTAAGTTAATAAATACTGGTGCTTTATCTTTTGTTAAAAACTTAGAAAATGATAGCGTTGATTTAATATTAATTGACCCACCTTATTTATATGATTTACCAATATATGATTTACCAACAATGAAAAAATAACAAATAAATTCCAGTGAAATATCAAAAAGTATAAATAAATATATTAATGCTATTTATGATAATAATTTACATAATTCATTTGATATAAATACGTATTTAGATGAAATTTATCGAATTTCAAAAAATAAATTTATGTTAATTTGAATGAATATAAGACAAATTAAAGGTTACTTAGATTAAGTTTATAAAAATAATATGAATTTTGATTTTTATTTTTGAAAAAAACAAATTCGATGCCAACTAATAATTTTATTTTGCAAGATAAAAAATATTGTATGATTATTTATTATAAAAAATATCCAATATCAAACCATATAAATAACTATGAAAATAAAAAAAACAATATTTAAAAACCCAATAGATTAATAATATAAAAAACATAACATCAAACAGAAAAACCATTAAATATATTTTGCAATTTTATTAAAAACATAGCAAATAAAATGATTTAATTTTATATCATTTTATAGTAAGTGGTACAACCACATATGTTTGTGAACAATTAAACCGAAAATGACTAGGTTGTGAAATAAATAATAATTACTTTGCAAGTATAGAAAAAAGTAAATAAAATACAAATTAAATTAAATTTTTAAAAAATGAATAACTTTCAATTAATTAAAAAAATAAATTATGTGGCAGTTTTAATTATCATGATGGTTGTATTATCACAAGTGATGCGAATAAAAATTATTTAAATAACATTAATTCCGTTATTTTTAATTATTATTTTTATAAGTGGATTTATTTTAAATTGATATTGGTGTTTGTTGATTTGTATTTATGTTATATTCTATATTTGATTTATTATTATGAGGTTTTGCTATGGGATTATTATGTTGAAATACCGGTACAAGCTTATTAGCTATTTTAATTAAACTAATTAATTTAATAAAAATAAATCATATTATTAAAATTATTCTAATTTTATTAACAAACATAATTATTTATCTTCTGATTGATTTTATTTTTTTTGATTAAATCTTGCGATTTTAAATCTATAACAAATAATTATCAGAATATTAATTACAAATAAAATATGTTTACCAATTTTATATTTTATAATATTAAAAATAATCAAACTATTTAATAGTAAATAACGAAATGGATATGTTACAATAAATATGGTAAAATTTATTGTAACATATCCAGAAGAATAAAATGATAAAAAATATATTGAATATATTATTGAAAAATTAACCAAAAAAAATGATGAATTGTTTAAAATAACAAAAGAAGATCCACATTATCAAAAATATAAAATAAAATAAAAAAGAAATAAAACTATAATAACAAAAAGATGCCGTGTAATTATTCCGCGAAGAAGATATTATTATT
Source organism: Spiroplasma endosymbiont of Polydrusus formosus (assembly GCF_964263245.1). Taxonomy (NCBI): domain Bacteria; kingdom Bacillati; phylum Mycoplasmatota; class Mollicutes; order Entomoplasmatales; family Spiroplasmataceae; genus Spiroplasma; species Spiroplasma endosymbiont of Polydrusus formosus. Next base: position 1,046,100 of record NZ_OZ181656.1, read on the forward strand.
TTGATGAAATTTATAAAAATGTATATATTTTTTTTGTTAAACGAATATTTGGAAATTAAAAAATGACAAAGAACAGAAAATTCATTTTGAGAAAAAATATTATAATTTATGGAGGATAGAAAAAGATATGGTGGTGTTATAGATAAAGTTTTGAATTCAAAAGTTAGTGATATGACAATATCAAATATTTATAAAAATATTGATTTAGGTAAAATTGATTATATTCATATTAATCAAAGTAATAAAATAGACAGTATACTGGAAATACTTTATGTGTTCAAGTGGATGATACATTTTAAACCATGTTATACGATAAAACCAAAGAAAAATTTAAAGAACATATATTAGTTTCTACTGTACATACCTGTATTAGATAAGGAAAAATTAATCAAAAAATATCAGTAATTAAAGATAAAAAAGGTACTTTTGAAATTAATAATATTTCTCGTAAAATTAAAAATTTAACTAATATTAAGGTATTTACAAATAAAGTTATTTAATTAATGCATAGTTATAATATTAAAAAAGATACAAATATTTTAGTTTTTGGTAATGGTGCAAATTATATTAAAACTATTGCTAATTATATTGAGAAAGAATTTAAAAATAATATTATTGATGTAACTTTATATAAGTATCGTTTATTTAAAAAATTTGAACATTTATGATCATATCGAAAAAAGAAATAAAATGCAAAAAATAAAATATAATGTAGCAAAACACTATTTTTATAATAGCAAATATGATGAACTATTAGATTTATTGAATTTTCTTTTGCAATATATTATTGGAAATAAACGAAGCTATTTATTAAAAACAATTAAATATATTAAAAATAATGAAAAAGATATTCGTAATTAAATTCTTTATAATAATATAATATTTAATATAATATTGGTTGTCATATGGAAAGCAATATTTCACATAAATTTAAAGGCATTAATAATAGAGGAAGTAAAATATATAATAAAAGAACTTTTAATAATTTATTAACTGTTTCAATGATTAAAACTAATAGTAAAACCAATTTGAAAAATAATAAAGAAATGAAAAATATAAGAGATAAATATTGACAATAAAATAGTTTGGTTTAAAATAATATTGTAAGTGTATTGCTTAAAGTGTTATAGTTTATTAAATTATATAATTCATCCTATAATTTTTTTATACAACCAGTACTTTTTATTTTGCCAATTTTGTATTTTTGTTTTTATTAAATTGTTTATAATAATAAATGTTAAGGAGTATTTTTATTAAAAAAATTATAGATATTATCGAACAAGTAATTTCAATTTGTTGTCAAGATTTTACAAAGTGGTCTAATAATATGACAACAGATGTTTTGAAAGCAATTTATGAAATGTTAAAATAATATCAAGAACAATTAAATGAAAATATTTCATCTGATATATTTTCTAAAATTTGTTCACGATAAATTTTAGAAAAAGTAAATTTAGCAAATTATTAATGAAATATTACAATTAAATTAATAATGCTTAAGAATTAGTGAAATCATTTAAAATCCATTTTAAAAATATGCTTGTTTTTTATTAATAAATAATTATAATGATAATATGATTAAAAATGGTCAAGAAAGAGCACAATTGTGCTCTTTCTTGATGCCATAAAAATTTAGTTATGTTTAATTAAGAAAGGATGGTTTTGTATGGAACAATTTATACGACAATAGCAATAATTAAGAATCGCGTTAGCGAATTACTTAATCTAACAAAACTTAATATTGTTTGCAATTAATTTTTTACAAGAATTTGAAACAAATGTTGTGCAAGTGTTAATTGAAGATCAAACAACTGGACTGGATTTAGATCGACTAACAATTATTAGCGAAGAGATTAATCATCTGGTTGATAACCTTGATTTGTTTTCAAAATAGCATTTGTTAGAAGTTTCAACACTAGAATCGTAACGGTCGTTACGAGATTGAAATTAATTACAACAAGTTCTTAATGCATATGTTTATTTGGAATTTAAGGAAAAAGTCAATAATTTAGCTGATGTTATTGGGGGTTAATTAACAATGGTTGATCAGGAACACAATATTACTGTTATTTATTTTATCAAAGGTGTTTGTAAAACCTTATAAAAATAACTTATAAAAATATTAAATTTGCGCGTTATGCGGTTAAATTTTAAGAAAGGAACATTATATAGTATGATTGATAGTACAAAATTATTAACAATAATTGATGAAATTGTTAGTGAAAAACAAATTGGCCATAATTTAATTTTAGAATCAATTAAAGAAGGAATTAAAAAGGCTTATGAAAAACATTTTGATCCTGAAGCAACAATTGTTGTTGATGTTAATCAAAAAACAGGACAAATTAAAGTTGACAAAGAATTAACTGTTGTCAAAAAAGTTGAAGATGATCTATTAGAAATTGGATTAAATGAAGCAAAAGCAAAGTACGGGGATCAAATTATGATTGATGATAAAGTTTATGAACCAATTAACTCTGAAGAATTTTCTCGTTTAGCAATTTTTCAAGTTGGCCAAATTATTAAACAACAAATTAAAGAAGCTGAAAAGGATTCGATATTTGATGAATATATTGTTCAAAAAGGGCATTTAATACACGGTATTGTCATTTCTGCGGAAGAAAAATACTTATTGGTCGAAGTTGAACGAACATTCGCTTATATTCCTCGCAATAATTTAATTTTTTCTGATCATTTTGAAGTTGGCCAAGCAATTATTTTTTTAGCCGAAGATGTTGTTAAGTCAAAAAATGCCGGTCAAATTACCGGTTCTCGAACAAGCAATGATTTTTTATATCGTTTATTAGAACGCGAAATTCCTGAGATTTTTGAACAAGTAATTAATGTTAAAGCAATTTCCCGTGATCCAGGTCGCCGTAGTAAAGTTGCGGTTTATAGTACAAATGATAATATTGATCCAATTGGAGCTTGTGTTGGAAGTAAGGGAAGTCGGATTAATAAAGTAACAACGGAATTACAAGATGAAAAAATTGATATTTGTGTTTATAATGATAATAGTCAACAATTTATTATTAACTCATTATCACCAGTAAAAGTAATTTCAATTATTACTAATGAAGAAGGAAAAGAAGCGGATGTTGTTGTTCCCGACGAACAATTATCATTAGCAATTGGGAAAGGCGGTAGTACTGCCAAATTAGTTGCGAATTTAACGAAATGAAAAATAAATATTATGAGTTACAATGAAGCGTTAACTAAACAAATTGAAATTTTATGAAATGGTAATTTAACCGCAGAGGAACTTACGGATTTACAAGTTAAATTAAAAAATAAAATTAAATCAAAAACAGCAATTACCTTAGAACCTGTGGCAATTACAGCGGAATTACCAATTGAAGAATTTGAAATTATTGAAGAGCAAATGGCAGAAGAAACGTTGATTTTGGGTGAAGAAAATTATCATGTTGATGATTTAACTGAAGAAAAACCAGCGGTATTAGTCAATGAAATTGAAGAAAATCTTTCTTATTTTGAAACTGAACAATTTGAAAATCAAGATGATGAAGAGGGAGATGGTGAAATTAACTATGAAGACTATGATGATTATTACGATCAAGATAAATAATTAATGAGGAGGGAGCAAGATGGCAAACCACAAAAAAATTCCCTTACGAAAATGTGTTGTTTCACAACAAATGTTACCAAAAAAAGAATTGGTACGAATTGTTAAGACACCAAACAAGGAAATTATTATTGACCCAACCGGGAAGGCTAATGGTCGTGGTGCTTATTTACGACCGACATTAGAGATTTATGAAAAAGCAAAAAAAAGCAATGCTTTAGAGCGAGCATTAAAAACAAAAATAACTAATAAATTTTACGAAATGTTATATCTTGAAATTAACGAGGGTTGATATTAACAGTGTTACCACAACAAGGATATAGTTATCTTGGTTTAGCAAAAAGAGGTGGTAACATCATTATGGGAGTTAGGTTATTACCAGCGATTCAAAAAAAAATCGTTTATTTAGTATTAACTAGTGTTGGTGTTGGATCAACGCAAGCTAAAAAATATGAACAAAAATGTTTTTATTATCATATTTCTTATTTTAGGTGCCTTGATTTCAATTTAACCCAACAAGCTTTAGGAATGTATAATGTTAAAACAATAGGGATTAAAGATCAACATCTTGCTCAAAGGTTGTTAACATTATTAAATAATTCTTAAAAATCAAAAAGAAGGAGGGGCAGATGAGTAGCCAAAAGAACAAACATAATAAAAAATCATTAGTTAAAAAAAATCAACGCAATCGAATTAAATCACAATTAAAAATGATTGAAGCACATGTTACAGAAGGGGTTTTTGTGTATGATGAAGCATTAACAATTACTGAATTTGCTCAAAAAATTAAAAAACCTGTTACTGATATTATTAAATATTTCTTTATTAAAGGAATGATGTTAAATCAAAATACTTTTTTAACAGAAGAACAATTAGGGGAGTTATGTTTGGAATTGGGGTTAGATTTTAAACGAGAAAAATCAGTAACTCACGAAAACTTAATTGAGAGTTTTGAAGTTAATGATGATCCCGCATCGTTAGAAAAACGCCCACCAATTGTAACAATTATGGGGCATGTTGACCATGGTAAAACAACCTTATTAGATACAATTAGAAACACTAATGTTGTTAGTACTGAACACGGCGGGATTACCCAACATATTGGGGCGTATCAAATAAAAACGAAAAATGGGGAAAATATTACCTTTGTTGATACCCCCGGCCATGAAGCATTTACTCAAATGCGTGCCCGTGGGAGTGCGGTAACGGACATTGTTGTTTTAGTGGTATCGGCTGATGATGGGGTGATGTTGCAAACAAAAGAAGCAATTGATCACGCTAAAGCCGCGGGTGTACCAATTATTGTTTTTGTTAATAAAATGGATAAACCAGGAACAAATTTAGATAATATTTTAATGCAATTATCACAAGAAGAATTAACACCTGAAGAATGAAAAGGGACAACGCCTTGTGTGAAAGGAAGTGCCAAACAAAAACAAGGAATTGATGAATTGTTAGATACCATTTTATTAATGGCTGATTTAATGGAATTAAAAGCAAATCCAAATCGTTTTGCGTTAGGAACCGTACTTGAATCACACTTGAATCGTGGTTTAGGACCAGTTGCAACATTATTGGTCCAATCAGGAACATTAAATATTAAAGACGCCTTAGTTGCTGGTTATGCTTTTGGTTTTGTTCGTGATTTATCCGATGAAAGTGGTAAAAAAATTAAATCGGCAGGACCTTCAACACCAGTTATGATTCATGGTTTAAATGAAATTCCTAATGCTGGAGACTGTTTTATGGTCTTTGGGGATGAAAAACTAGCCCGGGAAATAGCTTTAAAACGAAAAACAATTGATACAATGAATAAACGTTATAAAAATAAAAATTTCTCGTTAGAGAGTTTATCAGCTCAAATTAAAGATGGCCAATTAAAACAAATTAACATCATTTTAAAAGCGGATACCCAAGGAACAGTTGAAGCAGTGAAGTCAAGTTTACTAAAAATTAATATTCCGGGTGTAAAAATTAATGTTTTACGAGCAACTGTTGGTGGAATATCGGAAAGCGATGTTACATTGGGGCTAGCTAGTCGGGCATTTATTGTCGGTTTCAATGTGCGACCAACGGCCCATGTTCGTAAAAAAGCCGAAGATGAGGGAGTTGTAATTCGCTTACATACGATTATTTATAAATTAACTGAGGAAATTATTACCGCCGCAGAAGGAATGTTAGATCCGGAAATGGTCGAAGAAGTTTTAGGCCAAGCAGAAGTCCGTCAAATCTTTCGTCATTCCGATATTGGAACAATTGCTGGTTGTCATGTCACAGATGGTTTTATTCCCCGTAAATCGCGCGTGCGTGTGTTACGTGATGGTGTTATTGTTTATAATGGGGAACTAGCATCCTTAAAACATATTAAAGATGACATTAAGGAAGTTAAGAGTGGCGCTGAATGCGGTTTAACAATTAAAAATTATAATGATTTAAAAGAGCAAGATGTTATTGAAGCTTATATTGAAAAATCCGTTACAAAGTAACGGATTTTTTTTATTTTATGGTTATTTTATGTTTTTTGTTAAAAAAGGCGTATAATTATAATTGATGAGAGGATGTTAAAAGAACTACGATTAGAAAAAATTTTAGTTTATTTAGATGATCAACATTTAGTGTTAGTTAATGATTTAATTACAATTGCAAGTTCCCAAATAACATTACGTCGTTATATTTAACGGAAATGGAACAACAATGTTTATTAAAACGCGTTCATGGTTGGGTTAAATTGCAAAATGGCTGTTAATTTCGGTTATATTAATAATTAAATGAAAATATTCAACACGCATTGCGTGTTGAATAAAAATATTTAAGTGATCGTTAAGCAGTTGCAAAAATTAAAACCAAAATGTGTCTTTACTTAGACGTTGTGTTTTCAATCTTAGCCCTAATTAAATTTTTACAACCAGCAAATGATTTAGTAATTATTACTAATTCAATCTTCTGTGTTTAATTATTAGCATTAGCGGGGTTTAATGATGTCCTTCTGTGTTTTAGGTGGTAAGTATAAGCACTAAACGAGGACTTTAATCAAAAACAAGAAGCAAATAGTTATTAAACCCCTTTTTTTACAAAAGCATCACATTGATTTTGCTTTTTTAGGAGTGAATGGTATTGGTGGGAAAGATTTATGCACCAATGATTCATAAAAAGAAATGATTAAAGTTGAAGTTATTAAAAAAGCAACCAATAGTTATATTTTTGTGGATTAATCAAAATTTAACATCAAATCATTAGTAAAATTCGCTTCTCATTCAGAAGTTGAAATCATTATAAGTTCAAAGAAAGGATAGAAGAATAAAAATTATGAAAATAATTGATTATTTTACTGAAAAGACAACAATCTTAAAAACTTCTGCGATAGATAAAAATGAAGTATTTGCTACATTAGCAGCAGCATTAGTTAATAATGAAACAGTTACCGACCAAGCGGCATTAATTAAAGCTTTAGAAAAACGAGAAACAGAAGGTCCAACGGGAGTTGGTGATGGTTTAGCAATTCCCCATTGTTCAAGTAGCATTGTTATAAAACCAGCAATTGCGATTATGACATTAGAAAAAGCTGTTGATTGACAGAGTTTAGATAATAAACCGGTTGATATCATTTTTATGATTATAACCCCAATCAAAGGAGGTGAACAACATTTACGTACCTTGGCAAAATTAGCTGGATTTTTAGGGAAAAGTGAAGTTGTGAACCAAGTTCGAGCAGCAAAAAATTTTGCTGATATTATTACAGCTTTTGCCGAACCAATTAATGAGAATGAGAAAGTTAAGACTGATGGTCATTATGATATTGTTGGGATTACATCTTGTCCAACTGGAATTGCTCATACTTATATGGCTAAGGAAAAAATGGAAGAAGCCGCTAAAAAAATGGGCTTAACAATTAAAGTTGAAACCCAAGGGCGGAGTGGCAATGAAAATGTGTTAACAACCAAGGATATCGCCAATGCGAAAGCAATTATTCTTGGAATTGATAAAAAAATTACGGGAATGGATCGTTTGCAAGGGATTTCTTATTTAGAAACAAGTACAAGAGATATCATCTACCATGGTTCAAATGTAATCCAAGACGCCTTAAACGGAAAACGTTTAATAGTTGGTAAAATCAGCAAAGGTGATAGTGAAGAAGTTGGAGAATTAAGTTTAAAAAACTTTAAAGATGTTACCAAAAACCTTCTTGGTGGAGTTTCACGAATGCTGCCATTTGTGGTTGCTGGGGGAATTATTTTGGGAATTGGATTCTTATTAGACTCTGGTAATTCTGGTGGTAACTTTGGGGTAACCCGTGATGTTGCTGCTTGATTTTCAGGATTAGGAAAAGTAATCTTTGGAATGATGGTCCCAATTTTAGGAGCTTATGTTTGTTACTCAATTGTTGGCCCACAAGGATTATTACCAGGGATGACAGCGGGGTTAATTGCAAATGCGCCGGGAATTTTATATGATACTTCAACCAAAACAGGATGAGCAAACACGTGAGGGCGCTTATTCCCAGACTCAGTTTCAAACTTTAACTCAGGGTTCTTTGGTGCTTTGATTGGTGGTTATCTGGTGGCCTTTGTTGTCTATGGATGTCAAAAAGGGTTTGCTCGTTTCCATCCATCATTAAAAGGAGTGCGAGATATTGTTTTAATTCCTATTTTAACAGCATCAGCAGCCGGATTCTTAATGTTTGGATTAAATATTCCATTAGGATATTTAAACTGAGGTTTAAGTGAAGGATTAAAAGCCATTGCTGATTATAATTTAAATTCTTTAATTGGAATTATTATTGGGTTAATGATGGCATCCGATATGGGTGGGCCAATTAATAAAGCCGCATATGTTTTTGGAACCTTAACGATTGATGCAACGCAAACAGCTTATGCAGGAATTCGTGCAACTAATGGGGGAACAGTTTTTATGGCTGTTGCAATGTTAGCTGGGATGGTTCCACCACTAGCTTTAGCCTTATGTACTAGAATGTTTAAAAAATATTGAACAAAAAAAGATGTTGAACAAGGAAATACAAACTATTTCTTAGCAGTCTGCTTTATTACAGAAGGGGCAATTCCATTTGCTGCTGCTGATCCAAAACGAACAATTCCTTCAATTATGGCTGGAAGCGCTATTACTGGAGCGATTGTGAGTGGTTTTGGGGTAACATTAGCATCACCACATGGCGGAATTTTTGTCTTTCCATTATTACAAATTCAAGATAATGGTAAAAATTGATTTACGATTGCTAATCATGGTTCTTCAATTGGGGTTGCTGTGTTAATTTCAGTTATTGCCTTAATTATCGGAAGTTTTGTTAGTGTATTAATTCTTGGTTTTTGAAGAATGCACGATGTTAAAAACAATAAAATTACTTTAGAAGTTTAATTTAAAACATAAAAACCCAAATTATTTGGGTTTTTATAATACTAAAATAAGAACGAAATGAGTAAAAAGATGTTTTATACATTAACATTAAATCCTGCAATTGATCGAGTAATTGAAGTATCTAATTTTCAGTTAGGAGAAACAAATAAAGCTGTTAGAGAATATGAAATTATTGGGGGAAAGGGAATTAATGTTGCAGCGATGCTGCAACATTTAGGATATTCAACTACTGCCTTGGGCTTTTTGGGTCACGATAATAAAGAAATGTTTGAACATTATTTAGCAAAGCAAAATGTTGTTGCTTGTTTTCATGAGGTTGCAGGTAAAACGCGAACTAATATAAAAATTAAAAGTTTAGAAATAAAGCAAGAAACCGAATTAAACGGAATTGCTTTTGTAATTAGTGACAATGATATAGCAGCAATATTAACAATTATTAAAACAGAAGTAACAAAGAATGATTGTTTAATTATTTCTGGTTCGTTACCACAAAATTGTCCATTTGATTTATATCAAAAGATTAGTACTTATTGTTGTGAAAATCAAATTCTATTTGTTGTTGATGCAACAAAAGATATATTATTATCAACTTTAGAGGCAAAACCATTCTTAATTAAACCAAATTTAGATGAATTGAATGAATTATTTGGAACCGATTATAAATTTACCCAAAAAGCTGAAATTGTTGCTTTAGGTCAAAAATTACAAGTACAAGGGGCCCAAAACGTTTTAATTAGTAGTGGTAAAAATGGCGGTATCTTAATTACTCCAACAGATGTGTATCTTGGTAATGCGGCAACGGGCCAATTAATTAATTCAGTTGGAGCTGGTGATTCAATGGTTGCTGGTTTTGTTGGAACTTATTTAGCAATCAAAGATTATCAAAAAGCTTTGTTAACTGGAATTTGTGCTGGTTCAGCAACTGCTTTTAGTCCAGGAATTGCTGAACAAGCAGTAGTGGAAAGTTTAAAAAAACAAATTAAGATTACTGTCTTTAAAAAATAAAAATGATATTTTTATAAATATCATTTTTATTTTTATATCGCTATAGTTATGCTTTGTATTATTTAATGATAGAATAAAAAAGAATTTATTTTAAAATAGGATGTTTTATAGTAATTATACCTTATAGGTCAAAGCTATTAGTAAAAAATATCACCAAAAATATGTTTTAAAGAATGTTAATTTAACAACTTACCAACATAAAAATTGGATTAATTAAGGCTAACGGAGATGGTATAAACAACATTAAGTTAGATTATTGCTGGATTTTCGAAAAGCCGGTGTGGGGCGAAATTGTATATAAGCCAAATTTAATGATTGGCATGCAATTTCAAAATTCACAATATCTGCCAGGTTTAACACCAATGGATATGATTAAGTATTGTTGTAAAACTTTTAAATTAAAATTAACAGCTGCTGAAATTAAACAATTGCTTACTACTTATTAATTAACAAGCGTTATTAAGAAAAAAATTGTTAAGTTATTGCAAGGATAACAACAATGTTTAAATATTTTATTATCAATTATTCATCATAGCCACAATTATTAATTTTAGATGAAGTCTCAACTGGATTAGATATCGCTGTGAAAGAAGTTATTTTTCATTTTTTAGAACAAAAGATTATTACTAATCAACGCATAATTGTATTGATATTCCATAATATGGAATAAATTGAACGTTTTTGTGATCGGATTATTTATTTAACAGCTGTGGTCATTAAAGTTGATTTAGCGATTTCTGGTGTAGTTCAATATTATGATAGTTATTTTAACTATATGAAAAAATGTTTAGTAATTAATAAAAATAAAGACTCTTAATTAAAAGAGTCTTTATTTTTATTAGCACTTATATTGTATTATTTAGTGATTGTGTTTTCTGCTTTAATTTTATATTATAAATTTGGATGGATTTTTAATAAACTGTGAAATATAATATCATATATTAAAATTTGAACAATTTTAGAAGATAAGGGTGGAAAATGCCTATTTTCTTTGGTATGAACTTCAAATAAAATTTTATGTTTAATGCTATATAATTGATTAATATTAGGATTGCTGGTTATTAAGGATAAGGAAATATTAATGTTAAGTTTATTTGCCAAATCAATAATGTTAATAACTTCATTTGTTTTTTTACAAAGTAATTATATTAAAAATTAAACATTTGTATAAAAAGTTCTTTTGAAAATAGTCAGTGTAAAGATTTTTTAAGTTTATCGTTTAATATATTAGTAACTTCTTGAAAATAATTTTTTGAACAAATACTTAAATCAGTTCCTTTTAAAAATCAATGTCTAAAATCACGAATTGCTCTTTCAATTTTTGGTTTTTGTGTTAGGGTTTAATAATCACAAAAATAAACTTTATCATTTGTTATTTTTTTTCAATTTTTTCTAAATCAGCAAATTTTTTATCTTGATCTGCTATTGTTTATTTACATTTATCTTTGAAAAATCTGTTATAAAAAATTCTTTCTACTGCGTTTGAAACTGATTTTGTTATTTTTTTCTTTTAATGGTTCAATGATTTTAAGTTGGGTTAATTCTTTGATTAAAAATAAACAAACATTCTGGTTTTTACCAGCCATAGTATTTATTTTAAATTAACCAAATTAATATTTATCATGTTTTGCTTCTTCGATAGTTTTAAAATTTTTTATTTTCCCGTGATTATCAATCTTGTTTTTTGTTTTATATTTTTATGGTATAAAATATAAATTATATTTATTGAAATTTAAAAATCCCAAATTAATATATTTATATAAAGTTTTAAAACATACTGGAAATTTAATATCAAACTATTTTTCATATTTTTTTACAAATTTGTTCTGATTAATCATGAAATTTATTATATTTTTTCATTTATTCATTCTAAAACATTTAACAATAATGATGATTTTTTAAAACATTTTTGTCGTTTTTGTAAATAATATTCGTGTGTTAATTTATCGTCATATTAATTATCTTTTAATTTTTTTATTTCTCGTCTAATTGTATTGCGATTTTTATGCAATATTTTTGCTATTTCAGATATATTATGTTGATCATTTTTTCTTTTTAATGAACCAAGTTATAATAAATCTTTTAACATAAGGCTGCACCCATTTTAGTAATTACTAATAAAAAGTATTTACTATTTTTTTTTAATTATATCTTTTTCTTTACGATTTTAATACCATGTATTTCATTTTATAACATCTTTTATATATTCTTCGTGTTAATTATATATTTTATTATTGATTGTATCTTTTTTAAATAATGAATTAAAACTTTTTATAAAAATATTATCTGCACATCGGTATTTTTTCCTTATTGAAATAATAATACTGTTAGACAAACATTTATTGTGATAAATAGCGGATGTATATTGATATCCGTGATCTGAGTTAATTATTATGCCATTCAGATCTTTTTTTATCAATTTTATTTTATTAATTGCATAATTTAAATTATCCATTACTAATTTATTGTTGTATATATTTAGATCACTTTACATCAACTATTTCTTTGGTATATTCATCAATAATTGTTGATTGATAATATCCTTCTACTTTTTAAATTAAAAATGCTACATCAGTATATAGCATTGAAAACCTTGTTTTTATATCATTGAATTTACAATTAATTAAATCAGGATATTTGTAATAAACTTTTTTCTTTATTCTGTTTATACTTATTTTTCTTCTCATTTTTCTTATATATTCAGGTTGTATTTGATTATGAATCATAATTATTAAAACTTTTTTTGAATTATATTTTATATCATAATCTTCATTTAAATATTTAGTACTTATTCGATATTCAAATTGTTTTAAATTTTCTTCATATACTTTTGCAATATCATTTATTGCTTTTTTATCTTTTTTGCTACTGTCATAATTTTTATATTTATCTCAATAACTACGTTTTAACTTTGTTACTTCTGGTAATAATTTTATTGAATATTAACGATAATTTTGTTTAATAAAATGGATAAGTTCCGATAAGTTTGACCATATTTATGTGGACTTTCAAATAAAATATAATTATGAAGAAAATAGGAATATAAAAATAGGAAGAAATTCATCGGTATATGAATTTAAAAAACAAATTGTTTTACTTTATCAAAATGCAAAACCATTCTTGAAATTTTTAAATAATATAAGGTGTCAAAATCAACTATATATCAGTTAATTGAAAAATTTCATAATTATGGATCTTTTAAAGCAAAAGATAATCGCACTATTGAAAAAAATTAACTGATTGCCTTGCGGAAAGAATTAATCTAATTACGAATGAAAAACAACCTTTTAAAGCAAGCGGTGCTAATGGTTGATAAAAAATAGAAATTATTAACAATAATAAAGAAAAATATTCCATGCGAAAAATTGGTCAAATAGGATCAAAATTAAAGATAGCAAAATCAACATATTACTATCAAATTAATAAATGTGGCTATAGTTGATGTTAATAATTATTAACAAAAAATTATCAATGCATTTATAATGATAATCGCCAAAATTTATGGATCTTGTAAAATTAAAGCTTTTTTAATTTTTAAAGATATTATCTTATCGCGAAGAAAAATTCACCAAATTATGATTAAAAATTAGTTAGTATCTAAATATACCAAATTAAAATATTGTAATTATAAGTTGGTGGTTAATAACGTCGAAATGAGCAACGTTTTAAACTGTTAATTTAATAATTAATAATAACACACAACCCAATGAAGTTGTTGTTAGTGATTTAACATATGTTCAAGGTGGTGCTAAATGACATTTGACATTATTTTTTGTTTGTTGATTGACTTGTTTAATTGTGAAATAATTGGTTATAGTTCTCGAACAAATAAAACAATACAACTAGTGCAAAGAAACTTTTTATTCAATTATAAAATCATTAAAACAAATTACGTTATTTCATACTGACTGGGGCAATGAATTTAAAAATAAAATCATTGATAATACCTTAAATATTTTTAACATCAAACGATCATTAAGCAATAAAGGCTATCTTTATGATAATGTTGGGGCTGAAACAATTTACAAAAGTTTTAAAAAATAATTTATCAAGGAACAAAAATTTATAAATTTAACCCAATTAAAATACAAATTATTTAACTTTGTGCATTGATATAACAATATTCGAATTCACGGTAGTTTAAATTATTTAATACCCTGTTGAATTTATATAAAAACAACAGTCAATATAAAAGTGTCCTAAAAATGGTTGTTAATCCAAGAGAATACCCCTAGTTTGCTTAATTGTAAAAGTCATGGAAGAGTTTTTTAGTAATTCATACCTAATTTTTGTAATAATTTAAATCTTTTTTCCAAATGGTTTTTTTGGCCCTTTTTAGTGTTTAAAATTCTTTTTTATGATTTGCTAATCAAGATTATACTGTATTTTAATTTAGATTATATTGTTTTGCTACTATTAAATAACTTTTTTGTTTAATTTCATTAATTATTTTTGTTCTAAATTCTGATGTATATTTGTTATATTTTTGTCCTTTTCTTTGCTATATAAAAATGCACCCTATAAAAATTTTGCTAAATTTTTATTTTACTTACTTTTTGGTGTGCAGTCTAAAATCTTCTTTTTTAATGGGATAAAGTTAACTCACTATTCTTTTCAATATAAGTTTGTTATAATTAATGGTAATAAGGAGCTGAAATTAATATGAACGAAAGTAATTGTCTTTTTTGTGACATCATTGCTCAAAAAAAACCAAGTAAAAAAATTCATGAAAACGATCTTGTATATGCTTTTTTAGATGTCTTTCCCAATAGCGATGGTCACACCTTAGTAATTACGAAAAAACATTTTGAGTATTATAGTGTCACTGATGACGAATATTTAGCAGAGGTTGCTAAAGTTGGCAAAATAATTGCTAAAAAAATGTATCAAACCTTAAAACCAGCTGGTATCAATTATGTTAGTAATGAAAAAAGTGAAGCTTTTCAAAAAGTTTTTCATTATCATCTACACATTATTCCAAAATATCAAAAGGATGAAGGATATAGTTTTAAACTTAATGTTGATCAAAGAAAATTACGTGATTTAGCAGAAATCCAAACAATATTAACTTTAGAATAAAAAAGTATTTTTAAATACCTTAATTGTAAATATATTTGAGACACTTTATTGAATATTTTATATTAAATCCAATGAATTTTTATAATTTAATGATTTTTTAGCATTGAAAATAAATTCAATGATATTTTATTTAAGTAATATTGAGAAAATATTGATAAATTTATTCCTTTTGGTAAACTTCGTCTCAAAATTCCATTATTATTTTCGTTTAATCCTCTTTGGCCAAGACAACCAGTATCAGCAAAATAAACTTTTATTTTATAAATATTTTCAAATTTTTTCACCTAATAAATTATTTACCACGATCAAATGTAATTGTTTTTATTGTGCCAGATGGTTTTTTTAAAATAAATTTTATTATACTTTCTATGACATCTTTGCTTTTGCTATTATTTAGTTACTAACGGGATTGATGTTTTAAATCATATATTGGCTAAAGTTATAATTGCTGTTTTATGGTTTTCACCAACTATAGTATCTCCTTCTAGATGACCAAAAACATTTATTGCTTTAATATTTGGAAATTCAATATTACGTTTAATAATTGTCAAACAATTATTAACTTTTATGTGGTTTTCTGTTTTATTATGTGGTTTATTTTTACCTTTTCTTAATAAATTTTCTTTATTAAAATTATAACGAGAAAAGTTAAACATATTATATATAAGGTATTTGAACAGATAAAATTTTTGTCAATATTTCTTATTATATTTGTAATAATATCTAGTGAGTAGTGTTAATAATTAACTAAATAATTAATAATTTCGAGGTAAATTTTATTTAATGTTTTTTGTTTGCTACTGACTTTTTTTGTTTTTATTACTATTTTCATAAATTTCAATTGAGTTTAAATCAGCGGCCAACATTTTATAAATTTTATGGACAGTTATTTTACTTTGATTTATTTTATAAACTGTTTTTCTAATTTAATAATTAAAATTTTGATATTGTTGGATTGAAATTAATTTTTCTATTGTTATTTTTTGATACATTGTGTTATTTATCCTTTTTTAAATTTGGATTTTAACACAATATTTTTATTTGTTTAACTGTCCCATTTAATTTTACAACTCAGGAAATAAAAAACAAAACAAAAATAACAAAAATGATTGCCAATCAATGATTAAAAATAATGCGAACAAGATATCAAATTATTATCAAGATAACCGATATTACCGAAGACATTACCACGTTAGTGTTATTGCTTATCAATAGTTAGGTTACAATGTTGCTAATAAATTAATGCAAAAATTACGCCAATTATTACTGCAATTAGATATTACACAATATAATAATCGTGTTTTTGAAATAATTTTACAAGCAATTTCAAAAGGTAGTGCGCTGCGATTTTTATCGCATAATATTAGGATTAATATTAGTCAAACCTATTCATTTAGAGAATCATTATAATGATTTTTAATTAATTCGTCAAGCGGAAGTTGGGATTGCTTTTGGTAATGTTATTGATTAATTAAAAAAACGGCCAATGAAGCAACATTATTAAATCGCGAAGATGGCCCATAAAAATATTTGCAACAGTTTTTAAAAAACAACACTTTTATGATATGATAAAAAAGCAAGAGATTTGAATAAAGGAGAAAATAAAGATGGCTATAAAAGAAATAAAAAATATTGATGAATTTAAAAAAACAATTAGTGATACAAAGTTAACGTTAGTTGATTTTTATGCTGATTGATGTGGACCATGTAAAATGATTGCTCCAATAATTGATGAGTTAGCAAAAACCCTTGATGATGTTAATTTTATTAAAGTTAATGTTGATGTTCTACAAGATCTTGCTAAAGATTATGAGATTTTATCAATTCCGACATTAATTGTTTTTCAAAGTGGAAATGAATTAAAACGTAAGATAGGATTTGTAACTGCTAATGAAATTAAACAAGATTTATTTAGTAAAAATTAAATTAAAGTTTTATTAATAAAATTAAAAAGAAGAAGGTGAATAATAAAATGGCAATGTCAATGAAAAAACGTCGTCGTTTAATGGCGGAGAAAAAAGCAGCGAAAATCTTAGTTCGCAAAGAAACAGAAAAAAAGAAAAAGTCGTTGGGAAAGATTCAAAATAAAATTAAAAACACAACAGCAGCAATTAAGGCATAATCAAAGTTAATGTCAATTGTTGCAAGTAGAATAAAAACCTTTTTCTTTAAGTACAATATACAGTCATTATATTATGATTGTAAATGGGTATATTTGGTAATAATTTGAAAAATAAATGTTAGTATGTTAAGGGATTAATTATTTGGTAATATTTAGTTTTCATAAAGGGTTTTTAACAAGGATTCAGTTTGTAATTAACATTGCTAAAATTATAATAATTAAAATCCCTAAGAATATTTGCAATAAATCACTATTATTTAACTGTCAATGTTTTTTTATATCATATTAACGGAATGGTTATGTTAACTTTGGTTAATATAAAAAGGATATTAGTAAGCAAACTAATAATTCAAAATTTTTTTCAAAGATGTTTTAATTATGTTATTAAACTATTTTTCGTAAAATTTTTATTAATTAAATTTTAAAAAATAGTGACAAATTTATCTTCCACAACCCGTAAGCGGGGAAACTAGTTCTTGTGATTTTACTATCACAATATCCAAATAACATTACTAAAGATAAGTGCCATTTTGTTGGGTTAACAATTTGATCTTTACTAAAGAAAGAAATATCTTCAATTTATTTAATCCCTCCACAATAATTGATCAAATTGTTAAATCAGCATATTGTAAAGTCATAAAACTAGCAACGTTATGTTTTTGTTCATCAGTAAACATATCTGGGCTCGGATAACTTTTTAAACAATTACTTTTGCTGCATAATACAAAGGAGTAGCGCCATTATTGGATGTTACATTTATATTAGCTTTATTGCAAAGTAATAATTCAGTAATTTCAAGATGACCTTTTTCTGCCGCAAAATGTAAAGAAGCATTATCTCCATTTGTTTTGGCTATCTCGATTTTATCTCCTTTTTCAAGTAATAATTTGACAATATAAATATAATTATTTTTTGCCGCAATATTTGGGACGGTAATATCATCTTTTGTTTATTGCATTAACATCAATGCCTTTTGCAAGTAATAATTTAATAATATCAATATTATTATTTTCTGCTGCAATATGTAGGAGATTTTCACTGTTTTCATTTTTTACATTGATAATTATGAGGTTTTTAAATAAAATTAAACTAAAAATATTTAAATAATTTTGCAAAATTATTTGTTTCATAATTATAAATTTTTTATTTGATTCAACAAATTGAAATCCAGTAATATTTTTTTGCTTTCTTTTTTTGTTCTTCAATTGTTTTTTCATTTATTTT
This sequence comes from Spiroplasma endosymbiont of Polydrusus formosus, assembly GCF_964263245.1. NCBI lineage: Bacteria > Bacillati > Mycoplasmatota > Mollicutes > Entomoplasmatales > Spiroplasmataceae > Spiroplasma > Spiroplasma endosymbiont of Polydrusus formosus. The sequence goes on from NZ_OZ181656.1 coordinate 1,064,483, forward strand.
AAAAATTTTTTTAAAATAATCTAAGAATATTATTTCTGCTTATTTTTTAAAATATTTTGTTTTAATTTGATAATTTTTCTTTTAAAAAGTTTTTGAACATTTCATTAAAGTCAGGTTCGATAATTATTTTTTTTAATTTTATTTTTGATATATTTGTTTTTTTAAAATTTTATTTAGTTTTTTTAAATTTTTTGAAATTAAAATAAATTTAGAAACAATAATCCCAATTTTTAAATATTTAAAAAATTTTCTTTCTTTCTTCTTATAAATATTTACTAGATACCCTTTGTCCACCAATTAATTGTTTATAATAATATTTTCATTGAATTTTATTATTGTTTGTAGAATTAATAATATTTTGGATATATTCAGGAATGTTTTTAAATTCAACTAGTTTTATTTTATTTTTATCTTTATAATAATCAAAGTAAATATGATCAGAAACAAATCGCATTGATTCGCTTATAATAAAAATAATTCCCACTAAAAATCATCTTTTATTTTTTGTAATTATTTAATTTTTAAATATATTTCTTGTGTGTAGGTGCGTGGAGATTTTTATAATTATTCTAACTTTTTTGATTTTTCAGCCCGTTCTTTAGTACATTGTGATAAATATTTAATTGTTTCATTTAAATATTTTTTAGTAAAATCAATATTTTGATTAACAGCATTTAAACCTTTATTTTGATATTAACCATTATAATTTAAATTATATTTTTAATTTTCATTTATTGAATATTATTTTATTATTTCTTCATTTATTTTATTTTCTTTGATTTTTTTATGTTTAATTGTATTTATATTAATTTCAATAATTAAATTTATTTTATTAAATACATCATTAAATACATCATCTCATTGATAGTTTTTCATATTTTCATTATTAGCATTTTTTAAAATTAAGATTAAAATTCTTATTTTATTTTCATTAAATTTATGTAATTATAAAATTTCATCTAATTTTTCAATAATTTTAATATTATCTTCTCGTTCATTTTTTATCTTGTGTTTCAAAATAATCTGTTTTAATAATTCCTTTGTTATTTGTCATTCGTAACGGATCAAGTTGATTATTTTTAATAAGTTCTTTTAAAATTTTTTGAATATTTTCATAATAATTTTCATTTAAAGGACCGCGTAAAATAAACGTTTGGGGAAAAATTTCCAAAAAATAAGAAAAAGATAGATATAAAATTCTATCTTTTTTAATTGGGTTAAAATTGTCGTTAACCTTGCTTAGTTTAAGAAAATAATAGCAAAAATAACTAAATATAAACTCTTCTATCTGGTATGTCGTCGCTCCAGAAAAGTGAGTATAAACTAATATAGGGGAGCCGTACCGCTACGACACAATGTAGGCAATTATTTTAGGCAATATAAAAGAGTTATAGTGGTTTGGGGATAAATCTTTAATCTGCAATGGTTAAAGGGTAAGTGGTCAAGCTGGAACACTTAAAAATAAACGAAGTGGGAGGGATATCTGATAAGGTTAATCAACTAATTAAATTAGTACTACATGGGGCAGAAGAGTAGTTGCAAGTGATTAACTAAACTATACCTAAGGGAAACTCTACCTAAATGAGAAAAAATAATAAAGTTATTTATTAAATAACTAGTGAAAAAGAAAAAGAAAAAAAGATAAGAAGGTTAATTAATTTCTCTATTTCTATCGATAAAAATAATGTAATAAAACTGCTGACATTAATTTTTAATCATTATAAAATTGTAATATCATTTAATGATTAAAAAGGAATATAAGTATATGTTAAATATTTTCAATACTATTAATTTTAGAAAAAAAGTAAATATTGATGTTAATGAAGTAGGGAAAAGATTAATATTAGAAGAATGAGAAAAAACTGATCAAAAATTAAGAAAACAAAATTGTAATGGTAAAAATGGTTATATTATGTGAGGTAAAAGATCGTTTACAGAAAAAACAGAGTATGGTGATGTTACCTTTTTTAGAACATTATTTTGTTTTTTCAATAAAGATAATAATAAATATGAATTTGTTTTCTTATTTGATAAAAAAATCAGCAGAAAAAAATGAAGTAGAATTAGTATTTTTATTAAAATAGCAATTTTAAAATTAATGGATAGTGCTAAAAGACAAAGAGATATTATGGATATGTACCCAAAATTAAATATATCAAAAATGACAATCACAAACATTAATAAAGAGATTGAATGAGATAAATTATTTAAAGAACAATTAAAAACAAAGACAGAAAAAATAAATGTTAAAACACCATATTTGTATGCTGGAGTTGATGATTCTTTTAGTAATTTAACAAAATATAGAAAAATAGAAAAAAATATGTTTAGAACAGCATATTTCCATACTGGATATGATGAAATAAAAAGCACTAAAAGTAAAAATGTTCTAAAAGATAAAAAAATTTTTATTGTTATGAAATCAACAAAAAACAAATATTATCTTATTAAAAAATATAAAAATTCTTTTTTATATTTTTTAAATCAAAATTTTAATATTGAAAATTGTAATTTAACTTTAGCTGGGGATGGAGCAAAATGAATCCAAAAATTTGCTAATGAAATTGGGGCAATTTTTATTTTAGATCAATTTCATTTAATGAAAGAATTAAAAACAATATTTCCTTATCGAATAAGAAAACTTACTAAAAATTTAACTGATAATGAAAAAATAAGAAAACAAATTTATTGAGATATGAATAAATTATTTAAAAATGGCAATCCTGGTGAAGCAATAAAATATTTAAAAAAATTAAATACAAGAAAAAATATTAAAGAATATCCATTTTTAAAAGATAAAAAAGATAAAATCAAAGATTTCATTAAATATATCAAAAATAATTTTGAAGGTATCAAAGTTTATAAAGAAGATTGATATATGGGGTCTTGTACTGAACCGCAAATTTCGCATAATGTCAAATGATTAAAAGGCTATGGTGCTAAATCATATAGTGAAAAAGTTTTTAAAAATATGATTGCAATGAAAATGGCGAAAGAAGATGGTGTTAATTTAATTGATTTTTATCTTAATAAATTAAACAAAAAAAATGAAAAAGAATATGATTGTTATTTTAAAAATGAAGATAATCATAATCAACAATTTTTAATAAATAAAAATTTTAATCACCAAGCACAAAGTTTTGTCTAAAATTTAAAGTAAAAATTAATAATTTAAAATAAATTTATTAAATAATTTGCGAATTATTATTTTTTGCATTGTAAATTATTATTTTTATGTTATTATTAAAATAATTAAAAAAGATAAATTTATCTTTTTCTTAGAAATTTTATTTTAATAGATAAATATTTATTAAAATAAAATATCACCAAACGTTTATTTTACGCGGTCCATTTAAAGTAATTTCTTTTTCAATAATGTCAACTTTACTATCTAAAGTTATTGAAAATTAAGATTGTTGGTCATATTGCGTTTTTGGAGTAGTTGATTTATTTTTGTTGTTTTGTTTTTTTAATAATGTGTTTTCGATTAGGTGCTGCTTCAATAACTGATGGTACTGCATCATAAGTTATTATAATTGTGCCTGATAATTATAAAAGTTTTTTAATATATATTATTTATATTACTTTCTTATCTTAAAACTTTTTATTTATCAAGATCTATTTACATTATATATACAAGAACTTTTAAATATATTTTAGAAAAGCAGGAAAATTGGAATGATTATTAGATTTCTTGCATCACTTATTAAAATAATTAATATTATTTATTTTTTAAATTATATTTATTTTATTTTCAATACATATATACAGGGCGATAGCCATATCTGTTTTTTTAAATAAAAATTAAGATAGTTAATAATATTAATTATCCAATATTAATCATCGTCGTCTTCTTTACAAAATTATTATTAATCTTGTTTTTTTATTAAAATTAATTTGACAAATATTTAAAGTGGAGTTAGTATGTGATTATTATTTGATAATAATCATAAAATGGAAATGCTAAAATGATTACAAATATTGACTTTTTTAAAGATTATGAAAAAGAAAATGATAAAAAATATATTGAAGATATTACTAAAAAATTAATTGAAAAAGATGATGAATTGTTTAAAATAACAAAAAAGATCCACAATATCAAAAATACAAAATAAAATAAACAAAAAGTAAAACTTTAATAAAAAAAAGACGAACAACTATTACGGGAAGAAGATACTATTATTTTGATGAAATTTTAAAAAGAAATATATATGTTTTTTGTTAGACGTATATTTGGAAATTAAAAAATGACAAAGAACAGAAAATTCATTTTGAGAAAAAATATTATAATTTATGGCGGATAGAAAAAGATATGGTGGTGTTATAGATAAAGTTTTGAATTCAAAAGTTAGTGATATGACAATATCAAATATTTATAAAAATATTGATTTAGGTAAAATTGACTATATTCATATTAATCAAAGTAATAAAATAGATAGTATACTGTGGAAATACTTTATGTGTTCAAGCTGATGATACACTTCAAACCATGTTATATGATAAAACCAAAGAAAAATTAAAGAACATATATTAGTTTCTATTGTACACACTGGATTAGATAAGGAAAAATCAACCGAAAAAATATCAGTAATTAAAGATAAAAAAGGTACTTTTGAAATTAATAATATTCCTCATAAAATTAAAAATTTAATTAATATTAAGGTATTTATAAATAAAGTTATTGAATTAATGCATAGTTATAATATTAAAAAAGATACAAATATTTTAGTTTTGTGTAATGGTGCAAATTATATTGAGAAAGAATTTAAAAATAATATTATTGATGTAACTTTATATAAGTATTGTTTATTTAAAAAATTTGAACATTTATGATCATATCGAAAAAGAAATAAAATGCAAAAAATAAAATATAATGTAGCAAAACACTATTTTTATAATGGCAAATATGATGAGTTATTAGATTTATTAAATTATCTTTTACCAATATTATTGGGAATAAACGAAATTATTTATTAAAAACAATTAAATACATTAAAAATAATTAAAAAGGTATTCGTAATCAAAATCTTTCTAATAATATTGGTTGTCATATGAAAGGTGATATTTCACACAAAGTAAAAGGTGTTAAAGGTAGAGGAAGCGAAATATATAATAAAAGAACTTTTAATAATTTATTAACTGCTTCAATGATTAAAATTAATAGTTAAACTAATATGAAAAATAATAAATAAATGAAAAATATTGTAGTTAATAAAAATAATTTAGTTGAAGTTATTAAAGTTTAAAATTTAAGTATTTAGTTTTTAATTTATTATTTTTAAAAATGTAAATTAAACAAAAGGTATTTTTAGTGTGTAAAAATACTAAAAATGAAAAATATAAGAGATAAATATTGACAATAAAATAGTTTTATTTAAAATAAAAATGTAAGTGAAACGCTTTAAGCGTTCTAATTTCTTAAATTTTATAAGTTACCATATAATTATTTATACAATCAACTTTTGTAAATTTTTTCAGCCCCAGCATTATCATAAGGATAGCCCCTCTTCTTTATTGCTTAATGATCGTTTGGTGTTAAAAGTACTTAAGATATTATCAATGATTTTATTTTTAAATTCATTACTCCAGTCAGTATGAAATAACGTAATTTGTTTTAATGGTCTTTTGTGTAATTGAATAAAAGGTTTATTGCTCTAATTGTACTATTTTGTTTGTCTCGACACACTATAGCCAATTATTTCACGATTAAACAATTCAATCAACAAACAAAGGATAATATCAAATGTCATTTAGCACCACCTTGAACATATGTTCAATCACTAACAACAACTTCATTGGGTTTTGTGGTTATATTATTAATTATTAAATTCACAGTTTAAAACGTTGCTAATTTCGTCGTTATTAACCACCAACTTATGATTACAATATTTTAATTTGGTATATTTAGATACTAACTAATTTTTAATCATAATTTGGTGAATTTTTCTTCGCGATAAGATAATATCTTTCTAATTTAAAAAGCTTTAATTTTATAAGACCCATAAATTTTACGATTGGCATTAAATGCGCTGATAACTTTTTGCTCATAATTATTAACATCAACCATAGCCGTATTTATTAATTTGGTAGTAATATGTTAATTTTACTATCTTTAATTTTGATCCTATTTGACCAATTTTTCGCATGGAATATTTTTCTTTATTATTGTTAATAATTTCTATTTTTTATCAACCATTAGCACTACTTGCTTTAAAGGGTTGTTTTTCATTAGTAATTGGATTAATTCTTTTTGCAAGGCAATCAAGTTAATTTTCTTCAACAGTGCGATTATCTTTTGCTTTAAAAAATCCAGAATTATGAAATTTTTCAATTAACTGATATATAGTTGATTTTTACACCTTATATTATTTAAAAATTTCAAGAATTGTTTTGCCATTTTGATAAAGTAAAACAATTTGTTTTTTAAATTAATATACCGATGAATTTATTCCCCATTTTTATATTCCTACTTTCTTCATAATTATATTTTATTTGAAAGTCCACATAAATATGATTAAAATTATTGTAAACTATCATCTCAGATTTAGTAACATAACCAAAAGTAAACAATAACCATCCCAAAATAGGAACTAAAAATAACAAAGATGTTTTTCAAGGCCCATTTGATATTACTACTGATATTACCAAAATTAAAACAATTGATAAAGTTATGGTTGCAAATATTAAAGATATTTAATTTACCGAATGATCTAATCCAATCGAGGATACTATTTTAGCAACATTACATATGGAGATAATTACTAAAAATTAACAAAAAATTATTTTCAAACGAGTTTGGTAATTCAAAAAGAGTTTTATATCAAATGATAATTCAACTAACACAACATCATTTTATTTAACAAGGTAAAGAAAAACATAGAATTTATATGTGCGGGTAAAAATAATGATATTGGTAAGTTTAAAACAACTGTTTTTTACCCAAAGGTACTTTAAAAAATTTATAAATTTTTTAAACAAAAATAACATTTTTACACTATTATTTTTTATTTTTAAAAATACGGTATGATTGATATATGGGGGAAGTGATTAGAAAATGTTTGGATTAACACAAATAACAAGTTTAGTTTATTTTGTTTTTATTATTATTGTTGCTTTATTTCTTATAGGTTGATTAATTTTTGGTTTTGTTTTATTAAGTTTTAAAAGGAAAAAAACAACATTAAAGCCACGGATGTTATTACGAAAAATGTTAGATGACAATGATTTACAATATGTTAATATTGGTGAACGAAAACATTTTGTTAAAGCACGAAATTTTTCTAAAATAAGTAATGCGGTAATTATTAGCCGCGCTGATGGTGAAGAACAAAGTATTGTTAATCTTTATGATATGATTTTTCATTTTTATTATGTTTATAATCAAAAAACAAAGCATTCGAAATGTTTTTTTTGATTAAAATTTTTATCATGGTTTTTAGTGTTTACATTATTTTTATTTATTATTACAACAATTTTAATTATTGTAGTTCAGTTTGTAAAAGATAATGTTGATATTAATGACCTTAACATTAGTATTCAAGTTATTTCTATTATGGGTATTATTTATTTAATTTTAGGTTGGTTTTGTTGAACAAATTTAGTAGAAAATTATCAGCAAGTTTTAACGGTGTTAGCATGTGATTATTTACCACCAGAAGTTATTAAAACTTTTAAAAGTTACACTAATTTTAAAGCTTTTTTTCCTTTTTCGGAAAATGTAATTTGTTTTTCTTAAAAAGGGATTGTATTTTTTTTAAATTAAGTATATTTAAAAAATAAATGTATTAAACAATTACTATATATGCTGATAATGTGGTTTGTTGTTTCCACGTCTTACCTTTTAGAAAAGACTCTGTAGGTTAATATTTTATTTTTGCATTAACTTATATTGTTTAAATAAGGTTAATGTTTTTTATTTTTACAATAGATTTAAATGTAGAGACGTCCTGTACGATGAACCGACAAAAAACAATTATTGTAAGATTGTTTTTTTATATTTACAATTAAGGATAATAAAATTTAAATTAAAAATTATTTTTATTAGAAAAAACAGTAAAGGTACAACATTATCTTGTTTTATATGCTATATTAATAATTAGATAATTAATGAAAGGAAGAAAAATAATGAATAAAAATAATATTTTACCAATTGTTGTTGAAATCCCAAAAGGATCTAGCAATAAATACGAATATGATCTTAAAACAGGACGAATCATATTAGATCGAGTGTTATATGGTGCTAACTTTTATCCTGGCGAATATGGTTTTGTTGAAAATACATTAGACTGAGATGGGGATCCTATTGATGTTATTTCATTAATCACTTATCCAACTGTATCAGGTTGTCAAATTAATGTTCGAATTTTAGGAACAATTAATATGATTGATAATGGGAAAATTGACACAAAATTAATGGCTGTTATTGCTGATGACCCCCGTTTTAATCATATTCAAACTTTAGAAGATGTACCACAAGTTATTCGTGATGAAATTGAAAACTTTTTTTTACAATATAAATCTTTACAAAAAAAAGAAGTTAAAATTAACGGTTGAAGTGGCTTAGACCAAGCTTTAAAAGAAATTAAAGAATGTCAAGACCGTTATTTAGAATATAAAGATATTTTAGATACTAAAGGCAAAGACGCTGTGATGAAAATTTGAAAAGAAAAAGGATTATGTCAAGTTTAAAAAAATACTAATGTTAACATTAGTATTTTTTTATTATTTTTTTATGCCCCACAATTAATTAACTTATCAGAAATTATAGTAACAATCTCTTCTGGTGTTTTATCATTGGTATCAATAACTAAAAAATTAAACTTATCTTTTGAACGTTCATATCATTCCTCATACTTCTGGTTCAATAACGTTCAATAAGCACTACCAATATTTTGCTCACTAGCACGCCCTCTTTTATTAATTCGCTCCATTGCTATTTTTGGATCAACCCGTAAATAAACAACTAATTCTGGTTTGATATTTTCATCTAAATATAAACTTTGTAATACAACAACAACATAAAATTCTTTATAAACTTTATAGTCTGTCTTGTTCATATATCCTAGTTCATACAAAACATCAACAAAAATTGGGTCTTCTAAAATACTACGATCAAAAATAATATTTGATGTTATTTTTGCTTGTTTTAATTGCTTACTGCGAGCCATAATCATATAAACTTGCATTTTAAAAGCCATCCCTTTTGGATCGGCATAATACTGATCTAAATATGGGTTTTCTTCGACTGGTTCATCCATTACCAGATATTTATGTTTTTTCCCCAACATTTTACTAATAGTTGATTTCCCAACCCCAACAACTCCCGCTAATGTAATACGCATTTGTTTTTTTATCTCCTTTATTTTGTTTTTAAATGTGACACTATTTCAAAAAACGTTTAATATCTTTAAATTTTAAATAACGTCATTCACCAGGTTTTAATGCTTCGTTTAATTGTAAAAAACCAATTGCAACACGTTTTAATTTAATAACCTCATGTCCAATCGCTTTAATCATTTTTTTAACTTGATGCTTTCGTCCTTCGTGAATTGTCAACAAAAGAATGGAAGCATCCTTTATTTCTTCGTATTTTACTAATTTTGCTTGCGATTGACTTGTTATAATTCCTGGTTCAATTTCAATACCAGATGCTAACTGTTGTAATTTTTGTTTTGTAAGATAACCAGAAACTAATACATGATATGTCTTATTAATAATATGACTCGGGTGGGTAATAATATTAGTAAATTCACCATCATTAGTCAATAGCAAAAGACCACTAGTATCATAGTCTAATCTTCCGACTGGATAAATTCGTTGTGGTACACCTTTAATATAACTTAACACCGTTTTTCGATGTTGAGGGTCGCGCATTGTTGAAACACAATTACGGGGCTTATTTAACATTAAATAAACTTTACTTGAATTTTCATCAGTAAGGATTTTATTATCAATCTGAATTTGATCATATTTATCGAATTTTATTCCTAATGTTTTCACAACAACATTATTAACTTTAACTCGACCCTGTGTAATTAATTCTTCTGCTTTTCGACGTGAACAATAACCTTTTGCAGCAATAACTTTTTGTAATCGTTCCATTTATTTAAATAAATCCTGTTCATTATCCACCACAGTTTCTTTAATTTGTGGCAGCTCCGATAAAGAATTCAAATTAAAAGCTTTTAAAAATTCTTCGGTAATGTAATAAGTCATTGGTTTCCCTGGTAATTCACTTTTTCCAGCTTCATCAATTAAATCACGAGCGCGTAATTTAGCAATAACACTATCTGAATTAACACCACGTAATTCTTCAATTTCTGGTTTACTAATTGGTCCCCGATATGCAATAATAGCTAATGTTTCTAATGCTGCTTGTGATAACCGTGCCTCCATTTTATTATTAGCTAATTTTAAATAAAATTGGTAATATTCTTGTTTCGTTGTTAAACGATATTTATCCGCAAAAGGCTTTATTGTTAACCCCCGCTGCTCATTGGTTTGATATTCTATTTGTAATTTTTTTAAAACTTCTTCACATTCAACAACAGAAATTTCAAGAATATAAGCGATTTCTTTTAAGTCAACCCCTTCATCGCCTCCAATAAATAAGAACCCTTCTAAAACAGCCATTTTTTTATTTACATTCATATTGATCTTAACTACCATCTTTCTGTGAATGTGGTCTAATATAAATTGCTTCTAAATGTTGGTGTTGTTCAATTTTAATTTTTTGGTTCCGAGCTAAATCTAACAACGCAATAAAACAAGCAACAAAAACTTGCAATGATAAAACAAAATTACCCAATAATTCTTCTAATATCCATTCTTTGTCATCCCGGGCTAATAAAGCCTCAATTCTCTCAGCCATTTCCTTTGGTGAAACTTCAGTAATAATAATTTTTGATTCTAACGGTTTTGTTGTATTAACTCGTTCTAACATTTTTAAAAAACTATTCGTTAATTTATCAATATTAATTTTGTGCGATAATGGTAAATCCTCGTCTTTAATTGGATTACCCTTAATAATTGTCCGTGGTTTTGATAAATAACGAATCCCTTCTTGATGCTGATTTTTGAAATATTGACTAACTTCTTTAATTTTTTTATATTCTAATAAGTGATTAATTAACTCATCTCGGGCATCTTTTTCATAATTATCATCAATTTCAACTTCTTCTTTTGGTAACAATAACTTTGTTTTTGTTTCCACTAAATAACTTGCCATTGTTAAATATTCCGAGGCAATTTCAATATTTAATTGTTCCATGGCTCCAATATATACTAAAAATTGGTCAGTAATTTCTGTTAACTTAATTGTAAAAAGATCCATTTTTTTTTTCTTAACTAAATGTAACAACAAATCTAATGGTCCTAAAAAATTATCAAGTTTTACTTCATAACGTGGTAAATGTAACATTATTATTTCTCTTCCATTTTCATTTTCTTATTTAATAATACCGCTATTTTTTAAAAAATTAAAGTCATTAAACCTTAATTGTAAAATTAAATGGGACAGTTAAACAAATAAAAATATTGTGTTAAAATCCAAATTTAAAAAAGGATAAATAACACAATGTATCAAAAAATCACAATAGAAAAATTAATTTCAATCCAACAATATCAAAATTTTAATTATTAAATTAGAAAAACAGTTTATAAAATAAATCAAAGTAAAATAAATGTCCATAAAATTTATAAAATGTTGGCCGCTGATTTAAACTCAATTGAAATTTATGAAAATAGTAATAAAAACAAAAAAAGTCAGTAGCAAACAAAAAATATTAAATAAAATTTACCTCGAAATTATTAATTATTTAGTTAATTATGAACACTATTCACTAGATACTATTACAAATATAAATAAATTATTGTATACCACAAACATTTTAGAGATTGCAAGAAAACGAGAAAAAAATAATAAAATATATAATTAAAATATAAAAATATCATTAAAAATGATAAATATATAAATAAAAATTTTAAAATTGACACACTAAAAAAGTTTTATGCACTCTTTTAAAATTATAAAAATATAATAGTAATCATTTATTTTATTTTGTAAGCCAACTGCATCCAATATTTTTTCATCAAATACAAATAACTTATTATAATTTTGATGAAATATTTCAATTTTACTGTTTGACTGCGGAGAATGAACAAGTGTTGTTTGATATAAAATATTTTTATATGTTAAAAATTGAGTAAAAGTAGTTTCTTTAAAAATACTTTTTTGATTATTCCGATGACTATTAATAAATTCAGAACCGTTATCAATTATAATTCGTGTTATTTTAATACCAAATTTTAAAATCCAATTGCTCTTTTAACAGCATCAATAGCATTCTCAATGCTTAATTTATCATAAATATAACCTAACACTCCTCTCATTCTTTCATCAATAAAATCATAAACATAATATTTTTTATTAACTGGAAATTTACTTGGCATAAAATATTTTGCATCAATTTGTATTAATCCTAATTATTTGACTTCATATCTTGGGTGTTGTCTTTTAATTTCTTTAATTTTATTTTTTATTTTTAATCAACGCTTATCTTTTTTAAGTCAACGAAAAAATGTTTTTAAATTTTTGGGTGCTTTATTTTTTAATTCTTCGCCATGAATTCATTTTTTAAATTATAATACAAAGATAAAACCTCATCAGCGTGTTTATTACAATATTCAAAATATAAATTACAGATATTTTTGCGAATATCTTCACTATATTGATAATTAATATTATTAGGAACCGTTTATTTTAATCAATTCTTTTAATAACAGTTTAGTTTTAAGAAAAAACTCCTTACATAAATTAATATATGCAAATATTTTATTTTTTATTATTTGCTAAATTATACTTGTAAGTGCAAGTAAATAAAATTGCAAAAAATTTCATATAAAAATTTCATGATGCTAAGTTTATTTTAGAAAAATTAAAGCAAGGAGTTTTTTATATGGGATATAAAAAACTTGGCATAGATGAAAGAATTTATATTGAGAATCAATTGAAATTTAAATTAAAAATTAGTGAAATAGCTAAAAATCTTAATCGAAGTATTAGTACTATTATTCGAGAAGTTAATAGAAATAAAGATAATAATCATTATTTTTCATTAATTGCACAAAATAAAGCAGAAAATAGAAAACAATCACATGTTTATTTTCATAAGTTTAAAAATAGAGAATTAGTAAAATATGTACAACAAAAATTATTATTAGGTTGATCGCCTGAACAAATTTATGGAAGAATTAAAAATTTTCATAAAGAATGAATTATTAGTTTTAAAACAATTTACAATTGAATTTATTCTGGATTACTTGAAAAGGTTACTAATAAAAATTTAAGAAGAAAAGGTAAGAAACGAAAATCTCAAGAAAATCGCGGTAAATTTAATGGTAAATCAATTAAAGAACGAAATGTTAATGTTAATAATCGCATAACTGTTGGCCATTGAGAGGGTGATACTATAGTATCATCGCGAGGTAAAAGTAAATCATGTTTAATAACTTTAGTTGAAAGAACATCAAGATTTACTTTAGCAATGTTAGTTGAAAATAGAACTACTAAAGTTATTAACGAAAACATTAGCCATTATTTATCAATTCTTCCAAATAATCTTGTTAAAAATATAACATTTGATAGAGGTAAAGAATTTGCTAATTGACAACAACTTGAAAAAAATTTAAATGTGAAAATTTATTTTGCTAATGCATATTCACCCTGACAAAGAGGTACTAATGAAAATACTAATGGGTTAATTAGAGAAAAATTTCCTAAAAAATTTAATTTTTCAAATACCACGAAAAATGCAGTTCATAAATTTATATTGTCTTTAAACCATAGACCAAGAAAAATACTAAATTATCTTTCACCAATCGAATATTTGGTTAGAAAAATAATTTAGTTGCACTTAACTTTACAATTAGGCATTTTAAAATATTTATTTTTATAGTTTTTACTTAAAAAATCTTGCAATTTTGCTTGTAAATCACTTAAATTAGAATCATTAATAATATATTTCATTAATTCACCTCATTTTAAAAAAATAATATAATATAGTTATATCATTAAAAAATTTTTATAAAACTTCAATTTTTTTTAAACAATCATAATCATAATAAGTAAGTACCTTTTATAAAATATATTAAAAATGCTTGTATATATATAATGTCAATAGAATTTGATAAAAAAGGAGAAACAGATATTAAAAAGATACTTAGTATTTTAGGAACAATTGGATTAACAGCAACAAGTACAACAAGTTTAATTGCTTGTAATAAATTTAAACCAGATAATAATAGTGAAAACGGAGAGATAATAAACCAGAATCTACACCATAACCACAACAACCGCTAAAAAATAATAATTGAAAATTAAATTAACTGATTGTAAATCATTTATATTTGTTTTTAATTTATTTAACATTTGTGTTAAATTATATTTATTCGTAAAATAATAAATAAAATTGGTTAATTATCTTAAAAATTGTTTTTTATCAACATCATAAAATTTATTAATGTTATATTTTTTATCATAAGTATCTCAATTTTTATATAAATCCACAAACTTATTACTAGATTTATCGTAAAAAACACCAGTTGAATATAACTATCCTTTAAAAAAACTAAGTATCACTTATCATTATAAGTTAATGATTTTGATGTTTTTAAAGTAGGGTTAATAAAGTAATTTGTTTCTGACCAATTTTCAAAAACTATTGCGTAAAAACATTGTATTAATAAAATCTGTTTCATTAATATCAGTTTCTACACTTCGCTTTTTTCTTAATTTTTCTGCTGTTTATTGTAATTGATGGTTTTGTTGTAATGTCATTGTACTTAATGAGAAAAAATAAATTAATAAAATTGGTACAAATGAAAATAATACTAAAAACTTACGCATTATTTTTACTAACTTATTTTTACGATTTTTTTTATTAATTTGATAATTTGATTTAATAAATAACCATAAAAATAATGAATTATTAAAATATATCACAATATATCAAATCATAAACCATAAATTATACAACCATTTATACCAGCATATTTCTTTTTTAATTTATCAATTGTTGAAACTGTACCAATACACATATAAGTGTTAATAAAAAACTTGTAATAAGATACAAAATTAAATCAACCCAAGAAATAAATAAACCATTTTGTTTCTTTTCTTTTTTATTTTCTAAATTACTTTTTATAAATTTATCTCCTAACTATATAATGTTTTTGAAATAATAAAACCAATAATATATAAACTTAATATTATTAATATTAACGGATTACTAAATAAAATCGCCATTTTACCAAAAATAGATAATAATAAAGTATCAGAATTATATAAATACATAATAATATTTTTTGCTGATGTCAACTGATTAATAATAACTGTAATAAATCCAGTTCCAAATATAGCGATTGCTGCTACCAATAAAACTAATTTAATCATATAAAATCAACTCTTTACTTATTTTTTTATTCTTTTAGTAGTATGAATTCCTTCAAACCCTTGTTCTCTTGTTTTTGCTTGTCTTGCTAAACATGATAACCGTTGTTGTTTGTTTATTGTGACTAACATTGTGCGCAGATTATAACTTTAAATTGTTTATACGCTCTTTAATATGTCCATGTAAACCTTTTCCAGTACTATAAAACATTACGAACAGTAGCACACAACAACCCCTCCGTATTTTTTTATAGTTATAGTGTATAAGTTAGTTTATATAATTAAAGAACTATTAATAACACTGCTTTTAACTGTTAAACCTAAATCGTTATAATTAGCTGATTTTCCGTGAATAGCATAAATTGATAACTTAATAATCATAAAAAAGATTAAAAAATAAGCAATCGTTATATTTGTCATTGGTAATTTAATATTTCAAATTAAATTAAAAACAAATAAAAAAGTATTAAAAATAAAACTAAAAATCTTATTTAAATTATCGTTATTAACGCTTTCACTTAATAAATTATTCATTTTTTATCTTTCCTTTCCCTTCTTTTTTTACTTTTAAATTTTTTTTAAAATATCAATATCAAACAATTCTAAGCGTTGTTTATTATTTAATTTTGATATATCTTTTCAAAAGTATTTTTTTTATTAACAACTTCATCATTTTTTAAATCACGAATAAAACTTAATCAATGACTATCATATTATTGGCAAATTCAAGTGGAATAATTATCTTAAAAAACCGAATCCCTAACCAACATCCGACTTATGTTTTGCTCTTTTGCCTTCTGCTGTTCGTTATTCTGATTTTGTTTTTCAAATTTCATAATATGTAATATATTGAAAAATACCAATTCGCATAACAAAACTACGATTAAAAATATTACCTAATTTTGACTTAACAGGTTTTTTAATGAAATAGGAATAATAATACCACTTGTTAAATGACTAATATTATTTCACATCATGTCCTCACGATGAACAGTAAAAATTGCACTGTTTTTAAAATGTCTTGCTAAAATAATTCATACACTTTTACCACCATGAACTTTTTTAACTTTGTTAGGACTAGTTACGTCAATATATAAAAAACTTTCATCAAATAATATTAAACTATAATCGGGTGGTACCAGTTTAGTTCTATCAGTAAAATCTAAATTATTAAAAGTTAAAAAGTTTTATTGCATTATCTTCAATTGGATAATTACTATAAATTCTTTTTGTTAAAAGTTTCATAACTTGTGATAAATAAGTTAAAAATAAAGTTTTTCCCGTTCCTAATTTACCAATAATTACTGATAATGGATTATCTCAAATAAAGTAAACTAAACAAAAAGCATTTAACTGATAATAAATAATTTTTCAAATTCATCAGACAAAATATACACATTGTAAATCAAATAATAATAAAAATACTAAACCAGTATAATTTAAAGAAATTATTCAAAGTAATAAATCAATTAAACTAAACAAAATCATTGAACCATTAATATAACAAAAATATATTAGAAAAAATACAAACTTTTTCATTACTTAAAATACAACTATTTTAAAAAGTATTCACAACAAAAACAACGTTAAAAACAAAATTACAATTCATACACCAACAATTATAGTTAAATATTCATTTTGTGTTAAATTTAAAGTTGTAATATTTTCAATATTTGTTTTATCTATAAACAAAAAGATATGAATAAAAACTATTTTAATTTTTCTCAATCATTTTGCATTTTTAAAAAATCCACATTTTTTAAACTTATTCAAAAAATAAAATGATAAATAACACAAACGATATAACATATAAAAATTTAGGGGCATTTAAACCAATAATATAACTAACAAATTGAAATCAATAATCATATAAACTCATTATAAATTGATAAAACACAATTTGACTATTTTTTAAAACTTTTATAACATTTTTTACATAAAAATTTAATTTTATTTTTTAAAGAAAAAGATATCTAATAAACCTTAGATTTTATAAAATTATTATAACAACCAACTACCATTAAATAATGTTTAATTGAATTATGAAAAACATAACCATTATAACATAATTTATAACCTTTATTTTTTCGTATTGTATTATATTTTCTCTTTTTACTTTTTCCATTAATTTAACTTCCATTTTCTAATTCCTACAAATCACGAATTAATTGTTCTACTTTTTCATCATTTTAATTTATTAAATTATCATTGTTATTTGTTTTTACTTTTTTTGGTTTATTTTGAAATAATGCTTTATGCATACAAATAAAATATTTTTGTTTATATTGATTTTTATAATCAATTATTTCTGTTCCAGTTAAACATTTTCAATCGTGTTGTTTCAAATTCTTATCATATTGTGAAATATGATAAGAATTATCATAAATTAAACCGACTGCTACTTGTTCAGAATGTTTTTGACTAAGATAAATAAACTTATTACTTAATCAAAAACCAATATGGCGATTATGATTAGGTAAATTTATAAAAATTGCTTTTTCTGTTTCAAAAGGGATAAGTTCCTTATAAATAAAATAATTTGCTATATTTTGATTTTTCTTATAAAAATTACTCAATTTTATCAACTTTTTTCTTTGAATTATTTTTTATCTTATTTTTTACCTTCTCCTAATTTGCTAATAATTACCGATAATGGATTATCTTAAACAAAATTAACTAACCGAAAAGCATTTAACTGATAAAAATGTTTTTTCAAACTCATCAAATAAAACATACACATTGTAAAGCAAATAATAATCAAAATACTAAATCAGTATAATTTAACGAAATTATTCAAAATAATAAATCAATCAAACTAAACAAAATCATTGAACCACTAATATAACAATAATTTTTTAAGAAAAATATAAACTTTTTTATTATTCATCAACTCCTTTATTGCATAAATTGCAATAAAATTCATTAAATCGTAATCTTTTCATATCAGTAAAACAAGTTTCACACTTATATTTAAAATAATTAATTATTTCTTTCATAATTTAATCTATCTCCTAACTAAATATTTGTTTAATAAACAATGTTATATTTAATGTTTATATATTGCTTATTTATTTTTAAAAAAACACTCTGATTATTAACAATGTTATACATATTGCTAATATATTGTTTGTTTAATGTTTAATAAACAATGTTATTAACAATGTTAAATATATAAAATAATGACTTAAATAAAATAGTATTGAAAATAAATTCAATACCAATAAAATCATTAAATTATAAAAATTAATTGGATTTAATACAAAATATTTAATAAAGTGTCCCAAATATATTTACAATTAAGGTTATTAAATAATATTGATAGTTCAAAAACACCAATTGATTAAACTGATCCGGTTGATCCAACGGACCCCAGTAAAAACCACTCTTCTTACTCTATTTTTCCAATTTGAACCCAAGGAATAAATCGGGGACAATGCTAATATTAAAAATATTTATCATGAATATTACTCGCCGTGCTTATCCCGCTAATAGGGTAGAGGGGTTGTTGTAACAGCCATTGTTCGTAAATGAAAAAGAATTCGGTAAAGGTAGTTTCTTAATAATAATTATTGTTTTTCTTATAAAAAAAGAATATAATTACCAACAAGGGGGATTTGATATGGCATTATTTAATAATAAAAAGCCGACTTTTGTATCAATGGATTTAGGGACATCTTCTACCTTGGTTTATATCTCGGGGAGTGGGATTGTTTATAATGAACCATCCATTGTGGCATATAAAATTAAAGAAAACCGGATTATTGCTGTTGGGAATGAAGCATATAAAATTATTGGAAAAGGGAATAAGACAATTCGTATTGTTAAACCAATGGTCGATGGAGTTATTACTGATATTCGTGCAACTGAAGCACAATTAAAATATATTTTTAACCGTTTACGGGTTAACAAACAGTTGGTTAATTCAATTATGTTATTAGCTTGTCCGTCAGTAATTACCGAATTAGAAAAAAATGCATTGAAAAAAATTGCAATTAATTTAGGGGCAACAAAAGTATTTATTGAGGAAGAAGTTAAAATGGCTGCTTTGGGTGGTGGAATTGATATTTATAAACCTTTTGGAAACTTAGTAATTGATATAGGAGGAGGAACAACAGATATTGCTGTTCTTGCTTCGGGAGATATTGTAATTTCAAAATCAGTTAAAGTTGCTGGAAATTATTTAAATGATAATGTTTTAAAATATGTCCGTTCACAATATGGTTTAGAAATTGGAATTAAAACAGCAGAAATGATTAAAATAAAAATTGGTTCATTAGCAAAATATGGTGATGAACGAAAAATGAAAGTATATGGACGAGATGTTGTTTCAGGTTTACCACAAGAAATTGAATTAACCCCTGAAGAAATCCGAGAAGTTTTAAAAGTTCCAGTATCACTAATTATTGATTTAGCAGTTCAAGTTTTAGAAGAAACCCCACCAGAATTGGCGGGTGATATTTTCCGCAATGGAATTACCATTTGTGGGGGTGGTGGTTTAATCAAAGGAATTGATCGTTATTTTGAAGATACCCTGCAATTATCAGCTAAGATTGGTGAACAACCATTGTTATCTGTTATCAATGGAACAAAAAAATTCGAATCAGATATTTATGATATTATTCGTCAATAACATCATAAAGTCAAATAATTATATTATTAAACTATGTCAGAAGTTTCTATATATAATGATAAATAGCATAATAAAATAACAAATATGGTCATAATAGTACAACTATAATAATCAAAACCAATCTAACAAAAGTTAAGGATGTTTATATTATAAAAGAAAATTTACCTAGGTAAATTTTCTTTTATAAATTCAATAGTTATATTTTTTATTGGAATTTGATGCAAAAATTCAGTTTTAATTGTTTCAAATCAAAATTTAGTATTACAATCATCGTAATAATTACCTATTCTAGACATTAAAATTTTTATTTTTAATTAATTAAACAAATTTTTATATGAAGGATTTGTATAATGAAAACCTTGATCTGATTACAAAATTCAAGTTATAGGTTTTTCTACATTAACTAAATATTGAATAACGTTTTGAATTACAAATTTTATATTTAAATTGGAACTGATTTTAAAATCTAATATTTCATTATTATGAAAGTTTTTAACAATTGATAAATAATATGTTTTATAATTATTTAATAAGTAGGTTATATCAATTCTTAATTTTTGATTTAAATCAGTAGTTGCAAAATCACGATTTAATAAATTATTATATCTTAAATTTTCTGATTTTAATATGCAGTCAAATTTCTTTATTTTAATCCTAGATTTTAAACTCATATTTCTTATTATATTTATATACAACACGAAATTTTAACTTTAAATTATAAATTTCATTAATTAATAAGGTTATCATTTTATAACCACACCACCATAAATTTCTTTAAACATATAAAATGCTTTTTAAATTATAGTAGTAATAAAAGTAATTCAATTATTAAACTGTTTCATTTCATTATTTAGTTATTTGTAATAATAAAATTTTGAAACTTTTAATAATTGGCAAAGATAATTAATTGAGTTTTTTGTTTGTAATTGATAGATCGCTTGGTATTTTATTTTTGTCGATCTATATAAATATTTTTTAAATCACTCATTAATTCAATATATTGAATTACTCCTTCTTTACTCATTTCATTAAAATTAAGACTTTTAGGTCTTCCTTGGCTTTTACTCACTGGATTTAATACCTTTTCTTGGAATAAGTACCTATTATTATAAAAATCTTACTTATTTTCTTAATCCCCCGACAATATTTTCATCAATATTTAATATTTTACTAGCAGTAGTATATCTCAAACCTTTTACTTTTTTTAACATTTCTAATTTTTCTTTTTGTGAATAGTATTTAGCTATAAAAAATGAACACTTCTTTCAATAAAGTTTTATCACAAAACAGTTTTTTTATGTCTACTTTATAGATGTTCATAATTATCAGTTTTTTATGTTATGATTTTTTTAAAGTACCTAGGAGAAAAAATGGCGGAACTATTAACATTTGTATTACGACCTACAACGATTGCCGATATTATTGGGCAAAGTCATATTATTAATGACCACAATGGTATTATTTCACGAATGTTGAAATATAATTATACCAATTCATTAATTTTTTATGGTGACCCAGGTGTTGGGAAAAGTAGTATTGCTCGGGCATTGGCGAATGATTTACAAATCAACTATGCTATTTTTAATTCTGAAATTGATAAAAAACAAGATTTAGAAAACATTATCAAACAAGCTAGGACGGTTGAACGGTTTATTATTATTGTTGAAGAAGTTCATAGGATGAATAAAAATCGCCAGGATATTTTATTACAATATTTAGAAAATGGTCGTTTAATTATGTTTGCTTGTACAACGGAAAATCCATATTTTGTTATTAATCCAGCGCTACGTTCCCGAGCTAATATTATTAAATTAGAACGAATTACGCCGAAAGAAATGTTCGCTGGTTTGGAAAAATTAATTACAAATAAAAAATTATCTTTAACAATTACAACGGATGCTTTAACTTTAATTTGCCAATTAGCGTGTGGTGACTTGCGCATTGCGATTAATATTTTAGAATTATGTTTGAATTTATATCCTACCGAAGAAATTACACCTGTAATTATTAAAAATATTGCTTCATCAGCTAATTTAATTAATTTTTCTGCCGGTGATGAGCATAATGATTTAAAATCAGCCTTGCAAAAATCAATTCGGGGAAGCGATGTTGATGCAGCGTTATATTATTTTGCTCGGTTATTAGTGAGTGGCGACTATGAAGCGCTTCTTCGCCGAATGCAAATTATTGTTTATGAAGATATTGGTTTAGCTAATCCAGCCATTGCGGGACATGTTAAAACGGCAATTGATAGTTTTCGCCAAATTGGTTTGCCAGAAGGCCGAATTCCATTGGGGTTAGCGATTGTTGAAATGTGCTTAAGTGAAAAATCAAACAGCGCTTATTTAGCGACTGATCAAGCTTATGAAGATGTTTTAAATGGTAAGCTTTACCCAATTCCACATCACTTACGAGATGCTAGTTATGCTTACGATAATAAGTTAGGGGATGGGGTTAGTTATCAATATCCTCATGATTTTACCAATGATTATGTGTCGCAGCAATATTTACCAAAAGAAATGCGCGGAGTTGTTTATTATCATCCAAAATTACATAGTGTATATGAAAAACGGATTAACGAATTATATGAACGATTTACAAAAAAAACAAAGTAGTTTTTTGCAAACAATTAGTTTTTAAAAACAAAAGTTAGGCGAAATTATGGTCCAAATTAATATACAATTTAACTAAAGAAGGTTTAACCTTTAAAGTTATTACTAATTTTAAAATGTTTTTTTATTTATAAATATAAAAATTGGTTTTGTGATTGATTTAAATTAAAAATATTAAATTCAATTTTTTCTTCATTAGTTTTATTAACTTTTTTCATCAATTCTATCATTAAGTCTTAACATTTAATAATATAATTATTTTTTAAATGTTTCTTTACAGTATATTTTTACTAACGCCTCTTAATGGTCTTAATATAATGTGAATTATCTCCTTCTATATGACAATCAATATTATATTCTAATTCTTGATTTTTAACGCCTTCTTTATTGTTTTTAATTAATTCAATAGTTTATAATAAAAATTTCTTTTTATTGTCAATAGCATAAGATAAATGACATATTAATAAATTTAATAACATTTCATGATTTATAGCAAAGAAATATATTTTTGCTAATTTATATTTTAATCTATGAATTCGATTTTTATTTCAATATGGGAATAATTCTTTAAATCTTTTTAATAAATTAAATTTATCCAAACTATAGGAGACAGTATTATTTTTATATTTTTCTTTTATTGCTTTGTAAATTTTTTTAATTTGTTTTTTACCATCACTTAATATTAATATTTTAGTATCTTCATTAATATCATAAGTGTCCATTAATTTATAAATTTTATCAGTAAAATTAATAATATTATTTTTGTCATTTTTATTAGCGGTTTTATTCATCATTTCAAAACAGCTATTTTTCTTTTTAATTACTTTTCTTTTTTATTTGCCTAATTGTAAAGTTAAGTGCAACTAAATTATTTTTCTAACCAAATATTCGATTGGTGAAAGATAATTTAGTATTTTTCTTGGTCTATGGTTTAAAGACAATATAAATTTATGAACTGCATTTTTCGTGGTATTTGAAAAATTAAATTTTTTAGGAAATTTTTCTCTAATTAACCCATTAGTATTTTCATTAGTACCTCTTTGTCAGGGTGAATATGCATTAGCAAAATAAATTTTCACATTTAAATTTTTTTCAAGTTGTTGTCAATTAGCAAATTCTTTACCTCTATCAAATGTTATAGTTTTAACAAGATTATTTGGAAGAATTGATAAATAATGGCTAATGTTTTCGTTAATAACTTTAGTAGTTCTATTTTCAACTAACATTGCTAAAGTAAATCTTGATGTTCTTTCAACTAAAGTTATTAAACATGATTTACTTTTACCTCGCGATGATACTATAGTATCACCCTCTCAATGGCCAACGGTTATGCGATTATTAACATTAACATTTCGTTCTTTAATTGATTTACCATTAAATTTACCGCGATTTTCTTGAGATTTTCGTTTCTTACCTTTTTTTCTTAAATTTTTATTAGTAACCTTTTCAAGTAATCCAGAATAAATTCAATTGTAAATTGTTTTAAAACTAATAATTCATTCTTTATGAAAATTTTTAATTCTTCCATAAATTTGTTCAGGCGATCAACCTAATAATAATTTTTGTTGTACATATTTTACTAATTCTCTATTTTTAAACTTATGAAAATAAACATGTGATTGTTTTCTATTTTCTGCTTTATTTTGTGCAATTAATGAAAAATAATGATTATTATCTTTATTTCTATTAACTTCTCGAATAATAGTACTAATACTTCGATTAAGATTTTTAGCTATTTCACTAATTTTTAATTTAAATTTCAATTGATTCTCAATATAAATTCTTTCATCTATGCCAAGATGTTTATATCCCATATAAAAAACTCCTTGCTTTAATTTTTCTAAAATAAACTTAGCATCATGAAATTTTTATATGAAATTTTTTGCAATTTTATTTACTTGCACTTACAAGTATAATTTAGCATTTTTATTTTGGTTTAATAGTTATTTTTAATGGATTATTACTTTTATTTATAATTCCTAAAATATTTGGATTATAAACATCTAATATTATATATTTGATATTTTCCCAATATTTTAATTTTGCATAAAAATTAATATAAAAACATTGTAAAATAGGTAGCAGTGTTTTTGTAAATATAATTTTTAATTTCCTAAATTGTAAAATTAAATGGGATTTTTAAATAAATAAAAATATTGTGTTTAAATCTAAATTTAAAAAAGGATAAATAACACAATGTATCAAAAAATCACAATAAAAAAATTAATTTCAATTCAATAATATCAAAATTTTAATTATTCAATCAGAAAAACAGTTTATGAAATAAATCAAAGTAAAATAACTGTCCATAAAATTTATAAAATGTTGATTATTGGTTTAAAACCAATTGAAATTTATGAAAATAGTAATAAATACAAAAAAGCTGGTTGCAAACAAAAAACATTAAATAAAATTTACCTCGAAATTATTAATTATTTAGTTAATTATGAATACTATTCACTAGATACTATTACAAATATAATAAGAAATATTGACAAAAATTTTATCTGTTCAAATACCTTATATATAATATGTTTAACTTTTCTCGTTATAATTTTAATAAAAAAATTTATTAAGAAAAGGTAAACATAAACCACATAATAAAATAGAAAACCACAGAAAAGTTAATAATTGTTCGACAATTATTGAACTTAATATTGAATTTCCAAATATTAAAGCAATAAATGTTTTTGGTCATCTAGAAGGAGATACTATAGTTGGTGAAAACCATAAAACAGCAATTATAACTTTAGCCAATATATGATTTAAAACATCAATCCCGTTAGTAACTAAATAATAGCAAAAGCAAAGATGTCATAGAAAGTATAATAAAATTTATTTTAAAAAAACCATCTGGCACAATAAAAACAATTACATTTGATCGTGGTAAATAATTTATTAGGTGAAAAAATTTGAAAATATTTATAAAATAAAAGTTTATTTTGCTGATGATGGTTGTCTTGACTAAAGAAAGGATTAAACGAAAATAATAATGGAATTTTGAGACAAAGTTTACCAAAAGGAATAGATTTATCAATATTTTTTCAAGATGACTTAAATAAAATAGCATTAAAAACAAATTCAATGTCAAGAAAATTATTAAATTATAAAAATTCATTGAATTTAATACAAAATATTTAATAAAGTGTCCCAAGTATATTTACAATTCAGGTAATTAAATAATTAATATGATATTATATAACATTATTTTACAACAAAATTAACAATTTTATTTTTAATAATAACTTCTTTAATAATTTCATGGTTTGCTAAAAACATTTGAACATTTTTATTATCTTTTGCTAAAGCTAATAATTCATCTTCCGGTGTATTAACCAAAACTTCTAATTTAACTCGTAATTTACCATTAATTTGAACAGCAATGGTGGTAACTTCATTTTTTTGTAAATATTTTTTATCATATGTTGGCCAAGTTTCTAAGGCAACGGAAGATGGCTGTTGTAAATTAACTCAAATTTCTTCTGATAAATGTGGCGCAAATAAACTTAACATCTTAGTAAATCCTTCAAAATATGGTTGATAAATTGGCCCGGTTGTTTTATAGCAAGCATTAATAAATACCATTAATTGTGAAATTGCAGTATTAAAACTTAACTTTTCTAACATTTCTGTTTCTTTTTTAACCATATTATGGTAAACAAAATCAAGTTGATGATCGTTAACTTGGGAAAAATTATTATTTTTAACCAACCGATAAATTCGATCTAATCATTTTCGAACTGAATCTAAACCATTATGATTTCACGGTAATGATGCATCAATTGGCCCCATAAACATTTCATATACCCGTAGGGTATCAGCCCCGTGTGATTTAACAATATCATCGGGATTAACGATATTTCCTTTTGACTTACTCATTTTCGAACCATCATCTCCTAAAATCATTCCTTGGTTAACTAACTTATAAAACGGTTCAGAAGTTGGTACTAATTTTTGATCATATAAAAATTTATGTCAAAAACGAGAATATAATAAATGTAAAACAGCATGTTCTTGACCGCCAACATACAAATCAACTGGTAATCATTTTTTAAGTAAGGCTTGTCCTTTCGCACTACGCAAATCTAACATTTCCTTATTTTCCATTAAAACATAACCCAAATAATATCAACAACTACCCGCTCACTGCGGCATCGTATTTGTTTCGCGGCGCCCTCTTTTTCCAGTACTATCAACAACAGTTAATCAATCTTTTGCGTTAGCTAATGGTGATTCATTTATTTGAGATGGTTTAATATTTGTCATTTTTGGTAATTCTAATGGTAATTCAGCTTCATCAATTAAACTAATTGATCCATCTTCTCAATGAATAATTGGTAATGGTTCCCCTCAATAACGTTGACGAGAGAATAATCAATCATGTAATTTATAAGTTGTTTTAACCCTGGCATTTCCAGCCGCCGTTAAAACATCAATCGCTTTCTTTGTTGCGTCTTGCGTTGTTAAACCATTTAAGAAATCGGAATTAATATGTTTTCCGTCTTTATTATGTAACTTATTATGATGTTCTCCTTCAATCACATAACTAATTGGTAATTGATATTTTAATGAAAATAAATAATCGCGTTCATCATGTCCTGGGACCGCCATCACCGCTCCTGTTGCATAAAATGGTAACACATAATCAGCAATTCAAATTGGAATAACTTTTTGATTAATTGGATTAATTGCATAGCTACCAATGAATAGACCATTTTTTTCTTTACTAATATCTTGGCGGTCTAACTCACTTTTCGCTTCTGTTGCTGCTAAAAATTTTTTCACCACTGGTGCATACTCTGAAATTGTCAATTTTGAAATTAAAGGATACTCTGGAGCTAAAACAAGGTACTCAACACCAAAAATGGTATCAGCGCGAGTTGTAAAAACTTCAATTATTTCTGAACTATTTTGTACAGCAAACTTAATTTCCACACCAACCGATTTACCAATTCAATTTCGTTGTAACTCTTTAACTGATTCAGGTCAATCAACCTCATCTAAACCTGACAATAATTTTTCAGCATAATCAGTAATTTTTAAAACTCATTGACGCATTGGTTTTTTAAAAACTGGATAATGACCCCGTTCTGAAACCATTTTGCCACCAATATTTAAAACCTCTTCGTTTGATAAAACAGTTCTTAACTCTTGACATCAATTAACATTAACATCCTGCATTTCAGCTAAACCATTTTTATATAATAATTCAAAAATTAATTGTGTTGTTTTAAAAAATCCTGGTGACGAAGTATTAATCTCTTTATCATAATCATAACTAAAACCAAGTCCTTTTAATTGATGACGAAAATTAGCAATGTTTTGCAATGTAAATTCCGCTGGATCATTCCCTGTTTGTAAGGCATATTGTTCTGCTGGTAAACCAAAGGCATCTCAACCAATTGGATGTAAAACATCATAACCTTGTAATTTTCGCATACGACTAATAACGTCTGTTGCAACATAACCTTTAGGATGACCAACATGTAACCCCGCTCCTGACGGATAAGGGAACATATCTAAAATATAAGCTTTTTTCTCCGAATTATTTGTTGTTTTAAAAGTTTGATGTTTTTCTCAGTATTGCTGTCATTTTTGTTCAATTGCTTTATGAGAAAATTCCATCTTTATTACCCTACCCTTTCTAAATTTTTATCTTTTTTAATTATAACATTGTTAGTAAATTTGTTAATTTTTGTAAATTGCAAATTTAAATACCACATTTAATTTTATTATAACACAAAAAAATAAGCATTCAATATAATTTTATTTTTAAAATTATTGTATTTTTATCTTAAATTTATTAATTTGGGCACACTAAAAATAATTTATTAAATTATTTGATTAATTCAATAAAAAATTATTAAATATGTGATGATAAATTTAAAAATAAATGTTGTGAATTTAATCACTGTAAACAAGGCTTTGATTTGTTGTTAATAACATCAATAACTCAATATATTTTTTGTTGCATAATATTATTAAAATATGTTCCTTTAGGAAATCAATGTCTAATATCTCTATTAATTCTTTCAACTAATAATTTTTGTGTGGGAGTTCCAGCATCACAAAATAAATATTAGTACAGGCATTTTTTCTATTTCTTTTCACTTGCTAAATTATTTACCTTGATCGGTAATAATTCCTTTAATATTTATGTTTTTGAAAATATTATTATTTAATTTTTTTTAATTGCTTTCTTAACTTCTGATCTCGAGTTTTCTTTTCATTTTTTATAAAAAGTTTTTTTGCTTAATTATTATGTTAATACTAAATAACTAGACTGATTATTTTTATCAACTACTGTATCCATTTGAAATCAACCAAATTTATATTTATTGTGTTTTGCTTATTTAATAATTCTATAATTAGCAATTTTACCACGGTTATCTTTTCTATTTTTTGTTTTAAATCTTTTACCATGAAAATATAAATTTTTTTGATAAATTTAAAAAATCAGAATAAATTTACTTATATAAAGTTTTAACACATAATGGAAATTTAATATCAAACTATTTTTCATATTTTTTTACAAATTTGTTCTGATTAATCATGAAATTTATTATATTTTTCATTTATTCATTCTAAAACATTTAACAATAATGATGATTTTTTAAAACATTTTTGCCGTTTTTGTAAATAATATTCGTGTGTTAATTTATCGTAATATTAATTATATTTTAATTTTTTTATTTCTCGTCTAATTGTATTGCGATTTTTATGCAATATTTTTGCTATTTCAGATATATTATGTTGACCATTTTTTCTTTTTAATGAACCAAGTTATAATAAATCTTTTAACATAAGACTGCACCCCAAAAAGTAAGTAAAATAAAAAAGATTTTGCTAAATTTTTATAAGGGGCATTTTATATGGCAAGAAAAGGACAAAAATATAACAAATATACATCATAATTTATAACAAAAATCATTAAGGAAATTAAACAAAAAAGTTGATGAATAGTAGCAAAACAATATAATATAAATGAAAATAAATTAAAATCTTGATGCGAAAATTATAAAAAAGGAAAATTAAACACTCAAAAAGACCAAAAAACTCTTATTTTCTTTATGCGACCCAAAAGTTTTAAAACATAATTTGTCAAGAGGCAAAAATTTATAAATTTAACCCAATTAAAATACAAATTATTTAACTTTGTGCATTGATATAACAATATTCGAATTCACGGTAGTTTAAATTATTTAATACCTCTCTGTTGAATTTATAAAACAACAGTCAATATAAAAGTGTCCTAAAAATGATTACCAATCCATTTGCTACTATTAGTTACTAGTGGGATTGATGTTTTAAATCATATATCAACCAAAGTTATAATTGCTATTTTATGGTTTTTACCAACTATAGTATCTCCCTCTAGATGACCAGAGACATTCATAGTTTAATATTTGAAAATTCAATATTATGTTCAATAATTGTCAAACAATTATTAACTTTTCTGTGTTTTTCTATTTTATTATGTGGTTTATGTTTACCTTTTCTTAATAAATTTTTTTATTAAGAAAAGGTAAACATATTATATATAAGGTATTTGAACAGATAAAATTTTTGTCAATATTTCTTATTATATTTGTAATAGTATCTAGTGAATAGTGTTCATAATTAACTAAATAATTAATAATTTCGAGGTAAATTTTATTTAATGTTTTTGTTTGCAACCAGATTTTTTTGTCTTTATTACTATTTTCATAAATTTCAATTGGGTTTAAACCAATAATCAACATTTTATAAATTATATTGACAGTTGTTTTATTTTGATTTACTTTTCCTTTTTTAAATTTGGATTTTAACACAATATTTTTATTTGGTTAACTTTCCCGTTTGATTTTACAATTAATGAAATATAAAAATGATGATTATTAGTTAATAATTTTGAACTTAGATTATATCTAGATTTTTATTTTTTATGATAGAATAATAAAGTATTATTTATAGATAAATATAATATGAAATATAGGAGAAAAAATGAGTGACGAAATTAAAAAAGAAGAGAAAATAGATAATTCTGATAGTTATAGTAATGAAGATAGTTTTGTAAATATTTATAAGTATGCTTTAAAAAAGGTGAACAGTCCATTTTATAAAACATTTTTAATGGGACTCGCAGCGGGATTATTTATTGGATTTGGTTATATTGCGGCGATTACCGCAACAAAAGGGGATTGAAATAATATTACAATTGGACTAAAAAGTTTAGTATTTGGTCTTGTCTTCACTGTTGCAATTACAATGATTGTTTTTCTGGGGGGAGAAATGTTTACCTCAAATTCGTTAGCATTAATTGTTGTTATTAAAAAACAATTAAATGTTGGTAGATTTGTTAGTAATTTATTTATTGTTTTAAGTGGAAATTTTGTTGGGTGTTTAATTGTGGCAGGTTTAACAGCGTGAAGTGGTTTTTTAAATCATATATCTGATTCAATAACTGATTTTTATTATAATACGGTTAATTTAATTGATGGAAAGTTAGAATATGCATGATGAGAAAACTTTGGAAGTGCAATTTTATGTAACTTCTTAGTTGCAGGTTCAATTTATGCTGCACATACAACTAAATCGTCAATTGCAAAATTCTTTGTGGTAAATTTAATTATTATGGCTTTTGCAATTTCAGGTTTTTCACATGTTGTTGCTAATTCATATTTATGATTTTTACAACCATTTTTAAAAATTTTTGGAACAAGTGGTGGTTGATCAGAATTTGGGAAATTTGCTTATAATGTTCAATTATCAACTTTAATTGGTAATTTCTTAAGCGGTGGAATTTTCTTACCGTTCTTATATTACTTTATTTATCGGAAAGATGTAAAAGAAAAATTAGCTCTTTAATTTTGTAGTTAAAATTAAGTTTAAAAAAGAAATGTAATTTAATAATAAGGCTGCACCCATTTTAGTAATTACTAATAAAAAGTATTTACTATTTTTTTAATTATATCTTTTTCTTTACGGTTTGAATACCATGTATTTCATTTTATAACATCTTTTATATATTATTCGTGTTAATTATATATTTTATTATTGATTGTAGCTTTTTTAAGTAATGAATGAAAACTTTTTATAACAATATTATCTGCACATCGGTATTTTTTCCTTATTGAAATAATAATACTGTTAGACAAATATTTATTGTGATAAATAACGGGGATGTATATTGATATCCGTGATCTGAGTTAATTATTATGCCATTCAGATCTTTTTTTATTAATTTTTATTTTTTAATTGCATCATTTAAATTATCCATTACTAATTTATTGTTGTTATATTTAGATCACCTTACATCAACTATTTCTTTAGTATATTCATCAATAATTGTTGATTGATAATATCTTTCTCCTTTTTAAATTAAATATGCTACATCAGTATATAGTACTAAAAACCTTGTTTTTATATCATTGAATTTACAATTAATTAAATCAGGATATTGCAATAAAATTTTTTATTTATTTATTATGTTTATATTCCATTTTTCTTCTCATTTTTTTTACATATTCAGGTTATTTTTGATTATTAATCATAATCCTTAAAAA
Organism: Spiroplasma endosymbiont of Polydrusus formosus; assembly: GCF_964263245.1. Taxonomy (NCBI): domain Bacteria; kingdom Bacillati; phylum Mycoplasmatota; class Mollicutes; order Entomoplasmatales; family Spiroplasmataceae; genus Spiroplasma; species Spiroplasma endosymbiont of Polydrusus formosus. The sequence goes on from NZ_OZ181656.1 coordinate 1,096,718, forward strand.
TTTTTTTTGAATTATATTTTATATAATAATCTTTCTTAAAATATTTAGTAATTTTTCGGTATCCAAATTGTTTTAAATTTTCTTCATAGACTTTTACAATATCATTTATTGCTTTTTTATTTTTTTTATTTTTTTTATTTTTTTGCTACTGTCATAATTTTTATATTTACCTTAATAACTAAGTTTTAAACCTGTTATTTCTAGCAATAATTTTATTGAATATTAACGACAATTTTGTTTAATAAAAGAGACGATTATTAGTTTGCTTAATTGTAAAAGTCATGGAGCTTTTTTAGTAACTCATACCTTGTTTTATAATATTAAAAATCTATTTTGGTAAAAGATATTTTAGATCATTTATGGTTGTTTAATTTCCCTTTTTTATGATTTGCTCATCAATATTTTATTATATTTGTATTTAGATTATATTTTTTTGCTGCTATTCAACAACTTTTTTGTTTAATTTCATTAATTATTTTTGTTATAAATTATGATGTATATTTGTTATATTTTTGTTATTTTATTGTCATATAAATGCCCCCATATAAAAATTTAGCAAAATCTTTTTTATTTTACTTACTTTTTGGTGTGCAGTCTTAACATTTTTTTATTATTAAGAAGTTAAATTACGAGGTTAATAAAATTAAATAAAAATGTAAATGAACAACTACGACAATGGTTAGATTTAAATTCAATTAAGGAAAAGTGTAAATTATAAATTCAAATTCTACATTTTATTTAATTTTATTATAACACAAAAAAATAAGCATTAAATATAATTTTATTTTTAAAATTATTGTATTTTTATCTTAAATTAATATTTTAGAAATTGTGAAATAATTATATGACTTACTTAATTAAGTCATATTACTTTTAATTTTGTTGTCAATATATTTTTGTATTTTTTTTAATTTTTCCATAACAAAAATACATTTTTATTAAAATTGTTTAATTTTTTATATAAAACTAATAAAAATATAAGCTTGGTTGTAAATTATTATTTAAAAAATTATTAACTGAATAATTAAATTTATTTTCTTCCAATAGTTGTTCATTACTATTAAATAAATCAATTTTATTTTTTAATCCCATCATACTATAATTTAATTTATTTCTAATGGTTTTTCACTATAAATAGCTTTTTTTATCATAGTGTCTTTTTAATAATGATAAATATCATCTTCCATATGACAATCAATATTGTTTCATAGTGTTTGATTTCTGACTCTTTCTTCGTTATTTTTAATTAAATCGTATTATTATGTAAATTCAAGTAGGCTATCCCAGCGCTTATTGATTTGATAATAACATTATTTTTTTAAAATGCAACCATTTTTAAAATTTTTGAATAATTTAATAAATTTTATTTAATTTGTGTTATTTTTATCGTGCTTAAATATATTTAAAATAATATGAAATTACAAAAATTTATTTTTTTGAAAAAGTGGTTGAAATTTATTAAAAATATTTTATTATTAATTAAACAAGATATAAATTTGGCCGTTTGTATATAAACAGTGCCATATTAATATATTTTATTTAAATTTTAAATTTATTATATAAAATTGATAATGGTTTACTATCGGAATAATACTGTGGATACTGCCTTACTAATTTATCATTAAAATTATTAAATTATTTCAGAAAATCATTTATTAAATGATCAACAAATCCGTAATCCTTATTTTTTTTACGAATAAACTTATTTTTCTATAAAATTGTCCAAATAGTTTGTTAACTATATTGGAAAAACGTCTGTATCCTCAAAATAATCTTTAACATTAAGTCGCGCTTTTTATTCTCGTCATGCATTAAAATATTTGCTTACCTTGTTTTTTACATCATCTGCATTCTAAAGATATTTATTAATAGTATTTGGATCAGGTTTCTTAAAGTTATTATATTTGTTACCATTATCGTGTCTTTACCATCAATTTTGTGATTCTCGCGCCAATATCACAACTAGTAAGTCCCCTCATTAGTACTAAAATCGAAAGTAAAAAACACTAAAAAGTGTTAATAATCTCTTTGTTAAATTGTCACCTTACTTTTGAAATATATATTAAATAATATCTATATTTAAAAAACAAAAAAGCATCTTGGTGCTTTTAACAAATTAATTGCATTTTATCATAATTTTTACAAATTTATTTATTAATAATTGTTTTATTATTTCCATCGTCAACTGATTTCAATATTAATTCATGCTCAATTTCGTTATTTTTATGTTAAGAAATAATTGAAATAATTTTATAATCAATTCCATCTTTAATAATTCAGTCGCCAACTTGATAAAGCGATTGGTTTTCACCAATATTATTTCTTTTATCAATTGTATAATCATAATTATTTAAATTAAACCCAACTTTTTCCTGAAAAACTTTTTCCTCTTTTATTATTGTTGGATCATTAAATTTTAACGAAAAAGCATTATTTTTCCCATCGTTTGATTCATCTTCAGACCCCGTGTCTTCCTTTTCTAATCTTGTTTTAATTTTTTATTATCATAAATATAATTTAATGGAATATTTTTTTGATTTTTTGTTTGTGGTAGTATTTCTGTTGATAAAAATTGTTAGGTTAGAAAATCATTAACAAAATTTTTATAACGTTTGGCATAATATATTATATTGGATAAACCAAACTTTTTGGTCGTTCAATCTTGCTATTTGTTTGTTTGGTTGCATTATAATCACCTGTTTTTAGTATCTCATTTTGTTGTTGATAGGATTGCTTTTCTTAGATAAGATTTAAATTTTGTTGCTTGACATTAATTTGATCATAATTTCCTTACTTTATCTCGGATTTTTTTGATTTTTGAGTAATTAAACTTGTAATTTTTTTAACGTTTTAATATCATCATACAATTTAATCAAATAATCCTGAATTTTGTTCATATTTGTTTTTAACTCATCTAATAGTTGACTATCATTATAATCTGTTGTTTGTCCTTGCAGTCCCAAAACTCAAACTTGATATTTATATTTTTATTTTTAATAAATAAACGATCATATTAATAAAAAATTATAATCCACAAAATGGAATCATGATGATTAAGAAAAAATAACCAATTTGATACATAAGAATTAAGTTTGTTGTAATAATTTTCCAGCAGGGTTTAATTCGAATTGAAAAAATAAAATTAAAACCATAATCAATTTAATAAAACACATATGGAAAATTTTGGATCTATTTATCAACATCAAAACCACTAGTTCCAATTAAAACTAATTGTTTATTATCTAAAATAGTGTGATAAATTCCTTTGCTGGCAAAATAATAATTAATAAAAGTGATAATAATATAAACAAAAAAATAAAATAAAAAAACAAGAATAGAAATTTGTGTTTTTGTTTATTTTGTTTTAATTAACTTAAATTAAAATTAACTCCCGTTTTGCTTCTGTTAAGAGATGATAACCATTTTCAGTTACTAGAATATCATCTTCGATTCGAACACCGCATAAATAAGGAATGTAAATTCCTGGGTTCAACCGTAATAATCATTCCTGGCTCTAATAAGACATCACAAAACGGTGAGACGCGGGGAAATTCATGAATTTTAATCCCCACTCCATGGCCAGTTGAGTGGGTAAAATATTTCCCATAACCCTTACTAATAATATAATCGCGGCAAATTTTATCAATTGATGATGTTGTAACGCCTGGTTTTATTGCTTCAATCCCTTGCTTTTGTGCTTGATAAACAACATCAAAAATTTCTAGCATTTTAGCGGGTGGTTTTCCTAATCCAATTGTCCGGGTTGTATCCGAACAATAACCATCATAAATACAACCAAAGTCAATCGTAATTAATTCATTATTTTCAATTTTTTTATCTGTTGCTCGCCCATGGGGTAACGATCCTCGTCAACCTGATGCAACAATTGTATCAAAACTTGGTTTATCAGCCCCAGCTTCAATAAAAGTATTAATAATAATTTGTTCAATTGCTCTTTCAGTAATTCCAATTTTAATTTTTTTAATCACATTATTAATTGCAAGATCACCAATAGCACACGCTTTTTGTAAAGCAATAATTTCGGCATTTGTTTTAATTGCCCGTAATTCGGAAAAATCAACTGGTTTTAAAGTGATTTCTGATGATAAACTCGTTTTTAAACTTTGATAAGTCAAATATGTTAAATGATCACTTTCAAAAGCTAAAACTTTGACATTATTTTTCGTCAAATCATTTTGTAACATCCCCCAAAAACCACCAGCATTATTAGTTGTAATTTTAACTACATTGGTAACATTTTTTGCCTGTATTTTACCAGCCGTAATATAACGCCCATCTAAATACAAAATTGACTCATTTTTGGTAAATAATAAATAACCTTCTAATGAAGCAAATTCAGAAAATCAAAACCGATTAACTGTTGAATGCAATAAAACTCCATCAATCTGATATTTCGTTAAATATTCTTTTAATTTTGCTGTTTTGTCTAATTTTGTTTTAACATATTCCATGATACTTATTCTCCTTTTTCTTATATACAAATTTAATCTTTATTATTGCATAATACAAGGATATTTTTTTAATTAATTAAGTTTCTTAATAATTAGCCTAAATTATTAGGCTCTTTTTTAATTAAACCATTATCGTAATTATACATTATCGTAACCATAATGCTAAATTGTTGTTGTATGATTATTAATTAAAAAATCAATAATTTTAGCATATAACCTCGTTTCTTTAATAACTTTTTCAAAAACAATAATTTGGTCGATATTTCGCTCGTATTAATTTGCACTATCGTTTGTTTATTATCAAGTCGATTAATAAATCGTGCATTGATAAGATTATTTTTTTGTTGCTAACTTCGTAACAATTGTTTGGGTTTTCACGATATTATTATCCTATGTTATTAATAAAATTGGTGCTTTAGCATTTTGGATAGCATAATCTTATTGTCTAATTTTTGAAATGGTTCTGCACAAGTTTGATGCGTAATTACACCATTTGGATAACTAATAAAAAAAGGATTTGTTTTGTTTGTGCTAACTTATGCTAACTATAACTTTAATAATTGTTCAAATTCACTGCTGGTTGACTAATAATTTGAGATATCTCTCATATTACTTAAAAAAACCAACATCATAAACCCCATTATTACTATCGCCGTTTTTCGGTGATAAACTATCCCAGTCAATTAAAAAGATCACCGGCAAATGATTACGAATAACATCATGTAAAACTTGATCATAAATCTGTTGTAAAAAGTATCATACATATTCACAATTACTTTATGATGGTATAAGGCAAAACTATATGCTATAATGTCACAGCACGATCCTCTGTTAATCTAACATCAAAACAATATTGGGTATTTTATAACATAAATTTTTCCAAATGAACGGAATACTGCATTGCTGTTGAAATAAAATAAAATTTTTCGGGGTCAGTTTGGAAGGTTTTTTCCACTGTTTTAGCAATATAATAACTTCATTAATTATTTTTTATTCTTAGTTAAACTATAATAATGATATTTTTATTGCTCTGCTTGTGATAATTCATAACTATATCCTTTCTTTATTTTAACATGTAGGACAACACGGGCACTAGGTTTTTTGCTTGCCGCAAACTTTTTATTAATTTACGAAAATTATTCCCATCAACAATCCCAATATAATTCAAATTAAAACAAGCAAATAAAATCGGAATAACAAAATTACGAATAATTTTTTCAAATAATAAATTTCTTAATTATAACAATGTTAATGGTAGAATATAATGTAAAACACGCAATTTTACTATCCCCCCGGTAATGATATCATCCAGTTCGAACCTCACTAACTGCTGTATGTAAAATATTAACATTTTTTGAAATACTAATCGCATTATTATTTAGAATAATAATAATTTTATTCGAAATTGTTCCTTAATAAATTAAAGATTTTAAAGTTAAAACGTTGGTAAAAGCAGCATCACCAATTACACAAATAATATTATGATAATTTTGATTATAACTATAAGTAATAGCTGTTGATAAGCTTGCTCAAGTATGGCTGTTTGAAAGATAATCATATTTACTTTCATCAACATGTTGAAAAGCAACAACCTTTCTGGCAAGCGAATTGTTGTAAAATGGATTTATCGATTAGTTAAAATATTATACGAATAAGTTTAATGACTGGTATTAAAAATAATTACATAATTATTATCAATATCAAAATTTTGTAATAAAATAATTTGTTAACTCAACTACCTCTAAATTGTTAGCTAAATGACTATCATTTTTCGTCATTGTTGTAATAATAAAACAGCTAACATCCTCTGTTAATTAAATTAAAGCTTTTGTTTTTAAATTTTTTAAAATCTGATGATTATGATAATATTGCAATTTAATCTTTTAACCCCACTTAATATTTTTGTAAAAAATAATTAATTTGTTGAACAAAATTATTGAAATATAATGGTGTAATTTCACTAATTAAATAATGGCAATTAGCGGTTACGGTTAATTTTATTTTATAAATTTCAACATTACTGCTATCTTTTAAAATCTTTTTCATTACAGTTAAATTAATTAAAAAGACAAGATAATAACCATAGTCAAAATATAACTTATGATTTTTCAAGTTAGTAAATGGTTGGTAAAAAATATTAGCAATAAAATTATAAAGCAAATTAAATTTATAATACATTTTAATTTTTGTATTAGTAATATTAATATCCGCAAAAATTTCTGTTTCATAATTAGTATCAAGATGGTTAACAAAAATTTTCGTTTTTAATTCCTTAATTACTTTTAAAATTCGTTCTTTTTCTTGTTTTACCCTTGAATGACGAATATATTGCGTATGATAATAAATTAAAACTAACTTGATTAAAATAACACTATCAAAATATTTTTGTTCATCTAAATTATTTAACCGTAATAAGTAAACAAAATTTTTAATTAAAATTCCTTTTTTATCAAAAGTTTTAAAATATTTTAAAATAACTCGATTTAATTTTAATTCATGTAATTTTTTTCAAATTTTAATATTATTCTTTTTAACTGAGCCACTACGTTCAAAAATTTGTCCTGTCATTTTAAACTAGTCTTCATCAACTTTAAAATCAGTGGCATTATTATCTTTAACAATTTTAGTGACTTTATCTTTAATATCTTGTAACTTAGTTTTTGCCACTTTCGTTAATTTAATGCCAGTTTCAAAAGCATCAATTGCTTGATATAATGGTAATTGGTTATTTTCTAAATCATTAACGATTTGTTTTAATTTTTCTAAAATTTGTTCAAATGATTTATTATTTGTCATTATTTTCACCATCCCCATTAATTGCTTGCACGATTGATTGAATAATTTTATCTTGCACACGTTGTGATAATTATATCATTATTCTTAATATTTTTAATTGTTGTTATAACATTTTTATTATTATTGTACGTAATACTCTATATCCCGTGTTAACCGTTTTTAACGGACTTAATAAGTCTAATTTACTTAATAAATTATTTTTAAAATGTTCAATTGTTAATATTTGTTGCTTAATTGTACTTATTAAAGTTTGATAATAATTTTTAATTATATTTTTATTTGTTAAAAAGAAAGTCTCTTGTAAGATATTAAATTTATTTAATAACAATTGATAAAAATGTTTCTGATTATAATACAAAGATTGTGGCTTTGTTAACACATAAATATTTTTTAAATCATTTGACTTATCTCCAACCTTATCAACCTTGTTTTTAATAATATTAATTAAAATACGCCGTTGTTGTTGTAATAAGTCCCTAATTCTTTTTGATCAGGGGCTGCTAATTCAGCCCGCAGCAGTCGGTTTGGTGCTCGTAAATCACTAACAAAATCAGTTAATGTAAAATCCAACCTCATGCCCAACGGCAGCAATAATTGAAATTGTTGCTTGATAAATTTCCTCAACAACTTCAACTTAATTAAAGGCTCATAAATCTTCAATATTACCACCACCACAACCACAGCCAACAATAAGGGTATCAATTTACGGTTTAAAAGTTTGGGCTGCTTTAATTTTTGCGCAAATATCATGTTTCGCCTCAGCTCCTTGCACTAAACTAGGAAATAAATAAATATTTGTTTGTGGAAAACGACGATGAATGGTGCTAATAATATCGCGAATGGCAGCTCCGGTTGGTGCTATTATAATACCAATATTTTTTGGAAAACGAGGAATTAGTTTTTTAAGGATTGATTAAACCATTCTTTTTTACTTAATTCTTGCTTCAATGCTTCGTATTTTAAAAATAAATCACCAACACCTGTAAAGACAAAGTAACAACTTGCAAACTATATGTTCCTTGTGGTTCATATACTTTAATCAAACCTGTTGCCACAATTTTTAAGCCCTCTTTTAATTTAAATATTAAATTTTTAGTGTTAAAAACGAACATAATTGCCCGAATTTGAGCTTTATCATCTTTAATTGTAAAATAAAAATATGTCCTGAGGAATGATTTGTAATATTAGAAATTTCCCCCTGCAAAGAAATATTAATTAAATTTTGTTCTTGTTCAATCATTTTTTAAAATAATAATTAACTTCACTAACCGTATAAATATTTTTACTCATGTGTCCTCTCTAATTGTTGTTGTGTTCCTACAATTAAATAATATCATTGAAAAAAGATAAATAATAGAATATTATTAATCACTTTGTAAATTGTAAATGCAAGTAAAAAACTATAAACCTATTTAACAATTAATAATAAATATTTATAAAATTTAATATATAATGAATTAATAAAAAATAATTAAATAATATAATTATGTTGAAAAAATATTAATATCTAAAGTGTAAATGAGTAAACTAATTATGAAAAAAATAATAACTATTATTGGTGGACGTTGGTAGAAAAATACCTACAATGATAGACGGTATTAAATGATAGACGGGTATTATTAGATGTCCAATAAGAAATAATATTAGAAAAATATGTAATGTATTATTAATAGATAATTTAATAATTTTTTAACAAGAACAAATAAATGTATATTGTAAATTGCAAATGCAACACTTTGTTAGTAAAAAATTCAATATTTTCAAATTTTTAAAGATTTGATATAAAAATTAAATAATAAATATCTTTTATTTTATAGACCATTTATTAAATTAATTATTTTAAATAACGATTAAGTTTAAAAATAAGGATTTTTAATATATATATATATATATATATATATATATAAAGTGTTGCATTTGAATTTACAATTTCCATAAAAAATAGAGCCATCTAATGAACCAGGCGTTCCAATTCCTTAAACATCATATTTTTTAATTTATTTTGCTTTTAATTTATATAATTTCATTAATTAATCATAATTTAAATTATTTTTATTAATTAAATAATTAGTATAGTGATTAATTACTTTTTATCATATGATTTTTGGTTTTTTTAGGATTTAATACTGGAACTATTAATTTAGATATTTGTTAACTTTTATTTTCTAATTTTTTACGATTAAAAGATAATAATTTGTTTAAATAATCTATATGATTTTGATAAATACTATTAGGGTTAGTACTTGTAATTAATATTAATTTTTTATAATCACGAACAGCTTGCATAATTGCTTTTTTTTGATTTACTAAAGTCATTTGTTTCTTCAAGTCAAATAATACATAAATCAACAACATTTGCTTTTGCTATTATTTGCCTAATACTTGCGATGAATTACTTTTTTTAGCACCTGGTAATTTAATAAAACTACCATTAGGTAATGTTCAAGTAGACTTAATAAGTCTAGCGTTATATTGATAATGACTGCCTTTTAATTTTTTAGTAGGGTTAAAAGTATTAATCCCATTTTATCTAAGAAATTTTGAATATTTTGTTGCATTCCAGCAGTATCTGCACTATTTAATCTAAAACCATATATTGCTCTATTTTTTATCTTTATTTGCTAACACAACACAACTTAATAATGTTATTAATTGACCAATATAGTATATTTTACCTTCTTTACGACTACCTGTTAAATTAATATTATTTGTTTTATATATTTTGTATTAATTGTTTAACAAACTAATTGCTATTTTATTAAGATAACTATATTATTTTAACATTGTCGCTATATTTTTTTATATATGTTATTTGAATTGCTTGTGTAGCATAATTTATTTTAGTTTCATTTTAACACCAATAATATTGAGCATATACTGATGATAAACATATTAGTCTTTAAAAGAGATGTAATTTTATATTATTTTCTAATATTATTATTTTTATTTTTTAAGATATTATAAGTAATAATATTACTATTTTTAAGGCTTTCGTATTAATCTTCTTCTAATTCACAAAATATAAATAAGGTTTCTTTTGTAGCAAGTTTGTAATTATTTTGCTTGCAATAATCATCAAATTTTCTTATTTTTACATCAATATTACGATTTTTTGCATCTTTTCATTAATTAATTGATAATTTTGCCATCTTTTTTATATTTTTTTGTATAATAATACAAACGCTAAATTATACTTGCACTTAACTTTACAATTAGGCAAACAAAAAAAATATAAAAAAGTAAAATAAATTTAAAAAAAAGAGCTTTTAAGACTGCACCCTAAAAAGTAAGTAAAATAAAAAAGATTTTGCTAAATTTTTATAAGGGGCATTTTATATGGCAAGAAAAGGACAAAAATATAACAAATATACATCATAATTTATAACAAAAATCATTGAGGAAATTAAACAAAAAAATTGTTGAATAGCAGCAAAACAATATAATCTAAATGCAAATACAGCAAGATCTTGATGAGCAAATCATAAAAAAGGAAAATTTAACAACCCTAAAAAGATATAAAATTTCTTTTGGCAAAATAGTTTTTTAATTTTATAAAACAGAGTATTAATTATTAAAAAGCTTCATGACTTTTACAATTAAGCAAACTAATAATCGTCTCTTTTATTAAACAAAATTGTTGTGAATATTCAATAAAATTATTACTAGAAATAACAGGGTAAAAACGTAGTTATTGAGATAAATATAAAAATTATGACAGTAGCAAAAAAATAAAAAAAAATAAAAAAATAAAAAAGCAATAAATGATATTGTAAAAGTCTATGAAGAAAATTTAAAACAATTTGGATACCGAAGAATTACTAAATATTTTAAGAAAGATTATAATATAAAATATAATTCAAAAAAATTTTTAAGGATTATGATTAATAATCAAAAATAACCTGAATATGTAAAAAAAATGAGAAGAAAAATGGAATATAAACATAATAAATGCTAAATTATACTTGTAAGTGCAAGTAAATAAAATTGCAAAAAATTTCATATAAAAATTTCATGATGCTAAGTTTATTTTAGAAAAATTAAAGCAAGGAGTTTTTTATATGGGATATAAACATCTTGGCATAGATGAAAGAATTTATATTGAGAATCAATTGAAATTTAAATTAAAAATTAGTGAAATAGCTAAAAATCTTAATCGAAGTATTAGTACTATTATTCGAGAAGTTAATAGAAATAAAGATAATAATCATTATTTTTCATTAATTGCACAAAATAAAGCAGAAAATAGAAAACAATCACATGTTTATTTTCATAAGTTTAAAAATAGAGAATTAGTAAAATATGTACAACAAAAATTATTATTAGGTTGATCGCCTGAACAAATTTATGGAAGAATTAAAAATTTTCATAAAGAATGAATTATTAGTTTTAAAACAATTTACAATTGAATTTATTCTGGATTACTTGAAAAGGTTACTAATAAAAATTTAAGAAGAAAAGGTAAGAAACGAAAATCTCAAGAAAATCGCGGTAAATTTAATGGTAAATCAATTAAAGAACGAAATGTTAATGTTAATAATCGCATAACTGTTGGCCATTGAGAGGGTGATACTATAGTATCATCGCGAGGTAAAAGTAAATCATGTTTAATAACTTTAGTTGAAAGAACATCAAGATTTACTTTAGCAATGTTAGTTGAAAATAGAACTACTAAAGTTATTAACGAAAACATTAGCCATTATTTATCAATTCTTCCAAATAATCTTGTTAAAACTATAACATTTGATAGAGGTAAAGAATTTGCTAATTGACAACAACTTGAAAAAAATTTAAATGTGAAAATTTATTTTGCTAATGCATATTCACCCTGACAAAGAGGTACTAATGAAAATACTAATGGGTTAATTAGAGAAAAATTTCCTAAAAAATTTAATTTTTCAAATACCACGAAAAATGCAGTTCATAAATTTATATTGTCTTTAAACCATAGACCAAGAAAAATACTAAATTATCTTTCACCAATCGAATATTTGGTTAGAAAAATAATTTAGTTGCACTTAACTTTACAATTAGGCAAATAAAGAAAAAAGTTTATTACAAATATCCTGATTTAATTAATTGTAAATTCAATGATATAAAAACAAGGTTTTCAATGCTATATGCTGATGTAGCATATTTAATTTAAAAAGGAGAAAGATATTATCAATCAACAATTATTGATGAATATACTAAAGAAATAGTTAATGTAAAGTGATCTAAATATATACAACAATAAATTAGTAATGGATAATTTAAATTATGCAATTAATAAAATAAAATTGATAAAAAAAGATCTGAATGGCATAATAATTAACTCAGATCACGGATATCAATATACATCCGCTATTTATCACAATAAATGTTTGTCTAACAGTATTATTATTTCAATAAGGAAAAAATACCGATGTGCAGATAATATTTTTATAAAAAGTTTTAATTCATTATTTAAAAAAGCTACAATCAATAATAAAATATATAATTAACACGAAGAATATATAAAAGATGTTATAAAATGAAATACATGGTATTAAAATCGTAAAGAAAAAGATATAATAAAAAAATAGTAAATAATTTTTATTATTATTTACTAAAATTGGTGTAGTCTTTTTTAAGTCTTTATTTTTAGTAATTTTTAAACAAGAAACAATAGATTAAAAGTTAAAAAACCCCTACTTTTATAAATTATATAGTCATTATATCATATTTTATTAAATTGTCAACAAAATTTAATTTTTATTGTATAATTATTTTAAGAAATGGTTTTTTTATAAAAAAAGAAAAGAAAAAATATAAACACACAAGTATCGATGAAATATATAAGATGAAAGATATAATTTAAAAGCGGATAGGTTACAAGAAGTTGAACCATATTTATGTGGACTTTCAAATAAAATATAATTATGAAGAAAGTAAAAATATAAAAATAGGAAGAAATTTATATACCGATGAATTTAAAAAACAAATTGTTTTACTTTATCAAAATAGCAAAACATTCTTGAAATTTTTAAATAATATAAGGTGTCAAAATCAACTATATATCAGTTAATTGAAAAATTTCATAATTCTGGATTTTTTAAAGCAAAAGATAATCACACTGTTGAAAAAAATTAACTGATTGCCTTGCAAAAAGAATTAATCCAATTATAATGAAAAACAACCCTTTAAAGCAAGTAGTGCTGATAATTGGCAAAAAATAGAAATTATTAACAATAATAAAGAAAAATATTCCATGCGAAAAATTGGTCAAATAGGATCAAAATTAAAGATAGCAAAATCAACATATTACTATCAAATTAATAAATGTGGCTATAGTTGATGTTAATAATTATGAACAAAAAGTTATCAGCGCATTTAAGCTAATCGCCAAAATTTATAGAGATTGTAAAGTTAAAGATTTTTAATCATAAAGATATTATCTTATCGCGAAGAAAAATTCACCAAATTATGATTAAAAATTAGTTAGTATCTAAATATACCAAATTAAAATATTGTAATTATAAGTTGGTGGTTAATAACGACGAAATTAGCAACGTTTTAAACCGTGAATTTAATTTTTAATAATAAACAAAAAAACACAACCCAATGAAGTTGTTGTTAGTGATTTAACATATGTTCAAGATGGCGCTAAATGACATTATTTTTGTTTGTTGATTGACTTGTTTAATCGTGAAATAATTGGCTATAATATCGAGACAAATAAAGTAGTACAACTAGTGCAAGAAACCTTTTATTCAATTATAAGATCATTAAAACAAATTACGTTATTTCATACTGACTGGGGCAATGAATTTAAAAATAAAATCATTGATAATATCTTAAGTACTTTTAACACCAAACAATCATTAAGCAATAAAGGAGGGGCGCTATCCTTATGATAATGTTATGTCTGAAACAACTTACAAAAGTTTTAAAACATAATTTATCAAGGAACAAAAATTTATAAATTTAACCCAATTAAAATACAAATTATTTAACTTTGTGTATTTATGTAACAATATTCGAATTCACGGTAGTTTAAATTATTTAATACCTGTTGAATTTAGAAAACAACAATCCATATAAAAGTGTCATAAAAATGGTTGCCAATCCAATTTGTTAAGATTAAAATACAAAAATTATGAAAACAACTTCATAAAAAAATATAATTAGTGTTTAAATTATCAAATATATGAATAATAAAAGGGGTTTTGATGCCACGGAAACATCTAATTGATAATTTATCAATTGGTAATCAGTTTTTAATTCCTGTTGATATTGAAAATAAAGTTATTATTAGTGATATTTATTATGGTTTATTATGTTATGATTCAACTGCTATTAAAAAAAACAAAATTATTTACTATGAAATCATCAACTTATTTTAAAATAATATAATTATTATGATGTTAATAATATTTTCAAGAAGCCGTTATTGCGACTATGAAATTTTTTAAATGTAAAGGTAAAAAGTATAGACAACATTTTTAGCTTGCTATAATAGGATTAGTCAAACGAGTGCTTTAACTTTTATTTATTTTATTTAGTTGCAAATAATATAATTCCACCATTGTCATTTGAGAAAAAGCGATTGTTCATTTTTTAATTAATCATTATGCATTAATGAAAATAACTTAAGGAATAATCTACGACTTTTTAAAAGTGTATTATTCATATCAACAGTTTAATGAATTAACAAACCAAAAGTTAGAGCCATTTACATGGCTGATCTGTGCCTTTAATTAAGAAATTACACCGTGAAAATGTATTATCGCAGCAAATGTTCTATAAATAATCTGAATTTGATTATCTATGATTTATATACATTATATTATTTATGAATGGGAAATTTTGCCCAAAAACAAATGACTGATAATTTAAACATTGTTAAGGCTCATTTTATTGAAAATGATAAATTGGTTAATTTAGAAAGTTTATTAATCTATTTAAATAACTTATAATTAGATTTTACTCAAAATAAAATCGCTGTATTGTAAAGTTTTACTTGTTATACAACTGAACAAACAACAATTATAACTAATTTTCCAAAATTAAAATGAATCACTTTAGCAACATTACGGTTTATTAGCGCAAAGAAATTATTTTTATGTCGATATTAAAACAACTTCAACAATAATTTATCAACGGCAGACAAAAGATATTTTTAAATTAAATTATGGATTTATTAATTGTCAAAAAACTTTGCAGCAGTATCTTAATCGTAATTTTAAGATAATGCTAACAAAAGCCGATTTAATGACCCTCTTGTTGAATTTATATCATCATGAATTAGAAACATATAATTTAAAAGGTCTCTTAATCTTGAAAAAGGGATTGGGGCATAATATGTTTTAATAGATTATCAACAGGCAGCGGCTTTATTTATTGCATTTATCTCAAAAAATTAAAACAATTTTGTACAGGATGATGCAACAATTGGAAACGATAGTTATAATATTTTAGCAAAAGTTGTCAAAAAGGAATAAATCATTGAGCAAGGTGTGTTATAATTTGGATGTTAGGACTTTATTGCAAAATTTTGTCCAAGATTAAATATTTATTTTAATTTTATGCATACATAAATCAGAAAATTTTGTTTTGTCCGAAAAAGTATGATAAAATAATAATGTTAATTTATATAGTTTTAGGAGTTGAAATATTATGGCTACTGTTGTTGTCAAAGCGGGAGAACCACTAGACAAAGCATTGAAACGATTTAACAAGGCTTCGTCAGTTAAAAGGAAAGAAGCCCGTAAACGTGAACACTGAATGAGCAAAAAAGAAAAAAGACGTTATAAGCAAGATAAATCACGTATTTTTCGTTAAAAAAATCCCATTAATGGGATTTTTTTAAAAATTACTATCTTTTAAAATGACATAATCAACTTTTTTAATGGCCGAAAGGTCTTTTCCTCCAGAATAGGAAATTGATGATTGTAAATCTTCGATCATTTCGCGTAATGTTTCAAAAATGCTACCGCGAATTTCAATCAATTCTTTTTTTCCTTCAACATAACGTTTTTCACCCTTATTATATTCACTTGCTGAGCCAAAATATTCTTTATATTTAACACCATTATTTTCAACTTGTTTTCCTGGCGATTCTTGATGAGAAGCAAATAAGCTTCCGATCATACACATTGTCGCCCCCATTCGGATTGATTTGGCAATATCACCATTAACTCGTAATCCACCATCTGCAATAATTGGTTTTGAGCTACCCTTACCGCACCATTTAACGGCCGCTAATTGTCATCCACCATTGCCAAAACCAGTTTTTAATTTTGTAATACATACTTTTCCAGGCCCAATTCCTACTTTTGTTGCATCAGCACCCCATTGTTCTAAATCACGAACAGCTTTTGGAGTTCCAACGTTACCAGCAATAATAAATGTTTCGTGCCCTAAATAGTGACGAATATGTTCAATCATTTTCTTAACACTAAAGGCGTGACCATGAGCAATATCAATTGTAATATAGTCAGGAATTAAAGCTTCTTTTTGCAACGTTTCAATTAAGACATAATCATCTTGTTTAACACCAACGGAAATTGATGTAATTAAATTTTTACTTTTCATATGTTTAATAAATTTAATTTGATTAACATTAAAACGATGCATAATATAAAAATAGTTTTTTTCAGCTAGTTTTTCACATAATTCTTCATTAACTACCGTTGCCATATTAGAAGGTACGACAGGTAAATTAAAAGTATGTTTTCCTAATTTAACGGTTGTATTACATTCTTTTCGGGAATCAACAACACATAACTCTGGAATCAATTGAATGTCTTCGTAATCAAATGCTTTCATTATTTTAATTTCACCTCACTTATTAAGTGTACCATAAAATAAAGTGAAAAAACGGAGTTTTTCGGTTGAAAAATAATTAAAGAAATATCTTGTATTAAACTGAAAAAAGCATACAATTTATTTATGTAATTGTAGAAAGGAATAGTGATTATATAAATGATGACAAGAAATTATGGATTTACAAGATTTTGAATTGTGTTGTCAAGTATCGTTGGTGTTGTGGGGATGACAGCATCAGCAGGAACTTATTTTTATTATTTAGGTCAATATAACAATGGAACTTTTTTTGGTGATATAAATATGGCAAGTAGTTGATTAATGAATTCATATGCTGATTTAACAAGTTATAAAGTGGTAATTTTATTAGCCATTATGTTTTCGTTTTTTACCACAATCATCTGTAATATTGGTTTAATTCGTTATGCGATTGGTAGTGATGATGCCGAATTGTGTGCTAACAAATGAAGTTTAACGGTTTTGTCATTATCACTTGGTGGTTTTTTTGTGCCTTTTGCATTAACATGATTACCAGATACTGATGTTAAAGCGACAAAAAATGCTCGTATTGTTATTGTCCGTTATTTAGGAACTGCTTGATTAGCCTCAGCTCTTGCTAGCATTGTTGCTGTAATGATTTTTTACAACAAAGCAGTAGATAAAGTGTGAGTTGGTGATGGAAAACAAAATTTTGCCATTATGATGGGAGTTTTAGTTGTTGTTAGTGTTTTAAGTTTAATTTTTGTTCCGTGTTTTTATAGTAATAAAGTCGTAGCTAATATGATGGCTGAAACTTCTTATGGAAAATTATTACGTTTCGTTTCAACTATTTATACTGTTTTAGTAACAATAATGTTAATTATTCAAATTATTACGGCATTATTAAAATTGATTGAAGCATTTGGATTTATGTTCCAAAAAAGACAAGATGGTTTATCAATTTTCACCAATATTTTACACTTTACTTCAACTTTAATTGGAACAATCTTTATGGTTTATATAATTACCAAAGTAATAAAAGGACTATGACGACGTGAAGACGGTTACATGATTAATATTCCCCAATATAAGAGATCTGATCATATGCAAAGTCAACGTTAATTAAGATTAGGAAATGGATTTTATGTTTGTAAATCCATTTTTTAAATCTATTATGCATTATAATATTTTAAAAAATTAATTAATTAATAATATTTTAATTGACAAAAATTATTGTTTTATATAAAATTAAGAAGGTTTCAACACAATAAACGAATTGTGTAATTGGGTGTTTAGCTAAGTTGGGACAGTGCCTGCCTCACAAGAAGGTGGCCGGCGGTTAAAGTCCGTTACAACAAACAAGACCATTATTTCTGCTGGCTTAGCTCAATAGGTAGAGCAACTGACTTGTAATCAGTAGGTTGGGAGTTCAATTCTTCTAGCCAGCACCATTTTTTTGGAGGGGTAGTGAAGTGGTTAAACACATCTGACTGTAACTCAGCTCCTTCGGGTTCGGGGGTTCGAATCCCTCCCCCTCCACCATATTTTTTGTGTATTTTGGGCTATAGCCAAGCGGTAAGGCAAAGGACTTTGACTCCTTCATGCGCTGGTTCAAATCCAGCTAGCCCAGCCATTGTCTCCTGTTAGCTCAGTAGGTAGAGCATCTGGCTTTTAACCAGTGGGTCAAAGGTTCAAGTCCTTTACAGGAGACCATTTATAAAAAAGATATATACCCGAGTGGCGGAATGGGTAGACGCAACGGACTTAAAATCCGTCGGTTTTAACAACTGTACCGGTTCAAGTCCGGTCTTGGGTACCATTTATTAAAAAATAATTGATATCAAACAAAGACAATGATATATATATTAAGTGGTATATATATTATTGTGGTTAATGATAAAATTTAAAAATGCGGGTGTAGTTTAATGGTAGAACTTCAGCCTTCCAAGCTGACTGTGAGGGTTCGATTCCCTTCACCCGCTCCATGATATTAATTATTGGTTTAAAAATTTTTTTATGTTAAAATAAGAGAAAAGAGAAGTTAATAATTCTTATGAAAATCATTAAAAAAGATCATAAAAAAGAATTTACTAATAATTGTAATTGAAAACATTTACCACCAGAAATGCAAGATGATTTAGCATTTCATGCTTCACGAACAGGGTTTTGAAAAAGTTTTTTATTTTTAATAATTGAAGCAGTAGGACCATTTTTATTGTTTTTTTTCTTAACTTCTCCAGATTTAAATTTTACCTATCATTTTGATGTTAGTGTAGGGATTGGTTTTGGCTTAGCAATGATTGTTAGTGTTTTTTTATTGACTGGCTTTGGCTTTGTTTTACATTGTCATCAAGCGGACCAGTTTACTTATACAATTGCTTTATCTTGAGTTTTATATGGGATTTATTTGACAGGGTACTGATGAGGGTGAGATAAAATTATTTATCGTTGTTTATTTTCCTTTCTTTTTTTACTAATTGCGATTTTTTTTGGAACCTTTATATCTGTATGAATGCGCAATTTACGTGTTCATTTCCAAATTAAAAAAGCACAAAAACATTTTTTGGCCTCTGCTGATCAAAAGGATAATAAGGCATCATAAGATCCATAATGTCCAACAAAGAACCCTAATTATTTTTTTTGTAAATTAATTCATTTTCCTTCAATAATGTTCAAAAAAATCTTTTGGTTTGTTTGTTCATACATATAATTAGCTCAATAAATTCAAAGAATATTTTGATAATACATTCACATTGCTATTTTTTCTTGTTGTCTAGGTGTTAAATTAAAAAGACTAAATCAAGCAGTTTGGTTTTCTTTTGTTGTTAATGTTTCAGAAGCGAATGAAGCAACATCAAAAAAATTATCATTCAACATTGAATACTCAAAATCAATTAAGTACAAATTATGATCTAAAAAGACTAAGTTACCACTATTCAAATCATTATGGCATAAGACAAGTTTTGATGGTTTTAGTTTTGTATAAATTATTTTATTTTCATAAGGAGCTAAATTAACTAATTGTTTTTGTACTGCTGTTTTGAAAATTGTTAAAAATTGTTGGGGATTAAAAGTTTTAATTTTTGAATTTTGCTTAATTTCAATGGCTCACAATTGTTTAATTATTGTGGCAACTTGTGATAGGACTTTATTTGTGATTTTAACAGCACTAAGTGGTTGTAAGAGTGGATAGTAAGGTGTTACTAAAAAGAAATGCTCATTATCATAACCATAGTCAACAATTGGCAAAGTTAAATTAGTATTTTTAATTTTTTCTAAAACAAAAATTTCATTTTGATGGTCAATGAATAAGTTAGTAAAAGGATTGCTGTAACGGATAAAAAGATTATTAACACTTTGATAATTTTGATTAGTAATACCTAAATTCAGTTTTGTTTTAATTCGGTATTTCACGATATCGTCACCTTTCGTTTCATTATTTTATTAATTTTATTATACAATATATATAGTTAAAAAAATCGGAGAAAGCAGAAATGAAAGAAATTTTAATTGCAACGAATAATAAAAGTAATATTAATGAATTTAAAGCAATGTTTGATGGCATTAATGTAATTGTTAGGGCATTATTATATTTATAAATTTCAATTTCGAACATTCCTGAAACAGAAACAACTTTTTAAGAGAACGCTTTAAAGGCGGATTATTAAAGTAAGACTTAAAGTAAGACGCTAATAAACGGGTGTTAGAGGATGATTATGGATTTGATATTATTGGTTTAGGAAACTTTTTAGGATTAATATCTTGTCAAATCATTTATTAGTTTTAAAAAATGATGATTAGGAGAATAAAATGAAAAAAACAAAAAAAATTAATATTATTTTATTTGAACCAGAAATTGCCCAAAATGTTGGAGCAATTATACGTACTTGTGTTGCGATTAATGCTAAATTACATTTAATTGAACCGTTTGGTTTTATTTTTGATGAACGCTTTATGGCACGTAGCAGTGCCAATTATATTGAATACGTTGATTATGAGACATATAATGATTGAGCACATTTTTTACAATTAAATCCAAATCTTAAATTATATTGTGCAACCCGTTATGCTCAACAACCGCATAGTATCTTTGATTTTACCAAGGACGAAAAACTTTTTATTTTATTTGGTCGTGAATCAACAGGAATCCCAACTGCCATTTTAAAAGAATATTTACCTCACACATTTCGTATTCCAATGTCAGAGAATGTGCGTAGTTTAAACATCGCTAACACAGTGGGAATTGTTGGTTATGAAATTATGCGACAATTAGATTATCTTGGCTTATCAAAAAGTGAAGTTCAAAAAGGATCTGATTTTCTAAACC
Organism: Spiroplasma endosymbiont of Polydrusus formosus; assembly: GCF_964263245.1. NCBI lineage: Bacteria > Bacillati > Mycoplasmatota > Mollicutes > Entomoplasmatales > Spiroplasmataceae > Spiroplasma > Spiroplasma endosymbiont of Polydrusus formosus. The sequence continues at coordinate 1,118,075 of NZ_OZ181656.1, forward strand.
AAAAATAACAAGGCTTATTGTTATTTTTTTTTACTTTTGAAAAAATTTTTTTATAATTCTTTTAATATTGAGTTATATTGATTTTTTTCTTAGAAAAGATGATAAAGAATGAATTGAATCAAATGATATTGGTTGGGCAAGTAGTATAAACTTATGAAATTATTTTTTATAATAAATAATTAGAACGAAAAATAATGAAATTTTTACTAAAAATTCAACGAATATTTAAAAATGTAAATTGTAAATTAAAATTACACAATTTATTTAATTTCATTATAACACAATAAAATAACTATTCAATATAATTTTATTTTTAAAATTATCGTATTTTTGTCTTAAATTTATGAATTTTGGCACACTAAAAATAATTTATTGAATATGTGATGATAAATTTAAAAATAATTGTTGTGAATTTAATCACCGTAAATAGGGTCTTGATATATTATTAATAATATAAGTAACTCAATCTTTTTATTGTTGCATAATATTATTAAAATCTGTTCCTTTAGGAAATCAATGTATAATATATCTATTAATTCTTTCAACTAATAATTTTTGTGTGAGCGTGTTCCAGCATCACAAAAATAAACATTAGTACAGGCAATTTTTTCTATTTATTTTCACTTGCTAAATTATTTACCTTGATTGGCAATAATTCCTTTAATATTTATGTTTTTGAAAATATTATTATTTAAAATTTTTTTAATTGTTTTCTTAACTTCTGATCCCGGTTTTTCTTTTAATTTTTTACAAAAAGTTTTTTTGCTTAATTATTATGTTAATACTAAACAACTAGACTGATGATCTTTATCAAATATTGTATCCATTTGAAATCAACCAAATTCATATTTATTGTGTTTTGCTTCTTTAATAATTCTATAATTATTAATTTTATCACGGTTATCTTTTCTATTTTTTGTTTTAAATTTTTTACCATGAAAATATAAATTTTCTTTTGATAAATTTAAAATACCAAAATAAATTTACTTATATAAAGTTTTAACACATATAGGAAATTTAATACTAAATTATTTTTCATATTTTTTGTAAATTTGTTATGGTGTATCATGGCGCTTATTAAATCTTTTATCTAATCATATTAATTTTTATCTGAAAATATAATGTGTTTAATACACTTTTTCTCTTTTTTCAACAGTCATTATCTGCTAATTTATGATCAAGAGCGCACACCAAAAAGTAAGTAAAATAAAAAATTTTGCTAAATTTTTATGAGGTGCATTTATATAGCAAGAAAAGGACAAAATTATAACAAATATACATCATAATTTATAACAAAAATAATTAATTAAATTAAACAAAAAAGTTGTTGAATATCAGCAAAACAATATAATCTAAATGCAAATACATTAAAATCTTGATGAGCAAATAATAAAAAAGGAAAATTAAACAACCCTAAAAGATTAAAAATTTCTTTTGGCAAAAGAGTTTTTTAATATTATAAAACAGAGTATTAATTATTAAAAAGCTCCATGACTTTTACAATTAAGCAAACCAATAATCGTCTCTTTTATTAAACAAAATTGTTGTGAATATTCAATAAAATTATTATTAGAAGTAACGGAGTTAAAACATAGTTATTGAGGTAAATATAAAAATTATGACAGTAGCAAAAAAATAAAAAAAATAAAAAAGCAATAAATGATATTGTAAAAGTATATGAAGAAAATTTAAAACAATTTGGATACCGAAGAATTACTAAATATTTAAATGAAGATTATGATATAAAATATAATTTAAAAAAATTTTTAAGGATTATGTGTAATAATCAAATACAACCTGAATATGTAAGAAAAATGAGAAGAAAAATTAAGTATAAACATAATAAATAAATAAAAAATTTTATTGCAATATCCTGATTTAATTAATTGTAAATTCAATGATATAAAAACAAGGTTTTTAGTATTATATACTGATGTAACATATTTAATTTGAAAAAGAGAAAAATATTATCAATCAACAATTATTGATGAATATACTAAAGAAATAGTTGATGTAAAGTGATCTAAATATAATGACAATAAATTAGTAATGGATAATTTAAATGATGCAATTAAAAAATAAAATTAATAAAAAAAAAGATCTGAATGGCATAATAATTCACCTCAGATCACGGATATCAATATAAATTCGCTATTTATCACGATAAATGTTTATCTAACGGTATTATTATTTCAATAGGGGGAAATTACCACTATGAAGATAATATTGTTATAGAAAGTTTTCATTAATTACTTAAAAAAGCTACAATAAATAATAAAATATATAATTCACACGAATAATATATAAAAGATGTTATAAAATGAAATACATGGTATTCAAACCGTAAAGAAAAAGATATACTAAAAAATAGTAAATACTTTTTATTAGTACTTACTAAAATTGGTGCAGTTTTTACTAATCATTTTATTTTGTGAAACATTATAAATAATAACACCATTTTTTTAATTTCTGCGATATTAATTGCAATAATATATTTTAATTTATTTGTTTTATTTTTTCTCAATTTGTAATATTTTTAAACCATCTGATGATAAATCTAAAATATGGTTAATTTTGCAATGTTATATATTATAATTAATAACATATCATTTTTTTTAAATAAATTTAAGTAAATTTTTGCTCATTATAATCATTGTAAATCATAATGATTTTTATGATGTGAAATACGACAATTAATATGTTGACAATTAACTCAATTAAATGATTTTGTTATTTCATTTCAAGTTTTATTAATATACAAACCTTTATATTCTGTCATTATATTTCCTCCTATTTTTAATTCAATGACACTCACTTACAAGTGAAAGTGCCAAAGCGATAATTGGTTATATAAGTATTTATCTATTTACTTTACTACGCAGTTTGCTTCACTTTGGTTGCGATCGGAGGCGGTATGGTTATTTAGACATAGTTTATTATCCCCCGCGGAAGTAAAAAAAAATTAATCAGTTATTAATTACGCTTCATCTATCCCCACACAACTTTATATAAAGAAAAGAACCTTTTTGAGTTACAATCATCTTGTTTTTTAGTGTCCGTTATTGTTTTTTTGGTTTAACAACACTCTTTTTATGAAAACAAGCCAAAAACACATGCTCTGACATTTCGCAAGTGATTAATTTTGCCGAAAATTAAAGAAATAAATAGGAGTAAATCCATTCGCTTTCACATTTTATTTAAAGCTTCGTGTCATAAATAAATTATCCATCTTTCAGCATCAAAATATTAAATTTAAGAGTCGCATTATTGATCGGATAGTACCTTTATTTGAAGGGATTTATAAAAATAAAAAAAAAATAACCTAACAATAATTGTTTTTTGGGTTCATCGTACAGAATGAATAGGTTACAATAAGTTTAATCATATTTATGTGGACTTTCAAATAAAATATAATTATAAAGAAAGTAAGAATATAAAAATAGGAAGAAATTCATCGATATATGAATTTAAAAAACAAATTGTTTTACTTTATCAAAATGGCAAAACAATTCTTGAAATTTTTAAATAATATAAGGTGTCAAAATCAACTATATATCAGTTAATTGAAAAATTTCATAATTCTGGATTTTTTAAAGCGAAAAATAATCGCACTGTTGAAGAAAATGAACTTGATTGCCTTGCGAAAATAATTAATCTAATTACAAATGAAAAACAACCTTTTAAAGCAAGTAGTGCTGATAATTAGCAAAAAATAGAAATTATTAACAATAATAAAGAAAAATATTCCATGCGAAAAATTGGTCAAATAGGATCAAAATTAAAGATAGCAAAATCAACATATTACTATCAAATTAATAAATGTGGCTATGGTTGATGTTAATAATTATTAACAAAAAATTATCAATGCATTTATAATGATAATCGCCAAAATTTATGGATCTTGTAAAATTAAAGCTTTTTTAATTTTTAAAGATATTATCTTATCGCGAAGAAAAATTCACCAAATTATGATTAAAAATTAGTTAGTATCTAAATATACCAAATTAAAATATTGTAATCATAAGTTGGTGGTTAATAACGACGAAATTAGCAACGTTTTAAACTGTGAATTTAATAATTAATAATATAAACCACAAAACCCAATGAAGTTGTTGTTAGTGATTGAACATATGTTCAAGGTGGTGCTAAATGACATTATCTTTGTTTGTTAATTGATTTGTTTAATCGTGAAATAATTGTCTATAATATCGAGACAAACAAAATAGTACAACTATTATAAGAAGTCCTTTATTAAATTACAAGACCATTAAAACAAATTACGTTATTTCATACTAACTGGGGTAATTAATTTAAAAATAAAATCATTGATAATATCTTAAGTACTTTTAACACCAAACAATCATTAAGCAATAAAAAAAGACTATCCTTATGATAATGTTATGTCTGAAACAACTTACAAAAGTTTTAAAACATAATTTATCAAGTAACAAAAATTTATAAATTTAACCCAATTAAAATACAAATTATTTAACTTTGTGCATTGATATAACAATATTTGAATTCATGGTAGTTTAAATTATTTAATACCTGTTGAATTTAGAAAACAACAGTCCATATAAAAAGTGTCCTAAAAAGGTTGCTAATCCAAGATCCATATTTAACATGGGTCCGGATGAAAACAGATTAAAAATTGATTTCAAAGCAAAAAGGTCTAAAATAACTATTTTTTAAGTAGTTATTTTTTTATAAAAAAATATTAATATTTTTCCAAAAACACTTGCAAAAAAAATGAGGATTTTATATACTTATATAGGTGTCAGTTGGTAACAAATTATTAATTACTTAAATCAAAAGCAATACTAAAAATATGAAAAAAGTAAAAAATTTGTTGACAATAATCGCATAATTTTGTATGATTAAAAAGGTGTTTTGCTGACACAACAACGATCTTTGAAAACTAAACATAACAACAAAAGATAATCATTTATTCAATGAATATCCGTCATTAAAGCTAGGAACGAAAACAATATTTTTTTAATGAGAGTTTGATCCTGGCTCAGGATGAACGCTGGCGGCATACCTAATACATGCAAGTCGAACGAGGTGCTTTTTGCACCCAGTGGCGAACGGGTGAGTAACACGTATCTAATCTACCCATTAGCGGGGGATAACAGTTGGAAACGACTGATAATACCGCATACAACATTTTCTGGCATCAGAGAGTGTTAAAAGGTCCGTTTTGGATCACTAATTGGATGAGGATGCGCCGTATTAGTTAGTTGGTGGGGCAATGGCCTACCAAGACAATGATACGTAGCCGAACTGAGAGGTTGATCGGCCACATCGGGACTGAGACACGGCCCGAACTCCTACGGGAGGCAGCAGTAGGGAATTTTTCACAATAGGCGAAAGCCTGATGGAGTAATGCCGCGTGACTGAAGACGGTCTTCGGATTGTAAAAGTCTGTTGTAAGGGAAGAACAGTAAGTATAGGGAATGATACTTATTTGACGGTACCTTACCAGAAAGCCACGGCTAACTATGTGCCAGCAGCCGCGGTAATACATAGGTGGCAAGCGTTATCCGGATTTATTGGGCGTAAAGCGTGCGCAGACGGTTTAACAAGTTTGGGGTCAAATCCTGGAGCTCAACTCCAGTTCGCCTTGAAAACTGTTAAACTAGAGTGTAGGAGAGGTTGATGGAATTCCATATGTAGCGGTGAAATGCGTAGATATATGGAGGAACACCAGTGGCGAAGGCGGTCGACTGGCCTATCACTGACGTTTAGGCACGAAAGCGTAGGGAGCAAATAGGATTAGATACCCTAGTAGTCTACGCCGTAAACGATGAGTACTAAGTGTCGGACTAAGTTCGGTGCTGCAGCTAACGCATTAAGTACTCCGCCTGAGTAGTATGCTCGCAAGAGTGAAACTCAAAGGAATTGACGGGGACCCGCACAAGCGGTGGAGCATGTGGTTTAATTCGAAGCAACGCGAAGAACCTTACCAAGGCTTGACATCCAGTGCAAAGCTGTAGAAATACAGTGGAGGTTAACATTGAGACAGGTGGTGCATGGTTGTCGTCAGCTCGTGCCGTGAGGTGTTTGGTTAAGTCCAGTAACGAGCGCAACCCTTACCGTTAATTACTCCATTAAGTTGAGATACTTTAACGGGACTGCTGGTGTAAGCTAGAGGAGGGTGGGGATGACGTCAAATCAGCATGCCCCTTATGTCTTGGGCTACACACGTGCTACAATGGTCGGTACAAACAGTTGCGATCTCGCAAGAGGGAGCTAATCTGAAAAAGCCGATCTCAGTTCGGATTGAGGGCTGAAACTCGCCCTCATGAAGTCGGAATCGCTAGTAATCGCGAATCAGCAATGTCGCGGTGAATACGTTCTCGGGTCTTGTACACACCGCCCGTCACACCATGAGAGTTGATAATACCAGAAGTCGGTATTCTAACCGCAAGGAGGGAGCCGCCCAAGGTAGGATTGATGATTAGGGTGAAGTCGTAACAAGGTATCCGTACGAGAACGTGCGGATGGATCACCTCCTTTCTATGGAGTTAATACTTTATAGTAATTATTTATATTAATTAATTAGTTTTTATGACCGTTATGTTTAGTTTTCAGAGATTAGTTCTCTGACAATAACAAAAACGTTATTGCAAATTGTTCTTTGAAAACTGGATAATAGACATCTGATTATTTTAATCACATGATTAAAATAATCATAATTTAAAATTTTTGTTATTTTTAAAAAATAACTAAAATTTCACAGTTATATTTGTAAATGATTCTCAAAAAAACTGATTTAAAATCAGGTCAAATAATTTATAAAATTTTGAAGTTACAAAGGGCGTATGGTGAATGCCTTGGGAATAGGAGACGACGAAGGACGTGACTACCTGCGATAAGGTTCGGAGAGCTGGAAGTAAGCTTTGATCCGGACATGTCCGAATGGGGAAACCTGATGAGATTAATTTCTCATCATCCTATAATGAATAAATAGTTATAGCGAAGGTATACCTAGGGAATTGAAACATCTTAGTACCTAGAGGAAAAAGAAAGCGAATGCGATTCCCTTAGTAGTGGCGAGCGAACAGGGAACAGCCCAAACCAGATTTATCTGGGGTTGTAGGACCATGTTAGTAGAGTTACAAAACTTGTTTATAGTAGAAATGGTTGGGAAACCATGCCACAGAGGGTGATAGCCCCGTATATGAAATAAACAAGACTCGAAATGGAATCCTGAGTACGGCGAGACACGTGAAATCTTGTCGGAATCAACGCGGACCACCGCGTAAGGCTAAATACTACCTATTCACCGATAGTGAACCATTGTACCGTGAGGGAAAGGTGAAAAGCACCCCGGGAGGGGAGTGAAATAGTACCTGAAACCATATGCCTACAAGAAGTCGGAGCCCGTTAATGGGTGACGGCGTGCTTTTTGTAGAATGAGCCGGCGAGTTATGATAGCATGCAAGGTTAAGTAGAAAATACGGAGCCGTAGTGAAAGCGAGCCTTAATAGGGCGTTTAGTATGTTGTCATAGACCCGAAACCAGGTGATCTAGCCATGAGCAGGTTGAAGTTGAGGTAAAACTTAATGAAGGACCGAACCGACGTTCGTTGAAAAGACCGCGGATGACTTGTGGTTAGGGGTGAAATTCCAATCGAACCTGGAGATAGCTGGTTCTCCCCGATATAGCTTTAGGGCTAGCGTCGAGGTTAAGCAAGTTGGAGGTAGAGCACTAAATGTATGATGGCCCCACCTAGGGGTACTGAATGCAATTAAACTCCGAATGCCAATTTTGTATACTCGGCAGTCAGTACATGGGTGATAAGGTCCATGCACGTAAGGGAAACAGCCCAGATCATCAGCTAAGGTCCCAAAATTTATGCTAAGTGTGTAAGGATGTGAAGTCGCTTAGACAGCTAGGAGGTTGGCTTAGAAGCAGCCACCCTTTAAAGAGTGCGTAACAGCTCACTAGTCAAGTAACTTTGCGCCGAAAATGTACCGGGGCTAAGCATAATACCGAAGCTATGGGTTTTGTATATTTTATATACAGGGCGGTAGGGGAGCGTTCTAACAGGGATGAAGGTAGATCGTGAGGACTGCTGGACTGGTTAGAAGTGAGAATGCCGGCATGAGTAACGTTTGAGGGTGAGAATCCCTCATGCCGTTTGACCAAGGTTTCCTGGGCAAGGTTCGTCCACCCAGGGTTAGTCAGGACCTAAGGCGAGGCCGAAAGGCGTAGTCGATGGACAACAGGTTGATATTCCTGTACCACCATATAGAGCGATGGAGTGACGGAGAAGGATAGTATATCCCAGTTATTGGATTCTGGGTTAAGCACAAAGAGGGTAAGGTTGGAAAATCCGCCTTGCATAACCTTGAAGTGTTATGGGGAGTGAAAGGTTCCGCCTAGTAGCGAAGTATACAACTCCATGCTTCCAAGAAAAGCTTCTAGCACTATTTATATGGTGCCTGTACCTAGAACGAACACACGTGGTCAAGGAGAGAATCCTAAGGCAAGCGAGATAACTGTAGCTAAGGAACTCTGCAAAATAACCCCGTAAGTTCGCGAGAAGGGGTGCTCATATTACTATGAGCCGCAGTGAAGAGGAAGGGGCAACTGTTTAGCAAAAACACAACTCTCTGCAAAGTCGTAAGACGACGTATAGGGGGTGACGCCTGCCCAGTGCTGGAAGGTTAAGGGGATTAAGTTAGCATTAGCGAAGCTTTGAACCGAAGCCCCAGTGAACGGCGGCCGTAACTATAACGGTCCTAAGGTAGCGAAATTCCTTGTCAGGTAAGTTCTGACCCGCACGAAAGGCGTAATGATCCCTTCGCTGTCTCGGCTGCAGACTCGGTGAAATTTTAGTACCTGTGAAGATGCAGGTTACCCGCAACTAGACGGAAAGACCCCATGGAGCTTTACTATAGCTTGATATTGGATTTTGATATAGCGTGTATAGGATAGGTGGGAGACTTTGAGGCAGTAACGCTAGTTATTGTGGAGTCATCCTTGGAATACCACCCTTGTTATGTCGGAATCCTAACCTAGATCTGTAAGCCAGATCAGAGACAGTGTCAGGTGGGTAGTTTGACTGGGGCGGTCGCCTCCTAAAATGTAACGGAGGCGCCCAAAGGTACCCTCAGTATGGTCGGAAATCATACATAGAGCGCAAAGGTATAAGGGTGCTTGACTGTGAGACCTACAAGTCGAACAGGAGCGAAAGCTGGGCTTAGTGATCCGGCGGTCCCGCGTGGAAGGGCCGTCGCTCAACGGATAAAAGTTACCCTGGGGATAACAGGCTGATCTCCCCCAAGAGTTCACATCGACGGGGAGGTTTGGCACCTCGATGTCGGCTCATCGCATCCTGGAGCTGAAGTTGGTTCCAAGGGTTGGGCTGTTCGCCCATTAAAGCGGTACGCGAGCTGGGTTCAGAACGTCGTGAGACAGTTTGGTCCCTATCTGTTGTGGGCGTAGGAAATTTGAAGAGATCTGTCCCTAGTACGAGAGGACCGGGATGGACACACCTCTGGTGCTCCAGTTGTCACGCCAGTGGCATAGCTGGGTAGCTATGTGTGGAAATGATAATCGCTGAAGGCATCTAAGCGAGAAGCATACTTTAAGATGAGATTTCCCATCCTTTATGGAGTAAGACCCCTTGAAGACGACAAGGTTGATAGGTTGGGTGTGTAATCACGGTGACGTGTTAAGCTAACCAATACTAATAGGTCGAGGACTTCAAAAAAGCGAGAGCTTATTTACAAATTTTAGACAGTTTATTATCTAGTTTTGAGCGGATAATTTCTCTCAGATAAATCTGGTGCTTATGGCATAGTGGACACACCCGTTCCCATCCCGAACACGGCAGTTAAGCACTATTACGCCGACGATAGTCGCAAGGTGAAAATAGGGCAGTGCCAGATTAAAAAAAAGGTTAAAACCTTTTTTTAATTTATAATTTGTCACATTTACATGATGGGTGGTGTAAATTATAAATTAAAAAATAATTTTCTAACTTTTTAAGATAAAATAATTATATCTTAGCGATTCTAATAAGAAGGTTAAATTTAAAAATAAAGAAACTTCTAAGTTTATTAAGTGCGCTAGCAATTACTTGAGCGCCATTGTTGGTGTTAAGCGAAGTGAGTTCATGCGATACGAAAAATAATAATGGTACTAAAATTATTAATTGGATTGGCAACCCATGAATAATTTTAGATAAAAAAATTATAAGAACGATGGTTTATTATGGTTAAAGTAATTGAATTATTTGCCGGGATTGGAAGTCAAAGAAAATTATTAGAAAATATTGGAATTAATCATAAAATAATTGTTTTTTGTGATAATGACAAATACGCAGAAAAATCATATCGAGCAATTTTAATGATTATTAAACCCAAAATTTAGGGGATATTACTTTTAAAATAAAAACTTTACCATATGCCGATTTAATAACTTGATCATTTCCCGTATCAAGACATATAAAATACCAATAATAACGTACAAGGATTAAATATCCCAAAAGAAGTAGTCTAAGCATACAAAGCTGTTGATTTAATAAACACAATGCCAACAAAACCAAAATATCTTTAAATGGAAAATTTATCAAATTTATTAAGTAAAAAGTTTTTTGTTGGATTTTAAAATCTACAAAATCAACTTAATAAATTAGGATATCATAACCAATATTTTACAACGAATGCCAAGTATTGTTGAATTCCCAAAAATAGAAAACGATTATTTATGATTTCAATATTAAAGCAATATTTTAAATTTCAATATCCAAACATTGTAATTTAAAATTTTTGGTAAAAGATATTTTAGAAAACAATGTAAATGAAAAATATTTCATTAGACAATAATCAATGAAAAAGCAGTTGAAAACAATAAACTTAAAATAATTGAAAAATGTTCTTATACAATTCTAATAAAGTAGATGCGATGAGGAAACGTAGGAATTATTGCAATTTCAAATGATATAAAGTTTAATGCTTGTGGCAAAATGGAAATAGATTTTAATTTTTATAAACAATAAAGTAGATTATATAATTATATTAATGAAAATACATATCTGTATACATTAATTACAAATTTAAAATCAGCAAAAATTGCAATTCCAATTAAGGATTTATAGTAATTTTGTTATTTTACCACAAGCTAAGACGATTTACTAGTTAATTGTTCATATAATCGGTTTTGAAAAACATAAAATAATTATATGGGAACAATCACAGCAAGTAATGCCAATAAAATCATCGTTGATAACCATAAATTACAACAACAAGATAGTAGTAAAATAATATCTTTTTAATTTCCTAAATTGTAAAATTAAATGGGACAGTTAAACAAATAAAAATATTGTGTTAAAATCCAAATTTAAAAAGGATAAATAACACAGTGTATCAAAAAACACAATAGAAAAATTAATTTCAATCCAACAATATCAAAATTTTAATTATTAAATTAGAAAAACAGCTTATGAAATAAATCAAAGTAAAAAACTGTCCATATAATTTATAAAATGTTGGCTCTGGTTTAAACCAAATTGAAATTTATTAAAATAGTAATAAAAACAAAAAAGATGGTTGCAAAAAAACATTAAATAAAATTTACCTTTAAATTATTAATTATTTAGTTAATTATTAACACTACTTCACCAGATATTATTACAAATATAATAAGAAATATTGACAAAGATTTTATCTGTTCAAAGACTTTATTTATGTTTAACTTTTATCGTTATAATTTTAATAAAGAAAATTTATTACGAAAAGATAAAAATAAACCACATAATAAAACAGAAAACCATAGAAAAGTTAATAATTGTCGAACAATTGTTGAACGTAATATTGAATTTCCAAATATTAAAGCAATAAATGTCTTTGGTCATCCAGAAAAAAATACTATAGTTGGTAAAAACCATAAAACAGCAATTATAACTTTAGCCAATATATAATTTAAAACATCAATCCCGTTAGTAACTAAATAATAGCAAAAGCAAAGATTAACCAATTGATGTTTATAAACGATAAAATTGTTGAAGTTCAAATTAAAGGTAAAAACAAAGATACTGGTCAAACAACACCGATTTATGTTAAAATAAAAAATTATTAATAATACTATTTTTAGTGCTATTTGGTATTAAAAATGCCAATTGGAACATCTAAAACAACCACTATTTATGCTGTTAAAAAACGCTAACTAGATTTGTCTACTCAGCAATAAGAAAAAAGTTTTGGTTTACAATTATTATAATTTTTAGGAATACAATTTTTAGCCCCTGGTTTATTGGTTTTAACTGGTGGTGTTGTTTTTTTCATATACTGTTGGATTAGGTGCGGGATATTATCTAATTTTGACGCAGTATTTATATAAATTTAGTTAATTTGCTAAAAATTGCATACATACTTTAATTTTTTGATATTTTTAATATATTAATTATATAAATTAAATTTATATAATGCGATATTATCTTTTTTAATTATTGACAAAGTCTTTTTTTAACTTGGATTGACAATCCTTTTAATAGTGCGCCCATCTTAGTAAGTACTAATAAAAAGTATTTACTATTTTTTAATTATATATTTTTCTTTACGCTTTGAATATAAATTATTTCATTTCATAACATCTTGTATATATTATTAATGTGAATTATATTAATAAGTTACAATAAGTTGGATCATATTTATGTGAATTTTCAAATAAAATATAATTATGAAGAAAGTAGGAATATAAAAATAGGGAAGAAATTCATCGGTATATGAATTTAAAAAACAAATTGTTTTACTTTATCAAAATAGCAAAACATTCTTGAAATTTTTAAATAATATAAGGTGTCAAAATCAACTATATATCAGTTAATTGAAAAATTTCATAATTCTGGATCTTTTAAAGCAAAAGATAATCGCACTGTTGAAAAAATGAACTTTGATTGCCTTGCGAAAAGAATTAATCCAATTATAATGAAAAACAACCCCTTAAAGCAAGCAGTGCTGATGGTTGATAAAAAAAATAGAAATTATTAACAATAATAAAGAAAAATATTCTGTGCGAAAAATTGGTCAAATAGGATCAAAATTAAAGATAGCAAAATCAACATATTACTATCAAATTAATAAATGTGGCTATAGTTGATGTTAATAATTATGAACAAAAAGTTATCAATGCATTTATAATGATAATCGCCAAAATTTATGGATCTTGTAAAATTAAAGCTTTTTTAATTGCTAAATTATACTTGTAAGTGCAAGTAAATAAAATTGCAAAAAATTTCATATAAAAATTTCATGATGCTAAGTTTATTTTAGAAAAATTAAAGCAAGGAGTTTTTTATATGGGATATAAACATCTTGGCATAGATGAAAGAATTTATATTGAGAATCAATTGAAATTTAAATTAAAAATTAGTGAAATAGCTAAAAATCTTAATCGAAGTATTAGTACTATTATTCGAGAAGTTAATAGAAATAAAGATAATAATCATTATTTTTCATTAATTGCACAAAATAAAGCAGAAAATAGAAAACAATCACATGTTTATTTTCATAAGTTTAAAAATAGAGAATTAGTAAAATATGTACAACAAAAATTATTATTAGGTTGATCGCCTGAACAAATTTATGGAAGAATTAAAAATTTTCATAAAGAATGAATTATTAGTTTTAAAACAATTTACAATTGAATTTATTCTGGATTACTTGAAAAGGTTACTAATAAAAATTTAAGAAGAAAAGGTAAGAAACGAAAATCTCAAGAAAATCGCGGTAAATTTAATGGTAAATCAATTAAAGAACGAAATGTTAATGTTAATAATCGCATAACTGTTGGCCATTGAGAGGGTGATACTATAGTATCACCGCGAGGTAAAAGTAAATCATGTTTAATAACTTTAGTTGAAAGAACATCAAGATTTACTTTAGCAATGTTAGTTGAAAATAGAACTACTAAAGTTATTAACGAAAACATTAGCCATTATTTATCAATTCTTCCAAATAATCTTGTTAAAACTATAACATTTGATAGAGGTAAAGAATTTGCTAATTGACAACAACTTGAAAAAAATTTAAATGTGAAAATTTATTTTGCTAATGTATATTCACCCTGACAAAGAGGTACTAATGAAAATACTAATGGGTTAATTAGAGAAAAATTTCCTAAAAAATTTAATTTTTCAAATACCACGAAAAATGCAGTTCATAAATTTATATTGTCTTTAAACCATAGACCAAGAAAAATACTAAATTATCTTTCACCAATCGAATATTTGGTTAGAAAAATAATTTAGTTGCACTTAACTTTACAATTAGGCAATTTTTAAAGATATTATCTTATCGCGAAGAAAAATTCACCAACTTATGATTAAAAATTAGTTAGTATCTAAATATACCAAATTAAAATATTGTAATCATAAGTTGGTGGTTAATAACGACGAAATTAGCAACGTTTTAAACTGTGAATTTAATAATTAATAATATAAACCACAAAACCCAATGAAGTTGTTGTTAGTGATTGAACATATGTTCAAGGTGGTGCTAAATGACATTATCTTTGTTTGTTAATTGATTTGTTTAATCGTGAAATAATTGTCTATAATATCGAGACAAACAAAATAGTACAACTAGTGCAAAGAAACTTTTTATTCAATTATAAAATCATTAAAACAAATTACGTTATTTCATACTGACTGGAGTAATTAATTTAAAAATAAAATCATTGATAATACCTTAAGTACTTTTAACACTAAACGATCATTAAGCAATAAAAAGAAGACTATCTTTATGATAATGCTGGGGCTGAAACAATTTACAAAAGTTTTAAAAAATAATTTGTCAAGAGGCAAAAATTTATAAATTTAACCCAATTAAAATACAAATTATTTAACTTTGTGCATTGATATAACAATATTCGAATTCACGGTAGTTTAAATTATTTAATACCCTGTTGAATTTAAGAAAACAACAGTCCATATAAAAGTGTCCTAAAAAGGGCTGCTAATCTATTATTAATTATTTTATTTTGCAAAACATTATAAATAACAATACCAGTTTGTCCAATTCCAGCATGGTCAATTGTAATAATATATTTTAATTTGGTGTATTTGATTTTTTTATCAATTTGTAACATTATTAAACAATCCGAAGTCAAATCTAAAATATCATTAATTTTATAATTTTGCATATATGAATTAATAAAATATCATTTATCTTCAAATAAATTTAAATATATTTTTGCTAATTATAAACATTGCAAATTATAATGCTTTTTATGATGGAAAATACGACAACCAACAGCTTTACAAATAACTCAATCAAATGATGTTGTTATTTTATTTTAATTTTTATTGATATATTTATTTTTATATTATTGTATAATATTTTATTCTAATTTATTATTTTAAATAAACAGAAAATTCCTTTATTGGTTAATATTTTGATATTTAGTAAGAATATTTATATTTTTATTTAATTAGTTAAATTTCCACCACCCACCACCCACATCACTTCATGGGTGGGTGGTGGGTGGTGGCGATACTAAAACTTTATATTTAGAGATAAAGTTTATCCCGTACGGAAACAAACAATAGTTTACCTAGTTATTAATTACGCTTCATCCATCCCCAGAAAACTTTATATAAATAAAATAACCTTTTGAAAGCTCCAACCATCTTGTTTTTTAGTGTCCGATATTGTTTTTTTCGGTTTTTAACAACACTCTTTTTATGAAAACAAGCCCAAAAACACATGCTATAATATTTCGCAAGTGATTAATCTTGTCGAAAATTAAAGAAATAAATAGGAGAGTAAATCCATCTATTTCACACTTTCTTTAATTCTTCGTGTCATAGATGAGTTATCAATCTTTAAGCATTAAAATATTAATTTTGATAGTTGCATTATTGATAGAATAATACCTTTATTTGAAAAGAAATTTATAAAAATATCCTTTATTTTGTGTAGGAAAAACAGATTTTGTTCTGTTTTTATGATAAAAGTTCTAAATTTAAAGATACCATCCGATCAATAATGCAAATAAATTTATGTTTTTAACAAAAAAAAACAATCTTACAATAATTGTTTTTTATTGGTTAATCTTACATGACGCCATAAAATAAATTGAGATGGAATTAAGCAAAAAGATTGAAGAAAAATGAATGGGGACATATATAAACACAACGGGAACATATTGTGAAATCACTTGTGATTGTGGGAAAAAATGTAATAAAATTAATGATTTAGATCCAGATTGTAAAGTATGCGAAAGATGTGAATAATGTTGTAAATGTGGTAATGAAGAATAATTGAAAGAAATTGTTTCCCATATTGTAAATGAATAATTATTTCTTAACTACTAACATTTAAAGGAAAAATTTAGATAGAATAAAATATTAGGTATCTCCTAATATTTGGCACCTCCCAATATTTATTATAAAAACGTCTATTTTCATAGACGTTTTTATTTTACTTAAAATTGTAACCATATATGCATATATGGTAATTATTGATTTTACTATTTAGATACTACTATTACAGTTGGTTAATTTACTTCTACAGTTTATTTAATTGTCTTATTTGAGACTAAACAAAAATAACATTAGAATTTTATGCTATATTTTCTTTTTGGTGTAATTTTATAGACCAAAACTTTATTCGAATAAAAACTAAAAAATTATTGAATTTTTTTTAGATAACGATATAATTAATTATGGTTGTTTCAATTTCAACCGCTCTTTGATTTTAAGTACCTAAAGGATATGTAATATTTATATACTTACAAGATGAGTATAAACTGGAGGTGTAAAAATGTTTGCAATAATTAAAAATGGAGGGAAACAACTTCGTGTTTCTCAAGATGATGAAATATTTGTTGAGATGTTAAATGGCAATGAAGGTGAAAAAGTTAATTTCACTGAAATTTTAATGATTGATGGAGAGGTAGGGACTCCTTTTATTAAAGGGGCATCTGTAACAGGAACAATTTTAAAGAAAGGAAAACAAAAGAAAATTGTTGTTTTCCATTATAAACCAAAGAAAACACAACATAAAAAATATGGGCATCGTCAACCATATACAAAAGTTAAAATTGATGAAATCTTGTTATCAGGAACCACGAAAACATCTACAACAGGAACAGTAACTAAAACAGTGTCAGCAAAAATAGCTACTATGGCTAAACTAGTCGCTAAAAGTTCATCAAAAACATCAGTAAAAAAACCATTATTAAAAACAAAAAAAGTGACGAGTAGTACGTTATGATTAAAATTATAATTACTAAAAATGAACAAAAAATTAAAAAAATTGAAATTACTGGTCATGCGAAATCAGCTGAATATGGCAAAGACCTTGTTTGTGCAGCAATAACAGGGATTGTAACGGGTGGTTTAAATGCAATTGATCAAATTAAACCGGATAGTTGTGAGTCTGTTGTTAAGGAAAGACTAATTAATATTATTATCAAAAATGATAGTGCTGACTTACAAGTTATGTTACAAACAATTTATTATCAATTTTTAACAATTTATCAGCAATATCAAAAATTTATTAGTGTAAGGGAGGTTGAATAATAATGATGAAGTTTTTGTTAGGGTTACAGTTATTTGCTTCAAAAAAAGGAGTAGGGTCGACTAAAAATAGTCGTGATTCACATTCAAAACGATTGGGCGCAAAAAGATCTGATGGTCAAGTAATTAGAGCGGGATCAATCATTTATCGTCAACGTGGAACAAAAGTTCACCCAGGAGTAAACGTTGGGCGCGGCGGAGATGACACCTTATTTGCCTTAATTGATGGAATTGTTAAGTTTGAAAAATTTGGACGAAATAAAACGAAAGCATCAGTTTATTAAAAACAAGTTAAATAACCATAAAAAAATACTAATTATATTTTTTTGCAAAAATTATTATTTTTTTATGGTTATAATGTTATTGCTATATAAATATTTATCATAAGGGAGGAATAAAATGTTTTTTAATAAGGAAGCTTGAAAAGAATAACAAATTTATTTTAATTATTATAAATTATTATTCCCTACCTTAATTGGCTAAATGCTTTTTGTTATTTTTCCCATTCAATATATTATTACTCAAATTGTTATAATTATTTATTGCTTAGTTATTATTAAATATCACAATAAAATTAAACCAATAAAAATTTATTATCAACAAGATTTTTGAAAATTTTATTTATACCCAATTAGTGGGAAAATTATTAATATAATCCACGGTAAATTTCATAACCAAACAAAAAAAGTGTGCCCCCTCCTTTTCTCTCTTGTCAATATTTTCTTAAATGTGTATCAACCACCTTGATAATGGTTTGTACACAGTGATTTATGAACTATAATTACTATTCAATTTTTTTGTATAATATCGATAATAAGAAAAATTTGATAAAGTAATGTAACGATATTTTTTTATTTAAATAAAAAAATATCGTTGGTTAAAAACAATTACTAATAACTATTAATAATTGTTTTTAAATTCCTAAATTGTAAAATTAAATGGGATATTTAAATAAATAAAAATATTGTGTTTAAATATAAATTTAAAAAAAGGATAAATAACACAATGTATTAAAAAATCACAATAGAAAAATTAATTTCAATTCAACAATATCAAAATTTTAATTATTCAATCAGAAAAACAGTTTATGAAATAAATCAAAGTAAAATAACTGTCCATAAAATTTATAAAATGTTGATTATTGGTTTAAACTCAATTGAAATTTATGAAAATAGTAATAAAGACAAAAAAATCTGGTTGCAAACAAAAACATTAAATAAAATTTACCTCGAAATTATTAATTATTTAGTTAATTATGAACACTATTCACTAGATACTATTACAAATATAAAGAAATATTGACAAAGATTTTATCTGTTCAAATACCTTATATATAATATGTTTAACTTTTCTCGTTATAATTTTAATAAAGAAAATTTATTAAGAAAAGGTAAAAATAAACTACATAATAAAACAGAAAACCACAGAAAAGTTAATAATTGTCAAACAATTATTGAATGTAATATTGAATTTTCAAATATTAAAGCATAAATGTCTCTGGTCATCTATAAGGAGATACTATGGTTGGTAAAAACCATAAAATAGCAATTATAACTTTGGTTGATATATGATTTAAAACATCAATCCTGTTAGTAACTAAATAATAGTAAAAGCAAAGATGTCATAGAAAGTATAATAAAATTTATTTTAAACAAACCACCTGGTACAATAAAAACAATTACATTTGATTGTTATAAAGAATTTAATAAGTGAAAAAACTTTAAAATATTTTTACAATTTACAAAAAAAAAAAAAAAAAAGAATTATAATAAAACCATAAATATTAGAGGAGTAATTAATAACATAGTTCAGAAGTTAATTGACGGTGTGAAATTAACTATTGTTTTAATGAAGGTTGCTAAATATTTTAAATTTATATTTTAATATTTTAATTAAGGTAGTAAGTAGCTCTTCTTAAAGAAGGATGGTACCGTAATTATTGTATAATAAAAACTCCTATTATTTTGTTTAAATAATAGGAGTTTTTATTTAGAAAGGATAGTGTATGAGAAAAGAACTAACAAAGAAATATAATCATGATTTGGTCGAAAAAGGAAAGTATCAATTTTGGAAAACAGCAGGTTATTTTACAGCAGGTGTGAAAAGTAAACAACCAAGTTTTAGTATTGTCATCCCACCCCCAAATGTAACCGGAAAACTACATCTAGGACATGCTTGGGATACAACATTACAAGATTTAATTATTCGTTATAAAAAATTAATGGGATTTGATACATTATATTTACCAGGAATGGATCATGCTGGAATTGCTACTCAAGTAAAGGCTGAAGAGCGCTTGCGCGTAACAAAAAAGATGTTACGTCATGATTTGGGGCGCGAAAAGTTTATTGAACAAGTTTGAACATGAAAAGAAGAATATGCCGAAGTTATTCGAGAACAGTGAGCTAAGTTAGGATTAGCATTGGATTATTCTCGTGAACAATTTACTTTAAATGACAATTTATCATCAGCAGTGCAAAAAGTCTTTATTGATTTATATCAAAAAGGATTAATTTATCGTGGCAAACGAATTATTTCATGAGACCCAGTGCAAAAAACTGCTTTATCAAATGTTGAAGTTATTTATCAAGAGCAACAAGGAAAAATGTATTATTTTAAATATTTTTTAGAAAATAGTAAAAGCGAGTTTATAACAATTGCAACAACTCGTCCAGAAACAATGTTTGCTGATCAATGTGTTGTCGTTAATCCAAATGATAAGCGCTATCGAAAATATTGAAATAAGAAATTGGTAAATCCAGCGAATGGTGAATTAATTCCTGTTATTTGTGATGATTATGTTGATCAAGATTTTGGAACAGGGGCAATGAAATGTACGCCAGCCCACGATGCTAATGATTTTGAAATTGCTTTGCGTCATCATTTAGCAATGCCAATTTGTATGAATTTAGATGGAATAATGAATGAACTAGCTGGGGAATATAATAACCAAGATCGTTTTACCGCTCGTCAGAATTTAGTTAATGATTTAACTAAAAAAAAATTAGTTGTTGAGATTAAAGATCATTTTCATCAAGTCGGTTTTTCAGAACGAAGCGGGGCTATTATTGAACCATACTTATCTGATCAATGATTTGTTAAAATGGCTTATTTTGCTGAAAAAATTATTAAATTTCAAGCAACAAATAACCAAATTAAGTTTTACCCGTCTCGTTTTAATACAACATTAATTAATTGAATGAGAAATGTGCAAGACTGATGTATTTCACGTCAATTATGATGAGGTCACCAAATTCCCGCTTGATATCATAAAGATGATTTAACAAAGATTCATGTTGGTCTAACGACGCCAAATAATAATAAAAATTGAGTGCAAGATGAAGATGTCTTAGATACTTGATTTTCATCGGCATTATGACCAATGACAACTTTAGGATGAACTTGAGATGAAACATTATTTAAACGTTATTTTCCAACTAATGTTTTAGTTACTGGTTATGATATTATTTTCTTTTGGGTTTCGAGAATGATGTTTGAATCATTAGAATTTACCAATAAAAAACCGTTTAATGATGTTTTAATTCATGGATTAATTCGAGATGAAGAAGGACGTAAAATGAGTAAATCCTTAGGAAATGGGCTTGACCCAATGGATGTTATTAAAGAATATGGGGCTGATACCTTACGTTATTTTTTAGTTACAAATAGTGCGCCAAGTCAAGACTTACGTTTTTCTTTAGATAAGATAAAGGGGGTGTGAAATTTTATTAATAAATTATGAAATGCTGCTCGATATGTTGTAATGAACTTATCAAGTAATTTCAAACCATTAGCTAATTTTGACCAAGAGATTAATAAATTATTAGCACATCAAGCGAATGCGATTGATCGATGAATTTTAACGGAATTAACAAAAACAATCGTGAAAGTTCAAACTAATATGGAGAAATATGAGTTTGTGTTAGTTGGTAAAGATTTGTATGATTTTGTATGAAATAAGTTTTGTTCATGATATATTGAATTAACAAAAGTTAATTTGCAAAGCGATAATGATGCCATTAAAATGGCATCATTACAAACATTATTTTATGTGTTAAAACAAATTTTAATTATGTTGCATCCTTTTATTCCATTTGTAACAGAAGAGATTTATCAGAAACTAAATTTAAAACAATCAATTATGTTAGAAAATTATCCAACAACTAATTTTAATTATGATGTTGATTATTTAAATATAGTGATCGAAATTATTGTTGCTATACGAGAAGTGCGTAGTGATTATCAAGTTAAAAAACAACAGGAAATTGAAATTTTAGTTTATCAAACAAGTAACAAAAATAAAATTAATACAACATTAATTACTTTAATTAATGAATTTATTTTAAAAATGGTAAATAGTAAAATTATTGGTGTTTTGGAACAAAAAGATGAGCATCAAAAATATTTAACAATTCCATTATCCAATGTTATTTTAGAGGTTTTGGCAAATGATATTATTGATGAAACCACTGAACAAGCAAAAATAACAATTGAATTAACTCGGTTAGAGCAAGAAATAAAACGAAGTAAAAACATTTTGGAAAATCAAAATTTTTTAGCAAAAGCTAGCACGGAAAAGATTAAGATTGAGCAAGAAAAATATGCCCAGTATTTAGAGCAATATCAACAGTTAAAAGGGAAAATAACTAATGAGAACTTTAACAATTAATGTTATTGGGGTCGGATTGACAGGAACATAAGCATCGTATCAATTAGCGTGAAGATATTTTAAAGTTAACTTATATGAAAGTAAATGGTTAGTTAATAATCCGGGAGCAAAAACAAGATTAATTTATTGAATTATTTTGTTATAATTACTTGCTCAGTGATAGTTTAACGAACGGAATTTTGTTTGTTGAAACACGAAATGTTAGTCTTAGATGCCTTAATTAATTATTAAGGCATCTAAGACTAACATAATAACACTATTGACATAAACATTAGAGCTGTTGATTTCCACCAATTTTCAACCAATATTACAAACATGGTTAACAAATAATTCAAATGTAACTTTAATTGACCAAGAAGTAACAACAATTGATCCGAATGCCATTACCTTATATTTGCTTATGGTCCATTAACAACTCCAAAATTGCAAAATACAATGCAATAATTATTATGGCAATAATATTTTTATTTTTATGATGCTACTGCATCAATTATTACTAAAGAAAGTATTGATTTTACGAGAAAGTGTATTATAAGTCACATTATGACCGAAGCGATAGTAAAGATTATATTAATTGTTCAATGACAAAAAATTATTTCGACGTATGAGTTCAAGCATTAATTACTGAGGATACAGTAACTTTATATGGTTTTGAAAAAGAAATTTATTTTGAATAATGTATGTCAACTTAAGCGATGGCGAAGCGATGAGTTAAATTTTTGTTATTTTAATCACTAAAACCTATTGATTTAGAGAAACCAAACAAGGAACAACCATATGTGTGCTGTTATTCAATTGCGGCAAGATGATGCAATTGATACATTATATAATTTAGTTGGTTTTCAAACTAATTTAAAATTTCCAGAACACACAAAAACAACTTGATTACGATGTTGCTAGGACTAAACAGGCTCATATTGTACGGTATTAAGTTATCCATAAGAGAATAAATTTTATTAATTCTCATGTTTTGTTAAATCAATTTTTATAATTAAAGAATTATCCAAATATTTTTTTTCGCAGAGAAAATTACTGGTGTGGGAGGATATGTTGAATCAGTGGCAACAGGAATTATTAGTGCATTGAATATTTGCAAAAACTATTACAAAAAGAACCAATGATAGCATTACCCTTATAAACAATGATGGGAGCATTAGTAAATTATATTATTAATGGGTCAACAACTAATTTTCATCCAACGAAAGCCAACTTTGGAACTGTACTTTTGTTTAACGAACGTTTTTAAAAGTAAATATGAAAAATATTTAGCATATATTAATCGAGCACTAAAAATTTTAAAAGATTTTATTACAAACAATAATTTAAATCAAGGAATTATCTTTTAATAATTTAAAAAAAGCATAAAATATAAATAGAGTGATGCAAAAAGAAAGAGGCGTTAGAAGTGAATTTGGAATTAAATGCATTAATTAATGGTGAATTAGTAAACAACAGGGATTGATTAGAAATAATTTCACCAATTAATAACAAACCATATGGTCGTGTTCCAAATTTAAAAGATAAAGAAATTAATGAGGCTTTTAAAACAGCGCGTCAAGCGCAAAAGGGATGAGCAAAATTAACCTTATTTGAACGAATTAGTTATCTTCGTAAATGAGCAGAATTATTAGCGAGTCATAAAATCGAACTTGTTAAAATTATGGCGTATGAAGTTGGGAAAAGTTTAAAAGATGGTCAAGTAGAAGTGGAACGTAGTATTGAATATATTGATTATACAATTGAAGAAGCAAAACGAATTTTTCCTGAAACATTAACTGGTGATGGTTGAAATGTTCAAAACAAAATGGGAATTTTTTCGCGCGTCCCAAAAGGTGTTATTTTAGCAATTTCCCCATTTAATTATCCGGTTAATTTAAGTATTGCTAAAATTGTCCCAAGTTTGGTGGTGGGTAATAGTGTTGTATTTAAACCAGCAACAAACGGTAGTTTAACAGGGTTATATATGACAAAATTAGCTCATGAAGTTGGTTTTCCCAAAGGTGTTTTTAATGTGGTAACTGGACGTGGCCGTGATATTGGTGATTTATTAGTTTTAAATCCTGAAATTAATGTTATTTCCTTTACTGGGTCAGTTGCCGTTGGTAATCATATTAGGACATTAGGACATAGCAAAGACTTAGTATTAGAATTAGGAGGGAAAGATCCCGCTTTAGTATTGAAAGATGCTGATTTAACAAAAGCAGTAAAAGAGATTGTCGCTGGAGCTTATGCCTATTCTGGGCAACGTTGTACAGCCATAAAACGGGTATTCGTTGATGAAACTGTTGCGGATGAATTAGTAAATTTATTAAAAACAGAAGTTAGCAAGTTGGAAGCAGGTTCGCCATTAGATAATAAGGCCATTACCCCGGTGATTGATTTAAAATCAGCTGAATTTGTCCAAGAATTAATTGATGATGCTTTAGACAAAAAAGCAACATTAGTTATTGGTAATGAACGAAAATATAACTTACTTAGTGCAACTTTAATTGATCATGTTACCCCAACAATGCGCTTAGCATGAGAAGAACCATTTGGGCCAGTTTTGCCAATTATTCGTTGTAAAAATGTCGCGGAAATGATTACTTTAACAAATGAATCAAACTTTAAATTACAAGCATGTATTTTTACAAAAGATATTAATGCTGCTTTTAATATTGCAAATGAATTAGAAACGGGAACAGTAAATATTAACGGAAGAACACAACGCGGTCCTGATTCTTTCCCGTTTTTAGGAATTAATGATTCAGGACAAGGGGTCCAAGGAATTCGAGAAACAATTAATTCCGTTACTCGTTTTAAAGGGTTAGTAATTAATTATTAATCCTTTTTTTAAAACATAATTTTATATTTAATTTTATGATATTTAATTGACAACTTTTTCAGGACACTTTTATATGGATTGTTGTTTTCTAAATTCAACAGGTATTAAATAATTTAAACTACCGTGAATTCGAATATTGTTATATCAATGCACAAAGTTAAATAATTTGTATTTTAATTGGGTTAAATTTATAAATTTTTGCCTCTTGACAAATTATTTTTTAAAACTTTTGTAAATTGTTTCAGCCCCAACATTATCATAAAGATATCCTTTATTGCTTAATGATTGTTTGGTGTTAAAAGTACTTAAGATATTATCAATGATTTTATTTTTAAATTCATTGCCCCAGTCAGTATGAAATAACGTAATTTGTTTTAATGATCTTATAATTGAATAAAAGGTTTCTTGCTCTAATTGTACTGTTTTGTTTGTCTCGACACACTATAGCCAATTATTTCACGATTAAACAAGTCAATTAACAAACAAAGATAATGTTATTTATCGCCAACTTGAACATATGTTAAATCATTAACAACAACTTCATTGGGTTGTTTATTAATTAAATTCACGGTTTAAAACGTTGCTAATTTCGTTGTTATTAACCACCAACTTATGATTACGATATTTTAATTTGGTGCATTTAGATACTAACTAATTTTTAATCATAATTTGGTGAATTTTTCTTCGCGATAAGATAATATCTTTCTAATTTAAAAAGCTTTAATTTTATAAGACCAATAAATTTTACGATTGGCATTATAATAAATGCATTGATAATTTCTTGTTCATAATTATTAACATCAACTATAGCCACATTTATTAATTTGATAGTAATATGTTGATTTTGCTATCTTTAATTTTGATCCTATTTGACCAATTTTTCGCATGGAATATTTTTCTTTATTATTGTTAATAATTTCTATTTTTTGCTAATTATCAGCACTACTTGCTTTAAAGGGTTGTTTTTCATTATAATTGGATTAATTCTTTTTGCAAGGCAATAAAGTTCATTTTTCTTCAACAGTGTGATTATCTTTTGCTTTAAAAAATCCAGAATTATGAAATTTTTCAATTAACTGATATATAGTTGATTTTGACACCTTATATTATTTAAAAATTTCAAGAATGGTTTTACCATTTTGATAAAGTAAAACAATTTGTTTTTTAAATTCATATATCGATGAATTTCTTCCTATTTTTATATTCCTACTTTCTTCATAATTATATTTTATTTGAAAGTCCATATAAATATGGTCCAACTTATCGGAACCTATCCATAAATAATAATTTTTTTGGATTATGATTTTCTTTTGCAATTTTGTAATTTTATGCTATAATTAAATTAGTTAAAAAAGATAAATTTGTCTTTTTCTTAGTTAGTTTTACTTTAATAAATAAATATTTATTTAAACAAGACATCACACACCGAATAATTTATGCCATCAGATAAATTAGAAACAGTATACAATGTTCGTCCTCAAAAAAACATCAGTAAATTAACTTGTTAAATAATTTATTAAGATAATGACAACTAATTTAACTTTACCAGATGGGAAACAACTGATAATTTATTACCCTGTACTAAATTTATAAGATATTCAAAAAGGGAAGCGAAATCTTGTCGTTTCATTAGAATTAGTTGAAGATTATATTAAATAATTTTTATTTAAAATTAAATAACTTAAATTAAAGAACTTAAAAAATTGTTAGCGAAAGGAGGAAAAGAAGATGACAACAAATATTCATTGATTTCCTGGTCATATGGCAAAAGCAATTAAACAAATTGACGAACAAAGTAAATTGATTGATTTGGTGATTGAAATTGTTGATAGTCGCATTCCGTTTTCCTCGTCAAATCCGTTAGTTGATAACTTACGTGGTTCAAAACCAAAGTTAGTTATTTTAAGTAAAAAAGATTTAGCACATCCAGTTGCGATTAAGGCGTGACTTAATTATTATCAGCAACAGCAAATTGCTGTTTTACCTTTGGATATTAAACATGCTAATATTACAAAATTAATTATTGAAAAAATTAATTTTGTTTGTGCTCCAAAAATGGAACGCGATAAAAAACGGGGAATTAAAAACCCTAAAATAAAAGTATTGGTAATCGGGATTCCAAATGTTGGGAAATCTACTTTTATTAACACCTTAGTGAAGCGAAATTCCGTCCGGATTGGAAATAAACCGGGGGTAACAAAAGGACAACAATGATTAAAATTAAATCAGCAAATTGATTTAGTTGATACCCCAGGGATTTTATGACCAAAAATTGAAAATTCACAAGTAGCGTTAAATTTAGCTTTTACTCACTCAATTAAAGAAGACATTTTGCCAAAAGAAGAAATTTGTTTAGCAGCAATTAAATGAATGCAACAACATTATTTTTCCTTATTAGCAAAAGAATATCATTTGACAACAATGGACAATTTTGTAATAGCAGATGAAAGTGATCTTTTTCAATTATTATTAATAATGCAACAAAATCGCTTTAATAAAGTTGATGAGGACAATGTCAATAATATTGTTACTGACTTTCTCAACAAGTTATGAAATAATAAATTTGGGTTAATGTCGTTTGAATTTCCCCCAGCAAGCGGAACAACATTCGATTAATAAATTTGAATAAGAGGTTTTAAAACGATACCGAAGCTAATTGTTATGGCAGGAACTGATGAAACGGACTGCCGGGTTGTTTGACGGACCACTAGTTGTTAGTGCAAAATTTTGCCATCGGAATATATTAATACTTGAAATTAAGGATAGTAAAAAGTTAACAGTATTCAAACACGCGAAGTTAGTTGCTGAAATTATAATTATAACTATTGCAATTAGTTATACAATTTAAATTATTTCCGTTTAAATGGTTGAAAAATTAAATTCAAAGCAAGCAAGTATTATTGGAATGCAACAGGAAATTGACAATTTAACAGTTAAACCAAACTTAATTTTAACTGATGCTGAAAAGTTATCTGTTGTTTATCCTGTCATGTAACCATTACATGTAATTATTTAAAAAGGTAATACGATTTCTCAAACAATCCGCAGCAGCTTTTATTTTAGCGAGAGTAATGAGAAATAATTTAATGATTGAATTTGATTAAGTATATTCTTTATATCACTTTAAAAATAATAAAGGCCGATGGCACTAAAAAATATTTATTAGCATTACAAACGCACGTAATTACATCTTTGCATTGGAAGACTTATCAGCATGTTTCTTAAGCGATGATAAAAATAATGTTATTAATAAATAAAAATTAAGAAAGTAAAACTTCCAATTTTATATTATTTATGTTAATAAGATTTTTCATTATTAATATAAAAAGGAATTAATATACATAAAGTTTTACTTTTTTTGCTTTAAAATATGATGGTGATTGGAATAAAATTTATCAATCCTTAGAAACAAAAAATTGTTTATGAAGATTTAATTAATGTTGAAACAAGAATAACACGCTAGTATGGTTACGAATATTGATCGATAATATTCCAAAGTATTATGTGAGATTTATCGTCTGCCTTTTTTTATTTTATATTGGTAATTTTACGGTTTTGAATGAACACAAACATAAATTAGCAATTTTTGGAACAACAACATCAGATAAAAAAGGGTTAGTTACAACAAAAATGTTGATAAAGAAAATCTTAAAGCTGAAAATAACATTAATTGTTATTTCCGAACAAAGAATTAACAAATGTGTTGTTGGAAATATTGCTAATGGAATTAGTGTTTTAATTCTTCGAAATATTAACAATTGTGAGGAAACGATTAACACATATCCTAATACGAAATTTGAAATTATTATTTCTGAAGTGTATCAAAATAGTATGAACAAAAGGAAGTATGAATTTTATAGCTTGATTACCGGTTTAATGGATGATGTTATAATTTGTTCAATCAACGTTAGATGATGAAACTTAATCGGGTTGTGGCATTAGCTAAAAATGATGATAAAGAAGTTTTTTGTTTCACGGTTCAAATTACTGATGCTAATAAAAACAACGGTTTTATTAAAAATGACGCCCAAATCACGGAAAATGTTGATGATATTTTTAGGAAATTATAAAATAAAAATTTTTTCATTAATATTTACATATATTTACATAATTTTTTTAAATTTAAGTAAATATTAATTAAAAATTATCTAACTTATGTTATATAGGCACCGTGTAGATACAAACGACAAATTTATATATTATTAGATTAATAATAAAATATTTTTAATAAATTGCAATCATTTTTCAAAAAAAATAAATTTTTGTAATTTTATCTTATTTTAAAGTATATTTAAGCACGCTAAAAATAATTTATTAAATTTTAACTAATAAATTTATTTAATATTTTCCTGAATTGTAAAAATTAATTGGATTTAATACAAAATATTTAATAAAGTGTCCCAAATATATTTACAATTCAGGAAAATAGGAGTAAATCCATCTCTTTCACACTTTCTTTAAAGATTCGTGTCATAGATGAGTTCTTCATCTTTCATCATCAAAATATTAATTTTAATAGTTACATTATTTATCGTATAATAAATACTTTTATTTGAAAGGATTTATGAAAATATCGTTTATTTTGTGTAAGGAAAACATAGTTTAATCTATTTTTATGATAAAAATTCTAAATTTAAAGATAATATCTTATCAATAATGCAAATAAATTTATGTTTTTTAATATAAAAATAAAAAAAAAAAATAATCTAACAATAATTTGCTTTTTGTTAGTTTATCTTACAGGATGCCTTGTTAACCATAATGGAAAATTTCTGAATTTATTACTTAATAAACCGTTGATATTAAAGTCAAAGTTGGTATCAATAATGTTGTTTTAGCATTATCTGTTGGGTTGATTATAGTGTTTGTATTTGCTTTTTATTACATAAAAAAGCAACCAGGGTCCAATTAACATGTATTTTTATTGATGAGGGTTTATTACGTCAAGACGGTGGTTGACATGATTTACAAAAATTTTAAGAAAAATTTAAGTTAAATATTATTAAAATTGATGCTCAAGAAAGATTTTTAACTGATTTAAAAGGGTTATTAATCCTGAACAAAAGCGTAAAATTATTGGTAGTTTATTTATTGAAATTTTTAATGAAGCAACAAGAAAAATACAAAATTTTAAATGGTTAGGGCAAAGAACAATTTATTATGATGTAAATGAATCATTATCGGCAAAGGGACCTTCTGCAACAATTAAATCACATAATATTATTGGAGTATCACCAAAAGATTTACAATTTTAATTAATTTAACCATTACGTGAATTATATCTAAACACGAAGTACGATGAAATGGTGAGGCATTAGGAATTGATCATAAATTTGTTTATAAACATCCTTTCCAGAACCAGGTTTAGCAGCTCGCATTATTGTCAAAATTACGACTTAAAAATTATCTTTATTACAAAGTGCTGATTAAATTTTTATTGATGAATTATATTAAACAGATTTATATTATTTATATTATCAAGTTGTGCAATCCTTTGTTTGTTTTATTTACTGTTCAATCAGTTGGGGTGACGGGGTATGCTCAGACATATGGTTGTTATATGGTTGTTTGTTCGTAGTTTTGACATAATTGATTTTATGACATTAAATTGAAGTCGGTTACCATTCAAATTTTTATTAGAAAAAGTATCATCACGAATTGTTAGTGAGGTGCATGAAATTAATTGGGTTACTTATCGGGTTATTTATGATGTTACATCAAAACTGATATTACATTAAAATCCATGGTCCAACTTATTGTAACCTATCCAAAGTATTAATTAATAATTAAATAAAACAATTATTAAAAATTTTTTTAAAAAAAGAAAGGATGCATTTTTCAGAAAAACCTATTTTATTAAGTGTAAAAGATACTATCTAACAATTAATTCAATAAATATAAGTATTTTTTACAAAATAAAATGCTAAATTTTCATTTACAATTTACACAAACAAAAAACATTAAATAAAATTTACTATGAAATTATTAATTATTTAATTAATTATGAACAATATTCACTAGATACTATTACAAATATAAAGAAATATTAACAAAAATTTTATCTGTTCAAATACCTTATATATAATATGTTTACCTTTTCTCGTTATAATTTTAATAAAAAAATTTATTAAGAAAAGGTAAACATAAACCACATAATAAAACAGAAAACCACAGAAAAGTTAATAATTGTCAAACAATTATTGAATGTAATATTGAATTTTCAAATATTAAAGCATAAATGTCTCTGGTCATCTATAAGGAGATACTATGGTTGGTAAAAACCATAAAATAGCAATTATAACTTTGGTTGATATATGATTTAAAACATCAATCCTGTTAGTAACTAAATAATAGTAAAAGCAAAGATGTCATAGAAAGTATAATAAAATTTATTTTAAACAAACCATCTGGCACAATAAAAACAATTACATTTGATTGTGATAAAGAATTTATTAGGTGAAAAAAACTTGAAAATATTTATAAAATAAAAATTTATTTTGCTAATGTTGGTTTTTCTATCCAAAAATAATTAGAACGAAAAATAATGAAATTTTGAGAAAAAGTTTACCAAAATGAATAGATTTATCAATATTTTCTCAAGATTATTTAAATAAAATAACATTGAAAATAAATTTAATACCAAGAAAATCATTAAATTATAAAAATTCATTGGATTTAATATAAAATATTCAATAAAGTGTCCCAAATATATTTACAATTCAGGGTTATTAAAATTAAAAAGTTTTTTCCTTTTTAAGGAAAAAACTTTTTTTTATGTATAAGGACTAAAAGAATCAATAACCGTTAAAATATCTGGTTATGCTTTTGCAATCATTTACGATCAATTTTATAACAAATATTATTTGACATTTTAATTCATTCAATAATGTTTTTTACTTCTGTTAATTATTCATAAAAATCAATAATTAATCAATCATAAAATTTATAAGTAACTAAATCACCAACTTAATTATCTTTATTTGCTAATTTATTTGTTAGGTATAAAAAAGTTGCTCTTATTTTTTAACAGGATTCCATTAGCTCAATAGTATTTTTAACACCCTTATATTTTTATGTGATATTTTTAATTTGGTACTTCCCATCACGGTCTATAACACAAAATTCATAATTCGTCGTTGATGTAACAATTAATTTTGTCTTTGAACTTGGAAATAGCGACTGAAGCCTGAAAAACCAGCTTATCATCGGCTTAACTTAAATTATAGCAAAAAAATTGCATTTTAAGATGTTCGTTAAGATAATTTAGCAAGTTAAAATAAATAGAAAAATTGCTTGTACTAATGGTTTTTGTGTGAGCGTTCCAGCATCACAAAAACCATTAGTTGAAATAATTAATAGAGATACTAGACATTGATTTCATAAAGAAATAGATTTTAATAATGTTATGTAACAAGAAATAGACTGGGTTATTAATGTTATTAACAATAAATCAAAGTATTGTTTACAGTGATTAAATTAATAACAATTATTTTTAAATTTATCATCACATATTTAATAATTTTTTATTGAATTAATCAAATAATTTATTAAACTATTTTTAGTGTGTCCAAATTAATAAATTTAAGATAAAAATACAATAATTTTAAAAATAAAATTATATGGAATACTTATTTCATTGTTGTTTTAATTAAATTAAATAAAGTGTACCATTTTAATTTACAATTTACATAAGGTAAAAATATTACCATCATTTGTTTATAATAACAATGAAATAACTTATAAAATATAAAAGATGGTAATAAATAATATTGCTGTAAATAATGTTTTTGGCACAATTGTTTTTATTAGAAAATTCTTTTTTAATACAGAAGCATAAATGGAACCCACCAAATTAAAATAACACCAGCAATAACCCCATAAATAAATTACCAAATTTTAAAAGGCTTTACAAGTATATCAAAGATAGCGCTATTAATTGGTGCAATAAATCCCACAATTAAACTAATCAATAATGGAATAAACTTAATAAAAATTCCAATTGTTCAAACTCATTTCCCAACATTTCATAAGAAAATATTTAATAAGAAAAACAAAATTAAAATAACAAGATAAGCACCAATGGACAATTATGTTTTGTGTTCCTTTATTAATACTTTAAATTGACAACTCATTAAACATCGCATTAATACTAAAAATTGGGAAAAAGCTTAATAAAATTGGAAAATAAAAAAGATATAAAACAACGACATTAAACCTCCAACTTTGTGTCCAATTAAAACATCCCGCCCATGGCACAAGGGTGCCATTACCACTTTTTGTTTTGACAGATGTGATTTCAATAAAAACCACAATCATTGCCATTATTAAAATTTCAATCAAAACTCATAACTAGATTGCCAATCAAATAATTTTGGGTAAAATATAAAAATAGCCCTATGAAGTATTGTTTTTCAAATAAATTATAATTCCGATTGTAATTCCAACAACGGTTGAAAAAATAGTCAGAAATTCAAAAAATTTAACATGTTTTTTAGTTTTTTCTGTTAATTTTTTCTTCTATTTTTAATAACCGATTAATAACATATTTTTTAGTAAAAAAATAATTAAATAAATTATAGCATATTTTATTTTATATTTTCATAATATTTTTTCTTAATTTCCCGAAATAAATGGTTAATTCCTGACTTTGAAATCTCTAAACCTATTTTGTTTTCTAATAGTGTTGATAAATCTTGTAATGAAGCATTCGGATGAGTGATTCGTAATAAAGCAACCTTTTTGGTGTTTTCATTTAATTCATCAAACAAATTATGATTAATTAAATAATTAATCATAATGACTTTTTCTCCCCCAGCTTTGAGTGTTTTTTGTTGATTTGAAATCTCAATATTATTTAAACGATTAATGCTGTTAACCATATCCCGAGAAATACGCGTATTTTCAAATGTTAAAACACTATTAATTGCATCAATTAATTTTAAGAAATCCGAAACTAAAAGTGAACGTTTTAAATAGCAAACATAACGATTATGTCGAACAATAATCTTAAAAAGAAAATGAAATTTATGTAATAATTTTCGAAAATACTGTGCCGAATCTTCATCATTAAATTGAACCTCCAAATGATAATTACTTGTTTCGGGTGAATTAACACTTCCACAAGCAACAAAAATTCCTGCAATATATGCACGTTGTTGGCGTTCATTTCATTCCGGAGGGATGGCAATAATTTTCTGATTAAGGTCATAATCAAAAATATGCAAGTCTTTTAAAATCTCGGTTGATCACTCCTTAATTCGTAAAATAAATGTTTTGTTCTTTTTTAACTTTGTGTTTTGTACAATAATAATCTCAATGTTAACTTGATATAAATTTTTTAAAAAAGTATAAATAGTACGAATGATAGCATTATTAATTGAAGAAACTTCAAAATTAAAAAAATTGTTACTAATTATTAATATCATATTATATTTAACAAACCCGGCTAAAAAAGCTTTCTGACACATTTGGTCAAATTCTTTTTTAATGATTTCTTCTTTTACTTCCATGGCAAAACTCATTTTCATTCCCTTTTCTTTTTTAATTACAGAAAAACCACTATTTTGGCATAGTGGTTTAATAATTAACCTTTTTGTTTAAACTCACGAACTTCTTGTTCGTTATCATACATCGGATTAACTTGCACATCCCCATCAACTTTTCGAATAACAACATTTGTTGCTAACTTAATAACAACTTCGTGTGCAATCGATAATTGCATATGTTCAAATAATTTGGCTGCTTCTTCAACATAAGCATGTAATGGATTTGTTTGGGCATAACTTCGTAAATAAATCCCACTCCGCAACTTACTCGCTTGATCAATGTGTTTTATTCAATATTTATCAAATGAACTAATAATGGCGTTTCGTTCAATTTGATTCATCAAATTTGGTGGTACATCTTCTGTTCGAGATAAATAAAAATCATTCATTTTTGTTGACACATACTTCGCCACTTGATTGTGGGTCATTTTTTCCATCGCGGCTTTATTTAATACATTTGCTGCTACAACTTTATCACCAACCCCTTCGATTAATTCATCATAATTAATAAATCATTCCCCATGCGATTGGTTTCCAAACGTTTTTGTTAAATCATAAGCAGCTGAATATTGCATTTTTCTAATGGTTGGTTTTAAATCATTCGCTGTTAAAATTTGATCACGGCGCGCATACATCGCTTCACGGTGCTGCGCTAAAACATTATCATAATCTAAAATATTTTTTCGTTGGTCAAAGTTAATCCCCTCCACCTTTTTCTGAGCATTAGAAATTGCTCTTGTTAACATTCGTGATTGAATAAAATCTGACCCCAAGTGACCAAACACACGACGTAAACGATCACAACCAAAGCGAATCATTAATTCATCATCCGTTGCAACATAGAAACGTGAAAACCCAGGATCACCTTGACGTCCTGCCCGTCCGCGTAATTGATTATCAATCCGACGAGCTTCATTTCTTTCAACACCAAAAACTGCTAAACCACCAATTTTTTGGACACTATCACCTAATTTAATGTCGGTCCCTCGTCCAGCCATATTTGTTGCTAAAGTAATAGCTCCCCATTTACCAGCCTTTGCAATAATATCGGCTTCATGTTCGTGGTTTTTGGCATTTAACATTTTAAATTTTAAATTAGCTTTTTGTAAATAATGCGAAACAATTTCTGATGAATCAACCGAAGTTGTCCCAATTAAGATTGGTTGACCTTTTTCATGCAAAGTAACAATTTCCTTCATCATTGCCTGCATTTTTGCATCACGATTAGCAAACATATAGTCCGCTTCGTCTCGGCGAATCAACGGACTATTAGTTGGAACTTGAATTACCCGCATATTATAAATCTTAATAAATTCTTCTTCTTCTGTTTTTGCCGTTCCGGTCATTCCACTTAATTTATTATATAATCTAAAAAAATTTTGGTAAGTAATTGTCGCCATTGTCACCGTTTCTTGTTCAATATCAACACGCTCTTTAGCTTGTAATGATTGTTGTAAACCATCACTATAAGCACGACCCGGCATTAAACGACCTGTAAATTGGTCAACTAAAATAATTTCGTGGTTTTTAACAACATATTCAACACCATTTTTAAAAACAAAATTAGCTTTTAAAGCGTTCAAGATTAAATGATATAATTCTGTATTTTTAATATCAAATAAAGATTTAATTGAAAAAATATTTTCTGCTTTGGCAATTCCTTCTGATGTTAAATAAACTTGTTTTGTCTCTAAATCAATTTTTAAGTAAGTATCACGTGATAATGATTTTGCAAAATGATCAGTTGCTTGATATTGCGGTGTTCGATTTTGTTGTCCTCCCGAAATAATTAACGGAGTTCTTGATTCATCAATTAAAATTGAGTCGGCCTCATCAATAATTGCATAATTTAATTTTCGTTGGACTTTATCACTATAAATTTTTACCATATTATCACGTAAATAATCAAATCCTAATTCAGCATTAGTTGTATAGGTAATATCACAACTATAAGCTGATCTTTTAGCATCTTTTGTAATATCGCGTGTGTTTAAACCAACAGTTAAACCTAAAAAATTAAAAACTTGCCCATTAATTTCTGAGTCCCGTCTTGATAAATATTCGTTAACTGTAACAATATGAACCCCATCGCCAGTTAGAGCATTCAAATATGTTGGCATTAACGCAGTTAAAGTTTTTCCTTCTCCGGTTTTCATTTCCGCAACATCACCTTGGTGAAGCACAATTCCCCCAATTAGTTGTATACGATAAGCATGTAAACCAATAATCCGACGCGCCGCTTCACGAACAACTGCAAATGCTTCAATTAAAATATCATCCAATGTTTCTCCATT
Source organism: Spiroplasma endosymbiont of Polydrusus formosus (assembly GCF_964263245.1). Classification (NCBI taxonomy): domain Bacteria; kingdom Bacillati; phylum Mycoplasmatota; class Mollicutes; order Entomoplasmatales; family Spiroplasmataceae; genus Spiroplasma; species Spiroplasma endosymbiont of Polydrusus formosus. The sequence goes on from NZ_OZ181656.1 coordinate 1,154,943, forward strand.
GGATAATTTATCTTTAAATTCTTCCGTCTTTGCTTGTAATGCATCGTCTGACAACGCTTGCATCGTTGCATCTAAGATCATAATTTTATCTGCTATTTTTCCGTGTTTTTTTACAATTTTACGATCACTAATCGTCATCAAACTTTCTCCTCTATTCTACATAATTATTATCATCATTAATATTTATTTTATCATAAAAAGGAATAGTTGGTATAGTTATTATAAATATGTGTTTTCATATTATTTGAATAATTAATTTTTACGATAATTTTATAATCTTTTTTAAAAAAGAAATATTAAAATTAACGTCTATTTAAGTGTCTTCATACTGTTGCTATTTTTCATATTTTATGGATTAATAACAATTTTTAGGACACTTTTAATATGGACTGTTGTTTTATAAATTCAAAAGGTATTAAATAATTTAAACTACTGTGAATTCGAATATTGTTATATCAATGCACAAAGTTAAATAATTTGTATTTTAATTGGGTTAAATTTATAAATTTTTGCCTCTTGACAAATTATTTTTTAAAACTTTTGTAAATTGTTTCAGCCCCAGCATTATCATAAGGATAGCTTTTATTGCTTAATGATTGTTTGGTGTTAAAAGTACTTAAGATATTATCAATGATTTTATTTTTAAATTCATTACTCCAGTCAGTATGAAATAACGTAATTTGTTTTAATGGTCTTGTAATTGAATAAAAGGTTTCTTGCTCTAATTGTACTGTTTTGTTTGTCTCGACACACTATAGCCAATTATTTCACGATTAAACAAGTCAATTAACAAACAAAGATAATGTTATTTATCGCCAACTTGAACATATGTTAAATCATTAACAACAACTTCATTGGGTTGTTTATTAATTAAATTCACGGTTTAAAACGTTGCTAATTTCGTTGTTATTAACCACCAACTTATGATTACGATATTTTAATTTGGTGCATTTAGATACTAACTAATTTTTAATCATAATTTGGTGAATTTTTCTTCGCGATAAGATAATATCTTTCTAATTTAAAAAGCTTTAATTTTATAAGACCAATAAATTTTACGATTGGCATTATAATAAATGCATTGATAATTTCTTGTTCATAATTATTAACATCAACTATAGCCACATTTATTAATTTGATAGTAATATGTTGATTTTGCTATCTTTAATTTTGATCCTATTTGACCAATTTTTCGCATGGAATATTTTTCTTTATTATTGTTAATAATTTCTATTTTTTGCTAATTATCAGCACTACTTGCTTTAAAGGGTTGTTTTTCATTATAATTGGATTAATTCTTTTTGCAAGGCAATAAAGTTTATTTTTCTTCAACAGTGTGATTATCTTTTGCTTTAAAAAATCCAGAATTATGAAATTTTTCAATTAACTGATATATAGTTGATTTTGACACCTTATATTATTTAAAAATTTCAAGAATGGTTTTACCATTTTGATAAAGTAAAACAATTTGTTTTTTAAATTCATATATCGATGAATTTCTTCCTATTTTTATATTCCTACTTTCTTCATAATTATATTTTATTTGAAAGTCCATATAAATATGGTCCAACTTATCGGAACCTATCCATAAATAATAATTTTTTTGGATTATGATTTTCTTTTGCAATTTTGTAATTTTATGCTATAATTAAATTAGTTAAAAAAGATAAATTTGTCTTTTTCTTAGTTAGTTTTACTTTAATAAATAAATATTTATTTAAACAAGACATCACACACCGAATAATTTATGCCATCAGATAAATTAGAAACAGTATACAATGTTCGTCCTCAAAAAAACATCAGTAAATTAACTTGTTAAATAATTTATTAAGATAATGACAACTAATTTAACTTTACCAGATGGGAAACAACTGATAATTTATTACCCTGTACTAAATTTATAAGATATTCAAAAAGGGAAGCGAAATCTTGTCGTTTCATTAGAATTAGTTGAAGATTATATTAAATAATTTTTATTTAAAATTAAATAACTTAAATTAAAGAACTTAAAAAATTGTTAGCGAAAGGAGGAAAAGAAGATGACAACAAATATTCATTGATTTCCTGGTCATATGGCAAAAGCAATTAAACAAATTGACGAACAAAGTAAATTGATTGATTTGGTGATTGAAATTGTTGATAGTCGCATTCCGTTTTCCTCGTCAAATCCGTTAGTTGATAACTTACGTGGTTCAAAACCAAAGTTAGTTATTTTAAGTAAAAAAGATTTAGCACATCCAGTTGCGATTAAGGCGTGACTTAATTATTATCAGCAACAGCAAATTGCTGTTTTACCTTTGGATATTAAACATGCTAATATTACAAAATTAATTATTGAAAAAATTAATTTTGTTTGTGCCCCAAAAATGGAACGCGATAAAAAACGGGGAATTAAAAACCCTAAAATAAAAGTATTGGTAATCGGGATTCCAAATGTTGGGAAATCTACTTTTATTAACACCTTAGTGAAGCGAAATTCCGTCCGGATTGGAAATAAACCGGGGGTAACAAAAGGACAACAATGATTAAAATTAAATCAGCAAATTGATTTAGTTGATACCCCAGGGATTTTATGACCAAAAATTGAAAATTCACAAGTAGCGTTAAATTTAGCTTTTACTCACTCAATTAAAGAAGACATTTTGCCAAAAGAAGAAATTTGTTTAGCAGCAATTAAATGAATGCAACAACATTATTTTTCCTTATTAGCAAAAGAATATCATTTGACAACAATGGACAATTTTGTAATAGCAGATGAAAGTGATCTTTTTCAATTATTATTAATAATGCAACAAAATCGCTTTAATAAAGTTGATGAGGACAATGTCAATAATATTGTTACTGACTTTCTCAACAAGTTATGAAATAATAAATTTGGGTTAATGTCGTTTGAATTTCCCCCAGCAAGCGGAACAACATTCGATTAATAAATTTGAATAAGAGGTTTTAAAACGATACCGAAGCTAGTTGTTATGGCAGGAACTGATGAAACGGACTGCCGGGTTGTTTGACGGACCACTAGTTGTTAGTGCAAAATTTTGCCATCGGAATATATTAATGCTTGAAATTAAGGATAGTAAAAAGTTAACAGTATTCAAACACGCGAAGTTAGTTGCTGAAATTATAATTATAACTATTGCAATTAGTTATACAATTTAAATTATTTCCGTTTAAATGGTTGAAAAATTAAATTCAAAGCAATCAAGTATTATTGGAATGCAACAGGAAATTGACAATTTAACAGTTAAACCAAACTTAATTTTAACTGATGCTGAAAAGTTATCTGTTGTTTATCCTGTCATGTAACCATTACATGTAATTATTTAAAAAGGTAATACGATTTCTCAAACAATCCCGCAGCAGCTTCTATTTTAGCGAGAGTAATGAGAAATAATTTAATGCTTGAATTTGATTAAGTATATTCTTTATATCACTTTAAAAATAATAAAGGCGATGGCACTAAAAAATATTTATTAGCATTACAAACGCACGTAATTACATCTTTGCATTGGAAGACTTATCAGCATGTTTCTTAAGCGATGATAAAAATAATGTTATTAATAAATAAAAATTAAGAAAGTAAAACTTCCAATTTTATATTATTTATGTTAATAAGATTTTTCATTATTAATATAAAAAGGAATTAATATACATAAAGTTTTACTTTTTTTGCTTTAAAATATGATGGTGATTGGAATAAAATTTATCAATCCTTAGAAACAAAAAATTGTTTATGAAGATTTAATTAATGTTGAAACAAGAATAACACGCTAGTATGGTTACGAATATTGATCGATAATATTCCAAAGTATTATGTGAGATTTATCGTCTGCCTTTTTTTATTTTATATTGGTAATTTTACGGTTTTGAATGAACACAAACATAAATTAGCAATTTTTGGAACAACAACATCAGATAAAAAAGGGTTAGTTACAACAAAAATGTTGATAAAGAAAATCTTAAAGCTGAAAATAACATTAATTGTTATTTCCGAACAAAGAATTAACAAATGTGTTGTTGGAAATATTGCTAATGGAATTAGTGTTTTAATTCTTCGAAATATTAACAATTGTGAGGAAACGATTAACACATATCCTAATACGAAATTTGAAATTATTATTTCTGAAGTGTATCAAAATAGTATGAACAAAAGGAAGTATGAATTTTATAGCTTGATTACCGGTTTAATGGATGATGTTATAATTTGTTCAATCAACGTTAGATGATGAAACTTAATCGGGTTGTGGCATTAGCTAAAAATGATGATAAAGAAGTTTTTTGTTTCACGGTTCAAATTACTGATGCTAATAAAAACAACGGTTTTATTAAAAATGACGCCCAAATCACGGAAAATGTTGATGATATTTTTAGGAAATTATAAAATAAAAATTTTTTCATTAATATTTACATATATTTACATAATTTTTTTAAATTTAAGTAAATATTAATTAAAAATTATCTAACTTATGTTATATAGGCACCGTGTAGATACAAACGACAAATTTATATATTATTAGATTAATAATAAAATATTTTTAATAAATTGCAATCATTTTTCAAAAAAAATAAATTTTTGTAATTTTATCTTATTTTAAAGTATATTTAAGCACGCTAAAAATAATTTATTAAATTTTAACTAATAAATTTATTTAATATTTTCCTGAATTGTAAATATATTTGGGACACTTTATTAAATATTTTGTATTAAATCCAATTAATTTTTACAATTCAGGAAAATAGGAGTAAATCCATCTCTTTCACACTTTCTTTAAAGATTCGTGTCATAGATGAGTTATTCATCTTTCATCATCAAAATATTAATTTTAATAGTTACATTATTTATCGTATAATAAATACTTTTATTTGAAAGGATTTATGAAAATATCGTTTATTTTGTGTAAGGAAAACATAGTTTAATCTATTTTTATGATAAAAATTCTAAATTTAAAGATAATATCTTATCAATAATGCAAATAAATTTATGTTTTTTAATATAAAAATAAAAAAAAAAAAAATAATCTAACAATAATTTGCTTTTTGTTAGTTTATCTTACAGGATGCCTTGTTAACCATAATGGAAAATTTCTGAATTTATTACTTAATAAACCGTTGATATTAAAGTCAAAGTTGGTATCAATAATGTTGTTTTAGCATTATCTGTTGGGTTGATTATAGTGTTTGTATTTGCTTTTTATTACATAAAAAAGCAACCAGGGTCCAATTAACATGTATTTTTATTGATGAGGGTTTATTACGTCAAGACGGTGGTTGACATGATTTACAAAAATTTTAAGAAAAATTTAAGTTAAATATTATTAAAATTGATGCTCAAGAAAGATTTTTAACTGATTTAAAAGGGTTATTAATCCTGAACAAAAGCGTAAAATTATTGGTAGTTTATTTATTGAAATTTTTAATGAAGCAACAAGGAAAATACAAAATTTTAAATGGTTAGGGCAAAGAACAATTTATTATGATGTAAATGAATCATTATCGGCAAAGGGACCTTCTGCAACAATTAAATCACATAATATTATTGGAGTATCACCAAAAGATTTACAATTTTAATTAATTTAACCATTACGTGAATTATATCTAAACACGAAGTACGATGAAATGGTGAGGCATTAGGAATTGATCATAAATTTGTTTATAAACATCCTTTCCAGAACCAGGTTTAGCAGCTCGCATTATTGTCAAAATTACGACTTAAAAATTATCTTTATTACAAAGTGCTGATTAAATTTTTATTGATGAATTATATTAAACAGATTTATATTATTTATATTATCAAGTTGTGCAATCCTTTGTTTGTTTTATTTACTGTTCAATCAGTTGGGGTGACGGGGTATGCTCATACATATGGTTGTTATATGGTTGTTTGTTCGTAGTTTTGACATAATTGATTTTATGACATTAAATTGAAGTCGGTTACCATTCAAATTTTTATTAGAAAAAGTATCATCACGAATTGTTAGTGAGGTGCATGAAATTAATTGGGTTACTTATCGGGTTATTTATGATGTTACATCAAAACTGATATTACATCAAAATCCATGGCACAATTGAATAAGAATAGAAATAAAAAAAGATTATTTAATCCTTTACATTAATGTTTGGATAGGTTACAATAAGTTGAACCATATTTATGTGGATTTTCAAATAAAATATAATTATGAAGAAAGTAGGAATATAAAAATGGGGAAGAAATTCATCGGTATATGAATTTAAAAAACAAATTGTTTTACTTTATCAAAATGGTAAAACCATTCTTGAAATTTTTAAATAATATAAGGTGTCAAAATCAACTATATATCAGTTAATTGAAAAATTTCATAATTCTGGATCTTTTAAAGCAAAAGATAATCACACTGTTGAAAAAATGAACTTTGATTGCCTTGCAAAAAGAATTAATCCAATTATAATGAAAAACAACCCCTTAAAGCAAGCGGTGCTGATAATTAATAAAAAAATAGAAATTATTAACAATAATAAAGAAAAATATTCTGTGCGAAAAATTGGTCAAATAGGATCAAAATTAAAGATAGCAAAATCAACATATTACTATCAAATTAATAAATGTGGCTATAGTTGATGTTAATAATTATGAACAAAAAGTTATCAGCGCATTTAATGCTAATCGCAAAATTTATGGATCTTGTAAAATTAAAGCTTTTTTAATTTTACAAGATATTATCTTATCGCGAAGAAAAATTCACCAAATTATGATTAAAAATTAGTTAGTATCTCTAAATATACCAAATTAAAATATCGTAATCATAAGTTGGTGGTTAATAACAACGAAATTAGCAATGTTTTAAACTGTTAATTTAAAAATAATAAACAAACCCACAATGAAGTTGTTGTTAATGATTTAACATATGTTCAAGGTGGTGCTAAATGATATTATCTTTGTTTGTTAATTAACTTGTTTAATCGTGAAATAATTGGCTATAGTTCTCGAACAAATAAAACAATACAACTAGTGCAAGAAACCTTTTATTCAATTACAAGACCATTAAAACAAATTACGTTATTTCATAATAACTGGAGTAATTAATTTAAAAATAAAATCATTGATAATACCTTAAATATTTTTAACATAAAACAATCATTAAACAATAAAGGTTGTCCTTATGATAATGTTATTTCTGAAACAACTTACAAAAGTTTTAAAACATAATTTATCAAGTAACAAAAATTTATAAATTTAACCCAATTAAAATACAAATTATTTAACTTTGTGCATTGATATAACAATATTATAATTCACGGTAGTTTAAATTATTTAATACCTGTTGAATTTATAAAACAACAATCCATATAAAAATGTCATAAAAAGGATTTCCAATCCATCTTGGATATATTTACAATTTACATAAAGGAGCGAAAAATTAAATGAATAGTATTTTATTAACAAGTAGTCCTCCAAATCCAGGGTGAATTACGTCAAATAATACGCCACACCATATTTTAGCTACATATGGGGGGTGAATTCATATGTATGCTGTTTTTATTACCTTGGGAATGATTTTCTCGGTTTTAGCTTGTTTTATTCGGTTAAAAATAAAAAAAGTCCCAATTGATCCATTAATTTGGTCAATTTTTGCTATTATTCCATTTTCATTATTAGGAGCTAGTTTTTTTGGTAAATTTAATAATGATATTAATCACCCTTGAGTGTTATATCCCGATGATGTTTCCTTTTGATCTTTATTTGCTTTTTGAAAAGCAGGAATGAGCATTCACGGCGGTGTCTTATTTGGCACAATTACAGGATTAATTGTTTTTGCCATTGTTGGTCGGAAAGCAAATGTTTCCCTTTGGATTTATACTGATTGTATTATTCCAAATATTTTATTAGGGCAAGTATTGGGACGTTGGGGTAATTTCTTTAATCATGAGATATTAGGAAGTGTTACTTCATATGATTCGCTACGTTGATTACCGGCGTTTATTCGGGATAATTCATGACAATTACAAGGTTTATCACCAGAAATTGATGGTGGTCAGATTGTTTTCCGTCAACCAATCTTTTTATATGAATCATTTTTCAATTTTTTAGCATGGTTATTTATTACTTTTTTCATTCCTTTTGCTGGGCAATTATTTAGTAAAAAACCATGAAAAAAAAATCCCAAAGAATATCCGTTTAATTCAAAATATAATTTTATTCACTTTTTTAACCGGAAATATATTAAACCTGATAAAATGACATGAAAAGAAGTATGGGATAAAGCATACTTTAACTATGTGCCAAACCAAAAAGCTTTAGATGAAATGTCAAAATCAACACAAAGTCAATTTAACCGAAAAGAGAAACTAACTTTTAAAGATAAGATTAAAAAATGATTACATAATGATAGTGTTGCTTTAACAAAATTAAATAATCCGGAGGGTTATTTAATAACAAAGAGCGGGGTGCAAACGGGTTTTTATTTCTTTTTATGGAATTTAATTCGTTTTGTCTTAGAAACGCAACGAGATGATTTATCAACTTTATTTATTAAAAATCATCAGGTATTAGATTATACAGTTTTACTTTTAATTGTGGTCATTGGGTTAGGATTAGCAATTTATGCGCAGTGAGGAGCGTCGCGAAAATTCCGTAAAAATGGTTTTATGTACGAAAAAGAATATGTTGATTTTCATAGTTTGCAAACATGAAAATTTGAAAAGTATTTTAATAATAATATTGTTATTGGTGAAGATAATTATTCTGATAAATTGCCAAAAGTAATTGAAACAAAAGTAATGGAATTTTTAGGATATGAAAATGAGGTTTTTGAAAAATATTTTGAGTTAAAATATTTTAAAATAAATGAACAAGTCGAAAAATATCCCGAAATTATAAATTACAGTTTTAATATTGTTGCTTTACCAACAGTCGGGAATAAATTTATTGATTACTTGATTGTTAATCAAACTTTCAAAATTGATTTAAGTAAAATTTTACAACAAACAACGTTAGAGATAACAAAACAAGATAATATTGCTGATTTAACATTAACAAAAAAAAATTTTGGTATTTTATTAAATGAGGTTATTCATTCTCCTGAAAAAACCGCGGCAATTAAAACAATTTGAAATAATTTTTATCCCCATATTAATGAACAAAAAACAACAATTTTTAGCATTGATGTTAATGATTTCATTACTTTTGATGAACTAAAAATTAAACCAGAAGTTAAGAAAATTGAAGTATCAAAATTTAAATTTAAAGAAAACCAATTTTATTATTTCAATAAAAAGATTTTTTTTAAAATAAAATGAAAATAGTTAATTTTTAAGAGTGTGTAACAACAATTAAAGACGTCTTTTTTTTTAATTGCTTTTGTAACTTCTATTACTGAATTTTCTTTTAATTTTTTACAAAAAGTTTTTTTGCTTAATTCTTCTGTTAAGACCAAACAACTAAATTTATGATCTTTACCAACTATTGTATCCATTTTAAATCAACCAAATTTATATTTATCATGTTTTGCTTATTTAATAATTATATAATTAGTAATTTTACCACGGTTATCTTTTTTATTTTTTGTTTTAAATATTTTACCATGAAAATATAAATTTTCTTTTGATAAATTTAAAAAACTATAACAAATATAATTATATAAAATATTAACAAATATAGGAAATTTAATACCAAATTATTTTTCATAGTTTTTACAAATTTGTTCTGATGTATCATGGTACTTATTAAATTTTTTATCTAATCATCTTAATTCTTTATCTGAAAATATAATGTGTTTAATACATTTTTTTCTTTTTTCAATAGCCATTATCTGCTAATTTATGATCGTAATTGTTGTTTTTTAATCTTTTTATTTCTCGCATAATTTTATGACGGCTTTTATGCAATATTTTTGCTATTTTAGATATATTAGATTAACCATTTTTTAATGAATCAAATTATAATAAATTTTTTTAATATAAGACTGCACCCTAAAAAGTAAGTAAAATAAAAAAGATTTTGCTAAATTTTTATAAGGGGCATTTTATATGGCAAGAAAAGGACAAAAATATAACAAATATACATCATAATTTAGAACAAAAATCATTAAGGAAATTAAACAAAAAAGTTGTTTAATTTAGAGAAAAACAACAGTTCATCATATAAAAGTGTCCTAAAAAGGGTTGTTAATTATCCATTATATCATCACTGTATACTGTGCATACTGATGTAACATATTTAATTTAAAAAGGATAAAGATATTATAAATCAACAATTATTGATAAATATACTAAAGAAATAGTTAATGTAAGGTGATATAAATATAACAAAAATAAATTAGTAATAGATAATTTAAATGATGCAATTAATAAAATAAAATTGATAAAAAAGATCTGAATGACATAATAATTCACCTCAGATCACGGATATCAATATAAATTCGCTATTTATCACGATAAATGTTTATCTAATGGTATTATAATTTCAATAAGGAAAAATTACTGATGTGCAGATAATATTGTTATATAAGGTTTTAATTCATTTTTTAAGAAAGCTACAATCAATAATAAAATATATAATTACCAAAAAGAATATATAAAAGATGTTATAAAATGAAATACATGGTATTAAAATCGTAAAGAAAAAGATATAATTAAAAAATAGTAAATACTTTTTATCAGTAATCACTAAAATGGGTGCACTCTTCATCGCTCTTTCTTTAAAAGTAAAATGATTAAATATTTTTAATTTAATTTTTATTGATTCCTTTCATTTTACATTACATATAAATTATAATATAATTTATATGTAATGTAAAATGAAAATTATTATTATGTATAAATTTATAAACATTAATAACAAAAAACGAAACATAGGCTACGAACATTTAAACAAAAAATATGATTGCAATTTTAGTGACTATAATTTTGGTTTTGATTGAGAAGTATTTAAAGATTTTGTGGGTTATAGTTATGCTCGATATTTTACTTCACCCTGTTTTTTTAATTTTGTTTCAGCTGGACGCGGGACTAATAAAACTTGAAATAATTTAGCAGAAAAGTTATTTTTTGCTTGTAATTTTACCGATGCTTCGTCGGTTATTTTACGAAGATATGCCAATACTCACGAAGACACCACCTTTGGTGATACCATTAATGTTTGTAATTACTTATATGATAAATATGGGATTGATATCGGACCGGACAATGAAAAAATGGCATTGTGTTTGACCGAAAAATGTTAAAGAGGGTGGTGAAATTGTTTTTCCTAGTGGTATTCGCATTACTTTTGCGGGCTATGCGAATGGCAATAAAATTATGGAAAAGTTGGTAAAGGCAGTGGTATTATCTCAGCTTGAACTGATGAAATGATCCATGCCGAAGAAAAAGAAATCTTAACGGATAAAGAACTAGATAAAAGATATAATAATTTAAGAGTTTCAATGTTTCGTTCAAAAAGTTTAAAAGTGTCTTATGAAAAATATACTGATGAAAATGGCAACGAACAATATAATTTAGATAATCCTCTATTGCAGTAAAAGAATTACCCTGAGCATTTCAAGAATTAGATAATATGACAAAAAAATACAGCACCATAACAACATATTTTCATAAAACATATGCTAACCAATTTACTTTTAATCCTTTTGATAAATAACATGTCTTTTATGAAAAGTTTGTCACGCCGTATTTACCTTTAAATGAAAAAATGCAAAATATTTTAAAAGAACACAACCAAGTATATTCAGAAAACAAACAAGCATTTAATGGTTTGGGAATTTTTAATTTGCGTTTAACAATGGGGGCTGTTTGAAATAAAATTCCGGATATTCTCCAAAAACTTGTTTTAACAAACAAAGAAAAACGACCTGATTTATTTTAATTAGAATATTATGGTTTTGAATATAACGATAATGACCCCAGCATTTATGTTTTACGAAATTATCGTAAATATATCCAATAATATAACTTGCAAGATTTTTATAATATCAATACAAAACAGTATCAATTTGATAGTTATGTAATTGGTGTTGATTATGCTAATGGTGGTGTTGATCATACGGTATTTTTATTTAGTGGTTATAAAATTAATGAAAATAATGAATATGATCAGTATTTAATTGTCGAAAACGTTATTACCCCCAAAAACGTCATTAATTTAAATGAAATAGTCGAATATTACGGCCAATGAATAATTAATACTTTTGATAAATTTGATGGCTTTGAAGCTTGCCACATTTCATTATGATATTAATGCCCACGACTTTATGCAAAAATTACAAGAAGATATTGCCCCTTATTTAGGTTATAAAATTAAAATGTTTAAAGCTAAAAAGCATCAAACATCACTTAATAAAGAAGCTGGGATAATCAATCGGGTAACATGAATAAGAAAAATGTTTGTGCAGGGCAAAATCTATGGAATGTTAGATGACCTCCCATTTTTAGATAAATGTATTAGTTAATTAAGGTTTAGCGATAGCAAAACAAACACCACCTGATAGTAAAATTTATCATGACCAATATGATGATTTGTTTTATGGTTTTTATTCATATCGTTTTAAAATGGATATATAAAAATTTATATTTTATAATTTTTCGAGGTTTTGGTTGAGCGGTTGGTTTTCAAAAATTTTTGTGATAAAATGGATTACAATAAATGGTTTACAAATCAAAAGAAATATGCCACGTTGCACAAAAACCGCTTTTGGCGGCTCAAATAATTTTTTACTTAATAGACTTAGAAGTCGTAACAATCAAATTTTTCAAATTACGCTCATATAAATAAGTTTGCATATTACCAACTTTAACACCAGATAAATCAACCAATAACCTAGCGCTGGATCCAATAATATTTAGAAGCTATACCAGTAATTGCATTAACAGACTGTCCACCTGCTTCATTAGAATCTAAAGGAACAGATGAAGACGTTCTTCCACCAGCAGAAACCAAAGGATTAATCCTTGTTTTTTCATATCTTCAACTCCACGCTGTCATTGTGTATTAGACATACGCTCTTGAAAATAACGATTCAATTGATTTTGATATCGCGCTGAACTCTGACCTATTACTAAGATATCACCAACAACATTACCAGTAGCATAATCAATAATAGCACCAATAGCGTCGCCATCTCCTCAACCTTGTTTTACATTATCTATTCAATTATTCATTTAAATTTATTCATCCTAAATTTTATCAATACCAGGAATACTAAATACTGGCATTGAACGTTCATGATTAACTTCAAAATAAAAATCAGATTGAAACTGAGTCATATCAGCAGTCGACTTAATAATAGCTAAAGTATGCGATCAACTATGCGATCAACATTACTTTTATCTTCTCGTAATCACTCAACAGATAATTTAGGTAACTGAACATAATTATCAGCATAATGATAATAATCTAAACTTTTATCAACATTACGCATCATACCAGTAACTTTACTAAACTTAGAACGATAAGAAGCTCAAGCTTCATTATAACCAAATATTTCATCATCAACTTTTTTATCACCACTAAAATAAATCTCTTTATTCTTAATAGGTTGTTCACCAATATTTACAAATATTTGATTATATAAACATCATTACAAACACGGACGCGTTCATAACTGTTCAACATCTTGCTGATATGAATGTTCATATTTTACACAAGCAACAATAATCAAATAACCATGTTATAAAAAAAGTTTTATTAATTAAACTTTGACGAATACCAGTTTCACCAAAAGCAGCTAAATTTCCTAAAGCACTTGTATCAACAGCGCTAGAAGTTTGAGAAACAGCACTAATATTTAAAGGATTTTTATAACCACCTAAATACTCCGCACGCTGTTTAGTAGCATCTGGTGAATTAATACCAAAATGAGAAAGAAAATACTCAATATATCTAGTGTAACCACTACGGGCGTTCTTTTCCAACATTTGTTGATAAGCAATAGTTTGTTTGTAAATTATTAATTTATATACCAGTAGCTTGTGATAAATCAGCATATAAATTACTTGGATAAACAGGATTTTTAACTATAATATTGCTAAATTATACTTGTAAGTGCAAGTAAATAAAATTGCAAAAAATTTCATATAAAAATTTCATGATGCTAAGTTTATTTTAGAAAAATTAAAGCAAGGAGTTTTTTATATGGGATATAAACATCTTGGCATAGATGAAAGAATTTATATTGAGAATCAATTGAAATTTAAATTAAAAATTAGTGAAATAGCTAAAAATCTTAATCGAAGTATTAGTACTATTATTCAAGAAGTTAATAGAAATAAAGATAATAATCATTATTTTTCATTAATTGCACAAAATAAAGCAGAAAATAGAAAACAATCACATGTTTATTTTCATAAGTTTAAAAATAGAGAATTAGTAAAATATGTACAACAAAAATTATTATTAGGTTGATCGCCTGAACAAATTTATGGAAGAATTAAAAATTTTCATAAAGAATGAATTATTAGTTTTAAAACAATTTACAATTGAATTTATTCTGGATTACTTGAAAAGGTTACTAATAAAAATTTAAGAAGAAAAGGTAAGAAACGAAAATCTCAAGAAAATCGCGGTAAATTTAATGGTAAATCAATTAAAGAACGAAATGTTAATGTTAATAATCGCATAACTGTTGGCCATTGAGAGGGTGATACTATAGTATCATCGCGAGGTAAAAGTAAATCATGTTTAATAACTTTAGTTGAAAGAACATCAAGATTTACTTTAGCAATGTTAGTTGAAAATAGAACTACTAAAGTTATTAACGAAAACATTAGCCATTATTTATCAATTCTTCCAAATAATCTTGTTAAAACTATAACATTTGATAGAGGTAAAGAATTTGCTAATTGACAACAACTTGAAAAAAATTTAAATGTGAAAATTTATTTTGCTAATGCATATTCACCCTGACAAAGAGGTACTAATGAAAATACTAATGGGTTAATTAGAGAAAAATTTCCTAAAAAATTTAATTTTTCAAATACCACGAAAAATGCAGTTCATAAATTTATATTGTCTTTAAACCATAGACCAAGAAAAATACTAAATTATCTTTCACCAATCGAATATTTGGTTAGAAAAATAATTTAGTTGCACTTAACTTTACAATTAGGCATTATTATCTTTTTGTAAATAAAATTTTGTAATATAATCATCTTTATCATTTGTATTAAAACCAATAGTTCCAATGTTTTCATTTTTTTCCAATTTTGACCATCAGAACGAGTAAACATTAACTATGAATGTTTACCATTAATAACTTTTTTATCGTAAGTAACAATAGGATTTTTACCACCAATATTTAAAGTAATATGTGAACCTTTATGCGGACTAGGCAAAGAACTTGTAAAATAATCATGATACTTATTAGCAATAAAAGGCTTACCATCCAACTCTAAATCGCTAATATAATTATCACCATTAGAACCACTACCATCAGAACTAGATTTATTAATGTGATATACTGATTGTAAATTTTGATCTCTAAATCAATCATTAACATTTCACGTATAAGCTCGAAATGGTAAAGCATTAACTTCTAAACCTTTCCTTATTAACAGAGGAAAACCCATATAATCAGCAATAGTACCAACTTTCAACTCAAAACAACAAAAACATCACTTGGATCTTTAATAATCGGAATTAAAACATCGTCAATAACAGCTCAAGGATCATTATTTTCACCAAAAAACTTTTTAAAATCATCTCAAATAATCCGATTAGGAACAAAATAAGCAAAAACATCAATATTATCAACACTCATAACAGGCTTTAATATAAAAAAAGTATAGTTTGCCGAATAACAGTATTAATATTCATCTTAAAACATTATCACTAGGCAAAATCTCATCTAAATAAATAGGTACTAAATCCCTGGCATTAAACGCAGTAGTAAGTTTACTATTTTTTGTAAACATATAATGTTGAGGTGACTTATCCAAAGTATTATGAAAACCATAAACTAGTTTATTTTTTTTAATTTTAATTTTTACCTTTCTATTTTAAATCAAATTCATTTTTATTCTTATTAACATCTAAAAACAATCTGATTATCTAAAACATCATCTTTAACAATTTAACCATTACCATTTAAAGACCTAACATAATCATTAATAACATCTAAATTTTCCATACCCCTTAACAAATTTAAAGTTTCCATAACAGAAGCTGGTAACTTTAATAAATCAAGATATTGACCTTGTCGAAAATTAAAATCTAAAATTTCATCATTTTCATAACGATCAATAAGTTCACTTAATGTAGTACCAATTCCAGCTTATTGTATTTCAGAATACAAATCTAAAGTTTTACTAACTATCAAAGAAATTTCACAAGTATTTTCATTAACAAATCTTTCATAAACATTATATTAATAACCATCACTAACAGATGAATTAGAAACATTATTAAATTCACTATAAATTTTTCTCATATTTTTTTCATTTTTTGTTATTTAACCAAAGACAAATAACCAGTATTATTTAAATAATTTTTTAAAATATCTAAATCTTTTTGTACATTTTTATTATGAGTTTTAATATACCTTATTGTTTTAATAATCAATATAACAATTCCACTTACAAAAAATAATGATGAAATTCCAAAGATTTTCAAAAACACAATTACATCTTTAAACATTATTTTTGACATAAAAAACTCCTTTCTTATTTCAAAATAATTAAGAAAGGAGTACGTATACAATATACCATGGGAAAGGAGAATTATAGTACATATAATTCTCCTTTCCCATTTCTAAGAAATTAGAACATAAATTTTTAAATACAATAATAAAAAAATATAAATTCTTTTTTTATTCCTCATCTTAATTTTTATCTTTTTTATTATTAAGTAACTCTTTTAAGTTTTATTGTTAGTTTTTTTCAAAAAACTAACAATAAAACTTAAAAGAGTTACAATAACAATTATCAAAATAATAACAATAATTCACATTCCTGATGTCATAAACTAAAACCTAATTCCGCTACGAGATGTCGAACGAAACAAATTAGCAGCACGAACAGTACGAGCAGTATTTGTTAAATAACGACGATGCGATGCAGTATTTTTTACTTTTTTACGAAATGCCATTTTAACAATTCCTCCTTTCATGTATAATAAACTTGAAGTTATGTTATTTTTTATCGTTAACAACACGATTTAAACTCTTAATTCTTTTATTAAGAACATGTTGTTTATTGCCTGATAAATTAACATACCATATACCAGAATTTTTAACATGATAAACCAAATTAAATTTTGCATTAATAATGCGATTTTTTTAAACTTCCTCTAAATGTTGACTATTCTGTTTTCCATAAAGACGATTAAAATAACGATGATGTTGTAACCCACTAAATCTTTATCAGTATTCAAATTAACAACATAAAATTGATAAATATGTTCTTATTTTCTTCAAAATATTTTTTGCCAATTCCCTTACTCATATATAACTTTTCAGGTTCAATACATAATTTTTCATAATCTAACTTTTTAACTTTCTTTAAAGTATATCGAGCAACATATCCAGCACTTTGATAAGTAACACTACTTATTTTATGAATACCTTTACTTCAAATTTTATCAATTAATTTACTAACAAAATAAGGATAACCCAAATTATACCTCTCACCAGTTAACTGAAGATTTTTAAACACCCATTATTTTTTCACGGTAAATCAAAAACAACACAAAGGTGATAGTGAGGTCTATTCGTACGAGAGCCACATTCTGAACTAGCTAAACACTTAATATTAAATATATTATTACGCTCAAAAAATTTACGCAAAGATTTAATAAATCTACTTAAATCATAATGTTGACAAGTAAAAACCTTGATCATTAACAGGAATAAACTCATCATAATAAGTTATAAAGTGATAAATCAATTATTTTTTGAACTTTTACATTCTAAAGCAGAACGAATAATTCATTCTTTAGCATTATCTAACTTACAACTTACACACTTACGACAAGGAATATAATTATTAATTTTATAATTAATATTCATATCTAACTTAACAATATCAATATTACGATATTTTTTAAATTTAACCTGTGCTCACCTTTATTTAAATTATAAACCTGAATAGGCTTTAAATAAGCCATTTTAACAATCCCTCCAATCTTGTCCGTCAATGGGGCATATTAAATTTTAATTTTTAAATTTCAAGTTAATTTCAAGTTAAATTTCAAGTTAAAAAAAGTTTTAAGGTTCTTTGAAATAAATTTGGGTAATCTTTATAAAATTATTCGTTTAACGCTTATAATTTTTTCCAAGTATTTTGAAAAGGCTGGCAAAAAATTTTTAAACTTTAAGTAATTTTTAACAAATATATGAAAATAATCATGAGTCCAGCTGGGTGTCATAATATAATTACAATAATAATCATTCTAAATAAATATCTCTTTTAAAAATAACATACATAAAAGTGCTTGCATATATATATATATATATATATAATATCAATAGATCTTTATATAATTTTTCAATAAAAAGTTTCAAGATGGTTTCAAGATGATAGAAAGAAAAATATAAAAATATGAAAAAATTTTTAAGTTTATTAAGTGTATCAAATATTAGTGGAACTGCTGTACCAACAACAATTGCTGTTAGTAGTTATCAAAAAAAAATAAATAGTGATATTAATTATCAACAAACAAATAATTTAGAAAATTTAAATAGAATAAAAAAGAGAGAAAATAAATTATCTTTTTTTGTTTGTTCTGGTCTTTTAAAAATTATTTTTTATTATGATTTAGGCGCAAGCGACGCAGCTGTTTTTAAAGGATTTGTAAATGATTATACAAGAATTTATAATAATAATTTAATTTTAATATCATCTAATAAAAAAAATAAATACAATAATATAAGCACAAAAATAGATGTAATAAAAGTTTTTTATTCCTTTTATAAATCATCAGATGATGATTTTGATAATAATTTACAATTTTTATTTAAAAAAGAATACTGTGTTTCAGAAGGAAAAGTATATGAATATAATTTAGATAATGATAGTAAAAATATAATTATTGATAGTAATGATAAAAATACTAAATTTAAAATAACTGTACCCCCAAATCATACTATTGATAATAGTAAAAAATTTTATATCTTTTCAAGCAAGGTTATTTTATATGAATATGAGACATTTGTATTAATTGAATCTTATATTAACGATATGAAAGAACATGTAAAAAGATGATTATATTTACAATATAAAAAACAAAATCCTAATTTTGAAATTAAACAAATTTTAAATATTAATTTAGAAAATTTAATATTATCTAATGTTTTTTATCAAAAAAAACAAAAAAATAAAATATTTAATTCAGAACAAAACCTTGAAAGTGCGTGTAAAGATTCTAGTTCAACGTTTATAAATAACAGCAACATAGAACAAATACAATATACCATTTCTTGTTCTAAACAACTTACAGAAACAAATAAATTTCAAAAAATGAATGGATTTTTTAAATCAAATTTAACATCAGAAACTGATAATTTAAGTTGAAATATAAATAATAAAGTTACTGCAAGGGCTGGTTGCTCAGCCGGTATAACGTTTGTGGGAGAAGAAAAAAATGAAGTTCGATATGAATATAAATGAGGAGGATCAAAAAATTATATTATAACAGATTATTCAAATTATGATAATACAAAAATTAAAACAACAACAAATACCACAGCAACAACTGTTACAGCTCAACTAGCGAAAGTTCCACCACATAATAAAATTTCAATTTCTAATAAATTATGAAATAATAACATACAATTTATTTTAAATGTTTTTCAAAAAGTTAATGGTAATGTTAGCACAGATTTTATTGATGAAAATAACAATAAAACTACAGTTTATACTTCAATTAAGGATGCTATGCTTAATTTATCAGAAAATAAAATTTTGCCTTCAAAAATAAAAATGAATAATGATTATAGCATAAATTTTTCTTATGATATCAAAAGTAAAAAAGGAATAATTATGCATCATATTGAAATTGGAAAAGCTATTCCATTACAATAATAATTATTTGTGAGAAATAAATATTGAAAAAAATATTAAGTCTTTTAGGAACAATTACTCTAATTGGAACAAGCACAACAAGTTTAGTTGCTTGTAATAATAAACATAAAATAAACGAATATACAAAAGAACAATTAGAAAAACTAAAAAAAGAAAAACAAATAAATACAACAGATGAAAATATTAAAAACAATTTAGAATGAATAGCGTCACAAGAAAAACCATTTAATAATGTAGATAATAAATATTATTTTGTTGTATGGCGTGGTGATAAAAATGATGATTGAAGGATTGTTAAATTTCAAATTAATGAGGAACAACGAGAAAAACAAATATTAGAAGAATATAAAAATTTTAGACTTATTCTTCATAATCAAAAAGTCTTGTATATTATAGAAATTGCTAAAAGGGGTATTCTGTGAGATAGAGAAAATTTTGATTATATTAAATCGGTTTATCGTTGAAATCTTTATACAGATATTCCTGATTTGGATGTAAATAATAAAACAGGTGAAATAAAAATTAAATAATAAATATAAAAAAACCATTTTAATAAAAATGCACCCCAAAAAGTAAGTAAAATAAAAAAATATTTTATTAAATTTTTATAAAGGGTGCATTTTTATATGGCAAGAAAATAACAAAAATATAACAAATATACATCAGAATTTAGAACAAAAATCATTGAGGAAATTAAACAAAAAAGTTGTTGAATAGCAGCAAAACAATGTAATCTAAATTAAAATACAGAAAGATCTTAATGAGTAAATCATAAAAAAAAAAGGAAATTAAATATTCCTAAAGGATCTAAATCTCTTTTAGAAAAAGAGATTTAGAATATTATAAAACAGAGTATTAATTATTAAAAAGCTCCATGACTTTTACAATTAAGCAAACCAATAATCATCTCTTTTATTAAACAAAATTGTCGTTAATATTCAATAAAATTATTACTAGAAATAACAGGGTAAAAACGTAGTTATTGAGATAAATATAAAAATTATGACAGTAGCAAAAAAAAATAAAAAAGCAATAAATGATATTGTAAAAGTCTATGAAGAAAATTTAAAACAATTTGGATACCGAATAATTACTAAATATTTAAATGAAGATTATGATATAAAATATAATTTAAAAAAATTTTTAAGGATTATGATTAATAATCAAAAATAACCTGAATATGTAAGAAAAATGAAAATAAAAATGAAATATAAACAGAATAAATAAAGAAAAAAGTTTATTACAAATATCCTGATTTAATTAATTGTAAATTCAATGATATAAAAACAAGGTTTTCAATGCTATATGCTGATGTAGCATATTTAATTTGAAAAAGGAGAAATATATTATCAATTAACAATTATTGATGAATATACTAAAGAAATAGTTGATGTAAAGTGATCTAAATATAATGACAATAAATTAGTAATGGATAATTTAAATGATGCAATTAAAAAATAAAATTAATAAAAAAAGATCTGAATGGAATAATAATTCACCTTAGATCACGGATATCAATACAAATTCGCTATTTATCACGATAAATGTTTATCTAACGGTATTATAATTTCAATAAGGAAAAATTACTGATGTACAGATAATATTATTATAGAAAGTTTTCATTCATTATTTAAGAAAGCTACAATCAATAAGAAAATATATAATTAACACGAAGAATATATAAAAGATGTTATGAAATGAAATAATTTATATTCAAATCGTAAAGAAAAAGATATAATTAAAAAATAGTAAATACTTTTTATCAGTAATCACTAAAATGGGTGCACTCTTTAATAAATGGTTTTTTTATATTTATTATTTAATTTTTATTTCACCTGTTTTATTATTTACATCCAAATCAGGAATATCTGTATAAAGATTTCAACGATAAACCGATTTAATATAATCAAAATTTTCTCTATCTCACAGAATACCCCTTTTAGCAATTTCTATAATATACAAGACTTTTTGATTATGAAGAATAAGTCTAAAATTTTTATATTCTTCTAATATTTGTTTTTCTCGTTGTTCCTCATTAATTTGAAATTTAACAATCCTTCAATCATCATTTTTATCACCACGCCATACAACAAAATAATATTTATTATCTTGTTTTAAAAATGGATTATTATCATGATAAACATTTTATCAATAATTTATTTTAGAACCAGTTTTATTAAAATTAAAATATGAAGAATTTAACTCAATTTTATATTATTTAAATGTTCAATATTCGTTTTCTTTTTGTTGATTAGATATTAATTCAAAATAATAAGGCCAAAACAATTTAACATTATCATTATAACCTTTATTTATTGCATATTTACTATATTTGTAATTTGAAAGCATATATATAATTTGTTTAATTTTTTTTTGGCAGACCTACCCTTAAATAAGGGTTTGATTATCCAATTTTAATTTTTCAAATAAACCATCAATTACATTTTTTGGTTTTTGTCCTTTGAATTTTTGTCTTAATTTAGCACTATCATTTATAGGATTATTTTTTTTAATCATATTTAGCATATTAAAATTTTCTATTATAATTATAGCGAAAGGTTAAAAAATCTAATAAAAATTGTTATAAACCATTTTTAGGTAATAAATATATAACATTTTTTCTTTGAATATATTTTTGTACTATATTTTACAGCAAAAAACTTTCGGTAAATCAATATTGAAATATTCGCACATTAGGGTTTGTTTCAATAGGTATGGATAACAAAGGCATCAAACTAGCATTTTCAACGATTGGTGATGGATAAAAAGAATAAACACCCTTGATATTATCCCAGCACTTAATATTACCAAATAATATTGATTTAGGATACTTAATTTCAATCCCAGTAAATAGTGTATCTTCGGGCAATGATTTTTGTAATACTAAATGAATGCTATTTTGATTTTTTCATTTAAAGTCAGTTATTTTAACTAAATGAGTAGATTTAATAATATTAACCCCATCGGGCGAATAAGGGCGTTTATATTCTTCAATGATATAACATTCATTTTTATTGTCTTCGGTAATGGGTTCATTGATAGATACTATTTTTAAGTCTAATTCCTCTAAAAATACTTTGTCTTGTTTTGAAATATCATTAATTAAGATATCTTTTTCATCAATCATGACATAACTTGTACTATTATCTTGGATTGTGGTGTTTTTGTTGTATTTGTAATTTAAAATTAAAATCACTAATTTCACAACCAGTTATTTTAATATATTAATCTTTATCAATAAAACCTATTTAACGCTATTTTGAGAGTAGTTTAAATTTGGTTTTTGCTTTGTTCTTAACAAGATTATTATAATTTTATAAATATACAAGGTTCTAGCACGGTTTTCAATAAATAATTGTTCTAAATCATGGTTACACTTGCTATATTTTGATTGATTAGCAAAATCCAACGGGATACTTTCAATTGAATAATCAATTGGTTCATTATTTTCTGCTAATTGTGCCAACATTTTTCCGATGGTTTTAACATTATTCTTGTCCTCCTTTTTCATAAGACATATTGGATAATAGTTTCATTGTTTTTTATTTGTCTGTTTAAAGTCGCATTTACTGGTAAGTGAACATCAATAATTAACTCATCAATATTTTTGATATTAAATGTTCTACTATTTAAAATCGCATTATCATATTTAATTAATTTAATAATAAATTCCGTTAATTTAATTTCTATAATATATATCATTTGCTCATAAGGGGCGTTTGTTTGAATATTTACACCACAACTTCCGCTTGGGTTTGTTGTACTCCCTTTGTAATAGATGGTACATGATGGCGATTTATTTTATAGTAATTAGTTAATAATCAATCATATATTTTAGTTAATTGTTCATCTTTAAAAATGCCCGCGATATAGTCGACTGGTTGAAAATTACTATCCGGGTCACCTTAAACTAATAACAAGTCATTTTCAATAAATGAGGCCAACATTTTACTAATTTCTTGGTCAACAACCCAGCTACTCCATTGGTGTTGATGGTAAATTTACCACTATTTAATAATGGGTCTAACATTATCTTTTCCGCAATAATATCTAAAATACTAGCAAATTGCTTGCCATAACGAGCGGAAGGCTCAAAATTGGGATTATTAGGAATAATTTCAATTGTAATAAAATCAATTGGTAATATTTATTCTCTTTGTAATGATGTATAATTATTTTATTTAGCATCATCAATATATAAATCAGTAATAGTACTACATTTTTATTTTTAATGTTCTAATAACTTTAACTTGTTTAGTTATAGCATCAATTTTAAATTTTTTCAGTAATAAAAATACTCTGATCATTTTAATATAAGGGTCATAATAAAAAGTACAAAACACTAAATTACCTAATTAATAATACTGATCATTGTAAAAATCAATCGTAATAAAATTAAGTTTTTGAATTATTAGCAAAAATAAAATATGCACCACAACCATTCATATTAATTTTTATATTAATTATACCAATTATTATTAGTAAAGTCCTGCATTTTTAAAAAGTTATTAATTAATTAAAAATTTATTTGTTGATTGGTAATTAGCATTATCTTCACAAATTATTTTTTCTAAAATATCATTATGTTTTTGAACAGTAACATTTTTTACGATTAGTAATTGTTGATGCTAAATTAAGATAATAACTATCAATATCATAACTATTTTTTAATTTCTTTTTTGCTGATAACAACCCCATTTAAAGCACTTTTTTATTTTTGTTTCATTTTTTTAATAACATCCGTCAATGCTGTCTTGTTTTTGTTCTTTTTTATGTGTTTTGATAAACCGAATAGTTTCAATAATTAAAACAATAATTCCAAAACCATTAAGCATTGCACCAATAATTACATATGTAGGTCAACCAACCCATAAATTAGTTGGTCCTATAAAACAAATAATAATTCCTGCAATAAAAAACAATGATGAAATTTCAAATATTTTAAAAAACATAATTGCATCTTTAATGGTTAATTTCTGCATAATAACATCTCCTTTCTAACTTGCTTTTTTCTTTGAAAATACAATGATTTAATTTTATCGGGTGTCCCACGCTTATCCTTATATGATATAATTTTTCCTTGAAAAAATGATACAAAAAATATAATCTATCATTTGTTTTAATTGGGACTTTAACATAAAATGTAAATTTATGATGTGTTGTAACTATATCGACATAGCCACCAAATGGGTTATTTTCATCATTTTGAACAAAAACTTGATAACTATAACTTATCTTTATCATAATTTTTAATGTCATAAGAAGAATGATCATTATTTGTTACAAAATCACCAATGTCAACTTGTTCTCAATTTGGCGCATCTGGTATAACAATTATTTTTTTAATTCTTCTAAAATTTTTTCTTTTATTTTTGCAAGTTTTTCATCTTTAATTTTTTCTATAACAATCTTATCTAGTAATTAATCAACTTCTAACTGAGTATAATAATATGCTTATAAATCTATCATTGTTAAATCAATACCTTCTTCTTGAAAAGAATGAAACATTTTCTTTAAAGTTGTTAGATTAATCAGTGATTTTACATAAGTAGGTAATAAACCTTGTTATGTTGCCATCGGGTCATTTTGTGAAGAATAATTAATATCACCAACACTAATATTTGCCGAAGTAAATAATTCAATCGAAATATGGTTAAATGTTCAATGTTCAACCGCAATAAACACCATGTTAATACAAATTTTCTTTAACAACGGGTCTTTAAATGTTTCAAACTTTAATTTTGAAAATGGATAGTTTAAATATGATTAATTCATATTTTGGGCCCTTAAGGCAAAAGTTTTAAATCATAATTCGACATCACCTTTAAATAATTTATTATAACGAATGGGAACTTGGATATTTTTTCCTGTTATTGGATTAAAATTATTATAATTTTCCAAAGTAACATTTGCTCATAATTCATTTAACATTTAATCATCTCCTTATCACTACTGCTTTCTTTTTGTTTTGATTTTATTTAAGATAAACTTTTTACTACTTGACATTGTTTTTGTTTTAATTATTTTGCTTAAATCTTGATTTGTTTTGAATTGCTTGTATATTTTAAATGGTATTCCATTACCCAATAAACTAATAAATGCGCTATCTTCTGGTATTTGTACAAGTTTATATTTATTAAAGTTATTTTGCAATTGTTCTTGCAATTTTAATATATTAGCAATTGTTCGATATATTTTAAAATTATATTTTATTACTTGTTGATAAGCAAGTAGTGCAAAAGAAACTTAAATTAAACAAACTTGTTTTTGTAAAACCTCAACCAATAAATCACTAACTATGCATATAATATACAAATGGTTCTTTTGTTAAAATAAACTGTTCTGCTTTTATTAAAGTCGTCATAACAACAATTGGAGTATATTTATGGTTTTTATAATATATTGTTAAAGTAACTTCGTTCGAAAATAGATAAAGGAACAATTTTAATTGCTAAAAAAACATCATAACCATAAGCGAAAGGTAATAATTGCCCCCCTTTTTTAATAGCATTATTTTCAAATTTAGATAATATTTTTTTAGTTTGTTCGGTAATTTTACTAAGTACTTTTTGTTTAATCGTAATTATTTGTTTTTCAATTGGGGCTAATAATTTTTAGTTACTTTTTGAAGATAAAAATTTGGGTTTAAATGATTTAAATTTTATTTAATTTAATTGGTGTTTGATGCAAGATATTTAATAATTTATTATGATATATTTTGCTACCATGCATTAAATTAACATTTAATAATAAGTTTTTACCGACACCTTTTTATAAAGATATTAACCATAATGTTATATCATTTGTTAGTACTAATTTTACTTATTTTATCAAGATTTAATCCATATTCAGACAATCATTTATTAGCAATTTTTTCATTTATGTTGGGTATTTTTTGAACTAACGTCGGATTTATCTTTTGAAGGTTTTTTTCAATTTTTAATAAATTATTAATTGTGTTTATTTTATAATCGTTAAAACCTTTATAAAAGTCATTACGGCTAATTTTCCAATTGTATATAATAAAGTTTCATTATTAGCCCGCTTTGTAAAATCAAATATTAATTTATCCGATAAAACCTTTTGCCCCGCAACTTGTCTGACAACATCTTCTAAGTTATTAGTAGTTATGACCCCTAATTTTTCCAGTAATTTAGTTTTTTTGGCTAATTTTAAAATTATCGTTGTTCGAGCAGCGCGCGTTAATTTACCAACACCACTAATTTCTGGTAATAAATTTAAGACAGTACTTTTGCTGTCACTTCGGAAGTTTAAACTATCATATATTTGATTTACGGCAAAATCGGTTGATGTTTCTATTCCAAATGAGATAAATGTTGAAGCAAAATTAGATAATCTTGCCTCTAATCTCCAACAGCCGAAGCAACTCCGCCCGTTAAAATTGATAAACCAAGGGATAAAACTTGTATTTCTAAAATTATAATAATTGTAAACCAAAACTTTTTTCTTTTTGCTTAGCAGACAATCTGGTTGGAGTTTTTAACAGCATAAATCATAGATGTTTTCCTTGCTCCAATTGGCATTTTTAATACTAAAAAGTACTATTTTTTAGTAATATTAAGAATTTTTAATTACTACTTCAATTGACTTTGTTTGACCAGTAGCGTTGTTTTTACCTTCGATTTGAACTCTAACAATTTTATCATTTGTAATATTAATTGATCATTCTTCACCTTTACTTTCAAAAAAGTAATCAAAATCACCCTTAGTTAAAGAACTATTTATGGTTTTTACTGCTTTTAAAACAACGGCTTTAAATTGTGGTTTTAATTGTTCGGATATTGTTTTTGTTTGGTATGAGATATGAACGGTTGGTTTATCTGATTTATTAATTCCAACAACTAATATCAATTTTTACAACAATATGTTTATAATTACCTTAGGTTCAGTTACAGCACCATCTAAATATAAAAACTCTTTCCATAATTAAAGTATTACCATCCCAGTTCCTAATGCCGCCGCCCCAACTCTTAACGGAGTGTGGTCTTTTTTGCGTATAATATAAGCGGGTCATATTTTTTACTAAATTTAAAGGCAATTATATTAACACCATTTGATAATAATTCAATCGTTCTTTATGAACCATCTTTATTAATAATTGGTAATTTTTTAGGAACCACATAGTATGTTGTTCCTTCAACATTTTTCATTGCCCCGCTTTTTGTTATTATGCTATTTATTTGATCATTTGCGCCAAGTTGCAACTGTAATTTATTGCGAATGCCACGAATAAAATCATCCGAACCTAAAACAACTGTTTCTGATGGAGTAAAGCCATTTTCATATATTTTATCCATAATTTCATCATGAATTTGTAAAGCACTTGTATCATCTGCTTTTTGTCCTTGGATAGTGGTAACTGTTCCTTTGTTAATAATATCTAAAATTTTATTGCGTTTGTATGCAACTTCAGTGTCCATTGCTTGCTCAATATCAGCAGCCCAAAGATTAGGGGATTAAAATCACTTTCTACGGGGTCTAATTTACGAGCAAAAGTTAAAATAGTATCTAATTCAACAATTCCATCTTCAAATTCCACCGTTGAGTATTTTAATAAATTATCATCGGTATTAAATATTTGTCCGTCCGTCCTCAAACCTTCATTGTATTTAATATTTTTCTTTTTCTTGTATGTTAAACCAAATTTATTGGCTTCTTTTCACGCAAATAAAGCTTCTCAACTAAATTTTTGTTGATAAGTTTGTATAAATATCATTGGTCAAATGTTTCACACTCTTTTTGTGTTGCTTTGTTAGCGATATCGCCAAATATTCTTTGTGGATTTTTTGCCATATTTTATTTTAAAATCAACATAAATATGTTCCAACTTATTGGAACCTATCCAACAGGGTATTTAAATCGTAAAGAAAAAATATAATTAAAAAAATAGTAAGTAATTTTTATTAGTAGTTACTAAAATGATTGTAGTCTTTTCCTTTCTGTTTATTTAAAAAGATAAATAAACAGAAAATCCTTTTGTTGGTTAATATTTTGATATTTAGTAAGAATATTTATATTTTTATTTAATTAGTTAAATCGCCACCCACCACCCACTCCTGAAGTGAGGTGGTGGGTGGCGATACTAAAACTTTATATTTAGAGATAAAGTTTATCCAACATGGAATAAACAAACAGTTTACCCAGTTATTAACTATAACTTAATCTATTCTTAGATAACTTTATATAAATAAAATAATTTTTTGGAGTTACAACCATCTTGTTTTTTTTAGTGTCCGATATTGTTTTTTTTCAGTTTAGCAGCACTCTTTAATGAAAAAAAACCAAAAAACATGCGCTCTGACATTTCAGCAAGGGATTAATCTTACCGAAAATTAAAGAAATAAATAGGAGTAAATCTATTCGCTTTCACAATTTTTTAAAGCTTCGTGCCATAGATGAGTTATCAATCTTTAAGCATTAAAATATTAATTTTGATAGTTGCATTATTGATTGAATAATACCTTTATTTGAAAAGAAATTTATAAAAATATCCTTTATTTTGTGTAGGTAAAACAGTAAAAAATCTGTTTTTATAATAAAAGTTCTAAATTTAAAATAATTATCCGATCAATAATGCAACTAAATTTATGTTTTTTAATATAAAAATAAAAAAAATAACCTAACAATAATTTGTTTTTTGCCGGTTCATCACACAAGATGTCTCATTTAACACTTGTTTAATTTAGAAAAAAACAACAGTACATATTAAAAGTGTCTTAAAAAGGTTGCCAATCCAGTTAAGGACTGCTATTATTAATAGCAGGAATGTTGAGGTATAAAATGCAAATTGATTTGATGAAAGAATTTAAAATTTGTTTACAAATAAATAATATTATTTTTGATATCTTTAATATTCTACAAAATAAAACAATAATTAATATTAATAATTCAATTTACTAGTTTGTAATATTACAAACTAGTTTTTTATGCAATTTTAAGAAAAGAAGGAGGAATAAAATTATAAAAAAAGAACAAATCGGTTTAGTTGACAATAATATTAAATTATTATTAGGACCACATGATCGGCCAAAAAGTTTTTTACAATGATCAATCTTATCGTTACAACATGTTTTTGCAATGTTTGGTTCAACAGTATTAGTGCCGTTAATTATTAATCAAACGGCTGGTGTTGAAGTTATGAACATTGCAATGGCGTTGTTTTGTTCGGGGGTTGGGACTTTAATTTATATCGCAATTACTGCCGCAAAAGTTCCAATGTATTTAGGGAGCTCTTTTGCGTATATGGGAGCGATGGGTACATGCTACCCATTATATGGAAATGCTGTTTTTATTGCGGTAATGATGGTTGGAGTTATTTATATTGCCTTTGGTGTATTAGTGTGTTTTATTGGTAATAAATTTTTAGAACTAATTCTTCCGGCAGTAATTGTGGGACCGTTAATCATTATTATCGGAATGTCTGTTGCACAAAGCGCAATTAATAATGCCGGTTTTAATCCAACAGCTTGAAAACAGTCTTATTCTCATTGAATCGGCATTGGTATTGCTGTTTTTACTTTTTTAGTAACAACAATCATTGCATTAAAATGCAAAGGTTTTGTAAAAGTTGTACCAGTTATTATTGGTGTTGTTGCTGGATACTTACTGTGTGTAATTCTGCATTTTTCAATTGGACCGGAAT
This sequence comes from Spiroplasma endosymbiont of Polydrusus formosus, assembly GCF_964263245.1. Classification (NCBI taxonomy): domain Bacteria; kingdom Bacillati; phylum Mycoplasmatota; class Mollicutes; order Entomoplasmatales; family Spiroplasmataceae; genus Spiroplasma; species Spiroplasma endosymbiont of Polydrusus formosus. The sequence continues at coordinate 1,185,589 of NZ_OZ181656.1, forward strand.
ATCAAATTTTAGATACATCTAAAATTACCGATTCAAGTCAATGACAATGATATCCATTTTTTAAAAAGATTTGAGATTTAAAAGGAAGTAATATTGGACCAGCTATTTTAGCAATTAGTCCCTTAGCAATTATTACAATTGCAGAACATATTGGTGATCATATTAGTATGGGACAAATGACCAGCAAAAATTTTGTAAAAGATCCAGGAATGGATCGAACATTAATCGCGGATGGGGTGTCAATTATTTTCGATGGGTTCGTTGGTGGACCTGCAAATACAACATACGGGGAGAATGCTTCTGTTGTTGGAATAACCCGAATTGCTTCGGTTTGAGTAACTGGATTAGCTGCTTTGTTTGCAATTGGCTTATCATTTATTGCTCCGGTTAATCAATTAGTTCAAATGTTGCCTTCTCCAGTAATGGGTGGCATTAGCATGATCATGTTTGGTTTAATTGCGACAAACGGTATTCGGGTTTTAATTAATAACCAAATTGATTATAATAATATGAAAAATGTTTTTGTCACAGCGATTATGTTAGTGTTAGGATTAGGGGGCGCAATTTTTAATTTTAATGTTGGAAATGGTAATTTACAATTTACGGGCGTAGCCTTAGCGGCTTTTGCTGGGATTTTCTTAAATTTACTATTACCAGATCATCAAAATAACGGCTTTCAATGATGAGAGAAATTAAAGTTATTAATTAAAACGCGAAAAGAAGAAAAAAAACAGAAAGCAACAAACAATAAAAAAATTAAAAATAACCCTAAAAAGGAAATTTAAAAAATAAAAAATTTGTAATAAATTTCTTCTTTTTAATGATTTTGTTGATTTTAGTTGAAAATAATGTATTTTTATATAATAATTAATAAAGAATAATTTGGTTTATTAATTTGGAAATTTAAGGAAGTGAAGATTAGTGTTATTTTTGAAAAAATTGGAAGCATTTGGATTTAAGTCTTTTGCTGATCCACTGATAGTTAATTTTGATCACGAAATGATTGGAATTGTTGGACCAAACGGAAGTGGAAAATCAAATATTAATGATGCTCTTCGTTGATGTTTGGGTGAACAATCAATTAAATCGCTTCGCGGAGGTAACAGCGAAGATGTTATTTTTAATGGTTCGGAAACAAAACCACCATTAAATATGGCGGAGGTTAAATTGATTTTTGATAATACACAACGGATTTTTGCTATGGATTATGATGAAATTGAAATTATACGTCGTGTTTTTCGAGGAACTGGTGAAAATGAATATTTTATTAATAAGCAACTTGTTCGTTTAAAAGATATTCAGGATTTTGCTATGGATAGTAGTTTAACAAAATCATCGCTTGCAATTATTTCTCAAGGAAATATTAATGCTTTTGCGGAAGCAAAGCCATTAGATCGTCGTGTCTTATTTGAAGAAGCGGCGGGTGTATCAAAGTATAAACTGCGTAAATTAGAAGTTTTAAAAAAATTAGGGCGTTCAAACGAAAATTTAGTACGTTTAAAAGATATTTTAAATGAAATTGAACGAAAATTACCAATTTTAAAACAACAAAGTGAGAAAGCATTAAAATACACCACCCTAAAAGATAAATTAAATCAGATTGAATTAGCTGTTTTAGTGAAAGATATTACTTTTTTTAATGACAAATTATTAGAATTACGTTCACAACAAAAAAAAATTGTTAGTACAAAACAAGAAGCTGATCGAAAATTAAAGAATCAAGAAATTGAGTATAACGAATTAAACAAAGAAAATTTCAGTTTGGATACTAAAATTAATGTTTTGGGTAAAGAGTTTCAAATTTTAATTTCAGCAATTGGTGATTTAAAAATTCACAAAATTGAATTAGATAATAAAGAGGCTGCATTAAAAATGTCGTATAGTGATATTACAATTACTAATATGATTAATGACTATAATGAATTGACAGTTAATTTGCAAAATGAACAAGAGAAATTAACAAGTTTAGAAATCCAACAACAAGAGTATCGTATGCAACGCGAATCTTTTAATTCCAAACATGCCGAATTGAATGAACAATTGGGGTCAATTAATAAAATAGTTATTCGCTTAGAAAGTGAATTAGAACGTACCCAACATAATTTTGAGAACCAAGATAATTTATATGAAGGGGTTAAAAATATTGTTAATAATAAAAACGTTTTACCCGGAATTATTGGATTAGTTCAAGATATTATTAATGTTGACAAAAAATATGAACAAGCAATTTTAACTGCTTTAAGTAGTCATTTACAAGATATTTTAGTTAAAAATGTTGATAGTGCGAAACGAGCAATTTCATATTTAAAACAAAGCCAGGCTGGTCGTGCAACTTTTATTCCCTTAGATGTAATTACTCCGCGTTATCTTAGCAGTGATGAAGAATTTGTTATTAAATCAGTGCAGGGATATTTAGGATTAGGGAATAATTTAGTTAAAGTGAAGAAAGAGTTCCGGGTTGCCATTGATTATCTTTTAAGTCGTTATTTGATTTGTGTTGATTTTGATAATGCTCAAGAAATTGGAAAATTAACAAAGTATCGTCATAATATTGTAACGTTAGATGGTGAAATAGTGCGCCCGCAAGGAGTTGTTACAGGGGGGGTGTGCCGAACAAGAATGACAATTATTAATCCAGAAAAAGAACTTAACATTCTTAATGAAAAAATAGCAATGAGAACAGAAGAACAACATCATGTTATAAAACAATTAAACCTTCTTAGCCGTCAATTAGATGAAATTAATGAAGTTATTGTCGAAAATCAAGCTTCAATCGGGGCCGGTAAACGCCAAGTTGAAATTATCATGCGTGATCAAACGAAATTACAGAATGAATACCAATTGTTAACATCAAAAAATATTGATGAAACAAAAATTGAAGAAAACAAAGCAACCCTTAATGTTGTAGATCAAATCAAACAAAAAGATCTTCTAAAAACTAAAATTGAACAACAATTAAATGTTGCTCGCAGTTTAAAAGATAAACAATCGTTGATGATTAATGATCTTAATAATCAGATTGGAGATAAACGTTATTATATATTTGCTTTACAAGATCAAATTAGTAAAATTAATATCGATTTATCAATTATTAATGTTAAAATTCAACAAAATTTAACAAGGCTAACAGAAGAATATCAAATGACATATGATTATGCTAAAACATTAGAATTGAAGGTTATTGATAATGAAGATATAATTCGGGATGAAATTAAACAGTTACGCGGCGACTTAACACAAATTGGGAATGTTAATTTAGAGGCAATTGCCGAATATAAAGAAGAAAATGCTCGTTTTCAATTTATAAGTAATGAATATAATGATGCCAATGATGCTGTTAAAAATTTATTAAAATCAATTGGTGAAATGGACCGCGTTATGGAAGAACAATTTGATAAGACAATTAAAGAGGTTAATGAAAACTTACCGTTAACTTTTGGAGTATTATTTGGTGGTGGAACAGCAAAAATCATTTATACTAAACCAGATAATTTATTAGAAACTGGCGTTGATATTAAAGTATCCCCACCAGGGAAGAATATTAATAATTTAAATTTATTATCTGGAGGGGAAAAATCATTAGTTGCCTTATCGGTTTTATTTGCAATTTTAAAAGTTCGACCAATTCCGTTAGTAATTTTAGATGAAGCCGAATCGCCATTAGATCCAGCGAATGTTGAACGTTTTGCTAAATATATTTGAACTTTTGTTGAAAAAACACAATTTATTGTTATTACGCATCGAGTGGGAACAATGGAATATTGTGATGTATTATATGGAGCAACAATGCAACAGAAAGGTGTTACAAAAATTGTTGGAATTAAATTACAACAGGCAGTGGAAATGATTCAAGAGTTTGAAAATAAACTTGAATATAAAAAAACATAAGATTATTTTATGATTTTTTATTTTTTTGATATAATTAACGTAAACAAGTTGAATATAGTAAAAACATATATTATAAACAGGGGGAAACTTAACGAATGAAGCCAAACGAATCTATTAAAGTTGTTGGTGAAAAGAAGATTTTTTTTAAGCGTTTAGTAGAAGATATTAGTAACTATAAAATGATTACTTTAATTTGTTTAGTTTTAGTCTTGATAATATCAATTATTATTTGAACAATTGCGGTTGCGGGTAATGTAATTGTTGCTGGTGGAAGTACATCGGTAGTCCAAATAATGGCAAATGTTACAGAACAATATAAACGTGATAATAAAAAAGATATCTTATATAATTCATTAGGAAGCGCTGCTGCGCGGGTTGGTGTTACAAATCATAGTTATGCTTTTGGTTTTTTATCAAAAGATATTCCTTCAACCCCACAACCAGGCGATAATCAGGGTAATGCTCGACAATTATGAGAAGATGAAAGGATTGGACGGTTTGTTATTGCTCGTGATTATATTGCTTTGATTTATCATTTGCCAATTGGTTGTGAAATTAAACCAGAACAAGAATCACTACAGTTTAAAAGTTTTGATGGTGGAGAAGGAACAAAATTGATTTGTCAAATTTATAATAACCGCAATTTTACTTGACAAGATGCTTTTGGTGATCAATTAGTTTGTTCTACTGGTAAGAAAAATAAATTTTATACTTTAACTCGTGAATCTGGTAGCGGAACAAGAGATTTCTTTGAATCAAAAATAATTAAAAGCAAAAACTACGAAACAAACCAAGTTGCATCATCAAGCGGTTCAATGTATCAAGCAATTGCAACAGTCCCGTGTTCAATTGGTTATATTTCTTTTTCATATATTCGTGAAATCATTAATAATGAAAATTTAGGAAAAAAAACAATTGCCAGTGTTATTGGTAATAAAACAACAAAACCAGAATTACCGTATAAAATTATTGATAATAATTATGAGTTTAATCCTGCTTATTCGTTAACAAGGCCTTTTACTGGAATTATTAATTATCAAGGCAAGCAATTTGGTATAGTCTTATCTTTTATTGCTTGAATATTAGACCCATTGCCGTATTCAAAAACAAAACCAAAATTACGGAATGGTGATTATAATCCATACTATGTTTCAACATTTAAATTAACGGAACATGATGCCGCATATTGATATATAAAAGAAGGGGAAGAACCATTATCATTTGATGATATTTTATTTCTAAAGTACAATAATAATACAACTTTTGCCAAAAGTGAGCAAAAAACTGATAATGAAAAAGTACCTTGAAATTTTAATCTAGATTATAAAAGTCTTTGAGATATTATTGTCGAAAGATTTCCTGAAAAATATCAGTTATATCGTGGATATGAATATAACGGAATGGGGAATTAATAATGGAGAAGAGAGAAACAACGAAAAAGGAAAAACAACCTCTTTTAAAAAAATTACAAATATGTAAAGTTCGTTTTACTAATAATTTTGGGGGACGAAAACAAATTATTGATTTTATTTCAAAAATCGTGATTTATTTTTTTGCTATTTTAACAATCTTAATTTTATTGACGTTAATTGGCTTTATTATTTATAAATCAGTTTATTTTTTTCAAAACTATCCAGGGGGTTTTTGATTATTTTTATCTGGACAAACTTGAAATGCTAATAATAGTCAATTTGGGATTTGACGGATTATTATTGCAACATTTTTTGTGATGTTAATTACATTATTATTTACAATTCCCTTAACAATTTTTTCTTCATTATATATTTCAGAATATTTAAGACCAAACATTAAACGTAAGGTTATTGGGATTATTCAATTATTAGCAGGGATCCCTTCGATTGTTTTTGGGTTATTTGCCTTAGCAATTTTAGGGCCATTATTTATGTGAATGGGAGCACCAGCTACATCAAATTTATTGGTAACATCAATTACGTTAGCTTTTATGGCGTTACCAATTATGATTTCATTATCAATTAATGCGTTAGAAAATGTCCCAGATTCTTATCGCTTTGGTTCGTTAGCCTTAGGGTTAAGTAAAACGCATACTACTTATCGAATTGTTTTACGCTCAGCTTGATTTAAAATTATTAACGCGATTATGATGGGAGTCGCACGTATTATAGGGGAAACAATGGCTGTTATGATGATTGCCGGAAATGCACCAGATGGGTTAAAACTTGGCAATGGTTTTATTAATTTTATTTTTTCTTCAATTGCAACATTAGCATCAACAATCGGATTAGAAATGTTAGAAAATTCTGGACCAATGCATGAATCAGCTTTATATGCGATAGGGTTGGTGTTATTTATTGTTGTTTGTGTGATTAATATTTTTATTATTTCTTCACAAGCATTTCATAATCGAAAACGAAATTATCATACTCGTAAAGCAACAAAGGGTTTACGATTAAGTAAAGCATATAATGCCAATAAAATTAATAAATTATTTTATCAACGAATTGAAAAAACAAGAGGAATTAAAAAATTTAAAGATGGGATTGGCGTGTTCTTTTTAATTTCTTCAACGGTAATTGTGGTATCTTTTACATTAGTTATTTTGGCCACAATTATTTGAAAAGGATTATTTGGTGTGGTATGAAGTGATTTAATTTCCACTTCAACATTTGATGGCGGGGCTGGAATTCTTGCTACTTTTCTAATTACCTTATTGTTAGTAATTTGTGCGATGATCTTTGCAATTCCATTATCCTTAATGGTTTCAATTTATTTAAATGAATATGCGCGACCAAGTAGTGTTTTTGCTAGAATAGTACGTTTTGCAATTGATATTTTATCATCAACACCAAGTATTATTTATGGAACATTTGGCTTAGCCTTCTTTATCGGTGTTTGTCATTTACCATTATCCACCCTAAGTTCTGGTTTAACATTAACGATTGTTATTTTACCAATTATGATTTGTAGTATTGAAGATGCTTTAATTGGCGTGGAGGATTCGCTCCGGAATGTTTCATTAGCCCTAGGAGCTAATAAAACATCAACAACAATTAAAGTTGTGTTACCAAATGCAATGCCAGGAATTATTACCGCTATTATTTTAGCAATTGGTCGGGTTGTTGGTGAATCAGCCCCAGTTTATTTAACCTTAGGAACGGTGGTTCGTTTGCCAATTGCTGGTTTTATGTCGCCAGGAGCAGGTATGACAACACAAATCTTAATGTTGTCAAAAGAAGGATCAACAGCAGGGGCAATGCGAATTATGTTTGAATTATCATTTGCAATTATGGTTTTAATTTGATTATCAAATACGTTAGCTTATATTCTTGGCAAGAAATTTGCACCAAATTATATTACAATAGGATTTAATCAAAAGCGAAAAATTATAATCAATAATTTAAAAGTTTTCTTTTCAAAAGAAAACTTTTTTCAGCAAAAGCAACATTTACATAATTTTTGAAAGAAATTTGTAATAAAGAAAAAGCAACGTAATCCAAAAAACAAAGTAGATAAGAAGGAAAAAAATAATGGACCCAAAAATAATTATTAAAAATCCAACATTTGACTCATCAGATAATAATCCTTATTTAATTAAAGTAAAACATGTTGACTTTTTTTATAAAGGAAACAAACAAGCCCTTTTTAATATCTCATTGAAAATTAAAGAACATACAGTGACGGCTTTTATTGGTTCATCAGGATCAGGGAAATCAACATTGTTACGATTATTTAATCGAATGAATGATGTTGAATCAAAGTCTGTTATTAAAGGTGAAATTTTAATTAATGAAAAAAATATTTATAGTCCTGAAACAGATGTTGTTAAATTACGAACTGATATTGGGATGGTGTTTCAGAAGCCGTCGCCATTTCCAATGTCAATTTATGACAATGTTGCCTATGGTCCTCGTAACCAAGGGATTTGTGACCGTAAATTAGTTAATAGCCTTGTTGTAGAAAGTTTAAAGTGCGCAGCATTATGAGGTGAAGTAAAAGATAATTTACGTGACTCAGCATTTGCTTTGTCTGGGGGACAACAACAACGATTATGTATTGCCAGAGCAATTGCGATGAAACCAAAAATTTTATTAATGGATGAGCCAACCAGCGCTTTAGATCCTATTTCAACATCAAAGATTGAAGAATTAATTATGCATTTAAAAAAAGATTTTACGATTATTTTAGTGACCCACCATATGCAACAAGCAGCACGAGTTGCTGATTATACTGCTTTTTTTGCAAAAGGAAAGTTAATTGAATATAATAAAACTAAGATTATTTTTTCCCGTCCGGCTAATAAAAAAACAGAAGATTATATTACCGGTCGGTTTGAATAATAATGAGTGGGAGAAGACAAAATATGAGCGTTAAAATTGAAAGTGATTTAGCACAAACAAAACAAATGATTATTGATATGATTGCAATGACAAAAAATCAATACGATGATATGGTTAAATGTTTAGAAACAAACGATATTGAACTTGGTAAAAGTGTTATTTCATCTGATGAAACAATTAACAAAATGCAAGAAGCTTTCATTGAAGTTTCATTATGAAAAATTGCAAAACAACAAATGGTAGCAAGGGACTTACGTCGAATAGTTGGTTTTATTTTGATTGTTAAGGAAGTTGAACGAATTGCGGATTATGCAAAAAGTATTTGTCGTTATTATATTAAATATAAACCTTCAAACAAGTTAATTAGTTTTTTAAAAAAATTAGTTGCCAAAGTGATTGAAATGTTAACAGAAGTATCAAATATTTTTGAAGAGGAACGAATTGAATCGGCCTATAATATTTTAAAATATGATGCTGAATTAGATAAAATTTATCGAGTTGAGAATGATGCATTAATTGAAAAAATTCGGGAAGCAAAAACAAAAGAAGAGATTAAAGTAATAACTTTAACAATGCAGCAGTTACGTTCAATTGAAAGAGCAGGGACGCACATTATTAATATTGCCGAAACATTAATTTATATTATTGAAGGAAAAATCTATGATTTTGAATTACCAATCTAATTTAATTTTTATTAAAAAGATAATTTTTAATGCAATATTATGTAAAATAATTATAATTTACTAGTAATTTATTAGTAAAATATTATAAAATAAAATTATTTATTAAAAGGTTATTTTAAAGGAGAATAAAAATGTCATATTTAGATAATTTAAATTTATGAAAAAATGCTAAAAATTTAGACCCAATTTTAGCAAATGAATTTCGGCAAATGTCGGAACCAGAATTACTTGCTGCTTTTTCAGATGATTTAGAATTTGGAACAGCAGGTTTGCGGGGGTTGCTTGGACCAGGAACTGGAAAAATTAATTTATATACAATTCGAAGAGTAACATTAGCCTTTATGGCTTATTTAAAAACAATTTACGCTGCAGATGATTTAAAAACAAAAGGAGTTGTAATTGGTCATGATAATCGGTATTTTTCAACTGAATTTGCCCAAGAAGTTGCTTATATTTTTGCAAGTAATAATATTAAAGCAATTTTATTTGCCAACAATGAACTTCGGCCAACTCCTGTTGTTTCATATACAATTCGGAAAATAAAAGCCGTTGCAGGAGTTATTATTACAGCAAGCCATAATTCACGGGAATATAATGGTTATAAAATTTATGATCACAATGGGTCGCAATTTTTACCTGTAGCAACAGATGTTATTGGCGAAAATTATTTGAAAATTAAGGGAGAAGTTTTTACTTTGGTTTTACACTGTGATGCAAGTTTAATTACTTATGTTGACAAAGCAATTGAGGAAAATTATGTTACTGATGTTAAAGCGATGCAGTTTTATCCAGAACAAAAACGCAATATTAAAATTGTTTTTTCTAATTTGCATGGGACAAGTAAAGAATGGACTCCACGAATTTTAGAAGAATGTGGCTACGAAGTTGTTATTGTTGAGGAACAATTTGCTAATGATCCGAATTTTACCTTTGCTCCAAAACCAAATCCAGAATTAACAGAATGCTATGATTTAGCATTAAAATATGCCAAAAAAGTAAAGGCTGGTATTATTATTTTGAATGACCCCGATGCTGATCGCTTAGGAATCGGCATTAAGATTAAGGATGATAAATATTATTTAATGACTGGAAATGAAACAGCCCCAGTTTTAATTGAATATTTGTTTTCGCATTATCAAAAGCAAAATACATTACCCCCAAATGGTGTTATGTATAATACTTTTGTTACTGGTAATTTATCAGATAAAGTTGCGGAAAGTTATGGCGTGCAAGTATTTAAAACATTAACTGGTTTTAAATGAATTGGTGACCAAATGAGCAAAGCGCAAGCGAAAGGGTTACAATTTTTATTTGGTTTTGAAGAAGCATATGGTTATGTTTTAAAAGACATTACCCGTGATAAAGATGGGATTCAATCATCATTAGTATTGGCAGAGGCTTGCTGATATTATCATCAGCAAAAAAAAACATTATATGATGTCTTAGTTGAGCAATATAATAAGTTTGGTTATTTTTATTGTAAAACAGTTAACTTAGTTCGTGATGGAATTGATGGCAAAAAAATCATTAATAATATGTTAAAGAAACTACGCCAAGAAACAATTACTAGTTTATTTCAAATTAAATGTACAAATAAAGAAGATTATTTAGCGGGATTACATGAAATGCCAAAACAAGATTTACTAAAATTTTATTTTGAAGATGGTAGTTGATTTGGTGTTCGTGCCAGCGGAACAGAGCCGAAAATAAAATTTTATTTTGTTTGTATAGATAAAACAAGTGAACAAGCAGCAGCAAAGATGACGGCAATGTACCAAGAATTGGAAATTAATTATTTAAATGTATAAAACTTATGCTAATATATATATAAAATAAAGGGATTTGGTTGGTATTGCAAAATTGGTTGTATGTATTATTTAGGGGTTTTTTAATTAATATATTAGAAATTGTGGAATAATATATTACTTACTTTGGATTAACAACCAATTTTAAGACACTTTTTATATGGACTGTTGTTTTCTAAATTCAACAGGTATTAAATAATTTAAACTACCATGAATTCAAATATTGTTATATCAATGCACAAAGTCAAATAATTTGTATTTTAATTGGGTTAAATTTATAAATTTTTGCCTCTTGACAAATTATTTTTTAAAACTTTTGTAAATTGTTTCAGCCCCAGCATTATCATAAGGATAGCCCCCTTTTATTGCTTAATGATTGTTTGGTGTTAAAAATATTTAAGGTATTATCAATGATTTTATTTTTAAATTCATTACTCCAGTTATTATGAAATAACGTAATTTGTTTTAATGGTATTGTAATTGAATAGAAGGTTTCTTTGCACTAGTTGTACTGTTTTGTTTGTCTCGACACTATAGCCAATTATTTCACGATTAAACAAGTCAATCAACAAATAAAGGATAATGTCAAATGTCATTTAGCACCACCTTGAACATATGTTAAATCACTAACAACAACTTCATTGGGTTGTTTTTTTGTTTATTATTTATATTTTTTTTTTAAATTCACAGTTTAAAACGTTGCTAATTTCGTTGTTATTAACCACCAACTTATGATTACAATATTTTAAATTTGGTGCATTTAGATACTAACTGATTTTTAATCATAATTTGGCGAATTTTTCTTCGCGATAAGATAATATCTTTATGATTAAAAATCTTTAACTTTACAATCTCTATAAATTTTGGCGATTAGCTTAAATGCGCTGATAACTTTTTGTTCATAATTATTAACATCAACAATAGCCACATTTATTAATTTGATAGTAATATGTTGATTTTGCTATCTTTAATTTTGATCCTATTTGACCAATTTTTCGCATGGAATATTTTTCTTTATTATTGTTAATAATTTCTATTTTTTATCAACCATTAGCACCGCTTGCTTTAAAAGGTTGTTTTTCCATTCGTAATTAGATTAATTCTTTCCGCAAGGCAATCAGTTAATTTTTTCAACAGTGCGATTATTTTTTGCTTTAAAAAATCCAGAATTATGAAATTTTTCAATTCACTGATATACAGATGATTTTGACACCTTATATTCCTTAAAAATTTCAAGAATGGTTTTGCCATTTTGATAAAGTAAAACAATTTTTTTAAATTAATATAACGATGAATTTCTTCCTATTTTTATATTCTTACTTTCTTCATAATTATATTTTATTTGAAAGTTAATATAAATATGATTCAACTTATCGGAACTTATACATTTTTTAAATTTGGATTTTAACACAATATTTTTATTTGTTTAACTGTTCCATTTAATTTTACAATTCATGTTTTATAAAAAATAAAAAACCTTTTAAAATCAGTAATAACTTTAAAAAGTATTTTTTAGTTTGTAAAAATTCATAAATTTATAAATTATTTCTTCAACTAAAAATTATATTTTTAAAAAATTGAATTTTTTATAAATTTTGTTATCATTTAATCGTAAGTGAAAAATAATTTGTATTTTAATTGGGTTAAATTTATTAAAAACATAATAATAATGAATAATACATCATTATAACCAAAAATATTATTTGCCAAAATCTTCAAAAAATTTTTGGATATTTTCAACAAGTTTTTTATTATGTAATATTTTGTACAATTAATCATAATTTACTTTTTGCATTTCCCTTATACTTTCAAAGTGCCGATTTAATAATGTAATCCGCTGCTTACCTAACCCCGGAATTGTTTCTAAAATGCTTGTTGTTAAAGCTTTTGTTTGGCGGCGGCGAAAACTAGTAATATCATAATGATGAACATCATCTTGCATTCTTGTTAAAAACAAAAATAATCGACTACTTTTATTTAATGATACTTTTTCTTTATTTAAATTTAATAAATGATCCGTTTTATGCTTATTATTTTTAATTAAACCAATAACGGGGACCGTTAAATTTAACGCTGCTAATTCTTTTAAACAAGCGTTAACTTGTTGAATCCCACCATCAATAATAATTAAATTAGGCAGGGGTTGCTCTTCCTCGATTATTTTTCTCGATAACGTCGCGCCACAACTGCCGCAATACGATGTGTATCATCTTGATAAGGGATGTTTAAATTATATTTTCGATAATCATTCCGAGATGGGCGACCATTTTTATAAACAATTACATCCCCTGTGACAAATTCATCATTAATGTTTGCAATATCAATCATTTCAATTAAATATGGCAATTCTTTTAATAATAAGAATGTTTGTAATTCTTTTAAAACTTCCGCATTATTAAATTCACGTTGCGCCGTTGTTTGATATTGTAAATAAGATTCATAACTATTGGTGGTTGCTAATTGCATAATAGTTTTTTCAACTTGTGTTTTTGGGTGATAAACATGATTATTAAACAATAAATTTAACTCTGGTAAAGCAATCTTTTTATTAACAATAATTTTTGTTGGCAAAATATTTTTTTGATAAATATTTTGTAAATATAACCTATATAATTTTTGACAATCTTTGGGAAAATCAAGGTGATAATATTCATAATCTTTATAACTTAATTTACCCGCTCGATAAAATAAGGTTGTTAAAACTAAGTGTTTTTCCGTTTGATACAAACTAATCACATCTAAATCATCCTTTTGATTTAACATTTCAACCATTTGTGATGATAATGTTCAATCTAAATTACGAATTAACACTTTTAACTTTTGTGCTTCTTCAAATTGTAAATTATCTGCCGCTTGTAACATTTGTTTTTCTAACAATGTTTTTGTTTCGGTAAAATTACCCTTAAAAAAAGTATGAATTTTTTTTATCATCTTGGTGTAATATTCCGGTGGAACCACTTTAAAACAAGCACCAGAACATTGATTAATATGATAATAAAGACAAGGTTTCCTTATTTTCATTTTACAACGGCGCAACGGATATAATCGCTCTAAAACTTTAATAATTTCTCGGGCGTGACTGCCTTCTGGGAATGGTCCGTAAGAATGGTTGTACTTTTGACGAATATTACGGACATATAAATATTGGGGATCTTTTTCTTTAGTAATAACAATGTACGGGTAATGTTTATCATCATTTAACAAAATATTATATTTTGGTTTATATTGTTTAATTAAGTTGTGTTCTAAAATTAACGATTCTTTTTCCGTTTTGGTAATGATTGTCTCTAAGCGCACAGTTTTTTGCATTAAGCGAGTTGTTTTGTAATTATAAACTTTATTAAAATAATAACTAACCCGACTTCGTAAATTTTTTGCTTTGCCAACATATAATACTTGATGATAACTATTGTAAAATAAATAGCACCCTGGTTTGTTTGGTAAAATTTCAAATTGTTCTTTTAACGATAATTTTGTTATCATTTTTCATTCTTTCCCATATGTTTGTTAATATTTTATGCTTAATTATCATAATTATCAACCTATCCTAATCCTAATTTATAGCAAATAGTTCCCTTAATTTTGTAATAAAAAACTACTTTGTAAAAAGACTACACCCATTTTAGTAAGTACTAATAAAAAGTATTTACTATTTTTTAGTATATCTTTTTCTTTATGGTTTGAATACCATGTATTTCATTTTATAACATCTTTTATATATTCTTCGTGTGAATTATATATTTTCTTATTTATTGTAGCTTTCTTAAGTAATGAATGAAAACTTTTTATAACAATATTATCTGCATAGTGGTAATTTTCCCTTATTGAAATTATAATACCGTTACGTTAGATAAACATTTATCGTGATAAATAGCGAATTTATATTGATATCCGTGATCTGAGGTGAATTATTATGTCATTCAGATCTTTTTTATCAATTTTATTTTATTAATTGCATCATTTAAATTATCTATTACTAATTTATTTTTGTTATATTTAGATCACTTTACATCAACTATTTCTTTAGTATATTTATCAATAATTGTTGATTGATAATATCTTTCTCCTTTTTAAATTAAATATGCTACATCAGTATATAGCATTGAAAACCTTGTTTTTATATCATTGAATTTACAATTAATTAAATCAGGATATTTGTAATAAACTTTTTTCTTTATTCTGTTTATACTTATTTTTCTTCTCATTTTTCTTATATATTCAGGTTGTATTTGATTATGAATCATAATTATTAAAACTTTTTTTGAATTATATTTTATATCATAATCTTCATTTAAATATTTAGTACTTATTCGATATTCAAATTGTTTTAAATTTTCTTCATATACTTTTGCAATATCATTTATTGCTTTTTTATTTTTTGCTACTGTCATAATTTTTATATTTATCTCAATAACTACGTTTTAACCCTGTTACTTCTAATAATAATTTTATTGAGTATTCACAACAATTTTGTTTAATAAAAGAGATGATTATTGGTTTGCTTAATTGTAAAAGTCATGGAGCTTTTTTAGTAATTAATACCTAACTTTGTAATAATTTAAATCTTTTTTTTCCAAATGGTTTTTTGGCCCTTTTTAGTGTTTAAAATTCCTTTTTTATGATTTGCTCATCAAGATTTTACTGTATTTGCATTTATATTATATTGTTTTGATACTATTCAATAACTTTTTTGTTTAATTTCCTTAATTACTTTTTTTATAAATTATGATGTATATTTGTTATATTTTTGTTATTTTCTTGCTATATAAAAATGCTACCCTATAAAAATTTAGTAAAATCTTTTTTTATTTTACTTACTTTTTAGGGTGCAGTCTATTACTTTACTTTTTTCAGTTAAATTAATTTGCTAATAATTAACGCTTAAATTGTAACATACTAAATAAAAATTATTATTTTTTTGCATTTTTATTATTTTTTATAATAAAATCCTAAACTATGGAAAAATGGTAAAAAATGATAAATATTGATGAAAACTTTTTAACAACTATAATATTTTATTAGATAAACAAAGTATCAATTTGATTAAACAAAATTTAGAAAATTATATTAAATTAATTTTTAAAAATTATAAGAATGATAAAAGTTTGAAATAATATAAAGTAAAAAACAAAATTGAAATAACAGTAATAATTTTAAAAGGATAAATAACTTTAAAAGAAGAAGATATTATAAAATTAATCCAGAAATAGGTAAAGAATAATATGTTTTTCTTTTAGATTTAATTGTTGGAATTGAAAAATGAAAAGAGTAACTAATGATGTTAAAGAAAAAATATTATAATTTATTACTGATAAAAAAATATATAATGATATTTTAAATACTATGGAACATGTAAAAATTAGTTTAATGACAATATTTAATATTATGAAAAACGCAAAAACAGATGAAGAATATTACGTTAATAAAACTAATAAAAAAATAGATATTCCGTATACTTTATATATTCAAATGGAAGGTACTTATTTGAAAATGTTAGATGCAAAAAAAAAAAAAAAACAAAAAATTAGAAAAAAAACACAACTATAGTATCTACTGTACATGGCTGGGATATGATGAAGAAAAATATACCGTAAAAGACCTGCAATTGCAAATAAATTAGGTGTTTTTTAAATGGATAATATTCCAGATTATCTTTAAAAAAGAGGCAAATTTAAAACCATTTCTTATAAAATTATTTACTTTAATTTAAACTCATTACAACATGATACCCAATATTGAAATTATGGATTTTAGGTGATGATGTATTATTAATTAAAAATACTAAAAATTTTATGTATAAATATTTTCCTAAAAATAAAACTAATCATACAATAGATAAAATTCATCTTATAATTAGATTTAAAAAAATTATATCCTTATCAAAATAAAAATAAGGAAAATAGAGAAGCATATCATAAAGCCGTTGATTATTTTTATAATGATAAATATGAATAATTATTACAATTATTAGAATATAGTAAACACTTTATAAGTGATTCTAAATTAGATTTTTTGAATAAAACTATTAAATTAATTAAAAATAATAAATAAGGAGCCACAAATCAAACACTATGAAATAATGTTGGTTGTCATATGGAGGATGATATTTTTCATTATTTAAAAGGCACTATTTTTAAAAAAACAATTTATAGCGAAAAAACTATTAGAAATAAATTAAATGTTAATATGATGGGATTAAAAAAATAAAATTGATTTATTTAATATTAGCGAACAACTATTAGATGAAAATAAATTTAATTATTCAGTTAATAATTTTGTAAATAATAATTTACAATTAAGCTTATATTTTTATTATTTTCATATAAGAAATTAAATAATTTTAATAAAAATGTATTTTTGTTGTGGAAAAATTTAAAAAAATATAAAAATATATTGACAATAAAATTGAAAGTAATATAATCTAATTAAGTAATTGTTATATTATTCCACAATTTTTAAGGTATTAATTTAATACCCAAGATAATTTATACGACCAATTTATTTTATGAATACCCTGTATTATTTGGCAAAAATAAAACTAAATTAAATTTAATGGAAAATATTGTTAAGATTATTATTTTTTAATATGATGTTAATATAATAGATCTTCCAGATGATTTTATAAATACGTGTAAAAAATATAATATAAAAATATTTAAATATGAAAATAGTTCTGCTAAATTTTCATAGTATTTTTAATTTTTAACTTATTTAAAAATTGTTAATTTATTTTACTTTTCTTAAAAATAGGTATAATTTTAATTGAAAGAAATTATTTTTACAATAATTTAACATATAAATAGTGGTTGGTGGAAACTATTTTAATTTTTTAAAATATTTTGAAAACATTATGATAAAATTTAATAGATTTTGACAATAAAGTGCATTAACTAAAAGATAATGAAAATAGGATGGCACCGCGATTTTTTTCGTTCCTAAGCATTTTTTTAGTTTTTTATTTAGAAGGAAAATTAATTATGAATATTCAAAAATCATGCGGAACAGAAGACATATATTATGAAAAGCAATGGAATTAAGTGCCTTATAATTAATGCTGCGTAGTCTTGCAATGCAATATAATTATTATAAAATTAGAACGCTAATTTTTGAAGCAAAAAATTTATTTGTTCGTTCGGTCGGAACTGAAACAGATATTGTTAGTAAAGAAATGTTTGAGTTATTAGACAAAAAAAGAACGATAATTTGTTTTTACGACCAGAAGGAACAGTCCCTGTAATTCGTAGTATTATTGAATATAAATTATATAGGAAATATGAATTACCATTAAAATTATTTTATCTTGGCAATATGTTTTGTTATGAACTACCACAACATGGATGTTTACGTCAATTTAATCAGTTTAGTGTTGAAGTTGTTGAGGCAAGAACTATTTATTAGATGTTGAAGTTATTTTACTTGGGTATACTTTTTTAAAAACAATTGAGTTAAATTATTTAACCTTAAAATTAAATTATTTAACCTTAAAATTAAATTATTTAACCTTAAAATTAAATTATTTAATCATTGGTGCTGAGCGAACAAAGTATCTTGTTGTTTTAACAGCTTTCTTCCAACAACAAGAATTATATGTGTTGATTGTCAAATTCGCGTTTAAAAACCCTTTACATGTATTGGATTGTAAGATTGACAAAAATAAATTTGATACAGCACCTAAAATTTATGATTATTAAACAGAAGAAGAAAATAATGAATTTAAAGTCTTACAAAGTCTTTTAACAAAATTAGAAGTCCCTTTTGTTTTATATTATAAACTAGTTCGCGGATTAGATTATTATACAGGGGTTGTTTTTGAAATTGTTATTGATAAACAAGAACGAGAACTAACCCTATTAGGCGGATAGAGATATGATAAATTGGTTCATACTTTTGAACCAAGTTTTTTATTATCACACTGTTGGATTTAGAATTTTTATTGTTAACATTATCAGAATAGAACATTATACTTTGGCTGATGAACCATATCTTGATGCTTATTTTTAATTTGTTTATCAAATCACGCGCGTCATTTAGCTGTTTCTATTTTATTAATGTTACGTGCTATTTGTTTACGGAGTGGATTGCGATTATTTAGCACGCAGTGTTAAAGCACAGTTTAAATCTTTAGATGGGTTAAAAGCGAAGCACGCAATTATTATTATTGATTAATAATTTAAAAAAATGTTATTAAAATTAAAAATTATATAAAAAAAACAAGAAACAAGAGGTTAAATTTGAAAAAATTATTACCTTTTTAAATAAGGAGAATAAATAATGAAAAGAACACATACCTGCGGAGAATTAACATTACAAGATGTTAAAAAAAAAGTAGTTTTAAATGGTTGAGTAGCGAAGAATAGACGCTTAGGTGGAATTATTTTCTTGGATTTACGTGATCGTGATGGTATTACCCAAATTGTTGTCCAACCAAAGCACCAACAATATGAAATGATTAATACCATTCGTAATGAATTTGTTATTGGCGTGGAAGGGGTTGTTATTGAACGTAAAAGTAAAAACCCTGAATTAGTAACGGGAGCAATTGAAGTTGTTGCTAATAAGATTACCATTTTATCAAAAGCACAAACCCCACCATTAATTATTAATGATGTTACTGATGCTTTAGAAGATGTTCGTATGAAGTATCGATACTTAGATTTACGCCGACCAATAATGCAACAAAAAATTATGCTACGTAATCAATTAATTCAAACCATTCGCCAATTTTTACAAGCCCATAAATTTATTGATATTGAAACACCAATTTTAAATAAATCAACACCAGAAGGGGCTCGCGATTTTTTAGTACCATCAAGATTAAATCAACATAATTTTTATGCTTTACCACAATCACCGCAATTATTTAAACAATTATTAATGTTAGCTGGCTTTGACCAATATTTTCAAATTGCCAAATGTTTTCGTGATGAAGATTTACGAAGTGATCGTCAACCAGAGTTTACCCAATTAGACTTAGAAATGAGTTTTGTTGAACGAGACGATATTATTAAGTTAGTAGAAACATTATTTAAAACAATTATGTATGATGTAATGCAAGTTAATATTAAAACACCATTTATTCAAATGGATTATGATGTTGCAATTGAAACATATGGTACTGATAAACCCGATACTCGTTATGATTTAAAATTATTTGAGGCTAGTACCATTTTTAATAAAACTACTTTTACAATCTTTGCCACCGCTTTAAAAGAAGGAATGAGTTTAAAAGGAATTTTTATTCCCCAGTTAGTAACAAAAAAACAAGTTGAGGAATTAACCCGCATTGTCCAACAAAATAAATCAAAAGGATTATCATGAGTTAAACAAGAAAATAGTAATTGAGAGGGGCCCTTGTCGAAAGTTCTTAGTGCGGCAGAAAAAGCAAAGTTATTACAAAAAAGTAACAATCAAACAGGGACATTCTTTTTTATCAGTGATAAAAAAACTATTACTTGTCAAGCTTTGGGCGCAGTTCGGGTTGCTTTAGCAAAAATGTTTGATTTAATTCCACCCAATCAATATAATTTCTTATGAATTGTTAATTGACCATTATACGAATGATCAGACGAAACACAACGTTATAAAACAGTGCACCATCCTTTTACGGCCCCAACCGTAGTTTTTTTAGATAACTTTGATCAACAACTAGACAACAACACCATTGCACGAGCTGATGCTTATGATCTTGTTTTAAATGGATATGAAATTGGTGGGGGTAGCATTCGAATTCATCAAAGCGAAATCCAAGAACGCATGTTTAAATCTTTACAATTATCAAAAGCCGAAATTGAAAGTAAATTTGGATGATTCTTAAATGCTTTTAATTATGGTGTACCACCACATGGCGGAATTGCCTTTGGCATTGATCGTTTAGCAATGATTTTAACAAATAGTGAGTCAGTTAGGGATGTAATTGCTTTTCCCAAGAATGCCGCGGGAACTGACCCAATGACATCTTCACCAAGTCCAGCTGATGCAAAACAACTGGATGAATTAGGCGTTAAATTAAAATAATAAAACCAGATTATGCAGTTTCCCGTTACCCGCCAAGAATTTTAGTAAAATAAGGGAGGTGAGCTATTGTTAACCTGGTTTTTAAATTAGCACGGATAAATAAGACTTATTTTAAAAAATATGTTAAAATATTATAAGAATTGTTATAATAATTATTTAATTATTAGGATAAAAAGGAGGACAATAAAAATGCCTTGATGAGGAGGACTTATTATTGGGATTGGTTCTTTAGTTATTGGTGGGGTTTTAGGATTTTTAATTACTAAAAAGATTGTTCAAAAACAATTACGTGATAATCCCCCAATTACTGAAAAACAAATTCGGGCAATGTATATGCAAATGGGGAGAAAACCTTCGGAAGTAGATATTAAAAAAGTTATGAACTCAATGAAACGAGCAAAATAGATTATTGCTAATAATAAAAATACATCTTAGTTCATTTGTGATGAACTAAGATGTATTTTTATTATGTTAAAATTACCTTTCAACGATAATTTAACTAAAATTTGCAAAAATTTACAAGCAGCTCATTTAGTACCAAAAAAGGAAAACAAATTGCAAAGTATTAAGAAAAAATAAAATCATAATAGGCATATGGAAATATGTTATGTTGATTTAAACCGTTAGAATTGTACCTCGTTTTTTAATTATAACAAAATGATAATTAGCAAGATGGGATGAGAATGTATAATTTTTTATCTTTAACAATAGTAGATTATATTTTAAATTTATTTAAATAGTTTATTGGGATTACCCCAGCCATCTTAACCGGATTATTTGCCCTTGTCGGTTGTTTATTACAACGAAAAAAATGACTGAGACTATTTCAGCAACCATTAAAACAACCATTGATTTTTAATTATTGGTGGTGGAGCTGAGATTTAGTCGGGAGAGAAGGGAGAGCAGTTGTTGGCAAGTTAGTAAATGCTTTTAATTTAGGCATCGTGTACGATGAAGCGACAAAAAATAACTATTGTTAGGGTTGTTTTCTTATTTGAAATAAAACAATCTCTAAACGAGGTAATGAATGATATTGCTTTACGACAATTATTAACATTACAAATTTGTTGTTGATTATTAATTTTCATTACTTATACTCACTCCTTTTTTGATGTTAAGTTTTTTTATAGCAAAATTAATTAGATAAGTTTATAACTATACTTAGAAGATAAAATTAGAGGAGACGTATTTTACGATGCAAAAAGGATTAGAAAATCAGATAGAAGATAATTTTAAAAACTCAGAACAAGTGATGCCTGATGCTTTATTAAAAAGTTATTTTTTAGATGATAACCAATTAGATTATTTACACCGACATTACCGCCCAATTTTTACTTTTGATGATAATGAAGAATGTATTTGTTTAAGCAAAGAAAAATATGATGTTTGTTGCAAACCAAATGTCTTAAGTTCAACTAAAAACCGAACAGAATATATTTCAATTTTACAAGCGGTGGGGGATTCGACTTTTTAAGAACTTTATTTGCAACAAGAAACAAAACATTATCAACAAGTTTTAAAAAATTGTGCTAAACAAACATGTATTTTGCCAGATTGTGACAATAAAGTTTCTCAATATGACTTGTATTCACTTGAAATTAGTAAAAATAGGTATTATTTAAATCGTTATTATTCAAAGCATTTTTTTAAAAGTATTAAAACACCATTTTTAGATGCTACTAAGGATGATAAAACGGCATATTATTTTAATGTTTTTTGTTGTAAACATCTTAATGAGTATCTTAAAACAGACAAGGTCCTAGCACCACAACTAGAAGCATTATTAATTAATATAAATGATAATTTAATTGATCATAAAGAGCTTTATGAAACATATGTTAATTATTATTATAGGTTAAGTGTTGCTGAACAAGTAATATTAACGATTAAACTTCGTCGTCTTATGAAATTATCTTTAATTTATCAATTCGAGTTATCATGATTACTTAACAATTTAAACAATCAACAACATAGATATGTTACTAAAAAAATTATTTTATCAAAGCCAATTAATTCGCTTGTTTTTAATGATATTTTATTAGTTCAATTAACACCAATTACTTTTCAAGCAATTAATTAGCCAAATAATCCCTTTTTGCCAAATAAAATTTTATACGCATGATTAGTTAATAAGGATAAAAAAGGGGAAGTCCACTTTATTTATCATAAAAATAATCGAATCCTTAATATTTATTTTGCCAAATGAGACGAAAAGAATAAAAATGAAAAACAATGAGAAAATTATATTTCAAGTATTATCATTAACCAAGGAACCCATTTTTTAATTGATAAAAAATATTATGATAAATTTAACCAAAAAACAAAAGATTTAATTAATATTTATTATTATAATCGCTTTGAACAACCATGAAATTCGGCAGAAGAATTAATGTTGCAAACTTTTATTAATAATTTTAATAATGGCATTAATATTTTAAAATAGGAAGTTGATGAAAATGACAATCGCAGGGTTAATTATAATTGTTTTTTTACTTAGTTTATTAATTATATTTAGTGGTTTTTTATGACGATTTTATCAAAAGAAAAAACAACTTTTTTTGAAATTTATAAACAATTAGAATTGGAAAATCAGGAATATATTAATAATAAATTAGCAAACTTACTTTTACAAGAAAATTGCTGTTAAATCTAAGTTAGAACCTGGTGAAAAGTTTTTTAGCAATATTTCAGTAACAACTTATACCGCCAAGGGTAAACGAAAAAGAATGCTGGTCAAATCCACTCAAAATATACTATTCCATTTGAAAATGGTATTAGTGTTGGTTATGGAAATGGTAAAAAATAAAGAAATGGTCAAATTCCTTTTCAAAATGGTCATATGTTTATTACGAACCAACGAATTTTAATTATTAATGAGAAGATTACAACGATTTGACCGTTAACACAAATTAACAATCTTGAATTAAGCATCTTTTGCATTAATAATATTATTTTTTCTTCTTTTATTGTGTCAGGTGTCCAGGAGGGGGGGCTTTTGGGTGTGTGGGTATTTATATATGCAACAAAAAGTGCTTTATAATCATTGTAAAAGGGTTAGAAACACCATATCTAATTTATAAGGTGTGAAAAAAAATGAACAATAGTTATTTAATTGCTTTTATTTTATTTGGAAGTATTTTAGGATGCGGTACCATTATTGTGCTTATTTTAGCTTTTTTCCAACAACAAAAAATTAAGCATTTTAAACAAAAAAAACATGAACTACAAAAGATGATTGATGATAATCAACCATTATTAACTGATCCATTAAATGAAGTACAAATTAAATATGAATTGCCAAAAGATGAAACATGTTATTATCAAGCAACAATTAGTGGCTATGAAATCACTAAGAAAAAAGAAAAGAAACAAAACGCTTATTATTTAAGTCAACAAATGCAAAATAAATATTATGTTGAAAACCTGGCTGGTTATTTAAACTTAACCACAAATAGGAGCAGGGAAACCATGGCCGGAACACTTTATGTAACAAATCAACACTTGGTGTTGTGACAAACTAAAGATCAAAATGTAATAATTCGATTAAAAGATATCAATTTTGCCCTACCAAGTGTTTTTAATTGGAATGGATTTTATCAACTTGGTTTTTTTATTAGTACATCTGAAAAAATTTATTGTTTTATAACAAATGATGTTAAAATATCAATAATAATTTTTAAAGCATGGCAAGAAAAAGGAGGATAATTTGGTAATGAAAATGCATATTATTATCATTTTTTTATTAATTTTAATGTTAACTTTGTATACTTTTCATACTTTATTTTTCCTTAATTATAAAAAACAAAAAGAAAATAAGGATAGTATTAAAGAATGTAAATGAAAGGGAATGATCCTTTTTATTTTTATTACAATTTATGTTATTTTAACACCGATTAATATTTTTATTATTATTGATTATATTTTGTTAATGATTTTAACTGATATTTCAGATACTTTTGCTTATTTATTTTTTATTATTGCAATTTGTAATTATGCTTTAATTTTAAGTTATTTAATTGTTCATACGTTAGTTAATAATAGTCTATGAATTAAGTTGAATCAAACAACATTTTTCTTTTTAGATGAAGAAATTATGTTATCACAAATAATTGGGATTGATATTAATGGTGTGTTTAATAAAATTATTTATCAAATTAGTGGTGAAACGGAGAAAAAAGTCATTATTGGGAAGAAAACATTTAAATTTTTAGAACAAAGTATAGTTAATTTAACAAATTAAAAAACGTTAAACATATTAAAAAACGTTCAACAGTTTTTTTGTTTTGGTTAATAATTTACATTATTTTCGTTTAATTCTCTTTAGCCAGGACAACCATCATAAGCAAAATAAACTTTTATTTTATAAATATTTTAAAGTTTTTTCACTTATTAAATTCTTTATCACGATCAAATGTAATTGTTTTTATTGTGCCAGGTGGTTTGTTTAAAATAAATTTTATTATACTTTCTATGACATCTTTGCTTTTGCTAGTATTTAGTTACTAACAGGATTGATGTTTTAAATCATATATCAACCAAAGTTATAATTGCTATTTTATGGTTTTCACCAACTATAGTATCTCCTTCTAGATGACCAAAAACATTTATTGCTTTAATATTTGGAAATTCAATATTACGTTAAATAATTGTTCGACAATTATTAACTTTTCCACGGTTTTCTGTTTTATTATGTGGTTTATTTTTATCTTTTCGTAATAAATTTTCTTTATTAAAATTATAACGAGAAAAGTTAAACATAAATAAAGTCTTTGAACAGATAAAATCTTTGTCAATATTTCTTATTATATTTGTAATAATATCTGATGAAGTAGTGTTAATAATTAACTAAATAATTAATAATTTAAAGGTAAATTTTATTTAATGTTTTTTTTGCGACTATCTTTTTTGTTTTTATTACTATTTTAATAAATTTCAATTGGGTTTAAACCAATAATCAACATTTTATAAATTATATGGACAGTTTTTTACTTTGATTTATTTCATAAGATGTTTTTTTAATTGTAAATTGTAAATGCAAATATAGCACTTTATTCTTTTTCGATAAAGTGCTTTTTATTTTGTAAAAAATAATTATATTTATTGGATCAAATCTTTAAAACTTAATATTTTGATGATGAAAGATTGATAACTCATCTATGGTGCAAAGCTTTAAAGAAAGTGTGAAAGCGATTGGGTTTACTTCCTGTTTATTTCTTTAATTTTCGGCAAGATTAATCACTTGCGAAATATTATAGCATGTGTTTTTGGGCTTGTTTTCATAAAAAGAGTGTTGTTAAACCAAAAAAAAACAATACATGACACTAAAAAACAAGATGATTGTAACTCCAAAAAATTATTTTCTTTATATAAATTTGTCTAGGAATGTATGAAGTTATAATTAATAATTGGGTAAACTGTTGTTTGTTTCCGTACGGGATAAACTTTATATTTAGATAAAGTTTTAGTATCGCCACCCACCACCCACCTATGAAGTGATGTGGGTGGTGGGTGGCGATTTAACTAATTAAATAAAAATATAAATATTCTTACTAAATATCAAAATATTAACCAACAAAAGGATTTTCTGTTTATTTAAAAAGATAAATAAACAGAAAGGAAAAGACTACAATCATTTTAGTAACTACTAATAAAAATTACTTACTATTTTTTTAATTATATTTTTTTCTTTACGATTTAAATACCCCGTTGGATAGGTTTCAATAAGTTGGGTCATATTTATGTTGATTTTAAAATAAAATATGGCACAAAATCCACAAAGAATATTTGGTGATATCGCTAACAAAGCAACACAAAAAGAGTGTGAAGCATTTGACCAATGATATTTACAAACTTATCAACAAAAATTTAGTTGAGAAGCTTTATTTGCATGAAAAGAAGCCAACAAATTTGGTTTAACATATAAAAAAAGAAAAATATTAAATATAACGAAGGTTTAGGGGCGAACGGACAAATATTTAATACCGATGATAATTTATTAAAATATTCAACAGTGGAATTTGAAGATGGAATTGTTGAATTAGATACCATTTTAACTTTTGCTCGTAAATTAGACCCCGTAGAAAGTGATTTTAATCCCCTAATCTTTGGGCTGCTGATATTGAGCAAGCAATGGACACTGAAGTTGCTTACAAACGCAATAAAATTTTAGATATTATTAACAAAGGAACAGTTACCACTATCCAAGGACAAAAAGCAGATGATACAAGTGCTTTACAAATTCATGATGAAATGATTGATAAAATATATGAAAATGGCTTTACTCCATCAGAAACAGTTGTCTTAGGTTCCGCTGATTTTATTCGTGGAATTCGTAATAAATTACAGTTACAACTTGGAGCAAACAACCAAATAAATAGCATAATAACAAAAAGTGGGGCAATGAAAACTGTTGAAGGAACAACATACTATGTGGTTCCTAAAAAATTACCAATTATTAATAAAGATGGTTCATAAAAAACGATTGAATTATTATCAAATGGTGTTAATATAATTGCCTTTAAATTTAGCAAAAAATATGACCCGCTTATATTATACGCAAAAAAGACCACACTCCGTTAAGGGTTGGGGCGGCGGCATTAGGAACTGGGATGGTAATACTTTAATTATGGAAAGAGTTTTATATTTAGGTGGCGCGGTAGTTGAAGCAAAAGGAATTATTAAACATATTGTTGTCAAAATTGATATTAGTTGTTGGAATTAATAAATCAGATAAACCAACCGTTCATATCTCATACCAAACAAAAACAATATCCGAACAATTAAAATCGCAATTTAAAGATATTGCTTAAAAGCAGGAAAAGCCATAAATAATTATTTAACTGAAAATGATTTTTATTGCTATATTAAAACCAAAAGCAAAGATTAACCAATTGATATTTATAAACGATAAAATTATTAAAGTTCAAATTGATGGTAAAAATAAAGATACTGATCAAACAAATCCGATTTATGTTAAAATTAAAAATTATTAATTAGTATTTAAAAATAGTACTTTTTCGTTTCGGATAAGATATGCCACTTGATCGGAACATCTAAAAGAATCCCTATTTATGCTGTTAAAAACAGTTACCAACAATATTATCTGCTAAACAACAAGAAAAAAGTTTTGGTTTACAATTATTATAATTTTTAGGAATACAAGTTTTAGTCCTTGATTTATCGGTTTTAATTGGTGAAATTGCTTCGGCTGTTGGATTAGAAGCAAAATTAGATAATTTTGCTTCAGCATTTATCTCATTTGGAATAGAAAAAGCAACCGATTTTGTCGTAAATAAAATATATGATAAATTAACCTCAGAAGTGACAGCAAAAAGTACTGCCTTAAATTTATTACCAGCAATTAGTGGTGTTGGTAAATTAACACGCGCGGCTCGAACAACTATAATTTTAAAATTAGCAAAAGAAAACCAAACTACTTGAAAAATTAGGTGTAATAACTGCTAATAACTTAGAGGACATTGTCAAACAAGTTACTGGTAAAAAGATTTTATCTGATAAATTAATATTTGATTTTACAAAACAGGTTAATAATAAAACTTTATTATATACAATTGGTAAATTAGCCGTAATGATTTTTATAAAGGTTTTAAAGTTTCTAAACTAAACACAATTAATAGTTTATTAAAAATTGAAAAAATTTTCAAAAAATAAGTCCGACATTAGTTCAAAAACACCCAACGTAAATGAAAAAATGCTAATAAATGACTATCTGAATATGAATTAAATATTTTGCATCAAACACAAATTAAATTAAATAAAATTTAAATCATTTAAACCCAAATTTTTATCTTCAAAAAGTAACTAAAAAATTATTAGCCCCAATTGAAAAACAAATAATTACGATTAAAAAAAGTAATTAATAAAATTACAAAGAAAACTAAAAAAATATTATATAAATTTGAAAATAATGCTATTAAAAAAAGGGGGACAATTATTACCTTTCGCTTATGGTTATGATGTTTTTTTAGCAATTAAAATTGTTCCTTTATCTATTTTCGAATGAAGTTGCTTTAACAATATATTATAAAAACCATAAATATACTCCAATTGTTGTTATGACGACTTTAATAAAAGCAGAACAGTTTATTTTAACAAAAGAACCATTTGTATATTATATGCATAGTTAGTGATTTATTGGTTGAGGTTTTACAAAAACAAGTTTGTTTAATTTAAGTTTCTTTTGCACTACTTGCTTATCAACAAGTAATAAAATATAATTTTAAAATATATCGAACAATTGCTAAGATATTAAAATTGCAAGAACAATTTAAAAATAACTTTACTAATAAAGATAAACTAGTACAAACACTAGAAGATAGCGTATTTACTAATTTATTAGATAATGAAATACCATTTCAAACATACAAACAACTAATAACAAATCAAGATTTAAGCAAAATAATTAAAACAAAGACAATGTCAAGTAGTAAAAAAGTTTATCTTAAATAAAATCAAAACAAAAGAAAGCAATGATAAGGAGATGATTAAATGTTAAATGAATTATGAGAAAATGTTACTTTGGAAAATTATAATAATTTTAATCCAATAACAGGAAAAATTATCCAAATTCCGTTCGTTATAATAAATTATTTAAAGGTGATGTCGAATTATGATTTAAAACTTTTGCTTTAAGAGCTGAAAATATGATTAATTCATATTTAAACTATCCCTTTACAAAGTTAAAGTTTGAAACATTTAAAGACCAATTATTAAAGAAAATTTGTATTAATATGGTATTTATTACGGTTGAACATTGAACATTTAACCGGATTCCAATTGAATTCTTTACTTCAGCAAATATGAGTGTTGGTGCTATTAGCTATTCTTCACAAAATGATCCAATGGCAACATGACAAGGTTTATTACCTACTTACGCAAAATCATTGGCTAATCTAACAACTTTAAAGAAAATGTTTCGTTCTTTTCAAGAAGAAGGTATTAATTTAACAATGATTGATTTAGAAGCATATTATACCCAGTTAGAAGTTGATACATTACTAGATAAGATTGTTATAGAAAAGATTAAAGATGAAAAACTTGCAAAAATAAAAGAAGAAATCTTAAATGAATTGAAAAATTTAATTACTGATTTAATTCCAGTTGTTTCAAAATGAGAAGTTGTTGACACCAACGATTTTGTACCAAACAGTGATCATTCTTATGATATTAAAAATTATGATAAAGATAATTATATTTACCAAGTTTTTGTTCAAAATAATGAAAATAATCCAACTGGCGGATATGGCGGTATGGTTACAACACATCCTAAATTTTCGTTTTCTGTTAAAGTTCCAATTGAAACAAATGATGGATTATATTTTTTTGTATCATTTTTTCAAGGGAGAATTATATCATATAAAGATAAACGCGGAACACCCGCTAAAATTCAATCATTATATATTCAAAGAAAAAAAGTAATTTAGAAGGGAGATGATTTTATGTCAAAAGCAACTATTAAAGATGTAATTATGTTTTTGAAAATCTTTGGAGTTTCATCCTTGTTTTTTATTGCCGGAATTATTATTTGTTTTTTGGGCCCTACTAAATTAGGGATTGCTTGACCTACATATGTAATTATTGGTGCAATGCTTAATAGTTTTGGGGTAATTGTTTTAATTATTGAAACAATTAGATTTATCAAAACACATAAAAAAGAACAAAAACAAGACAGCATTGAAGATGTTATTAAAAAAGAAGAAACAAAATAAAGAATTGTTATAAACAGATGTTGTTACCAACAAAAAAGAAATTTTAAAAAGAATATGATAAACTGCACCCCTATAAAAATTTAGCAAAATTTTTTTATTTTACTTATTTTTTGGGCGCAGTTTATGGAACTCATTTTAAATCAATATATCGTTGAAATTTATATAAACAAGAAACCAATTTAATTTTAGATGAAAACAGCAATGTAAAAGTTAAAGTTTTATAAAAAAATAGATTTAATGTCTATTTTTTTTATTTTGTCTTAATTGTAATTTTAATAAGGTTTTTACTTTTATTTATAATTCCTAAAACGTTTTGGTTAGAAAAAACATCTATTGTTATATTTTTATAATTGTCCTAAAGGTCCCAAAGAGTTTTTAAAGCACCTTTTAATTGATTGAATATTACTTTTTCAAATCTAATTTTAATTTTACATCATTAGTATAATATGCTTGTAAATATGTTTATGTAAGTTTGCCATTACCATTATTAGATAATTTTGTTATTTGCAATAAAAAAGTAAATTATATATTTGATCCTTGTGATTTATTTGTTTAATATAAATTTGAATAATCTTTACTTGGTAAATCACACGTAACACCCTTAGTATATTTTGTTTCATTATTATTTATTTTTAAATTTGTCGTTTGTGTATACACAAACGACAAATTTAAATCTTGTTGAATTATTAACTAGATAACACTTTTATTGAAATGATTTATAAAAAAATTATTTATTTTGTGTAGGGAATAAAACAGTAAAAAATCTGTTTTTATGATAAAAGTTCTAAATTTAGAGATACCATCCGATAAATAATACAAATAAATTTATATTAAAAAACAATTATTGTGAGATTGTTTTTGATGGTTCACCGTACGGGGACGCCATTTTAATATTACAAGTAGATTTAAAAAATTATATCCCTATCAAAATAAAAATAAGGAAAATATAGAAGCATATCATAAAGCCGTTGATTATTTTTATAATGATAAATATGAAGAATTATTACAATGTTTACAATATAGTAAACACTTTATAAGTGATTATAAATTAGATTTTTTTAATAAAACTATTAAATTAATTAAAAATAATAAATAAGGAGCCATAAATCAAACACTATGAAATAATGTTGGTTGTCATATGGAGGATGATATTTTTCATTATTTAAAAGGCACTATTATTAAAAAAACAATTTATAGCAAAAAAAAAACTATTATAAATAAATTAAATGCTAGTATGATGGGATTAAAAAATAAAATTGATTTATTTAATATTAGTGAACAACTATTAGAAGAAAATAAATTTAATTATTCAGTTAATAATTTTGTAAATAATAATTTACAACCAAGTTTATATTTTTATTAGTTTTATATAAGAAATTAAATAATTTTAATAAAAATGTATTATTGTTATGGAAAAATTTAAAAAATATAAAAAATATATTGACAATAAAATTAAAAGTAATACATTATAATTAAGTAAGTGGTATATTATTTCACAATTTATAAGGTATTAATTTAAAACCCCAAAATAATTTATGCGACCTAATTTTTTATTTATTATGTTACAATTTAAGTATTAATTATTAGCAAATTAATTTAACTAAAAAAGTAAAGTTATTTTTTTATTTTGATGTAAAATATAGATAATAAAAAAATAACTTTACCAAGTTCTTTCGTACATTTTTCTACTTATATTTAACCATATAATTTTTATGATTACAATTTAGTATAAAAAGGAGTAAAAATTAAATAATTTAATCCAAAAACAGCAAGTTTACGAACATTTGAGCGTAAAATAGAGCAGTTTTGACGTGATAAATTACTTATATAATATTTTTTATTTATATACTTTGAATGATTTAACCAATAAATTCAACCTTTCTCGCAAGTTAAGATATGATAGTTACGCGAGTGATAATATAATTTCTTTATTTGAAAAACAAGTTGATAAAATAGAAAGTTAACTTATTAAACGGATGGTTAAACTTCAGAAGATACTAGGTTATATTAATAGCGTCGCATTTAATCATAAGTATTCACTGCAAGAAAAACAATCGGAACAAGAATTAAACTTAAATAATCAATAGCCAATAATTATTAATTTACAAACGAATATCAGAGATATTAAAAAAGAAAGTGATAATAATGCTTAATAATTTTACTTATTTGTTAGAAACTCTTTATTGGTTATTACAAAATAGTAGTATTGGCAATAAATATCCGCATTTACCAAGAAATATGAATTAGTTAATTAAATTAATCAAATCGGTACACAACGTAGTGGTTAGACTATATCAAATATTAAAATGTTTGGTTGAATTATTAAAAATTAATTTATTAATTAAAGAACCAATTTGTATAATCGCTAGTGTGTATCGGAGTAAACCTTTAAAAGGTAGTATATTTCAAAATATATGAAATACGTTGGATGAAAATAATATACCTTATACTATTAATTTATCAAAATTTATTTTTACTTTATCAAATGATAGCAAAATATATTGTAAAAATTTGCATTCACCAAGTCGAAAATAAAAATTAAAAGCATTTGTTGATTTGAATAAATATAAATTAGTTATTGATTGAAGAAAAGAATGTGACCAATTTCAAAAAAAGATTTAAGTGATTTAGATTTTGTTATTAGTGGTTATAAAAATAAAATAACAATTAATACATGTAATCCTGAAAGTTTAAAACGATATATTGTTGGTTATTGTAATGAATTATTATCTTTTAATGAAGAAATAATTCATAGTAAATATGAAAAAATTAAATATATTAAAAAATAAAATATGAAAATTATTATTCATTATTCTAGTTGAAAACTTAATTATTAATTACCATAAGATAAAGTTAATGATCGATTAAGATTGTAACAATTGGATATTGAAAGAACAAAAGTGTGGAGTTGATGATTTCCTGACAACACTAGTTGATCAATCTTTGCAAGGCATATTTATATTATGCAAGTAACCGATATTATTCAACCAACGAAATTATTGGGTGGTGTTAATATTGCTAATGCTGCTAGTCCAAAACGACATACAACAGCAGCTAGTTTTTTGATTATTTAATGAATTTGATAAAAAAAGCTTATAAAGTATCAGAATATACGCATTCAAATGCTACTCAACAATTTAAAAATGAATTATAACAAGTAAAAGATATTTTAGAATTTTATAACAATCAATTAAATCAATACTTTAAATTAATACAACAAGGAATATCAATAAATGTTGATGATAGTGCTTATTCAACATTACAAAGTTTAAATCAAAAGAAATATAATTACTCTTTTGGGCAATATATGACATTTAAACCAGCACAAAAACAGAAATTTAAAATAAGAAACCGTATTGAAGTATTTACAATGTTAATAAATACAAACCAATTAAAATTATTATGATAAAAATGTTATGCAAGTAAAACACAATATTAATTAATTAAATGAGAAGATAAACCAAATGCCAGAGAAGAAAAATGCTAAACTTATATGGTGATATATTTGATAGTGATTTTTATACTTTACATTTTGAATTAATATAAATGGTTAAATATAATAGTTCAGCAGATTATAAATTATAACAACAAAGGGAGTTAATAACTTAATAAAAAAAAGATATTCATGTAAATACATGATGATCGCGTAATAAATGCAAAAGACCATATATGTCTGTTTGTGAATAAGTTAAAAACTTTGTCAAGATGTAAATTGTGCTAACATAATTATTTCTTTATTAGTAATAATAGTTGTTAATTTAAATAATTTATCGGTTAATCGACAACGAATTAAAGAAAATCGTGAAAAGATAAATTAAATTTACATAAATTATTATTTTACGGTAAAATTGAAATACATCATCGAATTATTATTAGAAGAATAGGGGATCAAATATGACACAACAAAATAATTTTTGAGCAGATGTTGAAAAAGGGATGATTAATTATTTGATAAAATATATTAATCTTTTTGAAAAAGACTACGGAAAAGATACGGCCGAAAAAAATCCAAAAATAGAAGCTTTTTTAGCGGGAGCAAAGTTTAAAATTAATTTTGAGGATTTATTTAATTTTGTTAAAACCGAAATAAAATCATTATTTGACGATATTAGAACAGAATATTTGCAAGATAAAAAACCCGAGGAAATTGATCAGAAAAAAGTTACTACTTTAATTGAAGTAAGTAAGTTATTTAATGCGATTATTCCATTACCACGGTTTTTAAATGATTTTATTACTAGTGCAAAAGAAGATAGTCCCATTGATTTAAATAAACTTTTTGTCAATATGATGAAAGTTGAAGTTGGGGAATTGACAAAAATTTATGATGATGAAATTAAAGGTCTTGATGAAGCTATTGATAAATGTATCACAGATATTAATAATACTAATGATGCCTTAGAAATTTGAAATTTAGTAAATCAACTAGGTTTCTTTTTACAAAGAGATATTATTTTAACTGATTTTTCGGTTGAAAAAGAAGATGAAAAATTAAAAGCACAATTAGAAAATATTAATCAAATTGAAAAAAATTATAATGAAGGAAAAATCAAGTTACAAGAATTTAATAAAGAAAAAATTATTGAAGAGGTACAAGCTTGTTATGATTTTGTCATTGGATTAACACCAAAAAAACGCATTGAAATTACCGTTAAGATAACCGAATATCGAAATAAAGTTGTCCCATTAGTTCAAATTATTAAATGTTTACATGATTTATTAATGAACATTCTAAAATCAACAAATATTATCAATAGCACAAAATGTAAACTATAATATGATGTGCAACAAATCAACTTAGAAATGAGTTGGTTTTTTAATGTGTATACTGTAAAACTAAATAATAAAAAGTTAATAAAATTATAACAAATTACAATTTACAATTATTAAAATTACCAACAACTTTATTATCATTAAAACATTTTTTTATTAAAAATATAATTATAAAGGTTTTTCTTTATTTTTTTAACTGTCCCTGGATTAACAACAAATTTTAAGACACTTTTTATATGGACTGTTGTTTTCTAAATTCAACAGGGTATTAAATAATTTAAACTACCATGAATTCAAATATTGTTATATCAATGCACAAAGTCAAATAATTTGTATTTTAATTGGGTTAAATTTATAAATTTTTGCCTCTTAACAAATTATTTTTTAAAACTTTTGTAAATTGTTTCAGCCCCAGCATTATCATAAAGATAGCTTTTATTGCTTAATGATTGTTTGGTGTTAAAAATATTTAAGGTATTATCAATGATTTTATTTTTAAATTCATTACTCCAGTTATTATGAAATAACGTAATTTGTTTTAATGGTATTGTAATTGAATAAAAGGTTTCTTGCACTAGTTGTATTGTTTTATTTGTCTCGACACTATAGCCAATTATTTCACGATTAAACAAGTCAATCAACAAACAAAGGATAATGTCAAATGTCATTTAACACCACCTTGAACATATGTTAAATCACTAACAACAACTTCATTGGGTTGTGTTTTATTATTAATTATTAAATTCACAGTTTAAAACGTTGCTAATTTCGTCGTTATTAACCACCAACTTATGATTACAATATTTTAATTTGGTATATTTAGATACTAACTAATTTTTAATCATAATTTGATGAATTTTTCTTCGCGATAAGATAATATCTTTCTGATTAAAAAATCTTTAATTTTACAAGATCCATAAATTTTGGCGATTATCATTATAATAAATGCATTGATAATTTCTTGTTCATAATTATTAACATCAACCATAGCCACATTTATTAATTTTTATAGTAATATGTTGATTTTACTATCTTTAATTTTAATCCTCTTTGACCAATTTTTCGCACAGAATATTTTTCTTTATTATTGTTAATAATTTCTATTTTTTGCCAATTATCAGCGCCGCTTGCTTTAAAAGGTTGTTTTTCATTTATAATTATATTAATTATTTTCGCAAGGCAATCAGTTAATTTTCTTCAACAGTGCGATTATCTTTTGCTTTAAAAAATCCAGAATTATGAAATTTTTCAATTAACTGATATATAGTTGATTTTGACACCTTATATTATTTAAAAATTTCAAGAATTGTTTTGCCATTTTGATAAAGTAAAACAATTTGTTTTTTAAATTCATATATCGATGAATTTCTTCCCTATTTTTATATTCTTACTTTCTTCATAATTATATTTTTTTTGAAAGTCCACATAAATATAATTCAACTTATTGGAACTTATACATTAATTTAATTTTACAATTCAGGTAATTATAAGTTTATATGGAGTTATTTTTAACAATTAAATCCGTAATTATTTTGAAAAATTTATATTTGTTATTATTGCTATTTGAAAGGATAATATATAATTTTTTTTATTTACTGACCGAATATTATTTTAGGTATCAGATTAACAATAATATTGGAACATAGTTTTTTACTTTGCTATATTTTAAAAATAATTTATAATTAAGCAAGGTGATAATATGCAAACAAAATTAAAAAATTTATTGTACTTAGATACAAAAAGAGTCGTAGCAGTGGCGATTGTTGTTGCTTTATATGTGTTATTGTCATGAATAAGTAAAATATTAAATTTAGCAGTTTTTCCAGTTATGCCATTTTTAAAAATTGAATTAACTGATTTTTTAATATTATTAACTGTTTGTTTGTTTGGTATTATTTATGCTTCTTTTTTAACAATTAGTGTGAGTTGATTACGAATTCTTTATTTAGGGGATAGTCCAATTGATGCATTTGCTCTAATGTTAGCAGATTTAATCTTTTTATTTATTTTTTTATTAGGAGATATTTTTGTTAACAGGATTATTAATTGTTTGATTAAAGATTGTGCTTCAAAGAAAATTGATTATTTAATTACAATAATTAATGTTACTATCGCAACAATTGCGGTGTCATTTTTAATGACTTTATTTAATTTATTATTTATTTGTGATATGTATGCTAATTTCTTACATTTTCCAAGTGAGACAGTGCAATGATTTAAAAGTATTTTAATTCCAGTAGTTATTCCTTTTAATTTATTGAAATTTAGTTTTAATAGTGCTATTTTTATTGTAATTTATAGGGCAGTAATCCATCTCAAAAAACAATTTGTTATTACAAGATCAACAAAAAAAAAAAAAACAAAAGAATAATTACATGATTACAATATTATTGATGAAATTTATTTTTAAAAAATCAAAATTATTTTATTGAAAATAAACTTTAATTTGTGTTATTATTCTTATGGTATGCCCACGTAGCTCAGTAGGAGAGAGCATGCGCCTTCTAAGTGTAGGGTCGGGAGTTCGAATCTCTCCGTGGGCGCCATTTTTTAAATTGTAATTAAGTTAAAAAACCTTATTTAAAACCTTATTTAAGTTTTTAAATAAGGTTTTATTTTTTAAAATTGTTATAATAAATATAAATGATAAATTCATGGCAGGAGGACTTATTAAATGGAAACACCATTAAATTATTATGATGAGTTAATTGATGAAATTAAGGAATTAATTAATAATAATGATTATGATGGAGCCTTTATAAAAATTAATGATGAATTAATGATGCCGTATGTTCCACAACATATTGAAAAAAAATTAAAAATCTTGTTACAAGAAGTTAATGCGAAAATCCGTGAACAAAAACCTAGCGAAACGACTGTTTGAACATTAGCAAAAATTAGTGCTATTTTAGCAAATCCACTTGATGAAGAAACACAATTATTAGCTTTTCAATATTTAAAAGATCAAAATTTACGTCAAATTCTGCCAGTTATTCGTAAATATTTCCTTAATAAAAATGTTTCTAATTTTGCTAAAATTTATTTATTATATCTTTTAAAAAAACAAGAAATTACTGAGGTATTTCAAGTTAAAAAAATAAATGGTGTTTTTAATTTAGATCCAACCAAAATTATTCTATATAAAGATAGTGACCAGGTTAAAGTTGTTATGAAATTATTAGATCAATTAGTTTATAACGATAATCCTGGTTTATACCATACTTGCTTGTATTTATTAGAAACATATTATTATAATTTATATCCTTATTTTTTAGAACATAATGAAACAAGAGAATTAGCGATTTCTATTATATATCAAGGGCATCGGATGTATGGAGAAAACATAACATTACAAGTGTTGGCTGATCAATTTAAAGTGCAAAATGAAATAGTGAAAAAATATGTTATTTATTTTGATCAAAAACACCCTTAAAATATTTATGATTGAAAAAAAGCCTTAGGGGACAAAATAAAAATTAGCAAAAAGGTTATTTAAAACCATTCTTTTTGCTATAATTAATTATATGCAATAATTAATTAAGGAGTATAGTATGAAATTTAGAGCTGAAATAATCGAGAGTAAAGGAATTGGAAGATGGTATGTAACCATTGATGGTACAGAATGATCCAATTGTATTAAAAAGGCCCAAAATAAAGCAGGAGAACAATTACAAGTTCCTGGTTTTCGTAAAGGGAAAGTACCAGCTAATTTATTAAAGAAACATTTAACGGAAGAAAAAATTTTAGATGCAGCGCATCATTTAGTTGTTAATGAGGCCTATAAATTTGCGTTTGATCAAAAATCAGATATTGATCCATTTTCTTCTCCTGTTTCAAGTGTTAAAAAAATTAGTATAGCAGTATATATTCTACAATTAGAATTTGATTTAAAACCAAAAGTTGAAATTAGTAAATATACTGGTTTTGCTGATGAGCACTTAAAAAAAGAAAAAATTGAAATAAAAGAAAAAGATATTGAAGATAATATTAATCAAATTCGTAATCGTTTTGCTGTTTTTAAAGCAAAAACAGAAAAAAAAGGAGAATCAGAAGTAACAGGGAAAATTGCTAAAGGTGATACCGTAATTTTTGACTTTGAAGGTTTTGTTAATGGAAAACAATTTAAAGGTGGCAAAGCAACAGATTTTACCTTGGAAATTGGTAGCAATCAATTTATTCCAGGTTTTGAAAACACCATGATTGGTTTAAAAGCTGGGGAAAAAACATCAATTAATGTTACTTTCCCTGCGGATTATCATGTTGAAGAATTGCGTTCAGTTGCTGCTGTTTTTAAATTAAATATTAAAGAGGTTAAAGAAAAAGTATTACCACTATTAAATGATGATTTAGCAAAAGACGTTAATATAAAAGGAATTGATACATTAACCAAGTTAAAAACGTATGTTAAAAATAATATTTATGAACAATCAATCAAACAAGAATATGATCATTTTATTGGCCATTTATTCCTTTTAATTGCTGAGGATTCAAAGATTACTTTACCAGAGTCAATTGTTCGAAAAGAAACAAATCAATTAAAACATGAATTTGAGCAAAAATTGCGAGGACAACAAATGAATATCAAAACTTATAAGAAACGAACAGGAATGTCTGAAAAAGATATTTTTGATGAGTTATTTAAAGATGCTAAAAATCGATTAGAAAATAATATTATTATTGATGCTGT
Organism: Spiroplasma endosymbiont of Polydrusus formosus; assembly: GCF_964263245.1. NCBI lineage: Bacteria > Bacillati > Mycoplasmatota > Mollicutes > Entomoplasmatales > Spiroplasmataceae > Spiroplasma > Spiroplasma endosymbiont of Polydrusus formosus. Next base: position 1,225,483 of record NZ_OZ181656.1, read on the forward strand.
TGTTCAAAAAGAAAAAATTACTGCAACTGAAGCAGAAATTAATGAACAATATGAGAAATTAGGAAAACAATTTGTGATTGACGGGAAAACATTAAAAGAAACGAAATTAGTGTCTGATCAACAAGTAAAAGAACAAGTTATTCATAATAAGGTGTTTTCTTTTTTATATGAAAATAACGGATAATAAAAACTAACAAAAAATGTTTATTTTTATATCGGTAGGAGATTAGATTGTAAAGGTGCTGAATTTCCTGTTTTTTGTGGTATAATGTTGATATTATTAAGTATTAAAACCATCATTCCTTATTTTAGAATATAAGATATAATAAAGCATATGTGTGGTGATTTTTTTTGTAATTTAATTTATATTGCGATATTATTGCGATATTTTGGAAAATATAACAAGATATTTTTAATATAAGTGAAGAAAAGAAACAAGGGGTGTTTTGAAGATGGATTCAAAAACAACACAATTAAAAAATGTACCAGTTTTAGTAACGCGAGGTAGTTATATTTTTCCAGGCTTTGAACAAGTATTGGAGGTAGGACGCGATAAATCAATTTTAGCAGTAAATACAGCTAGTAATGGTTTTGATAATCATATTGTTTTAGTTAGCCAGAAAAAACCGTTAGAAGATAATCCGAAATTATCGGAAATTTATCGGATTGGTATTTTAGCAGAATTAAAAATTCGCAAAGTATGGGAAGATAGTAGTTTAACAGTTAATTTTAAAGCCGTTGATCGAGTAAAACTTTTAGAATTACAAGAAGGTGAATTTTATGCGGCTGATATTGATATTTTAAAATCATTTGTTCAATCAGAAGATAAAATTGTTGAAAAATTAATTGCTAATATTAAAGAATTAATGGAATTGCAAGATATTTTACCAGAAGATTTACTAGATCAAATTGGTGATTCAGTTGACGGGAATGAAGTTGTTGATACCATTGCCCAGTTTTTACCATTTATTCCAGTGGCAAAAAAACAAGAAATTATTGAAGAATTAGATGTTGAAAAAAGACTTCAAATAATTTTTGATCATTTAGTTAATAAACAACAAGCTAATGATATTGACAATAAAATTAGTAAAAAAATTAAAGAACGCGTTGATGAACAACAACGGGAATATTATTTACGGGAAAAATTAAAAGCAATTAAAGATGAACTAGATGAATTTGATGGCGCAGCGGATGAAATGAAAATATATAAAGAACGCTTAGCAAAAGAATTATTTCCAAAAAATATTAAAGAAAGAATTGAACAAGAAATCACTCGTTATGAAGCCTTGCCACAAGCATCAAGTGAATCAAATATTATTAGAACTTACATTGATTGAATGATGCAAATTCCGTGATGACAAAAAACCGATGAAAAAAATGATTTAAAGTTTGCGAAAGAAGTGCTAGATAAATACCATTTTGGCTTAGACAAAGTTAAAGAACGTATTATTGAATACTTAGCGGTTAAAACAATGACAAAATCTTTAAAAGGACAAATTATATGTTTATTTGGGCCACCAGGGGTTGGAAAAACAAGTTTAGCAAAATCAATTGCCGAAGCAACAGGACGTAATTTTGTTAAAATGGCATTGGGAGGAGTAAAAGATGAATCAGAAATTCGTGGTCATCGTAAAACATATATTGGGGCAATGCCAGGACGCATTATTCAATCAATGAAACGCGCTGGATCAATCAATCCATTGTTCTTATTAGATGAAATTGATAAAATGGCATCAGATTACCGTGGTGACCCAGCTAGTGCAATGTTAGAAGTATTAGACCCAGAACAAAATTCAGCATTTTCTGACCATTACTTAGAAGAAACATATGATTTAAGTGATGTTATGTTTATTGCAACAGCAAACTATTATGATAATATTCCCGAAGCATTAATTGACCGAATGGAAATTATTCAATTATCATCATATACAGAATTGGAAAAATTCCATATTGCCAAAGATTATTTAGTACCAAAAGTATTAAGTAATAATGGTTTAGCTGATGGTCAATTAATAATTACCGATGATGCAGTTAATGAAGTAATTAAATATTATACTCGTGAAGCAGGAGTTCGTCAGTTAGAGCGGGACCTAAATGCTATTGTACGGAAATTTATTGTTAAATTTTTAAATAAAGAAATGGTAAACTTAGTTGTGCAACCAAGCACAGTTAATGATCTATTAGGTAAACGTCGTTTTGAACATACTGAAAAAGAAAAAGAATCACAAGTTGGGGTTGTAACAGGGTTAGCATATACCCAATTTGGGGGCGATATTTTGCCAATTGAAGTTAATAGTTTCTTAGGAAAAGGTTCATTAATTTTAACCGGGAAATTAGGAGACGTAATGAAAGAATCAGCCTCAATTGCTTTAGACTATGTTAAAGCAAATTCTGATAAGTTTAACATTGATCCAAAATTCTTTGAAACCCACGATATTCATATTCATGTTCCTGAAGGAGCAGTACCCAAAGATGGACCATCAGCGGGAATTACTTTAACAACCGCAATTATTAGTGCGTTAAGTAATCGTCCAGTTTCGAAAGATATTGGGATGACAGGAGAAATTACCTTGCGAGGACAAGTCTTACCCATTGGAGGGTTACGGGAAAAATCAATTTCCGCAAACCGTAGTGGTTTAAAAACAATTTTAATTCCACATAAGAATATCAAGGATATTGAAGATATTCCAAAAGAAGTGCAAGAAACTTTAAATATTATTCCGGTTGGAACATATGATGAAGTTTTCAAAAATGTTTTTGGCATAAACTAATTTTTAAAATGTTCATCGTTTATGATTAAGCTCCAAAAAAACAACTATTATTGGTTTTTTTATTTGAATAAAGCAATCACTAAAATGAGGTAATGATAATTAAAAAACAAAAAATTTGTGATATTGATAATCACTATAAATCAATATTTTTAAAGCAACATCATTCATTATTGAAGAATTTTTATCAAATAAAGTTTTATTAACTTGTGAAAAACATAAATATTTATTAAATCGTACAAAAGATAAAAAACAAAAGCTATTTTATCAGAAACTAGAAAATTCAAAAATTATCTTTGATTGAGAAACTGGTTTTTTAAAATTTTGATTTTAAAAAACAACTTAATGCAGTGTGGAACGGTTATTTTAAATAATTAAGTGATTTTATCATAGCATGAGTTTAAACTCATTACCACAGCCAGCCGAGGCAAGTACTGAAATAGTATATGAGGAAATATGTAAATCGATGCTAGTTTATTAGAACTAAGCGGTAGTCGTGATAAGTGCAAGGTCAACATCGAACCACAATAAATATTGAGATGGTCACTTTATAAATAAATTTGGCGATAGATATTACTTTTTAAAAGTGGTAGCGGTTTTAAAAACCACAAAAATAGCACCAATCTCTTCAAGGTGCAAGTAAATTTATTTTAAAAACTGAACGTTTTGACCTGAAATGATGTGGAATAATAGAGATAATTCTCTGACTTTACCTTATAAAAACAACTGTCGATTATTAAATAATATATCGCCATCCGCTTCACTAGGGGTGGGCGGTGGCGATAATAATAAATATTATATAACTAATTCTCGCTGGCACTCACTTACAAGTGAAAGTGCCAGCGAGTTAAAAATAGTAATAAAAACAAAAAAGCCGGTTGCAAACAAAAAAACATTAAATAAAATTTACCTCGAAATTATTAATTATTTAGTTAATTATGAACAATATTCACTAGATACTATTACAAATATAAAGAAATATTGACAAAGATTTTATCTGTTCAAATACCTTATATATAATATGTTTAACTTTTATCGTTATAATTTTAATAAAAAAATTTATTAAGAAAAGGTAAATATAAACCACATAATAAAACAGAAAACCATAGAAAAGTTAATAATTGTCGAACAATTATTGAATGTAATATTGAATTTTCAAATATCAAAGCAATAAATGTCTTTTGTCATCTATAAGGAGATACTATAGTTGGTAAAAACCATAAAATAGCAATTATAACTTTGGTTGATATATGATTTAAAACATCAATCCCACTAGTAACTAATAGTATCAAAAGCAAAGATGTCATAGAAAGTATAATAAAATTTATTTTAAACAAACCATCTGGCACAATAAAAACAATTACATTTGATCGTGATAAAGAATTTAATAAGTGAAAAAAACTTGAAAATATTTATAAAATAAAAGTTTATTTTGCTAATGTTGGTTGTTCTATCCAAAAAGAATTAAACGAAAATAATAATGAAATTTTGAGACAAAGTTTACCAAAAGGAATATATTTATCAATATTTTCTCAATATTACTTAAATAAAATGGAATGCATAAATTATTCGGTTGGTGATATCTTATTCTAATAAATATTTATCTATTAAAATAAAACTAACCAATAAAAAGACAAATTTATCTTTTCTAATTAATTAAATTATATCATAAAATTAAAAAATTACAAACCAAAAATAATAATTTATAAAATAATTCAATAAATATTTATTGAATTATTTTGATTTTTTAAAAATTGGTAATTTTTATTAAAATAAAAGTTATGTTTTTTTGTAGTTTTTTATTTAACTTATTAAGATATAATCCAATTAAATCAACATAATTCTCTTTTGCCATTTTCATTGTAATCATATTTTTAAAATTTTTTTCACTATATGATTTAGAGCCATAGCCCTTTAACCATTTTACATTATGAGAAATTTGTGGTTCAGTGCAAGAACCCATATATTATTCTTCTTTATAAACTTTAATTCCATCTTTTCTTTTTTTAATATAATTTATAAATTTGTTAATTTCTTTCCTTTTTCCTTCTAAAAAGGGCTTTTTTTAAAACTATTTTTTGTAATTAATTTTTTTAAATATTTTATCGATCTATCATGGTCACCATTTTTTAATAATTTATTCATATCTCAATAAATTTCTTTTATTATTTTTTTCATTATCCGTTAAATTTTTAGTAAGTTTTCTTCTTCGATAAGGAAATATTGTTTTCAATTCTTTCATTAAATGAAATTCATCTAAAATATAAATTGCACCAATTTCATTAGCGAACTTTTTAATTCATGTTACTCCGTCACCTGCAAGAGTTAGTTTACAATTTTCAATATTATAATTTTGATATAAAAAATGTAAAAATTTTTTTATATTTTTTAATACAATAATATTTGTTTTTCACTGATTTCATTATGATAAAAATATTTTTATCTCTTAAAACATTTTTATTTTTAGTACTTTTTATTTCATCATATCAAGTGTGAAAATATGCTACTCTAAACATGTTTTTTCTATTTTTTTATATTTTGTGTTAAATTACTAAAAGAATCATCAACTCCAGTATACAAATATGGTGTTTGAACATTTACTTTTTCTGTCTTTGTTTTTAAATGCTCTTTAAATAACTTATAAAATTAACCTCTTTATTAATATTTGTAATTGACATATTAGATATATTTAACTTTCAAAAAACATATCCTTAATATCTATTTGTGCTTTTAGCACTATCCAATTTTTTCATATTGATATTTTAACAATTAAAATAATTGTTTGATTATTTTTTAAACCAATTGATTTATTTAATAATGTTGTTGTTTTAAATTTCTTTTCTTTATCATCATAATAACTAAATCTAGAAACTTTAATTATAATATTGTCAAAGGAGTTTTTATGGTTTTTTCTTTTTTGCCTCATAAAATAAAACCATTTTTACCATTACGATTTTGTTCCTTTAATTATTGATCAAGGTTTTCATATTTTTCTTTTAATTTTTGCTTTTCTATGAAATTAACATCAATATTTACTTCTTCAACCAAAGTTTATGTTTTTTATAAAACTATTTAAAATCATATAAATTTACTCATTTTAAGTGTTAATAAATTAATTAATGAAATTATATAATGATTTAAAATATATGTAAGCAATCGTTTCCTTAAATTTTGTAGAAAATAATTAGTGGTATTAAAAACTCTTATCAAATATAAACATTTTCAAAAAATACATCTTACTAAAAATTCAATAAAATCAAGGTTTTGTTAAAATATTAATAGTTTTCTACAAAATTAAAGATGGTTTCTGTTAAAAAGTACTTGTTTACGTTACATTATTTTGTTAAATTATGTAAAAATCCTTATTTGTTTGTAAATTAGATATAAACTATAAATTTAATAAACATATTATTTAAGTAATATTATTTTTGTCTTTCTAATTTTTATAATAATTTTTTAAGTTTATTATTTTCAACTAAAATTTTATTTTTTATATATTTATTTTTATTAATACATTAAAAACTAAACGATATTTTTAAATTTATTTAACTTAAATTTTTTAATTAGGTAAAATTTATATGGTTTTTAAAAACAAAAAACTAAAACTGATAATTGAGCAGTTTAAAATATTTAATATTTACATTTTTTGTGATTTACTAGTAGAACTTTGATTACTGCTTGTTGAAGCTGTATTATTTATTTTTGACTTATCTTTTTTAAATACAAGAGCGTTTGCAACTTTTTTCGTCTTTCTCGTTCATTTTTTATCCCCAAGCTTTATTTGTTTCTTCAGCTCTTTTTTTTATTATTTTTTTTGTTCTTTGGTTCATTCATCACACGATCTTCACATATTAATATTCTCTTTTTATTATTTTTTAATACTTTTTTCTACACTTAAAATATCCAATAAAAAAGTATACATGTTTAAAACAAAAAATGTGTAAAAAATAATAAAAAATAACTATTTTTTAAAAATAGTTATTTAAAATAAACTATGATATTAAATTAGAGTGGTATACCCCCGCACTTGTTGAAGGTTGGTTTTGGTTATTTATTGTATTTCCGTATAGATAAATTAAAATTATTAATATTTAATGGTTAAATATTTGAACTTTTTATAATACTATTTGAGTTATTATTATTTTCATTACTTAATAATTTATTAATTCCTTTATTTTTTCTATTATCTAATTTTTGTTTTAAAATATTAAATTGTGTTTGTAATTTAATTTCTAACTTATCACTTGTAAGATTTTTAATAATTGATTAACGTTTTTTTCTTTTTCATTTTTTTTATTATTTTTACATATTTTATTATATCATAATGATTCGACTTTTTTATTTGCAGTTGAAAATATTGATGTAAATTTTTTAAATATTGTACCAAGTCCAGCATCAGAAACAGCAATTGCAATTTTTTCAACTAATATTAATCCTGCTGCTGCAGGTAAAATTACAGGTACAGCAAAAGTAAGAATGGGAGTTAAAATTATAAGAGATAAAGAAATTATAGTTATAGTTCATCATATTTGTTTTTCATTTTTAGTTTGTTTTAGTTTTAAATCATTATGTTGTTTTAGAAAATCTTTAATTGTTGTAAATTTATATTTACTATTATTTTTATTAATTGAAGATACCTCAATTAATGTAATATCATTTTTATATTCATTGATATTTTTATAGTTCTTTATTTGTTGAACAAGTTGCTGTATATCACCATTTTTAAAATAATGAAAAGTTAATATCTTTTCAGTTATTGAATGATCAGCATGTACAATAATTGTTATAAAATAAACTTAATTATTAATTGGTAAAATTTCTTCATAATTTTTTCAACTTTTTTATCATTTAATATTTTTTCATTTGTTTATTTAGTGTGGACATTTTTCTTAGCATTTTTTCTTTGTTTTTTATTGAAGTTGCTTTTTGAAATTTCTTTTCTAATTCTAGTAAATTATCACTTTTATCAAATCAAGTTAATGGTTTTTATGATGGTATATTTAATTTTTTTGTATATTTATTTATTTATTTTCTTTATTTTTATTATAATCTAATTTGTTAATTTTATTACAATTATTATTAATTTCTTTTAGTAATTTTTTTAAATAGTTTTATTTTAGAAATTTCTTCTTCTTTTTCTTCTATTTTTTCTTTAAGAAAATTTAGTTTTTTTAATTCATCATCATTTATTTTTTGTTCATTTCTTTTGGTTTGAAGTCGATTAAAATCATCGCGTAGTAATTTAAACTCAATTAATTCTAATTAAAAAAGATTATTTCTAATAATACTCAACTCTTCATTTAAATTTTTATCTTTTTCTTTGTTAATTTTTAATTGTTTTTTTAAATTAAAAATTTCTTTTCTTAATTTTTTAATTTTTTTATCTTCAAAAATTGTTATAGAGTTATATGTATATTTTTTGAAATTATTAATTATTTTTTCTATGTTAATTTAATTCTGTGTCGCCACTTCTTTACTTTTGGTTTGTAATATTTCATCTGTATTTGATTTTTTTTAATTCATCATTAATTCTTTTGTTTACTAATTTATTAATATTATCAACATTATTATTGAATTTTACTGTTAATCCGCCGTGTCTTTCCTTTAAAGTAATATTTTGTTGATTAAAAATATCTTTTATATCTTGTTGTGTATATATTTATTGAAAATGTTTGTGATCTTGTTTTGTCGGTCATTTTAATGCCTCCTTTTAATATTAAAACCTATTCCGTTTACCTTTAAAATAAAGTAATGGATTAAAACTTATATATTGAATAATAAATATATGTTAGCAAATTTTGTGTATTTTACAACTAGTTAATTTTTAACGGTCGCGTTTAGTTTTCTTAGGTATTTTTAAAAAAGAAAAAATAATCATTTACTATAAATTATTTCAACATACAAATTAAGTATATATTTTTTATGTATGATTTTTGTTGTAAAAAATTATTTTAATGTTGTTTTTATAAGCATTTTAATTAGTTTTTACAACCTTTTATTAAGATTATGTTTGGTTAATGTTAATATTAAATATTTTATTTTATTACTTATTTTTCAAATAAAAAGGCAATCAATTTTTAGTTGCTTTTCTTTCAAAATTATTTAAACCTTTACCCATCTAGCAAAACTTTATGCGTACATTTTTAACCAAAATTTAATTATGAATTATTTATATTTATCATTTTCAATTTTTCTATATGATGTTAATCTAATTTTCAGTTGTATAATTTGATTTTATAATATACAAATTTTTTCATAAAACTAATTATGTAGCAAATTTAAAGTAATAATATTTTAATTTTTAGTAAATCAATTATTTTTATACAAAATTAAAAAAATAATACTTAATTATTTATTTTTATTATATTTATTATATTAAAATTATTAGAGAAGGATAGAGAAATAAGTAATCTTCTTATATTATTTTCTTTTTGTTTATTATTAGTTATTTGTTAAATAACTTTATTGCTTTTTCTCATTTAGGTATAGTTTCCCTTAGGTATTGGTTTGGTTAATCACTCGCGATTACTATTATGCCCGTGTAGTACCAATTTAATTAGTTGATTAACCTTATCAGATATTCCTCCCCACTTCGTTTATTTTTTAGTGTTCCAACTTGACCACTTTGTGAAATCTTACTTTTTATAAAAAATAATTATTCTGAAAAGGAATAATTATTGGTTTCTTGTTTTTTGTTTAATTCTATTTCAAATTTTTTGATTTTTTGTAAAAATAAATTTATCATTGTTTTATTTTGAACAGATTTATAATTTGTTTTTTGTAATGTGCTAATTGTATTTTTAAATTATTAATATTTGTTGTAATTTCTTTTGTTGTTAAATTGGTAAATTCATTAGCAATATTTTCTTTCATTTTTTTGTTATTGTTAATATCATAAAAATAGTCTTTATTGAAATTGATTATATCAATTTCTTTTAATTTATATGGTTTTGTTTTTTCTGATAACTTTAAATCTTTTTATAATTTTAAAGTTATTTTCATCGGATTATAGCGTGATATTTTAACAATTCCCCGCCTTTGTTTTAAATTTGCTAACTCACTAGTTAACATTAAAGGATGGCTTTTTAAAATTTTTGAAACAATAATATTGTTTTTATTTTCATTAATACTAATTTGTTCAATTGTTTTTGTTCCAAATAATTCTCTATAATATTTAATTGTTTCTAAATCATTAGTATGTAAGAAAATATGCATCCCACAGTTATTTAAAATAATTTTTGCTATTGTAATCACCATAATTTAATTTTAATTGGTTAATATCTTGTAAAATAAATTGAAAAGATGTTTCTACTTCGCGAAATACTAACTCATTTTTCAATGTTATTTATTTTTGTTAAATTGGCAAATTTATCTAATATAAAATATATTTGATTTTCTATTTTTTGTTCGATTGTTTTACTTATCTTATTTGTTAAAAATTGATAAATTCGACTAATTAATATTGCTATTAATTTATAGTAATTATCATTTTCGTCACTGAATATGATGTATAAAACTGTTGGATATTCGATAAAATCATTGTAATTAATATCATTTTAGGATGTTAAATTACGAATAAAATCATTGTTAAACACTTATAAATTTTTTTCAACAGTCATTAAAATAGCATCTAGTGTTCGATTTTCTTTACTATCAGCTAAAATTTGGCTTGCCGTTATTTTGGCAATGCTGGTATTTTTTCGATTATTAAGTCATTCAACTAAATCTTTTTAAAACTAGCAACGGCAGCAACGGAAGCTATATTAAATTTTTTGAAAAATAATTCTTGGTTTAAAATTTTTTCTTTTTCATTATTTGTCATTAGCATTTTAATAAAGTCATCATAAATTATTTTTAATGGATTTCAAGTATTTTCTTTCTCTAAATTACGAAAATTAATAACCTTTATTTTATAACCACTTTCTGCTAAAAACCCACTAGTTAAATTATATAATTCCCCCTTAGGATGATATCAGTTATAATCATAGTTGGTTTAGTTGTTGATTTTCCATTTAAATAAATTGTTGGTAATACTATTCCTTGTGTTTTTCCGTTTGCTGTTAAACCAATAATAACACTATGAATATTGTTTTTTAAGTTAAAAAATAAATCTTTTTTATTTTTATTACAATTAAAAACAAAACCGGTATTTTTATAATTATCTTTAATATTAATTTTATCACTAATATCATCAATTTCTTTTATACTTAATCATTTACTATTTCCAAAATATATTTTATTGGTTGTTTTTATTGCAGTTTCTTTATTTTTTGTTTTTTTAACATAAAATAAAGAAACTGCAATAAAAACCCAAAATTAATCCAATTGTTATTAATAATCCATATTTATTTTAATTGCATAATTTCATCATAATAATATTTTAAATTGTTTAAGTTCAGTAATAAATTTGGTCATTTCTTTCCAATGAAAATAAATTGAATAACCTATTCCAAATAATTTTAAATAAAAAATAAAAATGATTGGTATAAAAAATAATCCAATCAATAAAATTGTTTTTTTATTTTTTATTTTATTTCACATATTTTTATCGTTCTCTTTCTAAACTATTGATCAAATCATAACCTTTTTGCATAATTGGATTGATTTTAAAAACTATTTCATTAAATTCTTGTTCAATTAAACTCATATTTTTAAAATCTGCTGTTTTTGGGTTAGCAACAGTAGTTATAATTTTGTAATATTTCATTTTTTCTGATAAATTTAAATATTTAGTTAATTGGTTTATTTCATAATCTGTAAAATTATTTTCATATCTTAAATATTGTTTAATTTATGAAATTAAACCGTCGTAATCATCACTAATACTTTTTAATTTGCTAAATTCTTTGGCATTATTTTTGGTAAACTTATATTAATAAAATATATTATTAATTTAATTTTCTAACTTATTTCGTTCAAATTCTTTAACTTGCCGAAAATTAATAGTATTATAACTACCTTTACCCCACTTTTACCATGTTCTATTTCATAATCTGCTTTTGTTAAATAATTATCATGATAATTATTTAATTTTTGTAGTTGTTTTTTACCTCCAAAAATCTGATTATTATTAATAATGTATCTTTCTTCATTAAGTTTTTTTGAAAAAACTTTACTAATTGGGATAAAACCAAAATGAATATGGGGTGTTGTTTCATCGATATGAACTGCTGAATACAAATACCCGATATCTGTTTTAAGATTATTTTTCATTCACTGTTTCATAAAATTTATTTTAATGTTAGTTTATTCATTTAATTTATGATAATTTATGCTTTCAGAGATTAACTGCCCCCATTTACGAGTATATGTTTTTTGTCTCATACTTGAAATATCTGTAAATTGACATATTCCCATTTTTTTCAAATCATTCTTGTCTTGTTGCTGGCAAAACAATTTCTATGTAAGTATTATGTTTATCACAAAATTCTTTAAAAGTTGATTTTTGAGCCTTGCTATATTTTTGTTGTTGCTTATTTCAAGCTTCTTCTATGTTTTTTAATAATTCAAATATTTTATTATTTTCTAACTCAAAACCTTTATCATTACTAATTTTTTCTTTATTTTTAAAAAAGTATATGTGTATAAACCATTAACAGCGTTTAAATTAACCCAATTTATTTTAACAAAATCATAATTAGAATCATTATTATTTTCCTTTGGTTCGATGTATTGAAAAATGTTGTTGTATAATATTTTATTATTCCTTTATTGTATTTATTTTCCTTTTCCTCACCGTGTTATTAATAACTTCTTCGATATCATTAATCATTGCAACCCCATTTTCATCACTAATTTTTCCTGGTGTTATTAAAATTCGTTCTTGTAATTTACTTTTTCAATATTTTGCACTTAATGAGAAAATTGAGTTTTCTTTTAAAAACTCAATTTTCTCATTGTTCTGTTAAATGATTAAAAATATTAAAACTTGTTTTAAGATAATAATTATTATTTTCTGTTATTAAAGCATAATTAGGTTTAATAAGTTTTTTCATTCTATTATGTTTCCGTTTTTGCTTAAAACATTAAATATTTTATTATCTAAGATATTTTTAATTGCTTTTCAATTACTTTTATCTAAAATATTGGTTGATTGTATCACTTTGATAAATAATTGTTTGTTTTAATTAGTTTTCAATTCTATTTTTAGCATTAGCAATATTATAATCACTATAAAAAGTTAGTGGCATTTTAAATTCTCACATTTCATAATTGCCACTTTGATAATTATTGATGTTAATTATTGTTTTTATAAAATAACCATTATTGCTTTTTTCTAACTGATAGGTTAGATTGAAAAATTCAATTCATCCTTGGTTATCATTATTATCATTTAGTGCTTTTCTGATTTTGCTATCCATTTGTGCTTTAATTTGAAATTATATCAAACATAGTAGGAGTTATTTTTTCTTTTTATAATCTTATTAAAATCAATTATCAAAAAATAAATTAATATGTTTTATTTCATATTTTATAAATAAATATTCAATAATATTATTTTCATCAACATTTAAAATATAATTATCTTCGTAATTATTAATTTCATCTTTAATATTTTAATATTAATTATTAAAAAGATCCATGTAAAACTATATTTTTAAATGGTATCATTTTAGTTTTTCACCTCAAATTTATTAATTATATTATATAACATTTGCTCAGTTTCCTTATAAAATTGCCTTTTATATGTAATTTACATATTATATTTTTTAAATTATCAAAATAAGAATTAATTATATACCCCATTATTTTATCTGACATTTCTTTATTTATTTTTTTCATTTTATTTTTTCTCCTATATTTTTAACAATTATATTAATTATTAAATTTTTTTATTTTTTATCACATTTTTTGTATCCTAAATAAAAACCATTATCTCAATAATTAGGATTATCAATATTTTCTAAATCTTCTAGTAATTGTTTTAGTTCTGTTGCTGTTAATTTTCGTTATGTTATTTTGTTATAATAATAATTATTATATTCATTTAGTAAATCATTATTATCATCATTTTTATTTTTCAAATTAAACTGCTTTTTGTTTTCTTTTTTTAATTTTTCAAAAGATAAAATTAAATTTTTTCCCATAATATTATTACTTTTATTATTAATGATACTATGGACTACATAATTTTTATTTTCATTAATTTCTAAACTAAAATAATTTTGATAACTTGATAAACCTAAACCATTTTTATCTCAAACAACGCAATCTTTTTGTTTGTTTATTAAAATATGAGTTTTATTATTTATTTATTGTGAAATTAAATTTTGGTTTAAATAAATTATTTTTACCATATTTAACACCTTGCTTTATTTTTTGCTTTTAATTTTATTTTCCTAAAATTATCACTATCCAATGGTAGTTTAAAAATAAATAATTAACTAAACTAAAAAACCAATTTTTAACGAACTGGTTCTATATTTTTGTCTGACTATTTTTGTCAATTAATATTAGATAAATGATTTACCAATTTATAATCAAATTTATCTTCAACATAATTTTCTATAATTTCACTTCATGATTTTTCTTGTAATTCTTTAAACTTTTTTCTAAATATTTACTAATATCTTTTACGTAATCTATCACATTATTTGTTCATCAATATCCTGTTCAATATTGTTCTAAACCAAATTTATATCAAAAGTTTTCTTTTTCTTCGTGATAATTATTTTTTGAAATTAAATCCGTTATTTTATAATGATCTTTTATATTATCCGAATCTTTTATAACTAAATACATGTTTTATCTCCTTTCTTTTTTATTGTTGCAAAATAAAAAACCAACTAATTTTAATAAAAAGTTGGTTTAATTTATCTTTTATCGTATTTGATTTAAAATATTTTCAATTTTGTTAACTTTATCAATTAAAGCTTCCGTAATTTGTTCTAAATTGCTTAAATTGTTATCTGTTGTTGTTTTAATTTCGTTAATTAAAATCGCTAATTGTATTTTTAATATTATTTTCGAGCATATATATTTTTTCCTCATTTATTTTTTTGTTATAGAAAAAGAGAGAGTTAAGACAATTACTTACTCTCCTTTTTTTATTTTTCACTAGTTATTTGTTAAATAACTTTATTGCTTTTTCTCATTTAGGCAGAATTTCCCTTAGGTATTGGTTTGGTTAATCACTCGCGATTACTATTATGCCCGTGTAGTACCAATTTAATTAGTTGATTAACCTTATCAGATATTCCTCCCCACTTCGTTTATTTTTTAGTGTTCCAACTTGACCACTTTGTGAAATTTTTTACATCTATATATACTTATTTTTCCTAATTTTTGATATTAATAATTCATCATTTATTTTTCTTAAAAATTAATTTTTTAATAATTTGATGATTATTTTGGCATTGCAAATTTAAAAATCAAAGTTTAGCATTTATTTTTTGTTTATTAATAAATTATAACCTCGTTAAACAATGCCGAAAATATTTTTTATAATATCAACCACCCTTTCTGTTTTTGGTTAATTTTAAAAAGTACTCATTGATATAACACTGACATTTGTTAATTAGTGTTGATTTATTTTGTACTTTAATTTTTAACTCTTTTCAACAGAGTTCTTTTAAAGACACTCGCAAAACCTCCTTATAAATATTAAGATTTCTAAATTTTTTTATTGTGGGACACTTACCCCTTAACCATTGCAGATTAAAGGTTTATCCCCCCCAAAAAAAACACGATAATTCTTTATATTGTCTAAAAGAATTGCAACATTGTGTCGTAGAGGTACGGCCACCCCTATATTATTTATCCTCACTTGCTTGGTTAAACAATATCTCCTAAACAGGAGAGCTTTATTTAGTTGATTTTGCTGTTGTTTTCTTAAACTAGGCAAGGTTAACGACAATTTTAACATAATTAAAAAAGACATAATTTTATTTCTGTCTTTTTCTTAGTTTTTGGAAAATTCCCACCAACCTAATATTTTACGCGCTCCAATAAAATCATTAAATTATAAAAATTAATTGGATTTAATACAAAATATTTAATAAAGTGTCTAAAATATATTTACAATTAAGGAAATATTAATTAAAATTAATAAATTTTAAAAACTAATAAATTATTTTTAGTATACTTAAACGTACTTAAAATGAAATAAAATAATCAAAAAAATATTTTTTTGAAAAAATGGTTGCAATTTATTAAAAATATTTTATTATTAATCTAATCAATATATAAATTTGGCCGTTTGTATCTACACAGCGCCAATATTAAATTATTTTTATTATGTGCTAAATTATACTTGTAAGTGCAAGTAAATAAAATTGCAAAAAATTTCATATAAAAATTTCATGATGCTAAGTTTATTTTAGAAAAATTAAAGCAAGGAGTTTTTTATATGGGATATAAACATCTTGGCATAGATGAAAGAATTTATATTGAGAATCAATTGAAATTTAAATTAAAAATTAGTGAAATAGCTAAAAATCTTAATCGAAGTATTAGTACTATTATTCGAGAAGTTAATAGAAATAAAGATAATAATCATTATTTTTTTCATTAATTGCACAAAATAAAGCAGAAAATAGAAAACAATCACATGTTTATTTTCATAAGTTTAAAAATAGAGAATTAGTAAAATATGTACAACAAAAATTATTATTAGGTTGATCGCCTGAACAAATTTATGGAAGAATTAAAAATTTTCATAAAGAATGAATTATTAGTTTTAAAACAATTTACAATTGAATTTATTCTGGATTACTTGAAAAGGTTACTAATAAAAATTTAAGAAGAAAAGGTAAGAAACGAAAATCTCAAGAAAATCGCGGTAAATTTAATGGTAAATCAATTAAAGAACGAAATGTTAATGTTAATAATCGCATAACTGTTGGCCATTGAGAGGGTGATACTATAGTATCATCGCGAGGTAAAAGTAAATCATGTTTAATAACTTTAGTTGAAAGAACATCAAGATTTACTTTAGCAATGTTAGTTGAAAATAGAACTACTAAAGTTATTAACGAAAACATTAGCCATTATTTATCAATTCTTCCAAATAATCTTGTTAAAACTATAACATTTGATAGAGGTAAAGAATTTGCTAATTGACAACAACTTGAAAAAAATTTAAATGTGAAAATTTATTTTGCTAATGCATATTCACCCTGACAAAGAGGTACTAATGAAAATACTAATGGGTTAATTAGAGAAAAATTTCCTAAAAAATTTAATTTTTCAAATACCACGAAAAATGCAGTTCATAAATTTATATTGTCTTTAAACCATAGACCAAGAAAAATACTAAATTATCTTTCACCAATCGAATATTTGGTTAGAAAAATAATTTAGTTGCACTTAACTTTACAATTAGGCATGTCAAAATTAATAAATTTAAGATAAAAATACAATAATTTTAAAAATAAAATTATATTGAATACTTATTTTTTGTGTTATAATAAAATTAAAATTAAATAAATTATGGCATTTGAATTTACAATTTACAAATTATTTTAAACCATCAATTTATGTTAAAAATATTAATAAAATTAATCTTTAATCATTTTAAAAACATTGTATTAAATTTTTTATTTATGATTTAGATAACACTTAACTTCTTTTTATCAAGGAATTTCAAATGTCGATAATTTAAATTTAATTCAAAAGGTTAAAAAGAGAAAATTAAAGGTGATCTTTGTTTTAGTTTTCAATAATGCCTGTAAACGAGTCGAACGTTTTGTTGAAAAAGCCGGGATTCAATATTATTATTTAAATGATAAAAAACCCTTATTAAAGTATTTCTTAATTATTTCCCGTCAATTTAATGTTAACCTCTGTGAAATAATTATGGTTGGTAATTAATTAATTACAGATATTTTATTTTTTAACCGTGATCGTATGGAAATTATTTTGATAGTCCCAGTAACAGGAGTTAATGAATAAAAGTGGTTAATGGGTTTATTAGAAAATTTACTTTATAAACGGTTAGTGCAAAAACCTTTTATATAAAAGGTTTTTTGATGAAAGGGAGTGTGGATTATATTATGGTATCTTATAAAAAATGTAGTGGGTGTGGGATTGTCTTACAAAATATCAAACATAACCAACTTGGTTATGTTGAAACATTAACCAAAGATTATTGTTATCGTTGTTTTCGGTTAACCCATTATAATGAATTAATTCATTATAATATTACTAAAGTTGATTTTTTGGCAAAGTTACAACGAGATTATCACTTAAATTGACATTATTTTTATGTTTTAGATATTTATGATTTAGATGGGTCGCGAAACTTTGAATTAGAACAACTGATCCAAAACAATAAAATTACCTTAATTATTAATAAAATTGATTTAGTGGATAAATTAATTAATAAGCAGAAAATTATTAGTTATATTAGTGAACTATTTACTAGTTCAATTATCTTTAGCAAGATTGAGGATATTATTTTAGTTAGTGGTTTTAATAATTATGGGTTAGATAAATTATGACGTTACCTTAAATGTCAGACAAATAATGTTGTCTTTGTTGGTAGCTCTAATACAGGAAAAAGTACCTTATTAAATAGTTTAATTAAGTTAACCAAGCAACAACAAAAGATTACTGTTTCAAATAATATTGCAACAACCTTAGACAAGATTGTTGTTAACTTAGGAACAAGATATAGGATTTATGACACCCCAGGGATTGTTAATGAACATAGTATTGTTACTTATCTTGCCAATAATGATAAAAGAATGATTACCAAACAATTATTAAAACCAATTACGTTTCAATTAAATGCCGAACAAGCAATTTTTTATGAAGGGTTAGCGATATTTTCTTATTTACAAGGTGGTAAAACAAGTTTTCATTTTTATAAAAATAATAATTTAAAATTACATCGTACCAAGTTGATGAATAAAGATTATTATTTTAGGCAAAATTTAAGTACCTTATCAATTCGATTAAAAAATTATTGGGACTGAATAGAGCGAGAAATTGAAATTAAAGAACCAGGGAATTATTCATTATTTATTGCCGGACTAGGGTGAATTAGTTTTAAAGGCGAGAGTGGTCAAAAAATGTTAGTGGGAATTAATCAAAAGATTAAAATAAAGCTACGAAAGCAATTTATTTAGTTATAATTAAGAGGAAATATATGGAAAGTAAATTGATTATCATGAATCTTGTTTAAAAATATCCGTATATAATTACTGATTTATATGGAACAATTGTTGGTAAAGGTTATTAAATTAAAATCGAAACATATTAAGCATTACAAACATATCAATTGGTTAGCAATTATAAGTTGTTTTTAGCATCGGAACAATTAGATTTAATGGGGTGAAAAAATAATACTTTGTTAAGTTAAAAATAAAAACATCGATTATTTCTTGTGATGGCGCTTTTAATTCGTGATAGTTTAACAAATGAAATTTTATATCAGCAATTGTTGGTGCAAGAAATAGTATTTGCCATAATTATAAAAACAATAGCAGATAATGTTGATCATATTGTTTATACGGCAACGATTATTTATGATCATCCTGAGTAAAAACTAATCAAGTTTATGCTAAAATATAATGCTTAATTATAGAATAAAAGTTATCGTATTAAAATTTATATGGAAACCAATTATTTAGCATTATTAAAAAATAATGAAATTGCTGTGTTAAAGATCTTGTTTCCTTTTAATTCATCAATTGAATTAACGAGTCACGAGCGATTACTGACTAATCGAAAGAACAAATCGATGCTGTTTTTTCCCAAAAATATTTATTTGATATTTAAGTTATAAACATTAATAAGAAGGTAAGAGGGGGCTATGTTTTTGAAAGTTATGTTCCTTAAAAGGTTATGAATTGCATTAATTCCCCTTTTTTATGGTGATAATTATAACGATGTTAAACCAGTGAAATAGCTGGTTATATGGTGACAATAGAGAATGGTGTCCTATAATTTAATTAAAAAAATTTTTAATACCATGACCCCATCAACCGTTGTTGACAACGGGGTCTGCAGGAACATCTTTTCAACGAAGTATTAATCAAAGAACAGTTAACGGAATATCTACCACAAATCAAAAATATTTTTAAATGCCTAATTGTAAAGTTAAGTGCAACTAAATTATTTTTCTAACCAAATATTCGATTGGTGAAAGATAATTTAGTATTTTTCTTGGTCTATGGTTTAAAGACAATATAAATTTATGAACTGCATTTTTCGTGGTATTTGAAAAATTAAATTTTTTAGGAAATTTTTCTCTAATTAACCCATTAGTATTTTCATTAGTACCTCTTTGTCAGGGTGAATATGCATTAGCAAAATAAATTTTCACATTTAAATTTTTTTCAAGTTGTTGTCAATTAGCAAATTCTTTACCTCTATCAAATGTTATAGTTTTAACAAGATTATTTGGAAGAATTGATAAATAATGGCTAATGTTTTCGTTAATAACTTTAGTAGTTCTATTTTCAACTAACATTGCTAAAGTAAATCTTGATGTTCTTTCAACTAAAGTTATTAAACATGATTTACTTTTACCTCGTGATGATACTATAGTATCACCCTCTCAATGGCCAACAGTTATGCGATTATTAACATTAACATTTCGTTCTTTAATTGATTTACCATTAAATTTACCGCGATTTTCTTGAGATTTTCGTTTCTTACCTTTTCTTCTTAAATTTTTATTAGTAACCTTTTCAAGTAATCCAGAATAAATTCAATTGTAAATTGTTTTAAAACTAATAATTCATTCTTTATGAAAATTTTTAATTCTTCCATAAATTTGTTCAGGCGATCAACCTAATAATAATTTTTGTTGTACATATTTTACTAATTCTCTATTTTTAAACTTATGAAAATAAACATGTGATTGTTTTCTATTTTCTGCTTTATTTTGTGCAATTAATGAAAAATAATGATTATTATCTTTATTTCTATTAACTTCTCGAATAATAGTACTAATACTTCGATTAAGATTTTTAGCTATTTCACTAATTTTTAATTTAAATTTCAATTGATTCTCAATATAAATTCTTTCATCTATGCCAAGATGTTTATATCCCATATAAAAAACTCCTTGCTTTAATTTTTCTAAAATAAACTTAGCATCATGAAATTTTTATATGAAATTTTTTGCAATTTTATTTACTTGCACTTACAAGTATAATTTAGCAATTAAATAAATTAATGCTTATAATTTATCCAGTGTAACTTGATGATATTACTTATTAAAATTGAGCAACTATAAAAATAATTATGAGGAAATATAATATGTTATACTGTATTAGTGATTATTAAATGAAAAATAAATTAATAATAAAGCATTAAAAATTAGTAATAAAGATATTATCTATACACAAATTGATAATGATTATGATATGAGTTGAGAATTTAAATTTATATCTTAAATTTGGTAATTAATAACAACGTGTGATAATATTTAATTGCCAACAAATTTTAACTTAAATTTAAAATGATATGAAATTGATGAGGTTAAATGTTTAATAATTAACTATTTAGAATATGAATAAACAGATTATAGGATAATAAATTATTAACAATATATGAAAAGACAAAAATGGTTATGTTTATACATAAGATGATTTATTTAATACAAGCACTTGAAGAATGTCATTTTAAAAAATTGCATATGAATATATTTATACTTTAATTAATGAAATTTAATTAGATGAGATTTAATTATGGCAGATTTAAAGTTAAATAATCAAATTAAAAGCAAATAAAAAAATATAAAAAAAGAGATTAATATGATGAAAATAATATTATTGAATATTTATTTATAAAATATGAAATAAAACATATTAATTTATTTTTTGATAATTGATTTTCAGAAAATTATAAAAATAAAAAAATAATTCCTACTATGTTTGATTTAATTTCAAATTAAAGTACATGTGAATATATTGCCACAATGTTAAAAATTAATATATTATATGAAGGTGATTCAAAATTATTTAAAACATATTATATTTCTCAAAAAATGTCATAATATGAAATTCAAATAAGTAATAGTGAAATTTATTTTGTTGTTGAGTGAAAAGAAAATAATGTAAATTATTCTAATGATAAAATTAATGAAAATAAAAGATTATTAAAAATAATATATAGACAATATAAAAAAGAAGTTGATTCATACAACAATAATTTAAAATCTTATATTAAAAATATTTTTAATAACAAAAAAGAAAAATTAAAAACAATAACAACTTATTTAAAAAATTTAATTGTTCATTAATAAAAATAGAAAATAAGGATAATAATACATTTTCAGTATATCCAATAAATAATAAAGAAAAAATATCAATTAAATTACCATAAATTAAAAATGACTTTAATTTAGATCCAATAATTTTTGAAGATCTTTATTTACAAATATTAGGTGTAATTTATGAATTTGGAAAAAGAATGGAGGAGTATCCAAATATTTATCGTAATAAAAACGAAGAAACAATTAGATATTATTTTTTATTAATACTTTCTTTAAATTTTAAAGTACCTGTAACGGCTGAAGAATTTAATATAAATGGAAAAACAGATATATTGCTAAAATATAATAATTAAAATATATTTATATCTGAATGTAAAATTTAACATAAAAAAACAATTGTTTTATGCAATTAATCAATTGCAAAGTTATTTAACATGAATATATACAAAATCAGAATTGATTATTTTTGTAAAAGATAAAAATATATCATCAATTATAGAAAAAATTAATTATACAATAATTGAACATCCACAATTTATAAAAAAATATAAACTATTAAATAATTATGATACTATTTATGAATTTTAATTTTAGCAAAATAATAAAAAGAACTTTCAATTAGCGGTTTTATTCTATAATTTAGTATATTAAAAAAATATATAATTTTTAATTATTTAATTTGACAAACAATTTAATTGACGGTATTATATCAGTGATTTTTAAATATATAATTATATTTTTATTTAACCCCATATTGTGCCTTTATTTTAAAGGTATCTTGGGCTACCAATGGCCAGGGCACGTGCACAACAAAAGGTAAAAATTTTATGGTGTGATGAAATAAATTATGTAAAATAATAAAAAACATTTTTTAATAAGGGATTTTATTAATTGAAAGTAAAGAAAACAATAAAAAATTGATAAAAAATAACCCAAAAATGAATAAAAATAAAGCTATTTTAAACGAAAATGAACTAAATTTAAAAGGCGAAAAAGAAATAAATAATCTTTTTAAAGACTATAAAAAAATATTAATTAATAATAATGTTAAATTAGATAAATCAAAAATTAATTTTCTTAAAATATTTTGTAAAATTGAATGATTAATTGATGATATGAACAAAAAAATTGTCAATTAGATAATTATTATATTGATGTTAAAAATATTCGTGGTAATAAAAGAAAAGACAAAAAATCTAATTTTGCCAGAATATAATGCAATGTTAAAAAATTATAAAAGTCATTATATAATTATTGAAAAATGAATAAAAGAAAGCAATGAAAAAAATAAATTATCGCTTATATTACAAATAAATAATAATTTATTAGATGAAGTTATACAATTAGAATAAAAATAATTTACGATGAAAAAAACGATAAATAATAAAACTAATTTATAATTATATAATAAGTGAATTTAAAAAAAGAAGATATTGTTTGTTTGAAAATTAAAAGATAGTATATAATTTAGTTAATTAATTAAAAAATAGTAAAAGGTTTTATTTTAATAAAAAACAAGCAAGCGGTGCAATAATTTTTATAGAAATATTTTGTCATCTTTTAATTGGCGAATATGCGGGACAAAATTTTAAATTAGAATTATTACAAAAAACATTTACAGAAGCATTATTTTGTTTTTATGAAAAAGAAACTAATATTTGTAGATTTAAAAAAGTATTATTAGTTGTTGGTGGGGAATAAAAATCAACCTTAGTATCTGCTATTTTTTTAAAATGTTTGTTATCTAATAACAAAAAAAGAGCAAGTATATATACGGTTGCAACAAAAAAAGAGCAATTAAAAATTATTTTTGATGAAATTAAAAGCATGGTTAAATAAGAAGAATGATTAAATAGTAAATTAAAAATAACAAGGGAAAAAATATAATTTTTAAGAGATTGATCACATTTTCAACCATTAGCATCGTAAGATAAAACATTAGATGGTTTAAATCCATATGTAGTAATTTTAGATGAATTGGCAGTTATGAAAAGAGACTTATATGATGTTATTAAATCAGTAATATCAAAAAGAAAAAATACATTAATTCTTTTAATTATAACAAGTAGAAGTACTCGTGAAAATATTTATGATGAGAGATATAAATATGCTGAAAAAGTATTAAATAATATTTATCAAAACGATAATTTTTTACCTTGAATATATTAATTAGATAATTTTAATTAATGAAAAAAATTTAAAAATCTACATAAAGCAAATCCAAATCTTAGTATTTATAAAAATATTGAAAAATTAAAATAAAAATGACAAAAAGCAATTAATCAGCCATTACAACAACCAAGTTTTTTAACTATCCATTGTAATGTTGTCTAACTGCAAGAAGCTTCATTATTTAATTTTGGCTTTTTACAAGAAAAAATAATAAAAATGTTAATTTAGAAGATTATTTAAAAAATAAATATTGTAATATTGGTATTGATTTATCACAAACAATGGACTTAACTGCTGTTGTAATTTTAATACCCGAAAAAAACTAATGATTTTTTATTTTTCCACATTTTTTTATTTCCCGAGAAAGAACCTATGAAAATAAAAAAGAAGACAAAGTTTTATATTATGTTTGAGAAAAACAAGGATACATAACTTTTACGCTTTGATTTGTTGTGAATAGAGATTAAATAATTGATTATATTATTGAAACTATTAAAAATATAATTTAATTTGTGTAAAAATTTGATATAAAAGATATTACGCATATTATATAAAATAAAAATTAGAACAAAATGACTTTTATAATATAACAGAAATTGTAACAAATGGTATGTATACAATATTACCATTAATAAAATCGATTACTCCATTATTTTATGATGATAAAATCATTTATAATAATCACCCTATTTTTAAATGAAATTTAGATAACACAAAAATTATAACAGATAGCAAAGAAAATATTGTGCTAATTAAAAAAGTTCACACAAAAGGATTGATGGTTTTATGGTATTATTATTTGTTTATAAAATTTATATAAATACATGAACAACATTTTAAAATTTATCAAACAGATATAAGAAAAAATTTTAATGATTAATTAATTTTAAAGTACAAGTTTTTATAAAGACTTGTATTTTTTAAAATAATGATGGTATCATTGTGATGACTTAAATTATTTGGTTTAAGGGGGTAATAAAATTATTTTGTGATTTAAGAAAAAACAAAAAACAATAAATAATAATTTATTAAAAAAAACAAAATTTTATGTATATTAATTGTGACTTTAAAACTTTTTTATCAAATTTTACTAATAATTATGAAATTGATGTTGTTAAAAGCACAATTAATCGAATAGCTAATGATATTGCACAGTTAAAAGCAATACCACAATGTATCGAAAAAGAAAATATTAAAACTACAAATAAATATAATTTAAAATATTTATTAAATGTTAGACCAAATTTAGTAATGAGTGCTTATAATTTTTATTATAAAATAACAACAAATTTGTTTTTACAAGGAAATACTTTTATTTATATTCAATGAGAAAATGGCAAAATTAATTATTTAATTCCTATTTAGAATGATTTTTAGAAATTTTATTCGATAAAAATAATCAATATTTTATTAAATTTTATTAAAATAACACAAATTTATTATTACCATATGACAATTTAATACATTTACGAAAATTTTATAATAAAGGATTATTCGGTGAAATTACAAATAAATCATATAGAATATTTAACAAAATTACTATAATAAATGATTAATTCATTAATTAATAATTTAAAACAATCAGGTAATTTTAAAGGTATATTAAAAGTTAATAATATAGTTGCACCATAACAATTACAAGAAAAATTAAAATAATTTGTAGATAATAATTTACAAAATAAATATTGCGGTTTTGCCATTTTAAATAATGGTATAGATTTTCAAGAAGTAGATTGTAATATTTTTAACTTAAATAAAGAACAAATAGAACAATATCGAAATAATATTTATAAATTTTATAATGTTTCTTATGAAACTGTTAATGGAAAATATAGTTCAGAGCAATATCAAGGTTATATTAGTTCTATTATTAAACCATTATTAATAAAACGAGAACAATAATTTATCTTTAAAATTTTCAGCAAAAAATAATTATAATTAGGAAATTATATATCATTTTCAGCAAAACAAGTACTATTGGAAAATTTACAAGATAAAAAAGCATATTACGTAAAAATGTTAGAACATAGTGTTTTATCTTCGAATGAAGTTAGAAATCAAGAATGATATGAAAGTGTTGAGGGATTAGATATTTATATAATGACAAAAAATTCTGATTGATAAGAAAGAGAACAACTTAAAAATAAAAATATAGGAGATAAAAGTTAACAAAACAATTAATAACGAGATTAATAAAAAAATTAATTTTAAAGTAAAAAATATTTCACAAACAAATGACGATGGCATTTAAGAAATAATCGGAATTGCCAATAAATATAATATTATTGATTATCACATGGTGACATTACTGATGAAAATAGCTTTATTGAAACTATTAAAAACACACCAGCAGTCCCATTATTATGAGGTAATGAACATAAAAATCCCAATTGGAATTGCTTACTTAAAAAGTAAAAAAGATGGTGGATTTTTAGCTAAAATGCAAATTAATACAAATATTACAACTAGAAATAAGCATATGAAATTTCAAAACAAATGCAAAAAAAGTAATTAACCAATGCAATTAAGCGTATGGTATACAACAATATAAAAAGAAGATAAAGAAATTAAAGGAAATATTGTTAGATACTTAAAAAAAGTTGAAGTAAACGAAGTTTCATTAGTTCCATTGGGTGCAAATCCAAAAAGTGAAGTGCAAGAAATTAAAAGTAAAAATACTAATAATTTTTAATATTTTACAAAAAGAAATGTTAAATATAGAAATAGAAGAAATTTTACAAAGAGATAAAAGTAACAAAATGATAAAAAATTTAAATGATAAATTAAAAGAATTTAGAAATTAAAAAATAACAAAAAAAAGAAAAATTAAACCTTTTAAAAAAGGTATTGAAACAAAAGCGAATGTATCTGATGAAGATGTAAAAAAGTTAAAGAACTTGTTAAATAAATTAATGAAGTTACATCAGAATTTAATCATTTCTAAATGATTAAAAATGAAATTGAACAAGAAGTTATCGAAGATAATCAAACAGAACAACCACGAAAAATTAAAGTAAAACAAGAAGACCTTAATAATAAAAATCAATCATTATGAAAGTTTTATGGGACAGTGATTTAGGAATAATAGGGAGAGTTTTATTTTGAATAATATACATCAATAAAAAATGTTTAACCAAAATTGGTTAAACATTTTTTATTGATTGTAATTACTTACTGTTTGTTTGTGATTATTGCACTTTTGTTGAGGAACCAGTTTTATTGGCACGAATTGCCCCAATTCCTTCTAATAATCAAATTAATGCACCAATTATAGCGATTAATTCACCAACAACAATTACTCATGTTGAAACTTCTTTTGTTGAAGTAATAATTGCTCCGATCATTCCAACAACCGCAATA
This sequence comes from Spiroplasma endosymbiont of Polydrusus formosus, assembly GCF_964263245.1. Classification (NCBI taxonomy): domain Bacteria; kingdom Bacillati; phylum Mycoplasmatota; class Mollicutes; order Entomoplasmatales; family Spiroplasmataceae; genus Spiroplasma; species Spiroplasma endosymbiont of Polydrusus formosus. Next base: position 1,252,951 of record NZ_OZ181656.1, read on the forward strand.
GTAATAAAAATAATTCCTGCAACTAGTTTACCGATTTTATGTCGAATAAAGGTTGAAATAAAAATAAATAAGAAAGCTGTAATTAAAATAATTGCGCCATTATCGCCACTAGTATTATGAAAATAAAAAAGTTTTGTGTTAACATTAATGCTTGGAAAATAATTTAAAATTGCCAAGATAAATAATCAAAACCCAGAAATTCAAAGCATTACTTTTTGGAATGTTACAGTAATTTTAATTGTTACATATTTTATTTTTGCCATTGTTTACCTCCTTAACCATAACATTATTTATATTATAACTTATTTTTAAAAATATTTGTGATAAATTAAATAATTCGTAAAATATCATTTGATTTAATCCAAATATATTTACAATTCAGGATATATTAAAATAGTTAAATTACCTGTTAAATTTAATTTATTTGTTATATTAAATATGGCCGCTATAAAGTCAATTACTATTTAAAGGTTGCCAATTTGTATTTAGATAATTTTCATTTTTAAATTGTTGTTTATTTTTAATATTATTATCTTTTTCTAATTTATTTAATATTTATTGTATTTCTTTTTATGAACTTTTTTAATTAAATCTAAATAAGTAAATTGGATTTAATCATTGATAAATATCTTCAATTTTATTTGTAATTTTATTATATTTATCAGTAATATAATTAATTGGCTTTAATACTTTATTTTTAAATTGATTAACCCTATTAATTAAATTTACAAATTTAATTATTGATGGTTTATTTTATAAATTATATACTAATAAAGTTAAAACTCGTAAATATTAATAAATTAATAATTAATTATTTTTAATAACTTAATTAAACTTTTCCACTATATTTATTTGGATTAGCAATTACCAACACAATAGGAGATTTTATATTTTCTAATATAAAATCTCCATTTTGATAACTATGATTTTTTGATTTAACTGCTGTTTCTAATTCGGAAACATCAGAAGTATCTCCTGACATTGTAATTTTTCCTAAATTAGGTTATGTAATTATTGTTTTAATATAATCCAATAGATACATGATAATTTTTATTTAAGTTATTAATTGCTTGATTAATTTCATTTTGTGTTGTTGCTTTTTCTAAAACAGTTTTACATATTTTTGGATATAAAATAGTTGGTGTTGCAAATTGCACACTTCACCAAAAATTCATTTAGGGTTAACAATATCATTATTTAAAACTTGTTGAATAGCATTAATATTAATTGAATATGTTCATACTTGTTTATTAATAAGTAAACCATTTATATTAGTAAAATTATAACCTTTATCTCGGTTAACTTGTCTTTTTGTATATGTTTTTTCTAAATTAAAACTTTTTGGTACAGGAATACCCATTGCTGTATTTTTATATAATTCACCATTAACCTTTGCTTTTAATCAGGATTGTTAACAAATTACTTTTAAATAAGCAGGTGTTAACCCCAAATAGGCTCTTCGACCTAAAACCATAAACATTTTATCGATTGGCAAACCAAAATATAAATTACTAATTTGATTTGTTAACTCAATCAAAGTTTCATTTAATGTAAAGAGTGCTTTATTTGCATCACCGGCATTATCGGCTGTATAACTATACGAAATGGAATTACTTCATATTGACCATATGCTAAACAATAATCATAAATAGCTTGAATTAATTCACATTCTAAATTAACAAATTTATTCTGTACAACAATAGAAATAGCATCAGCAATAACACTATTTTTAATATTTTGTTCTATCATTGCTAAATCAAAAGCCTCATTAATTAATTTTAAATTAAATTTTTTATCAATCAGAACCGGAATTCTTGTTAATCCTATAGTTTGTGAGTTGTCCCACCGTTTTGTAATGCATAATCTCATCTTGTCATACCACAACGATGAGTTAAATTTTTTATATATTGCTTGTCCTGCGTTAGGTAATCAAACAACTCGTTTAACAGTTGCTATTGCATATTTTTGCATAATACTTGCATATTCGTTATATAAAAGTCCACTCAAAATAAAGCATTAACCATATCGACATACGCTTTTTGATCTGTTGTATTACCCCCTAACGCAAAAGGTATTTGTGGCAAATTAATTGTTGCCATAATATTCACTCCTTATTTATCTAAGGTTTTTAAGTGTATAATCAGTTCTTTTTTAATTTCTTCCGGATTATATAAGACTTCACCCATTTTAGTAAATAATAATAAAAGGTATTTACTATTTTTTTAATTATATCTTTTTATTTATGATTTAAATACTATATATTTAATTCTATAACATTTTTTATATATTATTTGTGTGGATTATATATTTTCTTATTTATTGTAGCTTTTTTAAGTAATTAATGAAAACTTTTTATAACAATATTATCTTCATAGTGGTAATTTTCCCTATTGAAATAATAATACCGTTAGATAAACATTTATCGTGATAAATAGCGAATTTATATTGATATCCGTGATCTGAGATGAATTATTATGTCATTCAGATCTTTTTTATCAATTTTATTTTATTAATTGCATCATTTAAATTATCCATTACTAATTTATTGTCATTATATTTAGATCACTTTACATCAACTATTTCTTTAGTATATTCATCAATAATTGTTGATTGATAATATCTTTCTCCTTTTTAAATTAAATATGCTACATCAGTATATAATACTAAAAACCTTGTTTTTATATCATTGAATTTACAATTAATTAAATCAGGATATTGCAATAAAATTTTTTATTTATTTATTATGTTTATACTTCATTTTTCTTCTCATTTTTCTTACATATTCAGGTTGTATTTGATTATTACACATAATCCTTAAAAATTTTTTTAAATTATATTTTATATCATAATCTTCATTTAAATATTTAGTAATTCTTCGGTATCCAAATTGTTTTAAATTTTCTTCATAGACTTTTACAATATTATTTATTGTTTTTTATCTTTTTTGCTACTGTCATAATTTTTATATCTATCTCAACAACTACGTTTTAACCCTGTTATTTCTAGTAATAATTTTATTGAATATTAACGACAATTTTGTTTAATAAAAGAGATGATTATTGGTTTGCTTAATTGTAAAAGTCATGGAGCTTTTTAATAATTAATACCTTGTTTTATAATATTATAAAACAATTTTGCCAAAAGAAATTTTAGGTCTTTTAAAATTGTTTAATTTCCTTTTTTTATGATTTTCTCATCAGAATTTTACTGTATTTGCATTTATATTACATTGTTTTGCTGATATTTAACAACTTTTTTGTTTAATTTCCTCAATTATTTTTGTTATAATTATTCTTCTAATAAAAATTATTTATTGTGTAAAAATTGATATTTGAATTACTTGTTTTTTGACATATGAAATATTATTTGTGTATAAAATACTTTGATCAGTAATATCATAATATGTAATGTAATTTGATAAATTATTATCATCTATTTTACCAAAATTATAAAAAATAGATATTTTAAAATAATTTTTAGAAATTAACCTGTTTATTAATTTTAAATTTTTTTATTTAATAACTCATTTAATTTTAAATCTAATTTTTAATAATATTTTTTTATTTTCTATAAAATCATTAATATTGTTGTTATATGCGATCCACATAAACGGTCGTGTTATAATTTGTGTACCAGACCAATAATGTCTCTTACGCCAAATTCAATTAAATGTACTATTTGATATTTTTTCTTTGCTCTTATGTAAGCAATTATTTCATTATCATTTTCTTTAATTTATAAAATAAAATAATTTCATAAATGATTTTTATTGTTTTTGCTAATCGGAACTTTTTCTTTATTTCTGCTAAAATTTTATTTCTGGTTATTAATAACTTAATTTTTTATCTTATTTTTAATATCAAATGTATATTGTTGAATAGATGAAACTATTTCTGATGTTATATCTTTTAAAGAATTAAATTTTTTCTTCATTTTTTTATTATCCAATATTATCTGTTAAAAATAATTTTAAGTAATCATTTTTAGGATCATATATTCTTTTAATAAAAAATTCTTTATTAGTTTCAAATAAATTTATTTCAACATAATTTTCGTTATTAAAATTGTGTTTATAAATAATAATTTTATGTTCCATTTTTAATGTTAACCAACAAACATTAAAATAATCATTAATGTGTTTATATAATATTTCTCAAAAAATATTTTATCGGTATTTTTTCTTTTAAAATTGAAAGATTAACTTCATATTTAATAGTTTGTTTAAAAATTAATATTATTTTGTCATTAAATTTTAATTTATTAACTTTGCTCAATTTTTAAATTTCAATTGTATAATATGATAATAAAATAAATATAGCAATTCATTAATTTTTTGACCAAAATTATATTTACAATAAATACCTATGATATCTTTTATTTGTTTATCTTTATCAAAATTAATAACAATTATAGGAATGTCATCAGTTAATAAAATTTCTTTTGCTGATAAATTAATGTTTTAAGTTTTTTACCAAAATTATTATCATTTTCTTTTAATCTCAACAGTAATTTAATATAATTTAAAAATTCTGCTGTTGTTTCTACTATCATAATAATTTATCTTCTTTTTATTCTATTACTACATTAAAAAATGCTCATTTTTCACCGATATTTTCATCTTTTTTAATAGCAAATTTTTAAAAACAATCAATATTTGAAACTAATACATTTTTAATTAAATCAGATGTATCTTGTAATTTTGCAATAATATTTTCTCATATTGTTATGGTACTAATAGTGAGGTATCTTGATTTCAACTTGAATTTGTGCCAATTTGTAAAAACTTAATTTATTGATTTATTAATTTTTTGTGTTTCAATTTTTTTAATCAAGCATTTTTATATTATTTTTATTTTAAAATATCATCAGTATTTTGTAAAATACCTTTATTTTCATAATTATTGTAATTATAAAAGTTTTCAGTAATACGAAACTTTTCTGGTTGTTCTGTGTTTGATTATCTTCGATAACTTCTTGTTCAATTTCGTTTTTAATCATTTCTAAACAATTAAATTATGATGTAATTTCATTAATTTCTTTAACAAGTTCTTTAACTTTTTTTTACATCTTCATCAGATACATTCGCTTTTGTTTCAATACCTTTTTTAAAAGGTTTAATTTTTCTTTTTTTGTTATTTTTTAATTTCTAAATTATTTTAATTTATCATTTAAATTTTTTATCATTTTGTTACTTTTATCTCTTTGTAAAATTTCTTCTATTTCTAGATTTAACATTTCTTTTTGTAAAATATTAAAAATTATTAGTATTTTTACTTTTAATTTATTGTACTTCACTTTTTGGATTTGCACCCAATGGAACTAATGAAACTTCGTTTACTTCAACTTTTTTTAAGTATCTAACAATATTTCCTTTAATTTCTTTATCTTCTTTTTATATTGTTGTATACCATACGCTTAATTGCATTGGTTAATTACTTTTTTTGCATTTGTTTTGAAATTTCATATGCTTATTTCTAATTGTAATATTTGTATTAATTTGCATTTTAGCTAAAAATCCACCATCTTTTTTACTTTTTAAGTAAGCAATTCCAATTGGGATTTTTATGTTCATGACCTCATAATAATGGGACTGCTGGTGTGTTTTTAATAGTTTCAATAAAGCTATTTTCATCAGTAATGTCACCATGTGATAATCAATAATATTATATTTATTGGCAATTCCGATTATTTCTTAAATGCCATCGTCATTTGTTTGTGAAATATTTTTTACTTTAAAATTAATTTTTTTATTAATCTCGTTATTAATTGTTTTGTTAACTTTTATCTCCTATATTTTTATTTTTAAGTTGTTCTCTTTCTTATCAATCAGAATTTTTTGTCATTATATAAATATCTAATCCCTCAACACTTTCATATCATTCTTGATTTCTAACTTCATTCGAAGATAAAACACTATGTTCTAACATTTTTACGTAATATGCTTTTTTATCTTGTAAATTTTCCAATAGTACTTGTTTTGCTGAAAATGATATATAATTTCCTAATTATAATTATTTTTTGCTGAAAATTTTAAAGATAAATTATTGTTCTCGTTTTATTAATAATGGTTTAATAATAGAACTAATATAACCTTGATATTGCTCTGAACTATATTTTCCATTAACAGTTTCATAAGAAACATTATAAAATTTATAAATATTATTTCGATATTGTTCTATTTGTTCTTTATTTAAGTTAAAAATATTACAATCTACTTCTTGAAAATCTATACCATTATTTAAAATGGCAAAACCGCAATATTTATTTTGTAAATTATTATCTACAAATTATTTTAATTTTTCTTGTAATTGTTATGGTGCAACTATATTATTAATTTTTAATATACTTTTTAAATTACCTGATTGTTTTAAATTATTAATTAATGAATTAATCATTTATTCTAGTAATTTTGTTAAATATTCTATACGATTTATTTGTAATTTCACCGAATAATCCTTTATTATAAAATTTTCGTAAATGTATTAAATCGTTATATGATAATAATAAATTTGTGTTATTTTAATAAAATTTTATAAAATATTGATTATTTTTATCGAATAAAATTTCTAAAAATCATCCTAAATAGGAATTAAAGAATTAATTTTACCATTTTCTCATTGAATATAAATAAAAGTATTTCCTTGTAAAAACAAATTTGTTGTTAATTTATTATAAAAATCATAAGCACTCATTACTGAATTTGGTCTAACATATAATAAATATTTTAAATTATATTTATTTGTAGTTTTAATATTTTCTTTTTCGATACATTGTGGCACAATTTTTAATTGTGCAATATCATTAGCTATTCGATTAATTGTGCTTTTAACAACATCAATTTCATAATTATTAGTAAAATTTGATAAAAAAGTTTTAAAGTCACAATTAATATACATAAAATTTTGTTTTTTTTAATAAATTATTATTTATTGTTTTTTGTTTTTTCTTAAATCACAAAATAATTTTATTACCCTCCCTTACTTAAACCAAATAATTTAAGTCATCACGATGATACCATCATTATTTTAAAAAATACAAGTCTTTATAAAAATGTAATTTAAAATGAGTTAATAATTAAAATTTTTCCTATATTTGTTTGATAAATTTTAAAATGTTGTTCATGTATTTGTATAAATTTTATAAACAAATAATAATACCATAAAACCATCAATCCTTTTGTGTGAACTTTTTTAATTAGCACAATATTTTCTTTGCTATCTGTTATAATTTTTGTGTTATCTAAATTTCATTTAAAAATAGGGTGATTATTATAAATGATTTTATCATCATAAAATAATGGAGTAATCGATTTTATTAATGGTAATATTGTATACATACCATTTGTTACAATTTCTGTTATATTATAAAAGTCATTTTGTTCTAATTTTTATTTTATATAATATGCGTAATATCTTTTATATCAAATTTTTACACAAATTAAATTATATTTTTAATAGTTTCAATAATATAATCAATTATTTAATCTCTATTCACAACAAATCAAAGCGTAAAAGTTATGTATCCTTGTTTTTCTCAAACATAATATAAAACTTTGTCTTCTTTTTTATTTTCATAGGTTCTTTCTCGGGAAATAAAAAAATGTGGAAAAATAAAAAATCATTAGTTTTTTTCGGGTATTAAAATTACAACAGCAGTTAAGTCCATTGTTTGTGATAAATCAATACCAATATTACAATATTTATTTTTTAAATAATCTTCTAAATTAACATTTTTATTATTTTTTTCTTGTAAAAAGCCAAAATTAAATAATGAAGCTTCTTGCAGTTAGACAATATTACAATGGATAGTTAAAAAACTTGGTTGTTGTAATGGCTGATTAATTGCTTTTTGTCATTTTTATTTTAATTTTTCAATATTTTTATAAATACTAAGATTTGGATTTGCTTTATGTAGATTTTTAAATTTTTTTCATTAATTAAAATTATCTAATTAATATATTCAAGGTAAAAAATTATCGTTTTGATAAATATTATTTAATACTTTTTCAGCATATTTATATCTCTCATCATAAATATTTTCACGAGTACTTCTACTTGTTATAATTAAAAGAATTAATGTATTTTTTCTTTTTGATATTACTGATTTAATAACATCATATAAGTCTCTTTTCATAACTGCCAATTCATCTAAAATTACTACATATGGATTTAAACCATCTAATGTTTTATCTTATGATGCTAATGGTTGAAAATGTGATCAATCTCTTAAAAATTATATTTTTTCCCTTGTTATTTTTAATTTACTATTTAATCATTCTTCTTATTTAACCATGCTTTTAATTTCATCAAAAATAATTTTTAATTGCTCTTTTTTTGTTGCAACCGTATATATACTTGCTCTTTTTTTGTTATTAGATAACAAACATTTTAAAAAAATAGCAGATACTAAGGTTGATTTTTATTCCCCACCAACAACTAATAATACTTTTTTAAATCTACAAATATTAGTTTCTTTTTCATAAAAACAAAATAATGCTTCTGTAAATGTTTTTTGTAATAATTCTAATTTAAAATTTTGTCCCGCATATTTGCCAATTAAAAGATGACAAAATATTTCTATAAAAATTATTGCACCGCTTGCTTGTTTTTTATTAAAATAAAACCTTTTACTATTTTTTAATTAATTAACTAAATTAGATACTATCTTTTAATTTTCAAACAAACAATATCTTCTTTTTTTAAATTCACTTATTATATAATTATAAATTAGTTTTATTATTTATCGTTTTTTTCATCGTAAATTATTTTTATTCTAATTGTATAACTTCATCTAATAAATTATTATTTATTTGTAATATAAGCGATAATTTATTTTTTTCATTGCTTTCTTTTATTCATTTTTCAATAATTATATAATGACTTTTATAATTTTTTAACATTGCATTATATTCTGGCAAAATTGGATTTTTTGTCTTTTCTTTTATTACCACGAATATTTTTAACATCAATATAATAATTATCTAATTGACAATTTTTTTGTTCATATCATCAATTAATCATTCAATTTTACAAAATATTTTAAGAAAATTAATTTTTGATTTATCTAATTTAACATTATTATTAATTAATATTTTTTTATAGTCTTTAAAAAGATTATTTATTTCTTTTTCGCCTTTTAAATTTAGTTCATTTTCGTTTAAAATAGCTTTATTTTTATTCATTTTTGGGTTATTTTTTATCAATTTTTTATTGTTTTCTTTACTTTCAATTAATAAAATCCCTTATTAAAAAATGTTTTTTATTATTTTACATAATTTATTTCATCACACCATAAAATTTTTACCTTTTGTTGTGCACGTGCCCTGGCCATTGGTAGCCCAAGATACCTTTAAAATAAAGGCACAATATGGGGTTAAATAAAAATATAATTATATATTTAAAAATCACTGATATAATACCGTCAATTAAATTGTTTGTCAAATTAAATAATTAAAAATTATATATTTTTTTAATATACTAAATTATAGAATAAAACCGCTAATTGAAAGTTCTTTTTATTATTTTGCTAAAATTAAAATTCATAAATAGTATCATAATTATTTAATAGTTTATATTTTTTTATAAATTGTGGATGTTCAATTATTGTATAATTAATTTTTTCTATAATTGATGATATATTTTTATCTTTTACAAAAATAATCAATTCTGATTTTGTATATATTCATGTTAAATAACTTTGCAATTGATTAATTGCATAAAACAATTGTTTTTTTATGTTAAATTTTACATTCAGATATAAATATATTTTAATTATTATATTTTAGCAATATATCTGTTTTTCCATTTATATTAAATTCTTCAGCCGTTACAGGTACTTTAAAATTTAAAGAAAGTATTAATAAAAAATAATATCTAATTGTTTCTTCGTTTTTATTACGATAAATATTTGGATACTCCTCCATTCTTTTTCCAAATTCATAAATTACACCTAATATTTGTAAATAAAGATCTTCAAAAATTATTGGATCTAAATTAAAGTCATTTTTAATTTATGGTAATTTAATTGATATTTTTTCTTTATTATTTATTGGATATACTGAAAATGTATTATTATCCTTATTTTCTATTTTTATTAATGAACAATTAAATTTTTTAAATAAGTTGTTATTGTTTTTAATTTTTCTTTTTTGTTATTAAAAATATTTTTAATATAAGATTTTAAATTATTGTTGTATGAATCAACTTCTTTTTTATATTGTCTATATATTATTTTTAATAATCTTTTATTTTCATTAATTTTATCATTAGAATAATTTACATTATTTTCTTTTCACTCAACAACAAAATAAATTTCACTATTACTTATTTGAATTTCATATTATGACATTTTTTGAGAAATATAATATGTTTTAAATAATTTTGAATCACCTTCATATAATATATTAATTTTTAACATTGTGGCAATATATTCACATGTACTTTAATTTGAAATTAAATCAAACATAGTAGGAATTATTTTTTTATTTTTATAATTTTCTGAAAATCAATTATCAAAAAATAAATTAATATGTTTTATTTCATATTTTATAAATAAATATTCAATAATATTATTTTCATCATATTAATCTCTTTTTTTATATTTTTTTATTTGCTTTTAATTTGATTATTTAACTTTAAATCTGCCATAATTAAATCTCATCTAATTAAATTTCATTAATTAAAGTATAAATATATTCATATGCAATTTTTTAAAATGACATTCTTCAAGTGCTTGTATTAAATAAATCATCTTATGTATAAACATAACCATTTTTGTCTTTTCATATATTGTTAATAATTTATCATCCTATAATCTGTTTATTCATATTCTAAATAGTTAATTATTAAACATTTAACCTCATCAATTTCATATCATTTTAAATTTAAGTTAAAATTTGTTGGCAATTAAATATTATCACACGTTGTTATTAATTACCAAATTTAAGATATAAATTTAAATTCTCAACTCATATCATAATCATTATCAATTTGTGTATAGATAATATCTTTATTACTAATTTTTAATGCTTTATTATTAATTTATTTTTCATTTAATAATCACTAATACAGTATAACATATTATATTTCCTCATAATTATTTTTATAGTTGCTCAATTTTAATAAGTAATATCATCAAGTTACACTGGATAAATTATAAGCATTAATTTATTTAATTGCTAAATTATACTTGTAAGTGCAAGTAAATAAAATTGCAAAAAATTTCATATAAAAATTTCATGATGCTAAGTTTATTTTAGAAAAATTAAAGCAAGGAGTTTTTTATATGGGATATAAACATCTTGGCATAGATGAAAGAATTTATATTGAGAATCAATTGAAATTTAAATTAAAAATTAGTGAAATAGCTAAAAATCTTAATCGAAGTATTAGTACTATTATTCGAGAAGTTAATAGAAATAAAGATAATAATCATTATTTTTCATTAATTGCACAAAATAAAGCAGAAAATAGAAAACAATCACATGTTTATTTTCATAAGTTTAAAAATAGAGAATTAGTAAAATATGTACAACAAAAATTATTATTAGGTTGATCGCCTGAACAAATTTATGGAAGAATTAAAAATTTTCATAAAGAATTAATTATTAGTTTTAAAACAATTTACAATTGAATTTATTCTGGATTACTTGAAAAGGTTACTAATAAAAATTTAAGAAGAAAAGGTAAGAAACGAAAATCTCAAGAAAATCGCGGTAAATTTAATGGTAAATCAATTAAAGAACGAAATGTTAATGTTAATAATCGCATAACTGTTGGCCATTGAGAGGGTGATACTATAGTATCATCGCGAGGTAAAAGTAAATCATGTTTAATAACTTTAGTTGAAAGAACATCAAGATTTACTTTAGCAATGTTAGTTGAAAATAGAACTACTAAAGTTATTAACGAAAACATTAGCCATTATTTATCAATTATTCCAAATAATCTTGTTAAAACTATAACATTTGATAGAGGTAAAGAATTTGCTAATTGACAACAACTTGAAAAAAATTTAAATGTGAAAATTTATTTTGCTAATGCATATTCACCCTGACAAAGAGGTACTAATGAAAATACTAACGGGTTAATTAGAGAAAAATTTCCTAAAAAATTTAATTTTTCAAATACCACGAAAAATGCAGTTCATAAATTTATATTGTCTTTAAACCATAAACCAAGAAAAATACTAAATTATCTTTCACCAATCGAATATTTGGTTAGAAAAATAATTTAGTTGCACTTAACTTTACAATTAGGCATATTTATTAATTGTTTTTTTTATTTAACTTTTTAATATAACCTCCATCAATTAATTTAAATTTTTTTATATTTTTTAGAATTATTATTTTTTTACATCTTTAACACATACTCATTTTTAAAGTGAAGTAATAATCTCTCACTTTTTCTATTCAGTAGTATGATAAAATTTATTATTAATTGGACGAATTTTATATTTATTATTCATTAATAAATTATTATTATAATATTTAATCATCATTAATTAAAATATTTTCATTAAAATTGTTATTTTTTCATTATAATTTTCATTATTAATATTGTTGTTTGATTTAATGTTAATAAGTTGTTGATTATCAATATAATTTATATTGTTATCATCATTAATAACTGTTTGATCATATTTATATGTTTCTTGCATTTCAATATTTATAATTCCTCATTTTTTTAATAAAGTAGATTAAATAGTTTTAATAGTCATATCACCAAAACAACTAACCATAAACTTTCCATATTTTTTATAAGTTTGTTAATATTTACTAAAATGACTTTCGCATTATTCTTTTGTTAAAAATAAAGTTTTCAAAACCATTAAATGATTTAAAATATGCAACATATCCAATAGTTTCTTTTTTAATTATTTGGTTTTTATCTTCTATTCAATTATAATTATATTCTTCCTTTAAAAAATTAAAATTTTTAAATTAACCATTTTTATCTTCAATAAGCATTAATAGTTAAATATTGTCCAGTTATAATAGCGAGTTGGATATATATATCCCTTTATATCCTATTTGAAGTTGTGCCAAATACTTATTTTCTTTTTCATTGTAGTAAGGTAAAACATAAATAAAATCTAAATTTTGATTTATTGGTAAATTTAATAACATACTTTGATAACACGCTGATAAAATACTATTTAATTCATATTTACTAAATAATTTATTTTTATTTCAAATTGAAAGAACATTTTTAACAAAAATATCTTTTTCTTTTTCATTTTTTTAAATAAAATCATTAAACTTTTTTATTAATGGAAATAATTATTTAATTTCATTAAATTCAACATTTAATAAATTTAATATTTGATTAATATTGTTTTTTAGTGTTAATTTTTAACACAATCGTATAATATTCTTGATGAAAATTAATGAATAATATTACCCCTAATTATTGCTTTATTAAAATATACAAAACATTTAATATCATAATAATTTTTATTAAAATATTTACTAACTATGGATTTAACACTTGGCAAAAATTTATTATTAAATTTATATCTATGTTTATCTTTTAAAAATTCAGCTTCATACTTTAAATTAATATTTTTATCAATAAATTTCATAAATAATTTAATAATGAAATTTTGTTTTATAATTAATTTATAATCCATCTATTTTAGGATTTTCAATTTGCTGATTTTTTATTCAATTTAAAACATAGTCTGTATCGAATTATTTTTTTATAAACTAATTAGGAACTTTATCAATGTCAATTATTTTAATATCATATTCTTTTTTTATTTTTTGTTTTTTTGCTTTAATCCTCTAATTTTTAATTAGTTTTCACTAATTAATTGATCAATAACTTCAACATTATTAGTTAATTATTTATTTTATAAAATTAATTGTTGCTGTTTTTCATGTCAATAAACTTGTTTTTGTAAAATTTCATCTATTAAATCTTTAAATTTATTGCTAATTTCTTTTTTAAAAAATAATAAAAATCCTTCTTACTTGATTTAAAAAATTAAATCTCTATCAAAATAAAAATAAGAAAATAGATAAACATATCATAAAGACGTTGATTATTTTTTTCTTCCATTTTTAAAATAGACTTTAATTCACTACCACTATCTGCATTTTTTTATTTTTAATTGTGTAATTAATGATTTTATTCTGTAAAGAATTAAAATAATCAATCTGATTTTTATCAGTTATTTTTGATATAAAATATTTCAAATAATTTAAATAATCATTAAGTTAATTCCTTGGTTTTGTTTTTTCATCTTTAATATCATTTTTAGTTATTAATTCTTTTATAGTTGTTAATTACATATTTTTTATTTATTCCTTTTGTTATTTACTATTAAATAGTTTGATTATTTTTAATTTTATAAAATATAAAATTGGTAAACATATTTTATTTGTAATTAATATTCTGATAATTATTTGTTATAGATTTAAAATCGCAAGATTTAATCAAAAAAAAATAAAATCAATCAGAAGATAAATAATTATGTTTGTTAATAAAATTAGAATAATTTTAATAATATGATTTATTTTTATTCAATTAATTAGTTTAATTAAAATAGCTAATAAACTTGTACCAGTATTTCAACATAATAATCCCACAGTAAAACCTCATAATAATAAATCAAATATATAATATAACATAAATCCAATCAACAAATACCGATATCAATTTAAAATAAATCCACTTATAAAAATAATAATTAAAAATAACGAAATTGATGTTATTTAAATAATTTTTATTCGCATCACTTGTGATAATACAACCATAATGACAATTAAAACTGCCACATAATTTATTTTTTTTAATCAATTGAAAGTTATTAATTTTTTAAAAATTTAATTTAATTTGTATTTTATTTACTCTTTTTTCTATAATTGCAAAGTAATTATTATTTATTCACAACCTAGTCGTTTTCGGTTTAATTATTCACAAACATATGTGGTTGTACCACTTACTATAAAAGGATCTAAAATTAAATCATTTTATTTGCTATGTTTTTAATAAAATTGCCAAATATATTTAATGGTTTTTCTGTTTGATGTTATGTTTTTATATTATGAATCTATTGGGTTTTTAAATATTGTTTTTTTGTTTTCATAGGTTTTTATATAGTTTGGTGTTGGATCTTTTTTATAATAAATAATCATACAATATTCTTTATCTTACAAAATAAAATTATTAGTTGGCATTAAGTTTGTTTTTTCTCAAAAATAAAAATCAAAATTAATATTATTTTTATAAACTTAATCCAAGTAACCTTTAATTTGTCTTATATTCATTCAAATTAACATAAATTTATTTTTTGAAATTCGATAAATTTCATCTAAATACGTATTTATATCAAATGAATTATGTAAATTATTATCATAAATAGCATTAATATATTTATTTATACTTTTTGATATTTCACTGGAATTTATTTGTTATTTTTTCATTGTTGGTAAATCATATATTGGTAAATCATATAAATAAGGTGGGTCAATTAATATTAAATCAACGCTATCAT
Source organism: Spiroplasma endosymbiont of Polydrusus formosus (assembly GCF_964263245.1). NCBI lineage: Bacteria > Bacillati > Mycoplasmatota > Mollicutes > Entomoplasmatales > Spiroplasmataceae > Spiroplasma > Spiroplasma endosymbiont of Polydrusus formosus. The sequence continues at coordinate 1,268,449 of NZ_OZ181656.1, forward strand.
TTTCTAATGTTTTGACAAAATATAAAGCATCAGTATTTATTAACTTACCTAAATTAATCTTAAATTCTTTAATTAAATTATCATCCTATTTTTTTTATTTTATTAATTAAAAATTTTTAAATATTTTTTAGCATTATTTTTTATATAATTTTAAGATATGTTTATCAAAAATATTTAATTTAATATATTTATATTGTTTGTTTATGATAGAGATTGAAATAAATATATTATTAATACTTTTTTACTTACTTTTACTCTAATTTATTTATTAACAAATATATTAAATTTGTTATTAACTAATTATTTATGAGAGAGTGTGATAAAAATATTAATATTTTTATTTCTTTATCTCTCTGTCTTTTTAATAAATATATTAAATATATAGTAAAAATAAATTTTGGCACATTAAAAATATGCAAAATAGTAAAAATGGAACACTGAAAAATACTATTAAGTTTTTAAAAGTGTTTTGAAATAGTGAAATGGCAATACTTTAATTTAATAAATATATTATTAAAATTAATTAAAACAAAGAAGTTGAAATGATTATAACTAATTAAAAAGGATATTACCATTTCACCATTTCAAATATTTATTGTTAAAAACAAAAAATACCACTTTTATGTAAATGGTGTTGCTTTTGCGTTAATTAATTTCTAATTTTTATATTTTTATCTTACTTTTATTTATACTACCATAATATTATTAATGCTTTGTCGATTAAATCATTAAAAGATAATGATGGAAATAATAAAATATATATTGAAAATATTCATGTTAAAGCAAACTTTATTGATAAAGATTCCTATGTTCATATTAATTATATTGAAACTTTTTATCCATTTTGTTTTTTATATGAAAAAGAGATAATAATGGCTCTAAAATTAAAATCACAGGTATTATGAAAAAAGAAATTATTTATAAACTTTCAAAACATTTATTTAATCAATTTATAAGGATTTAAAATAACTATTTAAATTATTTTTTCTTTGGAATAAATTTGATATAATTATTTTAGTCAAGTGGGTGATAAGTTGAAACACAATAAATTTAATTATTATAATTAATCAAATAATAAATTAGTAAAAAATGGCAAATGTTACAAGACACCAAATAACGTTTATTAAATTTATCAAGGAAAATCAAATATGTACTGTTATGAAAACCAGTTGATATTATAATAGACCTAAATAATCAGTAATTAATTATTCATAAAAATATGGCTTCTTTAGTACAAAAGTATCAGTTGCCTCAAACAATATATTATTTTTTTAAATATAATAATATTAATAATATATTATTATAATGTAATTATATTATTAGTAATTATTTAAAAATTATTGAAGCTAAAATTAATCAAAACTTTGTTTCATTATAATGGTCATTATCATATGGTATTTATTTCTTTAAATAAATTACTAATTATATTTTAGCCAAGATACTATTTTATAAACTTATTACAAAACAAAAACACGAAAACATTGGTTATTATTTTGGTCATCAAAACCAACGTGCTTTTAATAAAAGTAAATGAAAGAGGAATAAATTTGAATGAAAATGCGATTAGATCAATTGATGGTTAATAATAATTTATCTCCTTCCAAAGAAAAAGCGAAGGCGATGATTTTAGCTAATAATGTGTTAGTAAATAATGTCCCTGCTTTAAAAGCAGGTGAATTAGTCCAACTCGATAGTATTATTACTTTACGGGGTGAGACATTAAAATATGTTTCTTGCGCGGGAGAAAAGTTAGCAAAAGGTTTAACTTCTTTTAACTTAACAGTTAATAATCTTATTTGTCTTGATATTGGCGCATCAACGGGTGGCTTTACTGATTGTTTATTACAAAATCATGCTAAAAAAGTATATGCGGTTGATGTTGGAACAAATCAATTAGCTTGAAAATTACGAAGTAATTCGCAAGTAGTTTCATTAGAAAAAACCAATTTTCGGTATGTTACGAAAGAATTATTTGCCCCTGATCAAATTGAATTTGCTTGTTGTGATGTTTCATTTATTTCATTAGATAAAATTACCCCTACATTAAAAGATATTTTGTTATTAAATCGTTATGCTTTTTTCTTAATTAAACCCCAATTTGAGAGTACCAAAGAAATGGTTAATAAAGGGAAAATTAATCAAAAAACAGTTCATTATGATGTTATTAAGAAAATATTTAATTTAGCTATTGATAATGGTTTTAGTGTTATTAATTGTGATTACTCCCCGATTTTAGGAAATAAGAAGAAAAACATTGAATTTATTTGTTTATTACAACGAGTAACAAAACCAATTAACCATCTTTTTGATCAAATGATTACAACAATAATTGAAAATGCTTGAAATAGTTTACTATTTTAATAACATTTTAAGATATAATATGTTCAAAGCAGAAGGGGGTAGTAAACTTTATGGCAGTTGGAACAATGAGTTGTGATGTTACAACTTTACTAGCAAAAGATCACCTCAAAGTTGGTGATAAGATAATATTTAAAGCCGATATGGTTGATTGAAAAGATTTTGAATTGACAACAACGGTAACTAAAGCATATAAAGTGATTTCATCAGTGCCTAGTATTGATACCAGTGTTTGTTTAACTCAAACAAAGCAATTTAATGAAACAATTATTAGCAAATATAATGATGTTCAATTAATAACAATTTCACGAGACTTACCGTTTGCTTTAAAACGCGCTTGCTCGGGATTTATTAATTCAGAACATATTTTGTTATCAGATACTAATTATCGTGAATTTGGTAACTACACAAAGTTATATTTTACTTTTAATAATTTATTAGCACGTAGTGTTATAGTTTTGAATCAAAATAATGAAACAATTTATTTACAAATTGTGTCACTAGTTTCTTTAGAACCAAATTATGATGAAGTTTATCAATTTTTAACTACATTACAAAAATAAAAAAAAAACTCTCTTTTATCTTATAGTTTTTTTGTTTTTTTATAAATTACCAAATTATTTCACCAATTCCTTAATAATGAATATTATTGAAAGGAATAGCATTGTTAATTTTTATTAAAAATATATAACAAAATTTGTATCAACTATTAATTGTAATTATTGTCATTTATTGGCATTTATGTTTACCATTAGCGCCGATTTTTGGTCGCATGAAAAAAGAAGGGTTTTGAAAAACTCAGAGATTTAATAAGAATAAATAAACCATTTTAATAAATGGTTTATTTATTCTTAAATTGTAAAATTAAATGGGACAGTTAAACAAATAAAAATATTGTGTTAAAATCCAAATTTAAAAAAGGATAAATAACACAATGTATCAAAAAATCACAATAGAAAAATTAATTTCAATTCAACAATATCAAAATTTTAATTATTCAATCAGAAAAACAGTTTATGAAATAAATCAAAATAAAATAACTGTCCATAAAATCATAAAATTTATAAAATGTTGGCCGCTGATTTAAACTAAATTGAAATTTATGAAAATAGTAATAAAGACAAAAAAGTTGGTTGCAAATAAAAAATATTAAATAAAATTTATCTTGAAATTATTAATTAGGCGTCCTGTATGATGAACCCAAAAAACAATTATTGTTATGTTATTTTTTTATTTTCGTATTATGTAAATTCAAGTAGGATATCCCAACTATTATTAATTGGTCGCATAAATTATTTTGGGGTTTTAAATTAATACCTTAGAAATTGTGAAATAATATACCAATTACTTAGCTAAATTATATTACTTTTAATTTTATTGTCAATATATTTTTGTATTTTTTTAAATTTTTCCACAATAAAAATGTATTTTTATTAAAATTATTTAATTTCTTATATAAAACTAATAAAAATATAAGTTTGGTTGTAAATTATTATTTACAAAATTATTAACTGAATAATTAATTCTATTTTCTTCTAATAGTTGTTCATTACCATTAAATAAATCAATTCTATTTTTTAATCCCATCATATTAGCATTTAATTTATTTCTAATAGTTTTTTCACTATAAATGGATTTTTTGATCATAGTGCCTTTTCAATAATGAGAAATATCACCTTCCATATGACAACCAACATTATTTCATAGTGTTTGATTTTTGACACCTTATTCATTATTTTTAATTAATGTAATAGTTTTATTCAAAAAATCTAATTTATAATCACTTATAAAAGATTTACTATCTTCTAAGTATTGTAATAATTCTTTATATTTAGCATTATAAAAATAATCAATGGCTTTATGATATGTTTCTCTATTTTCCTTATTTTTATTTTGAAATGAATATAATTTTTTAAATCTACTTGTAAGATGAAATTTATCTATTGTCTGTTGAATTTTATTTTTAGGAAAATATTGATGCATAAAATTTTTAGTATTTTTAATTCATAATGCACCATCGCCTAAAATCATAATTTCAATATTGGGTGTCAAGTTGTAATGAGTTTCAATTAAAGTAAATAATTTTATAAGAACTGGTTTTAAATTTGCTTCTTTTTTAAAATAATCTGGAATATTATCCATTTCAAAAACACCTAATTTATTTGCAATTACAGGTCTTTTTACAGTATATTTTTCTTCATCATATCCAAGTATGTACAGTAGATACTATCGTGTGTTTTTTTATCTTTTTTCTTCCTTGTTTTGTTGCATCTAACATTTTCAAATAAGTACCATTCATTTGAATATATAAAGTATGCGGAATATCTATTTTTTTATTAGTTTTATTAATGTAATATTATTCATCTGTTTTTGCATTTTTCATAATATTAGATATTGTCATTAAACTAATTTTTATATGTTCCATAGTATCTAAAATATCCTTATATATTTTTTTATCAGTAATAAATGATAATATTTTTTCTTTAACATCATTAATTACTCTTTTCATTTTTCAATTCCAACAATTAAATCTAAAAGAAAAACATATTATTCTTTACCTATTTCTGGATTAATTTTATAATATCTTCTTCTTTTAAAGTTATTTATCCTTTTAAAATTATTACTGTTATTTCAATTTTGTTTTTTACTTTATATTATTTCAAACTTTCATCATTCTTATAATTTTTAAAAATTAATTCATCATAATTTTCTAAATTTTGTTTAATCAAATCAACACTTTGTTTATCTAATAAAATATTAAAGTTGTTAAAAAAGTTACTATCAAATTGCCTAATTGTAAAGTTAAGTGCAACTAAATTATTTTTCTAACCAAATATTCGATTGGTGAAAGATAATTTAGTATTTTTCTTGGTCTATGGTTTAAAGACAATATAAATTTATGAACTGCATTTTTCGTGGTATTTGAAAAATTAAATTTTTTAGGAAATTTTTTTCTAATTAACCCATTAGTATTTTCATTAGTACCTCTTTGTCAGGGTGAATATGCATTAGCAAAATAAATTTTCACATTTAAATTTTTTTCAAGTTGTTGTCAATTAGCAAATTCTTTACCTCTATCAAATGTTATAGTTTTAACAAGATTATTTGGAAGAATTGATAAATAATGGCTAATGTTTTCGTTAATAACTTTAGTAGTTCTATTTTCAACTAACATTGCTAAAGTAAATCTTGATGTTCTTTCAACTAAAGTTATTAAACATGATTTACTTTTACCTCGCGATGATACTATAGTATCACCCTCTCAATGGCCAACAGTTATGCGATTATTAACATTAACATTTCGTTCTTTAATTGATTTACCATTAAATTTACCGCGATTTTCTTGAGATTTTCGTTTCTTACCTTTTCTTCTTAAATTTTTATTAGTAACCTTTTCAAGTAATCCAGAATAAATTCAATTGTAAATTGTTTTAAAACTAATAATTCATTCTTTATGAAAATTTTTAATTCTTCCATAAATTTGTTCAGGCGATCAACCTAATAATAATTTTTGTTGTACATATTTTACTAATTCTCTATTTTTAAACTTATGAAAATAAACATGTGATTGTTTTCTATTTTCTGCTTTATTTTGTGCAATTAATGAAAAATAATGATTATTATCTTTATTTCTATTAACTTCTCGAATAATAGTACTAATACTTCGATTAAGATTTTTAGCTATTTCACTAATTTTTAATTTAAATTTCAATTGATTCTCAATATAAATTCTTTCATCTATGCCAAGATGTTTATATCCCATATAAAAAACTCCTTGCTTTAATTTTTCTAAAATAAACTTAGCATCATGAAATTTTTATATGAAATTTTTTGCAATTTTATTTACTTGCACTTACAAGTATAATTTAGCAATTAAAAAAGACATAATTTTATTTTTGTCTTTTTCTTATTTTTTGGAAAATCCCACCAACGAATATTTTACGCGCTTTAATATGTATTTAATTTTATAACCCTTTCAGATACAATTATTCATATAAAAGTATTTTAGCATAGAAAAGAGCGAAAATTTGATGGATAAAACAAAAATAATTGATGGGAAAATGGTTAGTGAATTAATTAAAACAAAAGTTACGGAAAAAGTTACAAAAATAAAAGCAGCAGAACAACGAATTCCTGCCTTAACTATTATTCAAATTGGTAATAATAAAGCAAGTAGTACTTACATTAAAAATAAAAAAATTGCTTGTGAAAAAGTTGGCATTAATTGTAATGTTTTAAATTATCTCGATACTTTCTCTGAAACAGCATTAATCAAAATTATTGATGAATTGAACAATAATGCAGAGATTGACGCTATTCTTGTTCAACTTCCTTTACCAGAGCATATTAATAGTGAAAAGATTATTAATACAATTGCAACAAAAAAAGATGTTGATGGTTTCAAACCTGAAATCTTGGGAAATTTAATGCTTGGTCATTATAATCTATTACCGGGAACACCCAAAGGAATTATGGCCCTGTTCAGACACTATCAAATTCAATTATCTGGGCAACACGCTGTTATTCTTGGTCGTAGTAATATTGTTGGAAAACCTCTTGCTAATATCTTAATAAATGCTTCAGCAACAGTAACGGTTTGTCATTCACAAACAAAGGATTTAACTGCTTTAACAAAGCAAGCTGATATTTTAATTTCTGCAGTTGGAAAAGCAAAATTTGTAACAGCATCAATGATTAAAGAAGACGCTATTGTTATTGATGTTGGTATTAATCGGGATGAACATAATAATTTATGTGGCGATGTTGATTTTGAAAACGTTTTACCAAAAGTAAAAATGATTACCTCCGTCCCCGGCGGGGTTGGGCCAATGACAATTTCTTCATTATTAGAAAATATTTTATATCTTTACCATATAAATCAAACTGAAATTTAAAATAAAAAAGCGGGTTACCCGCTTTTTTATTAAAGTTCTTGTTATTTTAAATTTTGTAAAATTGATTCAATACTATTAGTATTATCTAATGAATTATTAAAAATAAATTATAAATCAGGACAACAATAAATTTATAATTTATGCACTAATTTACTACGGATTTTACTTTTATAATTTTGCACAATAGTATTAAGTTATGCTTCTGGTTTATTTAATAATGTTGAATAATAAGCCTTGACACGGCCTAAATATTTGATAATTTTACCGCATTCACTGATAAATTATTTAAAATATCATCGCTAATTTCGTGTTGCATAATAATTGTTAAATCAAAAGCAATCAAAGATTTCATTATTTCAAATTTAATTTTATTTATCATTATCTCACATTTTTTCTAACTTATTAATATTATATCAAAACATTTTATAAAAACTAATAATTTTATTACGAAACAAAATTATTTTAAAATAAAAAAGGACCCAATTGATTTGTTAGGTAACGTAACTAAAAAATAATTTTTATGATAATATGTAAATATATCATGGAGGAATTATGAAACGTTTAAATTTTCGAATTTGATACAAAGATTATCTTTGATATTATAAAATAATAATTGCTATCTTAGCTTTTACTTTTTTAACTTATGGTTTTTATATGGATATTTTTAAAAAATTTTGATGTGTTAAATGAACAAACCTTACTAGTTTACAAAATTATAATATCTTATTAAGTTTTTATTCTGTACAAGTTAATATTATAACGATTGTTTGATTATTATTAGCCGTTTTTAATCATCATCGTGAATAAAAAAGTTGATTTTTCTCCACCAATGCAAAATTGAGTATTATAAATTGAAACTTATTAATGTTTTTTATTTTTTGAATTGGAATTATCATTGATTATAAAAACGGAGCAGTAACAATTGCTGATTATAGTAAAGATAAAATTAGTTGTACAATTGTTAATCATTTTATTATGTCAATTATCATGCCAATTCTCTTTTTTGGTTATACCTTCTTGTCATTTGATGATCATCGTTTGAGTTGAACAAAAGAATTTTTGCAAAAGACTGATGAGTTATTTTAAGTTATCCATTTTTTTATTTAATGTATGTTATTTATTGTTCAAGCGGCCCGCTTGAACACAAGATGTAAATATCGATTAGGATTATCCTTATCCATTATTAAATATTGATAATAATCCAATGATTCCAGGTGCATCGCGAGTACAAGCAAACGTGATTTATTGATTTTATTTTCATTATTGTTTTCACTATTTTTAATGTTGGTTTACAAAGTTTTAACAATGCAATGTATAGAGTTTTTAACCGTTATCAAAACAAAACTGTATAAGTTCCAATAAGTTGAATTATATTTATGTGGACTTTCAAAAAAAAATATAATTATGAAGAAAGTAAGAATATAAAAATAGGAAGAAATTCATCGATATATGAATTTAAAAAACAAATTGTTTTACTTTATCAAAATGGCAAAACTATTTTTGAAATTTTTAAATAATATAAGGTGTCAAAATCAACTATATATCAGTTAATTGAAAAATTTCATAATTATGGATTTTTTAAAGCGAAAAATAATCGCACTGTTGAAGAAAATGAACTTGATTGCCTTGCGAAAAGAATTAATCCAATTATAATGAAAAACAACCCCTTAAAGCAAGCAGTGCTGATAATTAGCAAAAAATAGAAATTATTAACAATAATAAAGAAAAATATTCCATGCGAAAAATTGGTCAAATAGGATCAAATTAAAGATAGCAAAATCAACATATTACTATCAAATTAATAAATGTGGCTATAGTTGATATTAATAATTATGAACAAAAAGTTATCAGCGCATTTAATGCTAATCGTAAAATTTATGGATCTTGTAAAATTAAAGCTTTTTAAATCAGAAAAATATTATCTTATCGCGAAGAAAAATTCGCCAACTTATGATTACGATATTTTAATTTGGTGCATTTAGATACTAACTAATCTTTAATCATAAGTTGGTGGTTAATAACGACGAAATTAGCAACGTTTTAAACTGTGAATTTAATTAATAAACAACCCAATGAAGTTGTTGTTAATGATTTAACATATGTTTAATGTGGTGCTAAATGACATTATTTTTGTTTGTTAATTGACTTGTTTAATCGTGAAATAATTGGCTATAGTGTCGAGACAAATAAAATAGTACAACTAGTGCAAGAAACCTTTTATTCAATTATAAGACCATTAAAACAAATTACGTTATTTCATACTGACTTGGGCAATGAATTTAAAAATAAAATAATTGATAATACCTTAAATATTTTTAACATCAAACAATCATTAAACAATAAAGGTTGTTCTTATGATAATGTTATGGATGAAACAACTTACAAAAATTTTAAAACATAATTTGTCAAGGAACAAAAATTTATAAATTTAACCCAATTAAAATACAAATTATTTGACTTTGTGCATTGATATAACAATATTTGAATTCATGGTAGTTTAAATTATTTAATACCTGTTGAATTTAGAAAACAACAGTCCATATAAAAAGTGTCCTAAAAAAGGTTATTAATCAAAAGTATTTTTTTAACTTGTCCACAAACAGACATATATGGTTTTTTGCATTTATTACACGCTCATCATGTATTACATAAATATCTTTTTTTAATTAATTAAGTTATTTACTCCCTTTGTTGTTATAATTTATAATCTGTTGAACTATTATGTTTAACCATTGATATTAATTCAAAATGTAAAGTATAAAAATAACTATCAAATATATCACCATATAAGTCTAGCATTTTTTCTTCTCTGGCATTTGGTTTATCTTATCATTTAATTAATTCATATTGTGTTTTACTTATAGAACATTTTTCTCATAATAATTTTAATTGGTTTGTATTTATTAAAATTATAAATGCTTCAATACGGTTGTCTTATTTTAAATTTCTGTTTTTGTGCTTTGTTTAAATGTTATATATTGACCAAAAGAGTAATTATATTTCTCTCGATTTAAAACTTTGTAATGTTGAATAAGCACTATCATCAACATTTATTGATATACCTTGTTTGTATTAAATTAAAATATTGATTTAATTGATTGTTATAAAACTCTAAAATATCTTTTACTTTTTCTAATTTATTTTTAAATTGCTGAGTAGCATTTGAATGAGTATACTTTGCTTAACGATTAAGTTTAAAAATAAGGAGTTTTAATACCTTAATTGTAAATATATTTAGGGCGCTTTATTGAATATTTTGTATTAAATTCAATGAATTTTTATAATTTAATGATTTTCTTGGTATTAAATTTATTTTCAATGTTATTTTATTTAAATAATTTTGAGAAAATATTGATAAATCTATTCATTTTGGTAAAATTCGTCTCAAAATTCCATTATTATTTTCGTTTAATTATTTTTGGATAGAACAACCAGTATCAGCAAAATAAACTTTTATTTTATAAATATTTTCAAATTTTTTCACCTAATAAATTCTTTACCACGATCAAATGTAATTGTTTTTATTGTGCTAGGTGGTTTTTGTTTAAAATAAATTTTATTATAATTTCTATGACATCTTTGCTTTTGCTACTATTAGTTACTAGTGGGATTGATGTTTTAAATAATATATCAACCAAAGTTATAATTGCTATTTTTTGGTTTTTACCAACTATAGTATCTCCCTCTGGATGACCAAAGACATTTATTGCTTTAATATTTGGAAATTCAATATTACGTTCAACAATTGTTTGACAATTATTAACTTTTCTATGGTTTTCTGTTTTATTATGTGGTTTATTTTTATCTTTTCGTAATAAATTTTCTTTATTAAAATTATAACGATAAAAGTTAAACATAAATAAATTCTTTGAACAGATAAAATCTTTGTCAATATTTCTTATTATATTTGTAATAATATCTGGTGAAGTAGTGTTAATAATTAACTAAATAATTAATAATTTAAAGGTAAATTTTATTTAATGTTTTTTTGCGACCATCTTTTTTGTTTTTATTACTATTTTAATAAATTTCAATTTGGTTTAAACCAGAGCCAACATTTTATAAATTATATGGACAGTTTTTTACTTTGATTTATTTCATAAGCTGTTTTTCTAATTTAATAATTAAAATTTTGATATTGTTGGATTGAAATTAATTTTTCTATTGTGTTTTTTGATACACTGTGTTATTTATCCTTTTTTAAATTTGGATTTTAACACAATATTTTTATTTGTTTAACTGTCCCATTTAATTTTACAATTCAAGAATATGCAAAGTTTTGCATTTTAATTTACAATTTCTAATAAAATAAAATTAACTAATATTTTTATTAATTTTTACTTTATGTTTATAATTATTAATCTCAGTTTTTGCTGATATGACGTCAAATATTGATCCAATTAATAGTAAACCACTGCTAAAACCAAAAAATATGAATAGTATTATTAAAACAAAAATCATTAGTTTATCACTAATACTAGCAGTTTTTATAAAGATTAAAGGCGAGAAAGACACACACAATAAAAGAGTAAACCATCGCCAACGCTGAAAAAGTAACCTAATCTTTGAATTACTGATTTTTTTGAATTAATTAATATTATTCCAATAAGGATTATTCCGATAAAAGACAACAAAAATAGTTAAAATAATTCCGACGTTTTTAATTAAAGTTAAACTAGTATATAAACTACTTTTAATTCATCGAAAAAATCTGCCAGAAAATTTTTAAATTTTACTATTAATAAATTTTTTAATTAATATCAACAATGTTGAAATAATAAGAAAGTATAGTAACGTTATCATTAATAAATAGATATTCAAATTAGAAATTGTTTTTGAAAATATGTTCATCGGACATTCTCTCCCCTCTTATTTATTATTTTCATAGTGATTTTAATAAATAAAAAAAACATCATACGATTAATTTTACCATAGATAATTACGCCAAAAAGTTTAAAAAATGTATTAAAACATTATCTTTAAATTAGTTTTTGTTATAATTAATTATTTATGGAAACACCAATGATTTTAAACAATTTATATGCTTCCGTTTTTTATTTATTAAATTTACATAAAATTATTGATTTTTTTATTAATGGTGATTTTATATTTTTTATCTTTGATATAGTTAAATTCTTAACTTATCAAAGATAAAACATTTTTTAAATAGTGGATTAATTCAAAAATAAATTTGACTGAAAAAGTTGCAACAAAAACCAAAATAAATTAATTTTTAAGACTTGAATTTATAATTTATAGTTTGATATAATGTAATGAGGTAAAAAAGGAGTTTTATAAAATGTTTGAAGATACAATAATTGCCCCGGCAACTGCAATGGTTAAACAAGCAATTGCCATTATTCGTATGTCGGGAATTGATGGTTATAAAATTATTAATAAAATTTTTTCAAAAAAGGTTACTCCTCATGGTAATCAAGTTTGTTATGGTTATTTAAAAGATGGTAACGAAATTATTGACCATGTTATTTTAGTTTGTTTTAAAAAGCCTAATTCTTTTACTGGGGAAGATATTATTGAAATAAACTGTCATGGGGGCGTATTAGTTACAAACAATATTATTAAATTATTGTTAAAAAATGGTGCGCGCTTAGCAAACAGAGGTGAATTTTCTCAACGAGCATTTTTGAATGGTAAGCTTAATTTAATTCAAACGGATGCTATTAATAATTTAATAAACGCAACAAATGATACCAGTGCAAAAATTGCTTTAAACAATTTACAAAATAAAAATACGCACTTAATCATTACTTATCGCAATCAGTTATTAGATATTATTGCTAATATTGAAGTAAATATTGATTATCCTGAATATGATGGCGTTTGTGATTTGACAACGCAAGAATTAAACCAACAGTTATTAGGGTTAGAACAAAAGATTAACGATTTAGTTAATATTAGTAAAGTTGGGAAAATGATTAATGATGGAATTAATGTTTTAATTTTAGGGAAACCAAATGTTGGAAAGTCATCATTATTAAATGCCTTAATGAATGAGGATAAAGCGATTGTTTCGGATTTACCAGGAACAACAAGAGATATTGTTGAGGGAAAAATTAATTTGGGAGCATTAACATTAAATATTATTGATACTGCTGGGTTGCGTGAAGCAGTTGATAAAATTGAACAAATTGGAATTGATAAGGCTTTCCAACAAGCTATTAATGCTGATTTAATTTTAATTGTTGCGGATAATTATGAGGATTTAATTAATTTAAATCCAGATCTTAAAGAATTAATTAAAGATAAAGAGTACTTTTTAGTTTTAAATAAAAATGATTTATTTGTTCCACAATCTCAAACTGATAATTTAGAACAAAATATTCTGATTATTTCAGCTTTAAAGCGGGATATTAAAGCATTAATTGACAAAATTTTAAATTTATATAATACAACTCAGATTACAAAAGATGATCAACTAGTTTTATCAAATATAAAACAAGTTTCTTTATTAGAGAGGGTAGCAAATGCAATAAAAAATGCATATAATAATAGTGCGAGTGGATTTCCGGTTGATATTATTAATGTCGACTTACATGAGGCTTGAGAAATATTGGGTGATATTATAGGTGAAAATTATGAAGACGATTTATTAACAACAATTTTTAATAAGTATTGTCTAGGAAAATAGGGGAAAATATGCAAGGAATCTTTGATACACATTGTCATTTAATGTCCCATGAATATGAAAATGAAGAAACATCAGCAATTATTGCTGACGCTAAAATTAGTGGTGTATATTGACTTAATAACGTTGGATATGATTTAGATTCTAGCCAAGCGGCAGTACGTCATGCTTTGCAGTATGATAATGTTTTTGCAACAATTGGTTTTCATCCAACTGATGTTGCTAAATATGGTGTTTCAGATTTAGAAAAATTAGATAAGCTATTAAATAGTGATAAAATAATTGCGGTTGGTGAAGTTGGTTTAGATTATTTTCATAAAACTGTTTCTCCAGATTTGCAAAAGCATTGATTTATTAAACAAATTGAATTAGCGAAAGAACATAAGCTTCCGCTTGAAATCCATTGCCGTGATGCATACGATGATTGTTATGAAATATTAAAAGAACAAAAAGTAACACAAGGTTTAATACATTGTTATAATGGATCAATGGAAATGACACAAAAATTTTTAGATTTAGGATTTTATCTTTCATTTGCTGGCAATATTACTTTTAAAAATGCCGAGCAATTACGGGAAATTGCAAAAATGGTCCCATTAAATAAAATTTTAGTGGAAACTGATGCACCATATCTAACCCCCGACCCATACCGTGGCGAAAAGAATTATCCTAAATTTATTATGTATATAATTAAAAAGTTGGCAGAATTAAAGAATATTCCAGTTGAGGAAATGATCCGTATTACTAATAAAAATGCTCGAAAAATATTTAAACTTGATTAAATTAATTTTTCAATTCAAAATATTAAAAATAAATTGAAACAAAAAACATTAGGTTATAACCTAATGTTTTTTGTTTCAATTTATTTTCTTTTTTTACCTAATGATGATAATAATCCTTTTTCTTGGAAATTATATAAACCATTTTCTATATTTTTCTTAATTGTTTTTTCGAAAATTTTTGTTCCTTCAATAACACAATTTAATGGATCTGAAGCTATTTTGGTTGGTAATTGGAAGATATCAAAGAAATATTTATCAATATTTCTAATTAAAGATCCTCCACCACAAACTGTAATTCCATTTCTCATAATATCCCCAGCTAATTCTGGTGGTGTATTTTCTAATAATTCAATTACTAAGTCTGTAATTTTAGAAAATGCATTTAATAAAACATTTCTTATTTCTTCTGAAGAGATTTTTGCTTCTTTTGGTAATCCTGAAACAATATCACGTCCGTAGATTTGCATTGATCTTTCGTTGTGGTATTTAACTAATGAACCAATGAATTTTTTAACATCTTCAGCTGTTTTTTGCCCAATAGCAATGTTATATTCTGAACGAATGTATTTACGAATATCATCATCAAAATGGTTTCCGGCAACTTTAATTGATCTTGAAACTACAATATCACCTGATGAAATAATAGCTAAATCAGTTGTCCCTCCCCCAATATCAATTATTAAATGTCCTTTAGGTAATTCGATATTAATTCCTGCTCCTAAAGCGGCCATTTTAGATTCCTCTTCGATGATAACTAATTCAGCTCCCATTCCTTTAGCAACATTTTTTAATGCTTCTCTTTCAAGTTCAGTAACCCCACTTGGACACGCTAATAATACAATAGCATTTTTTCAAATATTCATCATTTTCATTTTTGAAAAGATATGTTTTAATAAATCTTGTGCAGCATCCATGTCTGCGATAACCCCATCTATCAATGGTGTTACCATTCTGATATCTCCGTGTGTTTTTCCTACCATATCATAGGCAGATTTTCCTAAAGCAATTAAACTATTATTTTTATTGTTATAAGCCATTAATGATGGTTCATTGTAGACTAAACCTTGTCCTGAAACATATGCTAAGACATTAGCGGTTCCTAAGTCAAGAGAAATAAATGGTCTAGTTTCTGGTCTCACGTTTTTTTCCTCCTTAACAAGTTAATAACTATATATAATCAAACGAATGATTATTCTAGTAATTTAATTCTTTAACATTCATTGATTCTAATCTTAAGATATCAAAGATGTCTGATTCGAATTTTTTAGTTCCATTAATAACAGCTAATAATGGTTGTTCTCCAATTTTTGATGGTAATTGTAATGTATCTGTAAAGTAACGGTCAATTCCTTTAATTAAAGCCCCTCCACCACAGATTGTAATTCCATTTCCGAAGATGTCACCAGCTAATTCTGGTGGTGTTTCTTCTAACACTTGAACTGTCAAGTCAATAATTCTTGACACTGGTATTTTTAATACTTCTCTAATTTCTTCTGGTGTTACTTCAATTTCTCTTGGTAATCCTGACACAACATCACGTCCGTAAACTTTCATTCTTCTTTCGTCAGAATATTTTGATAATGATCCAATTTCGATTTTAATTTGTTCTGAAGTTTTTGATCCAATTTCTAGACCATATTGTGAACGAATGAATTTTTGTGCCTCATCATTTAAGTAGTTTCCAGCAACTTTAACTGATTTTGATAATACGATATCTCCTGAGGCTATAACAGCAATATCTGTTGTTCCTCCCCCCATATCGATAATTAGGTTTCCAGCAGGTTTGTAAATATCAACCCCACCGCCTAAAGCAGCCATTTTAACTTCTTCTTCAACAAAAACTTTAGATGCTCCTAAGTTTACCGCGATTTTTTTTAAAGCAGCTTTTTCTAATTCAGTAATTATTGATGGGCAAGCCAACAACATAATTGAATGTTTTAATTGTTTTGTAATACGTAGTTTTGTAAAGATATATCTTAATTGTGCTTCAGTTGCACGAATATCAGTAATAACTCCATCGACCATTGGTTTAACAATGCGAATTGACTTATTTCCTTTTCCGATCATTTTGTAAGCTTCGGATCCTACAGCAATAATTATGTTTTCTTTAATTCTGTAAGCAACAATTGATGGTTCATTGTAAACGATTCCTGAACCAGAAACATATACTAATGTATTAGCAGTTCCTAAATCCATTGAAACGAAAGTTGGTTTTTTTGCACCATTAAATAAAGCCATGTAATTTTGTCCTCCTGTTTCTTGTTAAATTAATTAATTATATTAATCTAATTAATTAATCAGTAAAATGAATTGCAGGTCTCTATTTTAATTTTAAACAGATAATACAACACATACTAATTATAATGTAAATTGTAAACTAAATGCAACATTTTATGAAAAATAAAGTGTTTTTTTATTTTTATATTAAAAAACATAAATTTATTTTCATTATTAATCGGATATTATCTTTAAATTAAAAACTTTTATCATAAAAACAGATTAAATTCTGTTTTCCATACACAAAATAAACTTATTGTAACCCATTTAATCTAACTATTAATCTAATTAATATAAGTATTTTTTACAAAACAAAAAGCACTTTATTATTTTTTTAATAAAATTCTATATTTGCATTACAATTTATAGTTCAAAAAATTTAACACCAATAATTAAATCATTTTTATAATTATAACGTTCAACATTAAATTGTTTTTTTATTCCACAAAAAAATGAATCATATATTCCTTCCTGTCTTATTTTCATTTAATAATTATTCTAAATCAAAAACTCTCTGGCTAAGGTTTTTACCATTTACTTTGGTGGTGCCACGAACAACAGTTACCCCTATTCTGTTCATATAATTTGGATAATTAAAATAAGAAATATCATTTTCATCTAGTTTTTTTAACTTCATCATACAACGGAAAAGTATACTACACAAATGTTTAATAGATTATATGATCATCATTATATTTATTAAATCAAAAAATTATAACTTGTTTTTTATATAATTGCATTGTTATTTCATTATCGGTGTAATTAATTTAGGAATTAATTATTTTAATGTGATGATATTTTTTATTCTTGAGATTTTAATTATCATATTAAACAATCGATATAAATATTCATTTTCATCAAGTATTGTTGTGTCCAAAAGGATTACTTCATTAAGACCAAAAAGAATATCCCCTATTGTTACACATCTCCTCCTTTTTTTGTTCGCTCCCATTGTCAAAACCAACTATTTTAATAATTCTTCCGTTAGGTCAAATATATTAAAATCTATTATCACTAACTTTTTCTTTATAATTTTTTTGAAACAATTTATTTGATAGTTACTACGTAATCTTTTAAATCATTAATTACTATTGTCGGTTTTTTTATAGTAATTGTATTTTGCTGATATGCAACAATATCTTGTTAGTAAACAATTTAAATCTAAAAAATTTCACGTGTAAAATAAATTTAATAAACAAAACAAATAAGATATTATTTTCCAAATCCCTTTGTCTCAGTTAAAATTTTAAAAATTGATGGCTGTGATATTAGATAATAAAATTTTTAAATAAAAATCTTAGCTAGTACATCAATGTTAAAATTATATTTTTGTTCATCTCAATTTATATTATTTTTTTTCTTATGGCATATTCTAAAAGTATTAAAATACTATACAATTATAAATCTATTAAAATCTTCATTACATTCTGATTTTTAGATATATATTATTCCCCACTATTTTTAAATGGGAGTCAAGGAAAATATTTTTTTAGAAAAACCGCACCTGAGCGTTAAGACATTTTGACAAATAAAAATCTTTATAAAATAAGGGCTATCAACTATTTAAATTGATCAGTAATATCAAATAAATCAATTGTAAATTTTACTATCTCATTGTATTAATAGGTAAATTTAAACTCTCATGTACCATAATCAGCGATTAAACTAACTAGAAATTTACTTATATAATATACAGTTTTTAGTTAAATTCGGCCTTTATTAGCAATGCCGTCATTATATGTATCAAATTCAATACTGCCACTTATACAACTATTATTGTTGCTTTATTTCTCTAAATTTGTAATTCGATGTGCTAAATATTTTGAATAACCACCATTAGTGCGATATCTTACATTTTTTGAAAAAAATTAGAAATATGTTATCTTTTTCGCTTATTTTTTTAATATCGTTATAATTAATATTATAATGAAATTAGTATAATTACATATTAAAAGCAGGGAGTAAAATAACAAAATAAACAACAGATAAAACCATTATATGAAAAAAATAATGGTAATGACAATGATTTTCGTTGTCAAAAAAAATCAAAAACATAGAGCACAAATGATCAAAATCGAATTTGAAAGTTTGACTCGGAAGGACATCCCGAGTCCATGAAATTTATTGGAAAATTAGTAAAAGACCACCGTTAGATCAAAAAAATAATTGATAAAAAATCCAATGTATAAAATTTTGTTAAATACAAAAAAAGAATAATCAATTACAGAAGCAATTCTTTCAAACAGATAACCCAACTATATTGATGTTAATAATATTACTGTTGCTAACTTATTTAAACTTATTAAGTTAGTGAAAGAATAGTACCTATTATTGACAATTACTATTAGAAAAAATACAGTCGCTTTGTCCGAATTGTCGCGGAAACGAAAAATTGCCATGATGGAACAATCCCGATAAAATAAAAAAATAACCAAGTAATAAAATATAACCTCGGGGTTCTTTTTTAAAATTTTAACCTTATTTATGATAAACCTCATTATTAATAATTTTAAAACTACGATATATTTGTTCTAACAAATACTAACTGACACAATTGATGCGGATAATGTTATCGCCCCAAAACTTAATTGGAAATTAACCTTTGTTTGAATTTCACGATTAAAATAATGACCATTGCCAACAATAAATAATAATCTTGCTTTTTTAAAATTTCTTACTTTAGTGATACAAATTGAAATTTGATCACTTTTTAAAATATTCCTTTGTGACGCTAATATCACTTTATAATAATCCGGATAATCTAATGGTTTATTAATTACTAATCCTGTGTTTGTTCATTAATTGTCACTTGTTCATTTTTATTATTAGTTTTTTTATTCAATAATTTCTAATTTAGCATAATGTTTAATTTGTTCAATAAAGGTTTCACAACCATCACTAAATATTTTTTATCTAAGGCTCCAATGGTAAAAAATTTAATGTTCATTATTTATATTTATTAGTAATTGAATCAACATTAATTTTTCATTTTAAAGCTGGGAAAGTATAATCTGATTTTTGCCTTGGAAATTGGCCATTTTTGTCAACCTCTTTATCTTCATCTGTTGTTAAGATTCCTTTTTCATCCCCTTTTTTAACAAATCCTAATGCCACTTGAATATCAGGATTAATTTTAACATCATTTGGAATATCATTTAAATTATAACGGTGATAATCATCATCCTTTAAATCATCAAAGTCATAGAAACCATAACCAAGGAATAATCATTGATGACCATAAGTTGCTTTATTATTCTTATTGTTTGGATTAAGATAAACTAAGTAATTAGCATAAACGACTAATTTATCAATTGTTGCATTAAAGGTAAAACGATGGTGTTCCCCTTGGAATTCTAAACGAATTGTGACATTTGAAATAATAATTGCAACATAACGGGTTGATTGATAACCACGATTTTGTTCAATTTTATCATAACCCTCATTATATCCATTTTTAGGATTATTTAACCATTCAATAATTGATGATACTGGTGAAAATGTTTTTAATGATGGTGGGGTAAAAATCCCTTTTTTACTAGTAGTAGGTCAAGTATACTCTTTAACTCAATCTTTTTCGTTTGTTTTTTCTGGATTTCCGGTTGTTGTCATTAAATTTTTATTTGTTGAATTCTGAATTGCTTGATTTTCATTGGCAAGTAAAGCTACTTGCACATAATTTGAATCATAACTAGTTGAATAATCATTATAAAAAGCTTCTCATATTTCTTTTTGATTAATTTTCTTACTACTATCAAGAGTATCTGTCATATCACTTTTCGCCTTGGCAATTAAGTTATCTTTTTGCCTTTGTAACCCAGCAGCAACTTGTTCATCACTTCATTTTGTACCTTTACCAGTTGTTACACTATTGTCTTTTGTTAAATTTATTCCATGTAAAAAAGGATTAAGGACATTATTAACTAAGCCCATTTGGCCTCCTTGTAAACTATATTCAAAAGGAGCATCGGTTTCATCTTTTCCTGATTTAGTGGCATCGTCTATTCCATTTGTTGATTTACTGGTTGCTGTTGGAGAATGACTAAATTTTTGATCCCCATTATATATAAAAACAGAAACTGGACTACCACGTGGGGTTCCACCACATGCAACAAGCGATGATAATGATGTTAAACATAACACTGATGCTGTAAAAATTGATAGTAGCTTAATCATTATAAACCTCTTTTCTAAAACACTAATTTAATAATTATTCTTTTCACTGAATAATATACTATCTTAAGTTTATGTATTTTGCAAACTAAAATCAGTAAACGACCCATGTTTTTTTACAAACAACAATTCAACGTTACCAGTTGGTCCATTTCGATGCTTTGATAAAATTAATTGTGCTTTTTCAGTTTCTGGCCCCCCTAATTCTAACTTATCTGAATCACGGGCAGTATAATATTCTTCTCGAAATAAAAACATAATAATATCGGCATCTTGTTCAATTGCCCCTGAATCACGTAAATCAGACATAATTGGTCTTTTATCTTCTCGTTTTTCAACTAACCGTGATAATTGTGATAAACAAATAATTGGTATTTCCAACTCACGTGCTAAAGCTTTAAGTTGCCGTGAAATTGTGGAAACTTCTTGCTGTCGCGAATCACCAAAATGCGTTCCGGTGCTTAATAATTGTAAGTAATCAATTACAACTAATCCAACTTCATTTTCTCGGCATAATTTCCGTAACTTTGATTGCAACTCAATAACCTTTAAACCAGGCGTATCATCAATAAATAACTTTGTCTGTTTTAAAAAATCTGCCGCCTTGGTAATATTTTTTCAATCACAACTTTGTAAACCTTTTCCTGTTCGAACTTTAACCGAATCTACCGTTGAATAACTCCCTAACATTCTTTGAATTAATTGTTCCGCTGGCATTTCAACAGAAAAAATTGTAACAGCTTTCTTTGATTGAGCAGCTGATTTAACAGCAAAATTTAACGCTAAAGCAGTTTTCCCCATTGATGGTCGCGCTGCTAAAATAATAAAATCCCCTTTTTGAAATCCTGAAGTCATACGGTCTAAATCATGAAAACCACTCGGACTTCCTGTTAAAATTTCTCCGGAATTTTCCAATAATTCAATTTTGTGTAACACTTTGTCCACTTCATCATAAGATGTTTTAAATAAATTACCTTTCCGTTCTTTTTTAACATCTAAAATTTCTTTTTCGGCCCGACTAACAACTTCATCAATCGGTTGATGAGCATCAATGTACATGTTAATCTTATTAACAACTGCTTTTAAACGACGTGATGTTGTATTTTTAATAATAATATCTAAATATTCTGATAAATTAGTATCCGTTGTATATGACTGAAATAAATCCGTTAAAAATTCAATTCCGCCAATTTTATTCAAAATATTATTTTTTAACATATAATTACTCAATGTTGTAACATTAATCGCAACCCTTGCTAAAAATTGTTCTTGTAAAGCTTTAAAAATCACTTTGTAATTCATTACAGTAAAATCATCTTCGTTTAAAATCGAAAAGACTTCTTCAGCAGCACCAATTGAATGGGCAATAATTGCTAAAACATTTTTTTCGGCATCACTAATAACATTAATTTTATTTATTTCAGTTTTACTTATTTCTATTTTATTTAAATTTTCCATCAATTAACTTCCTCTTTTTTCAATCATTACTTTTAATGTTGCGATAATATTTTTAGTTAATTTAATTTTTAAATAATGTAGACCAAAACTTGTCAAATTATTATTATCAATAAATTTTTTTTTATCAACTTTTAAATCAAATTCTTTTTCTAAACGATCTTCAATTTTTGTTAAAGAAACGCTTCCAAATGTTTTGTTATCATGTACTTTTAATTTAAAATTTAATGTTAATTGTTCTAATGCAGTTTTTAATTCCTCTAAAGTTGCTTTTGTCGCCGCTGCTTGAGCTACTTGTTGAGATAATACGACATTTAACTTCGCTAAATTAGCCGGAGTTGTTGGAATGGCAAATCCCTTTTTAATTAAATAATTTTTAGCATATCCATCAGAAACTTCAATCACGTCATTACTATTACCCCTACCTTCAACATCTTTCACTAAAATAACTTTCATCATAATCACCTACTACAAATTATAACGGAAAAACTTCTTAAAATAATTATAAATAAAAAAAAAAAAACGAATTATTTAAAAGCGCACCCCAAAAAGTAAGTAAAATAAAAAGATTTTGCTAAATTTTTATAGGGTAGCATTTATATAGCAAGAAAAGGACAAAAATATAACAAATATACATCAAAATTTATAACAAAAATCATTGAGGAAATTAAACAAAAAAGTTGTTGAATAGCAGCAAAACAATGTAATATAAATGAAAATACAGCAAGATCTTAATGAGTAAATCATAAAAAAGGAAATTAGATATTCCTAAATGATCTAAAATATCTTTTACCAAAATAGTTTTATAATATTATAAAACAAGGTATGAGTTACTAAAAAAGCTCCACGACTTTTACAATTAAACAAATTAATAATCGTCTCTTTTATTAAACAAAATTGTCGTGAATATTCAATAAAATTATTACTAGAAATAACGGAGTTAAAACGTAGTTATTGAGATAAATATAAAAATTATGACAGTAGCAAAAAGATAAAAAATAATAAATGATATTGTAAAAGTCTATGAAAAAATTTAAAACAATTTGGACATCGAAGAATTACTAAATATTTAAAGAAAGATTATGATATAAAATATAATTCAAAAAAATTTTTAATAATTATGATTGATAATCAAACACAACCTGAATATGTAGGAAAAATGAGAAGAAAAATGAAATATAAACATAATAAATAAATAAAAAATTTTATTGCAATATCCTGATTTAATTAATTGTAAATTCAATGATATAAAAACAAGATTTTTAGTACTATATACTGATGTAACATATTTAATTTGAAAAGGAGAAAGATATTATCAATCAACAATTATTGATAAATATACTAAATAAATAGTTGGTGTAAAGTTATCTAAATATAACAAAAATAAATTAGTAATAGATAATTTAAATTATGCAATTAATAAAATAAAATTGATAAAAAAGATCTGAATGGCATAATAATTCACTCAGATCACGAATATCAATATAAATTCGCTATTTATCACAATAAATGTTTATCTAACGGTATTATAACTTCAATAAAGGAAAAATACCACTATGCAGATAATATTATTGTTATAAAAAGTTTTCATTCATTACTTAAGAAAGCTATAATCCATAATAAAATATATAATCCACACAAATAATATATAAAAAATGTTATAAAATGAAATATATAGTATTTAAATTGTAAAGAAAAAGATTTTTTTAAAAAAATAATAAATATTTTTTATTAGTACTTACTAAAATGGGCGCACTATTCTATGTTTCAGAAGGAAAAGTATATGAATATAATTTAGATAATGATAGTAAAAATATAATTATTGATAGTAATGATAAAAATAATAAATTTGAAATATCCGTACCTCCAATTCCCACCATTGATAATGGTAAAAAAGTTTATATCTTTTGTTTTAAAAGATCCAAAATTATGAAATTTTTCAATTCACCTATATACAGTTGATTTTAACAACTTATATTTCTTAAAAATTTCAAGAATGGTTTTACCATTTTGATAAAGTAAAATAATTTGTTTTTTAAATTAATCGGTATATGAATTTTTTCCTATTTTTATATTATTACTTTCTTCATAATTATATTTTATTTGAAAGTCCACATAAATATGATTAAACTTATTGTAAACTATCAATTTAGTAAGGCATCAACTTATAACTTGGTATATTATGCTTCTAAATCAATCATTATTAAATCAATGCCTTCTTCTTGAAAAGTACGAAACATTTTATTTAAAATTGTTAGATTATCCAACTATTTTACATAGGTAGGCAATAAACCTTGTCATGTTGCCATCAGGTAATTTTGTGAAGAATAATTAATATCACCAACACTCATATTTGCTGAAGTAAAGAATTCAATTGGAATACGATTAAATGTTCAATTTTCAACCGTAATAAATATCATATTAATACAAATTTTTTAATAATGGGTCTTTAAATGTTTAAAACTTTAATTTTAAAAATGGATAGTTTAAATATGAATTAATCATATTTTGGGCCCTTAAGGCAAAAGTTTTAAATCATAATTCGACATCACCTTTAAATAATTTATTATAACGAATTGGAACCCGGTTAATTTTACCTGTCATTGGATTAAAATTATTATAATTTTTCAAAATAATATTTTGTCATAATTCATTTAACATTTAATCATTTCCTTATCATTGCTTTCTTTTTAATTTAATTTTATTTAAGATAAACTTTTTACTACTTAATAGTGTTCTTTCTTTAATTGTTTTGTTTAAATTTTGTTTTGTTCTGAGTTGCTTGTGTGTTTGAAATACTATTTCATCACCCAACAAACTAATAACCTACTATCTTTGGCCGTATTTAACAATTTATCTTTATTAAAGTTATTTTTAAATTGTTCTTGCAATTTTAATATCTTAGCAATTGTTCGATATATTTTAAAACTATCCTTTACTACTTGTTGATAAGCAAGTAGTGCAAAAGAAACTTAAATTAAACAAACTTGTTTTTGTACATCCCCAACCAATAAACCATTCGCTGTTCATATAGAATTTGAATGGTTCAGAAGCCAAAACAAACTGTTCTGCTTTGATTAACGTTGTCATAACCACAATTGGAGCATATTTGAAGTTTTTATAATATATTTTGTTATAAGGCAGCAACAAAACTTCCCCCCGCCCGCGCGCGGCCAACAACACAACACAAAACAGATAAAAGGGTTATTTTAACGGCTAAAAACACCTCAGAACAATAAGGAAACGGTAATAATTGTCCTTTTTAAATAGCCTTAGTTTCAAATTTAGATAATATTTTTTTAGTTTTCTTTGTAATTTTATTAATTATTTTTTGTTTAATCGTAATTATTTGTTTTTCAATTGGAGTTAATAATTTTTTAATTACTTTTTGAAGATAAAAATTTTAGTTTAAATGATTTAAAACTTTATTTAATTTAATTGGCGTTTGGTGCAAAATATTTAATAATTTATTGTTATATATCTTACTGACCCGCATTAAATTAGTATTTAATACTAGATTTTTACCAACACCTTTTTATGAAGATTAACCATAATTTTATATCATTTATTAGTACTAATTTTGCTTATTTTATCAATATTTAACTCGTATTAAGATAACCATTTATTGGTATTTTTTTCATTTATTCGTGATATTTTGTGAACTAATGTAGGACTTACTTTTTGAATATTTTTTTCAATTTTTAACAAATTATTAATTGTGTTTAGTTTAGAAACTTTAAAATATTTATAAAAATCATTTCGGGATAATTTTCTAATTGTATACAATAAAGTTTCATTATTAACCTGTTTTGTAAAATCAAATATTAATTTATCAGATGTAATATTTTACCTGTAATTTGTTTGATAACGTCTCCTAAGTTATTAGCAGTTATTATACCTAATTTTTCAAGTAGTTTAGTTTCTTTTGATAATTTTAAAATTATAGTTATTCGAGCAGCCCGCGTTAATTTAACCAACACCACTAATTGCTGGTAATAAATTTAAGGCAGTACTTTTGCTGTCACTTCGGAAGTTTAAACTATTATATATTTGATTTACGGCAAAATCGGTTGCTTTTTCTATTCCAAATGAGATAAATGCTGAAGCAAAATTAGATAATTTTTCTTCTAATCCAACAGTCGAAGCAATTTCACCAATTAAAACCGATAAATCAAGGACTAAAACTTGTATTTCTAAAAATTATAATAATTATAAACCAAAACTTTTTTCTTGTTGTTTAGCAGATAATATTGTTGGTAACTGTTTTTAACATCATAAATAATGGCTGTTTTAGATGTTCCAATTGGCATATCTATCAAACGAAAAAGTACTATTTTTTAGTACTTAAGAATTTTTAATTTTAACATCAATCGGATTTGTTTGACCAGTAGCATTGTTTTTACCTTCAATTCTAACTCCAACAATTTTATCATTTGTAATATTAATTGATCATTCTTCACCTTTACTTTCAAAAAAGTAATCAAAATCACCTTTAGTTAAAGAACTATTTACCGCTTTAACTGTTTTTTAAAAACATCTTTAAATTGTGGTTTTAATTATTCTGGTGTTGTACTTGTTGAGTTTGTAACATGAATTGTTAGTTTATCTAATTTATTAATTTTACTAATATCAATTTTGACAACAATATGTTTAATAATTCCTTTTGGCTCAACTACTGCTCCGCCCAAATATAAAAACTCTTTCCATAATCAAAGTATTACCATTCAAGTCCCTAATGCCGCCGCCCCAACCCTTAACGGAGTGTGGTCTTTTTTGCGTATAATATAAGCGGGTCATATTTTTTGCTAAATTTAAAGGCAATTATATTAACACCATTTGATAATAATTCAATCGTTTTTTATGAACCATCTTTATTAATAATTGGTAATTTTTTAGGAACCACATAGTATGTTGTTCCTTCAACAGTTTTCATTGCCCCACTTTTTGTTATTATGCTATTTATTTGGTTGTTTGCTCCAAGTTGTAACTGTAATTTATCACGCGCGAATGCCACGAATAAAATCAGCGGAACCTAAGACAACTGTTTCTGATGGAGTAAAACCATTTTCATATACTTTATCCATAATTTCATCATGAATTTGTAAAGCGTTTGTATCATCTGCTTTTTGTCCTTGGATAGTGGTAACTGTTCCGTTGTTAATAATATCTAAAATTTTATTGCGCTTATAAGCAACTTCGGTATCCATTGCTTGTTCAATATCAACCGCTCAAAGATTGGGTAAAATCACTTTCTACGGGGTCTAATTTACGAGCAAAAGTTAAAATGGTATCTAATTCAACAATTCCATCTTCAAATTCCACCGTTGAGTATTTTAATAAATTATCATCGGTATTAAATACATGACCATCTTTTTCTAGACCTTCGTTATATTTAATATTTTTCTTTCTTTTATATGTTAAACCAAATTTATTGGCTTCTTTTCACGCAAATAAAGCTTCTCAACTAAATTTTTGTTGATAAGTTTGTAAATATCATTGGTCAAATGCTTCACAATCGTTTTTTGTTGCTTGATTAGTAATATCTCCAAATATTCTTTTTGGGTCTCGTGCCATAATTTTTTTCTTATTTCTATTTATTAAATACATTGTCTGTATCTATAATTTTTTTTCTTTATTTTCTGTTTTTGGTACGCCACCAGTATTAACAGTTTGAACTTTAATTAATTCATCATAAACACTTTGCAATTGTGCTTTGATAACTTCAATATCATCATTAATATCATAAGATTTTAATAAGACATTTTTAAATTCTTCATTATCAGTTAAATAATTATTAAAATTATTAATTTCAATTTGTTTTAATCGCAGCGTTTGTTGTTCTAATTGTGAAATTAATT
The DNA here is from genome assembly GCF_964263245.1 of Spiroplasma endosymbiont of Polydrusus formosus. Classification (NCBI taxonomy): domain Bacteria; kingdom Bacillati; phylum Mycoplasmatota; class Mollicutes; order Entomoplasmatales; family Spiroplasmataceae; genus Spiroplasma; species Spiroplasma endosymbiont of Polydrusus formosus. Next base: position 1,296,890 of record NZ_OZ181656.1, read on the forward strand.
CAGTATTTTTTGTTTGTATTTCGTTGATTTGTTGATTGTTATTTTCTAAATTACTTACATTAAATTCTTCAATTTCAGCAGTATTTTCTAAAATAATTTCAGCAGTTTTAATATCCAAACTATTATCTTCATTTTTAAGAGGTTCATTATTTTCATTTATAAGAACATATTTTACATTTTTTAATACCATTATTTTTCCTCCTATTTTTTAATATTTGTATTTGTTCTTTTTCTAATCGCCTTTTTTATAATTTCAAAACTATCGACTCGAAAAGATAAAAAATATCGTTTAGTTTTTAAATTTAACTAATTAAATACTGAGCCTTTAATTTTTATCTCATCATCTTTTTTTAATTTTAAAAAATCAAATACAAATGGTGGATTATATATTGATAATGTTGAATAATTTAATCCATTTTACTGACATTTTGCTGAACAATCATCAACTTCAACACCACCGGCAACCAGCGCCTTAATTTTGGTTTTAATTGGATTTTCATGTAATCTAACAGTTAGTTCTAATTTATTAATTCTTTTATTTTTTGTTTTAGGTTTATTAATTATTGATTTTTTTGGTAAATTACTTTTTGTTTGTGCCATTTTTATCAACTTCTTTTGTTAAAAAATATTGTAAATGTTTTCAAGCATCGTATTCATGTTCTGTTATTTTAATATTTCCTTTATAGCTATAATTTTTTTAACAACTGGTGAATGTAAAACATAATTTAAATTAAATCGATATTTACATAAAACTTGTACACCACCGATGAATTTAGGAGTAGATAATGGGTTTTTTTATTTTTAAACCTTTATGAAGTTGATAATCTTCAATTAGTACAAGAACTTTATTCAAATAAGAACAAATTTGCTTTTGAAAGTTATTGAATATTAAATAGATATTATCTATTTAATATTATTCATCTTTAGAATTAAAAGTAATGTTATTAATTATTTTAATTTGCAAAACATTATAAATAATAATATCAGTTTGGTCAATTCCAGAAGGGTCAATTGCAATAATATATTTTAATTTATTTGTTTTATTTTTTATTAATTTGTAATATTTTTCAACCTTCTGTTGCTAAACATAAAATATCATTAATTTTATAATGTTGTATATATTAATTAATAATATTTATCATTTATCTTCAAATAAATTTAAATACATTTTTGTTTATTTTAAACATTGTAAATCATAATGATTTTTATGATGGAAAATACGACAACCAACAGCTTTACAAATAACTCAATCAAATGATGTTGTTATTTTATTTTAATTTTTATTGATATATTTATTTTTATATTATTGTATAATATTTTATTCTAATTTATTATTTTAAATAAACAGAAAATTCCTTTATTGGTTAATATTTTGATATTTAGTAAGAATATTTATATTTTTATTTAATTAGTTAAATTTCCACCACCCACCACCCACATCACTTCATGGGTGGGTGGTGGGTGGTGGCGATACTAAAACTTTATATTTAGAGATAAAGTTTATCCCGTACGGAAACAAACAATAGTTTACCTAGTTATTAATTACGCTTCATCCATCCCTAGACAACTTTATATAAAGAAAATAACCTTTTGGAGTTACAACCATCTTGTTTTTTAGTGTCCGATATTGTTTTTTTGGTTTTTAACAACACTCTTTTTATGAAAACAATCCCAAAAACACATGCTATAACATTTCGCAAGGGATTAATCTTGTCGAAAATTAAAGAAATAAATAGGAGTAAATCCATCTCTTTCACACTTTCTTTAATTCTTCGTGCCATAGATGAGTTATCAATCTTTAAGCATTAAAATATTAATTTTGATAGTTGCATTATTGATTGAATAATACCTTTATTTGAAAAGAAATTTATAAAAATATCCTTTATTTTGTGTAGGTAAAACAGTAAAAAATCTGTTTTTATGATAAAAATTTTTAATTTAAAGATAATATCCGATCAATAATGCAAATAAAAAATCACTTCAATAAGCGATTACTTAATTTACATTTAATTACTTTATTTATAATTTTTATAAAACATAAATTTTTTCTTACTACCAAATTTATGGAGCTTGTAAAATTAAAGCTTTTTTAATTTAAAAAGATATTATCTTATCGCGAAGAAAAATTAACCAAATTATGATCGTAATTGTAAATATATTTGAGACACTTTATTGAATATTTTATATTAAATCCAATGAATTTTTATAATTTAATGATTTTTTAGCATTGAAAATAAATTCAATGATATTTTATTTAAGTCATATTGAGAAAATATTGATAAATCTATTCCTTTTGGTAAACTTCGTATCAAAATTCCATTATTATTTTCGTTTAATCCTCTTTGGATATGACAACCATTATCAGCAAAATAAACTTTTATTTTACAAATATTTTAAGTTTTTTTCACATAATAAATTCTTTACCACGATAAAATGTAATTGTTTTTATTGTGCCAGATGGGTTTGTTTAAAATAAATTTTATTATAATTTCTATGACATCTTTGCTTTTGCTAGTATTTAGTTATTAGTATTAGTTACTAGTGGGATTGATATTTTAGGATCATATATTGGCTAAAGTTATAATTGCTATTTTATGGTTTTTACCAACTATAGTATCTCCCTCTAGATGACCAGAGACATTCATATTTTAATATTTGAAAATTCAATATTACGTTCAATAATTGTTTGACAATTATTAACTTTTCTGTGGTTTTTTGTTTTATTATGTGGTTTATGTTTACCTTTTCTTAATAAATTTTTTTATTAAAATTATAACGAGAAAAGGTAAACATAAATAAAGTCTTTGAACAGATAAAATTTTTGTTAATATTTCTTATTATATTTGTATTAATATCTAGTGAATAGTGTTCATAATTAACTAAATAATTAATAATTTCGAGGTAAATTTTATTTAATATTTTTTGTTTGCTACTGACTTTTTTTGTTTTTATTACTATTTTCATAAATTTCAATTGAGTTTAAATCAGCGGCCAACATTTTATAAATTTTATGGACAGTTATTTTACTTTGATTTATTTTATAAACTGTTTTTCTAATTTAATAATTAAAATTTTGATATTGTTGGATTGAAATTAATTTTTCTATTGTGATTTTTTGATACACTTTGTTATTTCTCTTTTTTTAAATTTTAAATTTAACACAATATTTTTATTTGTTTAACTGTCCCATTTAATTTTATGTATATTGTAAACCAAACGCAACACTTTGTTTTTCATAAAGTGTTGCGTTTGGTTTACAATATACATAAAATTTTAACTAATATCGTTGTTGCAATTATGAAAACAGGATTAAAATAAAGCTATCAATAGATTTTTAGAACGATTAGAAACGTTAGATTCAATTTAATTTTTAATTATACTTCTTCTCTTTAAAAAATAAATATGATATTATATTTTTTTTTGATTTTTATGATATAATGTACGGTATAAAGTATATTTTATATAAAATTGGGTAAATGGGGTGCAAAAATGAATAATAATGGCTTTTATATCTTACCAAATGAAGAAGGATATTTAATAAAGTCAAATGATACTAATAGTGAAGTTGCACTTTTTAGAAGTCGTCGTGATGCAGAATTATTTATCAGTACTTTAACATTATCGCCGGTTACTTCTTATCCAAATGGTTATTTAACAGGGGTTTCTGCACCTCAATATGCAAACAATCCGCAACAGATTATTACCCCCCCCCCATATCCGACTACTAATGGTGCTTTACCACAATTCTTTTTTATTCAACAACCAGCTTCATCTCAGCAAGTAATGCCACAACCATATCAATTTTATCCAACGATGCCATCACATTCACATCCATCAACGGGAAATGGAATGTGACAAGGTGGGGTATATTCAGGAATGTTTCCAAACTACTACGGACCACAAAATAATAATTGTGGTGGCACTTGTTCTTGTTGCCATAATAATTCAAATTATTATGATAATTTTAATAATAATTTTCAACCAAATAGTGATTTTAATATCAAAAACAATAATGATTTAAGAAAAGAACCAAGCATTTTACCACAAGAAAATAATGGGTCTTTAGAACGTAGGTATAAAGAACAAATAAATAAATTCCCAACGGAAGAATATAATTATGGGTCAGGTATGAACCAAAATAAAAGGGGTGTACCTTTTGATGAACCAATTGTTGAACAAAAATATAATAATAATTCGGTGGTGAGTTCAGAGGAACCTATAAGATCAAGTTGTGAAAAAGGAAATCAAGAACAACCACCCAATAATCAATCATATTATGAACAAGTTTTTGTTACAGACCCTGTTTTTCTTAATCAGCAAAAACAACAAATAGAGCAACCGCAACAAGCGGCGAACTCAATTAATTTAGATAATGATGATGAATTATTTAATTTTGTTAATGATAATGATTTTAATCGTAATGTTAAAACTTCTAAAAAAGAAACCAAGCGGTTAATGAAAGAAGAATTAAAATCAGCAAAAATGCAAACAAAATTAGAGAAACAAAATATTAAAAAAGAAAAACGTAGAGGATCTTTTGATATTTAGGATTTATAACCAATTGTGAAATAAAAAGAAAAGTACTTTGCTTTTTATTTTTTTAAAATATTTTAAATTTATGGTTGTTTTTTGAACAAATTTAATGTTATAATGATTTAGGTTTCCGGGCTATAGCTCAGTTGGTTAGAGCGCACCCCTGATAAGGGTGAGGTCGATGGTTCAAGTCCATTTAGCCCGACCATTTTTTATCATATTTTTGGGCCCGTAGCTCAGCCGGTAGAGCACCTGCCTTGCACGCAGGGGGTCGACGGTTCGATCCCGTTCGGGTCCACCATTTAAATTTATAATTGTCAATATTACCATAATTTTTCAAAAGGAACCCTTTAGTAAAGTTATTTTTTTTAGTATAATACATTTAATGTAAAACATAATATAAACAAGGGTGTGATATGGCAATTTTTGATAATAATAAAAACGAAAAATATGCATATTTTTTAACGAATTTTAAAGAAATATTAGTGGGATGATTAACAATAGTTAACGATTATTTTATTAAATCATCATTAGATAATTCATCAATGAAATTATTTGAAATGAATGTTGACAAGGCAATTGTGTTTTTCGATATTAATTTAAATTATAATAGTGAATTACGTGATTTATGAATTATTAAAGAAAGTTATAATATTTATTTAACAAATAATCTTTACTTAGAGTTAAGAAAAAAAATAAGAAAAAAGAGTCAAAAAATTATCAATTTAATTATAAATTAAATTGATAATTTTTTTATGGAAGATTCAGAGCTATTAAAATTTTGTGAATATACTTTAAATATTACTAATTTATCAATAGATACTAATGGATCTACTATTAGTGCTTTAAATAATTATAAGTCAGTTGCTTTTAATAGTTATTTAACAAAAATTTATGAATTATTAGATTTATTTGCAATTTAAGTTGTCGATACAATTAATAACGAGTTAAAATTTAAATGTTTTGGTTTAAAATAAAATAAGTTTTAGTAGTAACAGTAACAAAATAAAAAGAAAAGTGCGTTGAAATTAAAGATTTTAATCCTAAATTAAAATATTATATTTTTAGTTTTATGCAATATACAAAATATCGTAATTATTTAACACACCAAGAAGATACTGGTGATAAAAAACGGTTAAATATAATTTTTAAAAAAACAGCCTTATATTTATATTTATTAGATATTTGTTAAAAAAATAAAAAAGAGTGCACCCCAAAAAGTAAGTAAAATAAAAAGATTTTGCTAAATTTTTATAGGGTAGCATTTATATAGCAAGAAAAGGACAAAAATATAACAAATATACATCAAAATTTATAACAAAAATCATTGAGGAAATTAAACAAAAAAGTTGTTGAATAGCAGCAAAACAATGTAATATAAATGAAAATACAGCAAGATCTTAATGAGTAAATCATAAAAAAGGAAATTAGATATTCCTAAATGATCTAAAATATCTTTTACCAAAATAGTTTTATAATATTATAAAACAAGGTATGAGTTACTAAAAAAGCTCCACGACTTTTACAATTAAACAAATTAATAATCGTCTCTTTTATTAAACAAAATTGTCGTGAATATTCAATAAAATTATTACTAGAAATAACGGAGTTAAAACGTAGTTATTGAGATAAATATAAAAATTATGACAGTAGCAAAAAGATAAAAAATAATAAATGATATTGTAAAAGTCTATGAAAAAATTTAAAACAATTTGGACATCGAAGAATTACTAAATATTTAAATGAAGATTATGATATAAAATATAATTCAAAAAAAGTTTTAATAATTATGATTAATAATCAAATACAACCTGAATATGTAATAAAAATGAGAAGAAAAATGAAATATAAACATAATAAATAAATAAAAAATTTTATTGCAATATCCTGATTTAATTAATTGTAAATTCAATGATATAAAAACAAGGTTTTCAATGCTATATATTGATGTAACATATTTAATTTGAAAAGGAGAGAGGAGAGGAGAGGCATTATCCATCAACAATTGTTGATGGATAATGCTAAATAAACTGGATTAGCAGCCCTTTTTAGGACACTTTTATAATGGACTGTTGTTTTTTCTAAATTCAACAGGTATTAAATAATTCAAACTACCGTGAATTCGAATATTGTTACATTAATGCACAAAGTTAAATAATTTGTATTTTAATTGGTTAAATTTATAAATTTTTGCCTCTTAACAAATTATTTTTTAAAACTTTTGTAAATTGTTTCATCCATAACATTATCATAAGAACAGCCTTTATTGCTTAATGATTGTTTGGTGTTAAAAGTATTTAAGGTATTGTCAATGATTTTATTTTTAAATTAATTACCCCAGTTAGTATGAAATAACGTAATTTGTTTTAATGGTCTTATAATTGAATAAAAGGTTTCTTGCACTAGTTGTATTGTTTTATTTGTCTCGACACTATAGCCAATTATTTCACGATTAAACAAGTTAATTAACAAACAAAGATAATGTCATTTAGCACCACATTAAACATATGTTAAATCACTAACAACAACTTCATTGGGTTGTTTATTATTAAATTCACGGTTTAAAACGTTGCTAATTTCGTTGTTATTAACCACCAACTTATGATTATAATATTTTAATTTGGTGCATTTAGATACTAACTGATTTTTAATCATAAGTTGGTGAATTTTTCTTCGCGATAAGATAATATCTTTCTGATTTAAAAAGCTTTAATTTTACAAGATCCATAAATTTTTCGATTATCATTGGATGCATTGATGACTTTTTGTTCATAATTATTAACATCAACAATAGCCACATTTATTAATTTGATAGTAATATGTTGATTTTGCTATCTTTAATTTTGATCCTATTTGACCAATTTTTTTCACAGAATATTTTTCTTTATTATTGTTAATAATTTCTATTTTTTATCAACTATTAGCACCGCTTGCTTTAAAAGGTTGTTTTTCCATTCGTAATTAGATTAATTCTTTCCGCAAGGCAATCAGTTAATTTTTTCAACAGTGCGATTATTTTTTGCTTTAAAAGATCCAGAATTATGAAATTTTTCAATTCACTGATATACAGATGATTTTGACACCTTATATTCCTTAAAAATTTCAAGAATGGTTTTGCCATTTTGATAAAGTAAAATAATTTGTTTTTTTAAATTCATCGGTATATGAATTTCTTCCTATTTTTATATTTCTACTTTCTTCATAATTATATTTTATTTGAAAGTCCACATAAATATGGTCAAACTTATTTGTAACTTATCCAATTAAAATATAAGTCGGTAATATTACTGTATAATTATGTTTTTAACTTTATAATAACTTTTACTTGTTTAGTTGCATAATCAATTTATAATTTTTCAGTAATAAAAACACTCTGGTCATTTTTAAGATAAAGGTCATAATCAAAAGTACAAGAAACTAAATTACCTAATTCATCATACTGGTCATTATAAAAATCAATAGTAATAAAATTAAGTTTTGAATTATTAGCAAAAATAAAATACACACCCCTTACCATTCTTATTAATTTTATATTCGTTATATCAATTCTTATTAGTAAAGTACTGCATTTTTAAAAATTTATTAATTAATTGATAATTTATTTGTTGATTAGTAACAGGATTATAATGCTAATTTTTAAATACGCAATATTTAAAAATTAGCATTATCTTCACAAATTATTTTTTTAAAATCTTATTATGTTTTTGAAAAATATCATTTTTATGATTAGTAATCGTTGATGCTAAATTAAGCTAATAACTATCAATATCATAACTATTTTTTAATTTATTTTTTGCTGATAACAATCCCATTTATAACATCTCTTTATTTGTTTCTTATTTTTAATAACATCTTCAATGCTGTCTTGTTTTTGTTCTTTTTTATGTGTTTTGATAAATCTAATTGTTTCAATAATTAAAACAATTACCCCAAAACTATTAAGCATTGCACCAATAATTACATATGTAGGTCAAGCAATCCCTAATTTAGTAGGGCCCAAAAAACAAATAATAATTCCGGCAATAAAAAACAAGGATGAAACTCCAAAGATTTTCAAAAACATAATTACATCTTTAATAGTTGCTTTTGACATAAAATCATCTCCCTTCTAAATTACTTTTTTTCTTTGAATATATAATGATTGAATTTTAGCGGGTGTTCCGCGTTTATCTTTATATGATATAATTCTCCCTTGAAAAAATGATACAAAAAAATATAATCCATCATTTGTTTCAATTGGAACTTTAACAGAAAACGAAAATTTAGGATGTGTTGTAACCATACCGCCATATCCGCCAGTTGGATTATTTTCATCATTTTGAACAAAAACTTGATAACTATAATTATCTTTATCATAATTTTTAATGTCATAAGAAAGAATGATCACTATTTGGTACAAAATCACCAATGTCAACTTGTTCTCAATTTGGCGCATCTGGTATAACAATTATTTTTTTAATTCTTCTAAAAGTTTTTCTTTAAATTTTGCAAGTTTATCATCTTTAATTTTTTCGATAAAAACCTTATCTAGTAATGCATCAACTTCTAACTGAATATAGTATGCTTTTAAATCGATCATTTGTTAAATCAATACCTTAATTCTTGAAAAGAATAAAACATTTTCTTTAAAGTTGTTAAATTAGCAAGTGACTTTGCATAAGTAGGTAATAAACCTTGTCATGTTGCCATCAGGTCATTTTGTGAAGAATAGCTAATAGCATTGACACTCATATTTTCTGAAGTAAAGAATTAAATTGGAATACGATTAAATATTCAATGTTAAACCGTAATAAATACCATATTAATACAAATTTTTTAATAACGGGTCTTTAAATGTTTCAAATTTTAATTTTAAAAATGGATAGTTTAAATATTAATTAATTATATTTTGGGCTCTTAATGCAAAAGTTTTAAATCATAATTCGACATCACCTTTAAAGAATTTATTATAACGAACGGGAACTTGGATAATTTTTCCTGTTATTGGATTAAAATTATTATAATTTTCCAAAGTAACATTTGCTCATAATTCATTTAACATTTAATCATCTCTTTATCACTGCTTTCTTTTTGTTTTGATTTTATTTAAGATAAACTTTTTACTACTTGACATTGTTTTTGTTTTAATTATTTTGCTTAAATCTTGTTTTGTTTTTAGTTTTTTATATGTTTGAAATATTAGTCCGTTACCTAATAAACTAGTAATCACACTATCTTCTAATGTTTGCACCAACTTATCTTTATTAAAGTTATTTTTAAATTGTTCTTGCAATTTTAATATCTTAGCAATTGTTCGATATATTTTAAAACTATCTTTTACTACTTGTTGATAAGCCAGTGGAGCAAAAGAAACTAAATTAAACAAACTTGTTTTTGTAAATCCCCAACCAATAAACCACTCACTATGCATATAGAATTTAAAAGGTTCAGGGGACAAAACAAACTGTTCGGCTTTGATTAAAGTAGTAATCACAACAATCGGGGCATATTTAGGATTTTTATAATATATTGTTAAAAAGCAGCAACTTTTCTCCGCTCGGGGCGGCCCCATCATAATAACATAAAACATATAAAAGGACTATTTTAACGGCTAAAAACACCTCAGAACCATAAGGAAACGGTATAATAATTGTCTTTTTTGAATGGCTTTTGTTTCAAAATTAGAAAATATTTTTTTAGTTTTCTTTGTAATTTTATTAATTATTTTTTTTAATCGTAATTATTTGTTTTTCGATTGGAGCTAATAATTTTTTAGTTACTTTTTGAAGATAAAAATTTGGGTTTAAATTATTTAAAATTTTATTTAATTTAATTGGTGTTTGATGCAAGATATTTAATAATTTATTATGATATATTTTACTGCCGCGCATTAAATTAGCGCTTAATAGTAAATTTTTACCAACACCTTTTTGATGAAGATTAGCCATAATGTTATATCATTCATTAGTACTAATTTTGCTTATTTTATCAATATTTAACTCGTATTCAGATAGTCATTTATTGGCGTTTTTTTCATTTATGCGGGGTATTTTTTGAACTAACGTCGGACTTATTTTTTGAATGTTTTTTTCAATTTTTAATAAATTATTAATTGTGTTTATTTTAGAAACTTTAAAACCTTTATAAAAATCATTGCGGGCTAATTTTCCAATTGTATATAATAAAGTTTCGTTATTAGCCCGCTTTGTAAAGTCAAAAATTAATTTATCAGATAAAATCTTTTTACCACTAACTTGTCCGACTACATCTTCTAAGTTATTAGCAGTTATTACACCTAATTTTTCAAGTAGTTTAGTTTTTTCTTTTGCTAATTTTAAAATTATAGTTGTTCGAGCCGCGCGCGTTAATTTACCAACACCACTAATTGCTGGTAATAAATTTAAGGCAGTACTTTTGCTGTCACTTCGGAAGTTTAAACTATCATATATTTGATTTACGGCAAAATCGGTTGATGTTTCTATTCCAAATGAGATAAATGCTTAAGCAAAATTATCTAATTTTGCTTCTAATCCAACAGCCGAAGCAATCTCACCAATTAAAACCGATAAATCAAGGACTAAAACTTGTATTCCTAAAAATTATAATAATTATAAACCAAAACTTTTTCTTGTTGTTTAGCAGATAATATTGTTGGTAGCTGTTTTTAACAGCACAAATAGGGGATGTTTTAGATGTTCCGATCAAGTGGCATATCTATCCGAAACGAAAAAGTACTATTTTTTAGTACTAATTAATAATTTTTAATTTTAACATAAATCTGTTTTGTTTGACCAGTATCTTTATTTTTACCCTCAATTTTACTTTAACAATTTTATCGTTTATAAATATTAATTGGTTAATCTTTGCTTTTGGTTTTAATATAGCAATAAAAATCATTTTCAGTTAAATAATTATTTATGGCTTTTCCTGTTTTTAAAAACATCTTTAAATTGTGGTTTTAATTGTTCTGGTGTTGCTTGTGTCAAATCTTCAATATGAATAGTTGGTTTATATAATTTATTAATTTTACTAATATCAATTTTGACAACAATATGTTTAATAATTCCTTTTGGCTCAACTACTGCTCCGCCCAAATATAAAAACTCTTTCCATAATCAAAGTATTACCATTCCAGTCCCTAATGCCGCCGCCCAACTCTTAACGGAGTATGGTCTTTTTTGTGTAAAATAAGAGGTCATATTTTTTACTAAATTTAAAGGTAATTATATTAACACCATTTGATAATAATTCAATTGTTCTTTCTGAACCATCTTTATTAATAATTGGTAATTTTTTTGGAACCATATAATATGTTGTTCCTTCAACCGTTTTCATTGCCCCGCTTGTTGCAATTACACTGTTTATTTGGTCATTTACTCCAAATTGTAGTTGTAATTTATCACGCGCGAATGCCACGAATAAAATCAGCCGAACCTAAAACAACCATTTCTGATGGGGTAAAACCATTTTCATATACTTTATCCATAATTTCATCATGAATTTGTAAAGCGTTTGTATCATCTGCTTTTTGTCCTTGGATAGTGGTAACTGTTCCGTTGTTAATAATATCTAAAATTTTATTGCGCTTATAAGCAACTTCGGTATCCATTGCTTGTTCAATATCAACCGCTCAAAGATTGGGTAAAATCACTTTCTACGGGGTCTAATTTACGAGCAAAAGTTAAAATGGTATCTAATTCAACAATTCCATCTTCAAATTCCACCGTTGAGTATTTTAATAAATTATCATCGGTATTAAATACATGACCATCTTTTTCTAGACCTTCGTTATATTTAATATTTTTCTTTCTTTTATATGTTAAACCAAATTTATTGGCTTCTTTTCACGCAAATAAAGCTTCTCAACTAAATTTTTGTTGATAAGTTTGTAAATATCATTGGTCAAATGCTTCACAATCGTTTTTTGTTGCTTGATTAGTAATATCTCCAAATATTCTTTTTGGGTCTCGTGTCATAATTTTTTTCTTATTTCTATTTATTAAATACATTGTCTGTATCTATAATTTTTTTTCTTTATTTTCTGTTTTTGGTACGCCACCAGTATTAACAGTTTGAACTTTAATTAATTCATCATAAACACTTTGCAATTGTGCTTTGATAACTTCAATATCATCATTAATATCATAAGATTTTAATAAGACATTTTTAAATTATTAATTATCAGTTAAATAATTAATAAAGTTAATTACTTCAATTTGTTTTAATTGTAGCGTTTGTTGTTATAATTGTGAAATTAATTTAGTGTTTTTTGTTTGTAGTTCGTTGATTTGTTGATTACTATTTTCTAAATTACTTGCATTAAATTCTCCAACTTTGGTAGTATTTTCTAAAATAATTTCAGCAGTTTTAATATCTAAACTACCATTTTTATTTTTAATAGGTTCATTATTTTCATCAATAAGAACATATTTTACATTTTTTATCATTGTTTCACCTCTTTATTTTTTAATATTTGGATAGGTTACAAGAACTTTATTTAAATAAAAACAGGTTTGCTTTTTAAATTAGTTTAATATTAAATATATATTATTTATTGCTTATTCTTCATCTTTATAATTAAAAGTAATGTTATTAATTATTTTCTTTTGCAAAACATTATAAATAATAATATTGGTTTGTCCAATTCCGGTATGATAAATTGCAATAATATATTTTAATTTATTTGTTTTATTTTTTTATTAATTTGTAATATTTTTCAACCTTCTGTTGCTAAATCTAAAATATCATTAATTTTATAATTTTGCATATATTAATTAATAAAATCTCATTTATCTTCAAATAAATTTAAATACATTTTTGTTTATTATAAACATTATAAATCATAATGCTTTTTATGATGTGAAATACGACAATTAACAGGTTGACAATTAACTCAATCAAATGATGTTGTTATTTTATTTTAATTTTTATTAATATATTTACTTTTATATTCTTCCATAATATTTTCCTTATTTATTTTTATTTTTTTAAATAAACAGAAAATTCCTTTGTTGGTTAATATTTTGATATTTAGTAAATAATGTATTTTATTTTAGTATTTATTCATTTCGCCGCCTGCTAACCACCAGAGTGAAGCGCGGCGCGGCAGCTATAAGGTTATTTAGTATTTAGACATAGTTTATCCCCCCCACCAAGGAAGAAAAAAAGTTTACTGAGGAGTTATTAATTACGCTTCATCAATCCCCAGACAACTTTATATAAATAAAATAACCTTTTGGAGTTACAACCATCTTGTTTTTTTAGTGTCCGATGTTGTTTTTTGATTTAACAGCACTCTTTTAATGAAAACAAGATAAAAACCCCCGCGCTATGATATTTCGCGAGGGATTAATCTTGCTGAAAATTAAAGAAATAAATAGGAGTAAAATCCATTAGCTTTCACACTTTCTCTAATTTGCTTTGCTTCATTATTAAACTGATTTAAGATATTTTCTGCTATTTCTTCACTTAAACATCGTTCTATTAATTGCTCTTTTGTAAGTGCCATTTTATAAACTCCTCTTTTTTCATCCTTGTTCGATTAACAAGTCAGCATAAACTCTTTTTTATGAAAAAATATTAAATCTATAATTTCATTATATACTATTATTTTACTAATACAATACTTTTTATATATAAAAAAAATACTAAAATTAGTATATTTTATTGCTAATTTAGCACTTAAAATCGCTAATTAATTGCATTTTAAAGATAAAGTTTTTTAAATAATTCCTAATTTTGCTTTTATATATATCTACTCATAGTAGATATATATAAAAAGTTTCAAGATAAAAGAAAATGAGAAAAACAAGTATGAAAAAGTTACTTAGTTTATTAAGTTTATTAACTATTAGTGTAACTTTCATACCAACAACAATTGCCGCTAGTACTTATCAAAAAGAAGAAAAATTAAATGATATTAACCATTTACTTGTAAATAATTTTAAAAATTTAAAAATAAGTAAAAGATAAAAAATTAATTATAAAAAATAATTGTTGATTTAAATGATATAGGTGATAAATATCAAATTATTTCTCTTATTGTATTAAATAATAATATATACTTTACTACAATAAATGGAAAAATGTATGAATATGATTCTGTTACAGAACAACAAAAAAATAATTATAAACGCAAATAGTATTTTTCGTACTTCTGGCGTGGCTTTAAATAATAAATTATATTTTAGTTCAAATGATAGTAATGTTTATGAATATGACACTTCAACAGGACAACAAAAAATAATTCAAAACTTAGATAAAATCCGAACCTTTGACTAGTGTTAAATAATAAAATATATTTTTGTTCAAATAATGAAGGCAATATATATATAAATATAATCCACAAACAAAACAAAATAGATTTGTTATTAAAATAGGGAATAAGAGTGATATATGATCTGATGACGCTGTATTAAATAATAAATTATATTTTGTATCTGATAGTAAAGTTCACGAAATAGATCCAATAGCAAATTATAAAAAACAGTTATAAATATGAAAGGTCAATCTCATTTAAGAGGATTAACATTTAACAATAAAGTATACTTTGCTTCAACTGATGGTAATGTTTATGAGTACTGATTATATATCAGGATATCAAAAAATTATTATTAACAATGAAAATGTTGGTTTACCATCTAATGGTATTGAACTTAATAATAAGTTATATTTTGGTACAGTAGACGGGAAAATATATAAATATTTTGATTTTTGTAATGAAAACATAAATAATTTTAAAAAAGATTTAAATGAAAAAAATGAAATTAATCAATTTAAAACAGAATTATTAAATTATAAAAATGAATTTGAAAAACTCCCCGTGAAGTATGTTTCATTAGATCAAGATCAATTTTTAAAAAATATAAATAAAACAATAGAAAATATTGAAAAAACACAAAATTCATATGAAACAAAAATTAATATTGATATTAGAAATAATTAATTTAATAGTAATAAGTAAATTAAATAAAGTTTATTAAACTATAAATAAATGGAAATAAACAAATTTTATTTTCATTTTTAATTAAATTAACAAACACAACTATATAAAAAAGGATAAATATGAAAAAGATATTAAGTCTTTTATTAACAATCACTTTAATCGGAACAACAAGTACAACAAGTTTAGTTAGTTGTCAAAATGATAATAATAAATATAAATATTATTATGATTAGAAATAACAATCAACACCAATGTTAACAAAACCATCAGAAAATAATAACTGATCCTTAGTTAATAAAAATTAATATAAAAATGAATTTAATAAAAAAATTCATAAATTATATGCTATTATTTACTTTTTTAAATATAAAAATGAAAATATATTTGCTATTGATAAAGAAAAAATATCTTTTGCTGTTGTAACAGAAAATAATTACATAGCATTTGGTGGAGGTTTTATGTAAATCAAGTAATTTATCGTTGAAATGGCGATAATGAACCAGAAATACCAACAATAAACAAAGATACTGGAAAAATTATTGATTGGAAAGAACATATATAAACTTAATTGTTCCTATATTTTTTATATTGGATTAATTGTAATTTTAATAGCAAAATTAGATGTGTTTCTAATATTGTGTATTTTTACATTATTTGTACTAAATATTATATTTTCACTTTATGATGTAGGAAATACTGATGTCCCCACGTAATAAATATCTCCGTAACCCTCGACCCCCATAAATTTAGGAATAACATTTTTTGAAAACCTAATCTTTAATTTTAAATCATTAGTATAATAATCTTGTAAATATGTTTCTTTAATTTTATTATTATCATTATTTTATATTTTTGTTACTTGTAGAAAAAGATAAAAAAATACGTTCTCTCATTCATATGCAGTTCTAATTTTATTTCTATAATCTTTATCAGTTGGTACACCATTTGTATATCCAGTAGCAAATGTAAAATATTATTTACTATTATATTATCATTGTATAAAGCTATTGTATTATAAGAACCAATAAATTTGTCTATACTTTGAATTGTTGGATCAATTTGTTTTAAATCAATTTAAAATTAACAATTTGAATAATATGTAATATTTTCATCAAAATAATTATGACTGGCTTTATCATAAGGTTTGGATATTTGAACACAGTTACTATGATAAAGTGTGGAAAATAACATTTAAATTTGTTTATTTCAATCTAAAATATCTTTTGTATATGGTTTATAGTTACACGGAACTGGTTGTAATACATATTTTGGGTAATTAAATGTTGATATTTTGTAGTTGTGGGGTAAAATAAATAAACTATTTTTATAATTAGTTGTCATATCGCGTAAATAACTATTTAATGTACTTTTTGTTTTTTCACGAAAATTTCATACCAATAATCTTTAATAACCCTCTTAATTATTAGTATACGGGTTATAAGCACAAAAGATAATTTTGAAATTATCTTTATATAATGCTTGTATTTAAAACATATCAATAATATAACTACAATTTGTTCAATCGGGTGTTTGTAATAATTCACAATCATTATCTTTTTTACTACGACCAACTGGTATTTGATCATTTACCACTTTTGGTTAGTTAATTAATTAAATAAATTCGGTTAGTTTTTTTGTTTAATTGTTTTAAATTATATGTTTAATAAACTATATTATTTGTTTGTTTATCATCATTAGTTAAAACAATACCTACTAATTTATTGATTAATAAAGTTGTAAAACTTAAGATAGTGACATTTGCTCCAAAAATAACACCAACTTTATCATATTACCTTGTTCTCTAAATATTTCAAATGGTAAATAACCTTTATTTTTCACATTATCACCTCAAAATGCATCATTATAAAAACTATAAATATTAGCACTCATAAAAAACCCATTTAATCATTGAAAATTAGGTCAAGTTTTTTAATCTTGATTAATTAATCAACCCCAAGGAATACCAAATGAAATAAATTTTAAGAATTTACCAACTCCACCGGTTATTGTAAAAGGATTAAATACTAATTTTTGAGTATAGTTTAAAGGTAATGCAGTTATTTGACGGTTAATAAAATTATTCATATTTAAAATATCCCAAACATTACATGCACCCATTTTATTATATTCAATTTGAACTTGATCAACCGTATTATCAAATTCATCTTTTCTTCTAAAATACAATGATGCTTGAGTACTAATAATATTATCAACTATACCCGTTTATTTTTATTTTGTTTGGTGGTGTTATTTTTCAATCTTTTGATAAATAAAATTTAGAATCCTTATCTTCTGTATGAATAGTTGTGCCAACAGTGGGACTCGTTGCTGTTGAATTTGTTTTATCAGTTATAACAATAATTTAACTATTTTTTTGATTTAAAAAGTCATATTTACTATCCATATCTGTTTTTCAATCTTTATAACCAGTTATCATAATTGGTTGAATCCCTTGAATGTTATATAAACTTACTTTGGGTGAAGCATAAGTATTTACTTTGTTGGGTGGACAAGAATGATACATGCTATACATTAATAAATCACAATAATTTATTACTTTTTGATTAAATTGACCTTTTAATA
Organism: Spiroplasma endosymbiont of Polydrusus formosus; assembly: GCF_964263245.1. Taxonomy (NCBI): domain Bacteria; kingdom Bacillati; phylum Mycoplasmatota; class Mollicutes; order Entomoplasmatales; family Spiroplasmataceae; genus Spiroplasma; species Spiroplasma endosymbiont of Polydrusus formosus. The sequence goes on from NZ_OZ181656.1 coordinate 1,314,930, forward strand.
ATTGGTCGATCAATAACTGGCATATTAAAAAAGATCGGATTACCCATAAAATTTAACCGTCATCGATCTAACACCAGGGTCTTTTAATAAAACCTCATCTAATTAAACAATGCCTTTATTTATTTTTTCATTATAAGTTATTTTAGAAAAACAATAACCTTCCCCGGGGCGCCTGATGTTTTAATAAATTTTTATACAGATAAACTACTATTACTAATTTTGTTATTAATACTTGAAAAAGTAATTTCTTGTCATAAAAAACTACCATCATAAGGTTAATAATAATTAATAATAACATTTGATATATATAATCATTGTCTATCTTGGGGTGCATAATTAATATTACTACCACACAAATATTTAAACCACAGTCATTAAATACAAGTATAAAAATTATAATAATCATTAATATTTAATTTACTTGCATCTTCATTTAAAATTAATAAAGTATATTGTCTTTCGGTTGATTGTTGAGTAAATACTTGTTCAAATTTAGCTTCTACAAATTGAATTGAACTTTTATAATCAATCACATAAGCATCCCAATATTTACCAATCTTAACCTCTTTTGTATATAAAAATTATCAGTTTTATTATCATTATCCATAAAATAACTTAATTTATATTGATTTAAGTATTATAACATTATATTAATATCATAAATGTTTTCACCATCAATTAATTTTCAATAAAAATAGCAATTTTTATTTTTTAATTTTATAGTGAAAGGTGTTTCATTATTTACTCATATAGTTGAGTTAACTGGATGATTTTTAAAATCATCCATCGTTAAGATATTAATTTCTTCACCTTTATATTTTTGTACTATTTTTAAACTATCTTGTCATTAAACAATCGTACTTTCCATATTATCAAATATTTGTGAATAACTACCGTAATTACTTAGTTTAGCGTTATTAGGTTTTCAACTTGTTTTAGTATCGGGGATATACGAACTATAAACATTAAAAGAAAATACCATTTCAATGTCCGTTATCTTTTATGTTTTCTCTTATATCTATTAAAGTATTGTGGTCTGTTTTCTTAATTATTCGATAACCCCTGTGGGTTAATTATAATAATTTTTTAATTATCCTTAATTTCTGTTCTACCTTGTAAGGAATTTTGATTATTACCAATTTCATCATATTACATTAATTTATTATTATGTTCGATCTCTTTGGCTTGCATTTTATCTTGTTATTCCTCTATTTTTTTAAAATATTTTGTTGCTTCTAATTCATCGATGTTGTCATATTCAATTATGGCTCTTATTGGTTCCATTGTACCATTATCTAATCTAGCAGTAATTAATTAATTTTGTCACATTTGGTTAACTAAACTAGCACTAATAAATCAAAACCATAAGGACGTTCGCCTGTGCCATCTCATAAACCATAATATTTTAAAACAGTATCAAACATTTTAGTATAATATTGCTTACGGTATGTTTGTAAATAGGCTTGTTTTTCTAAGTCTTTTGTTTTTTTAAGTTAATAATGATTGGGTTTTATTTTGATCACCATCTGATTTATCGTCAAATGGACTATAAAAATGACATGCTAAATATATTTTTTTTGCTCAATAATGGATTTTTGGTCTTCGGTATATGTTTATAAGGTTGGTGTGCCTTGCACCATTTGTAAAGATTAGGATAATTGACCATATACGGCTGATTGACTTGATTGAATAAAAATATCATCAAAAACATTTTGTATTACATTTTTATTACCTTTGTTATAATCAGTCATTAAATTATCATCTAATTGACCATATCAATGCGTGTACGATATGCTCATCTTTCTTTCAATTTAATATCAAAAATATCTTATAAATTAAATTGTGATTTATAACAATTTGCCATTGTAGGCCATTGGTTTAAAGTGGTTGAAGTTGATAAAAATAAAGGGTTAGGTTCATTTATCATTTCTCAAAAAGGTACTATACCTAATTTATTTTTAAATTATCGAACTAAAACAGGTCTAACATCATCTTTAATTTGTGTTTTACTTTGCCCAACAATTACCTCGTTATTTTTGGGTCAATCCTTAATAACTATTTTATCTTTGGTACAAATTAAATTTAAAATAAAACCACTATCTGATTGATGATAATTTAATCAAATATCAGCATCTTGTTCAATTTCGTTTATTTTACTTACGCGTGATATGAAGTTAAAATGGTTGATTCATAAATCAATATTTCCATCACTATTTTCTAATAAACCAAAAATAGTTTTATCAATTAAACTTGCTGTTAATTCATTTTTATCTAATTTTTTTATTTTATAAGTTTCATATCATAAATTTAATTTTTCTAAAATGTCTTTACGATGAGACTTAAATAAAATATCTTTACCATTTATTAATAGCGTTTGATGGCTAGCAATAATATTTGCTAAATTAATTGTTCAATCATAATTATAAAATTTTAAAACACTATTAATATCATTTAAGTTTGGTAAAACAGATAAAGTATTATTCATGGTTATTTTGCTCCTTTAATTTTAAGATAAGTGCATAATTAATAATATTTACTATTAATAAATTTGGATCATTTGCCAAAACTTGAAAACACACTTTAACTTTTTGATATTTCTTAATATATTAGTTATATAAAGTTAATTTACATATTGCGATATTATCTTTTTTAATTCTTGACAAAGTTTTTTTAACTTGTCCGCAAACAGATATATATGGTCTTTTGCATTTATTACACGCTCATCATGTATTTACATGAATATCTTTTTTAATTAAGTTATTTAATCCCTTTGTTGTTATAATTTATAATCTGCTGAACTATTATGTTTAACCATTGATATTAATTCAAAATGTAAAGTATAAAAATCACTATCAAATTTATCACATCATATGAGTATAACATTCGTTCGTCTCTGGCATTTGGTTTATCTTATCATTTAATTAATTCATATTATGTTTTACTTACAGAACATTTTTCTCATAATCATTTTAATTGGTTTGTATTTATCAACATTGTAAATGTTTCAATACGATGTCTTATTTTAAATTTTTGTTTTTGTACTGGTTTAAATGTCATATATTGCCCAAAAGAGTAATTATATTTCTTTTGATTTAAACTTTATAATGTTGAATAAGCACTATCATCAACATTTATTGATATTCCTTGTTGTATTAATTTAAAGTATTGATTTAATTTATTATTATAAAACTATAAAATATCTTTTACTTGTTATAATTCAATTTTAAATTGCTGTGTAGCATTTTAATGCGTATATTCTCTGCTACTTTATAAGCTTTTTTATCAAATTTAATTATATAATCAAAAACTAGTAGTAGTATGTACTTTTGGATTAGTAGCATTAGTAATATCAACACCACCTAATAATTTCGTTGGTTTAATAATATCCCCGGTTACTTGCATAATATAAATATGTCTTGCAAAGATTGATTAACTAGTGTTGTCTGGTAATCCTCAATCCCATACTCTTGCTCTTTCAATATCTAATTTTTTACAATCTTAATCGCTCATTAACTTTATCTTGTGGTAATTAATAATTAAGTTTTCAACTAGAATAATGAATAATAATTTTCATATTTTATTTTTTAATATATTTAATTTTTTCATATTTACTATGAATTATTTCTTCATTAAAAGATAATAATTCATTACAATAGTCAACAATATATCGTTTTAAACTTTCAGGATTACATGTATTAATTGTTATTTTATTTTGATAACAACTAATAACAAAATCTAAATCACTTAAATCTTTTTTTAAAATTGGTCATATTATTCTTTTCAATCAATTAATAATTTATATTTATTCAAATCAACAAATGCTTTTAATTTTTCTTTCCGACTTTGTGAATGTAAACCTTTACAATATATTTTGCTATCATTTGATAAAGTAAAAGTAAAATTTGATAAATTAATAGTATAAGGGATATGATTTTCATATAACATATTTCATATATTTTGAAACATACTATCTTTTAAATCTTTACTCCAATACACACTAGCAATTATACAAATTGGTTCTTTAATTAATAAATTAATTTTTAATAATTCAACCAAACATTTTAATATTTGATATAGTCTAACCACTACGTTGTGTACCAATTTGATTAATTTCATTAACTAATTAATATTTTTTAGTAAATGCGATATTTATTGTCAATACTACTATTTTGTAATAACCAATAAGGAGTTTCTAATAAATAAGTAAAATGATTAAGTATTATTATCACTTTTTTTAATATCTCTAACACCTGTTTGTAAATTAATAATTATTGGTTGTTGATTATTTAAGTTTAATTCTTTTTCAAGTTCTTTTTCTTGCAGTGAATATTTATGATTAAATTCACACTGTCAATATAACAACCTAGTACTTTCTGGTGTTTTAACCATTTGTTTAATAAGTTCACTTTCTATTTTATCAACTTGTTTTTCAAATAAAGAAATTATATTTTCACTCGCGTAACTATCATATCTTAACTTGCGAGAAAGGTTGAATTTATTGGTTAAATCATTCAAAGTATATAAATAAAAAAAAATATTATATAAGTAATTTATCACGTCAAAACTGCTCTATTTTACGCTCAAATGTTCGTAAATTTGCTGTTTTTGGATTAAATTTTTTCACTTTTACTCCTTTTTGCATATTAAAATTGCTATTTTTTAATAAATATGATTAAATAAAAGAGTAAACCATATATGAAAATATAATAAAGAACCGCTATGGTTATTTAATTGTTATTGATAATTTACATCAAAACAAAAAAGTAAATTACTTTAATTTTTTCAGTTAAATTAATTTGCTAATAATTAACGCTTAAATTATAACATACTAAATAAAAATTATTATTTTTTTGCATTTTTATTATTTTTTATAATAAAGTCCTAAACTATGGAAAAAAGGGTAAAAAATGATAAATATTGATGAAAACTTTTTTAACAACTCTAATATCTTATTAGATAAACAAAGTATCGATTTGATTAAACAAAATTTAAAAAATTATAATAAATTAATTTTTAAAAATTATAAGAATGATAAAAGTTTAAAATAATATAAAGTAAAAAACAAAATTGAAATAACAGTAATAATTTTAAAAGGAGAAATAACTTTAAAAGAAGAAGATATTTTAAAATTAATCCAGAAATAGGTAAAGAAGAATATGTTTTTCTTTTAGATTTAATTGTTGGAATTGAAAAATGAAAAAGAGTAACTAATGATGTTAAAGAAAAATATTATAATTTATTACTGATAAAAAAATATATAATGATATTTTAAATACTATGGAACATGTAAAAATTAGTTTAATGGCAATATTTAATATTATGAAAAACGCAAAAACAGATGAAGAATATTACGTTAATAAAACTAATAAAAAAATAGATATTTTGCACACTTTATATATTCAAATGGACTGTACTTATTTGAAAATGTTAGATGCAAAAAAAAAAAAAACAAAAAATTAGAAAAAACACAACTATAGTATCTACTGTACATGCTGGGATATGATGAAGAAAAATATACCGTAAAAAGACCTGCAATTGCAAATAAATTAGGTGTTTTTTAAAGATAATATTCCATATTATCTTTAAAAAAGAGCCAAATTTAAAACCATTTCTTATAAAATTATTTACCTTAATTTAAACTAATTACAACATGACACCCAATATTGAAATTATGGATTTTAGGTGATGGTGTATTTTTAATTAAAAATACTAAAAATTTTATGTATAAATATTTTCCTAAAAATAAAATTAACTATACAATAGATAAATTCCCATCTTACAAGTATATTTTAAAAATTATATTCCTATAAAAATAAAAATAAGGAAAATATTGATGCATATCATAAAGCCGTTGATTGTTTTTATAATGATAAATATGAAGAATTACTACAATTCTTAAAAGATAGTAAATCTTTTATAAGCGATGCTAAATTAGATTTTTTGAATAAAACTATTAAATTAATTAAAAATAATAAATAAGGAGCCATAAATCAAACACTATGAAATAATGTTGATTGTCATATGGAGGATAATATTTTTCATTATTCAAAAGGCACTATGATAAAAAAAGCTATTTATAGTGAAAAAACCATTAGAAATAAATTAAATGCTAGTATGATGGGATTAAAAAATAAAATTAATTTATTTAATATTAGTGAACAACTATTAGAAGAAAATAAATTTAATTATTCAGTTAATAATTTTGTAAATAATAATTTATAATTAAGCTTATATTTTTATTATTTTCATATAAGAAATTAAATAATTTTAATAAAAGTGTATTTTTGTTGTGGAAAAATTTAAAAAAATATAAAAATATATTGACAATAAAATTGAAAGTAATATAATCTAATTAAGTAAGTGATATATTATTCCACAATTTTTAAGGTATTAATTTAATACCCCAAGATAATTTATACGACCAAATAATAATGAAATTTTGAGACGAAGTTTACCAAAATAAATAGATTTATCAATATTTTATCAAGATTATTTAAATAAAATAGCATTGAAAATAAATTTAATGTCAAGAAAATTATTAAATAATAAAAATTCATTGTATTTAATACAAAATATTCAATAGGGTGGATGGGTGTATAAAATATATTTATATTCCAGAGGAATTAATAAATTATTTTTAGTATGCTTAAATGTACTTAAAATGAAATAAAATAATCAAAAAATATTTTTTTGAAAAAATGGTTGCAATTTATTAAAAATATTTTATTATTAATTTAACAATATATAAATTTGCCGTTTGTATATAAACAGCGTCATAATACAAAAAATAAGGAGAATAAAATGAACCAAAAACCAATTTATCTTGATAATGCTACTTTTTATATTGAAAAAGACAAATCGTTATTATTAGATGTCCGCACTAATGTTGAATTTAAAACCTTGAATAAAATTCCTAATTCAACTAATGTTTACATTTTTGATTTACTTAAAGATCCAACCCGCTATTTACCAGATAAAGACCAGTTAATTATTACTTTATGTAATGGAGGAAACCGTAGTAGTGAAACTGCATCAGAATTACGCCAATTAGGATATCAAAATGCTTATGTTTTAACAACTGGAATTTATGGTTACTATCGGTGAGAAGAACAAACAACAAAGAAATAAAAAAAAGTTTTAATTGAAAATTTTTAATACAATGGGAAAAGTCTATTAATAAAGATAATAATATTTTTCTTTATAGGCGCTCTGTAGATACAAACGGCAAATTTATATATTGTTAAATTAATAATAAAATATTTTTAATAAATTGCAACCATTTTTTCAAAAAAAAATAAATTTTTGTAATTTCATCTTATTTTAAATATATTTAAGCACACTAAAAATGATTTATTAAATTTTAACTAATAAATTTATTTAATATTTTGTAAAAACATTGCTTTTGCACTTATTCAGTTTAAACACGGTCGAAGTTTATCATTTATAACATTAACTAATCAATCTATTATTTTTTGACTAACATTATTAAAATCAGTTCCTTTAGGAAGTCAATATCTAAATTCGCCGTTCATATGTTCAATTAATGGTTTTTGTTGTGGTTTACCGGGATCACAAAAATAAATTTGTGTTTCAGCAAATATTTCCATTTCTCTTCATTTACTAAATTCTTTTCCTCTATCAGTTATAATTCCTTTAATTTTTCCAATTAAATTATTATTTATAATAATATCTTTAAATTTTACTAAAACCTAATTAGCGGTATGATTTTTTAATTTAACTGCAAAATAATTGTTACTTGATTGTTCAACTAATACCAAACAACTAGATTGATGGTATTTTCCCACAACAGTATCCATTTCAAATCAACCAACACTAGAAACTTTATTTTCAATATCTCAAATTGATTTAAAATTAATTAATTTCCCACGATTATCTGGTTTTTGTTTTGTTTTATATTTTTTACCATGATGAGGCAAATTTTCTTTTCTTAACCCTAATTTTCCTAAGCGAATTCATTTATATAAAGTTTTAACACAAGCAGGAAATTTAATACCAAATTCTATAAAATAACGATAAATAAGTTGTTCGGGTGTATCACGGTACTTATTAAATCTTGTTTTAATAAAGTCTAACTGCTTTTTTGTAAATTCGGGTACTTTTTTAATACATTTTTTACGCTTTTGTTTATAATCTTTGTGAGCATCTGATGGCTTATAATCTTGTATATTTTTAAATCGCTTAATTTCTCTTTTAACAGTATTAATCCCGCGGCCCATTTGTCTTGCTATTTCAGATAAATTAATCGTGCCATTTTTCTTTTTACAACTATCAGATAACAATAAATCCTTAAATAAATTTCGTTCATCAAATATTAAATGTTTAAATTTTCTCATTTTTATACAAATTCCCTTCATTTTTTCTTATAATGTATTATATATAAAATAAAGAGGTTAATAAATATGCAAGAATTTAGTAAAGTTAACAACAAAAAATGAATTACTAGTTATGAACATTTAAATAAAAAATATGATTTAAATTTTAGTGATTATAATTTTGGTTTTGATTGAGAAGTATTTAAAGACTTTGTTGGTGATACTTATGCTCGATATTTTACTTCGCCAAGTTTTTTTTAAATTTGTTTCAGCTGGAAGAGGTACTAATAAAACATGAAATTATTTAGCAGAAAAATTATTTTTTGCTTTTAATTTTACCGATGCTTCATCTAATATTTTACGAAGATATGCCAATACCCATGAAGATACTACATTTGGCGATACAATTAATGTATGTAACTATCTATATGATAAATATGGAATTGATATAGGACCCGAAAATGAAAATAGAATTGTTTGACCTAAAAATGTTAAAGAAGGTGGCGAAATTGTTTTTCCTAGTGGTGTTTGTATTACTTTTGCGGGATATGCGAATGGCAATAAAATTATGGGGAAAGTTGGTAAGGGAAGCGGGATTATATCGGCATGAACTGACGAAATGATCCATGCCGAAGAAAAAGAAATTTTAACCGATAAAGAACTAGATAAAAGATATAATAATTTAAGAGTTTCAATGTTCCGTTCTAAAAGATTAAAAGTATCTTATGAAAAATATACGGATGAAAATGATAATGAACAATATAATTTATATAATCCCATTCCAGTCAAAGAATTATCTTGGACATTTCAAGAATGAGATAATATAGCAAAAAAAATACATAACTGTAACAACATATTTTCATAAAATATATTCTAATCAATTTACTTTTAATCCCTTTGATAAATACCATGTATTTTATGAAAAATTTGTAACTCCATTTTTACCATTAAATGAAAGAATTAAAACTATTTTAAAAGAACACAATCAAGTATATTCAGAAAATAAACAAGCATTTAATGATTTAGGTGTTTTTAATTTACGATTAACAATGGGGGCTGTTTGAAATAAAATACCTGATATTACAAAAAAACTTGTTTTAGCAAATAAAGAAGAACGACCCGATTTATTTGAACTTGAATACTATGGTTTTGAATATAATGATAATGACCCCGGTATTTATGTTTTACGAAATTATCGTAAATATATTAAAGATTATAATCTACAAGATTTTTATAATACCAATACAAAACAATATCAATTTAATAGTCATTCAATTGGTATCGATTATGCTAATGGTAGTGAAGACCATACGGTGTTTTTATTTAGTGGTTATAAAATTAATGAAAATAATGAATATGATAAGTATTTAATTGAAGAAAATGTTGTTACACCAAAAAACGCAATGAATTTAAATGAAATAGTTGAATATTACGGACAATGAATAATTAATACATTTGATAAATTTGATGGTTTTGAATATGCTACATTTCATTATGATATTAATGCTCATGACTTTATGCAAAAATTGCAAGAAGATATTTATCCTTATTTAGGTTATAAAATTAAAATGTTTAAAGCCAAAAAACATCAAACATCACTAAATAAAGAAGCGGGCATAATTAATCGTGTAACATGAATAAGAAAAATGTTTGTTAAAGGCAAAATATATGGCACATTAGATAACTTCCCATTTTTAGATAAGTGCATTAGTGAATTAAGGTTTAGCAATAGCAAAACAAACACCCCCGATAGTAAAATGTATCATGACCCATATGATGCTTTGTTTTATGGTTCTTATCCGTATCGTTTTAAAATGAGAATATAAAATATGTTATAATATTATTGAAATAAGATTAGAGAATATTTCACTTAATTTTTATCTATATTTTTATTAAATCTGTAATAGCAGATTTTTTTAGGTTTTGGGCGAGCGGTTGATTTTCATAAGTTTGTGATAAAATGCCTTAAAGTTTAAAAAAAGTTTTGAGGTTCTTTCAAACAAATTTAGGAACCTTTATAAAATTCTTCGCTTAACGCTTAGAATTTTTCCCAAGAATTTTGAAAAAGCTTGCAAAAGTTTTTTTAAACTTTAAGGCATTTTATCACAAACTTATGAAAATCACCGCGAGCCCAGATTAGTGTAATATAATCACAATAATAATTATTCTAAATGAATCTCCTTTCTAAAATATATTTAAAGTGCTTGACTTGCATATATATATATATATATAATGTCAATAGATCTTGATAAAAAGCTTCAGGATAAAAGAAAGGAAAATATATTAAATGAAAAAACTTTTAAGTTTATTAAGTGTATTAACAATTAGTGGAACTGCTGTACCAACAACAATTGCTGCTAGTTCTTATCGAAAACGAGAAAAATTAAATAGTGATATTAATGATTTACAAGCAAACAATCTAGAAGTTTTAGCTAGATTTAAAAGAGAAGAAAATACAAACCAACAAAAATCGTTATTAGAACAAATGGTGCAATTAATTCTTCTGGTGTTATCTTAAATAATAAACTTTATTTTGGATCAGAAGATTATAAAGTATATGAATATGATCCAGAAACAAAAATACAAAAAGTTGTAATTACAACAAATGGTATTATTGATTCTTCTGGTGTTATATTAAATAATAAACTTTATTTTAGTTCATGAGATGGCAAAGTCTATGAATATAATCCAGCAACAGAACAACAAAAAGTTGTAATTACAACAAATGGACAAGTTCATTCTTCTGGTGTTATATTAAATAATAAACTTTATTTTGGTTCATGAGATGGCAAAGTCTACGAGTATAACCCAGCAACAGAACAACAAAAAGTTGTAATCACAACAAATAGAGTTTTTCATTTTTCTGGTGTTATCTTAAATAATAAACTTTATTTTGGTTCATTAGATGGCAAAGTCTACGAATATAACCCAGCAACAGAACAACAAAAAGTTGTAATCACAACAAATGGTATTATTAATTCTTCTGGTGTTATCTTAAATAATAAACTTTATTTTGGTTCATTAGATGGCAAAGTCTACGAGTATAACCCAGCAACAGAACAACAAAAAGTTGTAATCACAACAAATGGACAAATTTGATCTTCTAAGATCGTATATAATAATAAATTATATTTTGGTTCATTTGATCATAAAGTCTACGAATATAACCTAGCAACAGAACAACAAAAAGTTGTAATAATTGCAAATAATCATTTTACTTATTCTTGTGTTGTATTTGATAGTAAATTATATTTTGGATCAGATGATAATAAAGTTTATGAATATGATCCAGCAACAGAACAACAAAAAGTTGTAATAATTGCAAATAATCATTTTACTTCAGGGTTTGTATTTAATAATAAATTATATTTTAGTTCACTGGATAATAATGTTTATGAATATGATCCATTTTTAATAAGAAAACAAAAAGTTGTAATTACAACAAATGGACAAGTTCATTCTTCTGGTGTTATATTAAATAATAAACTTTATATTGGATCAGATGATAATAATGTTTATGAATATGATCCATTTGAATTAAATAATTTTAGTATTATTAATATGAAAGATGAAGTAGAAAAAGGAATACATTTATATTATAAAAAACAAAACCCCCATTATAAAATAAAAAATATTTCAAATATTAATTTAGAAAATTTGATAGTATCTAATATTTTTATAGAAGAAATACAAAAAAATAAATCATTTAATTTAGAAAAAGAGCTTGAAAGTGTTTGTAAAAATTCTGAATCAACATTTATAAATGATACTGATATTGAACAAATTCAATATACTATTTCTTGTTCTAAACAATTTACAGAAACAAATACAATTCAAAAAATGAATGGATTTTCTAAATCAGATTCGACAGCAGATAATAAGAATTGAAGTGCAAATGTAAATACTAAAATTACAACAAAAGCTAGTGGTTCGGCTGGTATACCATTTGTTACAGAAGGAAAAGTTGAAGTTGGAATTGAAGTTGGAGGCGGATATACATGAGGGGGTCAAAAACCTATACCATATCAGAGACTTCAAGTTCTGCCGATACAAAAATTAAAACAAATACAAATACTATAACAGTAAATATTCCATCTCAACCAGTAAAAATACCTGCCCACAGTAAAATTACAATTTATAATAATTCATGAAAAAATAATATACAAATTATTTTAAATATTTTTCAAAAAGTTGAAGGTACAGTTAGTGCAAAAATTATTAATGAAAATAATAATGAAACTGTGGTTGCTATTTCAATTAAAGATGTCATGAAGGCTTTATTAGAAAAAAGCATTTTACCTTCAAAAATAAAAATAAACAATGATGATAGTATAAATTTTTGTTATGATATTAAAATTAAGAAAGAAATAATTATTCACAGTACTAAAATTGGAAAGATTATTCCTTTGAATGTCTAAAAAATTATAATAATGAAAAAAATACTGGGTATTTTAGGAACAATCACTTTAATTGGAACAAGTACAACAAGTTTAATTGCTTGTAATACATCACTATATAGTGAAAAACAATTAAAAGAACTAAAAGAAAAAAATAATATAAAAACAAAAGATGGTATTTTAGAATGAATAGCACCAGAAGAAAAACCATTTAATCAAATTGATAATAAATGATATTTTGTTGTGTGGTGTGGTGATAATAATAGTGATTGAAGAATTGTTAAATTTAAAAATAATATAGATTTAAATATTCCTGCAGGAAAAAGAAATCTTGATAATTTAAGTGGTTATAATTTAAATTTAACTAATTCAGGTATTAAGGGTATTAATTTAAATATATATAAATCTGCTATTGTTGCATTTTCTCATTGATGAGATAGAAGTGATGATTATTTTAAATCAGTTTATCTTTGAAATAATGATAGCGAGCCAAATATAGGTGTTAAAAATAAATTAAAAAGTTATTTAAATTTATAAATTTAAATAACTTTTTATATTTCTAAATTAATTAATGATAGTTTTTCATTGTTTTTATTAAATAATTCTAAATTATTAATATTAATTTGTTCTTTTATATATGGATAGGAAAATATTATACTATTTGATTGTTTTAAAAAATTAACAACCGCTATATTTGAATATGAGTTTTCATCTTCAACGCCATTTTTATACAAATATCAAGTATTATCTTCAATTAATTGAAGATATGTATTTCTATCTTTTCCATTAACTTTTGTTCCAATCGGAGTATTTTGAATTAATTCTAAGTTTATATCTTTTCCTTCAATAATTTTTTCATTTGTTTTTTCTATAAAGATTATAATATCATAATTTCCATAGCCCCATATGCCTGATATTTCAATTTGATTTAAATCAAATAGTTTAATATAATAAATTATTTTAATATTATCTTCAACTAAATTTTTAGTTATACTTGTCCAAACTGTTTTTGAATAAAGTAATTTATCTTGTTGCGAAAAATAGTTTAAATAGTCTTCTATTTTATCATTAGAAATAATTAAATTTGTTAAATATTTGCCATATTCTCCATCTGATAATTTAATTTCAGCAGGAATAAGAGAAGGAATATTGTTTGTTTCTAATTCATTTGTTATAGATAATTAATTAAAATAATTTGCTTCTAATTGATAAATATGATTTTCTGAAATATCTTTGTTTTTAACAGTTACTTTAATTTCATTATCATCATTGTTGATATTATTTTGATTCTTTAAATTTCAATCTATAATTTGTTCTATTTTAGGTGAAATAAATGGTGTATTTGGCTCGCTATCATTATTTCAAAGATAAACTGATTTAAAATAATCATCACTTCTATCTCATCAATGAGAAAATGCAACAATAGCAGATTTATATATATTTGCTAAATTATACTTGCACTTACAAGTATAATTTAGCGTTTTAATTGTTTTGTTTAAATCTTGTTTTGTTCTTAGTTGCTTGTATGTTTGAAATGCTACGCCACCGCCCAGTAAACTAGCAACAGCACTATCTTCTAGCGTATTTAACAATTTATCTTTATTAAAGTTATTTTTAAATTGTTCTTGTAACTTTAATATCTTAGCAATTGTCCGATATATTTTAAAACTATCTTTTACTACTTGCTGATAAGGAACCGGTGCAAAAGAAACTAAATTAAACAAACTTGTTTTATTAAATCCCCAACCAATAAACCACTCACTGTTCATATAGAATTTAAACGGTTCAGGAGATAAAACAAATTGTTCTGCTTTGATTAAAGTTGTCATAACGACAATAGGGGCATATTTAGGGTTTTTATAATATATTGTTAAAGCAACACAAACTTCACCCGCAACTGATAAAGGAACAATTTTAACGGCTAAAAACACCTCAGAACCATAAGGAAACGGTATAATAATTGTCTTTTTTGAATGGCTTTTGTTTCAAAATTAGAAAATATTTTTTTAGTTTTCTTTGTAATTTTACTAATTACTTTTTTTAATCGTAATTATTTGTTTTTCAATTGGAGCTAATAATTTTTTAGTTACTTTTTGAAGATAAAAATTTGGGTTTAAATGATTTAAAACATTATTTAATTTAATTGGTGTTTGATGCAAGATATTTAATAATTTATTATGATATATTTTACTGCCGCGCATTAAATTAGCGCTTAATAGTAAATTTTTACCAACACCTTTTTGATGAAGATTAGCCATAATGTTATATCATTCATTAGTACTAATTTTGCTTATTTTATCAATATTTAACTCGTATTCAGATAGTCATTTATTGGCGTTTTTTTCATTTATGCGGGGTATTTTTTGAACTAACGTCGGACTTATCTTTTGAAGGTTTTTTTCAATTTTTAACAAATTATTAATTGTGTTTATTTTAGAAACTTTAAAACCTTTATAAAAATCATTGCGGGCTAATTTACCAATTGTATATAATAAAGTTTCATTATTAGCCTGCTTTGTAAAATCAAATATTAATTTATCAGATAAAATTTTTTTACCTGTAACTTGTCTTACAACATCTTCTAAGTTATTAGCAGTTATTACACTTAATTTTTCAAGTAATTTAGTTTCTTTTGATAATTTTAAAATTCTAGTTGTTCGAGCTGCTCGTGTTATTTTACCAACACCACCAATTGCTGGTAATAAATTTAAGGCAGTACTTTTTGCAGTTACTTCTGATGTTAAACTATCATATATTTGATTTACAGCAAAATCTGTTACTGTTTCTACTCCAAATGAGATAAATGCTGCAGCAAAATTAGATAATCCCGCACCAAAACCAAAAGCAGATGCAATACCACCAGTTAAAACTGATAAACCAAGGGCTAAAACTTGAATTCCTAAAAATTCTAATAACTGTAAACCAAAACTTTTTTCTTGTTGTTGGATTGACAATCTAGTTGGATTTTTTTTAACAGCATAAATAAGGGCTGTTTTAGATGTTCCAATTGGCATATCTATCAAACGAAAAAGTACTATTTTTAGTACTTAAGAATTTTTAATTTTAACATCAATCGGATTTGTTTGACCAGTAGCGTTATTTTTACCTTGAATTTGAACTTCAACAGTTTTATCATTTGTAATATTAATTGGTCAATCCTCACCTTTGCTTTCAATAAAGTAATCATAATCACTTTCCGTTAAAGAACTATCTACTGTTTTTACTGCTTTTAAAACAGCATCTTTAAATTGTGGTTTTAATTGTTCTGCTGTTGCTTGTGTTGGGTCTGTTACATGAATAGTTGGTTTATCTAATTTATTAATTTTGCTAATATCAATTTTAGCAACGATATGTTTAATAATTCCTTTCGGTTCAACTACCGCTCCCCCTAAATATAAAACTCTTTCCATAATTAAAGTATTACCATTCCAGTGCCTAATGCAGCAGCACCAACCCTTAATGGAGTATGGTCTTTTTTGCGTAAGATAAGAGGGCCATATTTTTTACTAAATTTAAAGGCAATTGCATTAACACCTTCTGGTAATAAACTAATTGTTCCTTCTGAACCATCTTTATTAATAATTGATAATTTTTAGGCACCATATAGTATGTTGTTCCTTCAACAGTTTTCATTGCTCCACTTGTTGTGATTACACTATTTATTTGGTCATTTGCTCCAAGTTGTAACTGTAATTTATTACGAATTCCACGAATAAAATCAGCCGAACCTAAAACAACTGTTTCTGATGGAGTAAAGCCATTTTCATATATTTTATCCATAATTTCATCATGAATTTGTAAAGCGTTTGTATCATCTGCTTTTTGTCCTTTAATAGTTGTAACTGTTTCTTTATTAATAATTTCTAAAATTTTATTGCGTTTATAAGCAACTTCAGTATCCATTGCTTGCTCAATATCAGCAGCCAAAGATTAGGGATTAAAATCACTTTCTACAGGGTATAATTTACGAGCAAAAGTTAAAATTGTATCTAATTCAACAATTCCATCTTCAAATTCCACTGTTGAATATTTTAGTAGATTATCATCGGCATTAAATACTTGTCCGTTAGTTCCTAAACCTTCATTGTATTTAATATTTTTCTTTCTTTTATATGTTAAACCAAATTTATTTGCTTCTTTTCACGCAAATAAAGCTTCTCAACTAAATTTTTGTTGATAAGTTTGTAAATATCATTGTTCAAATGTTTCTCGGTCTTGTTTTGTTGCTTGGTTAGCAATATCACCAAAAATTCTTTGTGGGTTTTGTGCCATAATTTATTTCCTTCTTTCTATTTATTAAATACATTGTCTGTATCTAAAATATTGTTTTCTTTGTTTTCTACTTTTGGTACGCCACCAGTATTAACTGTTTGTACCTTAATTAATTCATCATAAACACTTTGAAATTGTGTTTTAATGATTTCAATATCATCAGTAATATCATAAGACTTTAATAAAACATTTTTAAATTCTTCATTATCAGTTAAAGAATTAATAAAGTCAATTACTTCAATTTGTTTTAATTGAATTGTTTGTTGTTTAATTTGTGAAGTTAATTCAGTATTTTTTGTTCGTAGTTCGTTGATTTGTTGATTACTATTTTCTAAATTACTTGCATTAAATTCTTCAACTTCATCAATATTTTCCAAAATAATTTCAGCATTTTTAATATCAAAACTACCATCTTCATTTTTAGTTGGTTCATTATTTTCATTAATAAGAACATATTTTACATTTTTTAATGCCATCGTTTTTCCTCCTATTTTTTAATATTTGTATTTGTTCTTTTTCTAATCGCTTTTTGTATAATTTCAAAACTATCTACTCGAAAAGATAAAAAATAGCGTTTAGTTTTTATATTTAACTGATTAAATACTGAGCCTTTAATTTTTATTTCATCATCTTTTTTTAATTTCAAAAACTCGGTTAAAATAGATAGACTATATATTGATAATGTTGAATAATTTAATCCGTCTCATTGACATTTAGCAGAGCAAGCATCAACTTCAACACCACCAGCAACCAATGCCTTAATTTTAGTTTTAATAGGATTTTCATGTAATCTAACAGTTAATTCTAATTTATTAACTCTTTTATTTTTCATTTTAGGTTTATTAGTTATTGATTTTTTAGGTAAATTACTTTTTGTTTGTGCCATTTTTATCAACTCCTTTTGATAAAAAATATTGTAAATGTTTCCAAGCATCGTGTTCGTGCTCTGTCATTTTAATATTTCCTTTATAAACATAATTTTTCTTAACAACTGGTGATTGTAAAAAATAATTTAAATTAAATCGATATTTACATAAAACTTTTAAACCACCAATAAATTTAGGAGTAGATAATGGATTTTTTATTTTTAAACCTTTATGAAGTTGATAATCTTCAATTATTACAAGAACTTTATTTAAATAAGAACAAGTTTTATTTTTAAATTCATTTAATATTAAATAGATATTATTTATTGCTTCTTCTTCATTTTTAGAATGAAAGGTAATATTATTAATTATTTTCTTTTGTAAAACGTTATAAATAATAATACCAGTTTGACCAACTCCAACAGGGTCAATTGCAATAATATATTTTAATTTATTTGGTTTATTTTTTTCTCAATTTGTAATATTCTTCATCCATCGGAAGCTAAATCTAAAATATCGTTAATTTTGTAATGTTGCATATAAGAAGCAATAACATCTCACTTGTCTTTAAATAAATTTAAGTACATTTTGGCTCATTCTAAACATTGCAAATCATAATGATTTTTATGATGTGAAATATGACAATTAACAGGCTGACAATTAACTCAATCAAATGATATTGTTATTTCATTTCAAGTTTTATTAATATACAAGCTTTTATATTTTGTCATTTATCTATACTCCTTAATTCTTTTTATTTGTTGCTCAAATTTCATCATTAATATCATTTACCGTTACCGGATAAGCTCGTATCATTAATTCTTGTAATTTACTTTCATTTTTTTTATTGTGTTTTTTTGTACTACAACATCTTGCTTTTTTATTTGTTGGTAGTAAGAAAAAAGTTTATAATTTGCTTTCATCAAATATTTTCCTTTCTGTAAAAAAACATAATATTCCTTTATTGGTTAATATTTTGATATTTAGTAATTTATTTTATTAGTATTTAATTACTTCGCCGCCCGCTTCACTTTGAAGGTGAGCGGGAGCGGATAGGATATTTTGATAGAGTTTATCCCCCATACGGAAATAAACAAAAAACAGTTTACCTAGTTATTAATTACGCTTCATCCATCCTTAGACAACTTTATATAAAGAAAATAACCTTTTGGAGTTTTCCAACCCTCTTGTTTTTTTAGTGTCCGATATTGTTTTTTTTCGGTTTAACAGCACTCTTTTTATGAAAACAAGCCAAAAAACACATGCTCTGACATTTCGCAAGTGATTAATCTTGCCGAGAATTAAAGAAATAAATAGGATAGTAAATCCATTCGCTTTCACACTTTCTTTCTTTAAGGCTTCGTGCCATAGATGGGTTATCCATCTTTAAGCATCAAAAAATATTAAGTTTTAGGGGTTGCATTATTCATCGGATAATACCTTTATTTAAAAGGAAATTTATAAAAATATCGTTTATTTTGTGTAGGGAAAACAGAATAATATCTGTTTTTATGATAAAAATTCTAAATTTAAATATACTATCCGATGAATAATGCAAATAAATTTATGTTTTTTAATATAAGCTAAATTATACTTGTAAGTGCAAGTAAATAAAATTGCAAAAAATTTCATATAAAAATTTCATGATGCTAAGTTTATTTTAGAAAAATTAAAGCAAGGAGTTTTTTATATGGGATATAAACATCTTGGCATAGATGAAAGAATTTATATTGAGAATCAATTGAAATTTAAATTAAAAATTAGTGAAATAGCTAAAAATCTTAATCGAAGTATTAGTACTATTATTCGAGAAGTTAATAGAAATAAAGATAATAATCATTATTTTTCATTAATTGCACAAAATAAAGCAGAAAATAGAAAACAATCACATGTTTATTTTCATAAGTTTAAAAATAGAGAATTAGTAAAATATGTACAACAAAAATTATTATTAGGTTGATCGCCTGAACAAATTTATGGAAGAATTAAAAATTTTCATAAAGAATGAATTATTAGTTTTAAAACAATTTACAATTGAATTTATTCTGGATTACTTGAAAAGGTTACTAATAAAAATTTAAGAAGAAAAGGTAAGAAACGAAAATCTCAAGAAAATCGCGGTAAATTTAATGGTAAATCAATTAAAGAACGAAATGTTAATGTTAATAATCGCATAACTGTTGGCCATTGAGAGGGTGATACTATAGTATCATCGCGAGGTAAAAGTAAATCATGTTTAATAACTTTAGTTGAAAGAACATCAAGATTTACTTTAGCAATGTTAGTTGAAAATAGAACTACTAAAGTTATTAACGAAAACATTAGCCATTATTTATCAATTCTTCCAAATAATCTTGTTAAAACTATAACATTTGATAGAGGTAAAGAATTTGCTAATTGACAACAACTTGAAAAAAATTTAAATGTGAAAATTTATTTTGCTAATGCATATTCACCCTGACAAAGAGGTACTAATGAAAATACTAATGGGTTGATGTTAATAATTATGAGCAAAAAGTTATCATCGCATTTAATGCAAATCACCAAAATTTATGGAGCTTGTAAAATTAAAGCTTTTTTAATCAGAAAAGATATTATCTTATCACGAAGAAAAATTCACCAAATTATGATTAAAGATTAGTTAGTATCTAAATGCACCAAATTAAAATATCGTAATCATAAGTTGGTGGTTAATAACAACGAAATTAGCAACGTTTTAAACCGTGAATTTAATTATAATAAACAACCCAATGAAGTTGTTGTTAATGATTTAACATATGTTCAAGGTGGTGCTAAATGACATTTGACATTATCCTTTATTTGTTGATTGACTTGTTTAATCGTGAAATAATTGGCTATAGTGTCGAGACAAATAAAATAGTACAACTAGTGCAATAAACCTTTTATTCAATTACAAGACCATTAAAACAAATTACGTTATTTCATACTGACTGGGGGCAATGAATTTAAAAATAAAATCATTGCCAATACCTTAAATACTTTTAACATCAAACGATCATT
Organism: Spiroplasma endosymbiont of Polydrusus formosus; assembly: GCF_964263245.1. Taxonomy (NCBI): domain Bacteria; kingdom Bacillati; phylum Mycoplasmatota; class Mollicutes; order Entomoplasmatales; family Spiroplasmataceae; genus Spiroplasma; species Spiroplasma endosymbiont of Polydrusus formosus. The sequence continues at coordinate 1,335,819 of NZ_OZ181656.1, forward strand.
AAACAATAAAGATTGTCCTTATGATAATGTTATGGATGAAACAACTTACAAAAATTTTAAAACATAATTTGTCAAGAGGCAAAAATTTATAAATTTAACCCAATTAAAATACAAATTATTTAACTTTGTGCATTGATATAACAATATTCGAATTCACAGTAGTTTAAATTATTTAATACCTTTTGAATTTATAAAACAACAGTCCATATTAAAAGTGTCATAAAAATGATTTCCAATCCAAAATGAAGAATATAAAAGATAAATATTGACAATAAAATAGTTTGATTTAAAGTAATATTGTAAGTGGAATGTTTAAAGCGTTATAATTTCTTAAATTATATAATTTATTCTATAATTATTTATAATACAAAAAAACAAGTTAAATCTAACCAATAAATTAAAAATAATTATTAAGGTTATTTAAATACATATAGAAAATTAACACAAGAAAATAATTCAAACAATTTAACAGTTAAAGATATTGCTTTAAATTATAGAGGTAATAAAGTTATTTAAGATTTTGATGTACGAGTAAATTAATATTTTAAATATAACGTTGATATGGACATAATACAATTAATCCAAGTAAAAATCGTGGTCAATTAAAAGATATGTTAAATTTATTTAGTGTTATGATTAATTATATTATTAATTTACCAATAGATATAACAAAAAGTATTGCATGAACTCAAAGAGATATTCCTATTGTTGATATTTTTTTAAATGCAATAAGTTTAGAGATCACGATTTATTGAAAAACTATTGATATTAATACTAATAACTTATATCCAAATATTAAAACTAGTATACTTTTATTTATAGATAAAGCAAATCATAATTTTTATGATGAAAGTTATTGACATATTGTTGAAAGTTACGATGGTACACAAGCAAAAAATCAAAGTAAACACACCTTTAGGTGCTTTTAGATATAATACTCAAGATGAGGTAAATGATATTATTGATGCTAGTATAAGTAATACAAGTTGATTATTTACTTTAACAGTTAAAATAACAGTCTCAAAATGAGATAAAAAACAAATTAAATAATATGGGAAAAATTATATAATTAACATTATAATTATACCACAATCATTTAATTATGAATATAGTGTTTATTTAATTAATGAAGAAAGTTTATTTTGACAACAATGAAAAGTGAAAATCTATTAACTTATATTGTTGGTTGTGGTAAAAAATATATTGGTAAATATATTATTGATTTAATTGGGTTTTATAATTTAGGTAAAACAGTATGTCGTATTTATATGTTTTCAAATGATGTTAATTTATATTATCTATATTCAATTATGAATTATTTTTTTAGTTTATAAATGACAAGTTTATATAATAATTAAGTACGAGATTGATTAACTCTTTATTAACCTAGTTATTTAGATCGATTTATAGAAGATGATATAGTTCACACAAATGGCTTATTAAATTACCCGGCCAAACACCAAGTATTAATTTCTATCCAGTACAAATTATATTAAGCAAAGCAGATAGTGAATTAAATGTTAAAATTAAAAGAAATGGTTGATCGTCTACACCTGATAACAAATCTTATAATTAAACTGATTTTTTATTGTTTGATTTCGGAACATTTGGAGCAACCTAATGAAAACAAGGTCAAAAGATAATTATGATAATTTTATATTTGTTAATAATGTGTCCACAGGCCGCCGTGGTTAGCAGATGTGCAAGGAACCCCTACAAATCATTTGAATAAAGAATTAGACAATAAAATAATATTATTAAATAAGAAGGAAGATATTAATGAAAATGGATACTCTATTTTTAATAATTTATAAGAAGTAAATTTTCCTTTTGGAAAATAAGCAAGGTTTCATTTTAAAACACAAATTGTATTTTACAACAATGGTTTTAAATTAAAAATGCGTGTTAATTATTAATTACATGTTAAAGGTGATGATTATTAAATTGGGATGTTATTGAGAAAGAGGAAGGTTTAATATTAAAACAAGCCCAATGACATATTTTAATTTAAAACAAAAATAGGGATAAAACCCTATTTTTGTTTTAAGCAATTAAATTACCATTTTCATCTATTTTAGGTAAATCTGGAATAAATGAATCATTATTTCATTTATATAAAAATTTAAATAATTCTTGTTGTTTTGAATCATCTTTTCATCTTTTAATTAATACATTTCCTACTTTTGCTTGTTTAACTAGCATTAAACCTGAATTGTAACCTTTTTTAATACTGTATTGAACAATATATTCATCATAATTAGCAATATTTGTAAATTCACTATTTCTAAAATTAAATAAATTAATTTTTCATTGATCTTCTTTTGATGTTCTTCAAATTACTACATAATATTTATTATCAACTTTTTTAAATGGTTGGTCTTTTGGACACATTTGTTTTCAATTACCAATATCATTTCGTTCGCAATCACTTACATTATCAATTTTACAACTTATTATTTGTAATGTGCTTATACCTGCAATTACAAAACTACCTAAAATACTTAAAATATTTTTCATATTATTTTCCTACTTTCACTAATAAAAGATTATTTAAAATAAGACTATTATGACTACCTGTTATGTATCATTTTTTACTATTATTATCTTGAAAAAATTAATAGTAATTGGATAAATTTATCCACAATCACTTAGTTCACTGTACGCATATGTGTTACCAATGTAATTTATTGGTATAATTTAATTATGCTAAATTATACTTGTAAGTGCAAGTAAATAAAATTGCAAAAAATTTCATATAAAAATTTCATGATGCTAAGTTTATTTTAGAAAAATTAAAGCAAGGAGTTTTTTATATGGGATATAAACATCTTGGCATAGATGAAAGAATTTATATTGAGAATCAATTGAAATTTAAATTAAAAATTAGTGAAATAGCTAAAAATCTTAATCGAAGTATTAGTACTATTATTCGAGAAGTTAATAGAAATAAAGATAATAATCATTATTTTTCATTAATTGCACAAAATAAAGCAGAAAATAGAAAACAATCACATGTTTATTTTCATAAGTTTAAAAATAGAGAATTAGTAAAATATGTACAACAAAAATTATTATTAGGTTGATCGCCTGAACAAATTTATGGAAGAATTAAAAATTTTCATAAAGAATGAATTATTAGTTTTAAAACAATTTACAATTGAATTTATTCTGGATTACTTGAAAAGGTTACTAATAAAAATTTAAGAAGAAAAGGTAAGAAACGAAAATCTCAAGAAAATCGCGGTAAATTTAATGGTAAATCAATTAAAGAACGAAATGTTAATGTTAATAATCGCATAACTGTTGGCCATTGAGAGGGTGATACTATAGTATCATCGCGAGGTAAAAGTAAATCATGTTTAATAACTTTAGTTGAAAGAACATCAAGATTTACTTTAGCAATGTTAGTTGAAAATAGAACTACTAAAGTTATTAACGAAAACATTAGCCATTATTTATCAATTCTTCCAAATAATCTTGTTAAAACTATAACATTTGATAGAGGTAAAGAATTCGCTAATTGACAACAACTTGAAAAAAATTTAAATGTGAAAATTTATTTTGCTAATGCATATTCACCCTGACAAAGAGGTACTAATGAAAATACTAATGGGTTAATTAGAGAAAAATTTCCTAAAAAATTTAATTTTTCAAATACCACGAAAAATGCAGTTCATAAATTTATATTGTCTTTAAACCATAGACCAAGAAAAATACTAAATTATCTTTCACCAATCGAATATTTGGTTAGAAAAATAATTTAGTTGCACTTAACTTTACAATTAGGCATTAATTAAAATGGTTCTCTAAAAACAAAATAAAATTTACTAATAGCGCTGGGTATATCTTTTAAATTTATATCTTGATGTATATCTTGATAACTATTTAATGTATAGTGATTAAGATGACAATAGATAAACTCTGTTAATTCTTGACCATGATTATCAATTAAATTTTTAATTGGTAATGCTTTTAAGCTTGATTCTTAAAAATCATTACCTTTTAAATAAAATGAATAAGTAATATTTTTTAATTTGATTATTTAACTTTAAATCTGCCATAATTAAATTTCATCTAATTCCATATTCATAATTAAATTATCAATATATTAATATGCACTTTCTTCTGAATAACATTTTTCTAATACTATATTAAATAAGTCTTCTTCGCTATAAATTTTACCATCTTCATCTTTTCATATATTATTAATAATTTATCACCCTGTAATCCACTTCTTAATCTTATAAATAATCAGTTATTAAAACTTTAACTTCATCAATTTCATATCATTTTAAATTTAAATTAAAATTTGTTGACAATAAACATCACCACATATCTTTCTTTGTTACCAAATTTAAGATATAAATTTAATTATCAACCTAAATCATATTCACTATCAATTTCCGCATAAATAATATCTTTATTTGTAATTTTTAATGCGTTATTATTAATTAATTTTTCATTTAAGTAATTACTAATACAATATGACATTTTCTTATTCCTCCTAATTATTTTTAGTGTTTAATGCTCAATGTTCATCAGTAATATCTTCTTGTGATACTGGATAACTTTTAAGCATTAATTAATTTAATTTATTTTCTATATTGCATTTAAAACAATAACCTCAGTATTTTTGTTTAAGATAAATTTTCTTTTTCATATAAATCTCCTAAATTATTTGATTTATTTTTTATCAATTTGTAATATTTTTCAACCATCTAATGACAAATCTAAAATATTATTAATTTTGTAATGTCGCATATATGAATTAATAACATCTCATTTATTTTTAAATAAATTTAAGTACATTTTTGCAAAGTATAAACACTGTAAATCATAATTATTTTTATGATGGAAAATACGACAATTAAAATGTTGACAATTAACTCAATCAAATGATATTGTTATTTCATTTCAAGTTTTATTAATATACAAACTTTTATATTCTGTCATTTTTTCCTCCTATTTTTAATTCGCTGGAACTTACTTTAAAGTGAAAGTTCTAAAGCGATAGTTAGTTATATAAGTATTTATCTATTTATCTGTTTATTTACTATGCCACCCTTTTCAATAAAGGTGAAAAGTAGCGGTATATTGTTTAATAATCGATAGTTGTTTTTTTACTTTTATAATCAGAGAACTCTCTTTCTTCACCAGCACCATTTCAGGTCAAAACGTTCAGTTTTTAAAATAAATTTACTTGCACCTTAAAGAGATTGGTGCTATTTTTGTGGTTTTTAAAACCGCTACCACTTTTAAAAAGTAATATCTATCACCAAATTTATTTATAAAGTTATCATCTCAATATTTATTGTGGTTTGATGTTGATCTTGCACTTATCACGACTACCGCTTAGTTCTAATAAACTAGCATCGATTTACATATTTCCTCATACACTATTTCAGTACTTGCCTCGGCTGGCTGTGGCAATGAGTTTAAACTCATGTTTTGTGATAAAAAAAATCACTTAATTATTTAAAATAACTGCCCACAATGCATTAAATTGTTTTATAAAAGCCTAATTGTAAAGTTAAGTGCAACTAAATTATTTTTCTAACCAAATATTCGATTGGTGAAAGATAATTTAGTTGCACTTAACTTTACAATTAGGCAAATATTAATACGGATGATTTAATTTATTCAAATATTGAAGTTACAAAAAAAAATAAATTAATTATCAAAATCTACTAATAAAAAAAGTATATGTTCTAATAAAGAATTTATAAATAAGACTACAAATGTAAAATCATTTAATATACCCACTTGTGTATATAATTCAAAATATAAATTAACATTTCAAATTGCAACAGGACTAATTAATAAAAACAATGAAAATAAATTAAATGATTGAAGCATAAATTATGATGATTAAATGAAGTTGGTGGAATTTGTAAATCCAAATGTTAGTGAAAATACTGAGATTATTAATGAATTATCAAATAATTTTGATTTATCAAATATAAATAAACAAGAACAAGAAACATCTATATATTATTTAAATTAGTCTAGTAATAAGTTTGAACTTAACTCAAATGAAAAATTATAAATTGATTATTCTCCATTAATAATTAATAAATCTAAAAATATATTAAATTTAAAACAAAAAGTTATAAGGACAGTTATTGCTAAAACAGTTAGTTATTCTAATGAAGAACTAACTGTTACATTGTCAATTAAAGAAGCAATGCAAATTTTACAAAATTATAATTTATTATCAGATGAAATTCTTCTTAATGAAGATAATAGTATAACTTTTAGTGGGGGGGCATTCATTTATGATGAAATAAATGGAAAATTAAAAGCATAATACAATGTTATTTTAATATAATTGTAAATTATAAATCAAATGTAACACTTTTTATATAGATTAAAACTCCTTATTTTTAAATAACAAACTATTGCATTTGAATTTACAATTTAAAAATAAAATATTTTTTTCATAAAAAAATATTAAGTATTTTAGAAACAACTAATTTAATTGGAATAAATATGATAAGTTTAATTGCTTGCGATATACAATATTCTAAAACAAAATTAAAAGATGTATTATGTAAATTCAAGCAGCAAATTCTGTCTCTTGTTAGTATGATAATAACATCATTTAAAATAAATGCAACTATTTTTTTAAAAAAATTAAAATATTTGTAAATTTAGTCTATTTTAAGCATATTTAAGCACACTAAAAAATAATTTATTAAATTTTTAAAATAAAATTATCTAAAATTATTTAAAAATACTTCTTTAGATGTTCTTCAATTTAAACAAGGTCTTAATTTTTCATTTATAACATTAATTACTCAATCTATTTCTTGTTGAGTAACATTATTAAAATCCGTTCCCTTAAGGTATCGTTTCCTAAATTCACGGTTCATTCTTTCAATTAAGGGTTTTTGTTTTGGTGAACCTGGGTCACAACAATAAACATTAGAACCAGTAATCTTTTCCATTTCTTCAAACTTACTAAATTCTTTTCCTCTATCAGTTATAATTCCTTTAATTTTTCCAACTAAACCATTAATTCTAACTAATTCTTCAAGTTTTTCTAAAACTTCATTAGCAGTATTTTCTTCTAATTTCATTGCAAAATAATTTTTACTATTTTGTTCAACTAATACTAAACAACTAGATTGATGGTCTTTACCAACTACCGTATCCATTTCAAATCAACCAACATCAGTCTCTTTATTTTCAATATCTCATATTGACCTAAATCTTTCATTTAATTTACCACGATTATCAGGTCTTTTCTTTGTTCTATTTCTTCTGCCACCATTTAATAAATTTTTCTTTAACAAACCCAAAAGACCTAAATAAATTCATTTATAAAATGTTTTAAGGCAGGAAGGAAATTTGACACTAAACTTTATTAAAAATCGCTGAATAATTTCTGCTGGTGAATCACAAAAAATATTAAATCGTAAATTTAAAAATTCTTGTTGTTCTTCTGTAAATGTAGGTGGTTTTTTAATAGATTTTTTACGCTTTTGTTTATAATCTTTTTGCGCTTCATATGGATTATAATCTTCTATATTTTTAAATCTATTAATTTCTCTTTTAACAGTATTAACTGCACGACCCGCTTGTCTTGATATTTCAGATAAATTAAGTGTGCCATTTTTCTTTTTACAAGTATCAGATAAAAATAAATCTTTAAACAAATATCTCTCATCAAATTTTACATGTGTATAGTATTGCATTTTTCTGTCTCCAATCTTTTAATTTATTTATAACATTAAATTAAAAAAATGAAATTATTATATTGACAAATATTTTTATAGGTATATAATTTAAACAATAAACAGTAAGTAAATTCTGTCTCTTAAAGCTGTTTATAAAAAATAAAGTAATTAAGTTTACTTTTTTTTATTTTGATATAAAATATAAATAATAAAAAAGAACCGAGTTGGTTCTTTTATACATTTCTATTTACTCTTTTATTTAATCATATTCATTAAATAATAGCAATTTTAATATGCAAAAAGGAGTAAAAATGAAAGAATTTAATCCAAAAACAGCAAGTTTAAGCACATTTAAGCGTAAAATAGATGAATTTTGAGCCGATAAGAAACCTAATATTCCCTATACTTTGAATGATTTAACCAATAAATTCAACCTTTCTCGCAAATGACGATATGATACTTATGCGAGCGAAAAGATAGTTCCTTTGCTTGAAAGACAAATTAATAGAATTGAAAGTGAAATAATTGAATATATGATGCGTTCACCTGATGGTACTAAATTATATTGACAACGAGCATTCAATTATAAGTATTCACTGCAAGAAAAAGAACTTGAAAAAGAATTAAACTTAAATAACCAACAACCAATAATAGTGAATTTACAAACTGATATTAGAGATATTAAAAAAGAAAGTGATAATAATGCTTAATCATTTTAATTATTTATTAGAAACTCCTTATTGGTTATTACAAAATAGTAATATTGGTAATAAATATCCATTTACTAAAAAGTTTGAATTAGTAAATGAAATTAATCAGATTGGAACACAATATAGTGGCAAGACTATTTCAAATATTAAAATGTTTGGTGAATTATTAAAAATTAGTTTATTAATTAAAGAGCCAATTTGTATAATTGCTAGTATGTATTGGAGTAAAGATTTAAAAGATAGTGTCTTTCAAAATATATGAAATATGTTAGATGAAAATAATATACCTTATAGTATTAATTTATCAAATTTTACTTTTACTTTATTAAATGGTAGCAAAATATATTGTAAAGGTTTACATTAACCAAGTCGAAAAGAAAAATTAAAAGCATTTGCTGATTTAAATAAGTATAAATTAGTAATTGATTGAAGAGAAGAATGTGACCAATTTCAACAAAAAGATTTAAGTGATTTAGAGTTTGCTATTCGTGGGTATCAAAATAAAATAACAATTAATACATGTAATCCTGAAAGTTTAAAACGATATATTGTTGGTTATTGTAATGAATTATTAGCTTTTAATGAAGAAATAATGCGTAGTAAATATGAACAAATTAAATATATTGAAAAATGAAATATGAAAATTATTATTCACTATTCTAGTTGAAGATTAAATTATGAATTACCACAAGATAAAGTTAATGAACAATTAAGATTAGAACAGTTAGATATTGAAAGAGCAAGAGTATGGAGTTGAGGAGTGCCTGGTAACACTAGTGGCTCAATCTTTGCAAGATATATTGATATTATGCAAGTAACAGATATTATACAACCAACGAAATTATTAGGTGGCGTTGATATTGCTAATGCTACTAGCCCTAGGGTACATACAACAGCAGCTAGTTTTTGAATATATAATTCATTTGATAAAAAAGCATATAAAGTTGCTGAGTATACCCATTCAAATGCTACACAGCAATTTAAAACTGAATTAGAACAAGTAAAAGATATTTTAGAGTTTTATAACAATCAATTAAATCAATACTTTAATTTAATACAGCAAGGTATTAGTATAAATGTTGATGATAGTGCTTATTCAACATTACAAAGTTTAAATCGAGAGAAATATAATTATACTTTTGGGCAATATATGACATTTAAACCGGCACAAAAACAAAAATTTAAAATAAGGCATCGTATAGAGGCATTTACAATGTTGATAAATACCAATCAATTAAAATGATTATGAGAAAAATGTTCTGTAAGTAAAATCCAATATGAATTAATCCAATGAGAAGATAAACCAGATTCCAGAGAAGAAAGAATGTTAGATTTATACGATGATACATTTGATAGTGATTTTTATGCTTTACATTTTGAATTAATACCAATGGTTAAACATAATAGTTCAGCAGATTATAAATTATGACAACAAAGGAAGTGAATAACTTAATGAAAAAAGATATTTATGTAATACATGATGAACGTGTAATAAATGCAAAAAGACCATATATGTCTGTTTGTGGACAAGTTAAAAAAAGACTTTGTCAAGAATTAAAAAAAGATAATATCGCAATATGTAAATTAAATTTATATAACGAATATATTAAAAAATATCAAAAAATTAAAGTATGTGTAGAAGTTTTAGCAAATGAGCCAAATTTATTAACAGTAAATATTATTAATTATGCACTTATCTTAAAATTAAAGGAGCAAAATAACAATGAATAATACTTTCCCTAGTTTACCAAACTTAAATGATATTAATAGTGTTTTAAAATTTTATAATTATGATTGAACAATTAATTTAGCAAATATTATTGCTCGTCATCAAATGCGATTAATAAATGGTAAAGATATTTTATTTAAGTCTCATCGTAAAGACGTTTTAGAAAAATTAAATTGATGATATGAAACTTATAAAATAAAAGAAAAATTAGATAAAAATGAATTAACAGCAAGTTTAATGGGCAAAACTATCTTTGGTTTGTTAGAAACATCAGATGGAAATATTGATTTATGAATTAACCCATTTAACTTTACATCACGCGTAAGTAAAATAAATGAAATTGAACAAGGGGCTGATATTTGATTAAATTATCATCAATCAGACAGTGGATTTATTTTAAATTTAATTTGTACCAAAGATAAAATAGTTATTAAAGGTTGACCAAAAAATAATGAGGTAGTTGTTGGACAAAGTAAAACACAAATTAAAGATGATGTTAGACCTGTTTTAGTCCAAGAATTTAAAAATAAATTAGGTATAGTCCTTTTCTGAGAAATGATAAATGAACCTAATCCATTATTCTTATCAACTTCAACTACATTAAATCCATGACCTACAATGGCGAATTGTTATAAATTACAATTTGATTTAGAAGATAGTTTTAATATTAAATCAAAAGAACGATGAGCTAATCGTACGCACTGATATGGGGTATTAGATGATAGTTTAATGAATGCTTATACAATATGGGAAATAAAAAAGCATTATAAGATGCTTTTGATGATATTTTTATTCAATCAGGTCAATCAGCAGTAGATGGACAATTATCGCAATCTTTACAAGTAGTACAAGGTACACCAACCTTAGAAACATATACTGAAGACCAAAAAGCGATCATTGAGCAAGTATATTTAGCGTGTCATTTTTCTAGTCCATTTGGTGATAAATCAGATAATGATCAAAATAAAACACAATCATTATTAACTAAAACAAAAGACTTAGAAAAACAAACATATTTACAAGCATATCGTAAGCAATATTATACTAAAATGTTTGATACTGTTTTAAAATATTATGGTTTATGAGACGGTAGCGGTGAACGCCCTTATGGTTTTGATTTTATTAGTGCTAGTTTAGTTGACCAAATGCGACAAAATGAATTAATTACTGCTAGATTAGATAATGGCACAATGGAACCAGTAAGAGCCATAACTGAATATGATAATATTGATGAATTAGAAGCAACAAAATATTTTGAAAAAGTAGAAGCATGACAAGATAAAATACAAGCCAAAGAAATTGAACATAATAATAAATTAATGGAATATGATGAAACTGGTAATAATCAAAATGCCTTACAAGGTAGAACAGAAATTAAGGAGAATTAACAAATTAGTAGAATTAATCCAAGTGTTATGGAAGAATTAAGAAGACACGCCCACGATACTTTAATAGATATCAGAGAAAACATACGAGATAACAGACATTGAATGGTATTTCCTTTTAATGTTTATAGTTCATATATTCCCGATACTGAAACAGGATGAAAACCTAATAACGCAAAACCTAGTGATTATGGTAGTTATTCACGAATATTTGATAATATGGAAAGTACGATTGCTCAATGACAAGATAGTTTAAAAATAGTACAAAAATATAAAGGTGAAAAAATCAATATCTTAACGATTGATGATTTTAGTAAACAATCCATTAACTCAACAATATGGGCAAATAATGAAACACCCTTTGCTATGAAATTAAAAGATGAAAATAGCAATGTTTATTGAAAATTAATTGATGGTGAAAACATTTATGATAGTAATAAAATGTTAGAATACTTAAACCAATATAAATTAAGTTATTTTATTAATAATGATAATAAAGCCGATAACTTTTATACAAAAGAGGTTAAAGTTGGTAAATATTGAGATGCTTATATGATTGATGATAGGAGTTCCGTTCAATTTGGAGAAGCTAAATTTGAACAAGTATTTACTCAACAATCAACCGAAAGACAATATACTTTATTAATTTTAGATGAAGATGCTGAGAAATTAAATATTAATGATTATTATAATTTTTATACTGTATTTAATGATCGTGGATTAAATATTGGTGGAGGTAATATAAATACTGCCCCCCAAGATAGACAATGATTATATCCATCTAATGTTATTAATTATTATTCACCATATGATGGTAGTTTTTTATGACAAGAAATTACTTTTTCAAGTATTAATGACAAAATTAGTAATAGTGGTTTATCAGTGCGACAATTTATTCAAACATCAGCACCCGGTGAAGGTTATTGTTTTCCTAAAATAACTTATGATGAAAAAACAAATACATCGACTATTGAATTAGATGAGATTTTATTAAAAGACCCGGGTGTTAGAGCAATGGCAGTTAAATTTTATGGCAATCCTATCTTTTTTGATATGCCTGTAATTGGGAGACCAATTATTAAAGGTAAATTTAATAAAAAAGTAATGAATTCACGTGATTTATTAATGTATAACATGTATCCGTGTCCACCCGACAAAGTTAATACTTATGCTTCGCCCGAAGTAAGTTGATATAACATTCAAGGGATTCAACCAACAATGATAACTGGTTATGAAAGTTGAAAAAAAGATATGGAAAGTAGATATGATTTTTGAAATCAAAAAAATAGTGAAGGTATTGTTATAACTGATAAAACAAATTCAACAGCAACAAATCCCACTGTTGGCACAACTATTCATACAGAAGATAAGGATTCTAAATTTTATTGGTCTAAAAATTGAAAAATAATGCCACCAAACAAAATAAAAGTAAATGGTGGCACAGTTGATAATATTATTAGTACCCAAGCATCATCATATTTTAGAAGAAAAGATGAATTTGGTAATACTGTCGGTCAAGTTCAAATTGAATACAATAAAATGGGTTCATGTAATGTTTGAGATATTTTAAATATGAATAATTTTATTAATCGCCAAACTACTGTATTACCATTAAACTATACGCAAAAGTTAGTTTTTAATCCTTTTACTATTCCGGGTGGGGTTGGTAAATTCTTAAACTTTATTTCATTTGGTATTCCATGAGGTTGAGTAATTAACCAAAATGAAAAATCATGACCTAATTTTCAATGACTTAATGGTTTTATGAGTGCTAATATTTATAGTTTTTATAATGATGCATTTTGGTCTGAAAACTCAAAAGGTAAGGGTTATTTACCATTTGAAATATTTAGAGAACAAGGTAATGATAAAGTTGGGGCTATATTTGGTGCTAATGCTACTAGCTTTGGTTTTACTACTTTATTAACTGATAAATTAGTAGGTACTGTCTTAACTAAGAATGGTAAACCAACAAATAATATAGTTTATTCAACATATAATCTAAAACAATTAAATAAAAAAACTAATCGAGTTTATTTAATTAATGAACGTACAAGAGCAGCAGATGCTCAAACACCAGTTAGTAATAGTGAAAAAGATAATGATTGTGAATTTTTACAAACACCCGATGGAACAAATTGTAGTTATATAATTGATATGTTTTCAATACAAGCATTATATAAAGGTAATTTTGAAATTATCTTTTATGCTGATAACCCATATACAAATAATGAAGAAGATTATTTAAGATTATCAGTATGGAGTTTCAGAGGTAAAACAAAAAGTGTATTAAATAATTATTTACGCGATATGACAACTAATTATAAAACTAGTTTTCTATTACCACATGATTATGAAATACCAACATTTAATTACCCCGAATATGTATTGCCGCCAGTACCATATAACTATAAAATATATACAAAAGATATATGGGATGCTAATAAAGTACAGCCATTAAAAACTAAAATTACAGTAACACCACAGTGTTCTAATAATCTTTCAATAATTAGAGGAAATAATTTTTATAATTTATTTAATAATAATTATTATGAAAGTTATTATGAATTAGAAATTGATTTAAAACAAATTGACCCAACAATTCAAAGTATTGATAAATTTATTAGTTCTTATAAAACAATAGAAATAAGTAACCTTAATAATTTACAAGTTGAATGTGCAATTCTTAATATAGAAAATTTTATTCCCAATAGAAATGTTAATATTTTAGGTGGTGTTGACGATTGTAAAAATAATTTTAAAACACTAATTGATGTAAATTTACGTTCCGTAGGCCTATCACAAAGTGATAATATTAATTTTGATAATACAATAACTTTATATACTGATAACATAAAAGTAAATGATATTAGAACTTTCGTTACTGCTTATACTAATGATTTAACAAAAGATTTGTATGAAAGTACTTATGAATCTTATGGTGCCACTTTATTATTTTTATTACAAATAACATCATTATCTAATAAAGTTGAAGATAAAATTAAGGAAACATATTTACAAATATATTATACTAATGATATAAAATTAAAAATTAGATTTTCAAAAGTATTATATTTAGAATTATCACTAGCTTATCTTAATCATAATACTATGAAGTTTTATAAATATTTTGGTAATGACAAAAACATTACAATAGATGTTAATAACCCTGATGTATTAGGTATTAGAAATAAAGGTGACAATCCTGTCAAAATTACAATTAAACCAAGATAAAAATAAAAAGAGAATAATTTTTTATTCCCCATTAACTTTTACATTACCATTATTATCAACAATTAAAGCAGGCAAATTTTGATCACTACAATTTCAACGATAAACTGATTTAAAAACTGTTTCACTATTTGGCTGACTAAATTTTCAATGAAATGAAGAATTTCATTGAACTGTTATATCTTTTGGAAATTTTATTTCTTTATTTTTAATAAAACCTTTTGTTTCCATAAATATAAATAATTTTTCTACACCATGTTCATTAACAATTGTTCTTTTTCCATTTTCTTTTGATGTTTTTGTATCATTTTTAAATTTTGTAATTCTTCAATTTTCACTTGAATTACTGTGTCATACTACATAATAATATTTATCATCAACTTCATTAAATGGTTTTTCTTGTGGTGATATTCATTCTAAATTGTTTTTAATTTCTTGATTTGTTGTATTTATTTTGTTTTTTTCTTTAAGTTCTTTTAATTCTTCGGGTGTATATTTTTGTGGAGGATCACAAGCAACTAAACTTGTTGTACTTGTTCCAATTAAAGGGATTGTGCTTAAAATACTTAATATTTTTTTCATATTTATCTCTTTTTTATTTTTTATATAATTTTGTTTGTTACTTTAATTAAACAATTTGTAACAGCACCAAAACCTCCGACGGGCAGCACCAACACCAGCTCCGACCCCTCCGCCGGGTGCGCCTGCTGCCGCTCCAGTTGTAGTGGCAACACCTATTTCTATTCCAGTATCTTTATCCACACATTTTCCAAAAACGTTTACTGTTCAGTTTGCAGTATCTTTTGCAGCACCAATTGTTCAGTTTGCAGTATCTTTTGCAGCATTACTTACTCAGCTTCCAATACCTAAAAAATCTCTTTTATTTCTATTTAAATTTTTTAAATTATTTGTTTTTTTATAATTAATATCAATATTTTTGATATTTTCTTCTTTTTGATAAGGGCTAGCGGCAATTGTTGTTGGTACAGCAGTTCCACTAATAGTTAGTACACTTAATAAACTAAGTATTTTTTTCATACTTGTTTTTCTCCTTTTTCTTAATCTCGAAACTTTTTATCAAGATCTATTGACATTATATATATATATATATATAAGCAAGAAAAATTAGGAATTATTTACAAAATTTTATCTTGTTAAATACTTCTTATTACGCGTTTTAAGACCTAAAATAGTAATAAAATATATTAAGTTTAGTATTTTTTTATGTATAAAAAGTATTGTATTAGTAAAATAATAGTATATAATTAAGGCATAGGTTTAATCTTTTTCCGTAAAAAAGAGTTACGCTGACTTGTTAATCGGACAAGGATAAAAAAAGAGGAGTTTATAAAATGGCACTTACAAAAGAACAATTAATAGAACAAGGTTTAAGTGAAGAGATTGCTGAAAATATCTTAAATCAGTTTAATAATGAAGCAAAGCAAATTAGAGAAAGTGTGCAAAAACGCGAAGACGTTATATCAAAAGAAGACTTTATTAAATTATCTAATGAATTAGATGAATTAAAGGCTTTTAAAGATGTTCCATCTACTAAAATTGAAGATATTAAAACTAATTTAAATAAAGTTAGTGGTAATTCTTTAACTGAAAAAATACAAACTTTAAAAGAATTAAAACCTGATTTGTTTGTGCAAGAACAACCATCAGTTTCACCAACTAATTTTATTAAAGATATGATTGAAAATTCGGTTGAAAATAAAAATAATGAAATTGAAACTATTAAAGAAAAAGGTGCATATACACCTGATGAAATTAAAAAGTTAACTGATTATACACTTAAAAACCTTAGATAATAAGGGAGTGAAATATTATGGCAACAATTAATTTGCCACAAGTACCTTTTACATTACAAGGTAATACAACAGGTCAAAAAGCCTATGTTGATATGGTTAATGCATTATTGCGTGGACTTTATATAATGAATATGCAAGTATTATGCAGTATGCAACAGCAACAGCCGAACAAGTTGCTTGATTACCAAATGCTGGACAAGCATTATATAATTTAACTAATCGTGTAGTATGACAAAATGATTATGCATTACCAAATGGTGGGGCAACTCAAACGATGGGATTAACAAGAATTCCAGTTCCTATTGATAAGAGATTTAATTTAAAATTAATGAATGAGGCTTTTGACTTGGCATTAATAGAACAAAATATTAAAAATGGTGTTATTGCTAACGCTATTGCTAGTATTGTACAGAATAAATTTGTTAATTTAGAATGTGAATTAATTCAGGGGATTTATGATTATTGTTTAGCAGATGGTCAATATGAAGTAATTCCATTTCGTGGTTATACAGCTGAAAATGCAGATGATGTAAATAAAGCATTCTTTACATTAAATGAAACTTTGATTGAATTAACAAATCAAATTAGTAATCTATATTTTGGTTTGCCAACTGATAAAATGTTTATGGTTTTAGGGCGAAGAGCTTATTTAGGGTTAACACCTGCTTATTTAAAAGTAATTGGTTCATAAGCCCAATTAAAAGCAATGGTTAATGGTGAATTATATGAAAATACCGCAATGGGTATTCCTATATCGAAAAGTTTTCATTTAGAAAAAACATATACAAAAGGACAAGTTAACCGAGATAAAGGTTATAATTTTACTAATGTAAATGGTTTAATTATTAATAAACAAGTATGAGCATATCCAATTAATATGGATACTATTCAACAAGTTTTAGATAATGATACTGCTAACCCTAAATGAATTGGTAAAGTGCAATATGCAACACCAACTATTTTATATCCAAAAACATGTAAAATTATTTTAGAAAAAGAACCAACACAAGAAGAAATTGATATTGCTAAAAGTAATCTAAATAAAACATTTAGAGTGCCTGTTGATTATACTATTATCACTTCAGCGCCTAATCAAAATCTAGACCCGGTATCAAATATAGAACCTAGTATAGTTAAAATAGATATTAGCAAAATTAATAAATTAGATAAACCAACTATTCATATTGCAGACCCAACAAAATCAACAGCTGACCAATTAAAACCACAATTTAAAGATGTTATTTTAAAAGCAGTTAAAGCAGTAAATAATTCTTTAACTGAAAGTGATTTTAATTACTTTATTGAAAGTAAAGGTGTTGATTGACCAATAAATATTACAAATGATACAAAGGTTTTTGTGAAAATTGAAGGTAAAAACAACGCCACTGGTCAAACAAAGTCAATTGAAGTAGTAATTAAAAATTCTTAATAAACAATGAATTTACTAATATTACGAGTTTTAACTTTATTAGCAGAGAACTTAGGCAATAAACCTTTAATAAATAAGTTTGTTAATTTAATTAATAAAGTTAATAAATTTGCTTCATATTATGCTAATCCTTTCCAAAAAATTACAAATAAAATTGAAGATATTTATCAATGATTAAATCCTTACACATATGTAAATTTAATTAAAAAAGGTCATCAAAAAGAAATACAGCAAATATTAAATAAATTAGAAAAAGATAACAATATTAAAAATAAAGAACAGTTTAAAAAAGAAAATTATCTAAATACTAATTGACAATCTTTAAATAGTAGTTGACTTGATAGTGGTATGTTTAATATAACAAATAAATTAACTTTAACAGGCAATTTAACTATTTTAATATATACAAAAACAGCAAAACACCCGAAGTTTTATGGTCCATATGTTTATCCTAGTGTTCCAGTTGAAATTTGAAAATTATTAAGTAATGCAGCATCTAATGCTGGAACTTTATTTTGGCGTTATTGATTAAGAAAATGATTACCTAGTCATTTAAGAGATTATATTAAAAAACGATTACCACAAGAATTAAAAGAAAAATATCCAAAAGGAAATATCAAATTAACATTACCACATATTCAAAAATTACAACAAATTAAAAGGTTTATTAATAATTTAAAGATTGGACACTTTAATTTCAATTTTGCTGGTGAAATTAATAATAAAAAATGGTATCGAGAGCGAAAAAGCGATGTTAAAAATATTAAAAATTTATATAAAACACTAGTTAAAAGTATGCTTTATAAAACTAATCAAACTATTAAAACAATTAATAAAACACAAAGAAATGTTAATAGTTATAAACCATCTAATTTAAGAAATAAATATCGTAATCAATTAAGGGGTATTTTATATGGAAAATAATTTAAGTAATTTGTTATTTATAACAGTTAAAGATGTTAAAGAAAGTAAACTTTGACAACCTATTAATGACCGTAAGCAATCTGCTTATAATGATAATTTAATTTATAATGCTATTTTAAAAACTAGTTTATGAATGGATAGATTATCAGGTGGCACAATTTCAGATAAAATAAATAAAAAAGATTTATTTCCATGAGTTAAAAAAGATAATACTGGTTTAATTGAATATGATAAATGATTAAGTTATATTCAATCTGCTTGTTTATTAGCGGTTATGAATTGATATTTGCCAAAAGGAGTTAATGATTTAACAGGTAGTGCTTCATTTTCACAAGGTGGTGTAGCATATTCACAAACAAATGACCCCGAAGCAAATGAAAATATTACTCGTGATGTTAAAAATGCTTTAAAATTAGCGGGTGAAATAATTGATATTATATCTAGTAAAACAATTACAAGACCATATAATTATCATTTAGGGAATTATGCTCATCCATGAGAAGAAGAATATAAACATATAACTAAAAAAACATTTTATGAAGTATTATTATATTCTTTAAAAGAAAAAGTGCAAACTGACAATACTATTAATATTACTCATCCAAGTATTGATGATTATAGTAAAATTGATTATAAAGAATATATTAAACTTGTTGTTCCGTTTGATAATGATACGATTTATTATGATAATGGGGTTTGAAAAACAAATATTTCAGATTGAGAAATTGTTGACACTAGTGATTTAGATAATACAAGGTTTGATTATGAAATACAAAATTGAGATAAAGAAAATTATAAATACAATATTTGAATTGGAACAAGTATGCAAAATAATTATTATTTATCAACGTACAAAAATTTTAAGGGAAAAATAACTGTTGGGTCATTTGATTTAGAAAATAAATTTTCTCATCGTGTAGAATTAGAAGATGATGGAATTATTGCTATACGTACTGGTGGGACAGATGGAACAATTACTTGTTTACACATTGAAAGAAAAAATATAAGTTAGAAAGGATTTTAATTAATGAAGCAAGATAAAACAACTTGATTAAAGGGTGCCTTACCTTGAAATTGATTTAAAAAAGAACCTATTCCGACTTATAATTGAACTCATAAAAATATTAGAGATTGAGAAAGAAAATATAAAATTCGTAGTTGGGTAGTTAGTTTTTATACTTTAATATTTTTAGCATTAAATTGTTGATTAGAATATGGAATGATTGATGCAATTAAAGGTAAAATTGATTGATATAATTATGGTCAATATTGAGGTAATGGCATCGCTATTTTATTAACACCTTTATTTACCCATGGAATTCAAGGAATATTTGTTGCTAGTAGTAAACCAAAAGTAGATATGAAAATTGATATTCCACGATTAAAAATATCTAAAATGGGATTAGTATTTACAATTTTACCTTTAATTACTTTAATAATTTCTTTAATTATTATTTGAATTGATAAATCAAAATGAAAAAAAGACCATTTAAGATATTGTTTAGATTGTCGGATTAATCCGCGTGTTATTCAACCACGAATAGCAAAACAGTGAAATAATTTAGATGGTATAACAGAAGAAATATTTAAAAATATACAAGATAAAAATAT
Source organism: Spiroplasma endosymbiont of Polydrusus formosus (assembly GCF_964263245.1). Classification (NCBI taxonomy): domain Bacteria; kingdom Bacillati; phylum Mycoplasmatota; class Mollicutes; order Entomoplasmatales; family Spiroplasmataceae; genus Spiroplasma; species Spiroplasma endosymbiont of Polydrusus formosus. The sequence goes on from NZ_OZ181656.1 coordinate 1,356,331, forward strand.
TAAAAAACAAAAGCAAGAAAATAATAAAAAATTAAATATAAATAATAATTATGAAACCAATAATTAAATTTTATTAAAATAGACTATATATAGGGGTGGTAGATATTTTTGGGTGGTTATATATAGCTTAATTTATAAATTATTTTGTTCCGAAAGAATAGATGGCCACTGTTTGAGTAAGAATAAGAAAGGAAATATAAAAATGGAAATTAGTAATGAATTAGTAATTACTTTACTTGTATTAGCTGGTGCTGGTGGAATGGGTAGTCTTGGGATTCTAGGCTTATCTGCTAAAAAAGTTAAAAAATATAAAGCAGAAATTAGAGAATTAAGAACTGCTGTTATTGCCCACGAAAAACATTTACAGGGGCCCGATTATGCAACAGAATTAGCCCTTAAAACAGGTCAAATTAAAAACGTTAAAAAACAAGTTAAAGTAAACGACAAAAAACAAGCACAAAAAGATTCTATTAGAAAATTAACAAATAGTATTTAAAAAAATAACCAATTAAGGTTATTTTTTATTTTTCTTTGTTGTGACTTATATAAAAATTAATAAGATATTCTATTCGTTGAGAATAGGTATCAAAGTTAGATAATTGATTTCAAACTTTTTCTTCATTTTTATTTAAGTAAATATTAACATTTCGAATTTTACAAGAATAATATTTTCCTGTTTTTTGATTATATGATTCTTTCATAATATTAACCTTTATAATTAGCAATAATAATTGCATCTCTTAAATGATGAGATATTTTCTCATTATTATAAAATCAACCTTTACCATATTGATAAGTTAAATTATTATCTTTATCAAATTTTCATATACAACTGTCATTATATTTACTTAAATTTTCCATATTTTTAACAATTGATTTAGTATGTTTTGGTGATACTCAATTAATAATGTTGCGTACTTTTTCTGTATTGTATTTAACTGTTCCAATTACTTTTAATAAATCATCCCTATCTTTACTTGGATTAGCAGATGTATATAAACAATCCTCAATATTAATAATTGCATCTTGTATTAATTTATATAAAATATTATCAGTTTGTTTAATTCAATCATAATGTATATATTCCATTTTATCTATTAATTTATTGTCTTCATAAACAACAATAGCACTGGTACCGGTTCCTGATGGGTCAATACCTATTTTTATCAAGTGGTTCATTGCTCATCATTGTTAACTACTGGTACTACATTAGAAATATCATCTTCTTTAACTATATTATTGTTTGTGTCCGCTATTTCTCTATAAAATGGGGTAATATTTATATTATTTGATAAGGGTTCGTCACTTATCTGACCCTGATTTTTGGCGACAGTAATATCATTAAAGGGTATATAATCAAAATTACCATCTTCTTTAATTTCTTTTTCATCTAAATCAATGTCAGTAATATCTATACCTAATTCTTGTGCTAATTTACGATATAATTTTGCTTCAACCATTTCTTTTGGTCATTTATTTCAAGGCGAATATTCACTATTTCCACTTGGACTACTATTTTTTAAACGGTCAATGTCTGCTTTTCTTAATAAAATACCTTTTGTTTCGCCAGTTAAACGATTAATTCCAAAAGCATAAGCGCCAATAATATTTTCATATTGACTTGTATTTGTCATAAAATCTATTTCGTGTAATTTTGGTTTTTGTAAATCGGTATCTCATACAAATTTTTCACTTTTATAAATAATTCCTCTTTTTAACATTCAATTTTCTTGTTCCATTCTTTTTTGAAACACACCACTATCAATAATGGTTGTTAATTTATTTTTGAATGGAATAATATTAAAATCTTTTCCAAAAATTAAACTTTTATTACTTAAATTAATAATTCCTAAGGCTGTAATTTTTCCATTATCAGCATTACCAATCAAATTAATATAACTTTGATTATTTTTTAATTTTAGTTCTTGTAAAGCAATTAAATTATCTTGTAAATATTTAGCATTAACATTTAATTCATATGCTTTAATTGCTGTCGCTACTAATTCTTTTATTCCCATTTGATTATTCATAATTATTTCTCTCCTTTATTTATTTTGAATTTAATTCCATTAACACCAATAGTATTAATATCTTTATTGCTATCTCATTGTTCTTTGATTTCATTTTTAACAACTTGTTCATCAACAATTAAATATTTTTTAATAAGATTAATAAGTTCTAATTTATCGGAATTTTGTAAAAAATCATCATTAATACCTAATATTTCAATATCTTTAATTAATAATTTTTCTTTAATAAAATTAATTCCAACTTTTTTTAATTGTTTTGGGTCAAGTGATTTATCAATTTGTTCAATTTCTTTCATTACACGAACTTGCTCATCTTCAATTTGATCAATATCCAGACCCATATCTTCACTTAAATTATTTGCTTGTTCTATTAGTTCTTGTTTTTTTAGTTCTTGTTCTTTAAATAATTCATTTTGTTTTTGTATTCGCACTTGATTAATGTTATTTTTAATTTCAATTTTATGATTTTCAATTGATTTTTCAAAATTAATAATATTAGTACGAATTCGATTTAAATCATCTTTGAAAGCTTTTATTAATTCCAATGGTTCTCTAAAAACAAAATCAATTTTACTAATAACACTTGGTATATCTTTTAAGCGTACATCTTCATAATTCGTGGCTACTCAATGATTTCGATGGCGAAGAATAAATTCTGCTAAATCTTGACCGTTATTATCAAATCATTCTTTAATTGGTAATGCTTTTAAACTTAATTCTTTAAAATCATTTCCTTTTAAATAAAATGGATAAGTAATATTTTTAATTTGATTATTTAATGTTAAATCTGCCATTATTAAATTTCCTCCAAATTCATATCCATAATTAAATTATCAATATATTCATAAGCACTTTCTTCTGAATAACATTCTTCTAATGCTATATTAAATAAGTCTTCTTCGCTATAAATTTTACCATCTTCATCTTTTCATATATTATTAATAATTTATCATCTCATAATCTACTTCTTCATCTTATAAATAGTCAGTTATTAAAATTTTAACCTTATCAATTTAATATCATTTTAAATTTAAGTCAAAATCCGTTGACAATAAAACATTACCTACATGTCTTTCTTCATTACCAAATTTAAGATATAAATTTAATTTTCAACTCATATCATAATCACTATCAATTTGTGCATAAATAATATCTTTATTACTAATTTTTAATGCTTTATTATTAATTCATTTTTCATTTAAGTAATCACTAATACAATATGACATTTTCTTATTCCTCCTAATTCTTTTTATTGTTTAATGCTCAATATTCATCAGTAATATCATCCGTTGAAACTGGATATAATCTTAAAATTAATTCATTTAATTTTGTTGTTATTTTTTTATTTAACTTTTTTATAATTACCTCCATTAATTTATTTGTTTTATTTTTTTCTCAATTTGTAATATTTTTCAACCATCTGATGCTAAATCTAAAATATCGTTAATTTTGTAATGTTGCATATAAGAAGCAATAACATCTCATTTATCTTCAAATAAATTTAAATACATTTTTGCCCATTCTAAACATTGCAAATCATAATGATTTTTATGATGAGAAATACGACAATTAATAGGTTGACAATTAACTCAATCAAATGATGTTGTTATTTCATTTCAAGTTTTATTAATATACAAACTTTTATATTCTGTCATTATATTTCCTCCTATTTTTAATTCGTTGGCACTCACTCCCGAGTGAAAGTGCCAAAACGATAATTAGTTATATAAATATTTATCTATTTATTTACTACGCCATCCGCTTCACTGAAGGTGAGCGGTGGCGGTATATTATTAAATAATAGACAGTTGTTTTTATAAGGTAAAGCCAGAGAATTCTCTCTTCATCCGCGCCATTTCAGGTCAAAACGTTCAGTTTTTAAAATAAATTCACTTGCACTTTAAAGAGCCTGGTGCTGGCTTTGTGTTTTTTAAAACCGCTGCCACTTCTAAGAAGTAATATCTATCGCAAATTTATTTATAAAGTGGCCATCTCTATTTTTATTGTCGTTCGATGTTGACCTTGCACTTATCACGACTACCGCTTAGTTCTAATAAACTAGCATCGATTTACATATTTCCTCATACACTATTTCAGTACTTGCCTCGGCTGGCTGTGGGAATGAGTTTAAACTCATGTTCTTATGGAAGCACTTAGTTATTTAAAATAACCGTCCCACACTGCATTAAGTTGTTTTATAAAATCAAAGTTTAAAAGAACCAGTTTCTCAATCAAAGATAATTTTTGAATTTTCTAGTTTTTGATAAAATCGCTTTTGTTTTTTATCTTTTGTACGATTTAATAAATCTTTATGTTTTTCACAAGTTCATAAAATTTTATTTGATAAAAATTCTTCGGTAATGAATGATATTGATTTATAGCAATTATCAACACCACATACTGTTTTGTTGCTTATTAATTTTCATTACCCATCCCTTCCTTTAATATTAAGTTTTTTCATTTATTAGCCAAATTAATTAACTAAAACAGAGAAAGGACAACACCTTAAAATTGGAGAAAAAAAGGTACACTTTGTAAAGATTTATAAGATATTTAATAAATGTGTAAACAACTTTAAGTTAATGAAAAAGTTGTAATAAAAAGTTTCTATTTTAAGAATTTAAGATGCTGTCCTTTCTCTGAATTAATTAATAATTATGGGTTTACAAATAAAAAAACAACCCTTTTTATTTAACAAGAGTTGTTTTTTTGCCGCTTCATCGTACATGATACAAGAACTAAAATCAAAAAATAATATAAATACAAAAAATGGTATTTTATAATGAATAAAACCACAAAAAAACCATTTAATTAATAACATTTTATTGATTAATTGAATTACTTAAAATATAGAAATAATCAAACTAATTTTAATTTTCATATTTACTACGTTAGGGGATTAAACGTACCAATAACAAATAAACTTAATGAAAATTTTATTTTTTAAATTATTTTTTTAACAATTTATTCATTATTGTTAATCTATTTTAATTATTAATATAATAACATAAAAAAATAATCTTGTTAAGTTTTTTTAGATTATTTTATTTTTAAATAAGGTAATATTTAAGTATGTTATAATAGAAAATATGATGAAAAAGGTTGAACAATATTTTAAAATGGCTAATTTTATTTTATAGAATGTGCAAAAAAAGATAATCGGACAAACACAAAAATAACAATTTCTGCTTTTGATTATCAAATGCGCTTTAATTTAAAAGAAGGTTTTCCAATTTTAACAACAAAAAAAGTTCATTTTAAATCAGTTGTTTATGAATTAATGTAATTTATTAAAGGCGATAATAATATTAAATATTTGATTGATCATAATATTCGAATTTGAAATGAATGATCATATGAAAAATATAAAGCATAAACAAAATATAATAATGAAAACATTAGCTGAATTTGTATAAAAAATTGAGACTTATGTAAATTTTGCTGAGGAGTTTGGTAATTTAGGACCAGTATATAGAAAACAATAACGAAAATTTGATAGTGATTATGGGCTAGTTATCAAAATTACTAAATAATTTAAAAAAATAATCATTATTCTCGTCGTTATATTATTAGTGATTGAAATACAACGGAAGTTGATGAAATGGATTTGCCACCACACAAACGACATACTTTGATGCAATTTTATGTTTCAAAAGATAATAAATTTAGTTGTCAATTATATCAAAGTAGTGCTGTTGTTTTTTTTAGGTGTTACTTTAAATATTACCAGTTATGCTTTATTAACTCATTTAATTACCAAGTTGTTGATTAAAAGGTTGGCGATTTTTCTATACTTTTGGGGATTGTCATATTTATAAAAATCATTTTAATCAAATTAAAAAACAATTAACACGAGCACCACGCAAATTACCAACTTTAAAATTAAATCCAGCAATTACTTCCTTATTTTATTTTAAAGTTGGAAGATATATCTCACTGATAGATTGTGGACCAGCCCCGTTGATTAAAGGAACTGTTGCGGTATAATGATTAAGTTATTATGAACAATTGATGAAAAATTTAATTGGGCAAAATAACCGACTACCATGACATATCGCTGAAGAATTGCAACATTTTAAAGCAACAACTCGTGGACAAACAATTTTATTTGGCATTTAACTTATGAAGGAATTGATCATCTGCTTCCAAACCGCAAAACATTAGTTTTAACAACCAAACCAGATTATCAAATTAACCACCCTGATGTTAAAGTGGTAACTGATTTATCAGCAATTATTAATTTTTATAAAAATCCAACAGAGGATATTTATATTTGTGGGGGTCAACAGATTTATCAAGCAACATTACCAATTGCTGATGAATTAATTATTAGTTATATTAAAGTAAATTACAAATTAGATACTCATTTTCCAGAATTTGATTTAATACAATTTACGTTAATTAAAACAGCCGAATATCAACAATGTTTAATAAAATATTATAAGAGAAAGGAATAAAATTAAAATGGTAAATATTTGAAAAATTATTCTAACATGACCAAGATTTTTGCGAACAATTACTAAAGCAATAGGTATTAGTAAAAAGATTAAACATGATCCAAATATTGTTTCAGAAGAATATCGTTATCATTGAGTGCAAAAACGAACACGTTATATGTTATGAGTATATGATGTTAAAATAATTGCCCATGATCGGGATAATTGAATTGATAAAAGTTGTTTAATGATTGCAAATCATCAGTCAAATGTTGATCCAGTATTATTGTATGCTTTAAATAATTTTAATAAAACAGCACCATGTGCTTTTATTGCTAAAAAAGAATTAGAAAATAATCGAACATATAAAAATTTTTTAACATTAATTGATGTTTTATTTTTAGACCGTGAAAATCCTCGACAAGCACTAGAAATTATTAAAAAAGCTAATGACTTAATTCGTGTACCGCGAACAATGGTTGTTTTTCCTGAAGGAACACGTAGTCGTAGTCAAGAAATTGGCGAATTCCATGCGGGAAGTTTTAAAATTGCCCAAAAAGCTCATGCACCAATTATTCCTGTTTCAATTGTTAATTCTTATCTAATTTTTAATAAAGAATTTAAAAAACGCGGGAATAAGTATGTGCATGTTGTTTTTCATAAACCAATTAAACCCGATACATTTATGACAAAACCAACGGAGTTAATTGCTAATAATGTTAAACAAATTATTCAAAAAGGAATTAAGCAATATCAAAATGTGGATCATAAAAAAGCTTATATTGAATATAAAGATGCATTAAAGAAAAAAAATACTTAAAAAAAGAAGGTATCTAATAGTTAATATTTTAAAATTAATTGATAAAAAGAAAAATGGACAATAATTATTACGCGAAGAAATTAACTTTTTTATTAAATGTTATAAGACGGGATTATTTCTGATTATCAAATGTCAACTTTTTTAATGACAATTTATTTTCAGTCAATGTCAATTTACGAAATTTCATTTTTAACCGAAACAATAATTGAATCTGAGGAAAGTATATGATTTAAGTGGAATCCCAGGTTTTAAAGTTAATAAACATTTATCAGCAATTGGGGTTGTGGTAATAAAGTTAGCTTAATTTATGTGCATTTAGTGGCTGCTCTTTTTAAAATTAAAAGTAGCGAAAATGTTAGGTCGGGAGGGGGCACAGATGGATTAGGACAAACAAAGGTAACAATTGATAAACTAAAAAGTATTCCTCGTTTTAAAATTGAACTTTCTTTTGCTGAATTTCATGATTATTATTAAATGTAAATTGTAAATTACAATACCAAACTTTATTAAATTTAATTATAAATTATAACACAAAAAAACAAGTATTTAATATAATTTTATTTTTAAAATTATTGTATTTTTATCTTAAATTTATTAATTTTGGCACACTAAAAATAGTTTAATAAATTATTTGATTAATTCAATAAAAAATTATTAAATATGTGATGATAAATTTAAAAATAATTGTTGTTAATTTAATCACTGTAAACAAAGCCTTGGTTTATTGTTAATAATATCAATAATTCAATCTATTTCTTGTTGCATAATATTGTTAAAATCTGTTCCTTTAGGAAATCAATGTCTAATATCTCTATTAATTATTTCAACTAGTGGTTTTTGAATAGGTGTTCCATCATCACAAAAACAAACATAGTACAAGCAATTTTTTTATTTCTTTTCAGTTACTAAATTATTTACCTTGATCGGTAATAATTCCTTTAATATTTATGTTTTTGAAAATATTATTATTTAAAATTTTTTAATTGCTTTCGTAACTTCTGATCCAGAGTTTTCTTTTAATTTTTTACAAAAAGTTTTTTGTTTAACATATTGAACATTAATTAAATTATTTTTAATTTCTTTTTTATAATTATCAATATAATTTTCTAAATTAATAATGTTATTTCTAATTTTATTTAATTTATCTTTAAAATTTTCAATTAATACTAGTGGTTCTTAAAAAACATAATATTTATGGTCATATAAATAATTATAGGTAACTTATAAAGTTTAAGAAATTAGAACGCTTAAAGCGCGTTTCACTTACATTTTTATTTTAAATAAAACTATTTTATTGTCAATATTTATCTCTTATATTTTTCATTTTTAGTATTTTTACATACTAAAAAATACCTTTTATTTAATTTACATTTTTAAAAGTAATAAATTAAAAACTAAATAATTAAATTTTGAACTTTAAGAACTTCAACTAAATTATTTTTATTAACTACAATATTTTTTATTTCTTTATTATTTTTCATATTAGTTTCACTATTAGTTTTAATCATTGAAACAGTTAATAAATTATTAAAAGTTCTTTTATTATATATTTCGCTTCCTCTATCTTTAACATCTTTTACTTTATGTGAAATATCACCTTCCATATGACAGCCAATATTATTAGAAAGATTTTGATTACAAATACCTTTTTCATTATTTTTAATGTATTTAATTGTTTTTAATAAATAATTTCGTTTATTTTAAATAATATATGGTAAAAGATAATTTAATAAATCTAATATCTCATCATATTTGTCAGTATAAAAATATTGTTTTGCTACATTATATTTTATTTATTGCATTTTATTTCTCTTTCGATATGATCATAAATGTTCAAATTTTTTAACTAAATGATACTTATCTAAATTTATATAAATAATATTATTTTTAAATTCTTTTGTAATAGCATTAGTAATAGTTTCAATATAATTTGCGCCATCACCCAAAACTAAAATATTTGTATCTTTTTTAAAATTATAACTATGCATTAATTAAATAACTTTATTTGTAAATACCTTAATATTAGTTAAATTTTTAATTTTACGAGGAATATTATTAATTTCAAAAGTACCTTTTTTATCTTTAATTACTGATATTTTTTGATTGATTTTTCCTTATCTAATACAGGTATGTACAGTAGAAACTAATATATGTTCTTTAAATTTTTCTTTGGTTTTATCGTATAACATGGTTTAAAATGTATCATCCACTTGAACACATAAAGTATTTCTAGTATACTATCTATTTTATTGCTTTGATTAATATGAATATAGTCAATTTTACCTAAATCAATATTTTTATAAATATTTGATATTGTCATATCACTAACTTTTTAATTCAAAACTTTATATATAACACCACCATATCTTTTTCCATCCCTCATAAATGATAATATTTTTTCTCGCAATGAAATTTTTAAAAGAAATGTATATGTTTTTTGTTATACGAATATTTGAAATTTAAAAAATGCAATTACAAATTTATCATTTATTGATAATGAAAATAATCAAAATCCAATAAAAAAAGATAACTTAACAAAAATTATTTTTATTACAAGTGAAGCAATAAGGTTTGATTCTTATATTAAATGTTTTAATTATGAAAAAAATTAAAAACAAGTTGAATTTAAAAATATTTCAGAAAATATTCAAAATATTATTAATTATACAAATTATGTTAAAATTCAATGAAAAGATTATTCTAAATAATTAATAGACGGATGAATAATGTCAAGTAAATATTTAAAAGAAAAACGAAAAAAAAATATTTAAAGATATATTATGTACGATGGATGGAAGCAGCAATTATAACTTTAGCCGATATATGATCTAAAAATCAATCCCGCTAGTAACTAATAATAGCAAAAAAGCAAAGATGTCATAGAAAGTATAATAAAATTTATTTTAAACAAACCCATCTGGCACAATAAAAACAATTACATTTGATCGTGGTAAATAATTTATTATGTGAAAAAAACTTAAAATATTTGTAAAATAAAAGTTTATTTTGCTGATACTGGTTGTCTTGGTCAAAAAGGATTAAACGAAAATAATAATGGAATTTTGATACGAAGTTTACCAAAAGAAATAGATTTATTAATATTTTCTCAAGATTATTTAAATAAAATAGCATTGAAAATAAATTTAATACCAAGAAAATCATTAAATTATAAAAATTAATTGGATTTAATACAAAATATTTAATAAAGTGTCTCAAATATATTTACAATTACGATCATAATTTGGTTAATTTTTCTTCGTGATATTCAATCTACTTAATTTTTATTTTTGTGATTTATTTTTACAACTTTTTTATTCCGTAAATCATCTTGATATTCATTAAAATATGGATCTGTTTCATCAACCAATTTTATATGATATTTTTTTCAATAATAAACTAAAATTGGAATAATAATTAACGCTGAAATTAAATCATTTAAACCAATAAAGACATAATAAAAAATTGGATTACCAGTGATCCGACTAACCCCGTACCCTATTCCAATTAATGGTAAAATAACTAAAGTTGAGCGTAAACTACTAGTAAAGGTTGCTAAAAACGAACGATTAATTCCTTGAAATAAAGTTAGTGCAATATATGTTAATGAACAAAACGGGTAAGTCATAAAGTTTAAAACAATTAATCAACGATATTTAATTGCCGTTTCTTCCGATAAAGCAAATAACATCATCATATATTTTCCAAAAATAACAAAGACAACTAACATTAACGAAAATCAAATAATAATTAACAAACTAACGCGTTTTAAAATTTCTCAAATCCGGGCACTATTTTTCGCCCCATAATTATAAGCAATAATACTGCGGGCCCCTTGCGTTACACCAACTCCCGCTGATAATATCAATGTCATTCATGGCACAATTGAAGAATAAATCTCTTGTAACACTGCAACCCCATTGTGCTCGCCTTGGTTTGGCAACTGAACAATAAGGGATGTTGCAACATACGAGGTAACAACTAAAGCAGCATTATTAATGAAATTTGGTAACCCTGCTTTGACAAAATTCGCAATATTTTTCCCTTCAATATGAAATAAATCACTTCAATAAAATTTTGAATAACTATTCTTTGTTTTAAAAACAATAATAAATCCTCAAATTACTTGCACTGTTCACGAAAAAACAGTTCCTAACATTGCTCCTGACATTCCAAGATTACAAACTTGCATAAAGAAAATTGCAGTAGCAGCATTAATTAATAATGAACTTAAAACCATAATTATTACTCATTTAATTTGTCCTTCACTACGAATTAATGAAATAAAATAATAACTTAAAAACATCATTGGTGGCGCCGCTAACATTGGGAATGAATATTCCCAACATAAACTTTCGGTAATTGGATTATAATGTTTACCCATTTGTGAAGTAATAAAAACAGCATTTCATCCTGGAAAGACAATACAAAAAACAACAAATGATACTAACATTGAAAAAAGAAATGTTACAGAAAGACCATTCCCAGCAATTCGACGCATTGCTGGGATATTACGTTGCCCATAAGCAATTGAAAAGTTCATTGCACAACCCATTCCAATCATAATACTAAATGATCATTGTAAATTATATGTTTGTGAAGCATATTGGGTCGCAACATTAATAAATGATCGCATGTCCGCTAATGGTATTTCTGTAACATTAATATTTTTTAAACGATTATATGCATCAATATAAAACTGATCGTGAATTAAATCCGGTGTCGCAAATGATAAAGCTAAACTTTTATCAACAATATTATATAACCCCTGTATAACCATTATAAAAACTGTGGGAATACAAAAGTACGCTATTGTTTTTCAAGGTTTTTCAAATCGTAATTTTTTTTCACGAATCGTTAAAATTTTTGACAATTTAACCCCCTATAAAAAATAAAAAACTTTACAATGTAAAATAATTTTTAAAATTACATTAATAATCCTCATTTATAATTATAGCTCAAAAAAATATTTTACATAGATTTTTATTAAAAAATTGGAAATTAATTAGCTAAAGCACTTGCTTTTCCAAAATTTTTATTAACTGAAAAGACAACACGGTCATAAATTTCGGTAATATTTGTGACAAACGGTTTAATGGTAATTAAAATTACTTTTTCTTCAAAAGCTTTATAAGCAATTTTTTTTATTTGCTCATTGCCACTTTCTAAATGTAAAATTAACGCATTGTCTAATTTTTCAATAACCGGAATATTTAATTTTTTAACAACCTTCTCTAAACTTACTAACATCGGTTTTTCTATTACGGTAAATTGATAATAATTTTGACTATGGTTAATAACATTTCCAGAAAAAACAACCTTTCCATAATTTAAAATTGTAATCTCATCAGCAAGATCTTGTAACTCTGTTAAAATATGTGAACAAATTAAGATTGTTTTTCCTTCGTTTCTAACTTTAATTAAATCATTAAACAATTCTTGGCGTGATGTTGGATCTAAATTAGCCGCTGGCTCATCTAAAATTAATACTTTTGGATCCGCTATTAAAGCTTGAGCTAATAAAACCTTTTTCTTCATCCCGGATGAAAATGTATTGGGATTTTTTGTCCGAAATTTTCATAAATTCAAATTATCTAAAATTTTATTAGCTTTTATTTTAGCTTCTTTATAATTAACATTACGTAAATAACTCATTTCCACTAAATATTTATAAATATTTAAGTGTTTTGGAAAACGAGCATTTTCTGGAATGTAACCAATAATTCCTTTAGCTGCTGATGAACCAGCTTTTAAACCGTCAATGCTAAACTGTCCCTTAGTTGAAATAATTGCACCAACTAATGATTTAATTGTTGTTGTTTTCCCAGACCCATTTGGCCCAATAAAACCATGAATTTTCCCTTTGCCAACATTCATACTAATATTATCAACTGCAATAAATTTCTTAAATTTTTTGGTAAATCCATGAATCTCAATTGCTAAATCTGGATTCGGTGTGAAATTACTTTTCTTTACTTTCACAATTATACAAAATCCTTTCTTGTAATTCATCATAATGTTAATCCGGCTAAACCAAATGTTACTAATAAGTAACCAATATACATGCTCGTTAATCTATCTAATACCACCGGCTGATTGAAATTTCCCATTAAAAAATAATTTGTTTTAATATTATCTGGTTTATCTTTTTCGTTGTATGTAACACTATTAACTTTGACATTTAAATAATTATTAACTGGTAATAATATTGAAGAAACTATATAGCCTGCTCCCGACACACTAACACTAGCATTTCCAGTTCACATAACAACTCATTGTTGTCAAATATTTAAATATGCCATTAATTTATAATTTGTTTGTTCTTTCTGAACTTTATTTAATTCACTTTGGGTTTGTGCTTTCTTATCATAAACACCACCATATTTATCATATGTTGCTTTATTTAATCAATACAACATTTGTGAAACAAATTGCGAATATATCGTCATCACTAAATCATCGATATAAACATTTTCATTATATAAGTTCGATTTTAAAAACGTTTCAAAATTGTCATAAAAATTATTAAATTTATTTTTAGTGGTGCTTGATAATGAACCATAAATAAGTGATGTTATACTATATGGCGAAATTACGCTTGATGAAGCACAACTATTTTTAGCATATCCAATAACTGTTGGTGAAAAAATTGCTTTATCATACATTGCTTTAATAATTTTATAAATATTTTTTGATGTTTTAATTTTTAATTTATCTTGTTTCAAAACACTTAAAGAAATTTTATTATTAGTCGATGGTTTTTCTTGTGAAATAGTAATATGTTCTGGTAATTTAACATCATTATAAAAATCAGATAAAATATTAATTCCCTTACCGGCATTATTTTTAAATTCAATCCCATTACTAGCTTCCAAGGAAAGACCAAGGAATTTTTGAGTCTTATAGCCATCAAACTGTAAAATATTATCATTAATCAACTTTGATAAGACCGGATAAACAGTTGGTGTTTTCTTTGCTTCTGCGATAAAATCGTTTCAAGCAATTGAATTTGTACCAATTTTTGTAACTACCGCTTCAATATCTTTTACTAAACTAGTTGTTTCCAACTCACCAATATTTTGTGTAATGTTAGATTCGATAATAATCTTCTCATATCTTTGTGTTCAAATTGGTCAACCAATTGGATTTAATAAATCATCATATGTTTGAATAACATCATAATCTTTAAATTTGACGGAATTTTTTGCTAAATCCGCTGTTTGAATTAAATATTGTGATGATTTTTCCCCCATTTTACTTGTGTTATAAATAAAAGGAATCATTGCTCCGATTACTGTTAAAAAACCAAGGGTAAATAAAATTCCAATAACCCCTTTTGAATTTAATCCTAGCGAAATTAAAATTCCAATTGTTGTTAAAAATAATTGTAAAATAAAACTTGTTAAAATCATAAAGTTAATTTTGCTTAAAATTACTTTTCCAAACGCAGCCCCTTTTTGTCCTGTTCCTAATATTAAAAGTGGTGGTAATAATAGAATAGTTACTGAATAAACTAAACATAATAATTGTAAAGATAATCATTTTTCAATAATCATTCTTGTTCTTGATATTGGGATGGATGAAAAAATTAGTAATGTTCCATCATCAATTTCATCCCGAATTAATTGGACGACTTTAAAACCAATAAACATTGAGGTTAAACCAAAGTACAACATATATCAAATTCATGAATAAATTGTAAACAATGATCTGGCAGTATCCATATAGTCCCCACTAGCAATATATCCCATCCCGAACGTTAATGATAAAACCATAATTAATCCGACAATCAATGTTAAAACAAACATGACTCATGTCGATATAACCTTTAACATTTTAATTAAATTATAACGAAACATTTTTATTGTAAAAAAATTCATTATTTTTTTATTAACATTTGTTTTTTCTTTCTTATACAGTATTTCCGTTGTTTCATTCTGTTCCATAATTTCCTCCTTCTTGTATTAATTAAATTATATATATTTTGTAATTTTAAAAAATACAGAATAATTATACAAAAAAAAATACTGTTGTTACTTTTTAAAAAAATTAATTTTAACAAGATATTTGGTGTTTCATTCCTAATCTTTATCAAATAATTTAATCGCGCGTTCTCTTGCTTTTTCTTTTTTAATTTTTTTAATTGATGTTTTAATATGATCACGACGAATTTGTTTTTTAAATTCAACAATTTCAGCTTTCCGTTTTTTCTTATAGCCTGGTTTGACTTTTTTCTTATTATATCTTGATTTATAGCGATGGATAATTTTATTAATTTCATTATTAACTGCTGGAGGAACTTTCTTTTTAGGTTTATCCCCACCAATATCAGTTTCAACTAATTCTCCTGCTTTATTTCATTTTTTAGGTTCAAAAATAATTCCTTTGGCAATTAATTGTTGTACTAAAGTTAAATTTTTAGTATCATGCAAAACATAACTATACCCAGTATAATTTGCTCGCCCAGTACGACCACTACGATGGATATAGTATTCTAAATCATTTGGTAAATCAAGTGAAATAACATGACTAACACCAACAAAATCAATTCCCCGCGCTGCAATATCACTAGCAATAACATATTTATATTCTAAATTACGAATTCGTTTCACAACTTGTGTGCGTAAGCGTGGTTCTAAACCTGCGTGAAATTGTGTCACTGAATAATTATGTTCCAATAATAAATCATAGTATTTGTTAATTTCTTCTTTTTTATTAACAAAAATTAAACATAAATATGGGTCAAATGTTTTTAAAAGCTTTAATAAAATTGTTTCTCGTTTTTGATGTTTGGTTGTAATTAAGATATGCGTAATATTCCGGTTTGTTAATTGATTATAACTTAAATCCAAATAAAGGGGATTTTTAAAATACTTCATTAGGAAAGATTTTAATTCATCGGGAATTGTCGATGAAAAAACCGATACTTGAACACTAGGATTAACTTTACTCAAAATATAGTCCACATTTTCAATAAAACCTAAATCAAACATCATATCACATTCATCAATAATAAAAGTGGTTAATTTTCGTAAGTTTAAACTTTGTTTATCAAATAAATATTTTAAGCGCGTTGGCGTTGCAATGACAATTTGTGGCTGTGTGCGTTGTAATTGTTCACTTTGCCGTTTAATGTCTTCACCACCAATATAATAATTAACTTGTAATGTTGGTTGAAATTTTTTAAAAAAACGGATATTATCGTAAATTTGTTTCGCTAACTCGCGCGTTGGCGTTACAATAATACATTGAATATTTGCTTGGTCATAATCTAAATTATTTAAAATTGGCAAACAAAATGCAAATGTCTTACCCGTCCCTGTGTGGGCTTTACAAATAACATTTTGATGCTTTAATAATAACGGCATAACCTTATCCTGTGCACTCGTTGGGGCTGGAAAATTTAATTCGGCAAGACCTAAATTTAAAAACCGTTTAAAACCAAATTTATCAAAATTACTAATAATTTAACCCCCTACCACCAAAATTATAACATAATTACAAAATGAAATTAGCAATAATTTCATTTTGTAATTATGTTATTTTTTGATAGCTGTGGTTAATTTTGCCCCTCTTGTTTTTTAGTGTCCGATATTGTTTTTTGGTTTAACAACACTTTTTTATGAAAACAAGCAAAAAAACACACGCTATGACATTTCGGCAAGGGGTTAATCTTGTTGGTAATTAAATAAATAAATAAAAGTAAAACCCAATCGCTTTCACACTTTCTTTAAAGCTTTGCACCATAGATGAGTTATCAATTTTTCAGCATCAAAATATTATAAGTTTAAGAGTTGAATTATTGATCGGATAATACCTTTATTTGAAGGGATTTATAAAAATAAACTTTATTTTATGTAGAAAAAACAAAACTTAATCTATTTTTATGATAAAAGTTCTAAATTTAAAGATACCATCCGATCAATAATGCAACTAAATTTATGTTTTTTAATATAAAAATAAAAAAATAATCTTATAATAATTGTTTTTTGCTGGTTAATCGAACAGGACGCCTTATTTTAAAATAAATGAATTTTTATTAAAAAGAAAAATTTTAATATGAAAGCTAAATTATACTTGTAGGTGCAAGTAAATAAAATTGCAAAAAATTTCATATAAAAATTTCATGATGCTAAGTTTATTTTAGAAAAATTAAAGTAAGGAGTTTTTTATATGGGATATAAACATCTTGGCATAGATGAAAGAATTTATATTGAGAATCAATTGAAATTTAAATTAAAAATTAGTGAAATAGCTAAAAATCTTAATCGAAGTATTAGTACTATTATTCGAGAAGTTAATAGAAATAAAGATAATAATCATTATTTTTCATTAATTGCACAAAATAAAGCAGAAAATAGAAAACAATCACATGTTTATTTTCATAAGTTTAAAAATAGAGAATTAGTAAAATATGTACAACAAAAATTATTATTAGGTTGATCGCCTGAACAAATTTATGGAAGAATTAAAAATTTTCATAAAGAATTAATTATTAGTTTTAAAACAATTTACAATTGAATTTATTCTGGATTACTTGAAAAGGTTACTAATAAAAATTTAAGAAGAAAAGGTAAGAAACGAAAATCTCAAGAAAATCGCGGTAAATTTAATGGTAAATCAATTAAAGAACGAAATGTTAATGTTAATAATCGCATAACTGTTGGCCATTGAGAGGGTGATACTATAGTATCATCGCGAGGTAAAAGTAAATCATGTTTAATAACTTTAGTTGAAAGAACATCAAGATTTACTTTAGCAATGTTAGTTGAAAATAGAACTACTAAAGTTATTAACGAAAACATTAGCCATTATTTATCAATTCTTCCAAATAATCTTGTTAAAACTATAACATTTGATAGAGGTAAAGAATTTGCTAATTGACAACAACTTGAAAAAAATTTAAATGTGAAAATTTATTTTGCTAATGCATATTCACCCTGACAAAGAGGTACTAATGAAAATACTAATGGGTTAATTAGAGAAAAATTTCCTAAAAAATTTAATTTTTCAAATACCACGAAAAATGCAGTTCATAAATTTATATTGTCTTTAAACCATAGACCAAGAAAAATACTAAATTATCTTTCACCAATCGAATATTTGGTTAGAAAAATAATTTAGTTGCACTTAACTTTACAATTAGGCGAAAGTAAAAAACAAACTAAAAAAATCATCTGAAAAATTATTGGTTATTTATAACAAACTTTTAAAATATCACATGACGCAATTAATCAAAAAATTTTAATTAAAACGGGTTTTGATAAAGCTGAAATGATCAAAAGATCATTGAATTTTATTCATCTCTTAAAAGAAGAGATCGCATAATATGAAGAACATATTAAAGTATATAAAAAATTAGTAACTAAATTAAAAACAATTAATGCTTAATTAGAAAAATAATATAATTAAGCACTTGCAAAAATCTCTTCAGAAGAAATAAGAAATGTTTTATTAAATGCATTTTCTAAAATTACAGACTTAGTAATTTAATTATTAGAAAATACACCACCATAATTAGTGAAATTTGTAAAAGATAATATCACAACAATAAATCCACCAAGGGGTAAAAAAATAACTTCAAATTTGCCAGAACAAAAACAATAATAACAAAAAATTATTAATGAAATTGATAGTATTGATGAAGGATATATATAAAATAAAAAATATGAAATATAAAAATAGAAACAACATTGTTGTTTCTATTTTCGTTTTCTTTGATAATTATAGACTGATGTTAAAACTCAATTTTGGGGACTCCATTTTGTTAATTTCTTAACAATCTTATTAATACTTCCTGTTATAATATAATTTTTTCGTTTTACTTTTAAACCTTTTACAATGCTTTTGCGAGCATAAGTAGACGTTTTCATTACTTTGACAGTTGAATGATATTTGGCATTGTGTTGATTGCTACTTCGATTTCAAAAATCAGTTTTTAAAGGGCCGGGGCATAAGGTGATAACCCTTACTGGTGATTTTGTTTTCTTTAATTCAGTATTAATTGCCACGCCTAAACTTCAAACATAAGCTTTTGAAGCATAATAACTAGCAAAGACTGGAGCGGGGGTAAACGCCGCTAAACTGCCAATGTTTAAAACACGACCTTTGTTTTGTTTAATAAATCGTTGCACAAAAAGTTTTGTTAAAATATGTAACGCTTTAATATTTAAATCAATCATATTAATTTCTTGTTCTAAACTAGATTCATTAAAGTAACCTCAAACTCCATATCCAGCATTATTAATTAAAATTGTTACATTATCTGTTTGTACCTCATTAAATAGTTTTTGACAATTTGCTAAAATATTTAAATCATAATTAATCATTTTAATTGATTGAGATGGATATTTTTTTTGTAAAATAGCAATAGGGGTGGTGCCACGAGCAACTGCAATAACATTATAGCCAAGTTTTAATAATTCTTCGCAATAACAATAGCCTAATCCTTTACTAGACCCAGTAACAACAGCTCATTCTAATTTATTTTCCTTTTTTTGTACCATTGGTTTATTGTATACTTTTTAATGTTGGTTTTTTAATAACGGTCATATCAAATAATGTTTTTCGATTTAAAAAAATATAACTACCAGCCGCCGATAATGATAATACTGTTGATAAATATATTGGAATCATAATAATTTGGTTTACTCATCCAAATTCATCTCATTGTCCGTTTTGTAAAGAATGACCATTAAACATAAGAAATCCAACAAAAAATAAAATTGTCATTCCAAACATTTCCATTGCTGCGCGAATACGTCCTAATTGATTGGCAGCCATTACTACTTTTTTAATTGCTAAAATTTGGCGAACTACATCAATTACAAAGTCTCGGGCAATTAAAATTACACTTATTCAAATTGGAATAATGTTAGCACATGCAAATACAATTAAAACAGTATTTGTTAATAATTTATCGGCAATTGAATCAAAAAATTTCCCAAAAGTTGTAACTTGATTATATCGACGAGCAATATAACCATCTAATAAATCAGTTAAACTAGCAATAATAAATAAAATTCCATCAATTAAATAACTAATTGGCAATGAATAAGTCACATTATTCCCTTCAATTACTAAGCGTTGATCTCAACCGTTATACAATGAATTATTTTCAAAAGGAACAATTACAATTAAAACAATAATAACTGGGATTAAAAAAATCCGAATTAATGTAATATAATTAGCTCAATTCATTTTATGTTCTCTTTTCTAAAGCTATCTTTGATGATATTTTAATATTACTTACATATTATATTACATAAATTATATTATATAAATGTATAATATTAAATAAAATTTATGAGATGGGAAGAAAAATTGTAAAATAACTAGTACAATTACTTCAAAAGCAACATTTAACAATCGCATCATATGAGTATCAATAGCGTATAGTCTTTTAGTTGTTTTTAACAAATATTTCCAATGCTAGTCAAGTTTTTTAGGAAATATTGTTACGTAAACCAATGAAGTTAAAATTAATCTTGGCCATATTCCACAACTAATAATTACAAAATACGGGGTTGTTCTCAAAGGAAACAGCTGAGGCAATGGCTTTTGCTTATCAAAACCATTTAATAATAATCTTGATATAAGTTTTATTGGTAATGCTGATAATCGTCAATTTAGACTATTTATCGGTTGGGACTGTGTTCGCAACGATTCTTTATCGAAATCAACCAACAACCTTAGCATTAACGTTTAATTCAAGTTGACCGCGAGAAAAAAATTAAATTAGCAACGGTTAAAACAATGGTTAACATTTGTATGGGATGTTAATAAAGAAACAAGAAATCAATAGTAAAAAAGATATAACTAAAGCGAAAAGGGAATGGAGCATGGAAGATAATAAAACTGGATTGGCAACCATTTTTATGACACTTTTATATGTATTGTTGTTTTATAAATTCAAAAGATGTTAAATAATTTAAACTACCATGAATTCAAATATTGTTATATCAATGCACAAAGTCAAATAATTTGTATTTTAATTGGGTTAAATTTATAAATTTTTGCCTCTTGACAAATTATTTTTTAAAACTTTTGTAAATTGTTTCAGCCCCAGCATTATCATAAGGATAGCCCCCTTTTATTGCTTAATGATTGTTTGGTGTTAAAAGTACTTAAGATATTATCAATGATTTTATTTTTAAATTCATTGCCCCCAGTCAGTATGAAATAACGTAATTTGTTTTAATGATCTTATAATTGAATAAAAGGTTTCTTGCACTAGTTGTACTATTTTATTTGTCTCGACACTATAGCCAATTATTTCACGATTAAACAAGTCAATCAACAAACAAAGGATAATGTCAAATGTCATTTAACACCACCTTGAACATATGTTAAATCACTAACAACAACTTCATTGGGTTGTGTTTTATTATTAATTATTAAATTCACAGTTTAAAACGTTGCTAATTTCGTCGTTATTAACCACCAAATTATGATTACGATATTTTAATTTGGTGTATTTAGATACTAACTAATCTTTAATCATAATTTGGTGAATTTTTCTTCGCGATAAGATAATATTTTTTTAAATTAAAAAAGCTTTAATTTTACAAGATCCATAAATTTTGGCGATTATCATTATAATAAATGCATTGATAATTTCTTGTTCATAATTATTAACATCAACAATAGCCACATTTATTAATTTGATAGTAATATGTTGATTTTGCTATCTTTAATTTTGATCCTATTTGACCAATTTTTCGCATGGAATATTTTTCTTTATTATTGTTAATAATTTCTATTTTTTGCTAATTATCAGCAATGCTTGCTTTAAAGGGTTGTTTTTCATTATAATTAGATTAATTCTTTTTGCAAGGCAATCAAGTTCATTTTCTTCAACAGTGCGATTATTTTTCGCTTTAAAAAATCCAGAATTATGAAATTTTTCAATTAACTGATATATAGTTGATTTTGACACCTTATATTATTTAAAAATTTCAAGAATGGTTTTACCATTTTGATAAAGTAAAACAATTTGTTTTTTAAATTCATATACCGATGAATTTATTCCCCATTTTTATATTCCTACTTTCTTCATAATTATATTTTATTTGAAAGTTAACATAAATATGATTAAACTTATTGTAAACTATTCAGATAAAATTTGAACAATATCTGAATAATTTTGATTATGTGCTAATTTTAATCCTGTATTATCCTCATTATATGTTACATTATCATCACCACACCCCATATTATAACAACAATTGTACATTTTATTTATAACCATATTTTGCTGATCAAAGCAAAATAATACCACCAAGAAGTTTGTTTTTTATATTAAGATTAATATTAAAATTAATGTTGGTTTGTTTTAACAATTATTTAAAAATATCTATATAATTATTTATGGTTGCAATAAATAAAGGTGTTCAACCATAAAAATCTTCTTCACTAACATTAGCTTTGTGTTCTAATAATGATTTAACTTCAACTAAGTTTTTAATTTTTACTGCTAAATGTAAATCACTGAAAGCCTGTCTTTTTTGGCGATTTAATGTTTATAAAATGTTTTTAATTTTTATCTTTATTGTTATTATTTTTATTGGCAACTAATGGTCTTGCTGTGTTACAAGTTATAATAATTGTCCCTAATAATCCTATAAGTTTTTTCATATTATTTATTTAACTTTCTTATCTTGAAACTTTTTATCAAGATCTATTGACATTATATATATAATCGCTTTTAGATCTATTTTAGGAAAGTAGGATAATTGGAATGATTATTAGATTCCTTGCATTACTTATTAAAATAATTAATATTAATTATTTTTAACTTCTATTTATTTTATTTCCCATACATATATATAGAGCGATAATCATATCTGTTTTTTAATAAAAATAAAGATAGTTAATAATATTAACTATCTAATAATAATTATCGTCGCATCCTTTACAAAATTATTATTAATATTGTTTTTTATTAAAATTAATTTGACAAATATTTAAAGTGGAGTTAGTGTGTGATTATTATTTGATAATAATTATCAAGTGGAAATGCTAAAATGATTACAAATATTGACTTTTTTAAAGATTATGAAAAATAAAATGATAAAAAATATATTGAATATATTACTAAAAAATTAATTGAAAAAGATGATTAATTGTTTAAAATAACAAAAAAGATCCACAATATCAAAAATACAAAATAAAATAAACAAAAAGTAAAACTTTAATAAAAAAAAGACGAACAACTATTACGCGAAGAAGATACTATTATTTTGATGAAATTTTAAAAAGAAATGTATATGTTTTTTGTTATACGAATATTTGAAATTTAAAAAATGACAAAGAATAGAAAATTCATTGCGAGAAAAAATATTATCATTTATGAGGGATGGAAAAAGATATAATGATACTGTATATACAGTTGTTAATTAAAAAATCAGTAATATGATGGTATTAAATATTTATAAAAATGTTGATTTAGGTAAAATTGACTATATTCATATTAATCAAAGTAATAAAATAGATATTACTTGTATATACTTTATATGTTCAAGCGGATGATACATTTCAAACCATGTTATACAATAAAACCAAAGAAAAATTTAAACAACATATATTAGTTTATACTATACATACTGGGTTTTATAAGGAAAAATCAACCGAAAAAATATCAGTAATTAAAGATAAAAAAGGTACTTTTGAAATTAATAATATTCCTCATAAAATTAAAAATTTAATTAATATTAAGGTATTTATAAATAAAGTTATTGAATTAATGCATAGTTATAATATTAAAAAAGATACAAATATTTTAGTTTTGTGTAATGGTGCAAATTATATTGAAACTATTTCTATTGCTATTGCTATTGCGAAATAATTTAAAAATAATATTATTTATATAAATTTAGATAAGTATCATTTAGTTAAAAAATTTGAACATTTATGATCATATCGAAAGAGAAATAAAATGCAATAAATAAAATATAATGTAGCAAAACAATATTTTTATACTGACAAATATGATGAGATATTAGATTTATTAAATTATCTTTTACCATATATTATTTAAAATAAACGAAATTATTTATTAAAAACAATTAAATACATTAAAAATAATGAAAAAGGTATTTGTAATCAAAATCTTTCTAATAATATTGGCTGTCATATGGAAGGTGATATTTCACATAAAGTAAAAGATGTTAAAGATAGAGGAAGCGAAATATATAATAAAAGAACTTTTAATAATTTATTAACTGCTTCAATGATTAAAACTAATAGTGAAACTAATATGAAAAATAATAAAGAAATAAAAAATATTGTAGTTAATAAAAATAATTTAGTTAAAGTTATTAAAGTTCAAAATTTAAGTATTTAGTTTTTAATTTATTACTTTTAAAAATGTAAATTAAATAAAAGATATTTTTTTAGTGTGTAAAAATACTAAAAATGAAAAATATAAGAGATAAATATTGATAATAAAATAGTTTGATTTAAAATAAAAATATAAGTAAAATTCTTAAAGCGTTCTAATTTCTTAAATTTTATAAGTTACCTTATAATTATTTATATAACCATCTTAATTTGCTTAATTGTAAAAATCATGGAGTTTTTAAATAGTTAATACCTTGTTTTATAATATTATAAATCTCTTTTGACAAAAGAGATTTTAGGTCCTTTAGGATTGTTTGGTTTCCTTTTTTTATGATTTGCTCATCAAGATTTTAATGTATTTGCATTTAGATTATATTGTTTTGCTGCTATTCAACAACTTTTTGTTTAATTTCCTCAATGATTTTTGTTATAAATTATGATGTATATTTGTTATATTTTTGTCCTTTTCTTGCTATATAAAATGCTACCCTATAAAAATTTAGCAAAATATTTTCATTTTACCTATTAAATTATTGTTTATAATAATATCTTTAAATCTTGTTACAATTTTGATAGCACTATGATTTTTAAATTTCACTGCAAAGTAATTATTACTTGATTTTTACTTTTATAGGTAAAGTTTAAATAATAAGAACTATTTGAAAAAGTTAAATTAGCATTATGTCCTCGATTAAGATAACCAGCAGCTCCTACAAACCTTGATAATATAATATTTGTAAATCTAATTTTTAATTTTACATCATTAGTATAATATGCTTATAAACATACATTTTGAATATTATTAACGGGTTTTAAGTTATTATCTAATATTTGCATTAAAAATAAATATTATTTGGTCTTGATATTTAGTTTTATATTTTGAAAAAGAAACCGATACTAATTTATCTACTTTACTTATAACAAATTGTTTAAATTTATGTTGAAATTTCATCTGTTTTAATAATTTTATTTTGATAAAAATTAGCATTTGTTTTTTGTTTGATTCCATCTTCTTCAAAATTAAAATCAAATATTTCACCAACACTAATATTGCATTGTCATCTTCCTACAAATAATTCTATATTAGAATAACCATAATTTGCTATTTTAGTTGTACTATTGGTAATAGAAAAATTATTAAGATTACTTATTTCAATCGTTTTATAAGCATCTTGAAATTTACTAACACTTTGAATTGTTGTTTCAATTTGTTTTAAATCAATTTCAGTTTCATAATACCCCGTATATTCTTCTATATAATCAAATAAATAAAACCAATTACTTAATCCAACTTTACATTGTGGTTGAACTGTAAAATTAAAGTTAATGGGTAATTTTGCATTAGCCTGAATAATATCTTTGATATAAGTTTTATATTTATATGGTACTTATACTGATAGTATACATATTCAGGGTAATTAAATGTTGGTATTTCATAGTCGTGGGGTAATAAGAAACTAGTTTTATAATTAGTTGTCATATTGCGTAAATAATTATTTAATACACTTTTTGTTTTACCTCTAAAACTTCGTAATGATAATCTTAAATAATCTTTTTCATTATTGGTATATGTATTATCCGCATAAAAGATAATTTCAAAATTACCTTTATATAAAGCTTGGATTGAAAACATATCAATTATATAACTACAATTTGTTCCATCAGGTGTTTGTAAGAATTCACAATCATTATCTTTTTCACTATCACTAACTGGTGTTTGAGCATCAACTGCTTTGGTTTTTTCATTAATTAAATAAACTTGGTTAGTTTTTTCATTTAATTATTTTAAATTATATTTTAAATAAACTATATTATTTGTTGGTTTACTATCCTTAGTTAAAACAGTACCCATTAATTTATCAGTTAATAAAGTTGTAAAACCTAAACTAGTAGCATTTGCTCCAAAGATAGCATCAACTTTATCATATTCCCTTGTTCTTTAAATATTTCAAATGGTAAATAACCTTTATCTTTCACATTATCACCTCAAAATGCATCATTATAAAAACTATAAATATTAGCACTCATAAAACCATTTAATCATTGAAAATTAGGTCAAGTTTTTTAATCTTGATTAATTACTCAACCCCAAGGAATACCAAATGAAATAAAGTTTAATAATTTACCAACTCCACCGGTTATTGTAAAAGGATTAAATACTAATTTTTGAGTATAGTTTAAAGGTAATGCAGTTATTTGACGGTTAATAAAATTATTCATATTTAAAATATCCCAAACATTACATGCACCCATTTTATTATATTCAATTTGAACTTGGTCAACTGTATTATCAAATTCATCTTTTCTTCTAAAATACAATGATGCTTGAGTACTAATAATATTGTCAACTATACCCGTTTATTTTTATTTTGTTTGGTGGTGTTATTTTTCAATTTTTTGATCAATAAAATTTAGAATCCTTATCTTCTGTATGAATAGTTGTGCCAACAGCGGGATTTGTTGTTGTTGAATTTGTTTTATCAGTTATAACAATAATTTAACTATTTTTTTGATTTAAAAAGTCATATTTACTATCCATATCTGTTTTTCAATCTTTATAACCAGTTATCATAATTGGTTGAATCCCTTGGATGTTATATAAACTTACTTTGGGTGAAGCATAAGTATTTACTTTGTCGGGTGGACAAAAGGATACGTGTTATACATTAATAAATCACGATAATTCATTACTTTTGGATTAAATTGACCTTTAATAATTGGTCGATCAATAACTGGCATATCAAAAAAGGTCGGATTACCCATAAAATTTAACCGTCATTGATCTAACACCAGGGTCTTTTAATAAAACCTCATCTAATTCAACAATGCCTTTATTTATTTTTTCATTATAAGTTATTTTAGGAAAACAATAACCTTCCCCGGGGCGCCTGATGTTTTAATAAATTGTTACACCGATAAACCACTATTACTAATTTTGTTATTAATACTTGAAAAGGTAATTTCTTGTCATAAAAAACCACCATCATATGGTGAATAATAAATTAATAACGTTTGATGGATATAATCATTGTCTATCTTGGGGTGCATGATTAATATCACCACCAAAATTTAAACCATGGTCATTAAATACAAGTATAAAAATTATAATAATCATTAATATTTAATTTACTTGCATCTTCATCTAAAATTAATAAAGTATATTGTCTTTCGATTGATCGCTTTGTAAATACTTGTTCAAATTTAGTTTCTCCAAATTTAATTGAACTTTTATCATCAATCACATAAGCATATCAATATTTACCAACCTTAACCTCTTTCGTATAAAAATTATCAGCTTTATTATCATTATTCATAAAATAACTTAATTTATATTGATTTAAGTATTCTAACATTAGATTAATATCATAAATGTTTTCACCATCAATTAATTTTCAATAAACATTATTATTTTCATCTTTTAATTTTATAACAAAAAGTGTTTTGTTATTTGATCATAATTGAGTTAACTGGTTGATTTTTAAAATCATCAATTGTTAAGATATTAATTTCTTCACCTTTATATTTTTATACTATTTTTAAACTATCTTGTCATTAAACAATCGTACTTTCCATATTATCAAATATTTGTGAATAACTACCGTAATTACTTGGTTTAGCATTATTAGGTTTTCAACCTGTTTCAATATCAAGGATATATTAACTATAAACATTAAAAGAAAATACCATTTCAATGTCCATTATCTTTTATGTTTTCTCTTATATCTATTAAGGTATCGTGGCCTGTCTTCTTAATTCTTCTATAATCTATTGATTAATTCTACTCATTTTTTAATTATCCTTAATTTCTGTTCTACCTTGTAAAGCATTTTGATTATTACCAATTTCATCATATTACATTAATTTATTATTATGTTCGATCTCTTTGGCTTGCATTTTATCTTGTCATGCCTCTATTTTTTCAAAATATTTTGTTGCTTCTAATTCATCGATATTGTCATATTCAGTTATAGCTCTTACTGGTTCCATTGTGCCATTATCTAATCTAGCAGTAATTAATTCATTTTGTCGCATTTGGTCAACTAAACTAACACTAATAAATCAAAACCATAAGGACGTTCGCCTGTGCCATCTCATAAACCATAATATTTTAAAACAGTATCAAATATTTTAGTATAATATTGCTTACGGTATGCTTGTAAATAGGCTTGTTTTTCTAAGTCTTTTGTTTTTAAGTTAATAATGATTGGGTTTTATTATGGTCATTATCTGATTTATCGTCAAATGGATTAGACATTATGGCGCGGTTTTTAACTGCGCCATATCACTAACTATTCGATTAATTGTGCTTTTAACAACATCAATTTCATAATTATTAGTAAAATTTTGATAAAAAAGTTTTAAAGTCACAATTAATATACATAAAAT
Source organism: Spiroplasma endosymbiont of Polydrusus formosus (assembly GCF_964263245.1). Lineage (NCBI taxonomy): Bacteria > Bacillati > Mycoplasmatota > Mollicutes > Entomoplasmatales > Spiroplasmataceae > Spiroplasma > Spiroplasma endosymbiont of Polydrusus formosus. The sequence continues at coordinate 1,385,340 of NZ_OZ181656.1, forward strand.
TTTGTTTTTTGGATAAATTATTATTTATTTTTTCTTAAATCACAAAATAATTTTATTACCCCCTTACTTAAACCAAATAATTTAAGTCGTAACGATAATATCATCATTATTTAAAAAAGTATAAATTTTTATAAAAACTTGTACTTTAAAATTAATTAATCATTAAAATTTTTTCTTATATTTGTTTGATAAATTTTAAAATGTTGTTCATGTATTTGTATACATTTTATAAACAAATAATAGTACCATAAAACCATCAATCCTTTTGTGTGAACTTTTTAAATTAGCATAATATTTACTTTGCTATCTGTTATAAGTTTTGTGTTATCTAAATTTCATTTAAAAATAGGGTGATTATTATAAATGATTTTATCATCATAAAACAATGAAACAATCAATTTTATTAATGGTGATATTGTATATACACCATTTATTACAATTTATGTTCTATTAGAAAAACCCATTTTATTCCAATTTTTCTTTTATATAATCTGCATAGTATCTATCGTATCCAGTTTTTACACAAATTAAATTATATTTTTAATAGTTTCAATAATATAATCAATTATTTCATCTCTATTCACAACAGATCAAAGTGTAAAAGTTATGTATCCTTGTTTTTCTCAAACATAATATAAAACTTTGTCTTCTTTTTTATTTTCATAGGTTCTTTCTCGATAAATAAAAAATGTAGCAAAATAAAAAAAATCACCAGTTTTTTTCGGGTATTAAAATTACAACAGCAGTTAAGTCCATTGTTTGTGATAAATCAATACCAATATTACAATATTTATTTTTGTAAATTATAAATTCAAATTCCACACTTTATTCAATTTTATTATAAAATAAAAAAATAAGCATTCAATATAATTTTATTTTTAAAATTATTGTATTTTTATCTTAAATTTATTAATTTTGACACACTAAAAATAGTTTAATAAATTATTTGATTAATTCAATAAAAAATTATTAAATATGTGATGATAAATTTAAAAATAATTGTTGTGAATTTAATCACTGTAAACAAATCCTTGGTTTATTGTTAATAATATCAATAATTCAATCTATTTCTTGTTGCATAATAATTGTTAAAATCTGTTCCTTTAGGAAATCAATGTCTAATATCTCTATTAATTATTTCAACTAGTGGTTTTTGAATAGGTGTTCCATCATCACAAAAACAAACATAGTACAAGTAATTTTTTTATTTCTTTTCAGTTACTAAATTATTTACCTCAATCTGTTATTGTTCCTTTCATTTTACCTATTAAATTATTATTTATAACAATATCTTTAAATTTTGTTATAATTTCGATAGTACTATGATTTTTAAATTTCATTGCAAAGTAATTATTACTTGACTGTTAAAATAATACCAAACAACTATAATGATGGTTTTTTCCACAATAATATCCATTTCAAATCAACCAACACTAGAAACTTTATTTTCAATATCTCAAATTGATTTAAAATTAATTAATTTTCCATTATTATCAGGTTTTTGTTTTGTTTTATATTTTTTACCACGATGAGGCAAATTTTGTTTTATTAATTATAATTTTCCTAATAGAATTAATTTATATAAAATTTTAACACAAGCAGGAAATTTAACACCAAATTTTATAAAATAACGATAAATCAATTGTTCGAGTGTATCGTGGTATTTATTAAATATTGTTTTAATAAAATCTAACTGCTTTTTTGTAAATTCAGGTATTTTTTTAATACATTTTTTACGCTTTTGTTTATAATATTTGTGAACATCTGATGGTTTATAATCTTGTATATTTTTAAATCGTTTAATTTCTCTTTTAACAGTGTTAATTCCACAACCAATTTGTCTTGCTATTTCTGATAAATTAATCGCACCATTTTTCTTTTTACAAGCATCAGATAACAATAAATTCTTAAAAAAATCTCGTTCATCAAATATTAAATTTTTAAATTTTTTCATTTTTATACAAATTATCTTCATTTTTTCTTATAATGTATTATATGTAAAATAAAGAGGTTAATAAATATGCAATAATTTAGTAAAGTTAACAATAAAAAAAAATTAATAGTTATAAACATTTAAATAAAAAATATGATTTAAATTTTAGTTACTATAATTTTGGTTTTGATTGAAAAATATTTAAAGATTTCGTTGATGATAGTTATGCCCGATATTTTACAACGAATTGTTTTTTAAAGTTTGTTTCAACTGGAAGAGGTACTAATAAAACGTGGAATCATCTAGCGGAAAAATTATTTTTTGCTTGTAATTTTACCGATGCTTCATCTAATATTTTACGAAGATATGCCAATACCCATGAAGATACTACATTTGGCGATACAATTAATGTATGTAATTACTACTTATATGATAAAAAATATGGGGTTGATATCGGACCTGATAATAGAAATGGCGTTATTTATTTGTGTGACCGAAAAATGTTAAAGAAAGTGATGAAATTGTTTTTCCTAGTGGTATTCGCATTACTTTTGCGGGATATGCGAATGGCAATAAAATTATGGGGAAAGTTGGTAAAGGCAGTGGTATTATCTCAGCTTGAACTGATGAAATGATCCATGCCGAAGAAAAAGAAATCTTAACGGATAAAGAACTAGATAAAAGATATAATAATTTAAGAGTTTCAATGTTTCGTTCAAAAAGTTTAAAAGTGTCTTATGAAAAATATACTGATGAAAATGGCAACGAACAATATAATTTAGATAATCCTATCGCAGTTAAAGAATTATCTTGGACATTTCAAGAATTAGATAATATGACAAAAATATAGCACCGTAACAACATATTTTCATAAAACATATGCCAACCAATTTACTTTTAATCCTTTTGATAAACAACATGTCTTTTATGAAAAATTTGTCACGCCGTATTTACCGTTAAATGAACGAATAAAAACGCTTTTAAAAGAACATAATCAAGTATATTGCGAAAACAACCAAGCATTTAATGGTTTAGGAATTTTTAATTTACGCTTAACAATGGGGGCTGTTTGAAACAAAATTCCGGATATTCTTCAAAAACTTGTTTTAACAAATAAAGAAGAACGACCAGATTTATTTGAATTAGAATATTACGGTTTTGAATATAACGATAATGACCCCAGCATTTATGTTTTACGAAATTATCGTAAATATATCCAAGAATATAACTTGCAAGATTTTTATAACACCAATACAAAACAGTATCAATTTGATAGTTATGCAATTTGTGTTGATTATGCTAATGGTGGTGTTTTGATCATACGGTATTTTTATTTAGTAGTTATAAAATTAATAAAATGTGCTATGTAGATACAAACAGCAAATTTATATATTATTAAATTATTTACCAAATAATAAAACAGCAGAAAAATAAGATTAATGTTATGAAAAAGATTTTAAGTATTTTACAAGCAATTGGAATTGTTGCAACAATTCCAATTGCTTGTAATTCAAATAATAATTATAAGACAAGTATTAGTATTATTAAAGAATAAAAAAATAATTTTATGCCTAATTGTAAAGTTAAGTGCAACTAAATTATTTTTCTAACCAAATATTCGATTGGTGAAAGATAATTTAGTATTTTTCTTGGTCTATGGTTTAAAGACAATATAAATTTATGAACTGCATTTTTCGTGGTATTTGAAAAATTAAATTTTTTAGGAAATTTTTCTCTAATTAACCCATTAGTATTTTCATTAGTACCTCTTTGTCAGGGTGAATATGCATTAGCAAAATAAATTTTCACATTTAAATTTTTTTCAAGTTGTTGTCAATTAGCAAATTCTTTACCTCTATCAAATGTTATAGTTTTAACAAGATTATTTGGAAGAATTGATAAATAATGGCTAATGTTTTCGTTAATAACTTTAGTAGTTCTATTTTCAACTAACATTGCTAAAGTAAATCTTGATGTTCTTTCAACTAAAGTTATTAAACATGATTTACTTTTACCTCGCGATGATACTATAGTATCACCCTCTCAATGGCCAACAGTTATGCGATTATTAACATTAACATTTCGTTCTTTAATTGATTTACCATTAAATTTACCGCGATTTTCTTGAGATTTTCGTTTCTTACCTTTTCTTCTTAAATTTTTATTAGTAACCTTTTCAAGTAATCCAGAATAAATTCAATTGTAAATTGTTTTAAAACTAATAATTCATTCTTTATGAAAATTTTTAATTCTTCCATAAATTTGTTCAGGCGATCAACCTAATAATAATTTTTGTTGTACATATTTTACTAATTCTCTATTTTTAAACTTATGAAAATAAACATGTGATTGTTTTCTATTTTCTGCTTTATTTTGTGCAATTAATGAAAAATAATGATTATTATCTTTATTTCTATTAACTTCTCGAATAATAGTACTAATACTTCGATTAAGATTTTTAGCTATTTCACTAATTTTTAATTTAAATTTCAATTGATTCTCAATATAAATTCTTTCATCTATGCCAAGATGTTTATATCCCATATAAAAAACTCCTTGCTTTAATTTTTCTAAAATAAACTTAGCATCATGAAATTTTTATATGAAATTTTTTGCAATTTTATTTACTTGCACTTACAAGTATAATTTAGCTAATAAAAAATTTTAAAGATAAATTAAATTTAATTATAGTTAACATTATTAATTTAGAAAAAGTACTTAAAAATAATAAAATTGAAATTAAAAATAGTATAATACAAGTTTGATATTTAAAATAATAACAGTTTATTTAAACTAAAAAACAAAAACAAGAAAATAGGGTTGAATATTCTAATAAATTGACACTTGATATGGGGTTAGACATGGATCAAATTTAAGATGAACAAATTCGTGCTATGGGAAGATGTAACAAAAATTGAGTAAGAATTAGAAAAAAATACTAGTAAATTTCGGAAAGAAAAATTATTAGTTAAAGATATTAATATATTAGATATTAATGATGATTTTTTACAAGAAACCGATAAATTATAACTTATTAATCTTATTAAAAACTATTTAATTATTGATGAACAAATTGTTAAAAACGAAATTAAAAAATAATGAGATAGTAATAAAGATATTAATAATATTGGAGTTAACGGAATTAAATTTAAAATAAATAAATGAGAAAAATAAAATGACAAATTAATTACAACGGTATATTAAAGGTGCAATTATTAAATACGAATTAAAAGTTAATGAAAAATTCTTAAAATAAAATATTTTAGCACTTGAAGAATTAAAAATGAAAAAAGGACAAAGTTATTTACAATTAATTAATAATGCAGATAATACAAAAATTACGGCCTTAGGAATTATTAATTTAAGTAATAAAGGTTTAATTTTTGGAAAGGATTTTAATATTATTTCATTCAAAAATAAATTAACAACTATTATTGATAGTTCTGTTTTTCAAAAAGAATGGAACAAGAAAATTGAATGTTAAAAAGAGAAATTTTTTATAAAAGTGAAAAATTTGTATGAGATACCGATTTACAAAAACCAAAATTACATGAAATAGATTTTATGACAAATACCCCAGTCAATATAAAAATATTGTTGGTGCTTATGCTTTTGTTGTTAATCGTTTAACTGGTGAAACAAAAGGAATTTTATTAATAAAAGCCGATATTGACCGTTTAAAAAATAGTAGTTCAAGTGGAAATAGTGAATATTCACCTTGAAATAAACGACCAAAAGAAATGGTTGAAGCAAAATTATATCGTAAATTAACACAAGAATTAAGTGTAAATATTAATGACATTGATTTAGATGAAAAAGAAATAAAAGAAGATGATAATTTTAATTATATAATTTTTAATGATATTATTGTCACTAAAAATCAGAGGAAAATAAGCAATTAAACAATATCAAATAATATAAAAATATCACAACAGTCCATATAAAAAGTGTCCTAAAAAGGGTTGCTAATCCACCAATGTCATTAACATTGCAAATGGTTTTTCTAAAGTAAATAAATGTTATATAACCTGCTTTCGTTTACTAAAAATCTGATTATATTATTTATAATCAGATTTTTAGTAAGTCAATAATCATTTTATTTAATTAAAAAAAAATCTAAATTATCATCAATATGTCTAAAAACAATATTATGTCTTGCACTATTTAATAATTTTACAAATTAACTATTATTTTTACCAAAAGGACATAATATTTTGCTATTAGACTTCAATAAAGGGTTTTACTGTATACTCTTGAATATATCATTAATCATTTATATTTATTTTTGTTAATAAATGTTTATTAATCATACCGAATTTATCATTTTAAATGTAAAAACAGCTTTTACGCGGTATTATTATAAATTATTAAATGTATGTGGTGTATTATAAAAGACCATTTTTTAAACTAACCAATTAAAATATTTTCCTCAACATAACTATATTCTTTTTCACTGCTGCCATGAATTGAAACTAATAAAGTTGAAGAAACCCCTAATTGTCCAATAAACATTAATAAAATCAAGATTAAAGTACTTAAAACATCAAGATTATATATATCTTTAAAACCTAATGTATTTAATCCCGTTGTTCCAAAGGCACTACAAATCATAAAAAAGATATTTAAGACATCAAGATTAGGATTTTCCGAACTAATGCAAATAACAGCAATGGCAATTAAGGCTCCCGAAATAATGGTAACTCCCAGGGCTCGTTTTACTGTTTCATTTGGAATTTTTCGTTTAAAAACATTAACACTATTATTATTCCGAATAATGGACCAAATGGTAATGATAATAACAGCTAATGTTGTAGTTCGAATTCCTCCTGCTGTTGAAGATGGGGCTGAACCAATAAACATCATAATTGACATTATAATCCGAGTCCCTGGTAAAAATTGTTCTATATCAACCGTTGAATAACCAGCATTTCTGGTTGACATTGTATTAAAGAAAATATTCATAAAACTATTCCAATTTGAAGTTGAATTTCGTAAAATATTTTCAATATAATTACCTTGAATACTTAACGTATTAATATTAGTAAATTCAATCAATCAAACAATAAAAACCCCAACAACCGATAAACCAACATAGGTAATTAAATTAATTTTTGTAAATAAAGTGAATTTAGCATGTTCTTTACGTCGTCATGCCACTAATTTACGTTTTAAGTCATAAAAAGTTGGAAATCCTAAACCTCCAATAATAAATTGAAATAAAAAGACAAACTGAATAAAATAATCGCTATTATAAGGCATTAATGATGAATTACCAATAATATCAAATCCAGCATTATTAATTGAAGAAATCGAATGGAAAACCCCACTTCATAAACTTCGTCAAAAATTATGGTAAGTAACATTATCAATCATATATTTCTCTTCAATTGATAATTCAGAAAAATAAAAATTGCAAAACAACAAAATTGCTCCAAAACACTCTAAAATAATTAAGAAAATAAAACTATTTTTAATTAAATCAATTGTATGACCAAAATTACTACTTCCTCGTTCACTTTGTACTAACATTTTATCTTTAATTGAAATTCGCCGTCCTAATCAAACAAAAATCATAACTTTAAAAGTAACGATTCCAAAACCACCTGTTTGAATCAATATTAAGATTATTAACTGCCCTCAAAAACTATAATCAGCCGCTGTGTTGCTAATCGTAATCCCTGTATCGGAAAAAGCACTTGAAGCAGTAAATAAACCAACTAAATAATTCCAACTAAAATCATAACGCTCTATGATAATATCCCCCTTACGATCAGAAACAGTTCAACCACCATTAACAACACCGGGAATAGATAATAATAGTCCACCCAAAAAAACAATTAAAATATAAACTAAAAATAATCTTCCTGATATTTTTGAAAAAGGAAACCAATGGTGACGTCGTGTCAATGGCGTACTGGGGTCATTATTTCGTCGTTGTTTACTACAACTTTTTCTTTTAAAAATATTTTTAAAATATAATTGAAAAAAAACCATGCGCTTCCCTCTTCCATTAGTATTATTATATACTACAAGTTATTAATTGTTGATAATAATAAAAAAATAGTATAATATAAATATGTAATAAAAAGGGGTATAATGGCACGAAGAAAAAGTTTTGCAATTATTGGATTAAATAACTTTGGACGTTCGATCGTGGAGACATTAATTGCGCGAAAACAGCATATTATGGTTTTTGATATTGATCAAACAAAAGTTAATAATATGATTGCTAGCTACGACCAAGTTGATGGGGTTTCCTTAGATTCAACAGTTAAAACAAATTTAATTGAACAAGGCTTAGACCAATACGATACTGTCATTATTACTATGGCAAGTAATATTGAAACTAGTGTTTTAACAATTGTTGGATTACAAGATATTGGTATTACTAATATTATTGCAAAATCAAAAGATATTCGTCATACGCGAATATTAAAAGCGTTAGGAATTAAAAATATTGTACAGCCCGATACAATGGCCGGAAGTATTACCGCAACAAAAGCAATGTTTGATATTGATGTTGAAATGCAAACTGTTGATGAAAATTATGCTTCATTAATTATTCAAGTAACTGATTCAAGTATTGAGGGACAAACACTATCAGAACTTCGTTTTATTAATAACAAAGATTATAACATTGTTTATGTTAAACGTAAAGGTCGTGTTATTTTGCCCGGAGATGTTGAAACAATTAAATTAGATGATGAATTATTATTTATTGCTAAAATTAATGCAATTAATGATTTAACAATTAAGTTACAAAAAATTAGTCAAGAAAATAAAAAAGATGGTAAATAAAAGACTGTACCCATTTTAGTAAGTACTAATAAAAAGTATTTATTATTTTTTTAATTATATCTTTTTATTTACGATTTTAATACCATGTATTTCATTTTATAACATTTTTTATATATTATTCGTGTGAATTATATATTTTCTTATTTATTGTAGCTTTTTTAAGTAATGAATGAAAACTTTTTATAACAATATTATCTGCATAGTGGTATTTTTTCCTTATTGAAATTATAATACCGTTGTTAGATAAACATTTATCGTGATAAATAGCGAATTTATATTGATATCCGTGATCTGAGTTAATTATTATGCCATTCAGATCTTTTTTTATTAATTTTATTTTTTAATTGCATCATTTAAATTATCCATTACTAATTTATTTTTGTTATATTTAGATCACTTTACATCAACTATTTCTTTAGTATATTCATCAATAATTGTTGATTGATAATATCTTTCTCTTTTTCAAATTAAATATGTTACATCAGTATATAGTACTAAAAACCTTGTTTTTATATCATTGAATTTACAATTAATTAAATCAGGATATTGCAATAAAATTTTTTATTTATTTATTATGTTTATACTTCATTTTTCTTCTCATTTTTCTTACATATTCAGGTTGTATTTGATTATTACACATAATCCTTAAAAATTTTTTTTAATTATATTTTATATCATAATATTCATTTAAATATTTAGTAATTCTTCGGTATCTAAATTGTTTTAAATTTTCTTCATATACTTTTGCAATATCATTTATTGCTTTTTTATCTTTTTTGCTACTGTCATAATTTTTATATCTATCTCAATAACTACGTTTTAACCCTGTTATTTCTAGCAATAATTTTATTGAATACTCACAACAATTTTGTTTAATAAAAGAGACGATTATTGGTTTGCTTAATTGTAAAAGTCATGGAGCTTTTTTAGTAATTCAATACCTAACTTTGTAATAATTTAAATCTTTTTTTCTAAATGGTTTTTTTGACTCTTTTTGTGTATTTAAAATTCCTTTTTAAAAATTTCTTTGTCATTAATCAAGTGTTTTTATATTTATTTTAAATTTTTATGCAACATAAATAAATGATATTTGTTCAATTTCTTTTATTGTATTTTTTCGAAATTCTGCAGTATATGTTTTAAATTTTTGCCCTTTTCTTGCCATATAAAATGCACCCCTATAAAAATTTAGCAAAATCTTTTTTTATTTTACTTACTTTTTGGGGTGCACTATTTAACCATCTTTTTTATTTTACTTACTTTTTGGGGTGCACTTCTTTAACCATCTTTTTTTATTGTCCTTGTTTCGCCGTAATTAATTCCAAAACAACTTTTTGGCCAATTTCTGGAGCAACTTGTTCTTTTGTTAATTTCATTAGTTCACCCATAAAAAACTTAATTACTCGTTCTGGTCTTTGTTTATATTGAACTAATATTTCTAAGTTAGCCGTGAAAACCGGTTCAATAATTGCTTTAATTTCCGCCGGATCACTAATTTGTTTTAATTCTAACTCAGCAACTATTTTAGTTGGAGAATAATCTTCAACTAAAATCCGTTGTAACACCTTTTTAGCTTGTTTATTTGAAATTACATTATTATTAATTAGGGTAATCATTTCCACTAAATTTTGGGGTGTTAAAGCCGTTTCAGTTAATGTTAATCCTTTTTGATTTAAATAAGTACTGGTATAACCAATTAAATAATGAGCAATTGTTTCATAATGCGATGATAACTTAATTGCTTTTTCAAAAAAATTCATTAAAGCATAATCTTGTAAAATAATTTCAATATCAGTCGTTTTTAATTTTAATTTAGTTAAATAGCGGTTTCGTTTTGTTGATGGTAACTCTTGCGTATTTTTAAGAACCTTTTTCATCCATGTTTTATCTAATTTAATAGGAAAAATATTTGGTTCAGAAAAATATTTATAATCAATTGAATCGGTTTTGTGACGCATTAGCACTGTTGTTTTTGTTTTTTCATCAAAACGACGAGTCTCTTGAGGAACTGTTTTCCCCATTAATAAAATTTCCGTTTGTCTTTTAATTTCATATTCAATTGCCTTTTCAATATTTGCAATTGAATTAATATTTTTTAATTCAACTTTATTTCCAAATGTCTTTGTCTCAACTGGTCGCAATGAAATATTAACATCACAACGAAGTGAACCCTCATTCATTTTGGCATCGCTGACTTGAGTATAAACTAAAATTTCACGTAAAGCTTCTAAATATTTCCGGACTTGAAAAGCAGAAGATAATACTGGTTGTGTTACAATTTCAATTAATCCAATTCCGGAACGATTATAATCTAATAATGTGCAATCTTCTTCGTGCGTTTGTTTTGCTGTATCTTCTTCAATATGTAACCGTTCAATTTTTACTTTCAACGGTTTCCCTTTCTCATCAATAATTGTTAAAACTCCATTTTTCCCAATTGGATAATATTGTTGTGTAATTTGAAATCCTTTCGCTAAATCAGGATAATAATAATTTTTACGATCAAATTGCACAATCGGATTAATTGTTAAATTAAGCGCCTGACACGCAATTAAAGATAATTCAATCCCTTTTTTATTAACCGTTGGCATTGTACCTGGATAACCAACATCAGTTGGATTCACCATACTATTTGGTTTTTTTCCGTAACTAACTGCTCCTGTGGAAAACATTTTGGTTTTAGTTTTTAATTCCACATGATTTTCAATTCCAATCACTACTTCAAAATTAATCATGGTTTTTCCCTCCTTGTGGCGCCACTTTATTTTTAATACCAACAATTTCTTCGATTAATAAACTAGCATTAAAGACTTTTTGATCCGCAAAAGGAGCTGCGTTAACATTAATCCCAATTGGCATTTCTTCAAGATAGGCAAAAGGAGTAGTTAACGAGGGATTACCCATTAAATTCCCTAATAATAATAAATCATTAACATAATTTTCTAATTCAGCTTCTGTTAAAATTTTATCTTTAATTGTACTAATTTTTGGAGCAATCGTTGAGGCAGCTGGCAATAATAAAATATCATATTCAGCAAAAACAGCAGATAAAGCATCAACAATTAAACGACGAATACGTTTTGCTTTCAAGAATAATAATGTTTGGTTATCTTTTGTTAATACATAAGAACCAATAACATAACGACGTTTAACAAAGTGGCCAAAACCATTTGTTCGAGAATTCATCATTACTTCTCGGTAGGTATCCCCCTCAACTCGTGTTCCAAAATTAACTCCATCTAACATCGAATGACTACTTACTGCTTCAGCAAAAGAAATCACCATATAAACCGGCATTAATGCTTTTAATAAATCCTCGGAAAAATCAATCGCTGTTACACTAATTCCAACTGCTTTTAAATTGTCATATAATTGTTCAAATTGTTCTCTAATTTCATCGTCCAGAATTAAATGAGCATTTTTTAAATAAGCAAATTTCTGTTTTTTAGCATCGGAACTTGATAAATTTTTAAAATAACCATACTCTTTACTTTTTAATGATGTCGCATCCTGATGATCTTCTTGCGCTAAATAGTCAAAAACAATCGCGATATCTTCAACAGTTCGTGTAAAGTACCCAACAGTATCCAACGATGGAGCATAGGGAAAGACACCATAACGCGAAATTAAGCCATAAGTTGGTTTAAAACCAACAACACCACAATACCCAGCGGGTTTTCGCACGGAATCACCCGTATCGGTTCCTAAGGAAAATGGGACGACCCCAGCAGCAACAAGAGCCGCCGAACCTGATGATGAACCCCCTGTAATGCGGGTTAAATCTCATGGATTTAAAACATCACCTGTTAAGGCATATAAACCATGCCCTCCCATTCCTAATTCATCAAGGGCACTTTTCCCTAATAAAATACTATTATGTTCTTTTAAAATATTAGTTACTGTTGATTCATAATTTGGAACAAAATTTTCTAAAATTTTTGAACTAGCTGTTGTCTTAATCCCTTTTGTTGCAAAATTATCTTTGACAAAATATGGCAAAGAAAATAAATAATTATCCTTTGGAACAACAAGGTCGTCTAATTTTTTAGCCAAGATCGCAGCTTCTGTTGCTAATTCGGTTACTGTTGCATTTAAAATTTGATGCTGTTCTAAATTAGTAAAAGCATCTTTAACAATTCACGATGGAGTAATTTTTTTAGTTAATAAAAGTTGATGCAGTTCTTTAATTGAATAATATGTCATTTTATTTAACCACCTTATTAATTACAATATAATCAGTTTTTTTTTGGGGCGCAGCCGCTAAAATTTCCGTTTTGGGTGCAACATTAATCACATCATCTTCTCGCAAATAATTAACTGTTAAATCAAAAGGAAAATGCATTGAATGAACATTAGTTGTATCAATTTTTTGCACTAAATCCATTTGTTTCAAAATAACATCAAATTCTTGACTTAAATTATTTAATTCCTCATCTTGTAAATCTAACATAATATCATGTGCTAAAAATTGTAGCATTTTTTTTGTAATTATTGCCATATTATTCCTCCTTATTTAATAATTGTTTAAATTCTTCTTCACTAATAATTTTAACATTTAATTTTTGTGCTTTCACTAACTTATTACCAGCGTCGGACCCTGCTAATAAATAAGTTGTTTTGGCACTAACGCTTTCTGAAACTTGCCCACCATAACTTTCAAATAATTCTTTAAAATATTCTCTTGGTTTTGATAAAACACCAGTAATAACAAAACGATAATTTTCAAATTTTTTAATTAAATGTTGATTTGAAGCAATATATTCCATTTTAATCCCTATCTTACGTAATAATGCCAGTTCTTGTTGTTTCGCTGGAGTTGCAAAATAATTAACAACACTTGCTGCCACAATTGAACCAATATCATTAATAACAGCCAGTTGTTCAATCTTAATTGTTGTTAAATTATCAATTGTTTTAAATTGGCGGGCTAATAATTTCGCTGTTTTTTTACCAACATGACGAATTCCTAATCCAAATAATAACCGCTCTAATGAATTATTTTTTGAATTATTAATTGAATTAATCATATTTTCAAATGATTTATCACCAAAATTTTCTAATTCAATAATTTTTGACCGATATTGCTCTAATTGGTACAAATCACTAAAACTTTTTAAATACCCTAATTTAAATAATCGTTCAATAATTTTTTCACTAACTCCTTCAATGTTCATTGCATTACGTGAGCAATAATGTTCTAATCCACGCGTAATTTTTTTTGGACAAATAGAATTAATACAATATTGGTCAACTTTTCCATCAACCCGTTCTAATAATAACTGACATTCGGGACAATTGGTCGCTTCTTGTCATTTGGGAGTTTTAATCTGGCGCTGCCCTGCAACATAATTAATCACTTCTGGAATAATATCACCAGCTTTTTTAACTTGCACCGTGTCACCAATTCGAATATCGCGTTCGGTAATAAAATCAGCATTATGTAATGTTGCAGCACGAACAACCGTTCCCGCAATCAGCACTGGTTCAAAAATAGCATTATAAGTAATTCGGCCAGTTCGGCCAACTGAAGGAAAAATATTTAATAAGTTTGTAACAACCACTTCCGATGGGAATTTATAAGCAATTGCTCATTTTGGATTTTTAGCCGTATAACCAATCCGATTATATAAATTTAAGTTATTAACTTTAATAACAATTCCATCAATTTCATATCCTAACTGATGACGTTTTGACCCATACTCTTGAATATAGACTCAAACCGCCGCAATATTTGGACAATAGCGATATTCAGGATTTGTTTTAAATTTTAATTGCTCTAATCGTTGTAAAGCTGTTTTTTGTGATTGAATTCCATCTTGTGCTGCATTAACATAGTAATATAGAAAAGCATTTAAATTTCGTTTCGCAACAATTGCGGAATCTAGTTGCCTTAATGTTCCAGAGGCAGCATTGCGTGGATTAGAAAATTTTGGCTCGCCATTTTTAACTCGTTCTTCGTTAATATTATTAAATTCTTCAATTGATAAATAAACTTCCCCACGCACTGTTAAATTTGGTTGGTCAATACGTAAAGGAATTGATTTAATTTTTTTAATGTTAACAGTAACATCTTCACCAATAATACCATCTCCTCGGGTTACCCCCATTACTAACAAATGTTGCTCATAAACTAAAGAAATTGATAACCCATCAATTTTTAATTCACAAGTATATTCAACTTCAGATAAACCAGTTAATTCTTTAATTTGTTCATCAAAATGAATTAAATCATCATAATTAAAAGCATTTCCTAAACTTAACATTGGACTTGTATGAACATATTTATTAAACTTTTCACTAACTTCACCCGAAACACGTTGGGTCGGGGAATCAATTGTAATCAGTTCGCTATATTGTTGTTCAATGGCAATTAACTCTTGCATTGCTTGATCATATTCTTGGTCACTAACGCTAGGATTATCATTAACATAATATTCATAATTTCATTTTTTTAATTTTTCTTTTAGTACTAAACTGTGGTTTTTTGCTTTTTCAAAAGCCATAATTTCCTCCTTATTTTATAATATTTATTTTCTTTTTGTTATTAGGAAAGGTTGTTGGTTTTTAAAATGTCATTTTTAAATGGTTTAATGTGGATAGCATAAAAAATAATATTTAAGGCAACTAATAAATCAACAATAAAAAATTAAAATATAACTGTTTGTAACATTTGAACCTGATGGGTCAATAAAATAATTTTTAGCATAGTACAATGACATAAAAACGCCAAAATCAAACAAAAAGATCGCATGATTACAATCTCATAAATTAATATTAAATCAATACTGAATAAATAATAATAAAAATAAGTAACATAAAACATTAATTGATAATAAGGAATAAACTAAAATAATATAACGTAAATTAGGAATAAATTATAATGATATTAAGAAAAAAAGATATAATTGCAAAATAAAAGAAAAAGCCATAATCATTTTAAAGTAAATATGTTTAGTTCGAATTTTTAATAACCCTGCTAAAATTGCTCATGTTTAAGAAAAAACTCAACAATAATATAAAAAAAGCAATCTAAATTAAAACTATCTTTAACATTTTTTCCACTTCTTTTCCTTAACAATTATAGCAAAAACCCATCAAATATGCTTTATAAAGCAAAAATAATAAGTGATTGTTAATTTAGAAATCGCTTATTATTTTTAATTATTCCCTATTTAATAACAAGCAATAATTTTACCTTGTTTAACTTTTCCTGTTTTAATAATATTTATTGTTTTGTCGCTCATTGTTTTTGGTGTAAAAACAATTGGTGTATCCAAACTTGGCACATTTTCATATTTTAAAAATACCAAATTAACATTACATAATAAATCCCTTTGTTTAACATTATCATCTTATTTTACTTGAATGTCGAATTATTTTCTGTTTAATGAAAAATATCAATTCCTATGTGTAATAACATCTAAATACCAATTATTACCTTTAATTCTATAAGTATGATATGTTAGGAAAAACGTAATTAATTTTCCAACAATTGGAACAATAAAATTATCAGCATCCTATTTAATTGCTAAACAATTACCTAACGTTTTTTTAAAAATACTTCATCTTCAACTTTATCTAATGCAATAATTTCACTATATACAGGGGTGATTATTTTAAGTTATTTTGGCTTTTTACTAAAAAATCATATATTTTCTTCTCCTTTTTAATTAACAAAGCAACTTTGTCATTTATATTTAGTTTAATTATTAAATTTATACCATATGTTTAAAACAACAGCAAACCAATCATTTCTTTAATTAACAACATAATCACCTAAATTAAACAAAATAAACATATTAAAAATAAAATAATTAAATACTTATTTTTTGAAAGGCAGCCTGAATGGTCATTTTTTGGTTAACATTAAAACTATCGTTTTTAAAATTACGCCGATTTTTCCGACTTTGTCATCAATATCAGTTACCATTAAGCAACTATAATTATAATATAGTAAAAATATAACAACTAACTAAAACAATCAATGCTGGGAGCGGAATATTAATACTTGTTTGGACATTTTAATAATTAATACAAACCACCTATTTAATAAAAAAACACTATATATAATTAATTGTGGTGTTATTTTAACAAAAATTTAAGCGTTTAAAGCGGCTTTTGTTCTTTTTTCAACTAATGTTAAAACTTCATCAGCCGTTTCTGTTGCTAATGCTTCTGATACTAATTGTTCCATTGCTGAAACTTCTAATTTACTAATAATGCGACGAGCATTTAAAATACTTGTTGCTGACATTGAAAAGTAATCTAATTTCATTCCCATTAAAAGTGGAATTGCTTGTTCATCCCCTGCCATTTCGCCACACATTCCAACTCATTTTCCTTCTTTATGTGCGCCATCAATAATTGTTTTAATTAAGCGTAAAACAGACGGATTATATGGTTGATATAAATATGCCACAAATTGATTCATACGATCAGCTGCCATTGTATATTGAATTAGATCATTAGTTCCTATTGAAAAAAAATCAGCATGTTTAGCAAACTGGTCAGTTATCATTGCTGCCGATGGAATTTCCATCATCATTCCAATTTCAATATTACCCGCAACTTTATATCCTTCTTTGATTAAAGCGACTTTTTCCTCTAAAGTAATTTCTTTGGCGGCTTTAAATTCATCAATTGTTGCAATCATTGGAAACATAATTCCCATTTTTCCATGCACACTGGCACGTAATAAAGCCCGTAATTGTGTACGGAAAACATCTGTTTTATCCAAACAAAGACGAATAGCACGATAACCTAAAAATGGGTTCATTTCTTCAGGAAATTTAAAGTATGATAATTTTTTATCGCCCCCAATATCTAATGTACGAATAATAACTGGTCGTCCTTGCATTCCTTCTAATACACCTTTATACGCTTCGTATTGTTCATCTTCAGTTGGAAAATGATCATTATCCATGTATAAGAATTCACTTCTAAACAGCCCGATTCCTTGGCCACCGTTATCTAAAACCCCTTGAATATCTTTTGGCGCTCCAATATTTCCTTCTAAAACAAATTTTTTATAATCATCTTTTGAAATGGTTGGTTTGTCTTTAAATGCTAATAATTCTTGTTGCAATTGTAAAAATTTCTCTTTTGCGGTTGTTCATACCTTAACTTCTGCTGTTGTTGGATCTAAAATAACTTCTCCCGTTGTTCCATTAAACATAATTGTTTCATTATGTTTAACTTGTTTTGTAACATCTTTTAATCCTAAGACAGCTGGAATTTCTAAACTACGTGCCATAATTGCCGCATGACTAGTTCTCCCTCCCATATCACAACTAAATCCTTTAATAAATTTAGGATTTAGTTGTGCTGTTTGGGAAGGTGTTAAATCTTCTGCAACAATAACAACTTCCTCATTAATAGTTGCTAAATCTAATACTGGAACATTTAAAAGGTGCTTAATTAAACGGTCCGTTACATCTTTAACATCAGCAGCACGTTCTTTAAAATATGTATCATCCATCCCAGCAAAAATTGTAATAAATTTTTGGGCAACTGTATGAATCGCATACGCTGCATTATTGTTATTATTCTTAATCATGTTTTTTACTTCATCAATCATCGCTGGATCATTCAATATTTCTTTGTGTGCTTCAAAAACCGCCGCTTTCTCTACCCCTAATTTTTCCAAAGTAATCTTTTGTAATTTTTCAATATCTGTACTTGTTTTTTGTATTGCTGCTTCTAACATTTTAATTTCTTTTGCTGGGTCAGAAACCGTATTATTTGAAATTTCATATTTTGGTTCTTCTAACTTAAAAACTTTTGCAATCGCAATCCCATTACTAGCACCTATCCCGTTTAGTTTTTTTGACATAATAAAAAATCCCACCTATCTTTCTACTAAAACTATTTTTATTATATACCTAAAATGAGGAATTTGTTCCATTTTAAAGTGACTTTTCGTTGGAAAACCACTATTTTATTATAAAATAAACAAATATTGGACCATTTTGTTGCTTTTTATTTGCTAAATTATACTTGTAAGTGCAAGTAAATAAAATTGCAAAAAATTTCATATAAAAATTTCATGATGCTAAGTTTATTTTAGAAAAATTAAAGCAAGGAGTTTTTTATATGGGATATAAACATCTTGGCATAGATGAAAGAATTTATATTGAGAATCAATTGAAATTTAAATTAAAAATTAGTGAAATAGCTAAAAATCTTAATCGAAGTATTAGTACTATTATTCGAGAAGTTAATAGAAATAAAGATAATAATCATTATTTTTCATTAATTGCACAAAATAAAGCAGAAAATAGAAAACAATCACATGTTTATTTTCATAAGTTTAAAAATAGAGAATTAGTAAAATATGTACAACAAAAATTATTATTAGGTTGATCGCCTGAACAAATTTATGGAAGAATTAAAAATTTTCATAAAGAATGAATTATTAGTTTTAAAACAATTTACAATTGAATTTATTCTGGATTACTTGAAAAGGTTACTAATAAAAATTTAAGAAGAAAAGGTAAGAAACGAAAATCTCAAGAAAATCGCGGTAAATTTAATGGTAAATCAATTAAAGAACGAAATGTTAATGTTAATAATCGCATAACTGTTGGCCATTGAGAGGGTGATACTATAGTATCATCGCGAGGTAAAAGTAAATCATGTTTAATAACTTTAGTTGAAAGAACATCAAGATTTACTTTAGCAATGTTAGTTGAAAATAGAACTACTAAAGTTATTAACGAAAACATTAGCCATTATTTATCAATTATTCCAAATAATCTTGTTAAAACTATAACATTTGATAGAGGTAAATAATTTGCTAATTGACAACAACTTGAAAAAAATTTAAATGTGAAAATTTATTTTGCTAATGCATATTCACCCTGACAAAGAGGTACTAATGAAAATACTAATGGGTTAATTAGAGAAAAATTTCCTAAAAAATTTAATTTTTCAAATACCACGAAAAATGCAGTTCATAAATTTATATTGTCTTTAAACCATAGACCAAGAAAAATACTAAATTATCTTTCACCAATCGAATATTTGGTTAGAAAAATAATTTAGTTGCACTTAACTTTACAATTAGGCATTTTATAAATGATAAAATAAATTATATTATAATAATGTAATGGTAAATTATATCATCATCTTTTCATAATTTCGTTAACAAAAATCCGATATCAATAAATGTCAATTAATAATGTCCCTTGTTTAAAATTTAAATTTTTCATAGAATTTGGTATTATTCGCTTAATATTTTTTGTATTAATTTTTTGCGTTATAAATAATTAATAAACTATGAATAGTTTCCAATAAGTTGGATCATATTTATGTGGACTTTCAAATAAAATATAATTATGAAGAAAGTAAGAATATAAAAATAGGAAGAAATTCATGGTATATTAATTTAAAAAACAAACTGTTTTATTTTATCAAAATAGCAAAACAATTGTTGAAATTTTTAAGGAATATAAGTTGTTAAAATCAACTATATATCAGTGAATTGAAAAATTTCATAATTCTGGATTTTTTAAAGCGAAAAATAATCGCACTATTGAAGAAAATTAACTTTGATTGCCTTGCGAAAAGAATTAATCCAATTATAATGAAAAACAACCCCTTAAAGCAAGCAGTGCTGATAATTAGCAAAAAATAGAAATTATTAACAATAATAAAGAAAAATATTCCATGCGAAAAATTGGTAAAATAGGATCAAATTAAAGATAGCAAAATCAACATATTACTATCAAATTAATAAATACGGCTATGGTTGATGTTAATAATTATGAACAAAAAGTTATCAGCGCATTT
Organism: Spiroplasma endosymbiont of Polydrusus formosus; assembly: GCF_964263245.1. Taxonomy (NCBI): domain Bacteria; kingdom Bacillati; phylum Mycoplasmatota; class Mollicutes; order Entomoplasmatales; family Spiroplasmataceae; genus Spiroplasma; species Spiroplasma endosymbiont of Polydrusus formosus. The sequence continues at coordinate 1,405,861 of NZ_OZ181656.1, forward strand.
AATGCTAATCGTAAAATTTATGAATCTTGTAAAATTAAAGCTTTTTTAATTTAAAAAGATATTATCTTATCGCGAAAAAATTCACCAACTTATGATTAAAGATTAGTTAGTATCTAAATGCACCAAATTAAAATATCGTAATCATAAGTTGGTGGTTAATAACAACGAAATTAGCAACGTTTTAAACCGTGAATTTAATTAATAAACAACCCAATGAAGTTGTTGTTAATGATTTAACATATGTTCAAGTTGGCGATAAATAACATTATCTTTGTTTGTTAATTGACTTGTTTAATCGTGAAATAATTGGCTATAGTTCTCGAACAAATAAAACAATACAACTAGTGCAAGAAACCTTTTATTCAATTACAATACCATTAAAACAAATTACGTTATTTCATAATAACTGGAGTAATGAATTTAAAAATAAAATCATTGATAATACCTTAAATATTTTTAACACCAAACAATCATTAAGCAATAAAGGCTATCTTTATGATAATGCTGGGGCTGAAACAATTTACAAAAGTTTTAAAAAATAATTTGTCAAGAGGCAAAAATTTATAAATTTAACCCAATTAAAATACAAATTATTTGACTTTGTGCATTGATGTAACAATATTCGAATTCATGGTAGTTTAAATTATTTAATACTTTGTTGAATTTAAGAAAACAACAGTCCATATAAAAAGTGTCATAAAAATGATTTCCAATCCATAAGCTTATTTATTATTTTGCAATATTTATATTTGTTTTTAAACAATCGATTACATTTTAAATATCATGGCAAAACATTTAATAAGCTAGTAAATGAAAAAATATTTGGCATTATATTTGGGGCATTATATAAAAAACGAATAGCATTCCCAAAAAAGATGTTTTTGTGCCAAACATTGTTAAAAGTGTTTAAAAATAATTCAATATAGTTAGAAAAATAAGATTACCAAAAAATAAAAGTGTTAAGTTAAAAAACTTGACTATTTTTTAATTTAGGGTATCATACAAGGGATGTTAATTTTTATAGTTTAACATGGGCGCAGAAATTAGAAAGGAAATTATTAATGGTAAAATTACGTTTAAAAAGAATGGGTAAAAAGAAAGCAGTGTTTTATCGAATTGTTGCAATAGATGCTCGTGTGAAGCGTGATGGCGAATATATTGAATTAATTGGAACATATAATCCAATCAATGGTGATGTTAAAATTAATCAAGACCTTGCTTATAAATGATTATCAATAGGGGCAAAACCCAGTGATACTGTTCGTAATTTGTTAAGCAAAGAAGGTTTAATGACTAAATTGCATAATGAAAAACGTGTGGCAAAGCCAGCAAAGAGTACGAAAGCAAAAGCGGCAGATAGTACAAAAGTATAAATTACTAAAATTAAAGTAACATAAGGCGTGAAAGTAAAAAGTACCAAAGCATATGCAGAATAAGGTACTAAAACCAAAACAACAAATCCTGCAAAGAAATAGTTGTAATTAAATAATGTGGCGTTAATTAATGTATATTACCGAACTTAATCATTTAATTAATCCGTTAACTTGTCAGAATAATAACAACGAATTGTATATGAAATTATTCAGATGCCAATGATAAAGCTGGTAGAAATTAATTTGTTAGTAATGTGTATCGAAGAATTTTTTGGTATGTTTTTGGAAAGCCGGTTTAATTGCTAATATTGTACAAACTTTAATAAATATCAAATTACAATTAGATCAAATTAAAGTTAATATTAAGTTTGAGGTTTTATATAGGGAAGCTTTATTAAAAATTTTTAAGGTTAAAAAACCAATGCTGTTAAAAGTGAAGTTAGAACTACTTTATTAGTAAACATATCAAAAATATCGATAAATTACTTGATAAATTAATGTTTATTCAGTTACAGATATTTATAAGCTAGTAACATTAAGCAAAATTATTGCTTTTAAGCAAGATTATATTATAAAGTTTAAATTATTTACTAATATTAATAAAGTATTCTTCTTTTAAAGAATGTTATTTTTTTTGTTCAAAAAGTAGAATTAGATTATACCGAAGTTATTAGTCAAGAAAATTTAATTAATTTTGCTGTATTTTATCAACATCAAATTGGTATTTTAGTAAATAAATTTGTAACAAAAGCCCGTCTTGTTTTTTTAAATTAAAAAGAATGATAAAATATTAATGATAATTTCAAATGTTGAAGAGTATATTGAAAAATCGATCTTTAACACTAAAAAAATATTTTGAAAAGGTGATTTAAGATGAAAAAGTTTACCGTATTAACTTTATTTCCAGAAATGTTTAATGGTTTTATGACAACATCAATTATTAAAAAAGCTCTTCAGGAAAAACTAATTACAATTAAAATTGTTGATATTCGTGATTATAGTATTGGCAAGCATCATCAGACTGATGATTATCAATGTGGTGGTGGGGGAGGGATGGTTTTAATGATTGAACCATTAGTTGACGCGATTAAATCACATAAAACCAAAAAAAGTATTACAATTTTATTATCACCACAAGGCAAACAATACAATCAACAACAAGTACAACATTTTGCCACAGCGGATAATGATTTAATTTTAATTTGTGGGCATTATGAAGGTTTTGATGAAAGAATTTTATATTATATTGACTATGAATTATCAATTGGTGATTATATATTAACTGGTGGTGAGTTAGCTAGTATGATTGTAATTGATAGTATTACGCGTTTATGTGAAAATGTAATTAATACGCAATCACACCTGAATGAGTCTTTCACTAATAATTTATTAGACTATCCTGTTTATACAAAACCAGTTGTATACGACGGTCATTCTGTTCCAGAAGTTTTATTAAGTGGACATCATCAGAAGATTATCCAATGACGTGAATATGAAGCATTTAAAAAAACTTGATTAAAACGCCCTGATCTTTTACAAAAAAAAAAAAAAACGTTAACTATAAAACAACAAATCTTATTAGCAAAAATTAAAAAAGAGAAGTAGGTTTAATTCCCATAGAAAGGAAAAAACAATTATGAATATGCGTTTAACAGACGAAATTACAAAAGATCAACTTCGTAGTGATTTACCAGAATTTTCTTCAGGAGATACAATTAAAATTCATTTTAAAATTCAAGAAGGAAATAAGTTTAGAATTCAGGTTTTCGAAGGGGTAGTAATTAAATTACAAGGCAGCGGAATTACTAAATCAGTTACAATTCGTAAAATTAGTAATGGTGTTGGTGTTGAAAGAAACTCCCCCTTGCATTCACCATTAATCGATAAGATTGAAATTATAAAATATGGTCGTGTTCGTCGTGCCAGAATTTACTATATGCGTAATCGTGTTGGTAAAAACGCGCGGATTAAAGAAATTATTAAAACAAAATAAATTTAAAATGTTAACAAGAAGGGATCACAATTATGTGTGATAATAAATTTTCAATTCACAAAGAATTTATTTTAAAAGGCGTTGTGTAGATACAAACGGCCAAATTTATATATTGTTGAGTTAATAATTAAATATTTTTAATAAATTGCAACCATTTTTTCAAAAAAAATATTTTTGTTATTTTATTTCATTTTAAGTACATTTAAGAACACTAAAAATAATTTATTAATTTTAAAAACTAATAAATTTATTTAATATTTTGTAAAAACATTGCTTTTGCACTTATTCAATTTAAACATGATCGAAATTTATAATTTATAATATTAACTACTAAATCTATTATTTTTTGACCAACATTATTAAAATCAGTTCCCTTAAAGAAATGAATATCTAAATTCGCTGTTTATATGTTCAATTAATGGTTTTTGTTGTGGTTTACCAGGATCACAAAAATAAACTTGTGTTTCAGCAAATATTTCCATTTCTCTTCATTTACTAAATTCTTTGCCTTGATCTGTAATAATTCCTTTCATTTTACCTATTAAATTATTATTTATAACAATATCTTTAAATTTTGTTACAATTTCTGCCAGTACTATTATTTTTTAATTTTATTGCAAAGTAATTATTACTTGACTGTTCAAATAATATCAAACAACTATATTGATGGTTTTTTCCCACAACAGTATCAATTTCAAATCAACCAACACTATAAACTTTATTTTCAAAATCTCAAATTGATTTAAAATTAATTAATTTTCCACGATTATCAGGTTTTTGTTTTGTTTTATATTTTTACAGCGATGACGTAAATTATGTTTTTAAAAACCATAAAAACCCAAACGAATTAATTTATACAATGTTTTAACACAAACAGGAAATTTAATACCAAACTTTATAAAATAACAATGGATAAGTTGTGATGGAGAATCACGATAAACATTAAATCTTCTATTAATAAAATTTAATTGTTTTTTTGTAAATTCAGGTATTTTTTTAATACATTTTTTACGCTTTTGTTTATAATCTTTTATAAATATTGTATATTTTTAAATTGCTTAATTTATCTTTTAATAGTATTAATATCTCTTCTTGTTTGTCGTGCTATTTTAGATAAATTAATTGTGCTTTTTTTACAAGCATCAGATAACAATAAATTCTTAAAAAATCTTGTTCATCAAATATTAAATGTTTAAATTTTATCATTTTTATATAAATTCCCTTTATTTTTTCTTATAATGTATTATATATAAAATAAAGATGAATTGGCAACCCTTTTTAGGATACTTTTATATGGACTGTTGTTTTTTAAATTCAACATGTATTAAATAATTTAAACTACCATTAATTAAAATATTGTTACATCAATGCACAAAGTCAAATAATTCGTATTTTAATTGGGTTAAATTTATAAATTTTTGCCTCTTGATAAATTATGTTTTAAAACTTTTGTAAGTTGTTTCAGACATAACATTATCATAAGGACAGCTTTTATTGCTTAATGGTTGTTTGGTGTTAAAAATATTTAAGGTATTATCAATGATTTTATTTTTAAATTCATTGCCCCAGTCAGTATGAAATAACGTAATTTGTTTTAATGGTCTTTTGTGTAATTGAATAGAAGGTTTCTTTGCACTAGTTGTACTGTTTTGTTTGTCTCGCGCGACACTATAGCCAATTATTTCACGATTAAACAAATCAATTAACAAACAAAATAATGTCATTTAGTACCAACTTGAACATATGTTAAATCATTAACAACAACTTCATTGGGTTGTTTATTATTAAATTCATGGTTTAAAACGTTGCTAATTTTGTTGTTATTAAACACCAACTTATGATTACAATATTTTAATTTGGTGTATTTAGATACTAACTAATCTTTAATCATAAGTTGGTGAATTTTTCTTCGCGATAAGATAATATCTTTCTGATTTAAAAAGCTTTAATTTTACAAGATCCATAAATTTTGCGATTAGCTTAAATGCGCTGATAACTTTTTGTTCATAATTATTAATATCAACTATAGCCACATTTATTAATTTGATAGTAATATGTTAATTTTGCTATCTTTAATTTTGATCCTATTTGACCAATTTTTCGCATGGAATATTTTTCTTTATTATTGTTAATAATTTCTATTTTTTCATCAACCATTAGCGCCGTTCTCTTTAAAAAGTTGTTTTTCATTATAATTGGATTAATTATTTTCGCAAGGCAATCTCACAAAGTTCATTTTCTTCAACAGTGTGATTATTTTTCGCTTTAAAAAATCCAGAATTATGAAATTTTTCAATTCACTGATATATAGTTGATTTTAACAACTTATATTCCTTAAAAATTTCAACAATTGTTTTGCTATTTTGATAAAATAAAACAGTTTGTTTTTTAAATTAATATACCATGAATTTCTTCCTATTTTTATATTCCTACTTTTTTCATAATTATATTTTATTTGAAAGTCCACATAAATATGGTCCAACTTATCGGAACCTATCCATTAATCCGACAATCTAAACAATGTCTTAAATGGTTTTTTATTTTGATTTATCAATTCAAATAATAATTAAAAAAATTATTAAAGTAATGAAAGATAAAATTGTAAATACTAATCCCATTTTAGATAATTTTAATCGTGGAATATTTATTTTCATATCTACCTTTGGTTTACTACTAGCAACAAATATTCCTTGAATTCCATGGGTAAATAAGGGTGTTAATAAAATAGCGATGCCATTACTTCAATATTTACCATAATTATATCAATCAATTTTATTTTTAATACCATCAATCATCTCATATTCTAATCAACAATTTAATGTTAAAAATATTAATGTATAAAAACTAACTACTCAACTACGAATTTTATATTTTATTTCCCATTCTCTAATATCTTTATGAGTTAAATTATAAGTTGAAATATGGTATTTTTTAAATCAATTTCAAGGTAAAGCACCATTTATAATAAAGTTGTTTTATCTTGTTTAATTAATTAAAATCCTTTATGATTTATTTTTTTAATGTGTAAATCAGAAATTGTCCCATCTGTCCCACCGGCACATATAGCAATAATTCCATCATCTTCTAATTATACACGATGAGAAAATTTATTTTCTAAATAAAATGATCCAAAAGTTATTTTTCCCTTAAAATTTTTGTACGTTGATAAATAATAATTATTTTTCATACTTGTTCCAATTTAAATATTGTATTTATAATTTTCTTTATCTCAATTTTGTATTTGATAATCAAACCTTTTATTATCTAAGTCACTAGTGTCAACAATTTATCAATCATTTATATTAATTTTAATATACTCATTATAATCAATTTTAGAAAAATCATTAATAATAGGATAATTTATATTTATTGAATTATCTGTTTGTAATAATTATTTTAATCAAAATAATAATTTTGGATAAAAAGTTTTTTTACTAATATGTTTATATTCTTCTTCTCATGGATGAGTTTAATTATCTAAACTATAATTATAAGGTCTAGATACTGTTTTTACTAGATATAATATCAATTATTTCACCAGCTAATTTTAAAGCATTTTTAACATCACAAGTAATATTTTTATTCTTTCGGGTCATTAGTTTGTAAATAAGCAACCCCACCTTGTGGAAATGATGCACTATCAATTAAATCATTAACTCCTTTTGGTAAATATCAATTCATAACTGCTAATAAACAGGCAGATTGAATATAACTTAATCATTTATCATATTCAATTATTCCATTATTATCTTTTTTTAATCACGGGAATAAATCTTTTTTATTTATTTTATCTGAAATTGTGCCACCTAATAATCTATCCATTCATAAACTAGTTTTTAAAATAGCATTATAAATTAAATTATCGTTATAAGCAGATTGCTTACAGTCATTAATAGGTTGTCAAAGTTTACTTTCTTTTACATCTTCAACTGTTATAAATAACAAATTACTTAAATTATTTTCCATACAAAACACCCCTTAATTGATTACGATATTTATTTCTTAAATTAGATGGTTTATAACTATTAATATTTCTTTGTGTTTTTTTTATTTTTTAAATAGCCTGATTATTTTTATAAAACATACTTTTAACTAGTGTTTTATATAAATTCTTAATGTTTTTAACATCACTTTTTTCGCTCTCGATATCATTTTTTATTATTAATTTCACCAGCAAAATCAAAATTAAAATGCTTAATCTTTAAATTATTAATAAATTTTTTAATTTGTTGTAATTTTTGAACTGTTGGTAATGTTAATTTAATATTTCCTTTTGAGTATTTTTCTTTTAATTATTGTGGTAATCGTTTTTTTAATTTAATTTATTAAATGACTAGGCAATCATTTTCTTAATCAATAACACCAAAATAAAGTCCCTGCATTATATACAGCATTACTTAATGATTTTCAAATTTCAACTGGAATACCAGGATAAACATATGGACCATAAAATTTTGGGTGTTTTACTGTTTTTGTATATATTAAAATAGTTAAATTACCTGTTAAAGTTAATTTATTTGTTATATTAAACATACCACTATCAAATCAACTACTATTTAAAGGTTGCCAATTAGTATTTAGATAATTTTCATTTTTAAATTGTTGTTTATTTTTAATATTATTATCTTTTTCTAATTGATTTAATATTTATTGTATTTCTTTTTTATGAACTTTTTTAATTAAATCTAAATAAGTAAATTGGATTTAATCATTTGATAAATATCTTCAATTTTATTTGTAATCTTTGAAAGGGATTAGCATAATATGAAGCAAACTTATTAACATTATTAATTAAATTAACAAATTTATTTATTAAAGGTTTATTTCCTAAATTTTATGCCAACAAATCAAAACCCGTAATATTAATAAATTAATTGTTTATTAAGAATTTTTAATTACTACTTCAATTGACTTTGTTTAACCAGTAGCGTTTTTTTTACCTTTAATTTGTACAAAAACCTTTATATCATTTTGTAATATTTATTAGTAAATCTTCACCCTTACTTCCAATAAAGTAATTAAAATCACTTTTAGTTAAAGAATTATTTACTATTTTAACTGCTTTTTAAACAACATTTTTAAATTGCGGGTTTTAATTGTTCGACTGTTGTTTGTGTTTGGTCTTCTATATGAATAGTGTGTGTATATAATTTATTAATTTTGCTAATATATATTTTAACTATACCATGTTTTAGATTTGATAATGTATCTATATTTTTATTATACTTTTAAGTGATAATATTATAATCAACAGGTACTATAAATATTTTATTTAGATTACTTTTAACAATATCAATTTATTATTGTGTTGGTTGTTTTTTAAAAATAATTTTACATGTTTTAGAATATAAAATAGTTGGTGTTGCATATTGCACTTCACCAATTCATTTAGGGTTAACAATATCATTATTTAAAACTTGTTGAATAGCATCCATATTAATTGAATATGTTCATACTTGTTTATTAATAAGTAAACCATTTATATTATTAAAATTATAACCTTTATCTCGGTTAACTTGTCCTTTTGTATATGTTTTTTCTAAATTAAAACTTTTTGATACAGGAATACCCATTGCGATATTTTCATATAATTCACAATTAACCTTTGCTTTTAATCAGGATTGTTAACAAATTACTTTTAAATAAGCAGGTGTTAACCCTAAATAGGCTCTTCGACCTAAAACCATAAACATTTTATCGATTGGCAAACCAAAATATAAATTACTAATTTGATTTGTTAACTCAATCAAAGTTTCATTTAATGTAAAGAGTGCTTTATTTGCATCATCGACATTATCGGCTGTATAACTATACGAAATGGAATTACTTCATATTGACCATCTGCTAAACAATAATCATAAATAGCTTGAATTAATTCACATTCTAAATTAACAAATTTATTCTGTACAACACTAGAAATAGCATCAGCAATAACACTATTTTTAATATTTTGTTCTATCATTGCTAAATCAAAAGCCTCATTAATTAATTTTAAATTAAATTTTTTATCAATCAGAACCGGAATTCTTGTTAATCCTATAGTTTGTGAGTTGTCCCACCGTTTTGTAATGCATAATAATCTTGTCACACCACACAATAAGTTTAAATTATATAATACTTGTCCTGCATTAGGTAATCAAACAACTTGCTCTGCTGTTGCTGTTGCATATTTTCATAATACTTGCATATTCGTTATATAAAAGTCCACTCAAAATAAAGCATTAACCATATCAACATACGCTTTTTGATCTGTTTTATTACCCCCTAACGCAAAAGGTATTTGTGGCAAATTAATTGTTGCCATAATATTCACTTCTTATTTATCTAAGGTTTTTAAGTGTATAATCAGTTAATTTTTTAATATCTTCCGAAGTATATGCTCCTTTTTCTTTAATAATTTCAATTTAATCATTATTCTTATTTTAAACCGATTTTTCAATCATATCTTTAATTAAATTAGTTGGTTAAACTGATGGTTGTTTTTGCACAAACAAATCATGTTTTAATTCTTTTAAAGTTTGCATTTTTTTAGTTAAAGAATTATCCATAATTTTTTCTAAATTAGTTTTAATATCTTCAATTTTAGTGGTTGGAATGCCTTTAAAGGCCTTTAATTTATCTAATTCATTAGATAGTTTAATAAAAAGTCTTCTTTTGATATAACATCTTCGCGGTTTTGCACATTTTCTCTAATTTGCTTTGCTTAATTATTAAACTGATTTAAGATATTTTCTGATATTTATTTACTTAAACCTTATTCGATTAATTGCTCTTTTTAAGTGCCATTTTATAAACTCCTCTTTTTTTATCCTTGTTCGATTAACAAGTCGGCGTAAACTCTTTTTTACGGAAAAAGATTAAACCTATAAATTAATTATATACTAATAGTTTATAATTAAAATACTTTTTATAAACTAATACTAAACAATTACAAACAAAAAAAACACAGCACATATAAATATATATAAAATAATATAAATTAATATTAATATATTTAATTTATAATCTAGCCCTTAAAACACGTAATAATGGTTATTTTAAAAGATAAAATTTTAAAATAATTCATAATTTTTCTTGCATATATATATATATATATATATATAATAATGAGTATTTATAAAAAGTTTCAAGATAAAAGAAAAGGAGAAAAACAATTATGAAAAATACTTAGTTTATTAAATGTATTAACAATTAGCAGGAGTACGGCACCAACAACGATTGCTGCTAGTTATTATCAAAAAATTAAATAGTGAAATTAATTACCCACAAAAAAATAATTTAGAAAATTTAAAAAGAGATAAAAGACAGCGAGGTGCTGTTGTATGAGCGACCGCAGCAACAACTGGAATAGCATATTATGTTAAAAAAGTGTTGTAGCAAAAGATATTGTTGATGCAACATCTAAACATTGTTATAATCAACAACAAGATTATCAGAATTATGGTTGATTTGGTGGCGATGGATAATATTAAAAATATATAAAAATGGAAATAAATTTTTATTTTCATTTTTAATTAAAGTATAAAAAAACAGAAAGAATATTTTATATGAAAAAATTATTAAGTATAATATGAACAATATCATTAGTAGGAATAATAAGCATAATAAGTTTAGTTGCTTGTAATAAACCACCACAATATAATGAAGATGAATTAATACAATTAAAAGAAAAAAACAATATAAAAATAAAAATGGTATTTTAGAATGAATAGCACCACAAGAAAAACCGTTTAGTGAAATTGGAAATAATAAATATTATTTTATTTTATGAAGAGGTTTAAAAACAGATAAATGAACATTAAAAAAATATAAAGATGTTGGCTTAGCCAAAGATAATACTCTAATAGATACATCATATAATAATGCAAAACTTTATAGAGTAAGTCATGATTTACAAACTATTGCAGAAAGAGAATACAGTAGCTGGTGTACACCTTTCGTTTTAATGATAAAGATGATGGATCTCATTTTAAATCAATATACCGTTGAAATTTATATACACAAGAACCTAATTTAATTTTAGATGAAAATAGTAATGTAAAAGTTAAAGGAGAATAAAAAATAGACATTAAATCTATTTTTTTATTTTGGCTTAATTGTAATTTTAATAGGGTTTTTACTTTTATTTATAATTCCTAAAACGTTTTGGTTAGAAACATCTATTGTTATATTTTTATCATTTTCTCAAGGGTATTAAAGAGTTTTTAAAGTACCTTTTAATTGAACTAATATCACTTTTTTCAAATATAATTTTAAAAAATGTTATTCCTAAATTTATGGGGGTCGGGGGTTACGGAAATATTTATTATATGGGGACATCAGCATTTCCTAAATCAGAAAATGGAAATATAATATTTAATACAAATAATGTAGAAATACATAATATTATAAATATATCTAATTATGATATTAAAATTACAATTAAGCCAAAATAAAAAAATAGATTTAATGTCTATTTTTTTATTCTCCTTTAACTTTTACATTACTATTTTCATCTAAAATTAAATTAGGTTCTTGTGTATATAAATTTCAACGGTATATTGATTTAAAATGAGATCCATCATC